>NZ_NGLG01000001.1:2475450-2537514 GCF_002140655.1 Enterococcus sp. 3H8_DIV0648 | reverse complement strand
AGGATTAGGAGTGTAAGGGATGCAGGAGCTAATATCGAAAAAGTATATTTTTGTAGATAAAACCTATAAAGACCAAGATGCTCTATTTGAGGAATTGGGGCAAATGCTGATTGATGACGGATTTGCAAAACCCAATTATATCGATGCTTTGCGGCAGCGGGAAGAAAAATTCCCTACTGGTCTGCAAACCAGTCGTTTGAAAATCGCGATTCCTCATACAGAACCTCAATACGTCAACAAACCTTGTATTGTCGTAACGAAATTGGCAGAGCCCGTAGTCTTCAATGAAATGGGGAAGAATGATTCACCGATTTCAGTGGATATGGTCGTGATGATGGCGATCAATGATGGAAAACGTCACTTAAGTACTTTACAAAAAATTGTTTCTATTATGGGTGATGATGCATTGCTGGATCAATTGAACAGCGCCAATACCTGTAATGAGATTTACGAAGTGTTCGATTATGTAATCAATAATTAGTGAGGAGAATAAATATGAAAACAATCATCGTAGCATGCGGCGGCGGAATCGCAACTTCGCAAACAGTCGCTGTGAAACTAGGTAATATGCTGGAAGATTCTGGTATTAGTAAAAGTGAATTTACGATTGAAGCAATTAACATCAATTCATTGCCTTCTTATGAAAAAGTTGCTGATCTTTATGTATCAATTTCACCGATTGGAGAAAAGCAGTACTCGCTGCCAACTTTTAGCGGTGTACCGTTCTTAACAGGAATGGGAGCAAAAGAAGAGTTAGCAAAAATTATTGAACAGTTAAAAAAATAGTATAGAAGGAAGGAGCGAATCAATGGAGATCATTAAAGATATATTTCAAACGATTATCAATTTAGGGGCACCTGTTTTCCTACCCATTATTTTGACGATCATTGGTGTGATTCTGGGGATGAAGTTGCCTAAAGCATTTTCTGCCGGTTTGATTCTGGGTGTTGCTTTAGTTGGTATGGGGATGGTCATGGATTTCATGACCGCAAACGTTGGTGCAGCCGCGCAAGAGTTTGTTGAAAATACTGGTGTCCAGTTAAAGGCCTTAGATATGGGATGGGCCCCAGCGCTTGGATTGGTTTGGACATGGGAGTATGCGTTCTTGATGTTTCCGATCCAAATCATTCTTAATATCATCATGTTAGCATTCAAGTTGACTAGCTGTTTGAATGTGGATATGTGGAATGTCGGAAATAAAGTATGTACTGCTTTCTTAGTCACATATGTTAGCGGAAATGCCTTTATAGGCTTTGCCTTCGCTATTGTTCAGTGTATTTTAGAATTGAAAAATGCGGACTTTACTCGTTATCGTTTAGAAAAATTAACGGGAATTCCTGGTGTCTCAATGCCTCATCCGATGTTTTTGTCAGGAATTTGGTTCTATCCGTTTACACATTTGATGGATGTGCTATTGCCTAAAAATGTAAATATCGATGCGCAAAAGATCCGCGATAAAATCGGTATCTTCGGTGAAAACCATATCATGGGATTTATCGTTGGTTGTTTTATCGGTATCTTCGGCGGCTATAATGTCTCTCAAGTATTAACTTTAGGTGTTCAAGCGGGAACAGCATTAACGCTATTTCCGATGGTGGCGAAATTGTTTACGACTTCGTTAACGCCGATTAGTGAAGGTGCGACTGATTTCATGAAGAAACGTTTCTCTGGTCGAGAGTTTACGATTGGTTTGGATTGGCCGATCATGGCTGGGCGTTCAGAACATTGGCTGTTAATGATCTTAGCAATTCCAGTAATTTTTGTTTATGCGATCTTCTTACCAGGAAATATAGTTTTACCGTTTGGCGGTTTGATGGAAATTTGTTTGATCGTTCCTTTGTTCTACTTAACGATGGGAAACATGGTCAAGATGGCAATTGGAACATTGCTGGGATTGCCCGTTCATTTGTATGTGGCTTCCTACTTCGCCCCGCATTTTACCAAACTGGCTGAAACGACTGGTGGTGCAACAGTTCCAAAAGGACAAATGCTTGGTTGGTTGGGAATGGATATTTCAGAATTGCGCTGGATCTTTGCGGCTTCTTCTGAGGGGAATATGATTGCGATTGTTCTACTAGTCGTAACGATTCCATTGGCATTCTACTATTTCAAATCAATTAGAAAAGAAGATTTGGCGATTGCCAAAGAATTGGGTTATGACGTAGCAGAAAAATAAAATGAAGCGAGGATAAGAGCAATGCTTAAGAAAATTGGTTTTATTGTTTTAGCAATTTTATCGGTAGTTTTTCTAATTGTCAGTGTGATCTCTTGGAATCTATACCTTGGAGCATGTGCTTTGATCATCGCCTGCTCGCTGACTAGGTTTTTAGAAACGGGAAGCTATATTCGATTAACTCGTAAAGAGATGAGGAGCGATAAGAGTGCCTGATGTGAAAAAATTAATGAATGATCCAAATACAATTGTGGAAGAAAGCATTGCGGGAATGTTGTTGGCATATCCCGGTTATTATCAAAAACATGTAGAGAAAAATGTCTTATATCGATTGCCTAATCAAAAAAAAGTTTCTTTGGTTTCTGGCGGCGGCAGTGGGCACGAACCGATGGTGGCTGGATTGATTGGCGATCGGATGTTGTCTGCAGCGGCTTTAGGAAATGTTTTTGCTTCACCTGATCCCCAAACAATTTTAGCAGCGATGGAAAGTGTAAATTCAGAAGCAGGAATCCTCAACCTTGTCTGGAACTATGCTGGGGATTGTATGAATTTTGATACTGCTGCGGAGTTTGCCGAGATGAAAGGATTGAAGGTTGATACAGTCATCATCAATGATGATATTGCCTCTGCTCCAAAAGAAAGAAAAGAAGAGCGACGCGGCGTTGCAGGTATTTTATTGATTGCTAAAATTGCTGGTGCGGCGGCAGATCGCGGCGATACTTTGGAACAGGTCAAGGCGGTGGCACAAGCAGCCAATGACAATACAAAAACTATCGGTATCGCTTTGAGTGCGTGCAGTATCCCGGGAAAGCCTCAGAATTTTGAAATAGCCGAAGGAAAATTTGAATACGGCATGGGAATTCACGGAGAACCGGGAATCAAATCAGAAACGTTCAAAGAAGCTAAGGCGATCGTTCAGGACATGATGGATGATTTGATTGAAGAGTTTGGCTTGGACAATTTACAAAAAAATGAGGTTATCGTTTTAGTAAATGGGATGGCTGCCACGACAAGCTTAGAACTATTTTTGATTAATCAGGCAGTTCGGGGATATTTAGCGGAAAAAGAAATTAATGTCTATGACAATATTGTCGGTAAGTACTGCACATCCTTGGAAATGGCTGGAATATCCGTCAGTCTTATGATGCTAAATGAAGAACGTAAGGCACTGTATGATGTTCCGGCGGTCACTCCATTTTACTCTCGTTTTGTTGGAGGAGTTGGCAAATGAAAAAATTATCCGTAGCAGGAACCAAAGGATTACTTACCCATATATCAGAGCAAATGATAGAGAAAGAAAGCTATCTATGTGAGTTGGATGGGAAAATCGGCGACGGTGATCATGGTATTGGGATTGCTAGAGGTTTTCGAAGTGTATTAATTGAATTGGAGAACGAACATACTAATGTGAAAGATGTATTTACTAATGCTGGGATGGCGATGATGAATTCAATGGGTGGTGCTTCCGGAATCATTTTTTCCGCGATGTTTTTAGGCGCGATGAAAGAAGATGCTGATGTGCAATTGACAGTAACAAATTTAAAAAAATATTTGACTAATGGATTAGAGCGGATCAAACAAAAAGGTGGGGCAAAGCTGGGAGATAAAACTATGATTGATGCTTTTGAGCCAGCTGTTGACGCCTTAAATGCGTATGAAGGTGATAGTTTAATAACGGCCTTTCGATTGATGCAGCAAGAAGCAGAAACGGGAGCCGAAAAAACAAAGGATTATGTTGCGGCGTTTGGTCGTGCCAAATTTTTAGGTGAACGTTCATTAGGTTTTTGTGATGCTGGGGCGGTCTCTGTCAGTTTGATTTTTATGTATGGTAATGATTACTTATGTCAGTTGAATGGAGCAATGTTAAATGAATAAGTTTATTGAATCAAGTCTCTTAGATGAAGCGATGGAAACTTGTCATTATTTTTGGCAATCAGGTTGGGGTGAGTGCCACGCAGGAAATTTGAGTTACTTATTGGATGAGGAACAGCTTGCTGAGTATGCGGAAGATTTTCAGATGAAGCGCACGATTCCAATTTCTTTTTCAACGCAAGGATTGGTTGGTCGTACGTTTTTAGTTACAAGAAGCGGAGCAGTATTTCGTAAAATTTTACGCAAGCCGCAAGAAGATTTTGGAATTGTCCGCATCCAGGAAACAAAAGTAGATGTATTGTGGGGATTTGAAAATAATCAATCACCAACAAGTGAACTATCCGCTCATCTGCAATGTCATAGTCAACGTTTAGCAACGGATGATAAAAATCGTTTGGTTCTACACTGTCATCCAACCTATACGATCATGATGACTTTCATGCATCCATTGGTCGAAAAGGATTTTACTGAAACACTGTGGCGATTAAACTCCGAATGTGTGTTGGTTTTCCCGGATGGAGTTGGGCTACTGCCTTGGATGGTATGTGGTGACGGAGCGATCGGAGAAGAAACCGCTAAGAAAATGCGGGAAAAACGAATTGTTATTTGGCCCTATCACGGTATGTTTGCTTCAGGCAATGATTTTGATGAAGTCGTGGGATTAATCGAGACGATCGAAAAAAATGCCCAAGTTTTTATGATGACTCAAAATGCAGTTAACGAAGGGATCACTAAGAAACAAGTTCGAGAACTAGCTAAAGCTTTTAAAGTCGAAATTGAATAGAGTTGTTAAGACCATTCTCACAGAAAAAGTGAGTGGTCTTTTTTTATTTCTGAATGGAGAGTATCAGAAGTGCTAAATAAAAAGTAAAATTGTTAAAATTAATGTGTCAAGACTCCTTTGTAATTCAAAAAAACGCTATTATAGAAGCAACTATTTCAATAAGGCAGGTGCCAAAATGAAAAACCTTGAAGAAATGACGCTGGAGGAACTGTGGGAATTGTTTCCTATTATATTGAAGGAACATCGTGCTGAGTATGCTGATTGGTATGAAGAAGAGCAGCAGAATTTAACGAAGCTTTTGGCCGAGTTCGAAATTCAGCGAATCAATCATATCGGCAGTACGTCGGTTGAAGGTTTGATCGCTAAACCGATCGTGGATATTTTACTGGAATTGCCGGAGGGCTATGATCTTGAAAAAGTTACGGCACTGCTGGAAAAGGCTGGTTGGATCTTAATGATTAAAGACAAGGAAAAACAAACCTTGGATTTTAACAAGGGCTACACGCCTGCTGGTTTTGCGGAAAAAGTCTATCATTTGCATGTGCGAGCGTTGGGTGATTGGGGTGAACTTTATTTTAGAGATTATTTGCAAAAATATCCGGAAGCTGCTCGGCAATACGAAGAGCTGAAATTGTCGTTGAAGGAAAAATATGAACACAATCGGGATGCGTACACTGATGCAAAAACGGAATTTGTACAAAAATATAGTCAAAAGGGGCGGGAAGAATTCGGGCCACGCTACATGGCTAAATAAATCCGGCCATTCGTGCTATGATAAGAAAGAAGTTTAGTAAGAGGAGATGGTATATATGAAGAAGATCGTTTTATTTGGCGACAGCTTGTTAGCTGGCGTGATGAATGGCGAGCCGAGCGATATTTTAGATAAATATATCCTTGATGAGCTGGCAGGAATGGGGTTTCCAGGGTATCACTTAGTCAAGCTGGGCAATCGGGGAGAGTCTTCTTCTGATGGATTGGCTCGGGTCAATGAGGCAGTAGAGGCAGAAGGCGATTTTGTGGTAATCTCTTTTGGAACCAACGATTCGCTGAAGCAAAAAAATACTGTTGAAGAATTTGGTGAAAATATCAAAGAGATCATCGAATCCTTCGATGCGTCAAAAGTGATTTTACTGACGACTGGATATATTGATACGGATACTTTACCGATCGGTGACAATGATCGCCAACGACGGTATGCTGAAAAAGCGAAACAAGTTGCAGAAGAGGTTGGTGTTAACGTGCTTGATCTTCACCATCACATGACGGTTTATCCAAGACCAAACGAGTTTGTGCAAAAATTCGATGGTATTCATCCTTCAACAGAAGGCTACCATTTCTTAGGCGCGTTAATTGCACGAGACATCAAAGAAAAATTATTAGCAGAAGGGTAAGTTTATGGCAAATCATTATTATTCCGAAAATCCCGAAACAGCTCACGACCTGCATCAATGGTCGTTTGAGTTAGCGGGGAAAAATTTTCAATTCGTTACCGATAGCGGAGTGTTCTCCCGCGATACTGTCGATTATGGTTCTCGAGTTTTGATCGATCATTTTGAAGCAGAGGATTTACCAGAAGGAACATTGTTAGATGTAGGGTGCGGCTATGGTCCTATCGGTATGGCGTTAGCTTATCAGACACAGCGTCCAGTTGAAATGATCGATGTGAACAATCGGGCGGTCGAGTTGGCGCAAAATAATGCCAAGCGCAATGGGATCGAAGCAGATATCCATCAATCCAACATTTATGAAACCTTGCACCAAAAAGAGTACGCGGCGATTATCAGTAATCCGCCGATTCGCGCTGGGAAAAAAGTCGTTCATCAAATTTTAAGCGACGCAGAACCTTTATTAAAAGTTGGCGGCACGCTGACGATCGTGATCCAAAAGAAACAAGGTGCCCCAAGCGCGAAGAGCAAGATGGAAGAGGTCTTCGGCAACGCGGAGATCGTGACAAAAGACAAAGGCTACTATATTATTCGCAGTGTGAAGGAATAAAAAAATCCTGTTAGTTCAGATTTTGGGCTAGCAGGATTTTTTCATAAAAGGAAAAGGCTTGCAAGTGGAGTGAAAGAAACGCTATAATCACATTGACTCATGTTTTTCACAAATGTGATAAAAGGGGAGCGAGTGTATGCAAAAAGAAGAAGATAAATTATTGGTTCGCATTGCCGAAATGTATTATCAAGAAGATAAAAACCAAAGCCAGATTTCAAAGGAATTGAATATCCACCGCAGTACGATCAGCCGCTTGTTGAAGCGTTCGCGAAATGAAGGAATCGTGAATATCTCCATCAACTATGATAAGGCGGGAACTTACAGCATCGAAAAAGAGCTGCAGGAAAAATTCGATCTGGAAAAGGCGATCATCGTTCAAGCCGGCGCGGATCTAAGCCGTACCCAAAAGGATAAATTATTAGCACAAGGAGTCGGCGAATATCTTACGGAGATCATCAAGGATAATATGATCTTTGGTTTTTCATGGGGAGAAACGATGTCCGCGATACCTGAGGGGCTGACAAATTATGATGTGGAAAATATTTTGTGTGTACCGATGATTGGCGGACCTTCTGGCCGATTGATCAGTGACTATCACGTTAACACCATCGCGTATGAAGCATCGAAGAAACTGAACGGCCGAGCATTATTAATTGATTCGCCGGCATTTCCTGAAACGGTCGCATTGAAGAAGGCATTGATGGAAAATGAGTTCAATCAGGAATTGATCGATTATTGGCGGAAGATCGATATCGCCATTTTAGGGATCGGTTCGCCAACATTGAAGGCAAGCGAGAGCTGGAAGCAGTTCTATGGCGAGGATGTTCTGGCTTATTTAGAAGGAAAAAAAGTTGTTGGTGATGTGGTGTCGCGCTTTTATAATATTGAGGGCGAACACATTGACAATACTTTAGATGATCGCATGATCGGGATTGATATCTCTGATTTGAAGCGGACACCGTACCGGATCGGTGTGGCCGAAGCTGTCGATAAAGCAGATGCGATCGCCAGTGCACTAAAAGGCCGTTACATCAATGTCTTAGTTACGACAGAAGAAACGGCACGAGAAGTGTTGAAAAGATAAGCGATGCAAAACGAACTTCACGAAGCAATTTTTCAGCGATCGGCTGATGAAGCTCGTGAAGTTTTTTATACTTACGGAGGAAAAGCTATGCAAGTTATTCGTTTGCTTCAAACCATTTTAATTTTACTAAGCCGCAAGCAGGTGACCGCAAAAGAATTGGCGGAGCGATTTCAAGTTTCTGTCCGTACGATTTATCGCGATGTGGATGCCTTGAGTCTGGCGGGCGTGCCTGTTTATGCGAATAAAGGACGGAATGGCGGTATTTTTCTAGATGAATCCTACCATGTCAGTAATGCTTTGATTGAAAAAGAGGAGCAGGATGATCTATTCTTAGCGCTGCATTTATTACAGTCTGTTGGTTTAGCCGATACAAAAGAGCTGTTGAAAAAAATGGGGACGGTTTATGATTGGAGTGAATGGTTGGAAGTCGATCTGAGTCAGACGGAGATCACCAGCCAAACCTTTGAGCAGATTAAAGAGGCGTTGTTCAATCATTGTGAGATAACTTGTATTTATCATACTGAATATGGTCAGACTCGTCTGTTGTCATTAGCACCAAAACGGGTAGTGTATAAGTATCAGACCTGGTATCTGCTTGCTTGGGAATTGGAAAAAGAAGAATGGCGATTATTTCCCCTCAAACAAATCAGAGAGGTTGCTTTAAAAGAGCCGATCAACTATTCATTTCCTAAAGAAGTACTGATTTTCCCGCAATTGACCGTTCGTTTGCGTTTTAGTAAGCGGATCGCCTATAAAAAATATGCGGAGTTTGTGGATTTTGATTGGAAAGACAATGCGGATAGTAGTTTCAATGCGTCATTGACCTTTGCGGAATTCGACGATTTGTATCGTTTCCTGATTCCATTGGGAAAAAATGTTGAAATCCTTGAACCTAGCTGGATTCGCGAAAAAGTATTGAATTATGTCGGTTCTTTTTACGAGAATCATTTTTAATATGACATGTTCTGGCAACTTGTTCCGTTACACTAAAGAAAAAGGAGGAGTTAACTATGCAATTCGAACCAATCGTTAAACCGGATCAATGGATTCTTTCACAAAGCTTTACTGTAAAAGTGGAGGAAATACCGCAAGTAATTGGACCAACCTTCATGAAACTAGGAGGTTTTATCCAAGAGCAAAATATAAAAATTTTGAGCACGCCCTTTGTTTCCTTCAAAAATATGGATGAGCATGGCGGCTTAGATGAATCTGCAATTGAGATGGAAGTCGGATTTCCAGTAGCAGAAGAAGTGGAAAATGCGAAGAAGATCGATAGCGACAGCTATTTTCTCCCATCCTATAAAGCAATGTCTGGACTGTATGTCGGTAAATATGAAGATATGACAGATCCTTATTTTGCAATGATGGCTGAGATCAAAAAAATCGGCGGGAAGTTCAGCGGAATTTCCTATGAGTATTATCTCAGCGATGAAGAAATTCCCGAGGAGCAGCAAGAAACGATCATGGAGTTAGTGTACGAATAAGCAGCAAATAGTAAAAGCCGCGACCGCTCGGGTCGCGGCTTTTATTTATGCCTGCAACTTTTTAATCAGCTTATCCACTCTTTTCGTTTGAGGAGGGGTAAGGTCTTGTTTTCGATTTTCTAAGGTTTCGATAAATAACTCTCTGTTTGAATCAGTGATACAGATAGCTGCTCTTTCGCTGTGTTGCGCCACCTCTTTTGGTCGGCAGGTTGATAGGTGTTCAATCAATAAAGGAAACAGCTCTTTTTCATATTTTTTATTCGCTCGGCACAGCTTTGCGAAAACGGAAATACTATTATCAATTGTGATTACGCTACCATTTTTGTAGGCATATATGACGTTATCAATTTGTTGAAAGATTTCGTCTGCTTTGTCATCAGCTATCATGACAAGTGCTGTCATCGCTCCCCAAACCAGCCGATTATTTTTACTAAGCAAAGTATCTAGGAAACTGGAGGCGTAATCGGCAATTAGTTGTGGATTTCGTTCGCCAACTTCGTATAAAACTTTAATACAATCATTTGCAATTGCTTTTTTCTGCTTCAACCCTTGGACTATCTCTAAGACACCTTCTTTATCCTCATGTGAGACCAACATTTCGGCGACTTCAATATTCGGTTGTTCATCCTGACGCTTCAAGTTTGCGGCTAATTTTTCTATATACATAATATCTCCCTTCTCAAAAAATTCGATGAATAAATTATATCATGAGCTGATAGCAGAAAAAATAGCGGTTGCCATTCAAGGAACCCTATCCATTTTTTAATTTTGATACGTCAAGTAAACGACCAACTTCGATATGAAGCTGGTCATTTCTTCTGCACTTTTGTGATTTAGTTTTAAAAAAGTTGAAAAAGTTATTGACAACGTTTTCTTGCGCGGTTACTATAAAGGTGCAACAAATGTTAAAAAGAAATCACAAATGTTAAAAGGGGCGTTTGCAATGGATTGGTTAGATGTACAAGGAAAAACAGTGATTGTCACAGGAGGCTCATCGGGAATTGGAGCGGCCATTGTCAAAGAGCTATGTGAATTAGGAATTAATGTTGTGAATGCTGATTTAAGAGAAGGTACGTTTACTCATGAGAATTTGTTTTTTAGTCAAACAGATGTCACTTCTTATGAATCGGTGGAGCAGACAGTAGCAGTAACGGCAGCGAAATTTCAAACGATCGAAGCGGTAGTCAATAATGCAGGAATCAATATCCCGGCTTTGCTGGTCGACGAAGAAATGTCTGAAGGCGGCAAATTTCAAATCAATGAACAAATTTTTAATAAAATGATCGCCATTAATCAAAAGGGTGTTTATCTGATGGGGCAGGCGGTGGGCCGGGTGATGGTCAAACAAGGCTACGGCGTCATTATCAATATGTCATCGGAATGCGGCTTGGAAGGTTCGGAAGGACAAAGCGTTTATGCTGCGACGAAAGCAGCGGTGAATAGTTTTACGCGTTCATGGGCGAAGGAGTTAGGGAAAAAAGGTGTTCGAGTTGTTGGGATCGCACCGGGAATCATGGAAGAAACTGGATTACGTACGATCGAGTACGAAACAGCTTTAGCCTATACCCGCGGTATTACCGTTGAACAATTACGGGCAGGCTACACCAACACGAAGACCATTCCGCTTGGACGCGATGGGAAATTGAGCGAAGTGGCAGATCTTGTTGCCTACTTCATTTCTGGCCGCTCTAGTTACATAGACGGTGTAACTGTGAATGTAGCTGGCGGCAAGACTCGAGGATAATGTCTTATCTCTGTTGATCGTATTTTTTTACGATCGACAGAGTAAAGGATAAACAAAGAAAACGGGAGGGAATTATGAACAAAGTAATTATAGTCGCTCATGGCAAATTGGCTCATGAAATGAAAAATTCTGCCGAAATGATTTTCGGTGCGCTGCCTGATTTTGAATCCGTAGAATTTTTGAAGGAAGAAGGGCTGGATACGATCCAAGAAAAAATTACTGCGGCAATGAGTGACGAAGAAGCGTCGTATTTAGTATTGACCGATTTGTTTTGCGGCACACCTTACAATGCCAGCTGTGCCGTAGCGATGAAAAATCCTGAACGCGAGATCGAAGTCGTTTCGGGAATGTCTCTGCCAATCGTTTTAGAGGTAGCGAGTATGTTAAGCAATAATTTGCAGGATATTGTGAATCACGCAACAAGTATTCCCTGCGACACAGTGAAAGCGTTTAAACAGCAATTGATTGAAGAAGAGGAGGATTTTTAGATGCAAATCAAATTAGCACGGATCGATGATCGATTGATCCACGGACAAGTAGCGACAGTTTGGGCCAAGGAAGCGGGAGCAAAACGAATCATCGTCGTCAGCAAAGAAGTCGCGAATGATGAGATTCGCAAAACGTTAGTGAAGCAAGCAGCGCCGCCAGGAATCAAAGTGAATATTGTTGACCCTGAAAAAGCAGTAAAAGTTTACAACAATCCAAAGTATGCGGACGAAACTGTCTTCTATCTATTCACTAATCCGATGGAAGTATTGGAGCTGGTTGAAATGCAAGTGCCAATCAAATCTATTAATATCGGCGGAATGCAGTTCAAAACTGGACGAACTCAAATCACCAAAGCTGTTTCAGTCGATCAGACAGAAGCTGCTGCGTTTCGCAAGCTGGAAGCATCAGGAGTTGAGTTGGATTTACGAGTAGTTGCGACCGATCCAAAGGGCAATTTTGAAGAAAAACTGAAAGAAGCAGGTTTTTAGGCAACGATAAAATTAGGAGGACACAAAAATGGAATTATCAGTTTTGCAGATTGTACTTATTTTTCTTTTTTCATGTGTGTGCGGGATGGGCAGTGTGTTGGATGAGTTTCAAACGCATCGACCGTTAATCGCGTGTACGATGGTCGGTTTGATTTTAGGGGATGTGCAGACCGGAATTATTTTAGGCGGAACTTTGGAACTGATTGCTTTAGGCTGGATGAACATCGGTGCGGCGCAATCACCGGATTCGGCTTTAGCCAGTGTAATCTCGACGATTTTAGTAGTCGTTGGTCAACAAGATATTCAATCAGGGATCGCGATCGCATTGCCAGTCGCAGCTGCGGGACAAGTGTTGACGGTTATCGCTCGGACAATCACGGTAGCTTTCCAGCATGCAGCGGATCGCGAAGCAGAAAAAGCAAATTTCAACAAAATCATTTTCCTGCATTTTAGTGCTTTATTTATACAAGCCTTGCGAGTTGCTATCCCAGCAACGATCGTAGCGGCATTCGTTAGTGCAGAGATGGTAACAAAAATGCTGGATATGATTCCAGATGTGATCACAGGTGGTTTAGCAGTTGCCGGCGGATTTATCGTTGTTGTCGGGTATGCGATGGTGTTGAACATGATGAGTGTGGCTTATTTGATGCCGTTCTTCTATCTTGGCTTTGTCATGGGCGGCTATCTGGAATTTAGTTTGCTGGCATTCGGGATCATTGGTTTGATCACCGCGTTAATCTACGTACAGTTGAATCCGAACTTTAAGAAAAATGAAGTCCAAGGCAATCATGTGGCGGCGGTCGTTGCCGGCGAGTTAGCCGATGATGAATTAGAAGATTAGGGGGCAAGAAGAATGGAAAACACTTCAATGGCAGAAACTAAAAAAGATATTTACGCGCAATCACAATTGACCAAAAAAGATTTGATGACCACTTTTGTCTTTTCGAATTTTCAACAGGCGTCCTTTAACTTTGAACGTATCCATGCATTGGCATTTTGTGTCGATATGATTCCAACGATTCGTCGAGTTTACAAAACAAAAGAAGAACAAGCAGAAGCGTTGAAGCGACATTTGACTTTCTTTAATACGACGCCGGCAGTCTGCGGTCCAGTAATCGGTGTGACGATGGCGATGGAAGAAGCGCGGGCAAGCGGCGCAGACATCGATGATGGAACGATCAATAGTTTGAAGGTCGGTTTGATGGGACCTTTGGCCGGTGTCGGTGATCCGTTAGTTTGGGGAACCTTGCGTCCAATTACTGCGGCATTAGGTGCTTCATTGGCTTTATCCGGAAATGTGATGGGACCAATCTTATTCTTTGTAGCCTTCAATGCAATTCGTTTAGCGATGAAATGGTTTGGATTAACTTACGGCTTCAGTAAAGGGATGGATATTGTCAAAGATTTATCTGGAAACTTGCTGCAAAAGCTGACCGAGGGCGCGACGATTCTGGGATTGTTTATCATGGGCGTCTTGGTGACCAAATGGACGACCGTTAATATTCCATTAGTTGTTTCAAAAACGCCTGGTGCGGATGGCAAAACAGTGATAACAACAGTCCAAAATGTGTTGGATGATCTAGTCCCTGGTCTGCCTGCTTTAGGTTTGACCTTGCTGATGATGTATTTATTGAAGAAAAAAGTCAGCCCGATCGTCTTGATCTTCGTATTGTTTGCGGTAGGAATTATCGGTTATTGGTTAGGAATTTTAGCTTAATAATATAGTAGTATTTTAGGAGGAACAGCAGTGAAAACGAAAGCAGTGCGTTTATATGGTAAGAAAGATTTGCGCTTGGAGGAATTTGAATTACCCGAAATCAAAGAAAATGAAATATTAGCATCCGTGATTACCGACAGTATTTGTATGTCGACATGGAAATTAGCGAATCAAGGGGCTGATCATAAGAAAGCGCCAAACGATCTTGCGGAGAATCCGATCATTGTTGGTCATGAATTCTGCGGCGAACTATTAGAAGTCGGTGGAAAATGGGCGCACAAATATAAAAAAGGGGAGCGATATGTCTTACAGGCGAATCTGCAATTACCGGATCGTCCAGATTGCCCAGGCTACTCGTATCCCTATACAGGCGGTGACGCTACGTATATCGTGATCTCAGAAGATGTCATGAATCAGGACTGCTTGATTCCTTATAAAGGCGAGACTTATTTTGAAGGTTCGTTGATCGAGCCGCTATCTTGTGTGATTGGTGCTTTCGAAGCGAACTATCATTTAAAGGAAGGTTCTTATGAACACAAAATGGGTATCAAACCAGACGGCAATTTATTGATCATGGGCGGTACTGGCCCGATGGGGTTATTGGCAATCGATTATGCATTGCATGGACCGATCAAACCCCAAAAATTGGTAGTAACGGATCGTGATGCAGAAAAATTAGCGCGGGCGGAAAAACTTTATCCAAGTCAAAATGGAATCGAAGTTTCCTATATTAATGTAGCAAATGTAGAAGATCAAGTCAGTCTATTGAAAGAGACAGTTGATGGCGGTTTTGACGATATCTTCGTGATGGTTCCTGTGGGTCCAGTCGTCAGTGATGCAGCCGCAATCTTGAACCCTGATGGCTGCTTGAATTTCTTCGCAGGTCCGCAAGACAAAGAATTTTCAGCCAATGTAAACTTTTACGATGTTCATTACTCATTTACTCATTTCGTCGGAACTTCAGGTGGAAATACAGAAGACATGCGAAAAGCTGTTAAGCTGATCGAAGATAAACAAGTGAAAGTGGCAAATGTCGTCACTCACATTTTAGGATTAGACGCAGTGGGTGAAACGACGTTGAATCAACCAGCTATTGGCGGCGGGAAAAAATTAGTTTATACCCACAAGCAATCAGGATTAACGAAATTGTCGGAAATTGAAAAAGATTCTGAATTAGGAAAAATTTTGGCGGAAACCGATGGTATTTGGAGTAAAGAAGCTGAAAATTATATTTTAAAATATTACCCAAATATTTAATATTATTTAAAGGAAATGGATTATTACGTCGAATTAGTTTTCTTGAAAATTTCAATGTTCGTGTTTTAAAGTAGAAACGACTTAAATTAAGAAAAAGAGCGTCGCAGAAAAGTATGATCTGCGACGCTCGTTTTTATAGATTATCTTTTAAAAATTGGATAGTCGATTGGTAAGCAATGTCTGAATAGCCTTCGCCATGGACTGTGCCAGTAATCAACTTGGCTTCACTAGGAACGCCATTTTCGGCGAGAGACTTTTGTAATTTATAGATACCTGATAAAGGAACGATTTCGTTTAATGAATGGGCGATGAAAATTGGACCGCTGTTATTTGAAACGCGCGAAAGCGGATCGGCCTGTTTCAAACTTTCCAGGTCTTGGTTTACGTAATTCAGGATGAACCATTTATAAAAGGCATCATTCGCACCGTCTTGGTCAATTTTTCCACTAGCTTGTTTATCAAAATCAGGTTTTTGATTCATAGCTGGCACCACGTCGGGATGTTTTTGCACCCAATCATAGAGATCAATGATACCAGACCAAGAGGCTGCCGGAATGCCTCTTTGCAAAGCTAACTCGATCGATAAATTGCCGCCAGCTGATGAACCAAGTGCGGTGATTTTTCCATTTACCGAATAGTCACTTGCTGCTAACCAATCATAGACATTTAAAATATCCTCCATTGCAGCGGGAAAAATGTGGTCCGGTGCTAAACGATAGTTAGGTGCGATAACGAGAAAGCCGTCAGCAGTTAAGCGTTCCGCCAAAGCTGCTTCTTTACTTTTATCACCTCGAAACCAGCCGCCGCCATGGATCAAGATGATCGCTGTATCAATTTTTTTAGGTTCGTAAATATCCAGCGTTAATTGATTTTTTTCATCGTATACATAGTCTTTGATCATACTTAATGCGCCTCTTTTTTCTTATTAGTTAAATTGAGAGTAGTTAGATGGATAACTCTAGATTAAATCATTTTCTTTAGTTGGCTTAGGTTGCTGCTGCATCAACTTGTCTAATATAGCTAACAGATTTTGTTGAGCTTCATCATAGCTGTCGATCTGATTGCCGAATTGTTGATTGAATCCGTCCAAACCACCTTTTGCAAAAGCATATTCATATTGATAAACGGCATCGTAAGCCTTCGTAAAACGTTGAAGGAGTTCTATTTGAGAATCTAATTGTAGCGCCAACTGGATCACACGAAAATCTGTATAGGCTAATTCGAATTGGATCGCCCAGATCCGGATAAAGTCGTGTTGATTTTTTATGTGCAGAAAATGATGTTCGGTCGTCCATGTTAGATTTTTGATTGCTCCTGTCACATCAAGCATTATACTCACCTTCTTTATTGATTTGTACAGTCTTTAATCTACGCTCTTTTTTCAGCAGAGCAAGCAAGAAGTCTTGTCTTTTAACGAAAAAGGCTTTCTTTCTAAATTTTCCTTTGCTACACTTAAAAAAAACACAGAGAGAAGGTCAATGATGAAGATCACCATCAAAGAAATCGCTGAGATGGCAGGGGTTTCGGTAACGACTGTATCGCAGATTTTAAATAATAAAGGCAGTCGTTTCAGTGAACAGACCCGTAAAAATGTCTTAGCGATCGTTGAAGAATATCAATATAAACCGGATTTTTTTGCGGCAAATTTGATCAATCGCCATTCAAAAACGATTGGGATGATCGTGCCGGATGTGACAGACTTTTTCTTTTCAAAAGTGATTGAAGGGGTAGAGAGTTATTTAAACCCTTTAGGATATATGATTATTTTGTGCAACTCGCGTCATGATATCGAACAAGAGAAACGTTATTTAAATGAGTTGTCGCATCGTTCTGTGGATGGGATCTTACTAGCTACGCCCAATCATTTAGAAGATGAGCACAAGTTAGGCAGCGACTTCTATCGAAAACACCCCATTGTCCTTATCGACCGAGGGTTGAATGATCGCGACTGGGGTCAGCTTTTAGTTGAGGAATATGCTGGTGCGCAGGAAGTATTGCGGATGCTGGTGGAAAAGGGCCATCGGCACATCGGGATGCTGAAAGAAAGCCAAGGCTATTACCAATTAACAGAACGTGTGAAGGCCTATCGTCAAGTGGTCTTTGAGTACCAATTGCCTTTTGAAGAAAGTTATATTTGTTCTGGACAATTAACGATCTCAGGCGGTTATCATGCGGCGAAGGAAGTCCTGAAGAATAAGCAGATTACCGCGATTTTCTGCGGGAATGATGAGATGGCGATCGGCTGCTATCAAGCGATCTATGAAGCTGGATTAAAAATTCCTGAGGATATTTCAGTAGTTGGTTTCGACGGGTTAGAGGTCAGCAAATATATGGTTCCGCCATTAACGACAGTCTTTCAGCCCAGCAGCGAAATCGGATTCTCCGCAGCAAAGTTCTTAGTCGATGCTATTAACTTCCCTTCTCAGCGAATTCCGAATAAAATCTTCCAAACTAAATTAATTATTCGTGAGAGTGTGAAAAATATAGATCAGGGTTGACAACGGGTTCACGACCCGTTATAGTAACGATGGTAGCGCTAACAGAAAGCGCTTCTTCGTTAAGTAAACTGTTTTACTAAAGTGGTTTACCTTTCGCTATTTTATTGTATAATATCTTTTGACGCTTGGAGGAAAACCTATGAGAATGGTAGATTTGATCGAGAAAAAGAGAGATGGAAAGATTCTATCAAAAGAGGAAATCGATTTTATTATTGAAGGTTACACAGATGGCAGTATTCCAGATTATCAAATGAGTGCGTTACTGATGGCAATCTTTTATCAGGATATGACCGATGAGGAAATTTCTCACTTAACTTTAGCGATGGCTAATTCAGGAGACATCATTGATTTGTCTTCTATTGATGGTATCAAGGTGGATAAGCATTCAACTGGCGGAGTTGGTGATACGACAACATTAGTGTTGGCTCCACTCGTAGCAAGCGTTGGTGTACCTGTAGCAAAAATGTCTGGACGCGGCCTAGGTTTTACTGGCGGTACTTTAGATAAATTTGAATCAATCCCAGGCTTTAAGATCGAATTATCTGATCAAGAATTTATTGATATCGTGAACAAGAGCAAAGTTGCAGTAATTGGTCAATCAGGAAACTTGGCAGCAGCCGATAAAAAACTTTATGCCTTACGGGATGTGACTGCAACAGTGGATTCTATCCCATTGATTGCCAGCTCGATCATGAGTAAAAAAATCGCGGCAGGGGCTGATGCAATCGTCCTAGATGTAACAACTGGCGACGGCGCGTTCATGAAAGACATCGAAGACGCGAAACGGTTGGCTAAAACAATGGTACGAATCGGAAAACTTGCCGGTCGTCAGACGATGGCAGTTATTTCAGATATGTCAGAGCCGTTAGGCGAAGCAATCGGAAACAGTTTGGAAATCGTTGAGGCTATTGATACGTTAAAAGGAAACGGACCAGCAGACCTTACTGAAATGTGCTATGTACTCGGCAGTCAAATGGTTGTGTTAGCGAAAAAAGCAGAGACATTAGACGAAGCCCGTGCAATGCTGGAAGAAGCTCTTCATTCAGGCAAAGCGTTGGAAAAATTCCGTGAGATGGTTAAAGATCAAGGCGGCGATGAAACAGTGATCGACCAAACAGATCAAATTTTGACTGCTAAATATACGATCGAATTACCGGCTAAAACTTCCGGATATGTCACCAAGCTAGTTGCAAATGAAATTGGGATCGCAGCCATGCTGTTAGGCGCGGGTCGCAAAACTAAAGAGGATGATATCGATCACGCGGTAGGAATCAAACTTCACAAGAAGATCGGTGATGAAGTAGCTGAGGGCGAGTCGTTATTAACGATTTATGCTAATTCTAATGAAATTGACGAGGTTAAAGAATTACTTTATCAAAATATTTTCATTGGGGATGTCCCTAAAGAGCCTGTTTTAATTCACGATATTATTACAGAATAAGTAATTAAAACTTTTTTAGAACAATTAGAAATATATTATAATAGAAGAAGTGAGGATCAAAAATGGAAATAAATCGAATGATCGACCACACAATTTTAAAAGCAGACGCGAAAAAAGAAGATGTCATGAAAATTATTGAAGAGGCAAAAAAATACCGCTTCTATTCTGTCTGCATCAATCCTACATGGGTTGCACTTGCGGCAGAGGAATTACAAGGTGAACCTGTTGCTGTGTGTACAGTGATCGGCTTCCCGCTTGGGGCCAACACAACTGAAACAAAGGCTTTTGAAGCATCGAACGCCATTGCAAATGGGGCGGATGAAGTCGACATGGTCATCAATATCGCTGAATTAAAAGACGGCAATGATGAAAAAGTTCAAAAAGACATCGAAGCTGTTGTTGCTGCGGCTAAGGATAAAGCGTTAGTAAAAGTTATCATTGAAACTTCATTATTAACAAATGAAGAAAAAATCAAAGCGTGTGAATTGGCGAAAGCAGCAGGTGCAGACTTTGTTAAAACATCGACTGGTTTTTCAACCGGTGGAGCGACAGTTGAAGATGTTCGCTTGATGCGTGGAACAGTTGGACCCGAAATGGGAGTCAAAGCTTCCGGCGGTATCCACAATGCCAAAGAAGCAGAAGCAATGATCGAAGCAGGCGCAACACGTTTGGGTGCCAGCTCTGGGGTTGCTATCATGAACGGACTTTCCGGTACGGGGTACTAGGGGGAGTTATAATTGAATAAACAAGAATGGATCGACATCGCGGTCGAAGCACTCGATAAAGCGTATGTCCCATATTCAAAATTCCCAGTAGGTGCGTGTCTTGTAACTAAAGACGGCAAAACCTATCAAGGAATCAATATCGAAAATGCCTCATACGGCTTAACGAATTGTGCAGAACGTACTGCCTTTTTCAAAGCTGTATCAGAAGGCGAAAGAGAATTTAGTCATTTAGTGATTGCAGGTCACACACCAGAACCAATTTCTCCATGCGGCGCTTGTCGTCAAGTCATGGCAGAGTTTTGTGATCCAGCGATGCCAGTAACCTTGGTCGGTGACAACGGTGTAGTTAAGGAAATGACCGTTGAAGGGTTACTGCCGTATACATTCACTGATAAAGATTTATAAACCATGTTCATTCAGTCGCAGGACTGTTGAAAAAAATTCATATTTAGGGGGCTTTACAGAAATGAAAAAAGCAAAATTATTTGGCCTAGGTACCGTGGCGATGGCAGCATTGCTAGCTTTAGGAGCTTGCGGCGGAGGCGGCGGTTCAACTGATTCTTCAGGTGGAGCGGCTAAAGAAGATTCAAAACACAGTGTTGCAATCGTAACAGACATTGGTGGTGTGGATGACCGTTCATTTAACCAAAGTGCTTGGGAAGGACTTCAAGCTTGGGGTAAAGATCACGACATCAAAAAAGGTAATGGCGGATATAACTATATCCAATCAAACGATGCTTCTGAATATGAACAAAATATCTCACAAGCTGTTACTAACGGATTCAAGACAGTCTTCGGGATTGGTTACTTATTAGCAGACCCAATCTCAGCAGCAGCAGATCAAAATGCAGATACAAACTTCGTTATCATCGATTCAGTGATTGAAGGTAAAGACAATGTCGCTTCAGCAACATTTAAAGACCAAGAAGCAGCTTACCTAGCAGGTGTTGCAGCAGCTGAAACAACTAAATCTAACAAATTAGGTTTCGTTGGTGGTGAAGAAGGTGCCGTAATTGACCGCTTCCAAGCTGGTTTCGAAAAAGGTGTAGCAGATACTGCTAAAAAATTAGACAAAGAAATTTCTGTAGATGTTCAATATGCAGCTTCATTCGGTGATCCTGCTAAAGGTAAAGCATTAGCGGCTAATATGTACAATGCTGGAGTAGATATCATTTACCATGCTTCAGGCGGTACTGGTCAAGGTGTCTTCTCTGAAGCAAAAGCTCGTAACGAAAAAGCTGACGAAGCAGACAAAGTTTGGGTTATCGGTGTAGATAGCGACCAACAAAAAGAAGGTAAATACAAATCTAAAGACGGTAAAGAAAGCAACTTCTGTTTAACTTCAACACTTAAAGGTGTAGGCGCAGCAGTTCAAGATATCTCTACTCGTGCATTAGAAGATAAATTCCCTGGTGGCGAACACTTATCTTACGGTTTGAAAGACGGCGGTGTATCTCTAACTGACGGATTCCTTTCAGACGAAGCAAAAGAAGCTGTTAAAGAAGCGAAAACAAAAGTTTCTGACGGCGACATCAAAGTTCCAGAAACTCCTGAGAAAAAATAATTCAGGTGACCATAGTCTCCAACAACGCGGAGACTATGGTCCTCTTTTAAAAAGAGTCTTCTTTTTTTAGCCAAGTTCCGACCTGTGTTGGATTTGGCTAAGGGAAGAACGCCCTTAACGTTGCAATGTTTTGTCAGGTTTATAAAGCGATAGGATGTGAAAAGAAAGTGACAGAAGAACAAAATGTCATTGAGATGCGCAATATCACCAAGCAATTTGGCACGTTTAAAGCAAATGACAACATCAATCTACAGATCCGAAAAGGTGAGATTCATGCACTTTTAGGTGAAAATGGTGCCGGGAAATCGACACTGATGAATGTTTTGTCGGGGTTATTGCAACCAACTTCTGGTGAGATTTTGATGGACGGTCAAAAGGTCGATATCTCAAGTCCAACTAGAGCCAATCAATTAGGGATCGGAATGGTCCATCAGCATTTCATGTTAGTTGATGCCTTTACCGTCACAGAAAACATTATTTTAGGCAGCGAGCCGAAGAAAAACGGTATGCTGGATCAGAAGAAAGCCAAAGCTGAAATCGTTCGATTATCCGAAGAATATGGCTTGAAGGTCGATCCAGATGCGTATATCCGTGATATCTCAGTCGGGATGCAGCAGCGGGTTGAAATTTTAAAAACGTTGTACCGCGGTGCGAATGTTCTGATTTTTGATGAACCGACCGCTGTATTGACACCGCAAGAAATCGATGAGTTGATCATGATCATGGAAGGCCTGATCAATGAAGGTAAATCGATTATCCTGATCACACACAAATTAGATGAGATCAAAAAGGTTGCGGATCGTTGTTCAGTTATCCGTCGTGGACAATACATAGGAACTGTCGACGTGAAAGATGTCAGCTCACAGCAATTAGCCGACATGATGGTTGGACGTTCTGTTTCATTTAAAACGGATAAAGTACCAGCAACACCAGGGGAAGTCGTTCTTTCGATCAAAGATTTAGTAGTAAAAGAAAGCCGCGGACTAGAAGCGGTCAAGAGTTTGTCGCTGGATGTTCATCGTGGCGAAGTTGTCGGTATCGCCGGAATCGATGGAAACGGTCAGACAGAATTGATTCAAGCGTTAACTGGTTTACGTAAAGTCGAAAGCGGAACAGTAACGATCAAGGGAGAAGATGTAACAGGTAAGGCACCGCGTCAAATCACTGAAACAGGTGTCGGGCATGTACCGGAGGATCGCCATAAATACGGCTTGATTCTACCATTACCGTTATCAGAAAATATTGCGTTGCAATCTTATTACCATGCGCCATTTAGTAAAAATGGTATTTTGAATTATGGCGAGATCGACCGTTACGCAAAACGTTTAATAGAAGAATACGATGTGCGGACGACCGGAGAAAAAGCTCCAGCGGCTTCGCTTTCAGGTGGTAACCAGCAAAAAGCGATCATCGCTCGAGAAGTCGACCGTGATCCAGATCTATTGATCGTGTCACAGCCAACTCGCGGACTCGACGTAGGTGCGATCGAGTATATCCACAAACGTTTAGTTGAACAGCGCGACAAGCAAAAAGGTGTGCTGTTAGTAAGTTTTGAGTTAGATGAAATTTTGAATGTCTCTGACCGTATCGCGGTTATTCACGCAGGGGAGATCGTTGGTATCGTAGATCCGAAAGAAACTTCTGAAAACGAGCTTGGCTTGTTGATGGCCGGCTATAGTTTAGAAGAAGCGCGAGCAGAATTAGCAAAGGCTGGTGAGACAAATGAATGATCGCTCAGAAAAAATTAGAAATATTTTAGTACCGATTATTTCAGTTATTTTAGGATTTGTTCTTGGTGCTGTTTTGATGTTAGTGTTTGGGTTCAACCCGATCGAAGGCTATAATGCGATGTTCAGCTCGGCGTTCCAAAGTAAAATGTCGATTGGAGAAATTTTAGTTGGTGCCGGACCGTTGATTTTTACCGCTTTAGGCTTTTCAGTCGCTAACTCAGCTGGGTTCTTTAACGTCGGACTTTCTGGTCAGGCTCTATGCGGCTGGGTGGCAAGTATCTGGGTAGCGTTAAGCATGCCGGATTCACCAAAAATTGTAGTCGTACCATTAGCAATTATTGTAGGTGCTTTAGCAGGTGCAGCAGCAGCGGCGATTCCTGGTTTGCTGCGGGCCTTCTTTGGAACAAGTGAAGTTATCGTAACGATCATGATGAACTATGTGATCCTTTACTTTGCCAATCATATTGTCAACCATGTGATGTCACCAGATGTCATCTCAAACAAAGGGGTAACAAAAGCTGTCGGCTTGAATGCTTCTTTGCGGGAACCGTGGCTGACGAATCTATTTGGCGGTTCGCGTGTAAACATGGGCTTCGTTTTAGCATTAGTGTTCTTAGTGCTTGTATGGTTCTTAATGAAACGTACGACATTAGGTTTTGAAATTCGTTCCGTTGGTCTGAATCCTTTTGCCTCTGAATATGCAGGGATGAGCAGTAAACGAACGATCGTGATTTCGATGATTATCTCAGGTGGATTGGCAGGTCTTGGTGGCGTTGTTTATGGTCTTGGAACCTTTATGAACTACTTTGTTCAAGGATCATCCATCAGTATCGGGTTTGACGGGATGGCGGTTTCGTTATTAGGAAACGGCAGCTCTGTCGGAATCTTATTGTCAGCACTGTTATTCAGTATTTTAAAACTTGGCGGACAAGGAATGCAGTTCTCAGGTATTCCGAGTGAATTAGCCAATAGTGTCATTCCGTTGATCATCTTCTTCGTAGCGATCAATTACATCGTACGTGTTGGTCTAGCTAAAGTAATGGGCGGTAAAAAAGAAGTCGAAACTGTCCAAGAAGTAGAGAGTGCTCCGAATGAAGAATCTGAAAAAGGGGGCAAAGTCTAATGAATATGGATTTGTTAGCTTCAATTATTGCTCAGACGCTTGTGTATTCTGCACCATTGATTTTAACTGCACTTGGCGGGGTATTTTCTGAACGCAGCGGGATCGTTAACGTTGGTTTGGAAGGGATCATGGTTGCGGGTGCCTTCAGCTCAGTTGTATTCAATCTGGCATTTGCTGATCAGTTCGGTGCGATGACACCGTGGCTAGGCGTTTTAGTCGGCGGTTTGGCGGGAATGGCCTTCTCACTGCTTCATGCAGTAGCGACTGTGAATTTCCGTGCAGACCATATTATCAGTGGTACTGTAATGAATCTGTTGGCTCCTCCATTAGCGATTTTCTTGATTAAGGTAATCTATGGAAAAGGTCAAACAGATACGATCCAACAGCAATTTGGCTACTTTGATTTTCCAGTATTAAGTAAAATCCCCGTTTTGGGTGAGCTATTCTTTAAAAATACTAGTTTGCCAGCGTACTTCGCTATTTTAGTCGCTGTGATCTCTTGGTTTGTCATTTTCAAAACCCGTTTTGGTTTACGTTTACGCTCGGTTGGTGAAAATCCGC
The DNA here is from genome assembly GCF_002140655.1 of Enterococcus sp. 3H8_DIV0648. Classification (NCBI taxonomy): domain Bacteria; kingdom Bacillati; phylum Bacillota; class Bacilli; order Lactobacillales; family Enterococcaceae; genus Enterococcus; species Enterococcus sp. 3H8_DIV0648. Next base: position 2,512,785 of record NZ_NGLG01000001.1, on the reverse strand, counting down.
AAGCGGCCGATACGTTAGGGATCAATGTTTACGCATTGCGCTATTCAGGCGTGTTACTTTCTGGCTTCTTAGGCGGAATGGGTGGAGCAGTCTTCGCGCAATCAATCGCAGGACGTTTTGCCGCAACAACAATCGCAGGTCAAGGATTTATCTCATTGGCAGCGATGATCTTTGGTAAATGGAATCCGTTAGGTGCGATGGGAGCCGCGATCTTCTTCGGCTTCGCACAAAACTTGAGTATCGCAGGTTCAAACTTGCCGCTCATCTCGCAAATTCCGGATGTGTATCTGCAATCAGCACCATATGTATTGACGATCGTCGTACTGGTTCTCTTCTTAGGAAAATCAGCTGCACCAAAAGCCGATGGAGTCAACTACATCAAATCAAAATAATTCTTTTGTTATTAAAGGGTGGGGCTATGGGACAATGTTTCTTAGTCGCGCCCTTTTTTGCGAGTCGGTCTTTTCGCAGGATACTTGAATTGAAATCTAAATTAAATTTTATAGGTAGCAGAAGATCAAGCAGTTTAGACCGATCGTATGCGTGATGAGAATAGAACTAACTTTTTCGCTTTTTGAAAAAGTTAATCCTTTAATACGAAATAGCTGCCAGTTTTTCTTCATGCTTTGCCAGTTCTACTTCTTGCTTTAGCAAGATTAGTAGAATGGTATGGCATCGACAATAAGGATAAATTCTGTAAAGAATTTATTTACATCAACTTAAGAGATGACTAGCATGACTAGAAAAATGGTATGCGTGATGAGAATAGAACTAACTTTTTTTGGTCTTTGAAAAAAGTTAATACCACAAAACGAAATAGCTGCGAGTCGGTCTTTTCGCAGGATACTTGAATTGAAATCTAAATTAAATTTTATAGGCAGCAGAAGATCAAGTAGTTTAGACCGATCGTATGCGTACGAAAAATGATTTCATATAAAATGAGCTAGCTGCCAGCCCAACTTCCCACAGTTTATTGTGGAAGTTAGATTTCTTACTATATTAATTACTACCAGCAATGGCTTTCAGTTTACGTAACTTCTTGAACCCAATATACTGGAGCTGGATTGATAATTTTTGCAAGTTATTATCTTCGTTAAATTTATAAGTAGGATTCGTCTTGCTTATTTTGAAATAAATTAATAGAAAGAGGGAATAGAAATGTTTAAGCGCATTCACTTAGTCGTTATGGATTCTGTCGGTATCGGAGAAGCACCAGATGCTGAGAAATTTGGAGATGTAGGTTCAGATACATTAGGTCATATTGCTGAAAAAGCTGGATTGAACATTCCGCATTTAGAACAATTAGGTCTTGGAACGATTCGTCCGTTGAAGGGCGTTGAAGATGTAGCGGATCATAAGGGCTACGCAACTAAATTGGAAGAAATCTCAGTTGGTAAAGATACGATGACTGGTCACTGGGAAATCGCTGGGTTGAATATCCAAACGCCATTCCGTGTTTTTCCAGATGGATTCCCGCAAGAATTGCTCGACCAAATTTCTGAGTTTTCTGGTCGTGGTATTATTATGGGTGCCAACAAACCTTATAGCGGAACTGAAGTGATCAAAGATTTTGGTGAAGAGCAAATGAAGACAGGCGACTTGATCATTTACACTTCTGCTGATCCTGTATTGCAGATCGCAGCACATGAAGAGATTATTCCGTTAGAAGAGCTTTATAAGATTTGCCAATATGTTCGTGATATTACCAAAGATGATCCTTATATGATCGGCCGTATTATTGCTCGTCCTTATCTAGGTGAACCTGGCAACTTTACTCGGACAAGTAATCGACATGACTATGCCCTTGATCCATTTGGCAAGACTGTTTTAGATTCATTGAAAGAAAATGGTAAAGACGTGATCGCTGTCGGCAAGATCAATGATATTTTCAATGGCCAAGGAATCACCGATGCCGTTCGAACGAAGAGCAATATGGATGGTGTCGATAAATTATTAGCTGTTATGAAGAAGGATTTCACTGGTTTGAGCTTCACGAACCTAGTTGATTTTGACGCATTGTTTGGTCATCGTCGCGATGTGGTTGGTTATGCTCATGCCATCGAAGAATTTGATCTGCGGATTCCAGAAATTTTAGATGCGATGCAGGACGACGATTTATTAATGATCACAGCGGATCACGGAAATGACCCAACCTTCGCAGGAACGGATCATACGCGTGAATATGTACCATTCTTGGTTTACAGCAAAAAAATGGCGGCACAAGGCAAATTGCCGCAGGGCTACTATTCAGATATCGCTGCAACAATCGCGGAAAACTTCGCGGTACCGGCGACTGAAAATGGCGAAAGTTTCTTAAAATTATTGAAATAAGAAAGGTTTCGCGAACGCGCTCAGCTTTTGAGCAATCAGACTTATACTTTCCTAAGGATTAAAAAAATACTCAGAAAAAGGAGCATTTTATGACAGACTTACAAGATAAAATTCAACAGACTGCTAGTTACATTCAGGACAAAGGTGTGGCGGATGTCGCATTTGGTTTGATCTTAGGATCGGGCTTAGGCGAATTGGCTGAAGAGATCGAGAACCCTGTAGTGATCCCGTATAACGAGATTCCGCATTTCCCCGTTTCAACCGTAGTTGGTCATGCTGGACAATTAGTTTATGGTCGTTTGGCTGGGAAAAATGTTTTAGCGATGCAAGGGCGTTTCCATTATTATGAAGGAAATACGATGGAAACCGTGACTTATCCCGTTCGTGTCATGGCGGCTCTTGGCATTCACTCGGTGATCGTGACGAATGCGGCTGGCGGTGTGAACGAAGGCTTCCAACCAGGAAACTTGATGCTGATCACCGATCATATCAATTTCATGGGAACGAACCCATTGATCGGACCGAATGATGAAAACATGGGACCACGCTTCCCAGATATGAGCGCGGCGTATACGAAAGAGTATCAAGAAAAGGCGCGTGAAGTGGCGAATAAATTGGCAATCGATTTGCAAGAGGGTGTTTATCTTGGCATGACAGGCCCAACGTATGAAACACCAGCAGAAATCCGCATGGCTCGGACAATCGGTGCGGATGCAGTCGGAATGTCGACAGTTCCAGAGGTCATCGTAGCCGCACATAGCGGGATGAAAGTTTTAGGCGTTTCTTGCATTACAAACTTAGCTGCGGGCATGCAGGCGAACTTGAACCATGCGGAAGTTGTGGAAACGACAGAACGTGTGAAAGAAGACTTCAAAAAATTAATCAAAGAAACACTAGCTGCTTTATAATCGAAGTATGCGTACGAAAATTAATTAAAACAAATAAGGAGGAATACAATGAGCGTTCATATTGAAGCGAAACAAGGTGAGATTGCTGATAAGATTTTACTGCCGGGAGATCCGTTGCGGGCAAAATTTATCGCGGAGAATTTTTTAGAGGATGCAAAATGCTATAACAACGTGCGCGGCATGTTAGGCTACACGGGAACTTATAAAGGTGAACGTGTTTCTGTCCAAGGTACAGGAATGGGAATGCCTTCTGCCGGAATCTATGCGCAAGAGTTGATCCAATCTTACGGCGTGAAGAAATTAATCCGTGTGGGAACCTGCGGCGCGTTGTCAAAAGACGTTCACGTTCGTGACCTGATTATTGCTCAAGGGGCAGTGACTAGTTCATCAATGGTGAAAAAACATTTCCCTGATTTCCACTTTGCACCAATTGCTGATTTTGAATTGATGATGAAGGCCTATGAAGTGGCAAAGGAAAAAGGCTTCACGACACATGTTGGAAATGTGTTGTCAGAAGATACCTTCTACAAAGATGATTTGGAACCAACCTTCAAATTAGCCGAATATGGCGTAATGGGTGTTGAGATGGAAGCAGCGATCTTATATTACTTAGGCGCGAAATTCCATGTTCAAGCACTAGGCATCATGACTGTCAGCGACCATATGGTGACAGGTGAGGAAACAACTTCAGAAGAACGCCAAAATACATTTAAAGATATGATGTACGTTGGGTTGGAAACATTGATTGCAGAATAAAAGTTTTAGAAGCCGTCTTTCATTATGAAGGGCGGTTTCTTCGTGTCTCTAAGAATTGATAGGTATAATAGAAGTAAATAAGCATGATTGGGAGGATCAAGATGAAAGTTGCTGTTCGAAAGCGCACGATAGGCAATATTCCATTGCTGGAGGTCGTGGCAGAGGATAAAATTTATGAACCGTTGCCGCTGATTATTTATTATCATGGTTGGCAGACGGCGAAGGAGCTGGTGTTGACGCAGGGGCGGAAATTGGCGGCGGAGAATTTTCGTGTGTTGTTGCCGGATGCGGCGAATCATGGGGAACGGAAGACGAAGACTTCGGAGATTCCATCGCTGACTTTTTGGGATAGTATTCAAACGAATTTGTATGAGTTTGGTTATTTGGTGGATTATTTTGAAAATCTTGGTTTAGTGATGGGGAAAATTGGTGTTGGCGGAATCTCGATGGGCGGAATCACCACCTGTATGTTGTTGACGCAGCATCCGGAGATCGATGTGGCGGCTTGTGTGATGGGGTCGCCTGCACCGATTAAGTATCGTGATCGCATTAGTATGCATGCGGGGGAATTAGGTTTTTATTTGCCGAAGGATTATCGGCAGCTGACCTCTTGGCTGGAAGGGTATGACTTATCTTTAGCTCCTGAAAAAGTAGCGGGGCGACCTGTATTTTTCTGGCATGGGACGGAGGATGAAAAAGTTCCTTATCAGCATACTGCTGATTTTATCAAAGCAAATCCGCAGGACAATCTTACTTTTGTCAGTGCGAAGGAGCGGCATTTTGTTCAGATCGCTACGATGGATCAGATCACGGCATTTTTTGCGAACAGCTTAGGCGGTTAACGATTGAAAGCGGCAAATTAAAACGGGAGAAAATGAGGGAAGTTAGTTTCTTTCTGGAAAACTTTGGCTTATGATAAATGGATAGAAGTAAACAGGGAGGAAATGTTAATGGAGAATTTTGATTTTCATGTAACAACGGATATTCGTTTCGGGAAAGATCGTTTGGCTGAATTACCAGAAGTGCTGAATCAATTCGGTAAACGAGTGTTGATCGTGTATGGCGGCGGCAGCATCAAGAAAATCGGTTTATACGATAAAGTGATGGAGCAGCTGAAGGCCAATGGTAATGAAGTCTTTGAATTAGCTGGCGTGGAACCAAATCCGCGGATCGAAACGGTTCGCCGCGGGGCGGAAATTTGTCGCGAGGAAAATATCGATGTGATCTTAGCAGTCGGTGGCGGCTCAACGATTGACTGTGCCAAGGTCGTAGCGGCTGCCACAAAATTTGACGGCGATGCTTGGGATCTGGTTTTACAACGTCGCAAATATCAAGGCGGTGCGTTACCGTTAGTGACGATCTTGACGCTTGCTGCGACAGGCAGTGAAATGAACAGCGGTGCGGTAATCTCTAATCTTTCAACGCATCAAAAATTAGGAACCGGCAGTAAAGCGATGTTGCCGAAAGTTTCCTTCTTAGATCCGCAAAATACCTTCAGCGTGAACAAATATCAAACAGCGGCTGGCTCTGCGGATATTATGAGCCACTTGATCGAAAATTATTTCAAACGCACGGAAGGAACCGATGTCCAAGATTCTGTTTCAGAAGGCTTGATGCGTTCGGTTATCAAGAACTGTCCGATTGCTTTGAAATATCCAGAGGATTATGATGCACGGGCGAACTTGATGTGGGCCAGCACGTTAGCCTTGAATGGATTAACTGGCAACGGCAAACCGGGTGCTTGGTCTTGTCATCCGATGGAGCATGAGTTGAGTGCTTTTTACGATATTACGCACGGTGTCGGTTTAGCGATTTTGACACCGCGTTGGATGGAGTATTCATTGAATGATGAAACCGTCGATAAATTTGCTCACTTCGCCTGGAATGTTTGGAATGTCGAAGAAAAAGTTCCCATGTTGGCAGCGCGAATCGGGATTCAAAAATTATACGATTACTTCAAAGCCTGCGGCATCCCAATGACTTTACCGGAAGTCGGCATCGATGAAGAAAAATTTGATGAAATGGCCAAACAAGCGGTGGCTCACAGTACCATCAAAACAGATGCCTTTGTCCCATTGGATGAAGCGGCAGTCAAAGAAATTTATACAGCGTGCTTAACTGAAAGCAGCTTTGAATAGAAAAAACGGCGGCTCATGACGAGTCGCCGTTTTTGTTTGGCATAATAAAATGCAATATTCGGGCAATTGTTTTTTGCAGAGTTTCGGTGACTTTGGGACGTGACAGCAGATAAGTAATAAAGACGCTGCCGGCCACTAAAAGAATCAAATGAATCAGCGGGTCTTTTTCAAATTGTGTGAACTCTACTAATGGTGCCACGAGATAAACATGCAGCAGGTATATCGCTAAGGTGCGCTGTCCCCAGGCTGTAAAAAAATGTGGTTTATTATTGACGAGGGCAAGAAAGACAAAGATAAACGCGAATCCGATTCCGTATAAAAAGACGATCGTCAATATTTTTTGCAGCAGCGGAACGGGAAAGAAAGCGTAGGCCCGATCTCGCCATAAAAGCTCTGGCGGCAAATTGTTTTTGGTCCAAAAATAGGCGTTGACGATCGCGAAAATGATGATGCCGAAGCTGATCGTCTTTCTAAAGGGAACTTTGCGAATTCGCGCGACATGCTCTGGTGTCGTGAAATAGCCCGCTAAGAAATAAGGCAGAAAACCTAATGTTCGAGCCATTGCCATATACGTACCGAACTCGGTCAAAAAGCCGGAGAATATTCCAACAATAAAACTCAAAATTAAGATTCTTCGTACTTTTACGAGGTCTGGTAGCAATAAACGCCAGATAAACATACAATATAAATACCAAAGGGTCCAGCCTGGACTCAAAATCATAAATTGATCGATTTTACCAATTGCCAACATGATAAGCGTTAAGATCATATTTAACAGCAGATAAGGCACTAAAAAGGTTTCCACCGCAGTGGAGCGGCCCTTTGCTAAATTTTTTGAAAAATAGCCAGAAATAAAGATAAATACAGGCATGTGGAATAGGTAGATAAAGACGTAAATAAATTCTCCGACCTTGTTATCTAAACGAAAATATTCCAATGCGTGTCCCAAGACCACGAGCAAAATCAAGATGCCGCGAATATTATCGTAAAGGTATTCGCGATTCGGTTTTGTGATTGTGGACACCTCCTCCAGATTCCGTTATGCTTAAGTGGCAGACTGCGATAGTCTACCTTATCTATTGTAGCATGAAAAGTCGAATTCTATGCGACGATGTGGGAAATATTTGGAGGATACAGCGATGCGCTATTCAGCGAAATTTGTAAAAAACGTGTTTAAAGTAATCAATATGAAAAAACTGGTAGGAGCGACGATGGTCGATCCGCCAAAGCGGCGCCGCTTGGTTAATCGCAGGCTTTCGCAAACGGATATCCCGCAAAAGATCACGGAGATCGACGGACATCAGCTGATTACGTTATTTCCTGGGCATCCAACGAGGCGTCATGTGTTCTATTTGCATGGGGGCGGCTATGCGTTGGAGGCGTCACCGTTTCATAAAGAGATTCAAGAACGGTTTGTGAAGCGTTATAATCTAAAGGTCAGTTATTTTGATTATCCGTTAGCGCCGGAAAATACGGCAGACAAAACCGTACCATTGACGGAACGGGCCTTTAAACAATTAACTTATTTATATCCGGATGACTGTTTTTTCTTGTTTGGTGATTCAGCAGGGGGCGGCTTAGCGATGAGTTTGGCGCAGCATTTGCGGAATATCGATTTGCCTAAACGTCCTAAAAAAATAGCCTTGGCATCACCTTGGCTGGATGCTTCATTGAGCGATCCGCGATCACAGGAACTTCAAGAAAAAGATGTATTATTAGAAAAGGATTTATTAGCAGAAGCAGGCGAGAACTACGCCGGTGAGCTGCCTTTGACAGATCCGCTGGTTTCCCCGATTTATGGGAATTTTGATAATCTGGGTGATTTATTAGTAGTGGCAGGAACGGATGAGATATTGTATCCGGACGTGCTGCGCCTAAGAGATCGGATCAAGCGCAGTCAGGGGACGACGATGCGTTTGGAAGTTGTGGAAGGCATGATGCATGATTTTGTCGTTTATCCATTGAAAGAATCATTGCCGTATGTTGATCAAATCGGCGAGTTTTACCAATAAAGCAGACTTCTTAATTAAAAAATAGTAGGCAGAATTCATTTAGGCACTCGATAGGAGGGGAAGGATGGCACAAAAATCACATTCACGTGCACCGTGGCAGCAAAAAGTGATCCAAGTTTTACCTGTCATTGGTTTAGCAGCGTTTATTCTTATCTTGATTTATACGCGACACTCCGGTATGTTCCGTTCAGTGGCGGACCTGCAGCATTTTATCAAGAACTTTGGTAATTTTGCTATCATAGCGTTTATCGTCGTGCAGGCGATCCAGCCGATCATTCCTTTTCTGCCGGGTGGTTTTGCGACGATCGTGGGAATGCTGATGTTTGGCAATATTCCTGGGATTATCTACAGTTATATTGGACTGGTGGTTGGAGAAATCGGGCTGTTTTTATTAGTACGGCGCTTCGGCCCAAAGTTTGCCCGTCTTGTTTTGTCTGAGAAGAATTTCCAAAAATTTGAAGCCGCTTTACAGGATCATACGCAGGATATCAAAAAATTATTGATCATCTGTTTTATCTTCCCGTTCCTGCCTGACGACCTGACTTGTCTAGTCGCGGGAATGACCGACCTTTCATTTCGCGAGTACCTGAAGATCATTTTGATCTTTAAGCTTTGGTCTGTGGGAGCGTATGGCTACTTCTGCTTGTTCGTTTTGAATAAGACGATCGCGGGTCTTTAATAATAGTAAGAATATAAAAAACGATGGGGACTGATTGTTTAAATCAGTTCCTTAATTGTCGAATTAGGAGGAAATAAGAATGATTCGTTACGGAATTTTAAGTACAGCCCAAGTGGTCCCGCGTTTTGTGGCGGGAGTCAAAGAAAGCAAAGACGGAGTCGTGACTGCGATCGCTTCACGGGGGATCGAAAAGGCTGAGAAAATGGCGCAGGAGCTGGACATTCCTAAGGCATTCGGCAGTTACGAGAAATTATGCCAAAGCGAAGACGTCGATATCGTCTATGTGGCGGTCTATAATAAAGGCCATTACGATGCCGCAAAATTGGCCTTGATGAATAATAAGCATGTTTTATTGGAAAAGCCCTTTACCATGACGCTGGCACAGGCGGAGGAATTGTTTGCGATCGCCAAAGAACGTGAGCTGTTCTTGATGGAAGCGCAAAAGGCTCTCTTTTTACCGATTACCGATCAAATCCAGCAGGTCATTCAAGCAGGAAAAATCGGTACCATACACTGGTTAGACTCCGTGACGGCGTATCCTAATATCGATCATATTTCATGGTTTCGCGATTTATCTGCGGGCGGCGGTGTTTTCCGAGGTGCCGGAACGTATCCGTTGGAATACATGCAGCATTTATTAGGTGCTTTGCCGGAGGAGTTCAAGGGTACACTGACTTTTCCAGCAGGTCAATCTGACGCGCAGGCACAAGCAACCTTGCGCTTTTCCAATGGCGTGCTGGGCACGATCTTTTTGACAGTCGATCTGGATTTGCCGAAACGGATGATCATTTATGGTGAAAAGGGCAAAATCGTCGTTCCTGATTTTTGGAAGACGGATACCGCGGAGATTGAATATAGTGACGGGCGCAAGGAAACGCTGCACAGTGATCAAAAGAGTGAATTTGTCTTTGAAGTCGAGCATGTAAATGAGTGTCTGAAGCAAGGTCGCTTGGAAAGTCCGATCGTAACGAAGGAATTAACGTTAAAAACAGTGGAGATCACGGAAGCAATTTATAAGAACAATCAAAAATGATTGTCAAAGGCTAAGCGGATGTGCTATAGTTTGTCTCATGCGACGAGTCGAGTGGATCTGTAATTAATGATCCTTCGATACCAGAGGCACAAAGACGTAAGTCACCTGTCGGATTTCAGGGTGTCGGAAAGAAGCTTAGTGGACGAAGAACCTTTCTATCAAATTTTGATACTGGTGAAACCCCCTCTTAGAATTTATTCTAAGAGGGGTTTTTGTTGTGGATTGATGAGCGCTAATTAAATACATAAAATAATCGTAGTCAACTCAAAGTATAAAGGAAATAAGTTTTTGGCAAAATTTATACTACTCTTCGTCGCCATATCATTCTGCTAAACAACTTGATCAATGAATTATTTAAAAAATATTTCACCCTCAAACTTAATATACTGCGAAAAGCAGAACTGACAGCTAGCTTGAAAGTAAGGATACATTTTTCGAAAAACGCGAAAAATGTATATATTGACGCCACGCATATCATTCTGCTAAACATCTTGATCAATGAATTATTTAAAAAAATATTTCACCCTCAAACTCAATGTACTGCGAAAAGCAGAACTGACAAAGACGATCGAATATGTCGGTCGATCGTCTCGTTCATTCAGTTAGTTTGATTTTGGAAAGAGAAACTAACTGTGGGTAGTATAGCATGATTTTATTTTTTGTTCAGGAGCACTGCGTTGATTCAAGGTACGTGAGCAGAAATATTTTCTCAAAATTGGCGAAAAGTTCAATTTTTGTTTAAAAAGTGTGCGTGATTTTAGTTTGTTTGCAGCTGCTTATTTTTTTGGATCATGATTTTTCGAACCATTGCTTGGAAGTTTTTCAGGTCTTCGTATTTGTCTTTGCATTCTAAAAAGAGGATCGGTTTGTTGCGGCTGTTTTCGATCGGGAAAAACTTATTGGTGCTGATAATCAGATCGACTGATTCGTCTGCTAGTAAAAAACGATTAGGATCAACAAAGTTTAGTTTGACTAAACCGCCGGTACTTTTTATAAAGAATTTTTTTAACCAAATAGAATTGAATTCCCCTTTTGAATCGTCGATAAAAATCGATAATTCGTATTCCGTCATAAATTCATTGGCGATGCTTAATGCTGCGTAGAGAAAAATCGCATAGTCAAGCTGTGAATAGATCAGGCTATTTCGCTGACAAATGTTCTCGAAACGGCAGCGAAGATTTTTTTGGACGATCGCCATGTCTTCGGGATAAAGATTGTAATGTTCACCGATCGGTACATAGTTATAGAAGCTTTTGAACAACAAGCGTGTATGGATGACATACAGTTCCTTCTCTAATTCGTCGTAATCGAATTGGAATTGGTTGAAGAGCAACCCAATATTTTGAATGAAGAACTGATTGGCTTGATAAATATTTGAATCAATCTCTTTATGATATTTCTTCATCTCTTGGAAGAAGGTGTTGTTGCGATAAAAGACCATTTTAGATTGTAAAAATAAGAGCATGAAATAAAGCTCATCTTTAAAATTCGTGTAGGCAGAAACATTTTCTTCCGTAATAAAATGGAAATGCTGCACGAATTTCGTTCCAATCAAAATTGATTCGACAGGCAGTTCATTATTTTCGATCCTATGATCAGATTGGTAGCGGATCAGTGTGATATCCACTAAATAGTCGTATTGAACTTTGGTAATCGGATCGATTTGATCTGATAGTAAAAAACTAAGCTTTTCAAAAATAAAATTTTTCTCTGGCGAGTTCTCAATATTAAAGGGCTGACCATAACCGCCATACAATTGCCAAAAAAAGCTCAAGAAGAACAGCCGAATCGTAGGTTCAAGTCCAGAAAGCACCAGCTCACCGTTTCTAATATGAAGGTCGATATTGGCTTCTTTAAGATAATCCCGCACCTCGTAAACATCTTTTTTTAAAGTGGAATAGCTCAGGTTATATTTATCCATCAAAGAATCCATTGTATTTTCTTTAATCAGCAGCAAACTTTCCACCAAATCAATTTTCATTGAGATGTGGTAGATAGCCAAGGACAATTCCTTGTTTGCAGCATAGTTGGTTTGAGTGATTTGATAATTTCGTTCTGAGGTGGTGAGTGGAACAACTCCGATTTTTTTCAGCACTTCATTGGAAAGTACCGATAGACGTTCTAAGTATTTTGATGTGGTACGTTTCTCAAAACCGACTTGTTCTGAGATTTCATTGATATCGTGAAAACCGGGATTTTCTTTTAAATAGGTAAAAATAGAAAAAAGCGCCTGACTTTCAAAATCTAATAATAGATCGATGCTCATGCATTCACACTTCTCTTTCATCATAAGGAATTGATTTTGTGTGTTCGCCGTTTTACCACTGGAATAAGTAAAACTGGCACACAGGTATCCTTCAAGGTCAACAGTATAAGCGCTCATCATTAAAGATAGACTAGTGACTATGTGAAAGTTGATTTAAAGACGTCTGCGAGTATTCTTTTTTGCGCACGCTTTATTTGTGAAGGATTATCATTTGCTAAGAAATTGACGGTTCTCTTCCAAAACTTTGCGGTGATTTTGTGCACAATTTAGACCTGCTGCTTTTTTTCTTAAAAACCGTTTTTATTTCGTGTAAGTGAAAAGAGAAAGTGGGGATGAATAAAGGGTTTCTTCCATTATGATGGCAGGATATATTTTAATAAACCTTCTAATAGAGGGCTGGAACGTGGTTTGACTTTGATTTTTTTAGGGCTAATATGATGGCTGTAGTTCGGAAGTGCGCACTTCGATTGCAATGAATTTAAAGGATGTGTCACAAATGAATAACGACGAGAAAAGCACCTCTTTGAGTGAGCATAACCAGCTTACTGGTGTTCAATTATTCTCAATGACTACTTCAATGGTCATGACTGTCTACGGATTTGCAGCTTTTGCTAAGCAAGGACCAACAGCTTTGTTCTTCCTATTCTTAGCAGGTATCTTATGGTTTATTCCTGTAACTCGTTCCGCTGGTGAAATGGCTTCAGTCGATGGTTGGAGCAAGGGCGGAATCTTTACTTGGGGTCGTCACATGTTAGGGGAACGTCTTGGTTGGTCGGCATTATTTTATCAATGGATTCATATCACCGTTGGTATGTGTACTATGATGTATTTCATCATTGGCTGCTTATCGATCACTTTCAATGTTCCAGTCATTAATACTAATCCATTGTTCAAATTCATCATTATGATGGTTATCTTGTGGGGCTTGATCTTCGCACAACAACGAGGAACAAAAATCACCGGGAAAATCGCGCAATGGAGCTTTACGATTGGTGTCATTATTCCAGTCTTTCTACTATTGTTCTTAACGATCACGTATTTGGTGAAAGGCAATCCAATGTTGATCAAAATCAATCCGCATACGATCTTGCCATCAAGCTGGAGCGGTAATGTGTTAGTTGGATTTGTTCCATTTATCTTAGCTTTTGCAGGTGCTGAAGGATCAGCGACTCACGTAAAAGATTTAAAGAAACCTTCTGTTTATCCTAAGGTAATGATGGCGCTGGCGATTTGTGCGATTGCTTCTGATATTATCGGAACGATCTCAATCGGCGCAACGATTCCAAATGCCAAGATCCAATTAAGTACCGGGATTGTTTATGCTTATGGTGCTTTAGTTCAACAATTCCCATGGATCAACGTGGTCTTTATTGAACGTTTGATTGGTCTGTTACTTGCTATCGGGATTATCGGCGAAATCAGCAGCTGGGTCGTTGGACCAAATGCTGGGATGTACGAAGCCGCTAAAGAAGGCTATTTACCAGAACGTTTCGCTAAAACGAACGCTTATGGCGTTGAAACCAACGTTATGATCTTGCAAGGTGTGATCGTTTCTATCATGGCCGCACTATTAACCTTTGGTGCCGGCGGAGACAAATCAAACCTTTCATTCCAAACAGCGATGAGTTTGACCGTTGCGTTGTATACCTTAATGTATATGCTGATGTTCGTTACTTATTTAGTATTGGTGTTCAAACACGACGATTTGAATCGGACGTTCCGAGCAGCAAAATCAAAAGTAATGCGTGTCATCATGGGTGTTCTAGGTTTCGTTTTATCAGCTTTCGGGTTTGTCGTAACATTCTTCCCGCCAGCTGCCTACAATATGCAACAAAAACATACGTATCTGACATTACTATTAACAGCGTTCATTATCGTTTTCTTCATTCCATTTATCATGTATCTATTCCATGGCAACTGGACCTTGCATCATCACGATAAATCAGGAAGCGATGTGCACCACCCTGTTCATTAAAAAGAATTTTTAAATCAAAGAGAAGAATATATCTTAACTAAGGAGATCTTTAACATGAGTACAGATTATTTAGAAAGTTCATTTTTAGGAAGTAAAGAAGCTGCTCGCAGCATGCCTAAACAAGTGTTGCCTGATGAGGGTATGAACCCAGACACAGCCGAGACGCTCGTCAATCATATTCGCTTGAATGAAGCAAAGGCCGATCAAAACTTGGCAACATTTTGTACCACTCAAATGGAACCACAAGCGGACCGCTTAATGCTTGGATCACTTGAAACGAATGCGATTGACAAATCAGAATATCCAAAAACCACAGCAATGGAAAACTATTCAATTAGTATGATTGCACACATGTGGAATATTGGTGAAGGCAAAGAATTATACAAAGACTTCATCGGAACTTCAACAGTTGGTTCTTCAGAAGGTTGTATGCTAGGCGGACTTGCTTTATTACACAGCTGGAAACATCGTGCCAAAGCAGCAGGTCTGGATATCGACAACTTGCATGAACACAAACCCAACTTAGTTATCATGTCTGCATTCCAAGTTGTATGGGAAAAATTCTGTACGTACTGGAATGTCGAGATGCGGGAAGTTCCAATGGATGAAAACCATATGTCATTAAACACAGACATCGTGATGGATTATGTGGACGAAAACACCATTGGTATCGTAGGTATTCAAGGGATTACTTACACCGGCGAAGTAGACGATATTCAAAAATTAGATGAACTTGTTTCTGAATACAACAAAACGGCACAATTACCAATTAAGATCCATGTCGACGCAGCATTTGGCGGCTTTTTCGCACCATTTGTTGATGGTTTCAAACCATGGGACTTCCGTTTGAAAAATGTAGCATCAATCAATGTTTCAGGGCATAAATACGGGATGGTTTATCCTGGGATTGGCTGGATTGTTTGGCGCGAAAATACGGAAGAATATTTACCAGCAGAAATGCGCTTCTCTGTTCCTTACCTTGGCAGCAGCGTAGATTCAATCGCTATTAACTTCTCTCACAGCGGAGCACATATCGTTGCTCAATATTACAATTTGATTCGTTTTGGCCGTGAAGGATTCACTGCCATCATGAACAATGTAAGAGAAGTATCAAAACGGATCAATACAGAATTAAAAGCGCTAGGTATTTTTGATATCATCAATGATGGTTCACAATTGCCAATCAACTGCTGGAAAATTGCGGATAATATCGAATTAACTTGGAATCTATATGATTTAGAAGACAAGTTGAAGGAATACGGCTGGCAAGTACCGGCTTATCCACTTCCAAAAGATCTTGACGATGTAACTATCAGTCGGATCGTCGTTCGTCCAGCTATGACTATGGCTATCTGTGATGATTTCATCGATGACTTACATCGTGCAATCGACGATTTAAATAGTAATCATTTGATTCATCACGCATCTTAACCTATAATAGCATCTGTTATTAAAGCCCTAATAAAGCACCATTTTTATTAGGGCTTTTAAACTGGAGGGAATCAAATTGAAAAAAGACAAAGTAGAAGTTACCGGCGACGTACGAGTGAGATACGCACCAAGTCCAACAGGGTTTTTACATTTAGGAAATGCGCAATCGGCGTTATTCAACTACCTGTTTGCGAAACATTATAACGGCACTTGGGTTCTGCGAATCGAAGATACTGACTTGAAAAGAAATGTTCCGCATGGTGAAGAAAGCCAGATGGAAAATCTTCATTGGTTAGGCATCGACTGGGACGAAGGTCCGGATAAACCGAAAGTTGAATTTGCCCCTTACCATCAAAAAGATCGTGTGAACTTGTATCACAAATACGTACAACAATTATTAGACGCTGGTCTGGCTTATAAGGACTATGCGACAGAAGAAGAACTAAAAGAATTACATGAACAACAAATCGAAGCCAAAATCGCGCCGCATTATGACGGCCGCTGGTATGGTGCAAGTGAAGAACAAATCAAACAAGCCGAAGCAGAAGGCCGCAAACCAACTGTTCGTCTGCATTTGCCTGAAGACCACATTTATGGCTGGGACGATATGATCAAAGGCCGTGTCGAATTTAATTCAGACAACATCGGCGGAGATTTCATCATTGAAAAAAGCAACGGCATGGCAACGTACAACTTTGCCGTAGTTATTGATGACTATCTAATGAAGATGACACACGTGTTGCGTGGTGATGACCACATTGCCAATACACCAAAACAAATCGCCGTATACGAAGCGCTAGGTATCCCACAACCGCTATTCGGTCATATCACACTGATCTATAGCTTGGATACCCACAAGAAATTGAGTAAACGGGATAAAAATACGCTGCAATTCATCAGCCAATACCGTAAATATGGCTATTTGAACGAAGCATTATTGAACTTTATTGCCTTTCTTGGCTGGTCACCAGTCGGAGAAAAAGAATTGTTCACTCGCGAAGAATTGATCGAAGCATATGATATCAACCGAATGTCAGCATCGCCTGCTTACTTCGATCAAAAGAAACTAGATTGGACCAACGCGGAATACATCAAAAAAACTTCTGTAGACGAACTAACACGCCGGATCATGCTGCTAGTCGACGCTGCGGAAACCGATGTAGCGGAACAATTAAAAGCCATGGGGATCGAAAACGATCTTGATTTTGTGAAGAAAGTCGTGGACATCTATCACACAGAAGCGAAGACTTTAATGACATTCATGGAAAAAATCTTGTTTATCAAAAATGCCAACCAAGTGACCTTCACTTATACCGACTTGGCAGAATTTGATAGCGAAAGCGTCAAACAAATTTTGACCGCGATGTCAGCAGAATTAAAAAATGCGAAAGAACCAGTAGATTACCCAGCGATCTTATCGACTGTTCAAAAGGAAACCGAACAAAAAGGCCGCAAGCTGTACATGCCATTGAATGTCGTATTCACCGACAGCAAATCTGCACCGCAAATCACCGACATTCTATCTGTAATGCCGAAAGATACTGTGCAGCATTTAATCGACAATGCATTGGACTACCTAAATAAATAATTTGTATACTACAAAAAACTATCACCGGTAAAGCTTCTATTGGGCTTTACCGGTGATAGTTTTTTTCGAGCTGTAGCTTCATTTTTTTGCTTGAACATATTTCCGATTAAAATCGTGTGCTCCTCTTGATTGATACGGTAGAAGATCGCGAAACTTTTTCCAATCAGAATCTGATAGGTTGGACGATCAAAGCCGTATCTATCCGCGACGTTTTCATACATTTCGGGAAATTGCTTCAAATGGTTGAATGAGTGATAAATCGCTTGAACAAATTGGCGAATTTTTTCATCAGGCAGAAGCAGCTCGTTTTGCCATTCGAAGATGTTTGCCTGAAGACTCTTCTTAAAATATTCAGAGTAAATGAGTGTATACTTTTCCATTTATTCGCCCCAACCATATTTGCCGAAAAGCTCGGTCATTTCTGATTCAGTGACGGTGTTTTTTGTTTCAAAATCCGCGAAGCTTTCTTCAATCAGTTGGCGATCCTGCTCTTTTGTAGCATCTTGCGCATCTAAAATAAAGAGATTTCCTGCTCTGCGAACGTTTAACACATCGCCTTCATGCAGCCCCCACTCCTTAGGGAAAATTCCGCCGATCGAGTTTCCGATTTTTCGAACCTTGATTTGTTTCATCAGCATGACCTCCTGTTAATAAAGTACGTAAATTCCAGTGATTTCTTTTAAGGGGCTATAACATGTTATAACTTTTTGAGCGATCAAATAATTTAAAAGCAATGGACAAACGAAAAACAAGCTTGCTATGATGGAAGAAAGAGAAATCAAAAGGGGTGAGGTTCATGATCGAACAAAAGGCGATCTTTGCTTATCAAGATCGGCAGCGTATTATTTTTGGCAATGAAGAGTGTTTATACGTGAAGCCTCATCCAGCATTACAGGACTATATTTCAAATTACACGCTGACATTTCCAACCAAAGAATCGATCTCGGAGGAGTACACGGTGATTCCCCATGGCTGCGGAACGTTGATCTTTGCTTTGGAAAATCAGAATTTCAGCAGTCGATTATTTGGTCCGGCGACAAAAGCGGCGCGGGTGGGAGATCAGGCGGCGACCTTCGATCAATTATTTATCGTGGAGTTTCAACCAGCAGGGCTGTATCCTTTTTTAGGTTTTAAACAAACTGAGCTGACGGATCAGCTTTTTTCCTTTGAGTTGGTTCAGGCTAAATTAAATCGAGCAATCCTGGAATTGCTGGAAACAGCCGAAAGTGTTCAAGCGCTGATTTTTAGTGTCGATCAATTGTTTTTGCGGGCTATTTTACAGGAGTGTCCACCGGAATTAACCGCTTCGGCTAAACAAATCATTCGCCAATCCGGCAATAGTTCATTGAAGGAATTGTCGGATGCGGTCTTTTATAGTGAGCGGCATTTGACGCGCTTATTCAATGAATATTTAGGCATGAGCAGTAAAACTTTTTCACGTTTGGTTCGCGTCAATCGAACGATTCGTTTGTTAAACCAGCCTGATGGAGAACTTACCAAAGTCTACGAAGCTGCTGGTTATTATGATTTTTCTCATTTTAATCGTGATTTCAAGCGGATAACCGGCAATACGCCGCAAGCCTATCGCCGAAAGATGTCCGATTTTTACAGTGAAATCGCCAAATTCTAAGGGTATAGTTGGGAAAAAGAGAAAGGGAGCCACAGGTCGGCTCTAGGGGTGATAAACATGAATTATGGCGGAGTATTGATTGCAGTAAAAGATATGACAAAGGCAAAGCAGTTTTATGAAGAGGTCATGGAACAAGAGGTGCAGATGGATTTGGATAATATTCATGTAGCTTTTGCCAGCGGCTTTACGTTGCAGGCTGATTATGAAGGCTTGCTTGGTGTTTCGTTGAAACCAAAAGACCAGCCGGATAATTTTCAGCTCTATTTTGAAGTGGAGGATCTGGATAAATGGGAAGTAAAACTTGCAAAAGTGGATGGGATCGAATTTCTTCATCACAGCAAGGAGTATCCATGGGGGCAGCGAGTCATGCGTTTTTATGACCATGATAGATACATTGTAGAAGTTTCTGAGAGTATGGAAAGTGTGGTCAAACGCTTCTTGAATCAAGGAATGTCCGTCACAGAAACGGCGGAGAAAACGATGTTCCCAGTAGCATTTGTTCAACAGTTTGTGCAAGGATAAGAAGAAGCGGTTTGCTAGGTACGAAGAATGCGAGTAGAATTATCTTTAATACAAAAATTCTTTTGGAGGTAGTTGCAATGAATGAACATGGTATCGTACCGCCTATTCAGCCAAATGATTTTTTTGACGCAAACATTCAACAAGCTGTTCAAAACGTTTCGATTGAAGAAAGGCAAGCAAATGTTGGAATTGAAAAGCATAAAAACAAGAACAATCAAGATGTCCTCATAGTGCTCGCTGATCCAAAGCCTGTCGTACTGGAAGAGGGACTAGCTGATAAAAAAAGAAGAACAGAGAGAATCGAATAGAGTAAAAAAACACTGTCGCATTTTTGCGACAGTGTTTTTAGGTTAAATGAATAGTGCTTTATATAATGCGATGGCTGCGATGGAAGCCACGATCGGTGCTAAAACGGGCACCCATGAATAGCTCCATTGTGAATCGCCTTTGTGTTTCAATGGTAATAGTGCATGCATGATCCGAGGACCTAAGTCACGTGCTGGGTTCAAACCAGGTCCAGTTGGTCCGCCAAAGGATGCGACCAATGTCCATACTAGAAAACCTAATGCTAAGTGCGCTGTTCCTAAATTGTCTTGGAAGAAGGGTGCTTTCGTGATCCCAAGGGCACCGAAGAATAAAATGAATGAACCAAAGAACTCATTCACGAATCCGTTAAATTTAGAACCAACACTATTGATCGTTGAGAATGTTCCTAATACGTGCAGCTTGTCTTCTGTTTGGTCATAATAAGGTTTGTAGCTTGCTACAACGACTAATTGTCCGACCATCGCGCCAAGGAATTGAACGGCGATGTAAGGAAGAACTTCAGCCCAAGGGAAAAAGCCGCTCACAGCCAAACCAATCGTAAACGCTGGGTTGATGTGGTTACCGCTAATACCGCCGAAAATCATTGCAGGAATCATAACCCCGCAGCCGTAACCTACTGCAATCAACATCCAGTCACTGCCGTAACCTTTTGTACCTCTCAAATCAACGTTGGCAACTGCGCCATTTCCTAACATTACTAATAAAGCAGTCCCCAAGAACTCAGCAGCTAACCGAGTAGTCAGTGAATAATCCATAAAAACCTCCTAAAATATTTGAAATAAGAATGAAAATGTAAATGAAAATTTCATTCTATATCTTAATCCCTATCTTTGTAATTAGCAAATGTTAACCTCAAAAAAACAGTAAATTTCTATGAGAAATGACAACACTGGTTATTAAAGCGGGAGATAGCGAGATTTCAACGAAAAATTTGCTTTAAATAGAAAAAAACTCATTCAAATGAACGAGTTTTCGTCAGTTTATTAGAACCAGATGACGGAAGTTGGGATTGTTTTCAATCAATTTATGAGCCCCATAGAAATTTTTATCGGAAAAACCGTTTAGCTGGGCGGTTAAAATCGATTTCAATTGTTTCTTCTCCCATAAGTAGACCAAGAGCTCCATGACATTGTGAGAATATTCGATGCCTTCCTCAGTAGCAAAGGATGCTTCCAAGAATTCTTCACAATAAAAGTTCAGGTAGTCTGGATCGAAGTTTTTGCTTTTCTTTTTAATGAAATGCAGCAGCAGTATCTTAGCCGTGTCCTTGAACTCAGCTAGATGATCGAAGCTTTTTTCCTTTTCAGTATCCAAGTTGATCACGTAATCGATCGGTGTCATGTCGGCATCGCTCAATTCGCGGGATAAATGGGTAGATTGCGAAAGAACCACATCTGCGCCCATATTTTTGATCCAAATCTCCGAGTTGTTCTTGTTGATCGTAGCGGCGACCTTGAGTCCCGCCCATTTCGCCAGCTGGATGATGGTCGCACCCAAACCATCCGAAGTATTCAAGATCAGCAGATTGCCTTGGTTTTTCCCCGGCTTCGGTGTCAGCTGCAGCTGCTTGAACAAGACTTCAAAGGCTAAGAAAAAGCTGTAGGAAAAAGCCGCGGCCTCATCAGTTGGAAATGAATCCGGCAATTTTATGATCGATCGGACATCAGCGATCTGAAAATTACTGTAGCTGCCGTATTTTCCGACCTTATTCACGTAGAGTACGCGATCCCCCACGTTTAGGCGCGGGTTGCTGCTGCCTAGCCGGGTAATGATCCCGACGCCGCCGAAGCCTAAGATGTAGGGCTTCTTGTTGCCTTTGATCGTTTGGCGAATCTGTGTATCCAAGGTGCTGATGGAAATGGCGGAAATTTTTATCATGACATCATTTTCCCGTAATTTCGGAAGCATGATTTTATATTGTTCAAATTTTTTATCTTCTTTTAAACGAAATTTTTTCTCGAACCCAATCGCGTCTGAAATCATTCGTTTTAACCTCCTCAGAAATAACTTTCTGAATCTCCACTTTTAAAATGACTACTTATAATATACTTTATTTAACAAAGAGAAGGAAATAATTTCTTCAAAATCGAAAAAGAACAAGAATGTTTTAGCAAATTTGGCCCTAGTTGTTTGTCAAAATCGCTAGAAAAGGAAAGATTCTCCGCTTTTTCTGTTGTGAAAGTTGTACTTAACTTGTGAGGGGCAGCGAAGATAGGTAGAATTATAATAGTAGGAAATAGGAGGAAGAACATGTTCACTGAAAAAAGTTTTGAAGTTTTTGATGTTGAAGGATTGGATGGACGGATGGCGGCTATTCGTAAAGAAATCCAACCGACTTTTCAACAATTAGATGAAGTATTTCAACAGGTGCTGGAACCGCTGCTGGGGGAAGACTTATTTATCCACATCGCCCAGCATCGACGCCGCACGACTTATCCACCGGAAAATACTTGGTCAGCCTTGAGTCGCCAAAAGCGCGGCTACAAGATGGAGCCCCATTTCCAATTAGGGATTTGGCCAGACTATGTCTTTATGTGGTTGTCTTGCATCGATCAGCCGAAAAATGAGCAGGCGA
This sequence comes from Enterococcus sp. 3H8_DIV0648, assembly GCF_002140655.1. Taxonomy (NCBI): domain Bacteria; kingdom Bacillati; phylum Bacillota; class Bacilli; order Lactobacillales; family Enterococcaceae; genus Enterococcus; species Enterococcus sp. 3H8_DIV0648. The sequence goes on along the minus strand of NZ_NGLG01000001.1, from coordinate 2,490,614 downwards.
TCGCACAAGCACTCTTGGATAATCAACAAGTGATTGCCGGGTTATCCCCAGACTTCGTCTTATCCGGCGATCATACCCAGCCAAAAGTGGAGGAGTTATCACCAGAAAATACCGAACGACTGTTGAAAAGGTTCCGTGATGTGAAAAAAGGCGAGTTCCAAATTGGCCGAATCATCAAAAAAGAAGACCCAATCTGGAAAGAACCCGAAGCGGCACAGGCGTTTATGGTGGAAACCTACGAACAATTGGTGCCAATCTATCAATTAGCCATTGAAGCAAGTTTTGCACAGGTGGAAAACTAAATTTGGCTCTTTTTGATCAAATTAAAGAAACTCATTCAAGTTTAAAGTGGAAAATGTGGATGAATTTTTGAGCTCGCAAATAAGCCAGAGAAGTTGAACAGCGATTTTTTCGCTGTTTTTTTTATCCAATTAAGGTGTGAGGAAATTGAAAGGTGAAACTTGTTTTTTTTACAAAGCGTCTTTTTTAACAGACGTATACATACTGTGACAAACGCGCTTTGAGACTGTGACAAAATTAGGTTTGAAAACAGGAACAGCGCGCTTATGATTCTCGCTATAATGAAGATGTCAGGAGGGAAAGAAAATGAATCAACGGATCCGAAATATTCTGACCATATTAACAAAGAAGCCTGAAATAAAAATGGCTGAACTGACAGAAGAGCTTGGGCTAACCCGAAGGCAAATCAATTACGCCATTAACCAATTTAATTCTGAATTGATCACTCAGAAAATTCCAAGTATTGAACGTAACCATGCTGGTGATTTTAATGTTCCTTTGGAAGTATTACAGATGCTTGCAACACAACAAACGCAAGCTGAACAACTAAACATGATTCCTTCAGATGATGAAAGAGCTGCACTGCTTTCAATGTTTCTAATTACGAATACTGAGTACGTAAGCGTTGATCATCTAAGTGAATTCCTTGGAGTTGGAAAAACTACAGTGGCTGAGGACGTAAAAAGAGCAGATCGGCTGATTCAAAAGTATTATTTATCGCTGAAATACGATCGCGCGAAAGGCTATCAAATCGAAGGTTCAGGGCATAAAGTTCTGCAGCTTCTAGCTGATTTGGTAAAACGCTATCCAATTTTTAAACGAGCTGAACTGACTGAACAGTTAAGCAGTGAGGTATCAAAAGAGGAAGTTGTTCATCTGATTCATAACATGGAGCAGATGCTGCATCTAAGCTATTCAGATGAATCCTTAGAGTACTTAAAAACCACACTGCCACTACTTTTGGCTCGAGGCGTTGCTGAAAGTAAGCTGGGGACAGAGAATTTCTTTGAAGGTGAAGTAAAAGATACACCAGAATACCGTTTTTTGAATGTTTTGATTAAAGAGACGGAATGGGAATTATCTAGCAGCTATCTTGAGTGGATGACATTACTGTTCTTGATATCAAATATTTTTGAAAAGAAAACAACGCAAGAGTTCGATTCTGATCGTCATTTGAAGGAATTAATCCGTGAAATGGTGGCCAACTTTGAACAGCAAACATTTATCACAATCGAGGATAGAGAGAATTTTGAACGTCGTATTTTAAATCATCTGCGTCCGGCTTGTTTCCGGATCAAGTATAACTTGAGTTTAGGGATGTACTCTTTAGATAGCTTAATTCAAGACAGCAATCATGCGATCTTGAGCGATCTGATGAAGGAGCTGATTGTTCCAACAGAAAATTGGTTGAGACGCGCCTTTCCTAGCGATGAACTAGACCTTCTTTCTTACTACTTTGGTTTTCAGTTAAGTAATCAACATCTTATAAAAAAACAAAAGCCAAGAGCAGTTGTCGTTTGTACAAACGGTGTGATGGTTTCAAAGGTTATTCGAGAAAGTCTAGAAAAGCTTTTTACCGAACTGCAATTTTTATCATCGTTTTCTGTGCGTGATTTTTATCAATTTGAAGTGGATTACGATCTTGTTTTTACAACTATTCCACTGGAAACGGACCTGCCTCAATTTATTATTGATCCAATCATGACCTATAAGGAGCAAATCAGCTTACGTTATAGGGTCTTAAACGAGCTTGGAATCAATGAAATCGATCAATCAGTTGATCGATTAATGGGAATTATTCAAAAGTATTCTGATGCTCCCAGCTCTAAGGAATTGAAGGAGGAATTACAATATTTTCTGTTACAGGAAAAACAGGATTCGCCATTAGAAAATACCAAAGTCTTGCCTTCGTTAACGTATTACTTGAAACCGAATTACATCACGGTGATTGATGAAGATATTACTTGGGAAGATGCGGTGGCTTTGGCCTGCAAACCGCTGATGGACAATCAAATTATCAATGATGAATTTCTGTTAGATTGTCTTCAGCAAATGAGACAGCCAAACTATGCTGGTTATTTTGGGGAGAAGACATGTATTCCCCATACAACTGCTGAACACGGAGTTCAAAGAGAAGGTATCAGCTTGTTAATTAGTAAAAAGCCCATAGAATTTCCTAACCGAAAAGGAATCCAGATTATTTTTCCTTTGTCGTTTCTTGATTTAACCAAACATTTGAAAGCGATTAATCAAATCGCGGATATTAGTACCAATCAGGAATTTTTAAGCGAATTATTTTCTAAAAAAGAAACTAAAACAATTTATCAATTCATTCGACAATTTACATGAGAAGAGAGGTTTGACATGAAAATAGAGGATTATCCACGCTTCACGATTATCATGCGGGGATACACTTTTCAACAAGCTGATGCCATTTTAAAAGCGATGAAAGGTTTAGAAAACGAGTTTGCTGTGGAGATGACATTGAATACGACTGATGCATTGAATCAAATCAAACGATTAACAGAAAAATATGGAGATGCCATTCATATTGGTGCGGGAACGGTACGGTCAATGAACGACGTCAAAGAGGCAATCGATGTCGGGGCTGAGTTTCTGTTAGGACCGCATGTTTTTACACAGGAGATGCTGGATTTTGCTAAGCAGCAAGAGGTGCTTGCCGTACCAGCAGCAATGACTCCTTCGGAAATTAATGAAATGTTTCATAGTGGCGCAGATATTGTTAAAGTGTTTCCAGCTTCTGTGTTGTCCCCACGCTTTTTTAAGGATGTGCAGGCACCATTAGGAAAATTGCCTTTAATGGGAGTTGGAGGGATTTCGATAGACAACGCAAAAGATTTTCTGACAAATGGTGCAAGTTACTTAGGACTTGGCTCAGGGATGTTTAACAAAAGCGATTTAGAAAATTTATATAGTGATGGATTAGCAGAGTCTATGCAGAAATTACTTTCCAGTGTGGAAGGAGTAGGTGTTTGATGGAATTATTTTTGCATGAAGAATTAGTGTTTAGAGAAGTTTTTGCGAAAACGAAAGAGGATGTTTTGGCATTTTTAGCTGAGAAGCTATTTGAAAAAGGCTATGTAAAACATGAATACATCCAAGCGATTCAAGATAGAGAAGCGGAGTATCCCACTGGTTTGCCATCTTCAGAGCCCGGTATAGCGATCCCGCATGCCAATTTTGAAATGGTCAACAAAACCACGTTGGCGATTGCCACATTGAAACAGCCTGTTGAGTTTCACAATATGGAAAAGAAACAGGCTGCGCTGCCGATTCAAATTGTGATCATGATGGCGATTGGTGAACCCCATGGTCAGGTAGAAATGCTGCAAAAAATCGTTTCGATCATTCAGGACGAGCCTTTGAGAAAAGCCATGATTAATACAAAATCGAATAAAGAATTGCTAAGTCTTTTAGAGCAAGCGGTAGCTTAAAATTAGGAGGAATATAGGATGAAAAGAATTTTGATTGCATGTGGAAATGGGATTGCAACTTCAACAGTAGTTGCAACAAAAGTGAAAGAATATTTAACTAGCCAAGGAGTTCAGGTTGATACTACTCAAACAAAATTGATGGAAGTTCCGAGCAAAGTACAAGACTACGACCTATTAATCACCACTGGTGAGTTCGAAGGGCAAACGGGGGATGTTCCAGTAGTTAAAGGAATGCCGATTCTGCTTGGTATGGGCATGGAACAAACGATGGAAGAGATCATGAACTATGTTAAATAAGCTACCTATTGAGGAGGGACAAAAATGAAAGCAATTATGAGTGTCTTTAACTTTCTGATGGCTGCTGGACCGACGGTGATGCTGCCAGTAATCATCACCGTCATCGGTTTGATTTTTGGATTGAAAATCACTAGAGCGTTCAAATCAGGTTTGACGTTGGGGATTGGTTTTGCTGGGATTAAGCTGATTCTTGATTTTATGACGACCAATGTGGGACCAGCCGCAAAAGCAATGGTTGAACGGACGGGTGTTCAATTAGACGCATTAGATGTTGGATGGGGATCAATTGCCGCGGTTACGTGGGCTTCGCCAATCATTCCGTTGCTGGTCTTTGCAATTTTAATTGTCAATATTATCTTATTAATTCTCAAACGAACAAATACGCTGGATGTGGATATTTGGAATTATCATCATATGGCAATCGTAGGAGTAATGGTCTATTTCGTAACTAAGAATGTTCTGTTAGGTGTCGGAGCTTCTGTAATTATGGCGATTATTACCTTCAAGATTTCCGACTGGTCGCAACCGATGGTAGAGGGATTCTTTGGAATTCCTGGGGTTTCTTTGCCAACAGTTTCAGCCTTGTCATCGTTAGTTATTGCATGGCCGTTAAACTGGTTATTGGATCGTATTCCATTATTTCGTAAGTCGAGCTTTACAATTAAGGACGCACAAAAATATTTGGGCTTCTTTGGGGATTCGATGATTATGGGATTGGTTATTGGTTTAGTAATTGGTGTGCTAGCAGGTTTTGATGTAACGCAAGTATTCCAACTAGGAGTAAGTATGTCTGCGGTACTTGTCTTGATTCCTAAGATGACCTCTTTGTTTATGGAGGGATTGATGCCAATATCTGATGCGGCTCAAAAATGGTCGCAAGCTAAATTCAAAGGACGCCGTCTATTCATCGGACTAGATGCAGCAGTTGTCGTGGGGAATCCAGATGTTATTACAACTGCACTGATCATTATTCCACTAACAATCGCTATGGCTCTAGTTTTACCAGGAAATCGTGTGTTGCCATTCGCCGATTTAGCCGTTGTTCCTTTTCGAGTAGCGATGGTGGTTGCATTGACTAGAGGGAATTTGCTTAAGAATATTGTGATTGGGTTAGTAGTGACGGCTTCACTATTATGGTGTGGTACTGCTACGGCACCGGTTCTGACTGCAATCGCTAAATCAGTTGGGATCGAATTAGGAGCTAACGCGATGCTGATCTCATCCTTTGCGGCGACAGCAATGATTCAAAGTTACTTAGTTTTCTTAGCCTTCACCTTTAAACCACTCATTGGTATTCCGATCTTGCTGCTCGTTTTTGCAGGTGCTTGGTATTACTTCGAAGGTGTTAAGAAAATCAATGTGGAAAACATGAAGGAAGCTCCATCAAATTAAATTAAAAGGGAGTACGATCGTGAAAATCTCAAAAATTAAGGTATATAAAATAAAACCGCGCTGGATATTTATCAAAATCAGTACCGATGAAGGTATCGATGGCTGGGGCGAAATGATCTCTGGTACTAAGACGGAAACTGTAGTCGCTGGTGCTTATGAAATCGGGAATCGTCTAATTGGAAGGAATCCGTTTGAAATTGAACGCTTATTTCAAGAGATGCACCGCTCCTTTTTCCGTGGTGGTCCTATTAATGGAACGATTGTTTCTGGTATTGAAATGGCTCTATGGGATATCAAAGGAAAAGCATTTGGTGTACCTGTCTATGAATTATTAGGAGGTGCCGCGCGGGATAAAATTAAAGTTTATTCTTGGATTGGCGGTGATCGTCCGAGTGAAGTATTGGAGCAAGCACAGGATCGTTTTGATCGTGGATTCACGGCTATCAAAATGAACGCGACCTCTGAATTACATTATATTGATTCTTATGAAAAGGTAGAAGAAGTAGTCGAGCGAGTGGCATCAATTCATAATCATTTTGGCAGCAAAATGTCGATTGGGGTCGATTTCCATGGACGAGTACACAAGCCCATGGCTAAAGTGTTAGCCAAAGCGCTTGAACCATATCATCCAATGTTCCTAGAAGAAGTGGTCTTACCTGAAAATGAGGAGCATTTCAAAGAAATTGCCAATTCAGTCGCAGTTCCTCTGGCTACTGGTGAACGTTTGTATACACGCTGGCAATTCAAGAACATTTTCAATCAAGGTGCGATCGATGTGATTCAGCCGGATGTTGCATTGTGCGGGGGGATTTTAGAAACGAAGAAAATTGCTGCTATGGCAGAAGCCTATGATATAGCGGTAGCTCCTCATGCACCTTATGGACCAATTGCACTGGCGGCAACGTTGCAGGTTGATTCTTGCACACCCAATGTTTTCATTCAGGAACAAAGCTTAGGCATTCATTACAACAAAGGCTTTGACTTATTAGATTTTGTAAAAAATAAGGAAGTCTTTCAATACAAAGATGGCTATGTTGACTTGCCTGATAAACCAGGTTTAGGACTTGAAATGGATGAAGAGAAGATTAAAGAGATTGCACAAGAAGGATTGGTTTGGACGAATCCTCAATGGAAGAATTATGACGGAACAATAGCTGAATGGTAAAGGAAAGGTGAGCGTGATGGCAGAGGCTGTAATAATAGCGATGTTCTTATTGCTATTGATCATTTTACAAGTTAGAGAACAAAAAAAGATAAAACTAGTCGCTAAAAGCAGCTGGATTAAGAAGAGTATTTCTGTGGTTTTATCAATTACATTAACCACTGTTTTTTGGTCAAATAATCTAGCTGATCAAATTAAATTGATTGCCTTTGCCGTTCTAATCTTTATGTTTGGTTTTATGAAAGAAGGAGTCAGTGAGGACCATTTGATCAAGCTAGGTGTTCTAACAGGCGATTTTCATGCGTTCAAAAAAATTCAGATTGAAGCATTATCGAACCATGCGCAGTTCGTCTCTTTTTACAAAAGTAAAAATAGCCGACTATCTTTGGTTTTTGATACGCCAAAAGAAGAATTGATTTCTTATTTTGAGAAAATGAATCTGCAAGATCTTTTAGTTATAGGGGAAGAAATAGATGATGAGAGAAGGTAAAAAATGATTTACCTAGCACGTCACGGTCAAACGCAGTGGAATATTGAAAAAAGAATTTGCGGTCGTGCGGATATTCCTTTGACAGAAGAAGGATATAACCAAGCGGTAATGTTAGCGGAACAAGCTAAAATGTTAACTGATCCTATTACTCAAGTAATTTGTTCTCCTTTGATCCGAGCTAAAGAAACCGCACAAGTTGTCGCAAATCAACTTGGTCTGCCAGTTATAGTGGACGAACGATTGATCGAAATGGATTTTGGGATATATGACAGTCTACCGATACAAACAAAAGAATTTCAAAACAGAAGAATTGAGTTTTCACTGCCTTTTGAACAAGGCGAATCGATTTTAGATGTGGCAGGTAGAATTTATCCATTGTTAGCCGAACTAACGAATCAAGAAAATGACACACCACTATTAGTCAGCCATAATGCTGTAAGTCGGGTGGTAGATAACTATTTTAATGGAAAGACAATGTCGGAGTTTTTGAGTTTCAATATTGAGAATACGGAATTGGTTGCCTATAGAAAAAAATAAACGAAACACCTATTCCTTGCGGGGGGATAGGTGTTTCGTTTTAGTTTAGATAATCTTGAATGGCATCAACAGCTTTTTTGTAGCCGCCGGCATCTAGGAAGGATTGTTTGATCTTTTTTAGATTGGTTAGATAAACAGGCTCGACCTGTACTTCTTCTACCGCGGCTTTTAATTCGGCGCTATCCAATTGTTGATAATCTAAGCGAATGGCTGCGTTCAATTCGACTAAGCGGTCGGCAAGTGCGGGCTGATCGGAACCCAGCGGCACTGAGACGAAGGGGACTTCGTTTAAAATCAAATCGTTCATGCTGTTCAAGCCATTATGGGTGATGGCGACATCAGCGTATTTCAATACTTCATTTTGCGGAATGTAATCCTGCACGATGAAATTGTCCGGAATGGTTAGATTTTCTAAGCCTACATGATGGGCTGCCATGACGACTAGGTAATCGGAATCTGCGAAGGCGTCAAAGATTTTTTGATAAAGCTCTTTGGCAAAATCGCCAAAGATCGTCCCGAAGGAAATGTACAAGACATTTTTTGCTTGCTTCAGTCGTTCGATGGGAAAGCCGTCTGTATCTTCTAAACGTTGAGAAATATCCGCACCGACTAAAAGGTATTTCTCATCAAAGAACGCTCGGTCTTTTTCCGGCATGAAATAGTCCGAGGTGAAGACGATGTTCAAGGGCTCGACATTAAAAATCAAATCGAAAAAGCGGGTAGGCATTTGGATCGACAATGTCTGCTCGATTTTTTTGGCTTCCAGCAGATAGGCATCATTCATTGCTTTGAATTTTCCGGCTAAATGTGTTTTGTCCGGCTGCATAAAATCCTGCAAGCCGGTAAAAACAGCCAGCATGGAAACGGCTGGGACCATCAAGTATTCAGCGAGCTGTTTGCTGAAGGGCATGGCGATGGAGTGGATGACGGCATCAAATGAATCATCTTGAATCTGATCCAGAATGTCCTGCATAATGTCTAAACCGTGATCCAGCAGCACCTCAAAGCCGCCTTTAAAAATATTCAAATCATAATGATACGGACGATAAGCGGCTCCTGCCGCTTCGATCTTTTCGCGGAATTCTTCACTGGAAAAATAAACGACTTCAACCCCGCGGTCACATAGTTCTTTGACTAAACCTAGTGAAGGATTGACATGGCCGTGAGTGGTCACATTTAAAAATAAAACTTTGGTCATAACTGTTCGCTTCTTTCATAACTATTATTAAGGGCACCTTACGATTTAATATAATATGGTACCCTGATTAAAAAGTCAAGAAAAAAAGTTTCCATAATCGGAAACTTAACGATACACCAAATTAGTAAAGGGCAATCTCTTGCCAAGCAGGACACCTAGATAACCTGCGGCCAGTGCTTTGATCAAGCCTGGCAGGATAAATGGGATCATGCCTGCTGAAAAAGCAGCATTCCACGGCAGACTGCCGCTGAATTTCAACCATAAAGACCCGAAGAACAGGGTGATAAAGGCACCGATCACATTGGCGAAAATCGACCAAAAATAATTAAAGGCGGCTTTTTCAAGGATCAATCCGGTGAAGTAGGCTTGGAAGATAAACCCGACTAAAAAGCCGCCGGTCGGACCAAAGTAATGGGCGATTCCGGCTGAACCGCCAGCCAGTACCGGCAAACCGATCATGCCCATCAATAGATAGATGGCAACGGCAATAGTCCCCGTCTTCTTTCCTAGAATAGTCACCACAAAACCGACCGCAAAAGTTTGCAGGGTCAAAGGGATCGGACCAAAGGGGATGGTGAATTGGGATAAAATACTGATCACTGCCGCAAATAATCCGGCTAAAACAATTTCTCGACTGCTTAATTTCATAGACTCACTCTTTCGTTAACTTATTATTTTGTTTTGGTTAACGAAAGTATAATAGATGGTTAACGAGATGTAAAGAGAAATTTTATTAACGGCTCTTTGCTGGTCAGCTATAAATAATCCGGACATAAAAACAACAAATGTTCTTCGGTCTAAAGGACTAGCTGGACTTTGCACTTTCGTTGGAAGTCGTTCGCTGTACTTTCCTCTAAACTTTAAAGAGTAAAGAACGTGTAGGATAATTTTGCAATGGAAGGAATGGAATAAAAAAAATGAAAAAAATTATCATCAGTATCGGAGTGTTAGTGGTTGCGGGGGCGGGCTTCTTTTTATATCAAAATACCCAAGCCAAGGCCAAAGAAGATCCAGCAGTAGAAATGTATCAGGTCAGCAAGCAGACACCGCTGCACTTGAAAGGCCAAGTCCAGTCTACGAGAAAACAAACCGTTTTAGTTGATACTGAAAAAGGACCCGTTCAGACGATCCATGTAAATGAGGGCGATCATGTTGCCAAGGATACTATTTTAGTCACCTATCGTTGGGGCGAGGTGATCCGTGCGGCGAATGATTCTGTTGTGACTGCTTTGAATGAGGATGCGAAAAATGATCCGCAGCAGGCCTTGATGGTTCTGAAGAGTGAAGAATCAGCGATTAAGGGAACCGTGACAGAATACGATCGTTCCAAGGTTGCCTTGAATGAACCGATTGAAATCAAGTATGCCAATAACGAAAAAACAGTCAACGGAAAAGTCACTTCGATCGCTGAAATGAACAACGAGCCTGAAAAAGAGGAAAAAACCAGCTTAGTGACTTATAACTTTACCGCGGTTCCTGATGAAGCGATCCCGGTTGGTTATTCTGTCGAATTATTGATTCCCCGCAATGAGATCCATCTGCCGTTAAAGAGTGTGGTGGAAAAAGACGGCGAATACTTCGTCTATACAGTAGCTAAGAACAAGGCGCAAAAACAGACCGTAACGGTTGAAAAGGGCAGCGGCTATTACCTTTTACATGACGGGTTAAATGAACATGACAAAATCATCAAAGATGCCAAGTCAGTGAAAGATGGGATGGATGTGACGGTTGAATGATTGTAATGGAAAATATCAACAAATTCTATACGGCCGATCAAGACCGTATCCACGTCTTAAAGGACATTCATTTAACCATCGATGAACACGAATTTGTCGCGATTATGGGACCCTCGGGCTCAGGCAAGTCCACATTGATCAATACGATCAGCTTTTTGGATGGTGATTTTGAGGGAACCTATCGCTTCGAAGGGCAAGATGCGTACCGCTTTAACGATGAGAAGCTGTCGGCCTTGCGGAATAAATCAGTTGGATTTGTCTTTCAAGCTTTTCAATTGATCGACAATAATACGGTGATGGAAAACGTGGCTTTGCCCTTGTTATACGGCGGCATGAAGCAAAAGCAAACCAAGAAATTAGTCATGGAGGCGTTGCGCAAGGTCGGGATCGCGGATAAATACAATAAGCTGCCGAAGCAACTTTCAGGTGGACAGCAGCAGCGGGTCGCGATTGCCCGAGCGATCGTCGGCAATCCGAAATTTATCGTGGCGGATGAACCGACGGGGGCGTTAGACAGCCATACCTCAGAAGAAATCATGCAATTATTCACCCGATTGAACAAAGAAGAAAACGTCACGATCTTGATGGTGACGCATGACCCTGATGCTGCGGCGTATTGTCAGCGGGTCATCACCGTAAAAGATGGCGAGATCTTGGAAGAAGGTGCTGCACATGCGGTTTAGTGAAGTCTGGAAAACCTCCTTCAAGGCCATCGGGAAAAATAAACGGCGGAGCTTTTTGACCATGATCGGGCTGATCATTGGTGTCTCCTCGGTTATTACGGTCTTTTCCATCGGCCGGGCGTTTGAAAATTATGCTTCTGAATTTATTGGGCTGGATCAGTTTGATAATAGTGTGGGGTATACCTTTACTCCAACGGATAAGACCTTCACCGAAAGCGGTTTGGATGTTTTTACCGAAGAAGACCTGAACCGGCTGGAAAGCATTTCAGGGGTGGAATCTGTTGAATATTTTAATAATTCTCAAAATGGGGCAAGATATGCCGATGAAGTCTTTGATGACGCAACCAATGACGGTCGTGGAAACAGCTTCAAATTACTTAAAGATGAAGGCAGTCCAGTCGTTTACGGCCGCCCTATCCGTGCTAGTGATTATTACAATGAAAATCCGGTAGTGGTCATCGACCAAACGGCGGCTAAATCACTGAAAAAGGAACAGCCGGAAGCGCTGATTGGCCAAAGTGTCAAGGTTGGCGGGCATTTGTTTGAAGTGGTAGGAATCATGAAGGACCGCGAAACCGGCGGAATCATCGGGACGCAGGAAAATTACGTCATGGCCGAGGTGCCGATAAATGTTTTTGAAAACTATTTTGATTCGGAAAATCACAGCATGGTTCAAGTCAAAATGAAGTCAAACGCCAATATTAAAAGCGTATCAAAAGAAGCAGAGAATACGTTGAAGAAATACGGCTCTTGGAAGGATTTTGGCAGCTATCGGGCAGAAGATCTAGCCGGTCAGGTGGATCAGCTGCGGATGCTTTTAACGAGCATGACTTTGCTGATCTCAGTAATCGGGGGCATCTCGCTTTTCATCTCAGGGATCGGTGTGATGAACATGATCTACATTTCTGTTTCGGAACGGACGAAAGAAATCGGTGTCCGCCGAGCGATGGGCGGTACGAAAGGCAACATCATGACGCAATTCTTGCTGGAAGGCATCTCGCTGACCCTAGTCGGCGGCACGATCGGTTACCTGATCGCGATGCTGTTAGGCTTTGTCATCAGTATGTTTACTCCGCTGGCGGTACGACCGGATCTGTTCACGGTGACACTGGCCTTTGGCTTGTCGGTCGTGATCGGGATCGTCTTTAGCTGGCTGCCGGCTAAGAGTGCGGCGAAGAAGGATATTGTTTCCTTATTACGTTAAATAAAATCAATAAAAAAACGCCCGTAAACATTCGCTTACGGGCGGTTTATTCGTTCATCTTACAAATACATATGCATAGGGTAAGTCATGTAGTTCATCCCGTCGACTTTTTCCGCGGTAACAAAACCGGCAGGGGCTTTGATAACGGACGGGATGCGGTTAACGAGGGTCGCACAGGTATGAGCTACGGTATCTGGTTTATCCAGCGAGAAGACCATGTCCGGTTCGCCGGTAATTTCCCAATCACACATATCACCGTCTGTTTCGCGATAAACTTTTCCGATACACTCGACTTCCAGCTCGATCCCTTGATGGGTCATGATCGTTGTCACGGCAGACATTCCGATAGCGTCGCCGGCTTTGATCGTTGCGCCTAAAGTTTCCGAGTACACCTCTTCATCAAGCGTAAACGGCACACTCTTTTGGGAAATGCTTTGGATCGTCCAGTTCATCTTCGAGCAGATCGCTTCGCCGGCATTCCACATATAAGACGGCAGGCTTTCGGCTTGGGCGATCTCCTTGTCAAAACGAGCCAGATCATAGCCGGCTCCATGGGCTTCCGCTAGTGCCAAGCCATAGTCTTCAACGTTGTAGCTGACCGCGCCTTTGACTTTCTTAATGTCGTTCATTCCCGCCATCATCAGGCACGGCATATTGATCCAATAGATGTCCTGCATTCCGGCACCCATGATCGTTACATCATTTTCCTTCGCCAGCTTATCCAGCTTATTGGTCTCTGCTGGCGAGGTGTTCCATGGATAGATTGCTTCTTCACAAGTAGTTATCACATTGACCTTATTCTTAAGACACAATTCATAAAATTCGTACATTTCCGGCATATAACTAAAGATCGTGACTAAGGCTACATCCGCGTCGCAATTGTCAAAAACCTCTTGTGCATTGTCCGAAATCTTGATCCCTGTCGCATACCCCAACTCCGCAAATTCACCAATATCTTTGCCGACTACATCAGGATTCGTGTCGATCGCGCCGACGATCTCAGCCCCGTGTTTATAGAGATAATTGATGATTACCTTCGCCATCTTGCCGCACCCATACTGAACAACTTTGATCTTTTGCAAACTCATTGAAATGCCTCCTTTTTTATATTTAAGAATGAACTTCTCAGTGACAAATTCATTCTATTTTCAAGCCGGATAACGTTCGTCGAATGGTTAAATGAACTTTCTATTTATTATTGTGCTGTATTTCACAATAATAGTATAATGTCTATAGTAACTATAGAGTCAAGGGAGAGTTTTGAAATGTTTTCCAAAATGAAAATTGGCCACTTTGCGAAATACAACAATATATCTGTCCAAACGCTGCGTTACTACGAGCAGATCGATCTGCTGCATCCGGTATCCATCGATGAAGCCAGCAATTATCGTTACTATCACATCAATCAGTCGGCGGCAGTCGACAATATCCAGTTTTTGAAGCAGTTCAATTTCTCGTTAGAAGAGATCAAGCATATTATGAATGAGACGGAAGGCTTGGCGGAACTGAGCCAAACCGTTGAGAAGAAGAAGGAAGAATTGTTGGAACAGCGAAAAATCCTCGATCAGCAATTGGAGGATATTGATTCGTTTCAGGCAGGGGCGTTGATTTTTCAGGAGAAACAAAACCAGACTGAAATCGAAGTGGCACACTTTCCAGCGCGGCCGATCCTGACCTATTCCATTGATAAAAATATTTATGAAATGACCGATGAGGAGTACGAGTATTACCTGCGAGCCTTCAAAAATCATGTCTCGCAGCAGAAAATCCCGATCGGACGCTTCAATCGGGTGGGGACGATCATGCCGAGAAAGCAATTTTTAGCGGAGGAATTTGTTTCAAAGGAGCTGTTTATTTTCACCCCGAATTCGTTTAAGCATACAGAATGCTTAAAGAGCGGACTGTACGCGACCTTCTATTGCCATTCCTTCAAGGAGGAGCTGCCAGCCTTGAGCCAGTTCAAGGACGCGCTGCAAGAGCAGAACTACCAGATCGTCGGTGATTATGTCTGCGAAGTCGTTTATGAGAAAAACAAGACCGATGCGATGAATCGAACGATGTTTATTCGGATGCAGATACCAGTCAAGAAGCGCACAGAAAATATGTGGCGATAGAATAAAGGATAAGCCGTCAGATAAATGGATATCTGGCGGCTTATTGGTTCTACGTTTCATTCATACTCCCGATTTCAAGCAGATTTCCTTCTGGATCGGCAACGTAAAAGTTGCGGATGCCAAAAGAAAAGGTCATGGGTTCGCCAGTGGGAAATTGGAGATCGAGCTTGGACAGCCGCTCATATTCAGCATCTGCGTCCGCAAAGCGCGGCAGCCAAAGAGCGATTTCAAAGGTTTGATTGATTCCTTTTGGCGGAACATAGCTCTCGTCGATTGCCTGCACGAAGGCTTTCCTGCTATACATGAATAAAGAAAGCTCACCACCTGCTGTCTCGAATGCTGCGAAATCACCATCAGACCATTCCGTATGAAATCCCAAGGTATCCCGATAGAAACGAACCATCGTCTCCATGTCGCCAACTAATAGGCAGGCGCCGATCCTGACATCATTTCCCTTCACTACAACCATCTCCTTCAGCATTATTTAGTCACTATGATTATAGCAGAATAAGGCGCCGCAAACCCTTGATAGAGTAGACTTTATCCTGCTTTTTCGGGGCGTTTTTTGCGGGAAAAATCGCCAAAAACTTAATAAA
>NZ_NGLG01000001.1:2418418-2475350 GCF_002140655.1 Enterococcus sp. 3H8_DIV0648 | reverse complement strand
GACGGCATACGAGATTCATGAGCGTCTCGTGGGCTCGGAGATGTGTATAAGAGACAGCATTTAAGGGGTGCTGACGAAAAAATAAGCGATTGGTTTTACGTTTCGTCAGAAAGATAAATACATAAAATAGGGAGTGGAGAGTATATGCAAACGCAACGACTAGGCCAAAGACAATTATTCAATATGCTGACAGGTAACCTTGAAAAACGAATCATCAATCTATACAGCGAGAAAAAGGATGCTTCGACGGTGATCGAGTACGTGATCACCGTCCTTGTAAGGGATTCTTTGTCTGCTGCTGGTTTTTCTTTGATTTGTTGGGAGCTGATCCGAGAGATCTTTCTTAGCGGGGAGCCTAGTGAGGCACTGCGCCGTTTTAGCGCCTTTTTTGAAGGTTATTTTGACGCGGCTGAATGGAAAACGGTCGTTGCGCGTTTGTATAAGAATGAAAAGGATTATCTGGCTGCTACCGAGGAGGCTCGTTTATATAGAGGCTATTTGAAGGAAAAAGATCCGACTCGAACGGATGAATTGGCGAATCATCAATTCATTCTAAAATCTGTCTTCATGGGTGCGAATGGCCGTAAACATACGTGGACGTTGAAAAACGCCCATCCGACGAAGAGTGACGAAGAACTTGCAGGAGCATTAAAGATTCTTCCGCTGCTGTCGATTTTTGAGACGAATGGCGTTCGCAAGTTTACTGAATTTGTCGAGTTTACTCGTCATGCGACCGTGGCTGATCTGCATTACGCAGAAGGTCAAGAGGAGGAAGAAGCTGGTGAGGAAGGCTCTGTCAACAGTGGGACGGAAACGGAACAAGCGGCTCAAGGAAAAGTGATGCAGAATACAAATCGGAAACAAAAAGCTAGTGATGTCCTTCCAAACGAAGACCGCTCGGCTGGCGATCCGAACAAGGCGCAATCATCAAGCAATGCTGCGCCTAAGAAGACGACAAACAAGACCGATCCGCCGACAACCGCAACTCAGTCTGATAAGAACCAGCGAGCCAGCAACCAAAAGCCGCCGAAGTCAGCCAAGGGCAATCAGAAAAATAAGGAAGGCTATTTGGAAAAAACGCGGGAACAGATCGAGGAGGGGCGAAATGAGCGAAAGGTTAGCCAGAAAATCGCTAAGTTCCTCAAGAAAAGGGGTAAAAAGTAGCAGAACGCTATTTTTTAAAATAAAACGTAAAGAAGGATGAAAAATGAGAAAGATAGTCGCAACTTTTAAAAACGGCGAGAATAAAACCCATTGCTGGTCTTTTGACCAGGTGGAGCCGGATGAATCAGGGGCTAAAATCCGTCAGGCGCTGGAACGCTTGACCACCAGCAATATTTTTGACGAAGCGGGCATCGAGATCTTTAAGCAGGTGCTGGATGCGAAGTTTGTCGAAACCATCGAAACGGTGTTGTTTGGGGAAGTAAGCGCCAAAGACAGTGAAGAAGCAGAGGGAATCCAAGCGCTCGAACGGCTGTTGCCAGATGAAGCCGCTGCTCGAAAGCTGGAGCTGACGCAAAAGATCGATTTGCTTTTTGAACAATACTCAGCCGGGATGAAGCTGAAAGGGTTTCGCTTTGAAGCTGTTGCAGACGATTTAGACAGTGAATCTGACAAGGAACCAGAGGTATTCTTGCGCGAACTTGACTAATGACGTGTTGTAAAAAGATAAAGCGTTTTATATACTTTAATAAGGGCAAGAACGAGCAAGAGGGGAGGGAGCATTTTGAATTTTCATCGGTGATTGTGAGTAGCACTCTGCCTTAGAGTCTCTAAGAATGTGAATTTAAAATTCTCCTCCCCGACGAAGCTTCTTTTATCATCAGTCTAATCATACTGAAGGGAAGTCGTTTGGGAACATAGTGGGGTATGTTTCTTTGTGTCATTTGACATGTGCAGCGAAAAATATCGTCAGATTGATGGATCGCGGCGCAAAAAGAGGGAGATTCCTGGACTTCGACAGGAACGTCGGAGTCAACAAAAACGACAAATGAATGGAGAAGATGATGAAAAAAACAATTATTGGACTGCTGGCGTTCGTTACTTTGGGCTTGGCGGCTTGCGGTGGCGGCGGTGAAACGACCGATTCGATCAAAGCAGAAAAGAAAGATTCCGCCGCTTTTACAGGCGACTACATCGTGAATGCCGATTACGTGAAGAAAAATTTGGATGACATTATTTTGATCGATGCCCGCGGCGAAGAAGAAGCGAATAAAGGGACCGTCAAGGGTGCGACCGCGATCGGTTGGCAGAACTTGGCTTCTGTTGAAGAAGGGGCTTCCGGCGATGAAAAATGGGGCTTGGTTCTGGAACCGGCTGAGCTTGCCAAACGCTTAGGCGAGCTGGGTATCGCAAAGGACAAAGAAGTTGTATTATTTGCCGGCGCGCAAAAAGGCTGGGGCGATGATGGCCGGATTGCTTGGGAATTATTGGCAGCGGGCTACAAGGATGTCAAAATGGTCGACGGCGGCTTTGCGGCTTTGAAAAAAGCAGGACTAAAAACGGCGATTGAAAGCACGAAGCTTGATCCCGTTGAGGTCACAATCGATTCGATCGATCAGAAGCATATTATTCGGACCGATGAATTGAAAAAAGACTATGACGACTACAAGATCGTCGACGTTCGTGAAGACAAAGAATACAAAGGCGAAGTCATGTACGGCGAAGCCAAAGGCGGACACCTGCCTGACGCGATCCATCTGCCTTTTACTGATTTATTCAAAAAAGACGGCACCTTGAAGAGCAAAGCAGACTTAACGAAGCTCTTTGAAGACGCTGGACTAGCTAAGGACGATCAGATCGTGACCTATTGTACCGCAGGGATTCGCTCGGCTTACATGGAATTAGTGATGGACATGTGCGGCTTCAAGCAGGTGAAAAACTATGACGGCTCATACTATCGTTGGGCAAAAGTCGAGGACGTAGAAAAATAATGGCTAAAATAAAGAAACGCACGCTGGCGCGGATCGTATTGATCGCATTGATCCTGCTGGCAGTGGTTGGCTTTTACTTCGTTCCGGGCATCCGCTCGAAGGTCACGCAGGTTCTGATGCTGTTTCGTTCCATGAGTGTCGAGAGTATCGTAGGATATCTGCGCTCCTTTGGTGTTTGGGCAGTCGTCATTTCCTTTCTGCTGATGATGTTCCAATCGATCATCGCGCCATTGCCGGCCTTTTTGATCACCTTTGCCAATGCGGCCGTTTTCGGCTGGTGGCAGGGCGCCTTGCTTTCATGGACGAGTGCGATGGCCGGGGCGCTGGTCTGCTTTTATATCGCGCGGATCGCAGGCCGAGATCTAGTGGAACGGCTGAACAAAAACTTTTCACTGGATACACTGGACGCGTATTTTGATCGTTACGGCAAGCACACGATTTTGATCTGCCGCCTGCTGCCGTTTATCTCCTTTGACTTTATCAGCTATGCGGCAGGACTGACGGCGATCAAGCCGATCCCCTTTTTGATCGCAACAGGGATCGGACAACTGCCGGCGACAATCGTGTACTCGTATGTCGGCAGTAATTTGACCGGCAGTACAAAAACCATCCTATTTGGCTTATTGAGCATGTTCGCGTTGTTTATCGCAGTCTATGTCTTTAAGCAGATTTATCAAGGACGACAGGCGAAGGGGAATAAGTAAGTGAATAAAACACAAATATCCTACACAATCATTCTGTGCAGGATATTTGTGTTTTATTTCAAGCGATCTAAAAGCCAATCGATTCCATAGGTGCAAGTTTTCTGTGCTTCGCTATTGCCGCAATGAACATTTCCGGGAATCTCGTAATATTCCTTATCCTTGCTGGAGCAATTTTGATAAATGGTTTTTGCGCCAACTGTACCGATCACAGGATCTTCTGTCGTATGCTGAACTAAAACAGGGCAGGTGATATTCTTAAGAACATCATCAAGGTTCATTTTGTGAGAAATCTCCTCTGCCTCATCTAAGCTCTCAACATTGAATTTATTCAAGAAATTGTACATATAAAATTTATCGATACCAGCAAAGCTGTGCATCGTCAGCTGATCCAGTTGTGAACAACCGCCTCTGACAACTAACCCCGAAAACTCTTCTGGATATCGGCAAGCTGCGCTAGTTGCTAGATACCCGCCAAAGCTCACGCCGGCAAGTCCAATTTTATCCCCTAAATCAGGATGGCCCTTTATATAATCAACGATCGCTAAAACGGCGTCATCATAATTCGTTTCAGTCAGATAGAGGTCGCGATTCAAGTTACATTCACCTTGTCCGGGTCCGTCAAAGATGATGGCAGCGGCTCCGCGATTCAGTACGGTTTCGGCGATAATGAAATTCTCTTCTTTAAATCCAGTCGCACCAACGACGCAGATCACTACCGGAACATCCTTTGGCGCATTTTCGGGAATCAATAAGTAGGCGGGCATTTTTTTGCCATCAAAAGGGACTTCGATATATTGCGTTTCGCCATTTTTCATTAATTGTTTGCTGCGTTTAAAGCTATCCACAAGTTTTCCATAGATGCGATATTTTTCCTCATCAACCGATTTGATGCCATAGTCGCCTAAGCGATAAAGGGCATTTGCATTAAAGTAGTACTCACTAGCAGTTTCCAAGTGACCGTTTTGCTCATTTTTTTCTGCATAGGAGAAGGCCTCGTCTCCTAGTCGTTCGCAAACGTTTACAAAATCTTCTGCATCTTCCTCAGGAATTTTCTCTAACGTATCGCAATTGAGTTCAGTGGCATTCATCATCTTGATGAAATCCTCTGGCGCCATTTTGCCGCCTAATATTCTGCCGATATCTTGTGCGGGTGGTCTTCTTCTAATAGTCATCTCGTCTTCTCCTTTAGTTGATTTTATTGTTTGTTCTATCCAGTACATTGTACTATACTGAAATAGTACAATGTACTGGAGGCGTTGTCAAATTGTTTTTTACTTTTTTTCAAGATTCGATTATGATGAATGAAATAGAAAAATTGAGGGTGCTTATGACGGATAAAAAGACTGCTATTTATGAAAGTGCGAAGGAATTGTTTGTACAAGAAGGGTATAAGAACGTGTCGTTGCGAGATATCGCGGAAGCGGCTGGTACAACGATCGGTAATTTGACCTATCACTTTCCTAAAAAAGAAGATTTGCTACTAAGGATTCAAAAGGAACTTTACGAGGAGTTTTTTTCTGTGTTCGATAGTGACATCACGCAGGAAAATGCACTAAATGTGTTGTTGGACTCTTTTCGTGAGATACAGGAAATCCGTGAAAAGAATCGATTTTACTACGAGTACATTGTAAATATTCATGAGGAATTCTTTAGTATGAAAGAGGAATTGCTGAAGTTTAGAAAACGATTGACGAGCTTTTATCAAAATATTTTTCGAACATTGGTTGAGACAGGGACCATGAGAGCTGATCTAGCGGCTGCGAATTATGATCATTTAGTTACTACGATTTCTTATCTTACTTATACGTGGTACCAAGTAACGACACCTTACTATGATGATATGGAGAATTTATCCTTATCAGAAACCTTAACTTCACTGATTCAGCCGTATTTGACGGGTAAAGAAATGAAATAAAAAAGTCTTGAACGCTTTTTATGAGCGTTCAAGACTTTTTTTGCTTAGGCTTCAACATGCTGCTCTACATAATGTTCATAGAGCGTATCTAAAAATTGAATCTCCGTCACGTTTTGATAAGGCATGACATAGAAATTCGTGAGCTGGAAGGCAGCGAGCATATTCCAAAAGAAGAAGGAATAACGCAGGATCAAAAATTCCATTTTGTAGCCGTGCATGATTTGACGGCTCAACAAGATCGCATCCGAAGCGGTCAATGTGTCATCCTTTTCCAATAGGTAGTTGGTCATGGCGTAGGACGCGCTTTTTACGATCCCCGGAATGACGAACAGCAGCGACCAAAGGAAGGTATAGATCGCGATCAAGACGTTTGCTTTCAGCACGCGATTTTTTTGTGCCTTGAGGAAATAAGCAAAAATCTGCAAACCATCCGCCCGATTGCCTCTCAATGTATGAATCGCGCACCATTGCAGGACAGCCGTAGACAATGCCGAGATCAAAAACATCAGGATCAAGGCAGCAATCATCACCAAGAACCACCATAGGATTGAAACACCAGAAAACGGACGAGCGTAGCTGGAGCCGTAGTCGTAATACTCATAATAATCATAAGGACTAAATAGATTAAAAAGGCTGCTGGTAAAAAAGCGCACATAGGCGAATTGGAAAATAAACCCTGCGACAATATTCGCGCCAATCAGCAGGATAATCGTTTTGCACCATTCACCATATCTGCCGGATAATTTCTTTTGAGCATGCTTTTTAATTTCCGCCCGTGTGATATTCAAGCCTTCCGCTTTTTCTAACTCTAATTCAAATGGTTCGTTGGTAGTTGCTTGAACGAAGGGATTGCTGCTGCCGTCTTCAGTTGGCGCACCTTGTTCTAAGCTATAACCGCAGGCCGGACAAAACTTCGCATCCGTTCGTAATTCCGCACCGCAGTTGGGACAATATTTCATTTCTCCACCCTTTTCCTTTTTCATTCAGTATCATCTAGTAATTATCATTGATCAGGCAACGTTCGTCAACAAGCGGACCATAAAAGATTTCACAGAGCCCACCACTGGGGAATTCCCGCTTTACTCCCCGAGGTCAATGGCTTATCATTTAGTAAAGATATCTTTACTAGGAGCGAAGGACTTGAGCGTTGTAAATCATATTCGAAAAATCAGAGAAGAAAAAAAGATTCCGCAAAAAGCAATGGCGGAGGCATTAGATGTTTCGCGTCAAACAATGACAGCGATCGAAAAAGGCAAATATAATCCTAGTTTGGAGCTTTCATTGAAAATCGCGGCATATTTTGAGATGCCTTTTGATGAAATATTTTATTTAGACAAGGGGGAGAAGGAATAGATGAGTTTTTTCCGAGTAACGGGAGTGAATGCTTTTATTAGTGGTGCACTATTGATTTTCGCATTGCTGTCTACGTATGCAATGGGTTCATCACTTTATTTTTTAATCAAAGAAATATTTAAGAAGAACGATGAACTGGTAAGAAAAATCGTCTTTGATGCCATGGCGATGAGCTTTGTGATAATCGTGCTTTTACACATCGTGCAAATGATTATCCGAGTGGTTCATTTTAATAAAACCGGACAAGATATCAATCTAGTTGTAACACCAGGATTAGCGATTTATCTGCTAGGCGAAAGAAGTTTGCACCTTGAATCCGTTGGTGTAGACTTAGGGATCTTTGCGATATGTCTATTGATCAATCGCTTGCGTTATCGACTTTAGGCAGAGTAGGGCAAAAGGAGGAAATCTTGTGAAGAATGTCTTAGCTATTTATTTACAAAAGCATGGACTAACCAGAATCGATCTTTTAAGAAGCGGAAAACTATCGGAAGCGCAATTAGCTAGGATCAGTAAAAGAGATCCGGAAAAGTATTCCGCTAAAACATTAGACACACTGGCAAGAGAATTGAACGTCAACTCTGATGAGCTTTTGGCGGATTTGAAAAATATCCGTGACAGCCAAGAACTGTATGAAGTGACAGATGCGAATGAACTGAGACAACGAGTGAAGGAGCAGGAAGAAGAGTTTCTGGTCAAAGGCGATTTACGCGAACTTTTGAAGGAAATCAAACGCAGTCAGGTTTCTGAAATGGCAGAGACAGGTTTTGACTTAGGCTCTGGCGGATCGGGATCATTGGGAGCACGCGGTGTTCTACGTGTAATCAATTTCTTTGAAGAAGATTCAAAAACAGAAAACTTAAAGCAAGACATCGCCCAGCTGTACACGATTAAGTTTATTGACGACGCTGCCGCAAAACTGCGCTTGAAGCAATTGGATTATTAATCATTAAGAACACCCGCAAGCCTTGAGAATAAGGTTGCGGGTGTTTTGCTGTGTCTATATGCTGAGCAGTAATTGTAGAGCATTATGCGAAGCGTGGTGATATCCTCTTGATCTTCGTTGGATCGTTTTTGTCATATCTGATTTTTACCGTGTCGCCGACCTGATACCCTAACGGAACAGTAATGCTTTTTTTGGCGATGTGTTTGACGCCATCGATTACATAAGATACGATGGCAAATTTTACATTCCCAACGACAACTTTTTCTGGTGCGACGGTCACGACTTCTTCGATAGTAACAGTCGTTTCAACCGTTTCTGCTTTTTTCATTTCAATCACTCCTTAAAGTAATTATACTACTGGTCAGCAGCTAGCGACATTGCCGATAAATAAGTCCTTCTTCACTAAAAAAAGAAACTAAAATCAGCAAAAATCTACCATTCGCGCTTCTTAATCCCACCGTTTACTGGTAAAATCCATTCTATATAGCAGAGTTCGGAGGTTCCTAAGTGAGAAAGTTTAGCACCAGTAAGAAGAATATCATCATACCAATTGTTATCATCGTTGTGGGAATTGTCTCGCTTATAGCGATATATCAGCCCAAGAACAGTGAGGGAAATAACGTTCAAGCGGTGGTCAACGACACGATCGCATCCGTCAATAAAGTCATCACTGCCCCAAAACGTTGGCTTAACAACCGCACAAAATCCGTTTCTAATCTGACCAGTACGTACAAAGAAAATCAAAAATTAAAAAACAAGGTTCATCAGTCCGATGATCTAAAACAGCAGGCGAAGAATCAAGCACAAGAAATCGAACGATTAAAAGCGGAGGCGGAATTAAATCAAACGCTGGCGAATTATGAAAAGGTTTCCGCCACGGTTATCACTCGTTCTCCTAAAACGTGGCAGGATACGCTGATCGTGGACAAGGGGAGTGACGATGGGGTTCAAAAGAATATGGCGGTGATGTCGCAAAAAGGATTGATCGGCCGCGTGATGGATGTGGATGCCCATTCAGCCAAAATCCGGTTATTAACCTCTAACAATAAAAGCAGCAATCATTTTTCTATAAAAATCAGTTCAAAGAACGGAGATTCTTTAGGCGTTCTGAATAAATACGATGAAGAGGCCGAGCAATTGATTGGTTCGCAATTCAGCCGAGAAAAAGATATTAAAGAAGGCGATGTTGTTAAAACTTCCGGTCTAGGCGGAAATTCCCCAGCAGATCTGGTGATCGGGAAAGTCGTTAAGGTTAAAACAGACAGCTATGGAATGAATCAGGAAGCCCATATCAAACCCTATGCACAAATGGACGATATTTCTTTCGTGACGATTATCCAAGGAATGGCGGAATAGGATTAGATACCTTGCGCCAAGTGCATTTGCGAATTCTGGAGGAAAATCTGGATGGAGAAACAACATAAAAACTTTTAGTCCTTTCACTTTTCTTTTGCAGTCACAAATACTCAGTTTGCACAGCTCTTTTCTGGTGAATGGAAATCAGAAGAGGATGCTCAGCTAGTTGAGTTTCGACAAAAAAATGATTTAGTTGTACTTGAGATCAATAGTGACAATGATTATGAATAAAACAATGAAATAACTAAGAGCAAGCTCTCTTACTTTTGAGTAAAGAGCCTGCTCTTTTTTTGGTATTTCCAGAGTTCAGCTATGATACAAAAAAACACCCAAATCCTTGATAACCAAGGACTTGAGTGTCTGTAAGAAGTCTTACATTAATTTGTTGTAGAATTCAACGACTAATGATTCGTCGATTTCTGGGTTGATTTCATCACGTTCTGGTAAACGAGATAATGAACCTTCAAGTTTTTCATCGTCGAAGCTTACGAAAGCTGGACGACCAACTGCTGATTCAACTGCTTCTTTCACAGTAATCATGTTTTTAGATTTTTCACGGATACCGACAACTTGGCCAACTTCTACTTCATAAGAAGCGATGTCAACACGTTTGCCATCGACAGTTACGTGACCGTGGTTAACTAATTGACGAGCTTGACGACGAGTTGAAGCCAAACCTAGACGGTAAACCACGTTATCTAGACGACGTTCTAGTAAGATCATGAAGTTAACACCGTGTTTACCTTCTTTGATTTTGCTAGCGCGTACGAATAAGTTACGGAATTGACGTTCGTTTAATCCGTAGATGAAACGTAATTTTTGTTTTTCAGACATTTGCAAGCCGTATTCAGATTTCTTTCCACGGCTGTTTGGTCCATGTTGACCTGGAGCGTATGGACGACGTGCTAATTCTTTACCTGTTCCTGATAATGAGATACCAAGACGACGAGATTGTTTCCATGATGGTCCTGTATAACGTGACATTAAAAATTCCTCCAATAAATTGTTTTGGAGTAAAATAATCCGTTGAAAAATTCATATCCGTGTAGTTCGTTCTTCAATCTTCACCTTCGCAGCCGCGGTTACACAATTGAACCAATACTGGCAACGAACTGGGGACGGGCTATTATTTCTCTGCTGCATTATTTTACACAAACGTCAGTATAACGGAAAAGCGCACGCAGAGTCAAGTCAAGCTGTTGCTTTTTTGAAAAAAATGTGTTAAATGTGGGGTGCTGACAAAAAACGATTACTTTTTCTCAAAGACAGCGAAAAATTGAATGAAAATTAAGGGAGAAGTTTTTGCAAATTCTCTGAAACTTCTCTACAATAAAGGTGGGAATGCATGGAACCTTTGATTTTTCCGCAGCAACCGGAACTTGCCGAACCCATGGCACGTTACATGAAAAATCTATTTCCTTTTTGCGGTGTCAAAAAACCGCAGCGAGCCCTGTTGGAACGCCCTTTTTTAAAGGAAAGTCTGACCCTGCCGCTGCCGGAGCTGATCCAAGAGATTTTCCGTAATTATCACAAAGATGAGCGGGAATACCAGTATTATGCGATCGATCTGGCGCAGAAGAACATTCAGCGATTTTCACTGGCGGACCTAGCGGAACTGCTGCCCTTGTTGGCGGAAAAAAGCTGGTGGGACAGTATCGATGCGTGGCGTAAAGTTTTTGCAACGTGGGTCTTGGCGCACCCGACGGAGCTCAAGCGGGTTTACGCGTTTTTCTATCAGCACGAGAATTTTTGGTATCGGCGCATAGCGATCAATTTGCAGTTGTTGTTTAAGGAGCAGACCGATCCAGCGTTATTGGCGCAAGCGATCTTGGCAGATTTGACGACGGAGGAGTTTTTTATCCAGAAGGCGATCGGCTGGGCATTGCGAGATTATAGCAAAGTGAATCCTGATTGGGTAAAGAATTTTATGCAGCAGCATTCATTAAGTAAGTTAGCCCTACGTGAGGGCAGCAAATACATATAAATGGAGAGATAAATTTTGGAAAGAAAATTAATCGCACTAGACATTGATGGTACCTTGTTGAGCAGCCAAAGAAAACCTTTGGACAGCACGATGAAGGCGTTGAAGGTATTGCGTGAAGCTGGACATTTAGTGACTATTGCGACGGGACGTTCCCGCTTGTTGGCTGGTGATGTGATTCATCAATTAGGTTGTACGAATTACATTATTTGTAATGGCTCGGCTGGATTTTTGGATCATGAGCAGGTGTATAAGCACACCCTTGATCGCGACGCAGTGACTCGGATGATCGATTTTGCAAGTGAGCGCAATGTTGACATCATGCTCTTCGGATTAGATTCATTTGGACGTGTGACGAACTTTGACGGGGCAAAAGTAAGCAATGCGATGGCCTCTTTCGGCCAACAAGCACCAGCTTATGAACCGGATTATTTCTCTCAGCATGAAGTGTACCAAGGCTGTGCCTTTTATGACCAGTCGATGGACGAAGAGTTTCAAGCAGCCTTTCCAGAATTTCGTTTGGTTCGCTGGCACGAAAATAGTGTCGATATCATTCCAAATCCTGGCTCAAAAGCGCAAACGATCTTAGCCTTAGCCAAAAAAGTCGGCATCAAACCAGAAAACATCGTCACTTTCGGCGACGGCAACAACGACATTGAGATGCTGAATTTGGCAGGCACCGGTGTTGCAATGGGGAATGCCGCCAATCACGTTAAAGAAGCAGCCAACCTTGTAACCGACACAAACGACCAAGACGGCATCTACAAAGCCCTACGCCAATTAGAATTGGTTCATTAATAGACCGACCTCAAGAACCGGGAGCCCGCAGCTCCCGGTTCTTTTTACCAGTTCTGCTTCTTGCTTTAGCAAGATTAGCAGAATGGTATGCGCAGTGAAAATAATACTCATTTTTCCTCAAGAAAAATGAATTCCCCAAACCGAACTAGCTGCGAGTTCCACTTTGCGCTTCAGCGCAACTAGTGGGATCGTATGCGCAACGACAATAAGAGCCTTTTTCCTGGTTCTGGAAAAAGGCTTTCCTAACTTAGGAGTTAGCTACCAGTTCCACTTCTTGCTTCAGCAAGACTAGCAGAATCATATGCGCAGTGAAAATAATACTCATTTTTTCCTCAAGAAAAATGAATCCCTCAAACTGAACTAGCTGCGAGTCCTCCTTTGCGCTTCAGCGCATCTAGTGGGATCGTATGCGCAACGACAATAAAAACCTTTTTCCCGGTTCTGGAAAAAGGTTCTCCTAACTAGGAGTTAGCTGCGAGTCCCACTTCGTACAAAAATCAACTAACCCCTCCCAAAAAACTGCCACTTTTATTTTCCTAAAAAAATAAAGCATCAAATAAACATCAGCTTTCTTTAATTGTCAGCTTGAGAATTAAGAAATCGCGGGTGAATTCTTTATTTAGTTGATGGAAATTGAAAAGGAAAATGACAAATTAAATAGATTTAAATATTATAAAATCTTTATTTAACATTTTCCTCTATTAATTCTATTTGTTTTTTTAAAATCAATAGACTTGTTGTTAATTTCTTTAACCGTGTTGACGGAGAAGACTATTTCCGTATATCATATGGATAATAAGTGTTTTTTTATACGCTTAAAAATAAAATACATAGGAGGAAAACGCATGAAGAAGTTTAGGGTATTCAGCGGGTTTGTTTTGCTAAGCAGTTTGTTGTTGACGATGGCTGCCTGCTCAGGCGGCGGCGAGACAAAAAAAGAGGAGAAAAAGGAGAATTCGGCGCAATCATCGAAGGTTGAATTGAGTGTCGAAGGAGGAAGCTATATCATCCCTGATGGGAAAAAGGTTGATGATACGACAGGCTTTCTGGCACTGGATATCAAAGTAAAAAACAAATCGAAGGACAAATTAGACGTGTCGTCTAGTGATTTTGCTTTGTATGATGAAGACGGGAAAAAGGTTTCTTCAGAGCATGTTTATGATTCCGAAGACAACTTTAAGGTCATGAGCAGCGAAAGTTTATCCGAAGATAAGAGTTTTACTGAACCATTGGTATTTGAAGTCAAGAAGGATGCGGAATACGAACTGCATTACAAACCAATGTATTACTCAGATGATGAAAAAGACGAAGGTGTGGAGCTGAAACTCAATACGAAGAAATACAGCGATGACACCAAGGCAGTACAGGCGCTGATGAGCCAATACGTGACGAAGGTCTTTTATGGTTCCGATGAAGTGAAGGAAGAAGATAAGAAGGCGGCTGGAAAGCTTGAATTAGCCAACGATGTGGAAGCAGAGCGCAAAGCCTTCAAAGAAGAAAGCAGCAACAGCTTGAAGGATGAATTCTCAGATTACGAGCCTTCTACGGCTGAGCTGGATAAAGTCATCACTCAGATTCAGCAGACCAATGCTGAAAAGGGCAAAGTGACCTACAGCTTCAAGGAATTTTTCCCAGAATCAGCGACGATCTATGTTCGTCCGGAAATGGTCTTTTTAGATGATGTAGACACAGAATCGATCACAGATAAATTCGTAGAGGAAAACAAAGGCAAATACACCGACTACACCAGTGTTTACCGTGATGCGGAAAAATATCTGCTGCAGGAATTGCCAGGCAAAATCAACGAGACGCCGATCAACACCGATAGCAACATGAACGGTGAGGGTTTCCAAGTGAAATTGGTGAAAAAGGACGGCAAATGGGAGATCAACTCAGCCAACGAAAGCCGAAACTACTATTTCAAATCCATGAAAGCGGCCTTCAGAGGCGGACTGGATGACTAGAAAGACTGGAACGCTGGCAATTATTGCGCTCCTTGTGGTAATTGTTTTTGGCTTCATCAGCTATTCCAGTTATAAAAATAGTGAGGATGCCACGGTGGATCGGCTTGCGGCTGCTTTAATCGAAAATGATGAAGCGGCAGTCAAACAGTACATGCCGAGGTATTCCAACAAGAAAAAGATTTCAAAGGATGCACGAAATATATTTTACCAGCAGCTGAAAAAGCTGAAGCAGGAACAAGTCGTCAAGCTGTTAAAAGATGAGGAGAACTTTTCGATTAAGGAAGGAGCTTCTTTTCTAAAGCCGGCGCAGGTCTATCCGAATGCTCGCTTTTTGGTGATCGAGCTGCCTAAGGGAACCGAACTTCGGGCAGAGATCCAAGCACAGGAGATTTCCGGCGAATACGTCGAGGACTGGAACAAGTACACCTTTGGCCCCTTTTTACCGGGAAAGTATAAGGTCGCTTACGAAATGGCCCATCCAAAATTCGGTTCAAAAAAGGAAAAAGAAACGGTCGATCTCAAGGCAGAGGATCAGCGACTAACAGTCAAAGAAAATCACCTGTATGAGAACAATCCGAAATTCCAAAAGCATCTGCTGGCATCAGCGGTGAATTATTTTGATTCGTTGAATGAAGGGATTCGCGACGGCTTAAATGTATCGAGCCTGATCGCTTCAAAAGAGCACAAGGAAAATCTGCAAGCCAGCTTTGAAGAGCTGGAGCCTTATCTGGAAAGCTTTGACCAGCAATTTCAAACAGTCAAGATTGATTGCGATTCGATCGCTGTGAATGCGAGCCAGACCAAGGTTCAATTAGATCTATATACTGATCTCAAGCGTTCAATGAAGCTGGTGGAAGAAGTCGGGATCGATGAGACCCTGACCTCTGATAAGCAAAATGCCATCACTTCGTTTGTTTACGACGAGGATCAGAAAAAATGGCTCGTTGACGAGCTGGACTTCAGCACCTATCAGCAGGACCCGGAAAAATGGGAGCATGTCGAAAGCTACCGCGGCGACGCTGAAAAGAAAGCGCATTGGGGCAAAGAGTCCGCAGGCGATATCGTTTAAAAAAAGGGAGAGATAGCTGTTATAGCAGCTATCTCACCCTTTTTGTGTTTATTCAGCAGCTGGTTGGCAACGATCCATTAAATAGAAAAACAACCAAGGAATGAAGCCGATAATACTGGTCGCCGCTAACCAAGCGACCGTCAGCGGTTGAACGATATCCAATACGCTCAAAAGACCAGAATCCAGATTTAAAACGGTGTTGATCAAAATAATCACTAGAAAAAAAGCAGTGGAAAGGATTGAAGCAGTAAAAAAGAAGACCTTTCCTCTTTTAGCTTTCAAGCCAGTTGAAGGCTTTTTCTCTTGAACTATTTCTTCCGACGGATCTTCTGCGGCAGGATTCGGGCCACCTTGGATCAGTTCTTCGACGGTGGTGTCCAAAGCAGCTGCCAGCAGGGGAAATGTTTGGACTTCTGGACAGCCCAGACCGCGCTCCCACTTTGAGATGGCACTATTTGTAACAAAAATTTTTTCAGCCAGTTCTTTTTGCGTCAGACCTTGGGCTGTACGTAATTCTTTAATGTATTTTCCGATCGAGTTTTCTAACATTGTCTTTTCTCCTCAAGGCTTTTCTCTAGTTTAACGAAGAAAGGCTCTTTTTGCGTCCAACTTAAGCATGATTTTTAGTATTCCATGGTCTGGATTCTCCTCAGCGCTAAAAAATAAAAGAGCAATCCATAGCCAATACTCAAGCCAATCCCCCGCGGCAGTTCCTTAGCTGGAAGCGGACGTCCATTATAAAGCGAAAAGGCGTAATTATAAAATAGAAAGGAAAACTTTGAAACGAAGCCGGCCATAAACTGATTCACCAGATTGTCCACCAAAAGCAGCAGCAAGCCGATTCCCATCGTAAGCGCAACATTTTTCGTATAAAGACACAACAGCACGGCGGCGATGCAGGTGGTCAGCAGCGGAACAAGCGTCAAAAGAATGTTGCCAAGGGCTTGGTTGATACCGAGAAGAACAAAGTCAAAGCCATTCAGCAACCCGCTGACGAAAAAGGCAAAAAGGCTCATCAACAGCACACTGCTAATCATCAAAATAACTAAATAAAGCAGCTTGCTGTGAAGAAGTTGTTTTTTAGAAAGACCATTCAATAACGGTAAATGAAAAGTTCCCGCGGTCTTCTCCAAGTTGATCGCAAAAGCAGCCAACAATAAAAAGAACAAAGGGCCGATCAAAGCAGCCTGCAGCTGCAGCGAATAAATCAAGAATTTTCCGCCAGCATAGGCCTTGGCAAAATCATTTTGCGGATTCTGCCGAAAGGACAGGCATTCGGAGGTGATAATGACGGCATAAGCGAGCAGGTATAGCACAAAGGCTTTTTGCCGCAGAGCCTGCACTAATTGAAAACGTAATAAACGAGACATCGGGTACTCCTATCTATCAAAGGTTATTTTGTTTCTGCGAGACATGATCAGCAGGTAAAGCAAAACGGAATAAAGCAAGAAAATCAGCAATCCCGGCCAAATCTCCGCCAGCTGCAATGACCGAAATTCATGTTTAATAACCCACTCATAAGGATAATAAAGCGGGAAAAAGCGCGCTGCCTGCGGGACTTCCTGATTGAGAAAGCCAAAAAGCATTAAAAATAAAAACGTTTCGCCCACTACTATGACCGTCTGTTTGGCATAACAGGCCAGCAGGATCAAAAACAGCTCCAGCGGCAGGAAAGAAAATGCGACCAAAGCATATTTGCTCAAGCTCTGGGCCAAAATCGGAGTCGTTAACATTTCTCCGCCCCAACGAAAAAACGCGACGATATAAACAATCAAAGCGATCGCCGCTACCATTATGAATGAAAAAAGGCAAAGCATCCCAATTTTGGCATCAAGCACTTCCTTTTTGGTTCGTCCATGTAGCAGCGGCTGCACCAGCAGTCCCGCCTGTCGATCTTCGCAGATATAAAGGGCGGTAATGATCGCCATGAACAAGGCACCGACATTGGTGGAATAAAATCGCAGCATAAACTCAGGAAAATAGCTGCCCCCAAGGATTCGTTCATCCGCATCAACTAAAGGCCGCAATTCAGCAGTGGTCAACAGTCCAGAATAGGCGATCACCGCCAAAACAAACAGTGCCAGAAAAAAATACACTAATCTCTGCTGGAAAATTCGTCTTAGTTCCATTCTTGTCATAAGTGTCATCTCAATCCCACCCCTCCGTCAGTTCAATAAAGCGATCTTCTAAACTCTTTTGCCGGATGCTGAGCTTTTGAATGATTTGTCCGCTCGTTACCAACTGCTTTAAAAAGGCATCAAAGGAGATTTCTTTAAGCTTCACACTAAAATCTGCTTCATTTTCCTGAAGGATTTCGACCGTCGCCAGCCCCTGCAGCCATGATCGTCCTTTTTGCTGATCGCAAAAGGCTAGTTGGATCAAGGAGTTGTCCGACTGGATCAGCTCCTTTGTTTTCCCATGAATGAGGCACTTCCCTTTATTTAAAATCAGGACATCGGTACAAAGGTGCTCCATGTCAGAAAGCTGGTGAGAAGAGATGATAAATGTCACCTTCTGCTCGGCTAACGTGCGAATCAGCTGATAAAGCTTGCGCATTCCTTGCGGATCTAAGCCGTTGGCCGGCTCGTCCAGAATAATCAGCTTAGGGTCATGGACCAACGCGCGAGCTAAGGCTAGTCGCTGCTTCATCCCCAGTGAATAATGCTTCACCTTCTTAGTCGTCTCCTCGGAAAGACCCACCAGCTCGAGTAAGGCCAGCAGCTTTTCCCGGCTGATCTGATCATGAAGCTTGGCGATATAGTCCAGATTTTCGAAAGCAGTAAATTCATTATAAAAAGCCGGAGTATCTAAAGATGCTCCGACTAATCGCAGAGCCTGCTTCGGATTCGACTCTAAAGAGATGCCATCAATCAAAATATCGCCGGTCGTTTTACCGATCAGGTTTGTCAGCATTTTTAAGGTGGTTGTTTTGCCGGCACCATTTGGCCCCAGCAGTCCCAAGATACTTCCTTTTTCAATCTCAAAGTTTAAGTCCGTTACAACAGGCTTGTTTTTATAGCTCTTCGTTAAGTTTCTTACACTGATTGCAGTATCCATAAATCCCTCCATATCGTTTTATCCAGTGTACGTACTGCTGTTGTCAGCCGCAATCGACGCTTCGTCGAATGGACTCGACTTCCTGATTGCCGGCTTCTGGCTGCTCCGTTGAAAGGAATCTTTTATTTTCAAGCAAAAACAACTATAATAAGACAAGATGCTTAACTAGAGAAGGGGAAAAAAAGTGCGCTTACTATTCATTGGAGATGTTGTTGGTTCGTTAGGTCGGCAGATGCTGAGCGATTATTTACCGCGCTTAAAGAAGAAATACCATCCACAGTTGACGATCGTCAACGGCGAGAATGCGGCAGCAGGTCGCGGAATCACGGAAAAAATCTATAAGAAATTTTTGCAAGACGGTGTCGATGTTGTTACGATGGGGAATCATACATGGGACAATAAAGCGATTTTTGAGTTTATTTCTGACGCGAAGAAAATGATCCGACCGGCGAATTTTCCAGAAGGGACGCCAGGTAAAGGTCATTTGTATGTAAAGGTGAATGATCTGGAACTAGCGATCATCAACCTGCAGGGACGCTCCTTTATGACGGATTTGGATGATCCTTTCCGCATTGCTGATCAGCTGATCACAGAAGCGCAGAAACGTACCCCTTATATTTTCGTTGATTTCCACGGCGAAACGACGAGTGAAAAGCAGGCGATGGGCTGGTTTGCGGACGGTCGGGTCTCAGCGGTAGTGGGAACTCATACCCATGTCCAAACCAATGACGCGCGCATTTTGCCAAAAGGCACGGCTTATCTGACGGATGTCGGGATGACGGGGCCTTATGACGGTATTTTAGGTATGAAAAAAGAGCCGATCATTGAAAAATTTTTAACCGCGCTGCCGCATCGCTTTGAAGTGATCGAAGAAGGCCGCACGGTGCTGTCCGCTTGTGTGATCGACATTGATAAAAATGGTCACGGACAAAAAATCGAAACGATCGTCATCAATGAAGATCGTCCATTTAGAGAATAGAAGCAGAGGGATAAAATGAATCTAGCAAATGAAGCCGCCGTCGAAGCGGCTTTATCTCATTTAACAGCATTATTAGGTGAAAATGAAGTAATCGTCCGTTTCCAGCAGCTTAAAAAGCGCGTAGCGGAAAACGACACACTTCAAGAATTAGAAGAAGGTATCAAAGCCGCACAAAAAGACGCGGTCCAATTTGCCCATTACGGCAAGCCGGAAGCAGAGCGGGAAGCACTGAAAGAGGCCGATCGTCTGACGAAGGCCTTCGATCAGCATCCATTAGTGATCGCCTACCGTGAACAGCTATTTGAAGCCAATGACCTGCTTCAGCATTTGACCACTATGATCCAAAAAGAGGTCAATGCCGCATTAGAAGCAGATGAATCTATCGAGGAAGGAGAGCAATAATGCCTCAAAAAACGAAAAATACGCCAATGATGGAACAATACTTGGCGATCAAGGAACAATATAAAGACGCTTTTCTGTTTTATCGTCTTGGAGACTTTTACGAGCTCTTCAACGAGGATGCGATCAAGGTTTCCCAGCTATTAGAACTAACATTGACCAGCCGCAACCGCAACGCAGATGATCCGATCCCCATGTGCGGAGTGCCGCATCATTCGGCTCAAGGCTATATCGATACCTTAGTCGAACAGGGATATAAGGTCGCGATCTGCGAACAAATGGAAGACCCGAAACAAGCCAAGGGCATGGTCAAACGCGAAGTCGTCCAATTAATCACCCCCGGGACTTTGATGGAAGGTAAAGGCATCGAAGCAAAAGCCAACAACTTCTTGACCGCGGTCACTCAGGTTAAAGACAAATTCGGCTTTGCCTATGTCGATCTTTCGACAGGCGAGTTAAAAACAGCCCTACTACATGATGAAGAAGCCGTCATGAACGAAGCAACAGCCCTGCAAACAAAAGAGATCGTCTTAGGCAGCGAGATTCCCGAAGGCCTGCAGAAAAATCTGGCAGAACGGCTTGGTTTGGTCTTCTCTCAACAAGAAACGATCGAAGACAATGCCGAGTTCAGCTTCTTAACAGCCGACATCACCGATGAACTGGAAAAAGAAGCAACAGGCAAACTGCTGACATATCTATCAGTAACGCAAAAACGCAGTCTAGGTCATATCCAAAAAGCCGAAGAATATCAGCCGGAGCATTTCCTGAAGCTGGATTACTTCTCAAAGACCAACTTGGAATTGACCCGCTCGATCCGTACTGGAAAAAAACAAGGAACACTTTTGTGGTTATTAGATGAAACGAAAACAGCGATGGGCGGCCGCTTGTTGAAGCAATGGATCGATCGTCCGTTGATCCAAAAACGTCAGATCAATGCCCGTCAAGCGATGGTGTCTTCTTTATTGAACGCTTATTTTGAACGGATGGACCTGAACGAAACATTGACGAAGGTTTATGACTTGGAACGATTAGCTGGCCGAGTCGCTTTTGGCAACGTCAACGGCCGCGACCTGATCCAATTGAAGACTTCTTTGATGCAAGTACCGCAGATTCGTCAATTATTAACCGGCATCAACCAAGGTGAGTGGAACGATCTTTTAGTCGACATGGAACCGATGAATGACTTGGTCAACTTGATTGAAAAAGCCATCAACGATGAAGCACCGCTGCAAATCACCGAGGGAAATGTCATTAAAGACGGCTACAACGAGCAATTAGATCAATACCGCGAAGCGATGAGAAACGGCAAGACCTGGCTGGCAGAATTGGAAGCCCGTGAACGTGAAGCAACTGGGATCAAAACGCTGAAAGTCGGCTATAACCGCGTGTTCGGCTACTATATCGAGATCACAAAATCAAATCTTGCCAACCTAGAAGAAGGCAAATACGAACGCAAGCAAACCTTAGCTAATGCGGAACGTTTCATCACGCCGGAACTGAAAAAACTAGAGACCTTGATTTTAGAAGCCGAAGAAAAATCGGTTGCGCTGGAATATAATCTCTTCCTAGAAGTCCGCAACGAAGTCAAAAAAGCCATTACGCGTCTGCAAAAATTAGCCAAAAGCTTGAGTGCGACCGATGTGCTGCAAAGCTTCGCAACCGTCAGCGAACGTTATCAATATGTGCAGCCGACGATGGAAGTCGGGACCCACAATTTACAGATTACAGAAGGCCGCCATCCGGTGGTAGAAAAAGTGCTGGGCCATCAAGAGTACATTCCAAACAGTGTCCACATGAACCCGGATGAACTATTGCTGCTGATCACTGGACCGAATATGTCCGGTAAAAGTACTTACATGCGTCAGCTTGCTTTAACTGTGATTATGGCGCAGATGGGTTGCTTTGTCCCAGCGGAAAGTGCCGAGCTGCCGATTTTTGATCAGATCTTTACTAGAATCGGTGCCAGCGATGACTTGATCGCCGGTCAATCTACCTTCATGGTGGAAATGATGGAGGCCAATCAAGCCTTGCGCCACGCTACACCTAACAGCTTGATCCTCTTTGATGAGTTGGGCCGCGGCACAGCGACCTACGACGGAATGGCTTTAGCCCAAGCGATCATTGAGTACATCCATAAAAATGTCAAAGCCAAAACACTATTTTCGACCCACTATCACGAGTTGACCGTTTTGGAAGAAACCTTGCCGCAGTTGAAAAATGTACACGTTGGCGCAGTAGAACAAAATGGTGAAGTCGTCTTCCTGCACAAATTAATGGATGGTCCCGCTGATAAGAGTTACGGGATTCACGTAGCGAAGATTGCCGGAATGCCGACTGATCTGCTTTCTCGCGCGGCTACGATTTTATCCGCTTTAGAAGCTGATACACCTGTGCAGAAAAATGTAGAGGTCGCTGAAGAAAATGAACAGCTTTCTTTATTCAGTGAAGTTTCCACCACCGAACTGGGCGTGGTAGACAGCATCAAGAAAGCCAATTTGCTTGAAATGAACCCGATGGAAGCATTAAACTTCCTATACGAATTACAAAAACGGATTTAACTTTACGAGGAGGAATTCGATGGGAAAAATCCAAGAATTATCCGAACGCTTAGCCAATCAGATCGCCGCCGGAGAAGTGGTTGAACGTCCAGCATCAGTCGTCAAAGAATTAGTCGAGAACGCTCTTGATGCGAAAGCGACGCAAATCGATATTTTGATCGAAGAAGCCGGCTTGAAAAAAATCCAGATCGTAGACAACGGCGAAGGCATCAGTCAAGACGATGTCGAGAATGCTTTTAAGCGCCACGCTACTAGCAAGATCCACAATCGCGACGACCTGTTCCGCATTCGAACATTGGGCTTCCGCGGTGAGGCCTTGCCGTCGATCGCCTCTGTTTCTGAGATGACCTTGGAGACTGCGACGGCTGACGAAACACAAGGTTCTTATCTCTTTTTAAAAGGCGGCAAGATCGAAGAACAACGACCAACTTCCTTACGGACAGGTACGAAGATCACTGTTGAAAATTTGTTTTTCAATACACCCGCCCGTTTAAAATACGTGAAGAGCCTTCAAACCGAACTGTCAAACATCGGCGACATTGTAAACCGAATGGCTTTAAGTCATCCGAATGTCGCCTTTCGCTTAGTTCATGATGGACATAAGATGTTGAGCACCAGCGGCAGCGGAGATTTAAAACAAACCCTCGCCGGTATCTATGGTGTGGCAACTGCGAAAAAAATGTTAAAGGTCGAAGCCAAAGACTTGGACTTTACCCTAAACGGCTATGTTTCGCTGCCAGAGGTGACACGGGCAAGCCGCAATTACTTATCCGTGATCATTAATGGCCGCTATATCAAGAACTATGCGCTGAACAAAGCGATCATCAACGGCTACCAGTCAAAATTGATGGTGGGACGTTTTCCGATCGCAGTCCTTGAGATTACGATGGACCCGTTGTTAGTCGATGTGAACGTTCATCCGACTAAACAAGAAGTCCGCTTATCAAAAGAAAAAGAATTGATGGAACTGATCAGCCGCGGGATCGCCGAAAGTCTGCGCCAAATCAATCTGATCCCTGATGTAGGCGAGAATCCCAGCTTCAAACGCAAGGTCGAAAAAATCCAAACGGAACAATTAGACTTGCCGTTAGAGGAACAGCCGAAGAAAAAAAGTGATCTGAATTACGATCCTAAGACCGGGATCTTTTATGTCGAACCAAAAGAACCTGAAACTATTGAAGCAGCGGTGCCTTTGAAAGAAGAGATCGTCGAAAAAACAATGACTGTCCCATTGGAAACCGAGCAAGAAAAAGCTTCAGTTATAGAAGAAACAACAGAGCCCTTGATGGAAGAACCTGCACCCGTTGAAGAGGAAGTTTATGAAGAAGCAGCCAGCTCTGATCATCCCGAATTTGATCTAAGCACCCAATCCGGCGAAAAAGTGATCGAACAAGCCATCACGAAGCTGGAAAAGGAACAGCCGAAAGAACGTTTTCCGATGTTGGAATACTTCGGTCAAATGCATGGAACATATCTTTTTGCCCAAAGTAAAGACGGCTTATACATCGTTGACCAGCACGCGGCACAAGAACGGATCAAATACGAATACTTCCGCGAAAAAATCGGTGATGTATCTGACGATCTGCAAGAATTGCTGGTACCTTTTGTCTTGGATTATCCTAGCAACGATGCTATCAAGCTAAAAGAGCAGACGGAATTATTGCAGGAAGTCGGCATCTATTTAGAAGAATTCGGTCCCAACAGCTTTATCGTGCGGGCCCATCCGACTTGGTATCCGGCAGGACAAGAAGAAAGCATCATTCGTGAGATGATCGATATGCTGCTGATCACCGGTTCCGTCAGTGTGAAAAAATTCCGTGAAGCAACTGCGATCATGATGAGCTGCAAACGATCCATCAAAGCCAATCATCATTTGAATGAAGCGCAGGCGCGGGTTTTATTGACGGATTTAGCTCAATGCGAGAATCCTTTCAATTGCCCCCACGGTCGTCCGGTACTGATTCACTTCAGCAACAGCGACATGGAGCATATGTTCAAACGCATCCAAGATCCTCACTAGATAAAAAAGGAGCACGAAATCATGACAGTTATCTTAGCTTCACAATCGCCAAGACGACGAGAACTATTGAGCTGGCTGATCACGGATTTTTCGATCCAGCCGGCGGATATCGATGAAGAGGTCAAAGATCAGTACGCACCGAAGGAATACGTGATGGAAATGGCGCGGCAAAAAGCAGCCGTAGTGGCTGAGGAGCATCCCGAGGCCTTGGTCATCGCCAGTGATACCGTAGTGGTATTAGGCGAAGAAATCTTGGGCAAGCCCAAGAGCCGCGAAGAAGCTTTCGGCATGTTAAAAAATATGAGCGGCGGCAGCCATCTGGTTTATACCTCAGTCGTTCTGAAAAAGGAAGAGCAGTTGAGCGAAGAGCTGTCTTCTGCCACGGTGACCTTTTATGATCTGACCGATGATGAGATCAATCGTTATCTCGATAGCGATGACTACAAAGACAAAGCCGGAGCATATGGAATCCAAAATGGTGCCGGAGTCTTCGTCAAAAAGATCGAAGGCGACTATTACAGCATCGTCGGATTCCCGGTAGGTGTAGTGAATCAAATGCTGAAAAAATTTAATTATTAAACATCGAGTGATTGCTCGGTGTTTTTTTCATAAATAAAGTTGAATATGAGCAAATTCTTCGTAACTTTTCGTCAGCGAGCGTATGCTTAGCGTGAAGCAATCTTGAAAGAGGGGATGAATCATGGAACGAGAAGAATTGAAAAAGAAACTGTCGCCAATGGAGTACGCAGTCACGCAGGAGAATGCGACAGAGCGTCCATTTTCTGGCAAGTATGATGACTTTTATCAAAAGGGTATTTATGTCGATGTCGTCAGCGGCGAGCCGTTGTTTTCTTCGAGTGACAAATACGACGCCGGTTGCGGCTGGCCTGCCTTTAGCCGTCCAATTGAAAAACGCGGCGTTGCTGAGAAAGCTGACTTTTCACACGGCATGCACCGAGTCGAAGTCCGCAGCAAGGAAGCGGATTCTCATTTAGGCCACGTGTTTAATGACGGTCCGCAAGATCAAGGCGGTTTGCGCTATTGTATCAACTCTGCAGCTTTGCGCTTTATTCCAGTCGATGAGATGGATGAAGCTGGCTATGGCGACTATAAAAATATTGTGAAATAAAAATGGTGAATTTATCCAAGAGCTGGGGCAAGGTGCCTCGGCTTTTTTTCAGAAAATGTAAGAAATACAAACAAAACTTGGAGAAGGGACGTTTGTTTTTTCGCTATACTAGAAATATCCTATTTTTAGAAAAGGCGATAGCTATGAAGATGTTTAAAGAATTAAGTTTGTTATTACTCTATTCCATAATTGGAGAAGGGGTACGAATATTTTTCCATTTGCCGGTGCCGGGAAGTATCATCGGCATTTTACTCTTATTTCTCTCTTTTCAAACCAAGCTTTTGAAACCATCAGCCATTGAAAATACCGCAAACTTTTTATTGAATCATTTGACGATTTTATTTGTACCGGCAGGTGTCGGGTTA
This sequence comes from Enterococcus sp. 3H8_DIV0648, assembly GCF_002140655.1. NCBI lineage: Bacteria > Bacillati > Bacillota > Bacilli > Lactobacillales > Enterococcaceae > Enterococcus > Enterococcus sp. 3H8_DIV0648. The sequence goes on along the minus strand of NZ_NGLG01000001.1, from coordinate 2,449,824 downwards.
ATGCAATATTACGGAGCCATCAAATATACTTGGCCAATTCTGCTCGGCGCAGTCGTATTGTGCTCGCTCGTATCACTTATCGCTGTTGGCAAGACAGCGGAATTTGTCGAAAAGATCAGCATGAAGAGCCGTGAAGAAAAAGCCCGTTTAGTTGAAAAAGTCGAAAAAATCCGAGGTGAAGCAGATGATCTCAGCGCTGGCGAGTAATCCGCTGTTTGGCCTTGCCCTTACGTTATTGATTTATACCCTGATGGAAAAGCTGTTGAGCAAAGTCAACGTTCCTTTTATCAATCCGTTGATTGCTAGCGTGGTAATCATCATTGTTTTGTTGAAATTCAGCGGTATCAGCTACAAAGAGTACAATATGGGCGGCAACCTATTTACCATGATGATTACACCTGCGACCGTCGCGTTGGCCTTGCCGCTGTACCAGAATTTCGACAAGCTCAAGAAATATTTCCTGCCCGTCGTTTTAGGAACACTAGTTGGTGTCGTCCTTAATTGCTTGTTGAGTGTCGGGATCGGCCGTCTGTTTTCATTGAATCATGGGATCGTCGTTTCCTTGCTGCCAAAATCTGTGACGACAGCGATCTCTGTTGATCTCTCCAGTCAAATGGGCGGTATCTCATCAGTAACATTGGCAATCGTTGTCTCCACGGGTATTTTTGGTGCTTTGGTAGGAACCAAGGTTTTTCAAATTTTTAACATCAAGAGTCCGATCGCTCAAGGTATTGCTCTAGGCAGTACCTCACATGCAATCGGCACCGGACGGGCGATCGAGATTGGGGAGCTGGAAGGTATTTTGGCAGGCCTATGTATTTGTGTCAACGGCATAGTGACTGTGGCGCTGCTGCCGCTTTTGTTCCGTTTGTTCGAAGGTCTTTAGTAACTACTCCTTGCGCTCTTTTGCTAAAATAGAGTGTGAAGGAGTTTTTTTATGTATCTTAAAGCGCTGGAATTAGAAAATTACGAAAAAGATCTTTACTTTGGCGTCCGTTTGCTGGAAGTGCTAAATGACGGAGGCTCACATAAAAAAAGCGACTTGGCCGCGGCAGTAGGTTTAGATGCCCGCAGTGTGCAGCGCTTGTTGGAAGAATTAAATAAAAATTATCATCGTTTTACTGAGACGGATTTAGCTTTATTTGAAAAAAAAAGCAATCATTATCGTCTGCTGATTGCGGATCAAACGATGGAGCAAAATCAGTTTTTGGTGGATTTGATCCGCCATTCTTTGTCTTATCGCGTGTTAAATTTATTGATCTCCGGAAAGGCCCGAACAGTCAAAGAATTGAGTGAAAAACTGTTTCGCAGCGAGTCCACGATCCGCCGCAAATTAAAGGAGCTGAACAAAGAGCTGCTGCCGCTGCAATTAACGATCGAACGCGGGAAAGTTCTTTTTGAAGCACCGGAGTCCGTTGTGCGAATGTATTTATCTGTCTATTATTGGCGTTTATTCCGCGGAAAGGATTGGCCGTTTGCGCCGCTGCAGCATGAACTAGTTGGAAAAATTAGCCAAGCGATTCAACAATTTTTTCAAGTAGCGTTAAATCCTATCAAAGAGCAGCGGCTGGAATATTTAGTAGCAGCTCATTTATTACGAGAAGTTCAAAACTATTCGTTAGAGCAAAACACAGCCAGTCAAAAAACACTGGCCGACGACGCGCTTTTCCAAGAATTTTATCACCATATAAAGGCAATCATGCCGACTTATTTTCACAAACAAGAATCAATCGGCAACTTGTTTTTGAATTTATTGACGCGGGAAGAATATTATCATGCTCCAGCCATCACCAAAAAAATTCATTGCTTGCTAGCGAAGCCGCCCTTTTTAGTGATGGATGAGGTCGATGCGATGTACCGACTTTTGGAAAAGAAAATCAATGATCGTACTACTTGGAAAAAATTTCAGAGCTTGCAGGCGGAAAACTATTTGATCAGCGGACATCTTTATCATCGTCTATTTCCGATGATCCGTTTTAATATCAACGGCAAAGCTTTTTGGACTAAGATCACGCAGCAGCAACCGCAGCTGGCAGCATTTGTGACGGAAATTTTATCGGATCAAGGGGGCAGTGAATCGATTTTGTTTGGCCGTTATCTATCGGTCTTGCGCCGCCTGCCTGAATTGACTGCAAAAAAAGTTGTACGGATCTTTTTACAGACGGATCTGCCAGAGTTTGAAGAAACTATTTTAAAAGAAGATTTGCGGCGATTTTTAATGAATGACTTTCAAGTTGTTTTTGGAGAGACCTTAGAGGACAGCGACTTGTGTTTAACAACGAGTCTGCTTTATGAGGATGAAGACGTTCCGACACTGGCGATTACGCAGGAACTGCGGATGGCTGATTATTTTGCTTTATTACAGTTGTTGCAAGGATTCGGCGGTAAGAGTTTTTAACCGCCGCCTTTTGTGCTAAAATAATGAGAACATATGTGCAGAAATGCCAACCCAAACTTAACTATTCTATAGGGGTTAGGTGAATGGTCGGCAAACTAAAAAAAACTGCATATTACATATCAAGAAAGGATCAATTATGTACGAATATATTACAGGTCGTTTGACCTTCATCAGCCCCAGTTATGTGGTGCTGGATGTAAATGGTATCGGCTATCAAATCGCGTTAGGAAACCCTTATCGCTATAGCAGCAAAATGGAACAATCCGTGACAATCTATGTACAGCAGATCATTCGCGAGGATGCTCATTTATTATACGGCTTCGAAACTTTGGCTGAAAAAGAACTGTTTTTACGGCTGCTTTCTGTTTCTGGAATCGGACCAAAAAGTGGACTGGCGATCATGGCAAATGAAGATCACCAAGGCTTGATCCAAGCAATCGAAGCCGGTGATGTGACCTATTTGACGAAATTCCCAGGTGTCGGTAAAAAAACTGCGCAGCAAATGGTCTTGGATTTGAAAGGCAAACTGACTGAGCTGGTCGAAGATCCAATGTCCTTATTTTATGAAGGCAATGATGATACGGCTCTGGCTGAAGCGATGGAAGCTTTGCAGGCGTTAGGCTATAGTCCAAAAGAAATCAAAAAAGTCGAAAAAGTGCTGGAGAAGGAATCCTTACCAAACACCGACGATTACCTGCGGGCAGCTTTGAAATTAATGATGAAGAAGTAGGAGGACGAGATAGATGGATGAAGAACGTTTGCTTTCACCCGATGCGGATGAAAGTGATAAGAGTTTAGAAAAATCACTGCGTCCTCGGTACCTTGCACAATACATTGGACAGGATAAGGTCAAACAAGAGCTGTCAATCTACATCGAAGCGGCAAAGAATCGGCAAGAAGCCCTCGACCATGTTCTGCTGTATGGACCACCTGGTTTAGGGAAAACAACGATGGCAATGGTGATTGCCAATGAAATGGACGTACAGATTCGTTCCACTAGCGGACCAGCAATCGAACGACCGGGTGATCTGGTAGCGATTTTGAATGAGCTGGAACCGGGAGATGTTTTATTTATTGATGAAATTCATCGTTTGCCCCGGGTTGCAGAAGAAACTTTATATTCAGCGATGGAGGATTATTACGTAGATATTATGGTGGGACAAGGACCGACAGCCCACCCAGTACATTTTCCGTTGCCGCCGTTTACGTTAATCGGAGCGACTACACGAGCAGGAATGCTGTCAGCGCCTTTGCGTGATCGCTTTGGCATCATCTCTCATATGGAATATTACAAAGAAACGGATCTGCGAGAGATTGTGCTGCGCTCGGCGGATATTTTTCAAACGGAGATCGTGGAAGAAGGTGCGGTGGAGATCGCTCGTCGTTCACGGGGCACCCCGCGGATCGCCAATCGTCTGCTGAAGCGGATTCGTGATTTTGCTCAGGTTCAATCTGATGGGGTAATCAATCAAGAAATCGCCGATCAGGCTCTGGGGTTATTACAAGTTGATAAAGCCGGCTTGGATTATGTCGATCAAAAATTAATTAAAACGATGATCGAATTGTATCATGGTGGACCGATCGGACTAAGTACCTTAGCGGTTAACATCGGTGAAGAACGTGAAACCGTGGAAGACATGTACGAACCTTATCTGATTCAAAAAGGATTTATCAAACGAACACCACGAGGACGCATGGCGACCCCGTTAGCTTATGAACATTTTAATTATCCTTATCAACAAGCATAGAAGGTGGAAAAATGGCGGAAGGAAAAGCGACCAAGGAAACATTTGTCCAAGCGTTAGTCGCGTTGTGCCAAGAAAAAAGTTACGATAAAATCACTGTTCAAGATATCAGTCAACAGGTCAGCTTGAACCGCCAGACATTTTATTATCATTTTAAGGACAAAAACGATCTGCTCCACTACGCGTATTATCAGCGTGGATTGCAGTATCTAGTCTCCGATGAACTGGTATTAACGAATTGGGAAGAATCCGTTTTGAAAATGTTGAAAGAAATGCAAATCTGTCATCAGTTTTATTTGAATACCGTGCAGGCAAAGCCGGAAGTATTAACGAAAGAGTTCAATGAATTGGCGCAGCGTCTATTCGTTCGTCTATTTGATGAAGTCGATCAAGAAGGGGAACTTTCTCAAACCGATAAAGAATTTTATGCCCGCTTTTTGGCTCATGGCTGCGGCGGGATTTTGATCGACTGGCTTTTAGCCGGAGCTGACCAGCCGCCGATCACAATTGCGGCACAGTTGTTTCGTTTTGCTAAAGATATTGAATTTTTCGCCTACCGTTTATATGAAAAAGACTGGAACGAGCGTTAAGCTCAATCCAGTCCATTTACGATATGTTTAATTGGTTCTTGGTTGAAAAGGGCAATCGCATTTTTTGCGACGATCTCTGCCATTTGATCTCGGGCTTCCACACTAGCGTTGCCAATATGCGGTGTTAAGACGACATTGCTCAGTTCTTTTAAGCCGTCAGTCACCTTTGGTTCGAACTCATAGACGTCCAAGGCGGCTCCGGCAATTTGTTTGTCCTGCAATGCTTGAAGCAAGGCCTTCTCATCAATCAATGGCCCGCGTGCTGCGTTGATCAAAAAGGCACTGTCTTTCATTTGTTTAAAGGTTTCACTGGTTAATAGATGACGAGTATCCTCTGATAAAGGTGCGTGCAGGGTCAAAATATCGGCTTGACGAATCACGTCATCTTGCGAGGCATACGTCGCCTGTAATTTTTTCTCCAGCTCAGGGGCTAATGGATGACGTTGGTTATAGATGATTTTCATACCAAAAGCCGTCATCATCTGCGCCAAGGCTTGACCGATCTGACCCATACCAATGATTCCTAAAGTCTTATCCTTTAATTCATGACCTAGGAAGAATAATGGAGCCCAGCCATCAAATCCTTTGCCATGCATCAAATGATCTCCCTCAACGATTCGGCGAGATAACGCGATGATCAAACCCGCGGTCAATTCTGCTGTCGCATTGGTGGAGACTACCGGAGTGTTCGTTACATAGATTTTCTGCTCTTTTGCATAAGTGGTGTCGATATTATTGAAGCCGGCTCCAAAATTTGCGATCAATTTTAGTTTTGGTGCGGCATCAATGACCTCGCGATCAACTTGCGTAGAGAGCGGACAAATCAAAACTTCACAATCAGCGACATTTTCGATCAAATCTTTTTTCGAAATTAAACCGTCGCCTTCATAGACCTTATATTCAAGTGCAGCTTCTTTTAACAATTTTGTGCCAAGCTCAGGCAGTTTGGCGGAAAGATAAATTTTACTCATTTACGATCCCTCGTTTCATTTCGATAAATTGACTATAGCACAGGAGGAATGACATGAAAAAGATTCTATTTGTTTGTATGGGAAATATTTGCCGCTCACCGATGGCCGAAGCGATTTTCCGTGACGCTTTCCAGAAAAATCAAGAAGATCAGTTCCAAGTTGATTCAGCAGCGACAAGCCGCTGGGAGGTCGGCAATCCGCCCCATCAAGGAACGCAGAAGATATTGTCGCAGCATCACATCTCTACCAAGGGAATGTGGGCACGCCAAGTAACAACAGAAGATTTTTATGATGCCGATTATATCATCGGCATGGATCAAGATAATGTCGCTGACTTAGAAGCAATCGCCCCAAAAGGTACTGAAAACAAAATTTATTTATACCTAGATCGGGTACCGGGACATGTCGGTGAAAGTATTCCAGATCCATGGTACACCGGCAATTTTGAAGAAACTTATGATTTAATTCAAAAAGGTTTAAACGAATGGTTAACTTTTTTTGAATTGGACTAGATTCCTTGTTTTTTCTTCCAAATTTAAGTAAAATCAAACTACGCTCTTGATAGGAGGAAGCTGAATGACTAAAAACGAGAAGCCTAAAAAGAATTTAATCAAGCTGTTTTCGAATTCATCGTATCGTTTCATCTCGGATTTTTTGAATGATTCTGCTGAGAAACGCGCCCAAGAGCAAGCCAACGAGAACATTTTTCTTAAACTGAAGATGGCAGCTCTACAGAATAGTTTAGTGGTCATGCAGGTTCAAGACGAAAAAGACGAAGAAAAATTTCAAACGATCTCAGGCTGGCTGCCTAAAGTAGTGACGAATGAATCCATCGTTATTCGTACGCAAGATAATCAGTTAGTGATGCTGACGATTGATCGGATCAAGAAGGTAACGACCTTGTCACCAAGCGGCGATCAAGAAAGTATTTCACGATAAAAGTATTTCATACCTTTACGAGCAAGCAGACATCTGCTATACTCGGGAGGTACTAAAAAATAGAATAATACTGTCGCAAAGGGGAGCCCTCGGGCTGAGATTGAGATTACTCTAAACCCTAGTACCTGTTTCGGTTATTCGAGCGTAGGAATTGTGATGAAGTAATGATAGTTACTTCTCCTTTGTGGACTGTATGTTCAAAAGGAGGAGTTTTTTTATATGTATAAAACAAGAATTTTAGTGGAAGGTACAGTGGTAGCGGCCCTTTCGTTGGTGTTATCCTTTATTCCAACGACCATCGGCAGCAGCTTTACGATTTCACTGGGGATGATCCCCATGACATTGTTTGCATTGCGAAGAGGATTCAAGCCGGCCTTAATGTCGGCGTTCATCTGGGGGATTTTACATTTTCCCGCGAGCCAAGTGGTTTACCTGAGCGTTGTTCAAGTGTTGATCGAGTATCCGATTGCTTTTACTTTTGCCGGATTTGCCGGACTATATGCAAAGAAGGTTCAAAAAAGTTTGGCCGCACAAGATATGTGGAACGTTCGAAAGAATATTGTATTGGGTTCCTTTGTGGGGACTGGTGCAAGATTTTTCTGGCATTTTATTGCCGGGGTAGTATTTTGGGGCAGCTATGCTCTGTGGGGGATGAATCCGTGGATATTCTCGCTTGTCATGAATGGTGTCAGCGGTTTGGCAACAGCAGTCGTAACCGCGATCGTCGCAGTCTTAGTTGCAGAAAAAGCACCGCAGCTGTACTTGCCGAAAGATGGTAATTTGATCCAAAAGCAAAGTCATCAATAAATAATAAAAGCATTTGTCCTTGCCGGACAAATGCTTTTTTGCTCAATATTAACGGAATGAGAAGACGGGATCATCATTTTCGACTTCCAAGGACCACAACTGTTTGGAAGTGTCGTAAATGATCTCTGCAATTCGCTGTTCTTTTTTATAATTTCTTGGACTGCGGCGCCAACCTTTTTCATCAGATAAAAAAACCGGAATATGGTAACTCTTATTTTTTAGTTCCGCCAGGTCTAAGCAAAAAATAGCACCCTCTTGCAAGATCGGATATAATTCTTTCAGTAGTTCACCGTCCAATGGTGCAACAGAAGAGCCGCGGCGGAAAAACGAGCGCCGATCATTGACTTTCTCTAAGACGATTCGTGTCAATTTGCTGGCAAGGATGCGATAAAATTCATCCAAGTAACGGTAGTATACACGCATTGTTTCGTTGCCTAAGTTGAAGTAAACGAAATTATTTTGCAGCTTATAGAAAAAAGGAGAATGCAGATGTGTCCGCATATGTCCAAAATATAATAATTCTGAGATTTCTAATGGTGTCAGCTCTTTCAGCATTGCTAAATCATTAAAATCGATCCATTTCAGACCTTTTGATTGAGTGAAGATTTTATTAGTAAAAAATTGTTGAACTTGTTCCGGACTATTAATGATTTTTAAACCTGTGTGGGGCTCGTATTCGCCAGCTTCTGCAACAGGGTCTAGCAATAACAAGTGCTTAGGTTTGTGGACGATTCCGTCAACAAAATCATTGGGTGAAAAACCTTTTGAGAGCACAGCATTACTTGTGGAATCAATATAAGCAAATAACGTATCTGGCACAAATGTTCACCCTTTCTAATAGTCGTCACAACCATTTTAACCCAATAATAAAAAAAAAGCTCGTATCTTTTATTTTAAAATTAGATTACAAAAGTCTTAAAAGATGCAACATTGAAGCACCTTTTTAACAATTAAAATCATTTTAATAAATAACAACTTTCTAATGCACTTATTTCTTTTTTAATTTTTTTTCTATAATGTGGCAGTAGCGTCACGGGATGAAATGGAATATGATATTATTAACAGGAGAATGCGGGAGGATTGAGATGAAGAAAAAAAGAAATTGGCTAATAAATATTTTTCTTTTCTTATTGCTATTAGTAGGTTTAGCCTTGATTTTTAACAATCAAATTAAGTATTTTTTAATGCAATATAATGGTGATCGCTATGCAGTAGCGAAAATGGATCGTTCTGAGATCGATCAAAATATGGAAAAAGATGCTTCATTTGATTTTGACGCCGTGCAGCCGGCTAGTACGGAGGCAGTGTTGCAAGCGCAATTAAACAATAAACGCCTGCCTGTTATCGGCGGAATCGCGATTCCATCTGTTGAAATAAATTTGCCGATTTTTAAAGGACTGTCCAACGAAGTGCTTCTATATGGTGCTGGGACGTTGTCGCCAGACCAGAAAATGGGTGAAGGTAATTATGCGTTGGCAAGTCACCGAGCTGATCGTCCAGGACTTTTATTTACACCGCTTGAAAGTGTTAAAGAAGGCGATATGATTTATTTAACCGATTTGCACAACATCTATACTTATAAGACAACGCTGAGAGTTCGTGTACAGCCGACAGAAGTAAAATATTTGGATGTGCAGCCGGACAAACAGCAGATAACGCTGATCACCTGTGGGGAGATCGAGGGTGTGACACGGATCATTGTTCAAGGCGATTTGGTGGCTATGACACCAGTCAATAATGCTACGGATACAATGCGCAAGGCTTTTGAAATGGAGCAACGGACATATTAGCAACGATTTATTATTCAGAAACTTCAAGGCCCGCCTTGAAGTTTTTTGTTGCGGGAAAATTTCTGCTATACTAAAGCCAACATGCTGAATAATCGTTTCACAGCAAATCCGGGAGGAAGCGATGGAACTTAAAAAAATTTATTTATCAGACTTGTCGGCAGCTTGGGATAAATTTCAACAGTCACATTTGCTATTTCCTTTTTACCGTTCCCACAGTCAAGCGCATTCGGAGTTTTTAGCGGCGGTCAAGCGAGGAAACGGCTATTGGATTCAATGCAAGTCACACTGGCTGCTAGTAGACAAAATTGATGAAGGTGACACCTGGCGGATCAATAATTTACTGATCTCAACGGATCTTGGCTGGCGGACAGCTTTTTTATGGTTAGAAAATGCAGCTCGTCAAAAATTTAAACGCGTGTTGGTTTTGAACCTTGAGGCCAACTTGATTTTACAGCAGTGGTTAACTGCTCAGGGCTACCGATTAGTAGAGAACGTTTGGCGAAAAGAACTGGTCTATCATACAGGTTTGGTGTTGGGCGGAGGCGGCGCTCGCGGCGCGTATCAAATTGGTGTTTGGAAGGCGTTGTTGGAAAAAGATATTCGATTTGAAGTAATCACTGGAACCTCGGTCGGCGGTTTGAATGGCGCATTGATCGCGCAAGGAAATTATAATCAGGCGTTAGCACTATGGGAAGAGATCGAAACGGATAAAGTGCTGGATATTACCTTCAAGGAAGTTGAAGAGTTGGATTTTTCAGCGCAAGTCGATCAGCTGCGAACCTTTATTCGAACCTCTTTGCAGCAGCGGGGAGTCTCTTCAGAACCGCTTAGACGGTTACTGGAAGAGCGGCTAGAGGCGCAAAAGATTCATGCTGGCTGTCCTTTTTATGTTGTCACGACAAAGGTTCCTGTTTTCCAAGAAATAGTAGTACCGATTCACAAGTGTCCAGAAGAAGAGATCATCGATTGGCTGCTGGCCTCCTCAGCCTTTTTCCCTATGATGGCAATGGCGAAAATCAAAGGTGAGCTTTATGTAGATGGCGGATATCGTAATAATTTACCAGTGGACATTGCGTTGCAAACACCAATAACTGAGTTGATCGTGGTGGATGTGCATGGACCTGGATTTGATAAAAAATATCGCTTGCCGGATGAAACTGCCGAGTTAGTATTAACGAGTCCGTGGAGTTTAGGAGACCTATTATTGTTCCAAAGCGACCGCTCATCAGAAAATATCGATTTAGGCTATTTAGAGACTAAACGTGCTTTTGGCGAATTGCAGGGATATCGCTATTTTTTCAGCCGTCATGCTGATTTTGAAGCGATAACCAAAGCTTTTTTTCGTTATCTTCAAAACAAGCTTGCGGTAGATATGAGGGCACTTTATCCAGAACTGCAGAAGTTTTTCCGCCAAAGCGTGCCGATAGAAATGCTTAGTTTAGCATTTTTAGAATTTTTTGCTTATTGGGTGAATGTTTCGCCGGTGAAGGTTTTTACACCTGAGCAATTTATCGAGACGATACTAAAGCAGTTTGAAATGCCGATCAAATTGAACGCAGTCTTTTCGGTTCAGGAGCAAATTGAAGACTTTATCGAAAACCATAATGTTTTCTCAGATTACTATCGGGTTCTACAAATTTACCAGCTGAAAGGATCGCCGGAAACGGCTTATCGTCGTTGGCCGATTCCAACCTTGCTGGCACTTTTTTTTAGATATATACGTAATGAGGAAATAACCTGATGCTTCAAAAACATAAGCTTATTAATAGAAACTAGGAGGAACTGCAATGGCAGAATTTAATTATGAAATCGTAGAAGAAATCGCGGTCTTATCAGAAAATCCTAAAGGCTGGCGCAAAGAATTGAATTTGGTAAGCTGGAATGAACGGCCGCCAAAATTTGATTTACGCGACTGGGCACCGGGACATGAAAAAATGGGTAAGGGTGTTACCTTAAGCAATGAAGAATTTGTTGTGCTGAAAGAAACGTTGAGCAAGATGTAGTAAGTGATTTTTTCAAAAGAAGGGAACAAACCAGATGAAAAGTATGACAGGCTATGGTCAGGCGTTCCAAGCGAACGAGGCCTACGAGCTAAATATCGAATTAAAAAGTGTTAACAATCGTTTCTTAGATTTGCAGATTCGAATGCCAAAAGAATTGAATCCGTTTGAAGCGCAGATTCGTAAAATTGCGAAAGAGAAAATCCAACGAGGCCGAGTAGATGTATTTATTAATTTGACACCATTGAAGAGCGGCAATAAAAAAGTTTCTGTTGATTGGGAGTTGTTGCAGCAATTAGTTGCAGAATTGCAAAATGGTGGCAAAGAACATTTTGGAATCGTTGATTTCCCCGTGGAACAAGTTCTGGTCAAAGCGATGGAACAGTCAGATTTTGTAACATTAGTCGATCAGCCGACTGAAGAAGAAACATTGGAAGAATTAGTTCAAACAGTCGCGAATGAAGCCTTCATCCAATTAGCGGCAAGCCGTGAACATGAAGGTACAGGGATTCAAAAAGTTCTAGTAGAATATGGCAGCAAAGTCCAAGCGTTAGTAAATGAGCTAAAAGGATTTGTAGCTGAGTATGAAGCAGACTTCCAACAACGTTACCAAACAAAATTAGAAGAATATCTAGGAAATACGGTGGACCAAGACCGCCTGCTGACGGAATTAGCGATTTTATTGGAACGCGGCGACATCCATGAGGAACTGGACCGTTTGACGATCCATTTAGACAAACTGGCAAATCTTTTAAAAACTACAGAACCTGTTGGACGTGAACTGGATTTTCTATTGCAGGAAATGAATCGCGAAGTTAACACGATCGGCTCAAAATCAAGCCCGATTCAGATTAAAGATATTGTTGTTCAACTAAAAACGATCCTAGAAAAAATCCGTGAACAGATTCAAAATGTCGAATAGTTATGTGAAATTTCATAAGAAATAGGTGCCGGGTTCACGATACCTCTTGAAATATTCACAAAAAAAGTGCACAATAGGCGTTAGCTAAAAAGAGCATGAAAGGGCGTTAGTATGTCTGAACGAGGACTGTTGATTGTATTGTCGGGACCTTCCGGAGTAGGAAAAGGAACGGTCAGAAAAGCCATTTTTGAAAGAGACGATAATGAGTTCCAATACTCTGTCTCCATGACCACCCGTCCGATGCGGGAAGGGGAAGTTGACGGCGTCGATTATTATTTCCGTACGAAAGAAGAGTTTGAAGCAATGATCGAAGCGGGCGAGATGTTGGAATACGCTGAGTATGTCGGAAATTACTACGGCACCCCACTGACTTATGTAAATAAAACATTGGATGAGGGCAAGGACGTCTTTTTAGAGATCGAAGTCCAAGGTGCTCAACAAGTAAAAGAAAAAGTCCCTGATGGTGTTTTTATTTTTCTAACACCGCCAGATCTAGCGGAATTAAAGGCGCGGATCGTTGGACGAGGTACCGATAGCCCTGAAGTGATCGAGGAACGGATGCGTGTTGCACGCCAAGAAATCGAAATGATGGCGTTATATGATTATGCTGTCGTCAATGATCAAGTACCAAAAGCTGTTGATCGTATCAAAGATATCATCGTCAGTGAACATTACCGAGTTGACCGAGTGATTGGTAAATATATTAAAATGTTAAAGGAGATATAAGCTTATGATGTTAAAACCCTCAATTGATACGTTGTTAGACCATGTAAATTCAAAATATTCTTTAGTAATTTTAGCCAGCAAACGTGCACATGAATTAGATGCCGGGGCTCAACCAACTTTAGATTCATTTGAATCAGTTAAAAGTGTTGGCCAAGCATTGGAAGAAATCGATGCAGGTGCTGTAATCAATGATCCTCATCCAGAAATCAAACGGGAACGTTTGAAAATGGAAGAAGAAGAACGTCACTTGCAACGTGAACGTGATCAGCGCGATTTAGAAGAACGGATTCGCAACGAACAAAACTAAGCGTAGAAAAATTTCTCGCGGATGAAACGTAAATGGGATTGTACCAAATACTTTTGGCGCAGTCCCTTCTTTTTGTGTCAAAGAATTATTTACATAATTTCATAAATTTAGACGGACCTACATAAAATTTAGTACACTATTTAGGAATGGAGGCGGAAAGAATGAAATTAGCACAAGTGATTGTGGATGTACCGGCGATGCAGACGGATCAGCCATTTAGTTATTTGATCCCGCCTCAACTAGCGGTAGAAGTCGGGATGAGGGTAGAAGTCGGATTTGGATCGCGGCATGTCCAAGGCTTTGTCGTTGGCTTTGAGTCAGCACCTGAACCGTTGCCTGATAATTTGAAACCAATTATTCGAGTGTTGGATTTAACGCCTGTTTTAAATCAAGAGCTGTTAGCGTTGGCTGACTATATGAAGGAAACTACTTTTGCCTTTAAGGTAACTTGTTTGCAGACTATGCTTCCCAGCGTAATGAAAGCTGACTATCAAAAACGCTTGTATTACATTGGCGATGATCCAACTGTGCAAGAAAAATACTTTGGTGATGCTGATTCACTAACTTGGGAAGAAGCAGAAGCTGAGGGTTGGTTGAAGGAACTGGCTGTTTTACGCGACCAGGGCATTATTGAGTTGCGTTATGAAGTCCATACAAAAAATAAAATAAAAACTGAACGCTATATCAAACGAACTTTTGCACCAGAAAAATTAGCTGAATTAAAAGCTGAGCTGCGCAAAAATTCATATAAGCAAGAACAGCTATTAGATTATTTAGCTATGCTTGCCGATGAAGCACTGATTTCGGTCAAACAAATGAAGGCGGAAGATTTCTCGCTAGCCAATTTGAATCAAGCAGAGAAAAAAGGCTGGCTGGAATTTGTTGCTGTTGAAAAATACCGGGACCCTTACGCTGAACGAGAAATCAAGCAGACTTCAGCGTTAGATTTGAATCCAGAACAGAAGATTGCGTATGAAGCGATCAGTCAAAAGAGCACGGCTAACGAGCATCAAGTTTTCCTGTTGGAAGGGATAACTGGCAGCGGAAAGACCGAAGTTTACCTGCAGGTTATTCACGATGTATTGGCAAATGGACAAACGGCCATGATGCTAGTACCAGAGATTTCTTTAACACCGCAGATGGCAACACGCTTTAAAGCGCGTTTTGGCAGTGAAGTGGCAGTCTTGCATAGCGGATTGTCACAAGGAGAGAAATACGATGAATGGCGTAAGTTAGAACGTGGTGAAGCTCATGTAGTGGTAGGAGCTCGCTCGGCTGTCTTTGCTCCGCTTGAAAATCTTGGTGTGATTATTATTGATGAAGAGCATGAGACAAGCTATAAACAAGAAGAGACACCGCGTTACCATGCTAGAGATTTAGCAATTTGGCGAGGAAAATATCATAACTGTCCAGTCGTTTTAGGGAGTGCCACACCTTCTTTAGAATCACGTGCGCGAGGACAAAAAGGTGTCTACTGTTTATTGAAATTAACTGAACGAGCCAACGATCAAGCAAAATTACCATCAGTTGAGATTGTTGATATGCGTGAAGAAATGCAGCGACGTCTGAATTCATCTTTTTCTGAAGCACTAGAAGATAAATTAAGAGATCGTTTGGCTAAGGGCGAACAAAGTGTGCTTTTATTAAATCGTCGAGGATATTCTTCATTTGTTATGTGTCGCGATTGCGGGTTTGTTTTACCTTGTCCGAATTGTGATATTTCCTTAACCCTTCATATGGATACGAAGACGATGCGCTGCCACTATTGTGGTCATGAAGAAGGAATTCCTCATCGTTGTCCGAACTGTGGCAAAGATAAGATTCGCTACTTTGGAACAGGAACAGAAAAAGTTCAAGAAGAGTTGGAACAACTGATTCCGGAAGCCCGTGTATTGCGAATGGACGTTGATACAACTCGCCGCAAAGGAGCACATGAAAAAATCTTAACGGCCTTTGGTGATAAAGAGGCGGATATTTTGTTAGGTACGCAAATGATCGCAAAAGGTTTGGATTTTCCAAATGTGACTTTAGTTGGGGTATTAAATGCGGACACAGCATTGAATTTACCCGACTTTCGTTCTAGTGAAAGAACGTTTCAATTGCTGACACAGGTCAGTGGTCGAGCAGGGCGTGGTGATAAAGCCGGTGAAGTAATTATCCAGACGTTTAATCCAGAGCACTATACGATTCAATTAGCACAGCACCATGACTACGAAAGCTTTTTCCAGCAAGAGATGCGCATCCGGCATCAAACTGATTACCCGCCGTATTATTACACGGTCAAGGTGACAGTTTCCCATCAAGAAGAGATACGGGCAGCGCAAAAAGCCTTCCAGTTGGCTGAGCAAATACGGAAGCAATTAAGCCCTCAAAGTATTTTATTAGGACCGACACCTGGGGCAATATTGCGGATAAAGAATCGTTATTACTATCAACTAATCATTAAATATAAAAATGAACCAAAACTACAAGCGACCTTAGAAGATATTTTGCAGGTGAGCCAAAAAGATCAGCGGCAAGGCTTATTGATCGCCATTGACAACGAACCTATGTATTTTATTTAGGAAGCTACAATAAAGGAGGACGTAATTTATGCGTTACCCAATCATTATTCATCCTGACGAACGTCTATTAAAAAAAGCTGCACCGATCGAATACATTACTGATGAGATTGTTACTTTGTTAGATGATATGTATGAAACGATGATAGCTCATGACGGTATCGGACTTGCTGCTCCCCAAATTGGAAAAAATTTGCGAATCGCAGTCATCGAAGTTGAAGAAGGCGATCGTTTTGATTTTATCAATCCCGAGATCATTGAACGTAAAGGGACTAGTATCGATGTTGAAGGCTGCCTTTCGATTCCAGAAACTTATGGAACAGTCGAACGTGCTGACGAAGTAACTGTACGTTACTATGACAATGAAGGTTCAGAGATGGAAGTTACGGCTTATGGTTACTTAGCCCGTGCCTTTCAACATGAAATTGATCATTTAGATGGTAAGCTGTTTATCGATCAAGTGATCGATAAGATCGAACCGGAAGATTTAGAACGTTATATGGAGGAACATGCCGATGACTAAAATTGTATTTATGGGTACCCCGGCCTTTTCAGTGCCGATTTTAAAAAGTTTGATTGAAGCAGGCTATGATGTCGCTGCTGTTGTTACCCAACCAGATCGCCCTGTTGGACGGAAGAAAATCATTACCCCTACCCCCGTGAAAGAAGCTGCATTGCAGCACGACTTGCTGGTTTTACAACCAGAAAAAATCAGCGGTTCACCAGAAATGGAAAAAATCAAAGAGCTGGCGCCAGACCTATTAATCACTGCGGCTTTTGGCCAATTTCTGCCAGAAAAATTATTGCAGGTTCCTAAACTAGGCGCAATCAATGTTCATGCTTCGCTATTACCAAAATATCGTGGCGGAGCACCTGTTCATTACGCTATTATGGACGGTGAAAAAGAAACAGGTGTGACTATCATGGAGATGATCAAGAAAATGGATGCTGGCGGTATCTTCAGCCAACAAAAAATCGCGATCACTAAACAAGACGACGTTGGAACGATGTTTGAAAAATTAAGCCAAGTTGGTAAAGACTTATTATTGGAAACATTGCCTAAAATAATCTCCGGTGAATTAAAGCCAACACCGCAAGATGAAGAACAAGCCACCTTCTCGCCAAATATCAGTCGTGAGCAAGAAGCGATTGACTGGCAGAAAACAGCTGAGGAAGTTGATAATCAAGTTCGCGGGATGCATCCTTGGCCGGTAGCTTTTACAACATATGACGGCGCCCGTTGGAAAATTTTTCACACGACACCGTTGGAAGAGACGACAACAGCGGAACCTGGAACGATTGTAGCTCGCACGAAAAAAGCCCTGCACATTGCTTGTGGAAATGGCACGGTGTTAGCGTTAGATGAACTGCAGCCAGCTGGCAAGGCTAAACAAACGATCCAAGCCTTTCTAAATGGTAGTGGCCAAGCGGTTACTGAAGGACAGCAGGTGGGCTAAATGGCAAAAATTCCAAAGAAACTATTACATTCGGTTCGTTTTACCGCACTTGAAGCAATTGAACGGATCAATCGCGGCGGAGCCTATTCAAATTTATTATTAAATGAGTTGATCCAAAAAAATAAAGTTGATGGTAAAGATACCGCTCTATTAACAGAGCTTGTTTATGGAACGATCAGCCGCCAACTTTTATTGGCATATGATATTGAACCTTTTATCAAAAAAGCCAAAAAGGTTGATCCATGGGTTAAAAGCTTATTGCAGTTATCTGTTTATCAGATGCTCTATTTAGATCGGGTTCCTGACCATGCTATTATTAATGAAGCTGTTGAAATTGCTAAAGCCAAAGGCAATCCGGGAACTGGAAAGTTTGTCAACGGCGTATTGCGTTCAATACAGCGTGAAGGAATTCCCTCTTTGGATTTGATAAAAGATCCGATCGAACGTTTGGCAACAGAAATTAGTTTGCCGAGATTTTTAACTGAAAAATTTGTCACCGAAATCGGTGTAGAGGAAACACGTAAGCTGGGATTATCCTTATTGGAGCCTAGCCGTGTCAGTGCACGAATTGATTTGCGCTTTTTGACACGTGCAGAGGCCATCGAAGCGTTGGAAGAAGACGGGATCGAAGCTCGTATCAGTGAACTTACTCCGTATGGTATTATAGCTGATAGAGGTTTTTTAGCTGGCAGTGAACTATTTCAAAATGGTTGGTTGACGATTCAAGATGAAAGTTCAATGTTAGTTGCTCAAGCTTTACAAATAGAGCCAGGACAAAAAGTTTTAGATGCATGTGCTGCTCCTGGTGGCAAAACGACACACATTGCTTCTTTGCTGCAAGATGAAGGATCAGTAACAGCGTTAGATATTCATGATCATAAGTTGAAGTTAGTTCGCGAAAATGCGGAACGGTTACGAGTGACAGATACCGTAGTAACGAAAAAAATGGATGCTCGTGAAGCAGCCAAAAATTTTGCACCAGAAAGTTTTGACCGAATCCTAGTTGACGCTCCATGTTCAGGATTAGGACTAATGCGGCGAAAACCGGATATTAAATACCAGAAAAAACCGCAAGATTTTATTCAATTACCCGAAATTCAGCTAGAAATTTTAAAGAATTGCGCTCCCACGTTGAAATCTGGTGGAATTATGGTATACAGTACATGTACGATTGCCAAGGAAGAAAATCAACAGGTAGTAGCAGAATTTTTAGCGGCACATCCTGAATTTGAAAAAAATGAACTAGATTTAGAAATGAAATTACAGCCGGCGATTCATGAGCAAATGTTGGTTTTATACCCAGAGATGTTTATGACGGATGGCTTCTTTATTTGTGCAATGCGAAAAAAATAGATAAATGAGGTGGACAAAAAGATGGAGATTCAATTTCAATCAGACATCGGTAAGCGGCGCAACATGAATCAAGATTATGCAAATGTTTTTACTAATCAAGCAGGTATGTATTTGGCTATATTAGCCGATGGCATGGGAGGTCATTTAGCTGGCGATGTAGCTAGTAAGATGGCTGTTGACGGTTTAGGTGCTGCTTGGTCGACCTCGACTATTGCAAAGCCGGAAGAAGCTGCCCAATGGTTTTCAGAAGAGATTCAAAAGGTCAATGAAGCGATTTATCAAGAAGGAATCGCTCATCCGGAGATGCAGGGAATGGGCACAACAATCGTCAGTACTGCTTTGCTAGATGAAAAGTTTGTCTTAGCTCATGTAGGTGACAGTCGCGCTTATTTAATCCAAAATAAGCAATTACAACAATTGACGGATGATCATTCATTAGTGAATGAATTATTGAAATCCGGGGAAATCACAAAAGAGATGGCAGCGATCCATCCGCAAAAAAATGTATTAACTCGTTCAGTGGGAATTGCAGGAACGATCAAAATCGATGTCTCGGAACATGAATGTCATCAGAATGATTATTTGCTTTTATGTTCAGATGGATTGACAAATATGGTAAGTGAAGAAAATATCCTAGCGATTGTGGAAAGCGATCAAACTTTGGAAGAAAAGGCTAAGCAATTGATCAACGCAGCAAATGATGCTGGTGGTGCGGATAATATCACTGTCTTGTTGATTCATTTTGAAGGGGAGGCTCGTCCATGATTGAAATAGGCAAGTTGGTCAATGGACGATATAAAATCATCGCCAATATCGGCAGCGGCGGTATGGCTAACGTCTTTTTGGCCCACGATTTAATTTTGGATCGTGATGTTGCCATCAAAATATTACGTTTCGACTTTCAAA
Source organism: Enterococcus sp. 3H8_DIV0648 (assembly GCF_002140655.1). Classification (NCBI taxonomy): domain Bacteria; kingdom Bacillati; phylum Bacillota; class Bacilli; order Lactobacillales; family Enterococcaceae; genus Enterococcus; species Enterococcus sp. 3H8_DIV0648. The sequence goes on along the minus strand of NZ_NGLG01000001.1, from coordinate 2,430,352 downwards.
ATGATCAAACTGCGATCCGCCGTTTCCAGCGAGAAGCATTGGCCGCTACTGAAATGGTTCACCCTAATATCGTTGGAGTTTACGATGTGGATGAAGAAAGCGGTATGCAGTATTTGGTTATGGAATATGTGAAGGGAATGGATCTGAAACGCTATATCCAAACGCGTTCCCCAATCCCTTACGGAAAAATTGTGGATATTATGGATCAAATTTTATCTGCAGTAAGTTTGGCTCATGCTCATGGCATCATTCACCGTGACTTGAAGCCGCAAAATATTTTGATGGATCAGGCAGGCGTGGTAAAAATCACCGACTTCGGAATTGCGATCGCCTTATCTGAAACTTCTCTGACCCAAACAAATTCTATGCTAGGTTCTGTGCATTATCTGTCACCTGAACAGGCTCGTGGCAGCATGGCAACCAAGCAATCAGATATCTATGCTTTAGGGATCATTCTTTATGAAATGATCACCGGCAGCGTCCCTTTTGATGGTGAGTCTGCTGTGACGATTGCGCTAAAACATTTTCAAGACGAAATGCCGTCAGTAAAAGGTTTTGACCCAGAAGTTCCGCAATCGTTAGAAAACATTGTTATGCATGCTACTGCGAAAGAACCGGCTGATCGCTATAAAACAGCAGATGAAATGGCGGCAGATCTGGCAACAGCATTGTCGCCAGAGCGTGCAAATGAATTACCGTGGCGTCCAACAGCCATGTTAGATGAAACCAAAGTGCTGACCCCAATCCAGCCTGAAGACATTCCAGTTGAGAAACCGCAAGAAGAACCTTCAGTTTCTGAGGAGAAGCCAAAGAAGAAAAGAGGCAAGAAACGTTTTATTGCTATTTTCTTGTTATTGATGCTGGCAATCGGTGGAGTAGCGGGCTACCTTCTGACTAGGGCCGCGGAGGTCTCCATCCCCCAAGTCGAGGATATGACAGAAGCGGAAGCGCGAACAGCGCTAGAAGATGCAAACTTGACGGTGGATAGTAAAACAGATGAAGTGGCAAGCGACACGATAAAAAAAGGACGAGTAGTTAAAACGAATCCTGTTGCAGGAACTATGATCAAAAAGAGCCGACCTGTACGTCTGTACATCAGCTCTGGCACTAAAAAAGTAGCCTTGAAAGATTATGAAGGCGACTCGCTAGAAGATGCGAAAGACGAATTGGAAGAAATCGGGTTTTTAGAGAAGAATATTCGTATCAAGAAGGTCAACGATGAGTCGGCTCCCGTAGATCAGGTTTTAACCCAAAATCCGAAGGCGGGTACAAGGGTTGATCCGAAAGAAGATGAGATTACTCTTGAAGTTTCAGATGGACCGAAGACGTATAAAATCGATGATTATTCTCAGATGACTTATGCGGAAGCAGAAGCCAAGTTATTACAGCTCGGTATCACAATAAATCAGATTAAACGAGTGGACGAATCAAGTGAGACTATCCCAGCCGAAGAAGTTATCAGCCAAGATCCAGTCAGCGGAACTGCTTTGACTTCGAAAGACACGATTACGCTAAAAGTCAGCTCTGGTTCAAGCTATATCAAACTGGATGATCTAAGCGGTCAAGATAAAGCAGCGGCAGAAAGCAAACTCTCTGAATTAGGATTGAATTACACAGAGCAGGAAGAATTTTCTGATGATGTAGCAGAGGGCAAAGTTATTCGGACAGACCCTGGTGCAGGATCAACATCATTAAAAGCCGGGGATACTGTAACTGTATACATTTCCAAGGGGCCTGAAAATAAAGAGAATACTTTTGACGTGACGATCGCCGCTAAGTTCACTGGAACTGATGGTCAGCAAGATAAGATTACTGTATTGGTAAAAGATGCTCAAAGGTCAAGTTTGACAGAGGTCTTAGATTTTCCATTGGATAAGAATACCTCATCAACCGAGCAAACCGTATCTGTAACAACTACAGAAGGCGGTTCGGCTACGATCGAGGTACGAAGAAACGGCAAATCAGCTGTAACTAAGACCGTTCAAAAGGCCGAAACGATTACTGTACCATAGAAAAAACCTTTCCTGATTTTTCAGAAAAGGTTTTTAGGTAATTTGTACTGTAATTGGTTTTGAAGTATGCTACAATAAGACTGAATTTATGGACGTTGTTTTTTAGTTATTAGAGTAGCAGAGAGATTCTAATTGTTTGATACGAAAAAAGGAGATGAGACGGATCGAGGGACAGATTCGTAAAGCCTTAAGTGGTTTTTATTATGTTGCAAGTGAAGGAAAGATTCATCAAACACGTGCACGAGGAAATTTCCGAAAAAAGAAGCTGACACCTTTAGTTGGCGATGAAGTGGTTTTTAGCAGCGAAGAAAACAGCGAGGGCTATATTCTTGAATTATTGCCGCGAAAAAATGAATTGGTTCGTCCGCCGGTCGCTAATGTTGATCAAGGCGTGATTGTAACGAGTTTGGTTGAGCCTAATTTTTCTTACAATTTATTGGATCGCTTTTTAGTGACGTTGGAAAATAAATATATCCATCCAATTATTTATTTGTCCAAAACGGATTTGGTCGCTGATCAAGCATTGGTGGAAGAAATCCGCGCAGTTTATGAACCTCTTGGTTACCCGGTTATTGATGGCGAACAGGACAAACAAAAATTAACGGATTTATTTGCAGATAAACTAACTGTTTTCATGGGACAGTCAGGAGCTGGCAAGTCGACTTTATTGAATGATGTGTCGCCAGATTTAAATTTAGAAACTGGCGAAATTTCTGATGCACTAGGACGAGGACGGCACACCACACGCCATGTCGAATTATTAAATTTGTTTGGTGGTTTGGTCGCAGATACACCTGGATTTAGTTCAATTGACTTTTTAGAAATATCTGCTGAGGAGCTGCCAAAAGAATTTCCTGAGTTTCGTGCCGCAGCACCTGAATGTCGTTTTCGGGAGTGTCGTCATGTAAAAGAGCCAGGCTGCGAAGTGAAACATCGTTTAGAAAAAGGCGAGATCGCTCAAACACGCTACGACAATTACTTGCAGTTTTTACAAGAAATTGAAAAACGCCGGCCTATTTATAAAAAAAATAAATGATCTGTTTTATTTTTATCCGGAAGTAAGGCTTGAAGATCAGAATTATTTTTCCTGGAAGGGAAAATAAATACATTAAAATGAAAAAGGAGTACAGACTATGAAAATTGCACCATCGATTTTAAGTGCAGATTTTGCACGCCTAGGCGAAGAAGTGAAAATGGTAGAGGATGCAGGTGTTGATTACATTCATATTGATGTGATGGATGGAAACTTTGTTCCGAATATTTCTTTTGGTCAAGTAGTGGTAAGTGCATTGCGCCCAGTCACTAAACTGCCTTTGGATGTCCATTTGATGATCGCCAATCCGGAAAATTATATCAATGATTTTGCTAAGGCGGGTGCTGATATCATTATGGCCCATGTAGAAGCGACACCTCATATTCACCGTGTCGTTCAAATGATCAAAGCTGCAGGTGTAAAACCGGGTGTGGTGTTAAATCCAGGAACACCAGTTGAAGCAATCAAATATGTTTTAGGCGATGTCGATCAAATTTTGGTGATGACAGTTAATCCAGGATTTGGTGGACAATCATTTATCGAAAGTACTGTCGAAAAAATTGCAGAACTAGATCGTTTACGAAAAGAACATGGTTATCACTATGAAATCGAAGTAGATGGCGGGATTCAACCGGAATCAGCTAAAAAATGTGCAGCTGCAGGTGCTGACGTTTTTGTTGCCGGTTCATATATCTATGACGCAGAAAATCCGCAAGAAAAAATCAATGCTTTGCGGGCAGCTATTGACTAATGAAGATTTTACTTGTTGCAGGCGGTGATCCTAATCACTGGCCTGCTTTTTCACAGGATTTTACTAAAATCATCGGGATTGATCGAGGCAATCTATTCCTTTTGCGTCGAGGAATCGTACCTGATCTGGCAATCGGCGATTTTGATTCATTGAACGAGGATGAAAGAAAAGAAGTATTCGCTGGTGTAGGTGAAGTGTCGACCTCTCCGGCAGAAAAAGATGATACGGATACACAACTAGCGTTGGTTAAGACTTTCGAACGTTATCCCGAAGCAGAAGTGACTTTAATCGGAGCAACTGGTGGTCGTTTAGATCATTTGTTAGCAAATTTATGGTTAGGTGTTGAACCGCGCTTCTCTCCATTTATTTCTCAAATTAAAATTGCGGACCAAGGAAATGTTGTGAGCTATATTGCTCCAGGAAGTCATCAGATTGCTAAAATAGCGAGTATGAAATATTTGGCTTTCTGCTGTTTGACGCCAGTTAGAAAATTGTCATTGAAGAATGTAAAATATGAACTTTCGAAGGTTGATTTTTTACAGCCTACTAGCTTGGCAAGCAATGAATTTTTGACTGGGCAGGCTGAGGTTAGTTTTTCGGAAGGTTTGATCGCTGTGATCCAAAGCCGAGATGTATAAATTGGGTAGCTAAGAATCGTTTTTTTTGAAACGAATCTGCTACTCATTTTTTTATTTATAAGAGATACTAAAATTCTTTAAAATCAACCGCCCATGCTTTTTAATCCTTGAGTTTAGTGGTAAAATTCATTCTATATTATAGCGTTCAGAGGTGCCTAAGTGAGAAAGTTTAATCCAAATAAGAATATTATTATTATATTAATTGTTGTTATTATTGTTGTGGCAACTGTCTCGATTACCGCAGCAAATCGTGCGAAAGACAGTGACACGAACATTGTTCAATCAGCTGTGAATGACACTATCAGTGTTGTTGATAAGGTAATTACTGCACCAGGACGTTGGCTTAGCGGCGGTGTTCAATCGGTTTCTAACTTGATTAACACCTACGACGAAAATCAAAAATTGAAGAGTGAAGTTGATCAATACGATGAAGTGAAGCAGCAAACGAAGAATCAAGCACAAGAAATCGAGCGTTTAAAAGATGAACTTGAGTTGAATCAAACCTTGACCAGTTATGAAAAGGTTACGGCAAATGTTATCACGCGTTCACCGGATACGTGGCAGGATATGCTGATTGTTGATAAAGGCAGCAGTGATGGTGTTGAAGGGAATATGGCGGTTATGTCTCAAAAAGGTCTGATCGGACGGGTGATGGAAGTGAATGCTCATTCATCCAAGGTTCAATTATTAACTTCAGATAATAAAAGTAGTAATCATTTTCCTGTAAAAATAAGTTCAGCTAAAGGCAATTCTTTTGGTGTTTTGAATAAATACGATGTAAAAGAGCAGCAATTGATTGCTTCTGAAATTACTGAAGGGCAAGACATCAAAGAAGGCGATGTGGTCCAAACTTCCGGACTTGGTGGGAATTCTCCAGCGGATTTAGCTATCGGGACGGTCGTCAAGGTCAAACCCGACAGCAATGGCTTGAATCAAGAAGTTTACATCAAGCCCTATGCGCAAATGTATGATATTTCAGTCGTAACGATTATCCAAAGAATGGCGGGAGCGACCGAATGATTAGACGGACAACCTTAAAATACATTACCCCTGGTTTATTGTTTTTATTGTTTTTGCTGGATGCCCATGTGACTCGCATCATTGCGTCTCTAACCGATAATGTTTATGTAGCGAACGCGCATTTGGCGCTGCTGGTGCTGATGATCATCTCCAGAGTCGTCAATGAACGGTTCCTGTTAGGAACATCTTTGGTTTTGGGAATTCTATACGATTTATATTATATCGGCGTGATCGGAATCTATGCTGTGATTTTTCCGCTATTAGTTATGTTGCTTTATTTCTTCAAAAAGACGATTCAGCAAAATATTTTGACGCTCTTTTTTACAGTCGTAATCAGTGTGACGCTCTTTGAGTTGATCAGCCTATTACTGCAATCTGTCTTTGGTCTGACTGGGGTCAGCAGCGACTTTTTTGTACCGCGATATTTAGGTCCAACACTGCTTTTAAATATTCTAACCTTCGTTATTTTAATTTTCCCATTAGAGAAAGTTTTGATCGGTCCGCCAGAAGAAGAACTTGGCATATAAAGGATATCTGCAGCTATTTAAATAAACGAAAAAAACAGAAGAATTTTTCTTCTGTTTTTTTGTGGACTGGATTTGTAACTAAAAAATAGTGAAATGAAATGTTTTTGTAACAAAGCTATTATACGGATGACACACAGCTATGGTAAACTCATGGATGTGTTAGAAAAAAGTCTAATTAAATTCAAAATAAAAGATTAAGTAGTCGGAGGACATTAGAGTGAAAAAAAGTTTGTTATCAGCATTAATGGTATGTTCAGTAACATTAAGCGCATTAGCAGCTCCAGCCGCAGCTTCTGCCGATGAATTTGATAGTAAAATTGCTGACCAAGACGCAAAAATTTCAAGTTTACAAAACCAACAAACTGATGCACAATCACAAATCAGTGCATTAGAAGGCGAAGTTGCTTCAATTAATGATAAAGCACAAGGATTATTAAATGAACAAGCAGCATTGAGACAAGAATCTCAAGAATTGCAAAAACAAATCGAAACATTGAAAAAACGTATCGAAAAACGTTCAGAAGCAATCAAAGAGCAAGCGCGTAATGTACAAGTAAAACAATCATCAGCTAATGTTATTGATGTAGTATTGAATGCTGAGTCATTTACAGATGCTGTCAGCCGTGTTCAAGCAATGACAACGATCGTTAAAGCGAACAATGATTTAGTTGAACAACAAAAAGCTGACAAAGCTGAAGTTGAGAAAAAACAAACTGAAAATCAAAAACAACAAGAACAAATCACTGCTAACCAAGCAACATTGGAAAGCCAAAAAGGTGATTTAATTGCTAAACAAGCAGATTTAAATGTTCAAACAACGACATTAGCTGCTGAGCAAGCAACGGTTGAAAGCGAAAAAGCTAGCTTGAAAGAAAAACAAGAAGCTGCAATCAAAGAACAAGAACGTGTTCAAGAAGAAGCTCGCAAAGCTGCAGAAGCACAAGAAGCTGCTCAAAAAGCAGAAGCAGACCGTAAAGCACAAGCTGATGCAGATGCGAAAGCAGAAGCAGATCGTAAAGCGCAAGAAGAAGCTGCTGCAAGCACTACTACGACTGAAAGCTCAACAGTTGAGTCTTCATCTACAGTAGAATCTTCATCAACTGAAGAACAAACACAAACAAGTGCAACTGAATCGTCTTCAACAGACTCAACTAGCGAAGATAATTTCCAAGGCGGCGGAGCAACTCCGACACCAGCACCAACGACTCCATCAACACCGGAGACACCTGCTGTACCTGAAACTCCAGCACCGACACCAGCTCCAGCACCATCTGGAAATACTGGCGGAGTAGTAGCTGAAGCGATGAAATATATCGGCACACCTTATGTATGGGGCGGAAAAACACCTGCAGGATTTGACTGCTCAGGCTTCACTTCATATGTATATCGTCAAGCAACTGGTCGTGAAATCGGCGGATGGACTGTTCCTCAAGAATCAGCTGGAACACGCATCTCTGTTGATCAAGCACAAGCTGGTGACTTATACTTCTGGGGTAGTCCTGGTGGTTCATATCACGTAGCAATCGCAATGGGCGGCGGACAATATATCCACGCACCACAACCTGGCGAAACAGTTACTGTAAGTTCTGTAAGTTACTACGCACCAAGCTTTGCAGTTCGTATGTAATCAAATTTAATCAATCATGACCGGTACGAATTTCGTACCGGTTTTTTTAATGGAGGAAATGCAATGCAGAAACAATTGAAAAATGGCAACTTCTATTTGGGCCTGGCGGTTGTGATGATGCTGGTCTTATTCATTAGTTCTTCAATGACCTATCAGCAGCAAAGCCAAGTCTCATTAATTGAAAAAATATTGGTAAATGAACCGCTGAAAGATTTCTTTAGTCGAATTTCATTTAACTATGCTGGCAGTGAAGTAAGTATAGCTGGAAAAGGCTATGTTAAATTTGTCGAATTCTTTATTCGGAAAGCCGCTCACTTTATGACTTATTTCATTTTAGGCGGCAGCCTGTACTTAGGATTATTACCCAAATTGAAACAGAAATCATCGGTCTTAGGTCTGTTTTTCGCTTGGCTAGCTGCAACTGGTTATGCGGCTACTGATGAATTCCACCAAATGTTGACTGGTGGACGGACCCCATTATTTCAAGATGTGATGCTAGATTCATGTGGAGCGTTGACAGCCTGTTTGATTATTATCGCTTATCGAACTATTCGTAAAAAGCGTTGATAGGGATAATTCTTGACGAAAAATGTTTTCAGATGGACAATGAAAGAGATCAAAAATATTGGAGGAATGTACCATGTCAGGACATAGTAAGTGGCACAATATTCAAGGACGTAAAAACGCCCAAGATGCGAAAAGAGGAAAGATTTTTCAAAAGATGTCGCGTGAAATTTATATGGCAGCTAAAGCTGGTGGTCCTGACCCGAGTACGAATCCTGCATTGCGTTTAGTAATTGATAAAGCTAAATCAGCCAATATGCCAAATGATAATGTCGATCGAGCGATCAAAAAAGCGACTTCGGCAGGTGAGGGTGAACATTACGATGAAATTACTTATGAAGGATATGGACCTGGCGGCGCAGCGATTTTAGTTCACGCGTTGACTGATAACCGAAATCGAACAGCGACAAATGTTCGTGTGGCCTTTACTCGGAATGGTGGAAATTTAGGCGAGACCGGCTCGGTCAATTATATGTTTGATCGAAAAGGTTATATCGCTATCGAACGTGAGAACTTGACGGTGGACGAGGATACGATGTTTGAAGATGTGCTGGAGGCGGGCGCAGAGGACATGGAGATTCTGCCGGAAGTTTTTGAAATCTATACTGCCGCTGAAGATTTTACGAGTGTGCGGGATCAACTGGAGGCCGATGGATTCACGTTAGCACAAGCAGAATTAACCATGATTCCGCAAACAACGGTTCACTTGGATGAAGAGCAGCAAGAGAAGCTGGATCGTTTAGTGGAGAAATTGGAAGATGATGACGATGTATCTGAAGTGTTTACCTCCGCAGAATAGAGTGTGAAGTTAAAAACTAGCTTGTAGAGCAAACAAAAAAACCAGCGAAATTTTCGCTGGTTTTTACTTTACTTTACTTTAAAAGACTAATACAGGAGTTCCGACTTCAACCATATCAAAGAGTTGAGCCATTACAGCTGGTGGTGTGTTCACACAACCATGAGAGCCGCGGGTTTTCCAAAGCTCGCCGCCGTATTCAGGCTGCCAGTCAGAATCGTGAAGACCAACGCCTGTCCAATCGATTGGCATCCAATATTTAACAGGACTTGCATAATCTGATCCGTCGTCATTTTTTCCTTTTAAGGTCTTGTTGGTTTCTTTCGACCACACATAATTGACCCCTGGAGGAGTTGGTGAACTTGGCTTTCCGCTGACGATATCGGTTTCTAAAGCCACTTTACCATCTTTGTAATACCACATATGTTGATTTTGCAGATCTACTTCAATATAGGTTTTATCTATTAATGGTTCGTCCGCGGTCGTTGCACCGGTAACAACTGGTGAACGCGTGAAGTCTTTACCCTCTAAAATTTGTTTTGTTAAAGCTTCAACTTCTGCGGAAGTATCAATTGTCCAACTGTAAGTACCGGCTGGCACTGAAACTTTACCGCGACGAGTACTGTTGAATTCCGTCGGTTTTGAACTTGTATTGTATTTTTCGCCTAAACTTGTTACGTAAGCAGTCACTTTCTCTTTATCAAGAGTCATCGTGCCATTTTCATCCACTAACCAGCTATTGATATCAGCTGAAGGAATTTGGAAATTTTCGCCATTAATGCTGTAGTTCGCTTTGATTTTTGCGACAGCATTCATTTTATCCATGGTCTTTTTCAAATCCGCGTCATCTTTGGTGATAGTTGGTTTAGCTAGATAGTCATCAAAGTCAATCGTATGTTTGCCGTTTTGGGCTGCTTCTTTAAAAGCAGTTACGGCAGCATCAACATCAATCGTATTTCCTTGTTTTTCAGGTGTAATCTCAAAACCATCATCTGTTCGAGCAACTTTCGCATTTTCTGTTGCTGTTCGGGTTGTGTTGGTTTGAGTCAATTCTGCACGAACTGCCTCTCCGACAGCGTTCAATTTGTTTTCGTCTAACGTATTACCGTCGACATCTTTTGTATCTGCTGCTGAAACTAATTGCATCCCCCAGCTAAATGGGTTTTGCTTTTTCTGTAGTTCTTTTAAGCCCGGCAGGTAGTCATTTTGCCAGCCTAGATCTTTGCGATTGATCTCTTTCCAATTTTCGTTGTCGATTTTTATTAGGAAGGGTGAATCTGTCAGCTCACGAGTAATCTTTCGGTTTGCTTCGCTCACCGTTAAATTATTGATCTTCACTCCGTTTACCACTGTATTTGGAAGAAACCTTTGAGCATAATATGTACTGCGAACAGCGTATCCGCCAATTAAAACTACCAATAAACCTAATACAATAATCACACCGATTCGCGTTCGGCTACGAGAATTTCTTTTTTCATTTCTTGTCATCGAAATAACTCCTCATTGCATTTCCTTTTATTTGGTCTTCATTCATTATCGAAGTATTCTACCAAAAGAGTAATCGATTATTAAAATGATATACCGAATACAAATATACCACAGAATAGCTAAAATACGAGTGATCTGCCTTGAAATGTTAGCAAATATTAAAAAAAGCCGCAAAGAATATTCATATTCTTTACGACTTAAAAAGTTTTTTATTTTCCTTCCGCTTCAAGATCAGCGAAAGCTTTGTCCATAACTTCTTTAAGTTGTTTAGCAGAAGCATCCATACGATCTTTTTCAGCATCAGATAATGGAATTTCAATGATGTTTTGGATTCCTTTAGCATTAACAACTGCTGGGGCACCGATGTAGATATCATTTTGTCCATATTGACCTTCTAAGTAAACAGATAATGGGAATACTGCACTTTCATCATTTAGGATCGCACGAGTGATACGAGCTAGGGCAACAGCGATACCATAGAAGGTTGCGCCTTTTTTCTCGATAATTTCGTAAGCAGCATCACGGACACCGAAGAATAGGTTTACTAAAGCTTCTTCATCAACTTCTGGATTGTCTTTGACCCATTCGTAAATTTGTAAACCAGCAACGTTAGCATGTGACCAAACTGGAAACTCTGAGTCGCCATGTTCGCCTAAGATGTAAGCATGGACGTTACGAGCATCAACGTTGACTAATTCAGCAATTGCTTGACGGAAACGTGCTGTATCTAAAGAAGTTCCAGAACCAATTACGCGTTCTTTAGGGAAGCCAGAGAATTTCCATGTAGAGTAAGTTAAGATATCTACAGGGTTTGCGGCTACTAAAAAGATACCGTCAAAGCCAGATGCCACAACTTGTTCTACGATACTTTTGTTGATGCGCAGGTTTTTGCCGACTAAATCTAGACGAGTTTCGCCTGGTTTTTGCGGAGCACCAGCAGTGATGACAACTAGGTCAGCATCGTGACAGTCTTCATAAGAAGCAGAATAAATTTTCTTAGGGGATGTGAAGGCTAATGCGTGTGATAAATCAATGGCATCTCCTTGTGTACGGTTGCTATCGATATCGATAATACCGATTTCTTGAGCGATATTTTGATTGACTAAAGCAAAGGCATAACTTGAACCTACTGCGCCGTCTCCGATTAACATTACTTTTTGATGGGTTTTACTAGCTGCTGTTGCAGTCATGTGTACCAATCCCTTCTTCTATTTGTTTTTCAGTGGAATGATAACACTAATTAATGAAACTTGTCACGTATTTTACTCATTAATAATACAGTTATTTTTGCTGTTTCAGAAGAAAACGCTTCATGTCTTGATAGCTTGGGAGACTGATGCTATAAACTTTTTTCAAAAATAACAGAATCTTTAGAGAGTCTTAAAGCACTGAAAACGGTCACTACAGGATAGTTTGTGTTATACCTGTCTCTTATACACATCTCCGAGCCCACGAGACGCTCATGAATCTCGTATGCC
>NZ_NGLG01000001.1:2401377-2418318 GCF_002140655.1 Enterococcus sp. 3H8_DIV0648 | reverse complement strand
AACTAATAGGCGATCCATCGGACGAGTTTTTTCCTCTAGATGTGTATAAGAGACAGCTACAGGATAGTTTGTGTTATACTGTATAAAGAAATTTTTGGACTGGGTAGTCATTTGACTATCCAGCATTTTGTCATGCAAATGAAAATCAGTAAAATTTAAATATAAACAGATTTTAACTAAAAGAACGAGGCGGAATAGTATGAAAATGATCGTAGGGTTGGGAAACCCAGGGAAGAAATATGAAAATACAAAACACAACGTTGGTTTTATGGTTGTGGATCAGTTGGCGAAGGAACATGGAGCTGTTTTCAAAAAGAATACGTTTGAAGCAGAAGTGGCGGATTACTTCGTTAATGGTGAAAAAATTTTATTAGTAAAGCCGCTGACTTTTATGAATGAGTCTGGACGAGCAGTAGGTCCGTTGATGACCTATTTCGGCGTTTATTTAGAAGAACTAGTAGTGGTCGTCGATGACTTAGATATGGAGCTTGGTAAATTACGTTTGAGGCAAAAAGGCAGTGCCGGAGGACATAATGGGTTGAAAAGTATTATTTCCCATATCGAGACACAGGATTTTAACCGAATTAAAATCGGTATCGGGCGGCCAAACGGAAAAACCGTTGTGAATCATGTATTAAGCACCTTTGCTAAAGAAGATACAGCAATTATTGCAAATAGCGTCGCGCGTGCCGCTGAAGCTGCGGATGATTTTGTTTCAGGCAAGGATTTCTTGCAGACAATGAATCGATTTAATTAACGCACAAATAAACGAGCTGAGTTTAACAGGCTAAACGGAATATGTAAGGAGCAAGGAAATGAATTTGATTGAATTTATAAATCAGCTGCCATTGGTTAAGCAATGGCAAGCTGACTTAGCTAAAAAAGCCAAACGTCAACTGTTGACCGGACTTTCCGGTTCGGCTAAGGCTTTAGTGATGGCGGGTACGCATCAGGTAAGCCAAAAGCAAACGGTGATTGTTGTGCCAAATCTCTACTATAGTAATCAATTGGCGGATGAACTGCGAAATATAGTGGACGATGTTCATCTATTTCCAGTCGATGAGGTGCTTTCGGCAGAAATGGCTTTTGCCTCACCAGAAGCACGGGCAGAACGCGTATCGACATTGCAAGCATTATCTCAAGGCGCAAGCGGCATTTATGTGGTACCAGTTGCGGCACTAAGAAAACATTTACCGACTGCTGAAACATGGAAGGCAAATCAGCTGCATTGGGAAATCGGCAGTGAAGTTGATTTAGAAAACTTGGCCCAGCGGTTAGTATTGATGGGCTATGAACGTCAAACGATGGTCGGAAAACCTGGCGAGTTCAGTATGCGAGGCAGTATTGTTGATATTTACCCATTAACTACAGAGTACCCAGTTCGAGTCGAATTGTTTGATGTGGAGGTTGATTCTTTACGCTATTTTGAACCGGGAACCCAGCGTTCGGTAGAAAATCTAAATGAAGTTTGGATTACGCCGACGACTGATCTGGTTTTTTCTGCGGAAAATCTGACGCAAGGTGCGCAAAAAGTAAATCAGCTTTTGCAAAATCGCTTGGCAGTTACGAAGGAAAAAGAAGACTATAATTTTTTGAACGACTATTTCGGGCAATTGATCGCTTCTTGGGAGGATGGCATCCCCACCGAACAAGCAAAGTATTATACAGATTTATTATATGAAGAAAAAGTTTCACTATTGGATCATTTTGCTGAAGACGCGTTGCTATTTATTGATGACTATCCGCGTATGATGGAGACTCATCGTGAGATGGAACGGGAAGAAGCCGAATGGCATACCCAAAAAATCGAAGAACTGCGAGTCTTTTCTGAACAAAATTTTGGGCTGAATGCCCATGAACTAATCAAAAATACGAAACATGTTACAAGCTTCTTCTCGCTATTCCAAAAAGGGATGGGGAATCTGCGTTTTGAGGCGATCCACAATTTTCAATATCGTTCGATGCAGCAATTTTTCGGACAAATGCCTTTGTTAAAAACAGAAGTTGACCGTTGGCAGAAACAAGAGCAGACAGTTTTATTCCTTGTGTCAGATCATGAACGACAAGAAAAACTAACTCAAGAATTTCATGATGTCGATATCAAAGCAGTTCAAACGACGCCTGACCATTTATTGGCAGGACAAACACAGATCGTAACGGGAACGCTGACAAATGGTTTTGAGCTGCCGCAAGATAAAATAGTTGTAGTGACCGAACGAGAGATTTTTCAAAAGGTCACTAAAAAACGTGCTCGCCGCCAAACGATTTCTAACGCAGAACGGCTGAAAAGCTACAATGAATTAAAACCTGGCGATTACGTTGTCCATGCGAATCATGGGATCGGTAAATACGTCGGTATGGAAACGATCGAGATCGACGGTGTTCATCAAGATTATATGTCGATCTTGTACCAAAAAGACGACAAGCTCTTTATTCCAGTCACACAATTAAACTTGATTCAAAAATACGTTTCTTCCGAGGCCAAACCGCCGAAGATCAATAAACTAGGCGGCAGTGAATGGACCAAGACCAAGAGCAAAGTTTCGAAAAGAATCGAAGACATTGCGGATGATTTGATTGAACTGTATGCTAAACGTGAAGCCGAGCGTGGGTATGCTTTTGGACCAGATGACGAATATCAAAAGGAATTTGAAGATGCCTTTCCATATACTGAGACAGATGACCAGCTGCGAAGTGCTGCGGAAATCAAACATGATATGGAAAAAACTCGTCCGATGGATCGCCTATTAGTTGGTGATGTGGGCTTTGGTAAGACCGAGGTAGCCTTACGAGCAGCGTTCAAAGCGATCAAAGAAAATAAACAAGTTGCTTTTCTTGTTCCTACAACCATTTTGGCACAGCAGCACTATGATACGATGACGGAACGTTTCGAAAACTTTCCAGTCAACGTAGCGATGCTGAGCCGATTCCGGACGAAGAAACAGCAGAAAGAAACCATTGAGAAGATTCGTACTGGTCAAGTAGACATCGTGGTGGGGACACATCGTCTCTTGTCACAAGATTTGCAGTTTGCGGATTTGGGCCTGCTGGTCATTGACGAAGAGCAGCGTTTTGGTGTGAAGCACAAAGAGCGATTAAAGCAATTGCGTTCTCAAGTGGATGTCCTGACTTTAACAGCGACGCCAATCCCTCGGACTTTGCATATGTCGATGTTAGGCGTGCGTGATCTGTCTGTAATCGAAACACCGCCGGAAAATCGTTATCCAATTCAAACATATGTGATGGAGACGAACCCAGGAGCGATTCGAGAAGCCATCGAACGTGAAATGGCTCGTGGCGGACAAGCTTTCTATCTATATAATCGGGTAGAAACAATCGAACGAAAAGTAGAAGAACTGCAAATGTTAGTGCCCGATGCAAAAATCGGCTTCGCTCATGGTCAAATGACAGAAGTTCAATTAGAAAATACATTGATGGATTTTATTGATGGACAATATGATATTTTAGTTACCACGACGATCATCGAAACAGGTGTCGATATTCCCAATGTAAATACATTGTTTGTCGAGAATGCCGATTATATGGGACTGTCGACTTTGTATCAATTACGCGGACGAGTTGGCCGAAGCAATCGGATCGCTTATGCGTACTTCATGTATGAACCACAAAAAATACTGAATGAAGTCAGCGAAAAACGTCTGCAGGCAATCAAGGACTTTACCGAATTAGGTTCAGGCTTTAAGATCGCGATGCGAGATTTATCCATTCGTGGAGCAGGGAATCTTTTGGGGGCGCAACAACACGGCTTTATCGATGCCGTTGGATTTGATATGTATTCGCAAATGCTGTCTGAGGCAGTTGATCGCAAACAAGGAAAAAATACTCAAGTTGAACGAACTTCGGTAGAAATTAATTTAGGAATCGACGCGTATATTCCAGGAACTTATATCGAAGATGAACGCCAAAAAATCGAGATTTATAAACGGATACGCGAGTTGGAAAGTACAGAGATGCTGGATGAAGTAGAAGCTGATCTAGTGGATCGCTTTGGCGACTACCCGGATGAAGTAGCCAACCTGTTGAATATCGGACAAATCAAAATGGACGGCGATCGTGCGCTAGTCGAAAGCATTCAAAAACGCCAGCAGCAGATTATCTTCACCTTAAGTAAAGTTGGGACTAAAGCGTATAAAGTTGAACAGCTTTTTGAAGCCTTGAGTGCTACAAAAATGAAAGCAACGTTGGGTGTTGAAAAAGATAAAATGGTTATCAAGTTGATGATCGCAAAAAATATGGATGAAGCCGTTTGGCTACGAGAAATCAGCTTGTTCGTTCGTGCACTGCGAGAACAAAAATATAAGGAATAGGCGGTGGAGACACTGGCGAATAAAGAAATGCGAGTCATGATGCAAGGCGCCTTCGTCTTGACTGCCGCGTCCTTCGTAGCAAAGTTGTTGAGCGCCGTTTATCGAGTGCCTTATCAAAACTTCGCAGGCGATGAAGGCTTTTATGTGTATCAGCAAGTCTATCCAATCTATGGTATCGCCATGACTTTGGCCTTATCAGGCTTGCCACAGTTTATTTCAAAATATGTGGCAGAGCAGAAAGAGCCGCGCCAGCAGCGAAGAGCATTGGAAGAATTATTTCCCTTAATCAGCGGCTTTGGTCTGCTTTTATGGGCGCTGTGTTTTTTCACTGCACAACCGCTGGCCGACTGGATGGGCGACGGGCAACTGGCGCCATTAATCCGGGTTGTTTCCTTTACTTTTGTAATTATGCCGTTTCTCTCGATTACACGGGGAGAATTTCAAGGAAAGTTGCTGATGGTGCCAACTGCGGTATCACAAGTAGTCGAGCAGTTGATTCGAGTGGCGGTAATCGTACTAGCTGCTTGGTCGTTCAAGCAATTCGGATGGGATGTTTATCATACGGGAACAGTAGCGATGTCAGGAGCTTTAGTTGGCGGCATCGCCGCAGTTTTGGTTTTATGGTATTATCGCCGAAAAGTATTAGGAACAAGTATCGTACGAAAAATACCTGACTTTGGTGGAAACGCGTTAGCGTTAGGCCGGCGCCTTGTGCTTGAGGGCGGTTTGATGACAATTTATAGCGGTTTTTTGATCTTGTTTCAGCTAATTGATTCGTTTACTGTTAAAAAAGCTTTAGTTGATTTTGGTTTAAGTGAACATGGAGCAAAACTGGCTAAAGGGGTCTATGACCGCGGACAGCCATTAGTACAGTTGGGTCTTGTAGTGGCCTTGGCATTAAGTTCAAGCTTTCTACCTTTATTGACTCGCTATCTTGTCAATCGTGATCGCAGAATGTTCATTAATACCAGCCAAATCTTTCTGCGTTTGACCTGCGGCATCGCAGCGGCAGCCTCGATTGGATTAGCCATGCTATTACCCTATGTGAATTATGCATTGTTCAAAGACTATAAAGGAAACGGCACACTAGTTTTATTTGTTTTTGCGATTTTTCTGATGGCGATGGTGCAGGCTTATCAAAGTATTGCTCAAAGTCAAAATGAATATCGCAGCTCTTTGCAGGCTGCCGGAGTTGGATTATTATTAAAAGTGGTTGTTACAGCTGGAATGACGAAACAGTTTGGGACAATCGGCGCGAGCCTATCAACTTTAGTAGGTTTGGTAGCAGCTTTGTTTATTCTGCATTTTTCTTGTGACCGTGAAACACGGGCATATGGCAGCCAGCGGCACTTCATGCGCAACCTTTTAATTTGTTTAGCAGGCATGGTTGTGGTGCTGATATGTTATTATGGCGGTATCAGTATAGTTTTTGGAATAGTTCAAAAAAGAAGTATTGCATTAATAGCGGCAATTTTAGGTGTGTTAATTGGCGGAAGCACCTTTTTAATCTTAGCTATTCAGTTACGCTTGTTAACAATTCGCGAATGGCTGATGTTGCCGTTTGGCAGTAAACTATTGAGAATAAATTGGAGAAGGAGATAGATTTATGCGTTTAGATAAGTTTTTAAAAATTTCACGGATTATTAAACGCCGGACAGTGGCAAAAGAAGTCGCTGACAAAGGGCGAATTCAGGTAAATGGAAAATTAGCAAAATCTTCAACAGATGTTAAAGTTGGGGATCAGTTAAGAATTCAATTCGGTAATAAAGTCTTAGAGGTCGCGGTAGAAGAACTGCATGAGTCGACGAAAAAAGACGATGCAGCAAAAATGTATCGGATTATTAGTGAGACACGCGTGGAAAATAACGGCAATTAGGGATAATTCAAATAGACAATTATATCGTGAATTGATATAATAGTAAAGAATTTCATGGTAAGGAGCGAACAGGAATGAATGAAAACGAGACGCAGAAAATTGCTTCGTTAGATACACCGTATGCAAAAGAGCAATATCGTAAATTTCAAAAGCAACATCGTCAATTAATATTTAAACGTCGTCGTTTAGCAGCGTTGTTTGCTGTAGCAGCCTTTGTCGCAATTGTCATGGGAGTCCAAATTTTCAACGAACAACGTCATTTAAGTGAATTAAAAGATATCAAAGTCAAAACAGTCGCAGAGTCCGCAAAAGTGGATGAGCAGGTAGATGGTTTGAAACAAGACGTGAAATTGTTGAAAGACGATAACTATGTAGCAAAATTAGCTCGTAGTCGTTTCTATTATTCAAAAGACGGCGAATTGATTTTTGTTTTACCAGAATCAGCAAATACGCCTAGCAAGGACCAACAGTCCGCTGACGAAGTAGTAAAGTCCGAAACTGCCAAATAGGTTTATTAGCAGTTTTAAAATAAATTGGAAAAAAATTAGGAGGAACATTTTTTTTATGTCAATCGAAGTAGGAGCTAAGCTGCAAGGAAAAGTATCAGGGATCACCAATTTTGGTGCCTTTATTGACTTGGGAGAGGGTAAAACGGGCTTAGTCCATATCAGTGAAATATCTAACGGTTTTGTCAAAGACATTCATGATGTATTGACTGTTGGCGATGAAGTAACGGTTAAAGTAACTTCTGTGGGAGATGACGGAAAAGTCGGTCTTTCAATCCGTAAAGCCCAAGACCAGCCACAACAACCGGAAAAGAAACCTTTCAAACGCGAGTTTCGTGATAATAATCGCCCGAAACCATCAGCAAAAGGCAAGCCCCAAAATAGCGGCAAACAAGACTTCGATTCATTGATGAGTTCCTTTTTAAAGGATAGCGATGATCGCTTGTCATCGATCAAACGTAACACCGAAGGAAAACGCGGAGGCCGAGGCGGTCGTCGTAGTTAAAAGTAGTTAAACTAGAGAAGCTGAAATTCTTATGGGATTTCAGCTTTTTTTAAGCGTAAAGAAGTATAAGTTTCCCACAATTTAAACGGTTTTTATACCGTAGTTTTCGATGTCCAGCTTAACGAACTAGCTTTTCAACGCAACGGTGCGCCCCAACTAGTTGCTGCTAAATTAGCATCAAGCAGCAACTAGCTCGGCAATAAGCGAAAAAGTTGTGCAAGTTCGTGAAGTCTTTCTTATCGGAATGAATGCTGGTTTGGCTTATTCATTTTTAATCTAAGAAAAATAAGGAGTATAACATGGAACAAGAGTTTTTCCGTAAAAATTCCGAGTTATTGACAGGTCAGAAGATTTTATTGGCAGTCTCAACAGGTGTTGATTCGATGGTACTTTTGCATTTACTGGAACAACAGAATGTGAAGATAGGAGTAGTTCATGTAAATCATCAATTGCGACCAGAATCAAAAGCTGAGGCAGATTTTCTGCGAGACTATTGCGAAAAGCAACGTCTGCCGTTGTATATGAAGGTTTGGGAAAGGCCAGCGGAAAAAAATATTGAGGCTGAAGCAAGAAGAGTCCGTTATAATTTCTTTGAAAAAATCATGGAACAAGAAAAGTATGATTTGCTTTTGACTGCTCATCACAGCGATGATCAGCTAGAGACCTTATTGATGCGCCTCACTCGGGGAGGCTCTCTGGCAGGACATAGCGGAATCGCTCGTCAACAAGATTTCGGTCCAGGTATTTTGCTGCGCCCGCTACTTTCTTTTTCAAAAGAAGAAATCTATTCCTACGCCAAGAAAGAACAGCTGACTTATTTCGAAGATGCCACAAATGACTCACAAGACTATTTTCGCAATCGGATTCGCAAGAATATCGTACCTGAACTAAAAAAGGAAAATCCGCAGATATTGACTCATGCGCAGCAGTTTCATCAGCAGTTGACTTGGGCGAATCAGCTGATTGAACAGGCGCTAAAAGAAAATTTAAGAAATATCGAATTTGACGGTCAGCGCTGGTCTTTTTTGCGTGAAAATTTGCCTAATGAAACAGGAGCTCGTTATTATTTTCTTTCTGCTTTCTTTCAGCAAATCGAGGAGCAGACAAGACTAATAGTCTCGCAACGACAACTATTTTCATTACTAGACCAAATTGAGCGGCCTGTCACTCAATGGTCTGTTGACCTTGGAGATGGGTGGCAGTTTACTCGTCGCTATCAGCAATTTTGTTTAGAAAAAAAGGGAATAATCAGTGATGGGATATTTAGTTTGAATGAAAACGAACAAATTAAATTGCCGGATGGAGAAACAATTGCTTTGAGAAAAAGCGATACAGCCTCCGAGACTGATGCATACCATGTGCTCTTGCCAGCCGCAGTCAAGCTGCCTTTAACCATCCGCAGAAGACATGCAGGGGATCGAATCCGATTGTCAGAAACGTTGTTTAAGCGAATCAATCGTTATTTTATTGATAAAAAAATTCCGAATGAACAACGAGATCAAGCGTGGGTGGTAGAGGATTCTATGGGAGAAATCGTAGCGCTTTTACCTTTTGTTAATTCCTATTTGAGTATTACAACTGAAACTGATAGAATACACTACATACTTGACTATACGCTTCAAGTAGCGAAATGAAAGGAGTTTCTAGATGCTAGCAAAAGATATTGAAAAAGTATTGATTACTAGAGAAGATATTCAAAAGCGCTGTGTTGAATTAGGCGCACAACTAACTGCAGATTATACCGACAAAAATCCATTGGTAGTTGGTATTTTAAAAGGAGCCGTACCTTTTATGGCTGACATCGTTCGTGAGATTGATGCCCATTTAGAATTAGATTTTATGGATGTATCAAGTTACGGCAACCAAACTGTTTCTTCAGGTGAGGTAAAAATCATCAAAGACTTAGACACCAATGTTGAAGGTCGTGATCTATTAATTGTAGAAGACATTATCGACAGCGGTCGTACCTTGGGCTATTTAGTAGACCTTTTCAAATACCGTAAAGCAAAATCAGTGAAGATTGTCACATTGTTAGACAAACCTGAAGGACGTGTGGTCGACATTCATGCAGATTATGTTGGTTTTGATGTACCAAATGAATTCGTCGTTGGTTACGGACTAGACTATGCAGAAGCGTATCGTAACCTGCCGTATGTGGGTGTATTGAAGCCAGAAATTTATCAATCAAATTAGTGACCGAAAAAATCACAGTATGATATACTTAAAAGGTCAAAATTGATAAAACTTTTTTAACAAGCTAATAAGCTAACAAGTGCGAGGAGGACGCAGATGAACAAAAACAATAAGGGAGTAAAAAATGCTCTCTATTATATTCTCGTCATCTTGGCTATGGTCATGGTTGTTTATTTCCTTTTTGGAGATAACAAATCAGCTTCGCCAGATATCGAGTATTCAACCTTTACTGAACAGATGCAAGAAGGCAAAATCAAGAATCTTAAGATCCAGCCCGCTAGTGGGGTATACAAAATCACTGGTGAGTATAAAGAAAAGCAAGAAGTTGCTAACTCTGGTGGTTTAAGTATCATTGGTTCAACAGATTCTAAAACAACACACTTTTCAACGATTGTTTTGCCGAACGATTCAACGTTAAGTCAAGTAACTGATTTAGCGAAAGATAACAAAGTTAAGACAGAGATCGAAGAAGAATCAAGCAGCGGCATGTGGGTTACATTATTAGTAAGCTTCTTACCAATCTTGATTATGATTTTCTTCTTCTATATGATGATCGGTCAACAAGGCGGCGGTGGCGGCGGTAATGGCCGTGTCATGAATTTTGGTAAATCAAAAGCCAAAGAAGCCGACAAAAAAGCCAATCGGGTACGTTTCTCTGATGTAGCCGGGGCAGAAGAAGAAAAACAAGAACTAGTCGAAGTCGTAGAATTCTTAAAAGATCCACGTCGTTTCGTAGAACTAGGCGCTCGTATTCCAGCTGGTGTTTTACTAGAGGGACCTCCCGGAACTGGTAAAACCTTACTTGCTAAAGCGGTAGCTGGTGAAGCAGGTGTGCCTTTCTACTCGATTTCAGGTTCTGATTTCGTGGAAATGTTCGTTGGGGTCGGAGCTTCTCGTGTTCGGGATTTATTCGAAACTGCTAAGAAAAATGCACCAGCGATCATCTTTATCGATGAAATCGATGCTGTTGGTCGTCAACGTGGTGCCGGCATGGGCGGCGGTCACGATGAACGTGAACAAACCCTAAACCAATTGCTAGTGGAAATGGATGGATTTGATGGCAACGAAGGCGTTATCGTTATCGCTGCAACCAACCGTTCTGATGTACTAGATCCAGCGTTATTACGTCCGGGACGTTTTGACCGCCAAATTTTAGTTGGTCGTCCAGATGTTAAAGGTCGTGAAGCGATTCTTAGAGTTCACTCTCGGAACAAGCCGTTAGCAGACGATGTTGATTTAAAAGTCGTTGCTCAACAAACACCAGGATTTGCTGGTGCCGATTTAGAAAATGTCTTGAACGAAGCGGCTTTAGTTGCGGCTCGTCGTAACAAGAAGAAGATCGATGCTTCTGACGTTGATGAAGCAGAAGATCGCGTGATTGCAGGACCTGCTAAGAAAGACCGTGTTATCAGCAAGATTGAACGTGAAATGGTTGCTTACCACGAAGCAGGACACACGATCATCGGAATGGTCTTGAACCGTGCTCGCGTCGTTCATAAAGTGACGATCATCCCTCGTGGACGTGCCGGCGGATACATGATTGCCTTGCCAAAAGAAGATCAAATGTTGATGTCTAAAGATGATATGTTTGAACAAATCGTTGGCTTGCTTGGTGGCCGTACCGCTGAAGAAATTGTCTTTAATTCTCAAACAACAGGTGCGTCAAATGACTTTGAACAAGCCACTGCGCTAGCTCGTAGCATGGTAACAGAATACGGAATGAGTGATAAACTTGGTCCGGTTCAATACGAAGGAAATCATCAAGTCTTTGTTGGCCGTGACTATGGTCAAACAAAAGCTTATTCTGAACAAGTAGCTTTTGAGATTGATGAAGAAGTTCGAAGTATCTTGATGTCTGCTCATGACAAAGCACGTGAGATCATTGAAACTCATCGTGAACAGCATAAATTGATTGCTGAAAAACTGTTGGAATTCGAAACCTTGGATGCAAAAGCAATCAAGTCATTGTTTGAAACAGGTGAAATGCCTGAAGGTAAAGGTAGTCCTTATCCAAGTGAAAAAGCTCAAGCACAAACTTTCGAAGAAGCGAAACGTGCTTTGGAAGAAAAAGATGCTGAGAAACAAGCAGAGGATAAAGCACCGGAACATAGAGATTCAGACGATAAAATCGAACCTGATGATACAAACGATAATCAAGAATAAAAACTATAACGACATGTCTTCGGGCATGTCGTTTATTTTATCAACATTTTTTCTAAAGATTAAAAGTGTGCATAAGGAGGGGGAAATATGGAGGGTAAAATTCGTTTATGTAATTTAGATGATTTAACAGAGCTGCAGAAAATCAGTGTTGAAACGTTTGTTGACACCTTTGCAGCGGATAATAATCCAGCAGATTTACAAGAGTATTTGTCTGAAGCTTATGGATTTGGAAAGTTAAAAGAGGAAATGATAAATCCTGAATCGCGCTTCTTCTTTATTTACTGGGTCGATAGTTTGGCGGGCTATTTGAAGTTGAATACTGAAAGGGCGCAAACAGAGATGTCGGATAGTAATAATTTAGAAGTTGAACGGATTTATATCCGTAAAGAATTCAAAAGGCTGGGGTTGGGACGCCAATTATTAGATTATGCTTTTGATGTAGCGGCTAAAGAAAATCGCGAAAGTATTTGGTTAGGCGTTTGGGAGAAGAATACTAATGCTTTGCAATTCTATCGCGCTTTTGGGTTTGAAAAAGTTGGTGCTCATGATTTTATTGTTGGAGAGGATAAGCAAACAGATTTGATTATGATGAAGGAACTCCTATGATTTGGCATAAAAACTTTACAAGAGTAGAATGATGTCGAGGGGTGGATCAGAATGAAAAATAGCGAAAAAGCTAGACAAATAATGGATCAAATCAGTCAAGCCTATGGAAATGAAGAAATAAAAACACTTCCCGAAGTTCAAAAATTTTTGTTGGACAATGCACAGTTATTAGAAAAAACAGAAGCGTGTGGATTAGTCGCAACTAAAATTTGTAAAGAGATTGCATTATATGCTTTATCACACCAAAATGAGTTTCCTAAGGCATTGGGTGAGCTGCACAAGCAACTCAAAAGTGAAGCAATGAAATATGATGCTACAGCAATGGCAGCAATTTTATTACCAGTATGGTTTTAATGAACAGGCGCATGGTCGTCTGTTTATTTTTTTGTTTTAAGTAAACAAGTTTATTAAACTTTTCTATCAAGCTCATACAGAGAAGTTGAAAAAAGTTGAAACACCTAGTATGATGCAATCACGAGTATTTTAGGAATGAGGAGCAGACAGATGAGTGATTATTTAGTAAAAGCATTAGCCTATGAGGGCTTTGTTCGAGCATATGCAGTGAATGCAACAGAAACGGTAGGAGAAGCGCAAGAACGTCATGATACATGGAATACATCTTCCGCGGCTTTAGGTCGAACAATGATCGGTGCCTTGATGCTAGGAGCGATGTTAAAAGGCGAAGATAAAATGACCGTCAAAATAGAAGGAAATGGACCAGCCGGAGCCATCGTTGTTGACAGTAATGGTAAAGGTGAGGTGAAAGGCTACATCAAAAATCCTCACATCAATTTGCCGCTAAATAAAATCGGAAAAATTGATGTAAGAGGTGCGGTAGGGACAGAAGGCATGTTCACCGTCACTAAAGATTTGGGCCTAAAGGAGCCTTTTTCTGGTCAAACACCGATTGTTTCTGGTGAAATCGGCGAAGACTTTACCTATTATTTAGCCGTATCGGAACAGATTCCATCTGCAGTTGGCGTCTCGGTTTTAGTTGATACGGATGATTCTATTAAAACTGCCGGCGGCTTTATGATTCAAATTATGCCGGGAGCCAGTGATGAGATCATTGATCAAATCGAAGTGCGTTTGAAGGAAACAGCTCGTATTTCTACCTTATTAGACGAAGGTCAAACACCGGAGGAAATATTACAAAATCTATTGGGTACAGATGATGTGGAATTTTTAGAAACAATGCCAGTGCAATTTAAATGCGACTGTTCTAAGGAAAAATTTGCGTCAGCGATTATTACTTTAGGAGCAGAACAGATTCAAGAATTAATTGATCAAGATCACGGTGCGGAAGCAGTCTGTGCATTTTGCAATAATAAATACAAGTATAGTGAAGCGGATCTTTACGAATTGAAGCAAGAAATTTTGGGGGAATAGTAGTGAAACCATTAAATGGCACATGGAAAATAGGTAATGTGGAAGTGCCGAATCGGATCGTAGTTGCTCCAATGGCAGGAATCACTAATGCCGCTTTTCGTGTAACAGTGAAAGAATTTGGTGCTGGCTTAGTCGTTTGTGAAATGATAAGTGATCAAGGCATCCATTTTAGAAATAAAAAAACGCTGGAGATGCTGTACATCGATGAACGAGAGCATCCGTTAAGTATCCAGATTTTTGGCGGAAACAAAGATTCATTGGTAGAAGCCGCACAATTTGTTCAAGAGAATACAGAGGCAGATATCATTGATATCAATATGGGGTGTCCCGTAAACAAAGTCATCAAAGCTGAAGCAGGTGCAAAGTGGTTACTAGATCCTAATAAGGTCTATGAAATGGTTGATGCTGTTTCTTCCGCCGTAGATATTCCTGTGACAGTGAAGATGCGAATTGGTTGGGACGAGGAACATGTTTTCGCTGTTGAAAATGCACTGGCTGCTCAAAGTGCGGGCGCTTCTGCGATTGCAATGCATGGTCGAACACGGGTGCAAATGTATGAAGGCCAAGCTAATTGGGACGTTTTAAAACAAGTCGCAGAACAGTTGACGATTCCTTTTATGGGGAATGGTGATGTTCGAACTCCGGAAGACGCGAAGCGAATGATTGAAGAAGTTGGTGCTGATGCTGTAATGATCGGTCGAGCAGCTCTAGGAAATCCCTGGATGATTCACCAAACACAGCATTATTTGGAAACAGGTGAACTGATCCCAGAACCAAGTGCCAGAGAAAAGATTGCGACTGCGAAATTGCATTTAGAACGTTTAATTAATCTAAAAGGCGAGAAAATCGCTTGTCGCGAATTTCGACAACATGCAAGCTACTATTTAAAAGGAATTTCGCGGTCAGCGAAAGTTAAGGTTGCCATCAATCAAACCGAAGAAAAACAAGTTATTGTAGATTTGTTGGATGAACTTGTTGAAAAGAGCGAAACAAGAGAGAAAATTAGCTGATCTTCAAGCCGAATGAGGAATTCGGCTTGATTTTTTGCCTATTCATTGGCATTATAAGTAAGAGTAATTACATACTGAGGAGGAACATTCGTGACTGAGGAACAAACAAATTTGACAGAAATGAACGATCAAATGCGTGTTCGCCGCGAAAAAATGGAAACCCTTCGTGAAGAAGGAATCGATCCGTTTGGCGCACGCTTTGAACGTACTGCGAACTCGAAAGAACTGCATGAAACATATGATGCAAATACTAAAGAAGAGCTCCACGAAAAACAATTGACTGCCAGCGTGGCTGGTCGTATGATGACCAAACGCGGAAAAGGAAAAGTTGGCTTTGCCCATTTACAAGATCGTGAAGGCCAAATCCAGATTTATGTCCGTAAAGATGAAGTCGGTGAAGAACCTTACGCTATCTTCAAAAAAAGTGACCTAGGTGATTTCTTTGGTGTAACTGGAGAGATCATGAAGACAGATACAGGTGAAGTATCGATTAAAGCAAAAGAAATCACTTTGCTTTCAAAAGCATTGCGCCCTTTGCCAGAAAAATACCACGGTTTGACGAATGTGGAACAACGTTATCGTCAACGTTACTTAGATTTAATCAGTAATCGTGAAAGTTTCGATCGTTTTACTAAACGCAGCCAAATTATCAGCCAAATTCGTCGCTACCTAGATGGATTGGGCTATATTGAAGTTGAAACACCTGTCTTGCATAATGAAGCCGGTGGTGCGACTGCCCGTCCATTTATTACACATCATAATGCTTTAGACATGGACTTATATCTACGTATAGCATTAGAATTACATCTAAAACGTCTAATTGTCGGTGGAATGGAAAAAGTCTATGAAATCGGACGTGTATTCCGTAATGAAGGAATCGA
Source organism: Enterococcus sp. 3H8_DIV0648 (assembly GCF_002140655.1). Classification (NCBI taxonomy): domain Bacteria; kingdom Bacillati; phylum Bacillota; class Bacilli; order Lactobacillales; family Enterococcaceae; genus Enterococcus; species Enterococcus sp. 3H8_DIV0648. The sequence continues at coordinate 2,402,861 of NZ_NGLG01000001.1, read as the reverse complement.
TACTACTCACAATCCAGAATTCACTATGATGGAGGTTTATACTGCGTATCAAGACTTCTTAGATGTAATGAATTTAACAGAAGGAATTATTCGCGACGTTGCGCAAAATGTTCTTGGGGAAACGACTCTTTCTTACGATGGACAAACAATCGACTTAGGCTCTGAGTTCAAACGTATCCATATGGTAGATGCGATCAAAGAACAAACAGGCGTAGATTTCTGGCCAGAAATGACTATTGAAGAAGCTCGTTCATTAGCAAAAGAGCACAAGGTTGAGATAAAAGATACGATGGAAATCGGACATATCATCAATGAATTCTTCGAGACCTTTGTTGAAGAAACACTTGAGCAACCAACGTTTGTATATGGACACCCAGTTGAAGTTTCTCCACTTGCAAAGAAAAATGCTGAGGATGGACGTTTCACAGATCGTTTTGAATTATTTATCGTAGGCCGTGAATTTGCGAATGCCTTTACAGAGTTAAACGATCCAATTGATCAGAGAGAACGCTTTGAAGCGCAAGAAAAAGAACGCGAACAAGGAAATGATGAAGCACATGGTGTGGATGAAGATTTCTTGGAAGCCTTGGAATATGGTATGCCGCCAACTGGTGGTCTAGGAATCGGAATTGATCGTCTGGTTATGTTGTTAACAGATGTTCAGTCGATTCGCGACGTTTTGTTGTTTCCAACGATGCGATAAAATAAATTTTTTAGACGTTCAGCTTTGCTGGACGTCTTTTTTAGTATGTTTCAAATGGATTATTAGAAATTGATGTCATCTTTTGCTGCAAAAAAACGATTGAATTTTTTGTGAAAAGGCAATTTTCAATCAGCTTTCATGTTATTTGCGAACATTTACACGAACAATAAAGAACATTGGTCAGTAATAAAAAAAACTTCAAAAAAGTCACTATTTTTGATTGACCAGATAAGATTATGTTGGTATATTATTTTATGTTCCAAAGCGAGCGTGTGTCGCTCAAAAAAACTTAAAAATTGTTATTGACAGATGACTGACTTTCAGTTATTCTATCAAAGTCGCATAAAGCGATGACAACAATTTTTCTTGAAAATATTTCGAAAAAAGTTGTTGACATTAATTCGGTAATCTGTTATGATTTAAAAGTTGCCGAAACAAAGCGACAAACTATGTAGACCTTTGAAAACTGAACGAATAAAACAAACCAAATGTGTAGGGCGTTTCTATAATAATAGAAACAAACAACATAGCAAGCAATATGCTAGCAAGTCAATTAACAAATTGAGCTTAACAGTTTAACGACTGTTTCAAACACTTTATATGAGAGTTTGATCCTGGCTCAGGACGAACGCTGGCGGCGTGCCTAATACATGCAAGTCGAACGCTTTTTCTTTCACCGGAGCTTGCTCCACCGAAAGAAAAGGAGTGGCGAACGGGTGAGTAACACGTGGGTAACCTGCCCATCAGAAGGGGATAACACTTGGAAACAGGTGCTAATACC
>NZ_NGLG01000001.1:2398676-2401277 GCF_002140655.1 Enterococcus sp. 3H8_DIV0648 | reverse complement strand
AGATGACGTATAGGGGCTGACGCCTGCCCGGTGCTGGAAGGTTAAGAGGAGTGCTTAGCGTAAGCGAAGGTACGAATTGAAGCCCCAGTAAACGGCGGCCGTAACTATAACGGTCCTAAGGTAGCGAAATTCCTTGTCGGGTAAGTTCCGACCCGCACGAAAGGCGTAACGATTTGGGCACTGTCTCAACGAGAGACTCGGTGAAATTTTAGTACCTGTGAAGATGCAGGTTACCCGCGACAGGACGGAAAGACCCCATGGAGCTTTACTGCAGTTTGATATTGAGTGTTTGTACCACATGTACAGGATAGGTAGGAGCCGTAGAAGTCGGGACGCTAGTTTCGACAGAGGCGCTGGTGGGATACTACCCTTGTGTTATGACCACTCTAACCCGCACCACTAATCGTGGTGGGAGACAGTGTCAGATGGGCAGTTTGACTGGGGCGGTCGCCTCCTAAAGAGTAACGGAGGCGCCCAAAGGTTCCCTCAGAATGGTTGGAAATCATTCGCAGAGTGTAAAGGCACAAGGGAGCTTGACTGCGAGACCTACAAGTCGAGCAGGGACGAAAGTCGGGCTTAGTGATCCGGTGGTTCCGCATGGAAGGGCCATCGCTCAACGGATAAAAGCTACCCTGGGGATAACAGGCTTATCTCCCCCAAGAGTCCACATCGACGGGGAGGTTTGGCACCTCGATGTCGGCTCGTCGCATCCTGGGGCTGTAGTCGGTCCCAAGGGTTGGGCTGTTCGCCCATTAAAGCGGCACGCGAGCTGGGTTCAGAACGTCGTGAGACAGTTCGGTCCCTATCCGTCGCGGGCGTTGGAAATTTGAGAGGATCTGTCCTTAGTACGAGAGGACCGGGATGGACTTACCGCTGGTGTACCAGTTGTCTCGCCAGAGGCATCGCTGGGTAGCTATGTAGGGAAGGGATAAACGCTGAAAGCATCTAAGTGTGAAGCCCACCTCAAGATGAGATTTCCCATTTCTTAAAGAAAGTAAGATCCCTGAGAGAAGATCAGGTAGATAGGTCAGGAGTGGAAGTGCAGTGATGTACGGAGCGGACTGATACTAATCGATCGAGGACTTAACCAAAATAAAATGAAATCACGGTTGTTTAACTGTTTCTGATCCAGTTTTGAGTGAACGAAGTTTACTCAAATAAATACGTAGTGTGGTGGCGATAGCGAGAAGGATACACCTGTTCCCATGTCGAACACAGAAGTTAAGCTTCTTAGCGCCGATTGTAGTGAGGGGTTGCCCCTTGTGAGATTAGGACGTCGCCACGCGAACTTATGGGGGTTTAGCTCAGCTGGGAGAGCATCTGCCTTACAAGCAGAGGGTCAGCGGTTCGAACCCGTTAACCCCCATTTGAGCCGTTAGCTCAGTTGGTAGAGCATCTGACTTTTAATCAGAGGGTCACTGGTTCGAGCCCAGTACGGCTCATAAGTATATGCGGGTGTGGCGGAATTGGCAGACGCACTAGATTTAGGATCTAGCGCCTTACGGCGTGGGGGTTCAAGTCCCTTCACCCGCATTTTATTTTTTGTAGTTGCCGGCTTAGCTCAGTTGGTAGAGCATCTGATTTGTAATCAGAGGGTCGAGGGTTCAAGTCCTTTAGCCGGCATCATGCGGAAATAGCTCAGTGGTAGAGCACCACCTTGCCAAGGTGGGGGTCGCGGGTTCGAACCCCGTTTTCCGCTTTCCTGAAGACCAGGGGAAAGCGCCGGGGTGGCGGAACTGGCAGACGCACAGGACTTAAAATCCTGCGGTGAGTGATCACCGTACCGGTTCGATTCCGGTCCTCGGCATTAACTAAATAACGCACCCGTAGCTCAATTGGATAGAGTACTTGACTACGAATCAAGGGGTTAGAGGTTCGAGTCCTCTCGGGTGCATTTCGGGAAGTAGCTCAGCTTGGTAGAGTACTTGGTTTGGGACCAAGGTGTCGCAGGTTCGAATCCTGTCTTCCCGATAGAAACAAATTATGGGGCCTTAGCTCAGCTGGGAGAGCGCCTGCTTTGCACGCAGGAGGTCAGCGGTTCGATCCCGCTAGGCTCCATTTTTATTAATAACGCGGTGTAGCTCAGCTGGCTAGAGCGTCCGGTTCATACCCGGGAGGTCGGGGGTTCGATCCCCTCCGCCGCGATTTTATTCGAGCCAGGACCTTTAGCTCAGTTGGTTAGAGCAGACGGCTCATAACCGTCCGGTCGTAGGTTCGAGTCCTACAAGGTCCATAGTGACTCTTTTACGGAGGATTACCCAAGTCCGGCTGAAGGGAACGGTCTTGAAAACCGTCAGGCGGGTAAAACCGTGCAAGGGTTCGAATCCCTTATCCTCCTTTTTAATAATATTATCGCGGGATGGAGCAGTCTGGTAGCTCGTCGGGCTCATAACCCGAAGGTCGTAGGTTCAAATCCTGCTCCCGCAATTAAAAACTAAAAATACGGTTCCGTGGTGTAGGGGTTAACATGCCTGCCTGTCACGCAGGAGATCGCGGGTTCAAATCCCGTCGGGACCGCCATGCGGGTGTAGTTTAGTGGTAAAACCACAGCCTTCCAAGCTGTTGTCGCGAGTTCGATTCTCGTCACCCGCTTTAGTTTTT
>NZ_NGLG01000001.1:2381504-2397225 GCF_002140655.1 Enterococcus sp. 3H8_DIV0648 | reverse complement strand
TTTTTAAGAAGGGCCTATAGCTCAGCTGGTTAGAGCGCACGCCTGATAAGCGTGAGGTCGATGGTTCGAGTCCATTTAGGCCCATTAAAAATCTTTTTGGTTTTTGGGGAAGTACTCAAGTGGCTGAAGAGGCGCCCCTGCTAAGGGTGTAGGTCGGGAAACCGGCGCGAGGGTTCAAATCCCTCCTTCTCCGTTTTTTTTTATTGTTATGGCCCGTTGGTCAAGCGGTTAAGACACCGCCCTTTCACGGCGGTAACACGGGTTCGAGTCCCGTACGGGTCATCCTGAGACGTTTTCGAACGCCTCTTTTTTTTGTTGTGAAAGTGTTTTTTCATAAATTTTCAGATTTATTGAGGGATTTATTAGTGACAGGTGCTATTTTTCTGTTATAATCGAGTCGTTGCAAGTTCCCGATAGGCTCTGGAAAAAGGCCAGAGATTCCTTGTAACCGAATAAAAATTAGGGGGAATATTTATAATGGAAGAACGTCGTTTATTTACATCTGAATCAGTTTCAGAAGGACATCCGGATAAGGTTGCTGACCAAATCAGTGACGCGATTTTGGATGCGATTTTGGAAAAGGATCCGAAAGCCAGGGTTGCATGTGAGACATCTGTGACGACTGGGCTTGTTTTAGTTTTTGGAGAAATTTCTACTTCGGCGTATGTAGACATCCAAAAGGTTGTGCGTGAAACAATCAAGCGCATTGGCTACACAGAATCTAAGTTTGGTTTTGATGGAGACAACGTAGCTGTTTTAGTCGCAATCGATGAGCAATCTCCTGATATTGCGCAAGGGGTGGATGATGCTTTAGAAACCCGTGGTAAAGAAGAATTGTTAGATGATATCGGTGCTGGAGACCAAGGGCTTATGTTTGGCTTTGCAGTGAATGAGACACCTGAATTGATGCCCTTACCTATTTCATTGAGTCATCATTTAGTGAAACGTTTGGCTGATTTGCGTAAATCTGGTGAAGTGGCTTATTTTGGTCCAGATGCAAAATCTCAAGTAACAGTGGAATATGATGAAAATGGAAAACCTTTACGTGTGGATACGGTTGTTATCAGTACGCAGCACAATGAAGATGCTGACAATGAAACGATTCAAAAAGACGTAATGGAAAAAGTGATCAAACACGAAATTCCTGCTGAATTATTAGACGAGAAGACAAAATACTTTATTAATCCAACCGGTCGTTTTGTAATCGGCGGACCTCAAGGAGATGCCGGTCTAACTGGACGTAAGATTATCGTTGATACTTATGGTGGTTATTCACGTCATGGGGGCGGTGCTTTTTCTGGTAAGGATGCAACAAAAGTAGACCGTTCGGCTTCTTATGCTGCGCGTTATATCGCTAAAAACATTGTTGCTGCTGATTTAGCTGAAAAAGTTGAAGTACAGCTTGCTTATGCGATTGGTGTAGCACAGCCGGTTTCTATTTCAGTGAATACGTTCGGCACAGCAAAAGTTTCTGAAGAAGCATTGATTGGTGCGATTCGTGAAAACTTTGATTTGCGCCCAGCGGGGATCATTGAAATGCTGGATCTATTGCGCCCAATTTACAGCGATACAGCGGCTTATGGTCATTTTGGCCGGACTGACGTTGATCTTCCTTGGGAACACGTAGATAAGGTGGACGTGTTGAAAAAAAGTTTGAATTTAGCATAAATCGTACAGACATAAATTATTTATGGAGTTCACGAGGCGGTTTCTATTGATCATGGATCGATGGAACCGTCTTTTTTTGTCAGTCCAACTTTTCCCAGTTATATAAAGCAAGAGAATCGAATAATCTTTTTAGCTTAGAAAATAGCATCTAGGCGTTTAGTTGGATGATATGTCGACGAGGATAAGAATAAAATTTGACCAAAATTTATATTCCCTATTATTTGGAGTCGACTGCGGGTTCCACTTCTTACTGTGTTGTTTTAGTGGAATCGTATGCGTGACGAGAATCAGATTCATTTTTCTCGAGTTTTAGAAAAATGAATTCTTTACAACGAGGTAGTGGTCAGTCCAACTTTTCTCAGTTGTCTAAGGCAAAGGGATCAAGTAATTTAATAGTATCTAGGTGTTTAGTCGACTGCGATTTTTTAAAAAAAAAAAGAGCGTCTTAAAAATGTGCTATATGGTAGTGTATGGATAGAATGTGAGATGAATTTGGAGGGGAAAGATGAAAAGAAAAACAAATGTAAAGGTTGTGACCGCAGGGATTTTTATCGCGACATTTATGTCGGCGATTGAAGGGACGATCGTGACAACAGCGATGCCGACGATTGTTGGCAGTTTGCACGGGATTGAAATTATGAATTGGGTATTTTCGATTTATTTATTGACGAATGCGATGATCACACCGATTTATGGAAAATTGGCGGATAAAATTGGCCGGAAACCGATTTTTATTGTAGGAATTTTATTGTTTGTTATAGGCTCTGCGTTGTGCGGGATGTCGAATGAAATGTTGACGTTGATCATTGCTCGCGGAATTCAAGGAATCGGAGCTGGCGCGATCATGCCGGTTTCATTGACGATCATTGCGGATCTATATGACATTGAAAAGCGTGCCAAAGTTTTGGGTTTGACGAGTGCGGCTTGGGGCGTAGCTAGTGTTTTTGGTCCGCTGGCTGGCGGACTGATCGTGGACACGGTTGGCTGGCATTGGATATTTTTTATCAACGTGCCGATTGGTTTAGGCTTAATCGGATTGCTGCAATATTTCTTTGTGGAAGAGAAAAAAGTGCACCAAGCGAAAAAAATGGATGTCTTTGGCAGTTTATTTTTGATGCTGACATTGGTAAGTTTATTGTTGGGCTTCCAGCTTTTAGGTGACGGGGGAATATCCGTAACAGTGGGTGCTTTATTTGCGGCGAGCATTCTTTTCTTAGTTTTATTTATTCGAACGGAAAAACGGGCAGAGGACCCCGTGATCAATTTGAAATTATTTAGTAATCAAACGTTTGCCAGTGTGAATATCGTTGCGGCATTGATCAGCGGTTTCTTGATGGGCCTAGATGTGTATATTCCTATGTGGATGCAAGGTGTATTAGGAAAACCTGCGGGAATCGGCGGGCTGGTATTAGCTCCGATGTCGATTGTTTGGATGTACGGGTCCTTTTTATCGGGGCAGTTATTGCGTAAGTATTCGGCCAAATGGATCATTATTATTGGACTGGTCATTATTTTAGCGGGTGGCGGGACGTTATTGGCGTTGCCTCAGCAGAGTCCGTTTTGGTTGTTTTTCATTATCACAGGTGTTTTGGGTGTCGGTTATGGTCTGGCGATTACGACTACGACGGTGGAGGCACAAGCGAGTGTGCCAAAGGAAGAGATTGGTGTAGCGACTTCTTTTAATACATTGTCTCGGACGATCGGTCAAACTGTGATGGTTTCAATCTTTGGTATCATCCTGAATGTCGCAAATGGGCGGCAGCTGGTTGCGGCGGGAATCGCTGATCTGGATATCATGAATCGTTTGATCAATCCTCATACTGCGTTGCAAATCGAATCAGGTTTGCGGACAGAGTTAAGAAAAGTTCTCTTTGACAGCTTGCATTGGGTGTATTTTGCGGGGCTGCTGCTAGTTATTTTCGCACTAGTTTTCAGCTTTATGGTTGGCAAACAATCGAGAAGTGTTAAACTAAACGAAGAATAAAAGAACTGGAGGAACTGGCTGGATGGCTTTTTTACAGGTGAATGTCTATTCGAACGTTTTGCAAATGGAAGTGGCAATGAACGTGATCTTGCCGCAAACAACACATAAAAAAATTGGAACTGAGACTGCTGGTGTAACGGAAGATGTGCCCGTCTTGTATTTATTGCATGGCATGGGTGGAAACCATAGTGTTTGGGAGCGTCGCACGTCAATCGAACGTTATGTGGCCGAATATCAGCTGGCGGTAGTGATGCCTTCGACGGATCTGGGCTTTTATACCGATACGACCTACGACATGAAGTATTGGACGTTTGTTTCGGAAGAATTGCCAACGATCGTACATGAGCTCTTTCCGCAAATTACTCGTAAACGGGAAAAAACTTTTGCGGCGGGATTATCGATGGGCGGTTATGGTGCATTGAAATTAGGGCTGGCAAAGCCTGAAAATTTTGCGGCGGTGGCTTCTTTATCCGGGGCGGTTGTATTAGCAGATGTCGAAAGTTTATTGCTGGTACGCAATGAAGCGTATTGGCAAGGAATCTTTGGACCGTTGGAGCAAATCCAAGGTTCTGAAAATGATCCAATTCATTTGTTGGATGAGTTGGTCGAAAGTGGGAAATCCGCACCGCGCTTCTTCTTAGCGTGCGGGACAGAAGATGATTTGTATCCGGCGAGTCAATACATGGCCCATAAGATGGAACAAAAAAAGCTCGCTGTGACTTTTGAAGAGGGTCCAGGAAAGCATGATTGGGTGTTTTGGGATGCTTGGATCAAGCGAGTGTTGGAATGGTTTAATGAAAAGAACGACTGATCGCGATCCAATGTCATTAACTTAAGCATCTTGACAAATAAACACTAGCTTCGTTTGAAGAATTGTTCTTCAAACGAAGCTAGTGTTTTGTCTGTTATAGAATCGGATACACGACTAAATAAGCTACTTGATAGATAACGTCATTAATAAGTATATCTATAAGATCGCCTAGATTTGTTTATAGTGTGATGCCTTGTAGCTATTCGATCAGGACGAACTGGAATAAGGTGTTGTTTAATTAGTTCACTCATCCGTTCTACCGACTCATGGCGTTTTTCTGGAGTATTCCCAAGGATTGATTGAATGAAATAGGTTTTAACGACCCCTATAGAAATACTGATATTTCGCCTCATTTCATGCTTATAGCGTTCTTGTGGGATTCCTTCTGTTTCATTTAATTCAATTATATAAAGCATAATTAAATTGTATAGCCAGACACAACAATAAATATCTTGGCGAATCAACCAGTCTCGAATTCCACTAAACTCTTCCAGCTTCATTCGATTTTTTAAAATATTATAGGCGGTTTCAATTTCCCATCTTAAACGATAAAGTTCCTTCAATCCTTCCAAAGAAAATTCATCGGGTGTTAGATTTGTCAAAAGCAACTCATCATAAGTCTCGCCGGTAGTTCCTCTGACTAGAGGGATTTTTACGAAGCGCAAAGTGTAGGTAGTATTCATTAATTTTGTTCGAAAAGAACGATTTTCTCGATACTTATTCGTTTCTACACGATTAAATTGAACATCAACGGTTCGATCTTCTCCAGAAACAAGCGTTCCTGTGTAGCGCTTTAGGTTCTGTTTATCCATACGAATGATAAACTTTTGATTATTTTCTATCATTTGATCAATTAATTTCATAGAGAAGTAGCCTCGATCAAAAGTAGTAATGGTCGGTTGTCTAAGAATTTTTTTAAGTTGGTTGAGGTGTTGGGACGCACACTCACGCTCGCTGAATTTATAAGGTTCAATGCAAGTGTCGAGCGCGACCTTATTGATACAATCATAGAGAAGAGAAATTTTTGCCATCACGGTACTAATCGCTTGATTCGGTTTATTTACACCATAAATTTCGATAGTTTCTTCTGTTGAGGGCAAAATAATATCTGAACTATCGATCGCTGTGACAATGTATCCATTCAATTTCACTAACTTATCGTCGTATTTTTCATAAGCCATTGAGAGATAGTCTTCCATCATCAAGTGAAGTGCTTTTGGGTTAAACTTCATTCGTGCTTTATAAAAGGCGACAGTTGAAACGTCTAATGGTTTGTTTTGTACAGAGTAAAAGTTGAGAAGTTCTGAAAATTGCGACAAGCCTTTTTGAGAAAACATTTGAAGCATCAGCTTAAGTGGCGTTGTTTTTCTTTTTCGAGTGAAGGCACGAGGATTTCCTTCTCGAATATCTTCTAAAAAAATTGTAGGAGCTTCTTCGATAAATTCATAAAAATCATCCCACATCATCATTTTCAGTACCTCCTCCGAAATTATCAATCTTTTACTTAAAGTATAGCTTGAAAAAGCAGAAAAGAAGTATAAATCTGCAATACATGCAAATTTATACTTCTTCATGAAAGTCAACATGCTTAAGTTAATGACATTGGATCGCGATCAGTCGTTCTTTTTTTCTACGCACAATAGAATCGGCGGATTATTTTTTTGATTGATAAATTGATAGTTTAATACGCTGAATTTTTCTTGCGGCAAGTTTTGACAAAATTGCAAGACTTCATTTTTTTCCGCTTCGCCGCCTTCATGACCGTAATAAATCACCACGATCATCCGACCGCCAACAGTTAAACGTTTCAAGATCGCACTCATGGCTTGCTTAGTAGTTTCTGGCAAAGTGATGATTTGCTTGTCGCTTTTCGGCAGATAACCGAGATTAAAAATTGCCGCTTTTATTGGCTGATCGACAGCGATCTTCTCTTCGATGGTTTCGTGACCTGCAAGAAAAAGTGTTGAACGTTCTGCGTACGCTGCTAATTTTTCGCGGGTATTTTGAAGTGCCTGTTCTTGAATGTCAAACGCATAAACCTGTCCTGTTGAACCGACTAATTCAGCTAAAAAAAGAGTATCATTGCCGTTTCCCATCGTGGCATCAATTACGTGGTCTCCTTTTGAAACGACATCTTTTAATAATTGATGACTAAAGCGCAGAGCCGTTAGCAGCATGAACAAATTCCTTTCTTAAGGCAAATTTTCCTTGATAAGAATCGCGGCGGATCAGTTCTTGATCAATCGCATTTAGGACTTCCCATTTTTTCAGACTCCACATTGGTCCGATCAGGGAATCCCAAGGCGCATCCCCGGTCAAGCGATGGATGATGATGTCTTGGGGAATCAACTCCAGCTGGTCGCAGATGACAGAGACATAGTCCTCTTTGCTCATTAATTGCAAGCGGCCTTCCGCGTAATCTCGCAGCATTTTTGTGTTGCGCATCAAATGCAGCAGATGCAGCTTGATCCCTTGGACATCAGAATCCAAAATCGTTCGGCGCACATTTTCGCGCATCATCTCTAAGGATTCCCCGGGCAGACCGTTGATCAGGTGTGTGCAGACGTTGATATCATGTTTACGCAGACGCGCGACTGCATTGACGTAGGTTGGATAATCGTGGGCACGATTGATCATGTCGCTGGTGGATTCATAGGTTGTTTGTAACCCGAGCTCGACCCAGAGGTATAAGCGTTGATTGAGTTCCGCCAAATATTCTACGACCTCCGGCGGGAGACAATCTGGCCGCGTGCCGACAGATAAACCCACCACACCAGGAAGATTGACGACCTGCTCGAAACGCTCGCGAATTACTTCTACGGGTGCATGGGTATTAGTAAAGTTCTGAAAATAGACGATGTATTGCTCGACATGGGGCCATTTTTGGTGCATCATGTCGATTTCCTTATGGAATTGCTGAGGCAGCGGATCACTTGGCGCCACGATCATATCGCCGGAGCCAGATACGCTGCAGAAAGTACAGCCGCCATGTGCGACCGTCCCGTCACGGTTGGGACAATCGAAGCCGCCATCAACGGGCACTTTAAAGATTTTTCCGCCGAACTGCTGCCGCAGTGCGTAATTCCATGAATGATAGCGTTTGGCTTCATCATCACTATATTGAAAGGTCATTTCTGCCTCCTAATTGCTTTTAGATCATAAGCTAATTTTTTCTCTTTGTAATAAGGATAGGTAAAAAGCAGCCAGCTGCTGCCAAAAAGTGCTCCAGCTAGAACGTCGCTAGGATAATGAACCCCAAGATAGATCCGGCTGATCACAATACTAACGATCAATAAGCCAACGACGATCTGTGCGATCAAGCGCGGTGTTTTTTCTTTAAAGAACAAGGCCATCACAAAAATCAAGGTTCCATATAATAAGGTGCTGGCCGTTGCGTGTCCGCTGGGGAAACTAAAGCTGTGCTCGGTCACCATATGAGGCAAGAGCGTTGGCCGTGCCCGATGGAAGAAAAGCTTCAGCAAGTGATTACCGATCCCGCTGACTAAGGCCATGCTGGCTGCCAGCCAAAGCGCCGTGATTTTTTGTTTGTTGAAGTAAAACAAACCGACGAAAACGAGGGATAAGATAATCACCGTGATAGGGTTCGCAAATTTTGTCACCCATAAAAAGTAGCCGTTCATTTGCGGATAGAGCTGATGGACCGCATGGATGATTCCGCGATCAAAACCGGATAAGGTTTCTGGATAAAACCGGACAATATAACACAGTGCCGCAAAAAAAAGCAGGGTGAAGCTGCCGATTAATTGGTAGATTGGTTTATTTTTCATTGTTTTTCTATGATTCATCCTTTCTAAACAGAAGTATTATATCATGTTTCGCCAGCAGGACAATTTTTTCAAGGATTTCTTAAAGGGAATTCAATTGAATATTATTTTGGAATCTGCTAAGATGAAACTACTTTGAATATTGTTTGCCCGGAAGAGGAGTAGTAGAAACGAACGCATTTCAGAGAGCGCACGGTGCTGTGAGTGTGCATGCGGAAAATTCGAACTTACCTTGGAGCAAGATCAAATGATCCGGTTAAAGACCGTTATTTCTTTTGAGGTCTGCCATCTGGCAGATAAAAATAGGTGGTACCACGTTGATAACGTCCTATGAGAGTTCTTTTTGAGCTTTCGTAGGACTTTTTTTGCGAGTTCCACTTCTTGTTTCAGCAAGACTAGTAGAATGATAGGCGTGATGAAAAACGAATTAGCTGCGAGTTCCGCTTTTCGAGTTATTCAAAGTAACTGCACAACAAACGGTTGGGATGTTCATTTATTAAGAATTCTTCTATTATCACGAGTCAGCTTTTAGTTTCAATTTAGAAATTGCGGCTATATTATCAATGTAAACAAAATAAGTTCATATATTAGGAGGAACAACATGAGTTACGATCACAAGGCGATTGAGAAAAAATGGCAAAAATATTGGGCAAAGCACAATGTGTTTAACACCCAGGATGATCCTGAAAGACCAAAATTTTATGCGTTAGATATGTTTCCTTATCCATCTGGACAAGGCTTGCACGTTGGACACCCGGAAGGCTACACAGCGACTGACGTGATTTCACGGATGAAACGGGCGCAAGGCTATAACGTTTTACATCCAATGGGCTGGGATGCTTTTGGCTTGCCTGCTGAGCAATACGCGTTGGATACAGGCAATGATCCAGCCGAATTCACGAAGAAAAATATCGAGACCTTCAAACGTCAAATCAACTCATTAGGCTTCAGCTATGACTGGAATCGTGAATTAAATACAACAGATCCTGAGTACTACAAATGGACGCAATGGATCTTTGAACAAATGTATGAAAAAGGCTTGGCCTATGAAGCGGAAGTTCCGGTTAACTGGGTGCCTGAATTAGGTACGGTTATTTCGAACGAAGAAGTGATTGACGGCAAGAGCGAACGCGGCGGCTATGATGTTATCCGCAAACCAATGCGTCAATGGATGTTGAAAATCACCGCTTATGCTGATCGCTTGCTAGATGATTTAGAAACGGTTGATTGGCCTGAAAGCATCAAAGAAATGCAACGTAACTGGATCGGCCGCTCCATTGGTGCGAATGTCAGCTTCAAGATCGAAGGCAGCGAGGAAACATTTACTGTTTTCACGACACGTCCGGATACTTTATTTGGTGCGACATATGCAGTCTTGGCACCAGAATTAGAATTAGTGCAAAAAATTACTACGCCTGAACAAAAAGCAGCGGTGGATGCCTATATTGAAGAAGCTTCGAAAAAGTCTGAATTGAATCGGACGGATTTAGCGAAGGAAAAAACTGGGGTCTTCACAGGGGCTTATGCGATCAATCCTGTGAATGGCGAAAAAATGCCGATTTGGATCGGGGATTATGTTTTAGCTTCTTACGGAACCGGCGCGATCATGGCGGTGCCCGCTCATGATGAACGAGACTATGAATTTGCCAAAACATTTGGTCTGCCAATCATTCCTGTACTTGAAGGCGGCGATGTAGAAAAAGAAGCCTTTACCGGCGACGGCCCGCACATCAACTCAGAATTCTTGGATGGAATGAACAAACAAGACGCCATCGATGCCATGGTTCCATGGTTAGAAGAACACGGCTGCGGGAAGAAAGAAATCAGCTACCGTTTGCGAGACTGGTTGTTCTCTCGTCAACGTTATTGGGGTGAACCAATTCCTGTGATTCACTGGGAAGACGGCACGACTGGCTTAGTACCAGATTATGAATTGCCATTGGAATTACCAAAAACAACAGATATCAAACCAAGCGGTACTGGTGAATCACCATTGGCCAACATTGAAGAATGGGTCAATGTGGTTGATCCGATCACTGGTAAAAAAGGTCGTCGTGAAACGAACACAATGCCGCAATGGGCAGGCAGCTCATGGTATTACCTGCGTTTCATCGATCCGCATAACAAAGAAGCCTTGGCAGATTACGATAAATTGAAACGCTGGATGCCGGTTGATCTTTATATCGGCGGAGCTGAACATGCGGTACTGCATTTATTGTATGTTCGTTTCTGGCATAAATTCTTGTATGACATCGGTGTCGTGCCAACGAATGAACCATTCCAAAAACTATACAATCAAGGCATGATCTTAGGCCAAAGCTTCCGCGACAGCCGCGGTGCGTTAGTACCAACGAATTTGGTAGAAAAACGCGACGGCAAGTGGTTCAGCGTCGAAACTGGCGAAGAATTAGAAGAAGCACCAGCGAAGATGAGTAAATCATTGAAAAATGTCGTGAATCCTGACGATGTGGTTGAAAAATATGGTGCTGACACTTTACGGATGTACGAAATGTTTATGGGACCATTGGATGCCGCGATTGCTTGGAGTGAAAACGGCCTTGAAGGGTCACGGAAATTCTTGGAGCGGGTATGGCGTCTGATTGTTGATGAAGAGGGCAAGATGCGGGATCATATTACTACCCTTAACGATGGTTCATTGACGAAGGTCTACAACCAAACGGTAAAAAAAGTAACAGAGGATATGGAGCACCTGCATTTGAATACGGCCATTTCTCAATTGATGGTCTTTGTAAATGATGCTTATAAAGCAGAAGCGTTGACTTACGAATACGTGGAAGGCTTTGTACAACTACTAGCACCGATCGCACCGCATATCGCCGAAGAGCTTTGGGCGATTTTAGGACACGAAGGCGGCATCTCTCATGTAGCATGGCCAACGTATGACGAAGAAGCGTTGGTTGAAAATGAAGTTGAGGTCATCCTGCAAGTCAACGGCAAAGTTCGTTCAAAAGCAATGATCGCGGTTGATCTGCCAAAAGACGAGTTGGAAAAATTGGCGATGGCTGATGAACATATCCAACGCAACATTGAAGGCAAAACAGTTCGTAAAGTAATTGTGGTGCCGAATAAATTAGTTAATATTGTAGCAAATTAAGTATCTGGAATGTCTCGCAATTTTGCGGGGCATTTTTTTGCTCTTAAACACCAAAATAAAAATGATGCTCGGTTCCTTCTTCAAATATGCTAGGATGAAGAAAAGCAGAAACGAGGGGTTCGATGAAAAAGATTACGGAGTTATTAGGTATCCAGTATCCGATTTTTCAAGGAGCGATGGCGCATATCGCTCGTTATCCGTTAGTCAGTGCCGTGTCAGAAGCGGGCGGCTTAGGGATTATTGCGGCCGGCGGATTGAGCGGAGAAGAATTACGGGAACAAATTCGTGAGACAAAAAAGCGCACGAAAAAACCATTTGCGGTCAATCTGATGCTGCAAATGGAAAATATCTCCGAGCAAGTCGACGTATTGATTGCAGAAGGAGTCAAGATCGTCACAACTGGGGCAGGCACACCTAAGCCTTATATGGATAAGTTGAAGCAGGCGAACATCAAAGTTTTCCCTGTGATCCCTTCAGTGAAGCTGGCGAAAAAAATGGAACAGCTGGGTGTCGACGGTGTGATCGCAGAGGGCATGGAGGCTGGCGGTCATATTGGAGAAACGACGACAATGACCTTGATTCCGCAGGTCGCACAGGCGGTTGAGCTTCCTGTGATCGCAGCCGGCGGGATCGGGGATGGTCGCGGGATGTCGGCGGCATTTGCATTGGGTGCTAAGGGTGTTCAAATGGGGACAGCTTTTTTAAGCGTTGAGGAATGTCCAATCCATGAAAATTACCAGCAGGCGATCTTGCAGGCGGATGATACGGCAACAACAGTGATTCGGAAAGCCAAAGGCGGAGCGATCCGCGGCTTGAAAAATCAGTTAACCGAAGAAGATACGAGTGAAGCTTTTTCTTTAGCGGCATTGCAGCGAGCTGCGGATGATGGCGATACCCAACAAGGAATTGTTATGTCAGGGCAAATCGCCGGTATGCTGAAGGAAGTGAAAACAGCTAAAGCGTTGATCGAAGACGTTTGGGCTGAGTCGGAAGCTGTCAGCAAGAGACTGGCTGATTATTATTAAAAGCAGAACTAAAAAAAGACTAACGGGAGTCCGTTAGTCTTTAATAAATGCTTCTGCTAAATGATAGTCGCCTTCGTAAGGAAGATTTTCTCCTTTGACGGTCATGTATTTGTCGGTTCCTTTACCGGCTAAAATGATGGCATCCTTTGGTCCGGCATTACGGATAGCATCTTTGATCGCTTTTTTACGATCGATTTCAAAATGAACCCGCACATGCTCGTTTTGGATGCCTTCTTCGATTTCGTCCGCGATTTTTTTCGGCTCTTCGAAGTTTGGATCGTCGCTGGTTAAAACAGCAACATCGGCATATTCTCCGATCGCTTGACCCAAGCCTTCACGACGGGATTCTGCTTTATTTCCGGTCGAGCCGGTGATCACCAGCAGTTCGCCATCGGGATGCTGCTCTTTTGCGAAGGCCAGCAAGGATTTCATACTTAGATAATTATGGGCATAGTCCACATAGATGTGCGCCCCGTTTGGTTTAAGCAGCAGGTTCATTCGACCAGGAACCAATGCTTCAGCTAGGCCTTGACGACCAGCGTTTTGATCAGCGCCTACTAAAGCACTGGCAAGCAATGCGGCGGCGGCATTTTCTTTATTAAAGTCGCCGGCTAATAAAATTTGGTAATCACCATTTAATTTGAATGAATCCTTTACACTGGATAAGGCGAAGGCCAAAGGATGCTCTAAAGGTGCTACCTGATAATCGGCTGCTTCATTTCCGTAGGTGATCACGGGAATATTTTTTGTTTGCGCTAGTTCTTGTAATAGATCGAAGTGATCGATCTCATGCTGCAAGATGACTTGGCGAGAATTTGCCACCAATTGTCGTTTACAATAGAAGTAATCTTCAAAGGTCGGATGTTCGATCGGTCCGATATGATCCGGCGAGATGTTGAGGAAAATCCCCACATCAAAGCTCAAACCGTAAACTCGTGCTACTTTGTAGGCCTGCGAAGAAACTTCCATGACTAGATGGGTCATGCCGTTGGCAACAGCTTCTGCCATCATTCGATATAGGTCCAGCGATTCTGGCGTCGTAAGCTTTGATTTGAAAAAAGTTACGCCGTCTAATGTCGTATTCAAGGTCGACAACAGCGCGGTCTTTTTATCGGTAGCGATATCTAAAATTTGTTTTGTAAAATAAGCGACCGTCGTCTTGCCCTTTGTTCCGGTGATTCCGATCAGCTTCAATTTTTCTTGCGGATAATCATAAAAGGCCATACTCAAAACGGCCATCGCTTTGCGAATATCGGTGACGATGATCGCTAAGTCCGCTGGAACCTCATAAGGCTGTTCGGCGATGTAACAAGTTAGGCCATCTGTTAGCGCCTGTTCTAAGAAGCGTTGTTGGAAATTATTTCCTTTACAGAAAAAAAGTGTCTCGCTATCGACATCACGGGAGTCGTAAGAGATTTTTTGAAAGCTTTTGTCAAAAGGCGCGGTCAACGTCCAACGCGTGGGCGTGATAAACTCGCGTAATAGGTTTTCTTTTTCAAGGATCGCTTGAATTTGGGTAAGTGTCAGCATGTTGAGACCTCCAATATATAGTCTAGGCTATTATAGCATAGCTCAGGCATCAGAGAAAAAGTAAAGAGTGATTGTCAGAAGTGTGATTTAGCTTTACTATAAGGGTAACGATTTTGAAGGAGGAGACCATGAAAGAGACACGACCAAGTGATCTGAGCTATCAAGAAAAGATGATTCAAGGGTCGGCCTGGATGTCGATCGGCAGCATTTTTTCGCGACTGCTGGGTGCGATTTACATTATTCCGTGGTACGCCTGGATGGGTGAAAACGCCCGTGCTGCCAACGGTTTATTCAATATGGGTTATACCTTTTACGCCTTGTTTATGATGATCTCTACGGCTGGTCTGCCGGGAGCGATCGCGAAACAGGTGGCTCGCTACAATTCGATGGGCGAATATCAGACGAGTCGGCATTTATTTATCAAGGCTCTGCAGGTGACAGCGGTCTTAGGGATCTTTTTTGGCGGTGTGATGTTCTTTACGGCACCATTATTGGCCAGCTTATCTGGCGGCGGGCGCGCCCTGATCCCAGTGATCCAAGCGTTGAGTATTGCCGTTGTTGCTTTTCCTTGTATGAGTGTTCTGCGGGGATATTTTCAAGGGCAGCAAAATATGCGGCCTTCAGCGATCTCACAGCTGGTTGAACAAGCGCTTCGTGTCTTGTATATGCTTTTAAGTGTCTTCATTATTATGAAGGTCATGAAGGGGGATTACTTGAGTGCGGTGATCCAATCGACCTTCGCTGCATCAGTAGGAATGATCGGCTCCTATGCTGTTCTGCTTTTTTATTGGTTCAAAGAACGCAGACAAGAGGAGCTGCAACCAGGATATCGTTTTACCAAAGTGAAAATCGATACGAAGAAGCTATTGATCGAAACGGTCAGACAGGCAATCCCGTTTATTTTACTAGGCAGCGGGATTATCTTTTATAAATTGATCGATCAAATGACCTTTATCCATACGATGGCCGCCAATACTAACTACAGTCACGATCAATTAGTTGCGCTCTATGCGTTATTCAGTGCGAACCCGGATAAGCTGACGATGGTGGTAGTCGCATTAGGAACTTCTTTAGCCTTAACAAGCTTGCCGATGCTGACGGAGCTCTTTACTCAAAAACGCAGACCGGAGCTTGCGAAGCTAGTTAATACGAATATCCAATTGTTTGCTTTTATTATGCTGCCGGCCGTTTTTGGCATGATCTTATTAGCCTATCCGTTGAATACAGTCTTTTATTCGGCAGATGTTCTTGGCAGCCGCGTATTAGTCGTTGCTTGCTGGAGTGGTTTGGTATCGGCACTGTTCATGATGCTGTCCACGACGCTGCAAGGAATTTCCCATAGCAGGATCGCGGTAAGGTATTGGCTGGCGGGATTGCTGTTAAAAATGCTCATTCAAATTCCCTTGATCGAACTGCTGGAAGTTTATGGACCTTTAGTGGCGACATTTATCGGCTTGAGCTTGACCTGCGGTTTGTGTTTGTGGAAATTGCGCAGAGTTGTTCATGCAAATTATCAGCTGGCCTTTCGCCGCTGTGTATTGATTTTGATTCTAACGCTCGTGATGTTGGTGGTGGCGATCATCGTTCGGCAATTAAGCTATCTTGCCTTTGATCCGTCCTCGCGCTTTTCGGCTCTGGCCATTTGTTTATTGACCGCAGGTGCGGGCGGCTTGGTTTATTTCTATTTAAGCTTGAAAATCCGGTTGGTTGATAAACTCGTTGGACCTCAAGCTAGGAAGTGGCGGAAACGACTAAGAATCAAATAAGAAATACTTCTGCTTTTTAATCAAGCAGGAGTATTTT
>NZ_NGLG01000001.1:2353300-2375344 GCF_002140655.1 Enterococcus sp. 3H8_DIV0648 | reverse complement strand
GTTATTAGTAGCGTGCAAATAATTAATAGTTCAATAAAAGATTGTCTAATTTTAATTAATACATTATAATATTAATTGCAAATGAATTTTTTTAGAAAATTTTAAATGAAAATAATGAGGTGATATCTAATTGGAAATTCAATCTAAAGAGGTCGATTATCAAGTGAACTCTGAAACGAAGCGCAAGAAATCAACGCTTCAACGGATTACTAGCGGAGTTGCTATTGTGGTTTCTATATTGCTGATCCCGATTTTAATAGCAAATCTTGTGATTATCGTCAAAGGCAGTCTGAATCCAGAAGAGATTCCAACGGTGATGGGGTATGCGCCGATGGCAGTGGTGACCGATTCCATGAATACTGGTAAATCCGATGCGATCAAGGCTGGAGATATGGTCGTCACGAAAAAAACGAACGTCGACAAGCTGGCAGTCGGCGATATTATTATGTTTAAAAACAATCAATCCGCGATTATCCATAGGATCGTTGGTTATAACGAAGCGACGAACACTTTTACTACTAAAGGGGACGCCAATAATACTGAAGATATAGATCCAGTTCAAAAGAAAAATATCATTGGCAAATACATGCTGCGAGTACCAAAGGTTGGGGATTTGATCTTATTCTCCAGAACTCCGCTTGGCATGCTGATCTGTATTGGAATCCCAATACTAATGCTTTTAAGCTATGACTTCGTAGCGAAACGGTTGACCCGACGCGAAGAAGAAAAAATAAATAAAAAGGAGATTGAATGATGGAAGAAAAAACAAAAATTGAACGAAAGAACAATAAATCAGTTAAAACGGCTGTTTTACTATTTGGTGCGGTGCTGATAACCATGAGTCTATTGGGCGGCACATTGGCGAAGTATACGAGTGAGATTGGAACGGCAAGTGATAGCGCGAGAGTTGCGAAGTGGTATGTGAGTGAAAAAGTTAGTGATTTTGATTTATTTGCCGATTCTTATCTGGATGAGGGCGCAGGAAATACAAAAGGTGCGTGGGATGCTGATAATAAAACTAACAAGAAAAATACAGTTCAGGGGGATACTGAGGGGACTAAGGTAATTGCTCCAGGGACGAAAGGGTCAGCAACGATTCAAATTGATGCAAACAGTGTAAAAGAAAGTGAAGTTGCATTTAAGTATGTGTTTGAACTTGAAGGACAGGATTCTTGGTATTCACTTCCGTTTTATCGTAATGGTTCAATTCATATAGATATGAATACTGGCGTTACACAGAATATGGGGTGGAACGTTTTGTATGATGGAACCTCAAAATATAATGGTTGGTTACCTCTGAGATTCAAAATTACGAAAGGTAGTTCAGTAGTTTATGATGGATTATCTGGAGGAGCACAGCAGTATGAGGATGGACAAAAACAGGTTGTAGCGCTACGAAATGAGCTGGGAAAACTCGGGACAGATGTGATTTATCCTAAGAGTACTTCTGCGGAAATCCAGAACATTGTTGATGATTCGGAAATTACAATTGAGTGGGAGTGGCCATTTAAACAAGTGGATGATCCGGGTCTTAGTGCAGATGATAATAAGCTAAAGCATGATAGAGAAGATGGTTATGATACTTTAGTCGGACAAAATGCAGCAAGTACTGATCCTACTAAAGTCCCGAATTTCAAAATCCCAATTTCAGTTAAAAAAGTCCAAGTCGACTAATATTTTGGAGAAGCTGGCTTTCAGCTTCTCCAAAGGCTGTCTATTTTAGGCAGCCTTTGGAGAGATTGAAAGCCTTAAAAGTGTCTGTAAGCATTACGGCTCTATTTAAGATTTGGGAGGAAAAATGAAAGATCAACGAGTTTACTATCCCTATAAGAGGATAGTTCTATTCTTTTTAGTTGTTGTCACATTTATTCTCGCCTTTTTTCCTAGTTCTGCTGAAGCGGCATTAGAAGATCATGTTTATATAGAAGATCAATACGGAGAACGTTGGAGACCCGGCGAGATGACCAGCGCCAATATTTTTGCGACGATTCTTGAGCGAACGGTTGATAGTCCGACAGCTGATGGTGAAAAGCTGATTGCACCAGGTACCAGCGGCTATTATTCTTTTACGATCCATAATGATTACGAGCAGCCGATAGAATATATCGTGATTGGTCGTGATGAAAATGAGCAGGAGCTTCCGTTAGATTTTAAATTGCGAGTCACTAATGGTCCGTGGATCAAGGGCAGCGAAAATGCTTGGAGTCTGTGGAGTGCGACTTTTCCATTAGATTACAAACGGAAATTAGCTGCGGGGCAGAGTGAGACGATTGATTTGACGTGGCAATGGCCTTTTGAACGGGATAAGGACAAAAACGATACCAGCTTTGGCGAGCGGGCGTTGAAGGAAGAGCTGATTTATCGGTTGACGTTGAATGTAATAGTGGAGACTGATGAAGAAGTGGCCGATATTAAGGGAAACACTCAAAATAATGCAGCGAAAGAGCCGGTTCAAAATACATTGGCACAAGATTCTGCAGCTTTTTTTAAACAGAAGCTGTGGCGTCAATATCCGCAAACTGGGGAATTTATTGCCAAATCCAGTATTGTGATGGGGATTCTGATTGTGCTGTTTATCTACATAGTTTGGCGAGTTCGTAAGGGAAGAGAAAAATGCGAGTAATTTGGAATATATTAAAGAATCTGATGATTGTATGTTTAGTTTTGATTTTAAGCTTTAACATCTATAGTTTGTATCAACGAAATGTGAAGCATGAACGTTTTCCCATGGCTTTTGGTTATGGATATGCGGTGATTGCTTCTGGCAGTATGGAGCCGGCACTATCGTGGGGCGATCTGGTGGTCGTTCAGAAACAGGCACACTATCAAAAGGATCAAGTGATTACCTTTATTCAAGAAGGGGATACCCGAGCAACGACTCATCGAATCGTTGAAAAAACGGAGAATCAGTTTGTGACACAAGGGGACGCGAATAATACGGAAGATCCGCCAATTGTTTCAAAACAAATTTTCGGTAAAGTGGTTTTGACGATTCCATTAGTAGGATACGGTATTCGCTTCGTGGGTTCGCCCTTGGGAATGCTCTTGGTAATTGGATTATTTTTAGCCATGTTTTACTTTGATTCAAGGAAAAAATAGTAAGGGAGGAAAGCGGCGATGAAACAGTTAAAGATCAAAGAGTTCTTTTTAAGCTTCAAGAATTCTAATAAAATTTATCGCTATCTTTTCTCACTAGCTTGTTTGACTTGTATCAGTATTGGCTGGACCAGTGCCAAATACACTTCTGAAATCTATGCCTCATCAGATAGCGCTAGGAGCGCTAAGTTTTCTTATAAGATAGACAATGAGGTTCAAAAAGTTGATAAAGCTGGCAACTTAAAAGCCCCATTATCTCCCAACCTGCACGAATGGGCGGATGGAGGTATGAATAAGTATGAAATTAACACCATCAGCGGAAATGATAAGGACGTTCAGGAAAAAGTAAAAGTGATTTTTACAATTAAGATCCAACCGGAAACAGCAGTTAAGTTTACGATGAAAAAGGATATTTCAGAAACCGACAGACCTTTGAAGGTTGAAACTGCTCAACTAACAGGCAGCGACGGAGTGAACATCACAGTGAATGATCCGGCAACAAGTGATTTATTGTCGCACATCATTTATCCTTCTGCCGCAGAACAAACGTATACCTGTACTGTTTTGTTATATCACGACGGCCGTGCTGAGTATAATTCAGCAATTAACCCAGATACTGGAAAACCTTATGGCTATCTTTCAGATAAATACATCAATTTGGTGCCGACTTTTGAACAGATAGACTAGAAAGGACGGATGAAATGAAGCGTAATAAAGTAATCCTGACCTTACTATTTCTTTGCATGCTGACTTTAACCAGCTATTCATTGGCGAAGTATACAGATAAGAAAACTTACGTCATTAGTGTGACTGATACAAAATTTAAAGGTATGGATCCACCCTCTGGCGCTAGAAAATCAGAGCTGACAAAACCGGAGGAGCCTGTAGAAAAAGAAACGATTACTACCGAAAATTCTGAAAAACAACTTGAAGAAGCTGAATCTCAAACTGAACAGATGGAACCTCAACCTGAAATCATCTTCGAAGCAAACTACGATGGAAAAACGCATGAGCTGCCATTGGAAAAAGAGGGCATTTACGCAATCCAGTTATACAGCGGGGAATCATTGAAGACAGACGTGAGTGATTTAGCGGATATGCCAAGCTATGCGGCAGTGTACTTGGAGAATCCTGCTGAACTGCAAGTTCAGTTAGGCGATGCTGGAACTGTTAAGGATCAAAATGAAGAAACCGTTGATAAAGACGCAGACGAACAGGCTTCTGATTTGGAAAAAGTGAAGCTGGGCGAACCTTCGACAGTCACAAAAATTGGTGAGACAGCCCCGATACTAAAAACGAGTGAAGAAAAAGTCGAACTGAATGCAGATATGGTTACTAAAATTTCGCCGAATTCTCAACTGCATACTCTTTTGCAATCGTATCAAGGCAAAGCCGAGCGGAATTATACTGGGAAAATCGTCGTAACCTATTTAGGTCCGAGCGAGGTCTTGGAAAAGGTCAAAGAATTGAATAAGCAGGAGTAAGCCTGCGACCCGTAGTAGCTTATAAAAGGAAACATCTTGAGTTCAAAAATCATTTATTGATTTTTGGCTTCAAGATGTTTTTTTGTTAATTGTCGTTGTCGCAAAAAAAGGGTTCAAAATCGCAGAAGTGATTTTGAACCCTTTTTTTAATATAGTTAGCCGATTTTCGTAAATCTTTTTTTTATATAGGTCCTGCGAATCAGGATCAGCAGGTGTTCCCAAGCGTCTTCATTGTTGACGGAATCAAAGTAAAAAATGGATTTGTTATCCTCGGTGACTTCTTCTAAAGAATCGGTCACAACAATGTCAGCCAGAGAATAATTATCTGAGATATAGATATTCTCTGAGTTAAACAGGGCGCGCAAGCGATTTTTCAAGACATAGACCGCTGTGAAATCCTTGTTCATCTGCAAATAGATTCTGATTTTTATTTGATCCTCTGAGGTAGAAAGCGAGTAGAGCAGGCTGCTAAGATAATTGGCCTGATAGTCATCGGAGATCGTTTCTACCATTACTTGCCGGATTTTGGCGATGTATTCGGTATTGGTATCTAAATGAAACGTCGGTTTCGGCAAAAGAAGATCAAGAAAATACTCAAAGCGTTTTTCAAACAAGGCGTAAATGATATTAAAGATCGTTAAATAGTAATGATACAAATAGCTTCCTTCCTCAGAGATTGGAAATTTTGAGATCGTGAGAAACGCTTTATAGATTTTATTGGAAAGTTGACAAAATTTATCGTCCGTTTGGCTGAAAACCTCGCCAAGCTCAACTTTTGTTCGATAAGGGATAGAATCAGACGCTAAAAAGTGTCGCACAAAATTGAAGTATAGCAGCTCTTGCTGAAAGTGTTCTTGCGGAATTTCACCATAGCCGCCTGTGTGCAACACATAAGCGCTGTCATAATGCTCTACCATTAGCTCGATCAATTTATCGATCGCCGGATCACTTTCAAAATTTAGATAACGCTGATGGTCATACCGGGAACGCAATACTTGATGCAGGATATAAAGAGAGCTGCGCTTCGTATTCGAGAAGGTTGGAGATAGCCGCAGAACTTTTTCAGGCAGTCCTTTGCGAATATCCTCCTGCGAAATATCTGTAAAGGGCCATTCGATGTTTTGGTAGCTGTCCTTCAAGAAAATATAGGAGAAGATTCGCACGACCAATTCATTTCCGGTTAAAGAATACTGGTCATTTTCAATCGTGATCTCGATCTCATACGGCAGCAGAAATTCTCGCAGCTGAGCAGTTAATTTGGCGAGATAGGCTTCGGAGATAAACAACGTATCTAACAGCTCATCCTTGCAAATGACAACTTTAGTAATCAGAAGGACACAATAATTGAAGATCACTTGGCTCTTGAGTAAGGAAAGTTTTAAACCGTAAGCGGTTTTAACAGCATCTTGTTGGTAGGCAGGATTGATGGAAATGACGCCTTGGCGACTGGATACGAGGTAGTCTTTCATGGAAAATTCATCTTTCATTAATTCATTGATCGTTTTTAAATCCTCTTTGACTGTTCGTTTGGGGATCGTGAAATTTTCAGAAAGTTCTGTCAAGGAAGTCCCTTCTGTTCTGATGATATAAAAGAGCACGTTCAACTTTCGTAGGATAGAAGCTTTGATCATTTTACCAACACCTCTGTTATTTTTACTTTTTATGTCTAGACATGTACATGAATTGTATTTGAAAGTGAATCCTTTTCACTGCTACTATATCACACATGGCGAACAGTTGAGAGACGGTTAGTAAAATGTTTTATTAGTTTCTAATTTGTTTTTCAATGAAAATACAAAATTTTTTTGCTCGCTATCTTGGGCGGCTGTGGAAGGATTTTTGTATCAGCGGCAGAGCAGTCGACGGCTCTTCACGCATGTTTGTCAGGATACTGCTGGGATGATCTATTCAAGAAAAGATATTTTTACTGCTGATGGTTAAGTCAGCAACAGACTTATTGGTAATAAAGGAGGGACAACGTTTGAAATATCTTATGAGGACACTGTCCATTGTATTTTTGACATTGGCTTTCGGGATAAAGGCAATACCGGCAACGGCTGAAAAGCAGCACTATAAATCAAATGGGCAAACCAGTTTTTATGGTACTTATGAATACGAGACGAACGAAGAAAACAACGACAATGAACGAAATAGCGACAATGCTGAACAAGCGAATCGATCAACAAGTGGTAAGGAGCTGCCAACAAGCGGCACAAAAAATTACTCATCTTCAGGTCGAGCGATCCTGCCTAGAACAGGCGATTCTGTTAATTCGATCTACTTTTATGCAGGATTGATTTTTTGGACAGGGCTTATCTATCTCATTTTTAACACTAAAAGAAAAGAGGAACGAACATTATGAAAAAAACACTACTACTCATTACAACCACTTTATTGGCAGGTCTGACATTAGGCGCAGGCCAAGCGTCAGCGGAAGAAACTTTCCCAAAAGAATACAACACAGAAGGAACGATTACTTTTGAAGCAGGGGATGACGGTGTGACGCCGCCAGTTGACCCGGAAAATCCAGATCCAACCAATCCAGTTGATCCGACAGACCCGCCAGGACCGGGAACTGGTGGAGCTTTATCGATCGACTATGGCTCAAAATTCAAATTTGGTACTCAAAAGATTTCTACAGCAGATAAAACTTATTATGCTGCGCCAGACGAAATGTCTGACGGTTCAAAAAAACCAACCTATGTGCAAATAACAGATCGACGAGGAACATTGGAGGGCTGGAAACTAGGCATTTCCCAACCTGAACAGTTCAAAACAGCGGCAGGTGACGAGTTAGTCGGTGCGCAATTGAAGTTTGGTGAAGCGGAGGTTGCTTCAGTTGTAAATGAGCAGTACAAGCCTTCTGAGGTAAGCACTGAATTCATTCTGACACCCGGACAAAGCAATAACGTCGCTGTTAATGCCAAAGCAGGAACTGGTGTAGGGACGTGGGTCTATCGTTTTGGCTCTGATGAAGCGACAAATGCGGATGCTGTTCAGCTTTCTGTTCCCGGTGAATCAGTAAAACTAGCACAACAATATTCAACAAAATTAGTTTGGTCATTAGAAAATACTCCAGGAAATGAATAAACGCTAAAGGAGAACGACGAATGAAAAAACATTTTTTTGGTATAGGGATATTCGGGTTGACGATGCTTTTTGGATTGTCCAGCCAAGCAAATGCAGAAGAAGCGAAAGCCTATCAATCAGATGGAGTAATAGAGTTTATTCCTAGTACAGACCCTATCGATCCAGTTGATCCAGAAAATCCAGAACCAGGAAATCCGGTTCAACCGATTGATCCAACGAATCCTGATGGTCCTGATCCGGGAACGCAGGGACCGTTGTCGATTGACTATGCGTCAAGCTTTGATTTTGGCAAAAACCGTATTTCAAACAAGGATCAGGTGTATTTTGCCAGAGCCCAAAAGTATCAAGGGGAACAAAAAGACACACCGAACTATGTTCAAATTACAGATAACCGCGGAACCAATCACGGCTGGACGTTGACCATTGAACAAGAAGAGCAGCTAAAGGCAGTAACACCAACTGAAAATGATGTGTTAAAAGGTGCAGAGATTACTTTGGCAAATCCAACAGTTGAAAGTACGATCTTGTATGACCAAAAACCGCTCGCTGCTGAGAGCCTCTCATTAGTTCCAGGCGAGACTGAAGTAGTCGTCACCGCAGAAGCAGGAACAGGTGCAGGAACCTGGGCAACTTATTGGGGTGCAGTGGAAGAAGCAGAAGAACAAGATGAGCATGGCAATACGCAAAAGGTAAACGTAACAAAAGACGTGAAGCTGTCTGTTCCCGGCGAAACACCAAAAGATGCAGTGAACTACCAAACCCAATTAACCTGGACACTAACGGATGTACCAAAAAATTAAAAGAGGCAGGGTGAAAGAAAAATGTTCAAAAAGAAAGTAGCAACCCTTTTAGCAAGTGTATTACTGATAACATCAAGTTTTCCCGTTATCAGTAGTGCAGCTGCTGAATTTTCTAAAGACTTGGAAAAAGATGAACTGAAAGTCAGCCCTGACCCAACCGAAGAACAATCCTCAGAAGAATCCGTTTCGAATGAAGCGGACAGCCAAGAGACGGAAACTAGTACAAAAACTAGTACAGAAACTGAAGAAACGACCGAAGAAACGATTGAAAATCCCGATGCCGAGATCATTGGTGAAGCACCAGTAGAAGAGGAGCCGTCACAAGACTATTCGACTCCATATGCTGCTGCATTGCCAAATGATCCGAACATCATCAACATCGATAAAGTCTTTCAAAATCCGATCGGAGATAGCACGAGTATCTTAGAAGGCGGAAGATTGTTGCAGCTGAATCCCGCTGCAAAATCGCAAAGAGGCGCTATTTGGTCGAAAAAACCAATCAATCTTCTGTCAGACTTTACCTTTAAGAGCTATCTGTATTTAGGCGATCAGCAAGGAAACGCCGGTGACGGCATGACCTTTACCTTGACAAATGATGACCGGATGACCTCTGCCCCAGACCAAGTGATTGGTTCTACGGGAATGGGGATCGGCTCTTATTCAACTAGATCCGGCCAGCCGTATCTTAGAAAATCATTATCAGTTGAGTTTGATACCTATAAAAATCAGGGGTCAGCTGATCGAATGGACGACGAAGTCGGAGGCGATACTGGTGGTCGCGGACACGTAGCCTTTGTGACACCAAAAGAAAACAATAACAATTATTCAGGCGAACACTCTGGTGTGACCGTAGCCCCTACGAATTTATCCAATGGAACGTGGCGGATGCTAATTGTCCAGTGGGATGCCGCATCAAAGCAATTGATGTATAACCTAGAAGGGGTAGGCTCCGCTTCTTATACGGTGGATGATCTTAATGCAAAATTTGGTTCGACCAACGTGTATTGGGGATTCACTTCATCAACGGGAGGAAAATACCAAGAAAATGCCCTTGCCATGACCCAAATTCCTTCACATGTTCAATCACTCGCTGAGCTGCGTGTTAATGAGGGAGAATTTGCAACAGAAGTCGAGGCAGCTGAGAACGATAAAATTACCATCAAAAATAAATTGAATGTTGCTAATGAATTAAATATTCAACATCATCAATTTGCAGAAGACCGTCAGCCGCAGGTGAGTATTGAGCTTCCTCCAAAGTTGATGTATGAAGAAGGTTCCTTGACGGTAGATGGCCAGAAAGTTGCGCCGGAAGATATTTCCATAGACAATTCTCGAATTACCTTGGATTTGTATAATTACCTAGTGCTGGAGCAGGACATGGCGATTGAATTGACTGCTAAGCTGCAGGGCACAACACCAGAAGAGGTATTGGCGATGAATTTTGAATACAGCGAAGAAGCTGAGCTGATTCAAAGATCAAATCAGGCAACAATTAAAGTAGCCAAACCCAAAGACAAAACCATCACGGTCTTCTATAAAGATCTGCTCACTGATCAAGATATCGCCGATCCGAAGCCGATCACAGGGTTAATTGGCGCAAATTATCAGGAATCACCAGTGGATGTAGCCGGCTTTGTTTTCAAAAATGATTCCGGCAACGCGGAAGGTGTTTTTGCCGAAGATAGTCAAGATATTTACTTCTATTACCGAACAGGCGAATTGTACATTTCAGAAGCACCCAGCCAAGTGTCATTTGGGACCAATAAAATCTCAAATACCTCACTGATAAAATTCGGTGAAGTAGATCAAGGCTTGCGTATTATGGATGAGCGTAAAGAAGGTGCTTGGCGTCTTCAGTTGAAGCAGGCGCAGCCTTTAACCAATGGAACAGTAGAAATGCCAGAAGTCTTATCCTTTGTCACAGATAGCGGCACCGCAAAAATTGGTGCAGCAGCAATCACGATCGCTGAAAGTGAGCAAAAGGCAGAAACGGATTTAAGCGGATTATTGGATCACACGAACCAACGAGGAATCCAAACGGAGATTCCTGTGGAGTATCAGCGCACAGGAACCTTTAAGGGGATGCTCTCTTGGTCACTAGAGGATGTTCCTGCAAACTAATGCTAGTGCCAAGTTTATATAAATGCTTTATTCAGTTATTACAGAATAAGGCCGCAAAGCTGGGAACTTGTTTCCCAGCTTGTACATATTTTGAAGAGGAGCGCTTTACATTGAAAGGAATCAAAACAATCGGTGCGTTTGTTTTTCTGGTGGCGGGCTTGCTGCTAGTCAATCCCAGTGCTGGAAACGCCAGTGAGTTTAATTTTGCGGTGACACCAATCACACCAAAAAATCAAATCGATCAAGATAATACCTATTTTGACCTGCTGCTTTCACCCAATCAGACGTCAGAAGCCAATGTCAATCTTAGAAACGACACCGACAAAGAGGTGAAGGTCGGTATCTCGTTAAATACTGCTACGACGAATTCAAATGTGGTGGTGGAATACGGTCACAATGACCTGCCCAGAGATAAAAGCTTAGAGTACGACCTAAAAGATTATGTTCAATACCCTGAGTCGATCACATTAAAACCTAAGAGTGAACAAACCGTTCCTTTTAAAATCAAAATGCCTGATAAAGCCTTCGACGGTGTGATCGCTGGCGGGATTACATTTAAAGAAGAAGGAAGGAATGAAACAAAAAGCAGCGATAAGCAAGGTCTATCCATAGAAAATGAATACTCCTACGTCGTGGCACTGCTGATGCGCCAGAATGAAAAGGAAGTACAACCTAATTTACTCCTGCATGACGTAAAACCGGGACAGATCAATGCGAGAAATACGATCTTAGCCAACCTGCAAAATGATCAAAAAACCTACATTAACCAAGTCGCAGTAAACGCGCAAATTACGAAAAAGGGCAGCGACAAAGTTCTTTATAAGGAAGAAAAGGACGATTTGCAGATCGCGCCTAATTCAAGCTTTTCATTTCCTATTTCACTAAAAGAACAGGCATTAGAGCCGGGGGATTACCAGCTGGCGATGACTGTTTCAGGAAACGAGAATCCAAAAGGAGCTTTTACTCAAAAAATCGGCGATAAGACGAACCATTTTGAGCAACAATGGACATTCAAAAAAGCCTTTCGTATTGATGGAAAAACAGCTAAAGAGCTGAACGAAAAGGATGTCACCTTAAAACAAGACAACACATGGCTATACATTCTGATCGGGATTTTGATTTTATTAATAGTCAATGGCTTGATCATTGGACTCATTTGGAGAAAGAAGAATGAAGCAAACAAAAAAGACGCATAAGCTACTGATTATTTTGTTGTTCATCATTGGCGCAGGCTTCATCTGCTATCCGATCATCAAAAATACAGTTACGATCATAAATATAAAAGAGCAGGAAATAACAGAGACCAAGGTCTTTCCGCAAGCCGTATCTGAAAACGAAAAGATTGAGCTGCCGACAGCGGAGAGCTACCTGACTGCTTCAAAAGAAGACATCAATGACGCGGTGGGACAGCTCTCGATTCCGTCGGTAAAGATTGAGACGCCGCTTTTTGCAGGGCTTCACAATCAAGAACTGCTCTACGGAGCGGGACTGATGTACCCTGAGCGTTCGATAGAAAAGGATAATATCGTAGTTTTAGGGCATCATTTAGGAATCTCAGATCTATTATTGGGGAATTTAACCAAGGTCTCTTTACATGATAAAATCCATCTCCGACTTTTAGACAAAACCTATCAATACACGATCATTGAGAAAAAGCAGGTACACGAAGAAGACATCGAAGTTTTGGCGAATACACCTTCGCCGCAGCTGACTTTGATTACCTGCGATGAACCAACTATTACCGATCAGCGAATAGTTGTGACAGCCAAGCTTGAGGAAGAAAAAAGTGCGAAGCAATCACTTTCGACTGTAAAAGCTGCGGAGCAGAAAAACAAGCAGGAACTAGTCCGAAAAAGCTTTATCAAATATAGCTTAAGACCTATTTTATTAGTGCTTGCTGTTGTGACTTTTGGCAGCTGGTGTATTTGGCGCTATGTATAAAAACTGGATAAGTGCAATCCCACCACTTTCTTTCTAACTAGTTGAAAGAGAAGCTGGTGGGATTTTTTTCGGCAACGACTAATGGCAGTCATATAATAGGAAAAGTCCATTTGAATACGAACAAGTTTTCGTTTTTTTATGGTAAAATAAACGAGATTGGATATCAGTGCAGCTTTGAGTTGAAGAGCTGTTTAACTGAAAATTTATTCTAATGCTACGATTAGGAGGAGAAAGAATGAAATTCCTACACGCAGCCGATCTGCATCTGGATCGCTCCTTTGAAGGGCTGACAAGTGTGCCGGAGCATTTTCAAACGCAGTTGGCGGCAGCCAATCAGAAGATGCTGGAAAACATAGTAGATGCCGCGCTTGCAGAAGCCGTTGATTTCATTTTATTGGCAGGAGATACGTTCCATCAGAATCGTCCTACGTTGAAGACACAGCGTTATTTCTTCCAAGAAATGGCGCGTTTGGCGGAAGCGCAGATCCCAGTCTTTATGAATTTTGGCAATCATGATTTTTATCAAGCCGACCGTTATTGGTTTGCTTTTCCAGAGAATATTCAGCTTTTCGACGCGGAACAGGTCGAAACGAAAGCTTTTACTACGAATGCCGGCGAGCGGATCGCCATTACAAGCTTTAGCTATCAGCATCCTACGATTGATACTGCGATGATCGAACAGTTTCCCCGCAAAGGAGCCGTTGATTTTCAAATCGGCATGTATCATGGCGGGCAGATGCCTTATGCGCCGTTTCATTTAACGGAGTTAGCGGCAAAGGGCTATGATTATTGGGCGTTAGGGCACATTCATGTCCCGCAAGTTCTATCGCAGAATCCATACGTGATCTATCCAGGGACACCACAGGGCCATACCCAAAAAGAAACGAATCTGGCTGGTGTGACCTTAGTAGCGAGCGAGGGGAATCACTTGATCCCTAAGCCGATCTCAGTTGAGACAGTGCGCTGGGAGAAGCAGACACTATCCTTGGCAACTATTCGTCAGCCGCGGGAGATTTTCCCATTCGTTCGCAGGTTAATGGTGGATAGGCCAACGCTATTACACTTAGAATTCAGCGATACGGAGAACTTGGGGGAAGAACTGGCTTATCAAATTAATTCCGGTGAATTATTGGAGGCTCTGCAAGAAGAGGTCTCGCAGGATATTTGTCTGTGGCAATTGACCTTGGCAGACCTGCCGATGGAGCGACCTTATTTAGCCGTCGACAAAGAGTTGGTCGATCAGTTGATCATGACCTATCAGACACCGGAAATTTTTGACGAGCTGCTAAGTGATCTGGACCAAAATCCTCAGCTGCATCACTTGATGGATCAAGAATTTAGAGCAGATACTGTGACACTGTTAAAAGAAAAAATGCTGCAAAGCTATCGATTTAGGAGGGATGCCGATGTGGATTAAAAAAGCGGAGATCACAAGCTTTGGCAAGTGGCGTCAGCAAACCTTCCTATTTGAAGCAAAAAATCAATTAGTCTACGGCTTGAATGAAGCGGGAAAATCAACGCTGTATCAATTTATCCAAGCGATTTTATTTGGTTTTCCGACAAAGCGCAAAAAAGGTCAGGATTATACACCCAATGACGGCAGCGGTTTTGGCGGCCGCCTGCTGATCGTTCATCCGACCTATGGCACCGTGACGATCGAGCGGTATAAAGCAAAGAATAAAGGCAAAGCCAAGGTCTGGCTGGAGGATGGACAGCAAGGAGAAGAAGACTTGCTGGAAAAAATCCTCTACCCCTTGAATCAGCAGCTGTTTCGCCAAGTGTTCACCTTTCAACAGGAGCAGCTCCAGCAGCTGGATGTACTAAGCGAAGAAAATCTGCATGAAGCCTTGATTTCTTTGGGCTTGTCCGGCAGCAATGAGCTATTTGAGCAGCGCATTCGATTGAAGAATCATTACGAAGGCATTTATCGTCCCCGCGGACGTAAACTACCCTTGAATCAAGCCCTACAGAATTATCAAGCCCTGCAGCAAAGGATCAAAGAAAAAGAAGCCCAAGAGGCCGGTTTTCAGCAGCTGGTTCGTCAGGCTGATGAAGAGAAACGAGCGGTCACGCAGCAAGCCGCGAAGAACCGGAATTTGCAGGAACGGCAATTAACCTTGGAGCAGCAGCGCATGAACTGGGCTGGTTATGCAGAGTTTTTAGACCTGCAAAAAATGGACCTGCACTTGTCTGCTAGTGAAGAGGAGCAAGAACAGCTTCAGACCTTCTATCAAGAGTATCAGCAATTGATGAAGGAGCAGGAAAAATTACACGCGGCATTGCAGCAGCATAGCGGCAATCAAGAGTCGGCCCGCTATTATTTCTATTTAGAGAATGAAAATAAAATCCAACAATTACTAGCTGAAAAGGTCGCGATTACGCGAATGCTGGACGAGGAACAGCGAATCGCAGTTAAGCTGGCACAAGTAGACGAGATTCCCGCAAGCTGGCAGCAGCACCCGCCGCGGCCATTTACAGATGAACAAGCGATCCAAAAACTTTTCGCGCCATTCCAAGCACAGCAGAAAAAACTAGAGGAGCAAAGCATTCGTTTGCGTCTAGTCAAAGAGCAGCGGGATCAAGCAGAGGCTAGTCTCAACGCCTATGAACAAAAGCATCCTGAACTGTTCAATCGCAAAAAGAATCCGCCGTGGCTGTTTATCGCAGCCGGAGCAGCATTGGTGGGAGCCTTCTTCGTGCCGACACCATTGCGTTATCTCTTGATAGCAGTGGCAGCCGTGTGCGGAATAATCGGGATGCTGAAGCAAAATAAACCGGCCAACAAAGATGCTTGGCAGGAAAAGCTGGGACAGCTTGATGTCTACGAAGGTCAAGTAGCCGAAATGACAGAAAAAGTCGCTAAAGGCCAGCAAGTCTCTCAACGATTATTCGATCAGATTCAAACTGAATTACGCCAAAGAAATCTCTCAAGTGCGGAGAATGAGTTTGCCGTCGTGCAAGACAACCAGCGGGCCCAAAATTATTTGGCGCAGTTAAAAACAAGAGAAGAAATGCAGCAGCGGCAGTCCGCTTTACGGCAGAACTTGATGCAGCAGGAACAGCGCTTTGAATTTTTGGCAGAGTGGCTGCCCCTGCATGAAAAGAATCTATCCGAAAAGCTTGCGACCTTGGAACAATTCGCCAAGGAAATGGAGCAGATTCGCTTTGCTCAGACCTACCAAGAAAATACCGTGCTGCAGCAGCGAATTCATGAAGCGCAAAAGCAGCAACAACAGCTGTTGGATCAGCATCAATCCTTATTGGAAAAATTACTGGTGGCCTATCCTTCAGAGATTCCGGCCTTTTTACAAAGGGAATCAGAGGTGATCCAAAAGCAAATCCGATTAAGAGAACTGACCGAGAGCGTCGCGCCGCTGTTTGAACAAGAAACGACACTTGCAGAAATCGAAGACGCCTTGCGTATCTTACAACAAGAGATTCAAGCCGGCGAAATGCAGCTTCATCAGCTGCAGGAACAAGAGCAGCGCTCACGCCTGCAGATCCAGCAAATGCAAGCCGACGGTACACTAGATAGTCTCTATCAGCAAGCCAGTCAGCAACGAGCACTAGTTGAAAAGCTCACAACAGATTATGCGGCAGCCAAATTGGAGAACCAGCTCCTGCAGGATATTGCGACGGAATTATCCGAGCAGCAATTACCGGAATTATTGAAGCAGGCAACGAGCTATTTCCAAGCGTTGACCAATAATGCCCATAGCCGATTGGATTTTTCAGAGGGGCTGTTAACAGTGGATCAGTTGAGTATTTACAACCTCTCAACTGGAACCAAGGATCAGGTCATGATGGCTTTTCGCTTTGCTTATCTTGCATTGCAGCAGAAGCATCCGCTGTGTCCAGTGATCATTGATGACGGCTGGCTGCATTACGATCATCAGCGAAAATATCAATTCGCTAAATTATTACAGCAATTTAGTCAAAATTATCAAGTCATTTGTTTGTCATCTGACCAAGAAATGGTAAGCTATTACCAAGAGCTTCACCAGCCAGTCTGGGAATTGAAGGGAGTCCAACGATGAAAAAAATCAAAGAATTAACCGTCGACGAGCAGTTTGAAATGTATGTACTGATCAAAAATGCGGATGTCCGTCTAGCCAAAAACGGAAAAAAATTTATCGCGTTTACTTTCCAAGATACTTCTGGAACAGTGGATGGCAAATTTTGGGACGCATCAGAAGAAGAGATCAAACGCTACAAGGCCGGACAAGTCGTTTTACTAACCGGCAAACGGGAAATGTATCAAGGCAATCCGCAGGTCAAGATCATGCATCTGCGTACCACCAAGCCAGAAGAACCAAATGATCCAGCATTGTACATGGAGCGCGCACCGATCAAACGCGAGGAGATGGAAGAAGAGTTCAATCAGACGCTGTTTGAGATCACCAACGCTCATTGGAATCGGATCGTCCGTTTCTTATTGAACAAGTATCAAAAGGAATTTTTCGAATTTCCAGCGGCGAAGCGCAATCACCATGCTTTTGCAGGCGGACTAGCTTTCCATACCTTAACGATGCTGCGCTTAGGCAAGGCGATCGCGAAAGAATATCCGCAGCTGAATCACTCGCTGCTGTATGCGGGAATCATCATTCATGACCTAGGCAAAGTGATCGAGCTGACCGGTCCTTCTTCAACTGAATATACAGTAGTCGGAAACCTTGTGGGACACCTTGTTTTAGTAGACGAAGAAATCACGAAGGCCTGCGCTGAGTTGAAGATCAATGACGCGGATGAGGATATCGTGGTCTTGCGCCACATGGTCTTGTCTCATCATGGACTTTTAGAATACGGCTCACCAGTGCGTCCGCGCATCATGGAAGCCGAGATCCTGCATCAAATCGATAACATCGATGCCTCGATGCAAATGATGTCCAGTGCTGTGAAAAATGCCGAGCCGGGAACCTATACGGAACGCATTTTTGGCTTAGATAATCGTAGTTTTTACGTACCGAAAGATATTTAATACAGAGCTGTACCGAGTATACTTGGTGCAGCTTTTTTAAGGAGTAAAATGATGATTGAGACGGAAAGACTGTATCTTCGTGAGCTGCGGCAAGCGGATAGTGATTCATTAAGGAAAATATTGCAGGATGAACAAACGATGTATGCCTATGAAGGAGCCTTCGATGATAAAGAGGTTCAAAATTGGCTGGATAAACAGATTGAAAATTATCGACGTGACGGATTCGGTTTATGGGCGGTCATTCTAAAGGAAACGGATGAAATGATCGGACAATGCGGATTAACTTGGCAAGATTTTGCCGGTCAAAAAGTTTTGGAGATCGGATATCTATTTCAACGCGGATTTTGGCATAACGGATATGCGATTGAGGCAGCGAAAGCATGCAAGACCTATGCTTTTGAGAACTTACAGGCAGAAGAAGTTTTTTCGATTATTCGTGATACGAATACAGCTTCGCAAAAAGTCGCCGAGAGAAACGGCATGACTCGTTGCGGAGAGTTCGTTAAGCATTATCGCGGAGCAGCGATGCCGCATTACGTTTACTCCGTTCAAAAATAATTCAAGTCGCAGCTTGCTGCGGCTTTTTCATATTCATAAGATCAAAAAATCCGCATAACGGCTGAAAGCTTACCGACAGGAATTATCGTCCAAATGTCGCAGAGTACGCCCGCTCACTTAACTTGCAGCACCTCTTTTTCCGGAATGAGAGGGTGACAGCGTAAGTGAGGGGCAGCTGCTTATTTATTCGACCTTCATGAAGAATCGCCGGTGTTTTTACTTTTTCTGCGCCAAAGCCGGGACAGCTTTCGTTTGAGAAGACCGTCATTGTTGTTTGGCGAAGAGATCGGCTCCTGTGGCAATGAAACATCCTCAGACTCCGCTTTTGGCGGCTGAGACACAGTTGATTCAGAAGAATCAGTGATAGGTGCCATTTCTGGTAATCTAACTGCGTCAAAATTGGACTCTAAGTTCTCTTTCGATAGCTTCTCCAAGGCAGGCGGGCAGGCTAAATCCACGTATTTTTCATACTTCGGTTTTGAACAAGTGGCAGCAGGGACTTCAACTGGTTTCGGTGCAACAAACGGTTCGGCAGCTTCGACAGGATGCTCCTTGTCAAACTGGATATATTTAACGGTCTCGACATATTTGCAGGTATCTACCTCCGCATACGTCTTCACGCCGTCTTCTTCTTCAAAAATATCTAAGGTCGTTAATAACGCCAAAGCTTCGCGAATTTCTTCGGCAGATTTTTCGACTGTTGGATTTTTGACGGTTAGGTTGTGCTTCTTGCCGTTGCTTTTATAAAAAGTTGAGACTAATTTTTTTGTTTTGATGGTTTTTACAGCGTACATAGTTTTCCTTCCTTTCTTTCTTTTTTTAAGAATCGATTCATTCAACTTGTGCTTCTTGATCGCCAAATAGGTTACTGATAGAGAAGCGACTGCGCACAGCGTTGATCGATTTTTCGGCATATTGGCGGACAGGGAAGACCCGCAGATTCAAGTATTTCCATTCCTTGGATGAGAAGTAGTCCTTAAAATAGAAAAAGAATTTTTTGATGATCTTAGTTACTTTTCGTTGGGTAAATAGATACTGTACCAGCTCCTGTAAGATCAAGTGAAACTCGCTATCTCCTAGGCGCTCGCGGATATTGAGTGCCATCAGATATTGCACGGTACTATCCGTATCACCAGAGATTCTGAAATACGAGTCGATGCGTTTTTCAAGGGTGTTCTTCTTTAAGCTGAAAAGCTGTTTAGATGTAAATGGTTGTTCGTTCATAATATATTCTCCTTTTTTTTTAGTTTCAGAAGCTTGCGCAAGTCTTCTGGGATAAATCAATCCTCGGATCTATGTATAAGTGAGGGCGGCAGATATTCACCGCCCTCTGAAGCTTCAACGATTAAAAAAGAATCGTTTCATTGATTTCTACGAAACTCGCACTTTCTGCGGTGTCGTAGAGGTTATTGCCGTCTTTACTGAATAACTCTAGCGGACCGATTTGATCTAGCAGCCCTTTAAGTTCAGCAGGGGTATTGGTCGTATCTGGATTTGGAAGGCTCCAAGTCTGACTATTTCCTCCGCTGGTTTTAAAATTTGCGACTAGCTTTAACATCTGTTTTCCTCCATCATTTTTTTGTTCGCTCTAATCACTTACTTTGTATAGCGTGTTTGACTGGTTAATAAAACGCCATCCAGAGTGCTGCCTTCTGGTGATAAGGTGGTCATGATCTCACCGAGCTTCAATACCGCATGTTCATCTGGTTGATCTACGACATGTTGAAAATTGATATTCTGTAAATTCTCCTCATTGGGTGTATCGATCTGGACTTTTAATTTGTTACTGACTTTTTGAATCATCCGTTTTCCTCCACATTTTCTTTTGTTCCGGCCGGTGACTAAAAGATAAAGGATTTCAAAAAAGAATGCGAATTTGAATTTGGCAGCTACTCCCCCCAATTTGGCAGGTTTTGGAGCAAAAATGGTCGATTTCGGCAAAAAAGCTGCCAAATTGAGGGGGGTACGAGCCAAATTGCAATTTGAGAAAAAAAGAAGGTTGAGTTATAATTAAAAGTTTTTACCTAAAAATGCGAAGAAAGACAGAAAAATAGCTGAACACTCGATCACTCAAGCGTTCAGCTATTTTGTTCAATCTAAAGCCAGTCAATATGGTCACTATCATCTGGATCGTACATCAAGGGTTCGCAATGGTAGAGGGAGTAGGTCTGTTGATACAGGCGATTGATCTCGCCAAGTGGTGTTCGAAATTCTTTCAGACTAGCACGCTTGCTCAAGCTCTTCGCAAAAGGGGTGTTTGGTAAATATAAAAAGTCTAGTGGAATTTCTCCATCGATACCATAGTGTAACATTCCGCGACGAATCGTTGCCAAGACCAGACAAGCGATCTCCGCCCGTTCAATGAAGCGGCGGTAGTGGAGTGGCAGAACCAGACAGAGTCCATTCGTCAGTTCTGCGAAGAATTGCTCATCCACCTTAAAGACGTTGGAAAGCTTGATAGGGTTGAGCCAGATCGTCTGGTCTTTTCCCTCGAGTGGAAATAGTGCAAAGAACGGACACGCCCAAGGCATCTTATATTTCCCGAAATGCCCCAGCTTTTTTAGACAAATAGATAAGACTTCATAATCAGAAAATGAGTGTGCTGAAGAAAAGCGATGCAAGGTTTTCACAGCGTTGACGCTGCTGAAATGGATCTCAGTATCCGTGAAGATCAAGACACCTGCTCTATCTGGAATGGGAACAATACAGTTGATCTCATGAATAGTCAACGGATCGAATACGATCGCCTCCTCAAGATAGCGCTCCCATAATTGCGACCACTGTCTGTCATTTAAAGCTTCTTGTTGATTCATTTCATCCATAGTAACTCCTCCTAATAACAATTATTATTTAATATTTCTAAATAAATGATACGACAAAAATGAATTTAAGAATTTCGAAAATTTCAACAGCCCAATAAAGAAAATCGAAAATCGCTAATAATTTTGTTATTAATTAGAAAACAAAAAAAGGAGAAGCACGTTCGTTTTTATAACTAAAATGACATTATTCAGCATAAAAAAAAGGCGTCCCCTCATTAAAATCTGAGTGGACGCCTTTTTCTTATGTAAGGGGTATCGTTTGACTAAAACATTATTTCTATGTAACTTTTTTACATAGTTTATTTAAAAACATGAACATCATTTCGTCAAATTAGGTTTTTAATTAACAAAAAAACGAACTGATTTGATTTAATTATAGAATATAGGATAAGAATAATCAATATATTTTGAGAAAATCACCTTAAAAGAGCAAATTTAATGTTTTGCAATTAAATTTTTCGATAAAACTCAGTTAGAAGTAAGCTAAACGAAAGAAAATATCTAGTTATTGACCGTCAATTGAGCCGTCAAAATAAGAAGAAAAATAAGGAGCGAATTATGCGAAGAGGCGAAAATATTTATAAAAGAAAAGATGGACGTTGGGAAGGACGCTACAAGAAAGGATACAAACCAAACGGACGAATCAAATATGGCTACATCTATGGAAAAACCTTCAGTGAAGTGCGAAGCCAATTATATGCAATGAAAGCTTACTATAATACACGTCAAGAATTGTATGGCAATGTTTGTATCCCTTTTGAAGAGTGGGGACGCCAATGGCTGAATGAAATTCAACAAGGAATAAAGCCAGCGACGTACACTTCTTACTATTATAAGTTGACGAAATACGTCTTTCCCTATATTGGAGAATACGATCTCAACGAACTAAAGCTGGAAAATGGGAAATACCTTGTCAATCAATGGACAGAAAAAGGGCTGGAAGTATCAACGATGCAAGTCATTCTAGGCGTCGCCAATCAATGCCTATACGAAGCCCAAAAACAAGAGTACCTAAAAGAAAATCCGTTTCGATTCTTAAAACTACCGAAAATGCGAAAGAAACCCATTCGCGCATTAACGTGGGATGAACAAAAAGACCTAGAGAAAGCTGCCCTATCCAGAAAGAATCACACAGGGTTACCAACCTACTTAGC
>NZ_NGLG01000001.1:2342463-2353200 GCF_002140655.1 Enterococcus sp. 3H8_DIV0648 | reverse complement strand
GAATTATAGAATATAGGATAAGAATAATCAATATATTTTGAGAAAATCACCTTAAAAGAGCAAATTTAATGTTTTGCAATTAAATTTTTCGATAAAACTCAGTTAGAAGTAAGCTAAACGAAAGAAAATATCTAGTTATTGACCGTCAATTGAGCCGTCAAAATAAGAAGAAAAATAAGGAGCGAATTATGCGAAGAGGCGAAAATATTTATAAAAGAAAAGATGGACGTTGGGAAGGACGCTACAAGAAAGGATACAAACCAAACGGACGAATCAAATATGGCTACATCTATGGAAAAACCTTCAGTGAAGTGCGAAGCCAATTATATGCAATGAAAGCTTACTATAATACACGTCAAGAATTGTATGGCAATGTTTGTATCCCTTTTGAAGAGTGGGGACGCCAATGGCTGAATGAAATTCAACAAGGAATAAAGCCAGCGACGTACACTTCTTACTATTATAAGTTGACGAAATACGTCTTTCCCTATATTGGAGAATACGATCTCAACGAACTAAAGCTGGAAAATGGGAAATACCTTGTCAATCAATGGACAGAAAAAGGGCTGGAAGTATCAACGATGCAAGTCATTCTAGGCGTCGCCAATCAATGCCTATACGAAGCCCAAAAACAAGAGTACCTAAAAGAAAATCCGTTTCGATTCTTAAAACTACCGAAAATGCGAAAGAAACCCATTCGCGCATTAACGTGGGATGAACAAAAAGACCTAGAGAAAGCTGCCCTATCCAGAAAGAATCACACAGGGTTACCAACCTACTTAGCCTTGCATACAGGACTAAGAATCGGAGAGATCGCCGCATTGAAATGGACCGATATAGACTTTAAACGCGATATCATCACAGTTAATCAAACGTATCAACGTGTCGCTCTAGCAATCGATGGCCAGAAAACTCAGTTGAATCTTGGCACGACAAAAACAGAATCCGGCACACGCTCTGTCCCAATCGGTCGCCCCTTGAAAAAACAGTTACTCAGCTATAGCCGCAAAGCCAAAGGAGATCATGTCTTCTCCACAAAAGGGCATCCAGTCGAACCGCGATTATTAACTTATCATTTCCATCAGTTACGAAAACAATGCGGACTAGAGGACATCCATTTCCATCAATTACGTCACACCTTTGCGACTCGCTGCTTAGAAGAACAAAGCGATATTAAGTCCGTCAGCGATATGATGGGGCACCGCTCTACGCAATTAACCTTGGATACCTATGCCGATTCTATGATGGAACAACGAATAAAAGTCATTTATCAGATGGAATCCGCCCTGCGTGCGCGAAAATAAAGCATAAATAATTTAAAAAATTTTCAACCCCAAAATTCTGCCTCCCTTTTTTTCTCACTCTAAGAAAGCGCTTACCGAAATGAATTGTTCCTTCAATCCGTATATTTCTTAAAAAATTAAATAAAAGAATCGGCGAAGTTTGAAGCCAAAATTCACAGACACTTTATGCGCCGTCATTCACCGTCAGAGTATAGCTATAAATGGTGATTTCATCGTTTTTTTATAGAGGTTCATAGTTTTAAATAAAACTCGAAAGAAAGTAATCTCAACGTAATCAAAAAAGTTTTACCTAGCCCAATATCAAATGTACCATTTCCGTACATTATAGATATAAAAAATTAAATTATATTAAGGAGAGAAAAGAGATGAATAAGAAAAAATTAGTCACAGGATTGTTAAGTGCAGCATTCCTAGGCGGGGTATTGGTTACCACGGCATTACCGGCAGATGCAGCTTCATATCAAAAGGAATCTACTGGTTCTGTAACATTTAAGAAAGGTCAATTAGTTACACCACCGGTAACACCACCAGTTACGCCACCAGTCACACCACCGGCTGGAACAGATTTTGGTTTGATTTATGTTCCAAAAGAATTCAACTTTGCGGAAACGGCTATTCCATCAAGTATTGTTACAACAGACACTTTGATTCCAATTGATTCCAGTTTGGAAGGTAATCCAGGAGTGGTACCAGGGACAGCTACTGGAAGTAACCCAACTACCAAACATTTTGCAGTAGGGGATGTTCGTGGGAAACGTGCCGCTGGTTGGGAACTAGAAGCGAAATTAGCTGATCACCTAGAAGTTAGCCCAACTAAGCAACTAACGGGTGCAACTATTACGATGGAGCAAAGTATCAATAAGCTAACACCAACACCTTCAGGGCCATGGGGAGTAACCGCAACAACTCCGAGTTTTGATGCTCATACACCAGATAGGGTAATTGGTTTGGCATCAAGTCCATTACTGGAATTATCTACTACAAGTACAACTGTTATGAGTGCCTCTGGTGAAACATCTCTAGGTGCCGCAGATGGTCGCGGTGAAGGGTACTGGCAAGGTGAATTCAACAGTATCAACTTAAAGGTTCCAGCAGGAGCTATGAACGCTGTTTTAGCTAATGAAGTGTATCAAGGAACGATCGAATGGACATTAACAGATTCAATTTAATGAATAGAAAAGTATGAAAAATGACAGGTTGAAGATAGAACGTTGTCTTCAACCTGTCTTGTCTAAAGGAGCCGAACATGAAACGACTACTCCCGATTTTAAGCTTAGTAGTAATGATTCTTTTTCCCATCACAGGGGTTGCGGAAGATACCAAGGAATCACAACACGAAATCACAGAAAATGAACAACGAGCGGGCTTCACCGTACAGGCAGTATTGCCAGATAATCAGATCAATGATCGTGTGAGTTACTATCAATTATTGATGACGCCTGAACAGAAACAAACGATCCAAGTAAAGATCATAAACACCTCTGATAAGAAGCAGACCTATAAAGTAGAAGTCATCAATGCCGCAACAAATAAAAATGGCTTGATTACATACGACGAGCGAGACAAAAAACCGGATGCCAGTATGAAGCTGCCGATCGCAGATGTGGCAAAGCCGAAGAATAAAGAAGTCTCAGTGGATGCTTACACCGAAGGCAAGGCGGATATCGATATTCAGATGCCGGCAGAATCCTTTCAAGGTATCTTGCTTGGTGGTGTGCGAATATCATTGAAATCCGATGAAAAAGAAAAAGAGTCCG
This sequence comes from Enterococcus sp. 3H8_DIV0648, assembly GCF_002140655.1. Classification (NCBI taxonomy): domain Bacteria; kingdom Bacillati; phylum Bacillota; class Bacilli; order Lactobacillales; family Enterococcaceae; genus Enterococcus; species Enterococcus sp. 3H8_DIV0648. Next base: position 2,350,139 of record NZ_NGLG01000001.1, on the reverse strand, counting down.
AGGGTATGTCTGTTAAGAACACTTATGGTTATGCCATTGGATTGGTGCTGACGGAACAAGATTTCGCGCCTGTCTACGGTGAGACAGAGTTGAAGCTGACAAAGGTCCAGCCAGAACTTGATTATGGGAGTAAAGTCTTGGAGGCTAGTATCCAAAATCCACACCCAGAAGCCATGCAAAAACTAGTGGCAGAAGGAAAGATCGTCCGCAAAGGGCAAAAGAAGGCATTGGCGAAGAACAAGCTGGAGAATGTCAAGATCGCGCCGAATTCGATTTTTCCATTCCAGATTGATTGGGGATTGCAAGAGGTCACGGCGGGAGACTACACCTTTATCGGCAAGGTCAAGGGAGAGAAGAAGAGCTGGGACTTCAAACAGGATTTCACGATTACTCGTGATATGGCGAAGAAGATGAATAAACAAACGGTATTCCGTATCTTTATCCCGACTTGGTGGACAACAAGTTTCTATGTGATGGGTACGATCACCGCGATCATCACTGCTTGGCTCATTATTCGTTTCGTCAAACGAAAGAAAGGAAGGGAGATACGTGAAGAAGAATAAAGTTTGGTATGTGCTTATAGGGTTGTTTTGTTTATGTACAAGCGGCGCTACTGTCTATGCGACTAGCTATAAAACAGAGAGTCCAGTAGGCGTTCGATTTTACGATCCGACAAGTACCTCATCGTCAACCAGTAGTACATCAAGTTCTACAACGAACTCTACGACCAGTTCCACTACGAGTTCTACAACGAGCGCAAGTTCGTCCAGCTCTACCAGTTCCAGCAGCAGTACAGTTCCAAGTGCGTCCTCGTTACCAGATACGAATGAGAAAAGGAGCGGCTTCTTATGGTGGGGAAATGGTGATGGGGGATCAGGTGGAACGACTCGCTATTACGCCGACAACAAACTATTGCCTAGTACAGGGGAGCTCGTTCATTTGGCATTGCCGTTTGCAGGTGTGTTCTTAGTGATGCTGGTTTTCTTCTATCTTAGGAAAGGGAGGAGGAATAATGCATGAGTAAGATGATGAAAAAGATAGTTTTTCTTTTAGCTTTATTATTTTTTTCAGTAATAATGATTGGCAATCCTCAAATAAGTCAGGCTACCCCATTCACACACAATGATCCTGCATTCAAAATGTATTTTGAATTTCTCGATAAACAAGGAAATGAAATTCCCAAACCCATGGGAATGGAGGCAACCCATGTTATTGCTAAAGGAATTGGGTATGGTGGAGCGGGGGCTGCGCCACCTGGGACAAATTGCCCCTCAATACTTGTTTCTGCTAACCCGTTATCAATCACAAAAGAATCTGGTAAAAATACCTTTGCATTAAACATCCCAGAAATCGATTTGACGATACAAGAATATGACGATTATTATGAATGGTTATCGAATATGAAGATTAATACACCTATGCCTTATATTCGATCTATAGAAGCATATGTGGGGTTGGGAGTTCCAAGTCTATCAAAACTTACACAACATAATTTTACTTGGTATAAATACACTGGTAGCAGTAATGGAATTAATAGCGCATATACAGGGGCCTCAATTAAGTTTACAAAACAAGCTGACGATACTTATAAAATAGTGCCACATAGTTCGTATTACACACCTCTATCGCTTGCTGGATATGATGATATCTTTATTGGAGTTAGAACTATGAGTAATTCTACTAATTATGGAAAATTGTATTCATTGGGACGAGAAGGAGACCGCTTACGATTTTTTATAATCTACTATCAAGTGAAGGAAGTTTTTGAAGATCAAACGGGTGCTTTGATTCCTGCTCCTTCCGGATACACGAATGAACATTATGTAAATATTATAGATCAACCATTCAACTATAAGATGACCAATGATTCTAGCTTGCCTAAAACGTATGCAGACTCTGGGTTTATTTACACCTATGAAGGCTGGTATAAAGGCGCAGGTAAAAAAGCAACGATGGATACGACTCATCCGCCATCAATTGATTTTAATGCTACGTTGGTCAATGATCCAGAGAATGAAGTACACGTCGTTTACAACAAAAGAGCGCTTCGAGTAGTGACTGAGGATTATGTGGATACCTCTGGAGGCACGATCGAATCCTCTTGGAGTACGTCGCAAACTTTAGGAGATGGTGATACCTTTATCCAGACTCCTGCTGCAACGAAAACTGATACGAGTGGGGCAGATTGGGAATATCAAGGATGGAAATTGGATAGTGAACCAATGAGCGCGATGCGTCCATCGACGACTCCGGTTTCTGTATTGATTGATGCAAATAAGAATATTCAGTATGTCTATAAGAAGACTGAACATACCATCACAGAAAAATGGGTGGATCGATCAGATGGGACGACACTAGTAGCAATGACAGGAAACCCAGCTACAAATTCGATTGATGACAATGATCATTTCACAGGTTCAGCTACTGCCACGATCACTGATAGTGGTGGCGGCATTTGGGATTTTATTGGTTGGGAGAATGTGACGGATGACCCAGGAAACGTGATTGCTTCTCCAGCCTATGCGGTGAATAATATCAAAGGTAACAAAGAAATTCGCTACCATTATCAAGCGCGAAACACGACAGCGACATTGGATCTTACTCCGACACCACAGGTTGTTTCGAGCGGAGATAATGTTTCATGGAGTTCACGATTGAGCAATACAGGGACGTCTTCTTTAAACAATTTGACGTTGAAAGCTACGAGTAATTGGGCGTCCGGCTTATCTCATCCTACGCAGGTAACAATAACTCCTTCTAGTGGTGCTCCTGCAAGCTTTACTGTTGGTGCAGGGGACTGGTTGACTGGTGTGACTCTAACAGGGGTCAATATTCCAATGGGTCAGTCTGCAGATATCACATTTACCGACACAGCGACTGGTGCGGTGAACCAAGTCTTGCCAGCGGAGATCGAAATAACAGGAAATATGGTGAGTCCATTAACGGCAGAAAACTTTGTCCGCATTGATGATCCAGACGAACCGAATTTGAATCCAACTGGGAATGCTGGATTGATTAACATTCCTAAATTCGAATTTGGAGAGGTAGAAGTAAAACCTTTTGCGCAAACGAAAGGGTTAGACGCAGCGTCTTATCAAGCGGGTTACAACCCGTATATTCGCTATAAAGATCAAGAAAGTTTGGTCGGTTGGGATTTAACGGTGAAACTCAGTCAGTTCACCAGCGGATCGAAAACCTTGCCTACGACAACGAGTATCAAACTGAACAATGGGGACCTGAAAGAGGTTCAAAACTACAATAAAGACAATGAATCATTGTCTAGTGTAGGTTCAATTGGGAATAAAACTATTTTTTCTGACGGCACGACAGTTGCTTTGACAAATGGGGCAGCACAGGGTGTTTATCAATTAGACTATGCCTTCAATGATGTTGAGTTAGATTTACTGGCTTATTCTGGTATCGCTGGCTTGAAATACGAGGCTGATCTGGATTGGACATTGACGACAACACCATAAGGAAAGTGAGAGAGGAAACTATGTACAATTATGTCTGGCTATCTGCGGGATTGGGAGTTCTTTCCCTTATCCTAGCCATCTTTTTCCTAGTGAAGGATCTGTCTTTTTGCGAACAGACCCAACAAAAAAAGCTAACATATCTACTTGCGAACTGGGGAATGTTCCTCTTAGCGATCATCTGGATCGGTCTTAGTATCAGTCTATATGTCTTGATCCAGAACCAGTTAGTCGGTTAGAAAAGGCCGCTCGATTTTTCGGGCGGTTTATACATATCAAAAGAGTTGTCTATACAACACAAGAACGAGGTGGAAAATGAATCGCATATTGATCTTAACAAAAAATATCTCGGTGGAGACCTATTTGCAGCAGCAGCTCCAAAAGTTGAATTATGAAGTATTGGTTTCTGTGTCAATCTGGGAGATGTGGGAGAATGCGCGCCGCGTGGATCACTTCATGAAGTCCTTTCAATGGATCTTTCTGAGCGAGACAATCTCAGAAGGCGAAGCAAAGGAGTTCGGGGAGCAGTTTCGCACGGATTGTTTAGTCAGAATTGTGGGGGAAGAACCGTCTGCAGAGGCGGTATCCGAATGGGATAAGTGGCATATTTTCGATTGGGTCCTAGCGGCTACTACCCTGGAACGGCTGAGAGAAAAGCTGCTTCATAAAAGCTTGGTGCAGCAAGTAGAGTTTAACCAAGGTCAGATGACGCAGCCATTTTACGAAACCCGTTCATTAGCAGGAAAGAATAAAAAAGCCTTTCCGTTGTATTTTTCCGATATTCATTTTACCAAGCTGGAAAAGGAAATCATTCAACGCTTGGTGGACGCCAAGAGCTTGTCTTTAAAACGCGACGAACTTTGCCGCGGGTGGCGTTCTAAAAATCAAAACTCCAAGCTGAGCCAACTCTCCTCAGCAGTGACGAAAATCAGGAAAAAAGTCTTTGAAACCTATGGAATCGAGGAAGCCGTCCACACGATCTGGGGCGAAGGCTACCAGTTGAACGCCTATTTTTATCAGTGTTTGCTAAAAGGCGAACTCCATAACCAATCGCAACGTGTCAGTATATAAAGCAGGAAGAAGGAATAATCATGAGCCAAATTTTACTATTAACCAATAATCCATTAAATGAACAAGCCTTTGAGGAGCGTTTGCGCCAGCTAGGGCATGAAGTCTTCACCTCGAAGCTGATGATCGAGCTGTGCCTGTCACAGAACTCGAACCACGAGATTATCCGTATGTTTGATCTAATCATTCTAAGCGAGACATTAGCAAACGTTGAAGTAAAGGAGCTGCTAGGAGCACTGAGCGTCAATGAGATGTCGATCCTGCGGAAATCCGATGAACGATTAGACGAGACAGAGCTAGAAGAATGGAAGGGCCACGGTTTGACTGAGTGGATTGGCAGTCAGCCAACCCTAGAAGACTTGCGGGAAAAACTCAGCTGCGAAAAAGTCCGAAAAGAAGGCAATATCGTCTTTTTGCCGAAAGCCGAAGACAAACGCCCAATGTCTGGATTTTCATTAAGCAGCGGTGAAGTGAAGCTGTTTCAACTTCTCTTTCAGCAGAAACAAACAGTGGCGAGAGAAGAACTCTGCCTCCGTATGTGGAACCGCGGCAAGAGTAACTCCAGCATGTCCCAGCTATCTGTGATGGTCAAACACCTAAAGGACAAACTAGCAGGACAAGGTGTCGAAGGACCAATCATCGAAACCTGTTGGGGACGCGGGTATCGTCTGCATGATTCGGTGTATGAGCAGGTATATCTGGATGGTGTGGATGAAAAGTTAGTGAAGCAACAGTAGGGAAGTTTTTAGGGAGAGAGGAGAAAAAAGGATGAAAAAGTATGGGATCGTTGTAGGGTTGCTGCTGGTATTGGGAGTAATCAGCGGGTGTGGTGGAGGTGTGACTCCACAAGAGGAATACAAAGAAGAGCTGCAGAAACAGTCGAAGATGAACAGTGGAACCTTTGATCTGACGATTGATAGCCTTTCAATCGATGTCGAGGATAATACCTCTGATCCAGAAAAAAAGATGATGCTCGATGTGATCGAAAAGCAGCTAAAAGGAGTCTCACTGACAGGTTCCTATCAAAAGGAAAAGAAAACGAAGAATCAATATGTGAAGCTTCAATTAACAGCATTTGGTCAGGAAATTCCTTTTGATTTTTATTCAGATCATCAAACAAAGGATGTGTATGCCAATGCGGAACCTTACAACGCGGCACTCCAACTAATGAGTCAATTTGGGACAGATATTCCCCTTCATTCGGTAAAAACGAAGAACATTGAAGGAAAATATATCTTGATGACACAAAAAGAAGCTACTGAGACAACAGGACAAAAGGAGTTGCCGGAAGATCTTTCTAAATACATCGACAAACTAGATAAAGACACCTTCAAAAAAGACGGTGACAAACTGACGCATCGTTTTACGAAGAAAGAAATCCAAAACTATCTTTCCAACCAAGAAGAAAAGCCAAAGGATACAGAAGTAGAAAAACTAAAAAGCCTATCGATCGACCTAACCTTGGATACGAAAAAGCATACCAAACAAGGCAAGATCACAGCTAAGAGTACAGCCGACGATGCAAGCTACACCATAAAAATGACGATGAATCAAAAACCAAAAAACAATGATAAATCTATTCAACTGCCGAAAAAAGACGCGATTATTCCGATAGAAGATTTTCTCACAGAGATTACTTCCCCTGTGCAAGTAGATGATGAAGATATGACTGAAATTCTTAAAAATATTGAAGAAAACAAAGATACTATCGACGCCCAAACCGCTGAACATTTGAAAGAAACCTATCGGGAACACATGAATGATGAGCAGTATCAACAAGTCGTTCAAGCGTTAGATGAGGCGGTGGCGGAAAATAATAAGTAGCGAATAAAATTATTGAAAGAGTTAGAGAGGTCATTTGAGGCCTCTTTTTTTTGCGCGGAATTATTTAATAAGAATAGTCAATCAATTGTTCCCCCTTTTTTATTCAAAAAATTGAAAATTAATGGGAAAGATAGTTGTCCGTTTTTCCAGTTATAAACAGGGACGACTTTCAAAATCAGATATAATTAATAGTGTGAAATAGCTGATTTATCAACAAAAAAACGGGCAAGACAAAGAGTCTGGGGGATCAAGATGAACAAAAAAAGAATGGGAAAACAAGCTGAACGAGTCCAGCGATTTGTTTACAAGAAGATCAATAAACAATTGATCAGTGTCGCTGGAAGTGTGCTGATCGTCTTAGGCAGTTATGCGATTGTACCAGTACAAGTATTAGCGACAGAAACAGTGACCGAAGAAGCAGTCCAAGCACAACCGAACACCGCCGCTTTACCTACCATAGCAAGCAGTGAACTTGGCGCAGAGACACCGCCGACCACCGCAAATGATGAACCCGCACCACAAGAAACACCACCAACTACAACTGATGATGCCAAAGCCCCAAAAGAAACCGAACCAAAGCCAGTTGACGAGACAAAAAAATCAGAAGAAACGGATCAACAAGCTGACACCGCTATAACACGCGCACAAGCGCAACCTCAAAGCGATGCTGCTGATGAAGGATGGGAGTATGAAAATCGAGGAACCTATGTAGAAATCACCGATTACAAAGGGGACTTGGTGGATATTACCGTTCCGGCGAAGATTGATGGATTGCCAGTGCAAATTAATTTGGGGACTGTGTTGAAAGAGAAGATGGCAAATTATTATGGTACGCCAACAGAAACCTTCAAAATTGAATCGTCTGGTGAAGGGGAGACACCTGTTAAGTTGGTAGGGACGTTTAAGGCGTTGTTTGCTCGTCCGTCGGGTGGCGGATATGGTTTTAATACTACACTCACCTCTGTTGATTTTGGGAATGCAGATTGTTCGGGAATTCAGGATATGACCTATATGTTTTCTTTGTGTAATACGTTGAAAGATTTGAACGTAACTGGTTGGAATACGAGTCAAGTTCAGACTATGGAATTTATGTTTATAGAATGTATGGAGTTGAAAGAACTAGACTTATCCGGCTGGAAAACGAGCCAAGTACAGAATATGGCCTCGATGTTTATTTCATGTAATCAGTTGAAAGAGTTAGACCTCTCCGGCTGGGATACGAGCAATGTTCAGGATATGGCCTTGATGTTTGATAATTGTAGTCAGTTGCAGGACTTAGACTTAACTGACTGGAAAACGAGCCAAGTACAG
>NZ_NGLG01000001.1:2338064-2342363 GCF_002140655.1 Enterococcus sp. 3H8_DIV0648 | reverse complement strand
TGATGAACCCGCACCACAAGAAACACCACCAACTACAACTGATGATGCCAAAGCCCCAAAAGAAACCGAACCAAAGCCAGTTGACGAGACAAAAAAATCAGAAGAAACGGATCAACAAGCTGACACCGCTATAACACGCGCACAAGCGCAACCTCAAAGCGATGCTGCTGATGAAGGATGGGAGTATGAAAATCGAGGAACCTATGTAGAAATCACCGATTACAAAGGGGACTTGGTGGATATTACCGTTCCGGCGAAGATTGATGGATTGCCAGTGCAAATTAATTTGGGGACTGTGTTGAAAGAGAAGATGGCAAATTATTATGGTACGCCAACAGAAACCTTCAAAATTGAATCGTCTGGTGAAGGGGAGACACCTGTTAAGTTGGTAGGGACGTTTAAGGCGTTGTTTGCTCGTCCGTCGGGTGGCGGATATGGTTTTAATACTACACTCACCTCTGTTGATTTTGGGAATGCAGATTGTTCGGGAATTCAGGATATGACCTATATGTTTTCTTTGTGTAATACGTTGAAAGATTTGAACGTAACTGGTTGGAATACGAGTCAAGTTCAGACTATGGAATTTATGTTTATAGAATGTATGGAGTTGAAAGAACTAGACTTATCCGGCTGGAAAACGAGCCAAGTACAGAATATGGCCTCGATGTTTATTTCATGTAATCAGTTGAAAGAGTTAGACCTCTCCGGCTGGGATACGAGCAATGTTCAGGATATGGCCTTGATGTTTGATAATTGTAGTCAGTTGCAGGACTTAGACTTAACTGACTGGAAAACGAGCCAAGTACAGGATATGTACGCCATGTTTCGATCGTGTAGTCAGTTGCGAAAATTAGACTTATCCAACTGGGAAACGAAACAAGTACAGGATATGAACTTTATGTTTCAAGAGTGTACTCAGTTGCAAGAATTAAACTTATCCGGTTGGGATACAAGCAGTGTTCAGAAAATGTATAGTATACTTTCAAGATGTGACAACCTTTCAAAGTTGACACTGTCTTCAGACTTTAAGTTTAAAGATGATACTGGCTTACGTGGGCTTCCTGAAACGACCTCTCGTTGGGTGAAGGATGATTTTGCGGAAATGTATGATTCAACAGCTGCTTTCATTGAAGCGCATAATGACTTGGCTGAGACAGCAACAAATCATACTTATAAAATTAAGGATTTCTCCAATCCGACTGCTGAAGGATGGGGTTTTGAAGATAAAGGAACATATATGGAGATTACCTCTTATAATGGTGACCTGACCAATATCACCGTTCCGGCGAAGATTTACGGGAAACCAGTGGAAATTAATTTGGGAACTGTGTTGAAAAATCAGATGGCAAATGAAAATGAGACGCCCACAAAAACCTTCAAAATTGAATCGGCTGGTGAAGGGGAGACGCCTGTTAAGTTGGTAGGGACATTTAAGGATTTGTTTGCTAGAAGGTTGAGTGGAGGCGGGTATTATTCTAATACCACACTCACCTCTGTGGATTTTGGGAATGCAGATTGTTCGGGAATTCAGGATATGAGCTATATGTTTCGTGGATGTAGTGAGTTGCGAGATTTGAACGTAACCGGCTGGAATACGAGCCAAGTTCAGAATATGAGCTCTATGTTTGAGAATTGTACTGTGTTGCAAGACTTAGACGTATCCAGCTGGAATACGAGTAATGTTCATAATATGGCCGCTATGTTTTATTTCTGTAGTGAGTTGAAATCCTTAAACCTAACAGGTTGGGATACGTCCAGTGTTCAGTACACTACCAGTATGTTTTACAACTGTACACAGTTGAAAGCGTTAGACTTATCAGATTGGGATACAAACCAAATTCGGTGGATGAATGATATGTTTGAAAATTGTAATCAGTTGGAAAAGTTAGACCTATCCAGTTGGGATACAAGTGAATTGGAATGGACAAATGATATGTTTTCTGGCTGTACGCAGTTGCAAGAATTAAACTTATCAGGTTGGGACACGAGCAATGTTACTGTTATGGATGCTATGTTTTCTAATTGTGCGCAGTTGCAAAAATTAAACTTATCAGGTTGGGATACGAGCCGTGTTCAGAATATGATGGGTATATTTTCAAGCTGTGATAAACTTTCAAATTTAACACTATCGTCGGACTTTAAATTTGGGTATTATCATTCTTTACCCGTATTTCCTCCTAACTCAGGAACAACGACCCAACACTGGGTGAAGGATGACTATACAGATGTGTATGATTCAACCAATGCTTTTACTGAAGCACACAATAATTTGACTGAAACAGCAACAAATCATGTATACACGATCCAGAAGAAATACAAGGTTTCTTTTGATTTGAATGATGGTAGCGGCAAGACACCTGATCCTCAGTATATTTTTGAAGGTAAATTGGCGGATAACCCTGACTATGAAGGGACAAAAGGGGATCTATTTTTTGATGGCTGGACTCTCAATAGTCTGCCGTTCACTTTTGATACGCCAATTACTGAACCTGTCGAGTTAGTCGCAAGCTGGCGCAAGGCCAGATATACAATCAAGTTTGATGCTAATAAGGGCGAAGGAACTATGAGTGATCAGGTACTGTCTATCGATGAAGAAAAATCACTCTCAGGAAATCAATTTACTCGTAAAGGGTATGATTTTGTTGAGTGGAATGAAGAATCTGATGGGAGCGGAGACAGTTATTCAGATAAAGAGGCCGTCAAAAATTTATCAACCACAGAAGGTGAACAGGTAAAACTTTATGCGCAGTGGAAGCCAATCACTTATACGATCAATTTCGATAGTAAGAACGGCTCATCCATTTCACCAAAGACATATACGATCGAAACAGGAATCGATAAGTTTGATTCACCAACTCGTCTCGGCTATACCTTCGAGGGTTGGTACGAAGGAAAAAATAAGGTAACGAAGATCGAAAAAGGTGAAACAGGCAACCGTACGTTGATTGCCAAATGGACGCCAGTAACCTATCAAGTCACCTTCGACAGCGCCGGCGGCAGCACAATTGATCCGATTACTTTCACCACTGAGACTCCGGTAGATAAATTACCTCAACCAGCACGAATCGGTTATCGTTTCTTAGGCTGGTATGACGGCGAGACAAAAGTGACCGAACTGCCAAAAGGAACGACTGGCGACAAAACCCTAACCGCGAAATGGGAAAAAATCAAGTCAATAGAAGTCATTGAAGACATTCTAAAAGAGGAAAATCAAAAGAATCGTAAGGAACAGGATTACACCGAAGACAGCTGGAAAGTGTATCAAGAAGCCAAAAAAGCTGCCGAGGATTTACTGAAAGAAGTCAATCCTGATCTACTCAAAGCCGAACAGGTATTGGCGAAACTTCAATCTGCTATCAAAGGACTAACTTTGAAAGATGCAACTGCGTCACCAACATCTGTGGGGACAACCAATATACCAGTAAGCAAAAAGGTCTATCCAACAGCACAGGTGAAACAGTATCCGCGGACAAACATGATTACAACCATTTGGCCGGGATTCGTAGGTACAGGATTAGTTGCGGCAGTAGTCGCTTTGATTAAGAAGAACAAGAAGTAGAATAATTTAGAGAAGGGCCTGGGATGTATGTCTCAGGTTCTTTTTTGCGTCAGGCCTGACGGTTATCTAGCAAGAGAATTTTAGTTGATTTATTTAAAATGTTTTTACCAATTTCCGCGTACCTTATCAGTGAAGAACTTTGATAGCAAGTTATAATGAGGGCAAGAAAAAGCCTGTTTTTGACGTACGTTAAAACGTACGCTATAATAGGTGTATAGATATTAGTAAAGCAAGGAGGGATTAAGAAATGGAAGTTATTACTCCAACTAATGCAAGAAAGAATCTTTATGGAATCATTAAGCATGTGGTGTCAGACAGTCAGCCTGTTGAGATATCGAATACTAAAGATGATGAAAGTGTTGTCATGATTAGTAAACGCGATTGGAATTCCTTACAAGAAACGATCTACTTACAGAATGCGGGTGTGATAGAACGAATCAAGCACTTTGAAAATGAGGAAAGTGAAGATTTGGGTGAAATTGATTGGGATACCATTTAAAAATTAAGAAGAATGCTCGTAAGGATTTACCAAAATTAAAAAGTATTCATTTAAACAATAAGTTTGATGAATTGATTAAAGTCATTCAAGAAAATCCGTTTCAATCTCCTCCGCCTTATGAAAAATTGACTGGATTCCCTTATTATTCAAGACGGTTGAATATTCAACATCGTTTAGTTTATAGTGTTGATGAAGAAAGTAAAACAATAACAATTCTTTCTGTATGGTCATACTATGAACG
>NZ_NGLG01000001.1:2335117-2337964 GCF_002140655.1 Enterococcus sp. 3H8_DIV0648 | reverse complement strand
CAATTCTTTCTGTATGGTCATACTATGAACGTGGATTTTAAAAAATATGAATCATTTAAAGTGCAAATTTTTGCGCTTTTTTTATATGCCAAAATAGCGCTTTTTTAGCGGAGAATTTCAATTAGTTTTTTTAAAGAAAGCAACCACTCTGTTGTCGTACTAAATTAAGTACGTTAATGTTTAAGATATAAAAGGGAGGTTTGGAACATGGCAAATACGACGTTAAATCCTAGCACTGCGCGAAAAAATTTCTATAAACTACTGAAAGAAGTAAATGAAAATCATACAGAGATTCATATCATCAGTGACCGTAGTGAGAATAACGCAGTGCTAATTGGACTAGATGATTGGAAAGCAATACAAGAGACATTATTTCTTGAACAAACTGGAACTTTAGATACTGTTAGAGCACGAGAAAAAGATGACAGCGGATTTACAGACGTTGATGAAATTGATTGGGATAATTTATAATGAGCAATTATACTGTCCGAATTAAAAACTCGGCCAAAGCTGATTTAAAGAAAATCAAACAATTCAGTTTAACCGCTCAATTTCAGAAGATCGTCGAAACATTGAAAGATACCCCGTATATACCAACTCAAGCATTCGAAAAGTTAAAACCCACTCAGGAAGAAAGAATTGTTGAGATTTATTCAGCTTGGACCCATTATGAAAAATAATAAAAACTTTTACAGCTTTTCAGCTTAAAAGATGTTGAAGATATAAAAGAGATTTTTGATGATCTGATATGGACTAAAGTCAGGAAAGAGGAGCCTAGGTTCCCCTTTCCTATTTTTGTATTTTTTTCGAGGGAAGAAAACGCGATGCTTTCGTGCCTTAATTCAGGATATTGATAATCGTTCCGATCATCGAAACTTGTTGGAGACGCGGTTTATATGGATGGTGTAGAGAAGTCGATTGAGGCTTCTCTTTTTTTTGCGGAGAATTAAACAATCAAACAGATAATAAATAATTTTTCGTTTTATAGTTTAATAATGCATTCGCATAGAAAATAATCAAGAATAGGTTATAATTAACGTGAAGTAATTACAATGAAAATGAATAGTTTGCTTAGAATTAAAGGGAAAAGATAAAGGATCTGGGGGATGGAGATGAACAAAAAAAGAATGGGAAAAAATGGTGAACGAATCCAGCGATTTGTTTACAAGAAGATCAATAAACAATTAATTAGTGTTGCCGGAAGTGTACTGATCGTCTTAGGCAGTTATGCGGTTGTACCATTACAAGTATTAGCAACAGAAACAACGACCGAAGAAGCAGCACAAGCACAACCGAGCAACGGCGTTTTATCGACCGTAGCAAGCAGCGAACTTGGCGCAGAGACACCGCCGACCACCGCAAATCAAGAAGGCGCAGCACAAGAAACACCACCAACTACAACTGATGATGCCCAAGCACCAACAGAAACTGAATCAAAGGCAGCTGATGAGGCGGAGATCTCAGAGGAAACAGATCAACAAGCCGACACCGCCAAAACCCGCGCACAACCACAACCTCAAAGCGATGCTGCTGATGAAGGCTGGGAGTATGAAAATCGAGGAACGTATGTAGAAATTACAGAATACACAGGTGACGTGGTGAATATTACCATTCCAGCGAAGATTGAAGGATTGCCGGTGGAAATTAATTTGGGAACTGTGTTGAAAGAGAAGATGGCAAATGAAAATGAGGCGGTAACAGAAACCTTCAAGATTGAATCGGCTGGTGAAGGGGAGACACCTGTTAAGTTGGTAGGGACGTTTAGGGAGTTGTTTGCTTGTCCGACGGGTGGCGGATATTATTCTAATACTACACTCACCTCTGTTGATTTTGAGAATGCAGATTGTTCGGAAATTCAGGATATGAACGCTATGTTTTTTGGATGTATTCAGTTGAAAGACTTAAACCTATCCAGCTGGAATACGAGCAAAGTAGTTAATCTGAACTCTATGTTTTATGGGTGTACTCAGTTGAAAGACTTAAACTTAACCGGTTGGAATACGAGCAAAGTTCAGAATATGAGCGATATGTTTAATGGATGTAGTGAGTTGAAAGAGTTAGATTTAACCGGCTGGAATACGAGCAAAGTTCAGGATATGAGCGCAATGTTTATTGACTGTATTCAGTTGAAAGACTTAAACCTATCCGGTTGGGATACGAGCCAAGTTCAGACTATGTTCGGGATGTTTTTTGGTTGTAGTCAGTTGCAAAGTTTAAACTTATCCGGCTGGGATACGAGTCAAGTTCAGGATATGGGACGAATGTTTTTTTTCAGCGACAACCTTTCAACATTGACACTGTCTTCAGACTTTGAGTTTAAAGATAATACTGGCTTACGTGGGCTTCCTAATGATTCAGGAGATACGACCTATCGTTGGGTGAAGGATGATTTTGCGGCAATGTATGATTCAACAACTGCTTTCATTGCAGCGCATAATGACTTGACTGAAACAGCAACAAATCATACGTATAAGATTAAGGCTTTAGATAATCCGACTGCTGAAGGTTGGTGGTTTGATGATAAAGGAACCTATATGGAGATTACCTCTTACAATGGTGACCCGACCAATATCACCGTTCCGGCGAAGATTTACGGAAAACCAGTGGAAATTAATTTGGGAACTGTGTTGAAAGAGAAGATGGCAAATGAAAATGAGGCGGTAACAAAAACCTTTACGATTGAATCGGCTGGTGAAGGGGAGACGCCTGTTAAGCTGGTAGGGACGTTTAAGGCGTTGTTTGCTCGTCCGACGGGTAGTGGCGGGTATACTCCTAATACCACACTCACCTCTGCGGATTTTGGGAATGCAGATTGTTCGGAAATTCAGGATATGAGCTATATGTTTT
>NZ_NGLG01000001.1:2326570-2327400 GCF_002140655.1 Enterococcus sp. 3H8_DIV0648 | reverse complement strand
TGTAGTGAGTTGAAAGACTTAAATTTATCCGGCTGGAATACAAGCCAAGTTCAGGATATGAGCTATATGTTTAGTGGGTGTATTCAGTTGCAAGACCTAAACTTATCCGGCTGGAATACGAGTCAAGTTCAGGATATGAAACGAATGTTTTTATTCAGCGACAACCTTTCAACATTGACACTGTCTTCATACTTTGAGTTTAAAAATGATACTGGCTTACGTGGGCTTCTTGATGCGGACTCTCGTTGGGTGAAGGATGATTCTGCCGCAATGTATGATTCAACAGAGGCTTTC
Organism: Enterococcus sp. 3H8_DIV0648; assembly: GCF_002140655.1. NCBI lineage: Bacteria > Bacillati > Bacillota > Bacilli > Lactobacillales > Enterococcaceae > Enterococcus > Enterococcus sp. 3H8_DIV0648. Next base: position 2,327,106 of record NZ_NGLG01000001.1, on the reverse strand, counting down.
ATTGCAGCGCATAATGACTTGGCTGAGACAGCAACAAATCATACTTATAAGATTAAGACTTTAGATAATCCTACTGCTGAGGGATGGGGGTTTGATGATAAAGGAAGCTATATGGAGATTACCTCTTACAATGGTGATCCGCCCCATATCACCGTTCCGGCGAAGATTTATGGGAAACCAGTGGAAATTGATTTGGGAACTGTGTTGAAAAATCAGATGGCTAATAAGACTGAGGCGGTAACGCAAACCTTCAAGATTGAATCGGCTGGTGAAGGGGAGACGCCTGTTAAGCTGGTAGGGACGTTTAAGGATTTGTTTGCTCGTCCGTCGGGTAGTGGCGGGTATACTCCTAATACCACACTCACCTCTGCGGATTTTGGGAATGCAGATTGTTCGGAAATTCAGGATATGAGCTATATGTTTTGTTTGTGTAATACGTTGAAAGACTTGAACGTAACTGGTTGGAATACGAGTCAAGTTCAGGATATGAGCTATATGTTTTTTTCCTGTGATCTGTTGAAAGATTTGAACGTAAC
>NZ_NGLG01000001.1:2322919-2325440 GCF_002140655.1 Enterococcus sp. 3H8_DIV0648 | reverse complement strand
CCGGCTGGAATACGAGCAAAGTAGAGAATATGGGCAGTATGTTTAGTGGGTGTAGTCAGTTGGAAGACTTAAACTTATCCAGTTGGAATACAAGCCAAGTTCAGTATATGGGCACTATGTTCTCAGACTGTAGTGAGTTGAAAAAGTTAAATCTATCTGGTTGGAATACGAGCAAAGTATATGATATGAACGCTATGTTTTATAGTTGTAGTCAGTTGCAAAAGTTAGACTTATCCGGCTGGAATACGAGCAAAGTAGAGAATATGGGCAGTATGTTTAGTGGGTGTAGTCAGTTGGAAGACTTAAACCTATCCGACTGGAATACGAGTCAAGTTCAGGATATGAGCATGATGTTTTATGCTTGCACTCAGTTGCAAGATCTAAACTTAACCGGCTGGAATACGGGCAAAGTAGTTAATATGTACTCTATGTTTTATGAGTGTAGTCAGTTGAAAGAGTTAAACCTATCCGACTGGAATACGAGCCAAGTTCAGATTATGTTTGCGATGTTTCGTGGTTGTAGTCAGTTGCAAGACCTAAACTTAACCGGCTGGAATACGAGCAATGTTTTGGATATGGGTGGGATGTTTTATGGCAGCGACAACCTTTCAAAGTTTACACTGTCTTCAGACTTTGAGTTTCAGAGCGGTCATTCTTTACGTGGCCTTCCCGCTAACTCAGGAAAAACGACTTATCACTGGGTGAAGGATGAATATAAAGCGGATTATGATTCAACCGCTGATTTTACGACTGCACATAATAATTTAACTGGAGCATCTAAAAATCATGTATACACCATTCAGAAAAAACACGAGGTTTCCTTTAATCTAAATGGTGGAAGTGGCAATACACCTGATCCTCAGTATATTTTTGAAGGTAAATTAGCGGATGCCCCTGACTATAAAGGAACAAAGGGAGACCTAATTTTTGATGACTGGACGCTTAATAGTGTACCGTTCACTTTTGATAAGCAAATCACTGAACCTGTCGAGTTGACCGCAAGATGGCGGAAGGCTAGATATACGATCAAGTTTGATCCTAACGACGGCGAAGGAACTATGAGCGATCAGGAGTTGTCTGTCGATGAAGAGCTACTGCTGCCTGCCAATCAATTTACTCGTAAAGGCTATGATTTTGACGGCTGGAATAAAGAATCTGGTGGCGGTGGAGACAGTTACTCAGATAAAGAAGCGGTCAAAAATTTATCCAAAACAGACGGTGCACAGGTTAAGCTTTATGCGCAGTGGAACCCGATCACTTATACCGTTACTTTTGATACTAAAGACGGCAAGCCCACTACCAGTAAGAATTACACGATCGAAAAAGGAATCGACTCGTTTGGAACGCCAACCCGTTCTGGCTATACGTTTGATGGCTGGTATGACGGAAAAGAAAAGGTAACGAATATTAAGGAAGGCGAAACGGGTAATCGGACGTTGATTGCGAAATGGACGCCAGTAACCTATAAAGTGACCTTCGACAGCGCCGGCGGCAATGCCATCGATCTAATGTCGTATACAATAGAAGAAAAAATTTCATCTTTGCCAACGCCAACCCGAAAAGGCTACAAGTTTATGGGCTGGTTCGAAGGTGAAAATCAAGTGACTGAGATCCCAATTGGTGGAACGAGTGATCGCACACTGACCGCGAAATGGGAGGCAATTACCTACACGATTACTTTTGCGGATGAAGGGCTTAGTCCGATCACCTATACGATTTCCGATCAATCGATTCCTTTACCCGACGGACCAGAACGAGCGGGCTATCGTTTCTTGGGCTGGTTGGTTTCTGAAGAGAAATTAAACCGCAGTACACAAAGCAATGACGCCATCGTTCGCAGTTTGGCAGCAGGAACGATCGGAAACTTGCGGTTAATGGCGCAATATGAAGCAATTACGTACAAGGTGAACTTTGACAGTGCAGGTGGTAGCGCAATTGATCCGATTTCGTTCACCACTGAGAATTCTGTCGCTAAATTACCAGAACCAGCACGAATCGGTTATCGCTTCTTAGGCTGGTATGACGGCGAGACAAAAGTGACCGAACTGCCAAAAGGAACGATCGGCGACAAAACCCTAACTGCTAAATGGGAAAAAATCAAGACAATAGAAGTCATTGAAGACATTCTAAAAGAGGAAAATCAAAAGAATCGTAAGGAACAGGATTACACCGAAGACAGCTGGAAGAATTACCAAGAAGCGAAAAAGGCTGCCGAGGATTTATTAAAAGAGGTCAATCCTGATCCACTCAAAACCGAACAGGTATTGGCTAAACTGCAAGCAGCGATCAAAGGACTAACTTTGAAAGACGCAACCGCACCAACACCTGTGGGAACAACGAATATACCAGTAAGTAAAAAGGTCTATCCAACAGCCCAAGCGAAACAATATCCGCGGACAAACATGATTACAACAGTTTGGCCGGGATTCATTGGAACTGGGTTAGTTGCGGCAGTCATTGCTTTGGTTAAAAAGAATAAGAAGTAGAATGAGGCGGGACTCAAGTACGACGATCCAAAATC
>NZ_NGLG01000001.1:2321759-2322819 GCF_002140655.1 Enterococcus sp. 3H8_DIV0648 | reverse complement strand
CCAGAACGAGCGGGCTATCGTTTCTTGGGCTGGTTGGTTTCTGAAGAGAAATTAAACCGCAGTACACAAAGCAATGACGCCATCGTTCGCAGTTTGGCAGCAGGAACGATCGGAAACTTGCGGTTAATGGCGCAATATGAAGCAATTACGTACAAGGTGAACTTTGACAGTGCAGGTGGTAGCGCAATTGATCCGATTTCGTTCACCACTGAGAATTCTGTCGCTAAATTACCAGAACCAGCACGAATCGGTTATCGCTTCTTAGGCTGGTATGACGGCGAGACAAAAGTGACCGAACTGCCAAAAGGAACGATCGGCGACAAAACCCTAACTGCTAAATGGGAAAAAATCAAGACAATAGAAGTCATTGAAGACATTCTAAAAGAGGAAAATCAAAAGAATCGTAAGGAACAGGATTACACCGAAGACAGCTGGAAGAATTACCAAGAAGCGAAAAAGGCTGCCGAGGATTTATTAAAAGAGGTCAATCCTGATCCACTCAAAACCGAACAGGTATTGGCTAAACTGCAAGCAGCGATCAAAGGACTAACTTTGAAAGACGCAACCGCACCAACACCTGTGGGAACAACGAATATACCAGTAAGTAAAAAGGTCTATCCAACAGCCCAAGCGAAACAATATCCGCGGACAAACATGATTACAACAGTTTGGCCGGGATTCATTGGAACTGGGTTAGTTGCGGCAGTCATTGCTTTGGTTAAAAAGAATAAGAAGTAGAATGAGGCGGGACTCAAGTACGACGATCCAAAATCCTTGAAAATATATCAAGATAAAGCGTTCAAGAAACAAGCCAGCAAGCAACATGCGTCAGTGAAAGAGTTTGAGAAACAACAGCACGAAAGAGAACGGCGGGAGGTGTTAGGAAAACATCTCCCGCCATTTTAGCGATTCATGGACAAATAGACAAAGAATACAATGCCAAGGTTGCTAGAGAAATTAATGATAAGAATTATAAGAAAAGGAAACCTAAAAAAGAAAAAATAGATTTTGTTAAAGAGACAGACGATTATGGAGAAATGTATTCAAAGTATAGAAGGAG
>NZ_NGLG01000001.1:2290514-2321307 GCF_002140655.1 Enterococcus sp. 3H8_DIV0648 | reverse complement strand
ATAATAAAAAAGGCACTTTATCACGAGACTGGTAATCAAGTGATAAAGCCTTGATAATAAGGTATACATTCACTAAACAAGGTGCCAATAGTTAGTTGTACGTATTTTACAGGAATTCAGATTTTTTGAATGCGATATTGTTAGCATAAGGCTCAGTCATCAATTAAGATGATTGAGCCGTTTTTGTGTCGTGTATTTTACATAAAAGAGAAATTGATATCTTCCAATAATTTCCCGATTTCCGCGTACCTTAACAGTGAAGAACTTTGATAGTACGCCATTTCCCATGCTATAATGAGGGCAAGAAAAGCCTTTTCAGCAGAGTGCGACTATCTGGAAAGGTGCGAAAAGATGAAGAAGTATTTACCCACAAATGATTTATTGTTTAAAAAGATGTTGACCTCCGAAGATTCCCTGCATATCCTCAAAGCCTTTGTGAATGATCTTTTAGAAACGGATTTCAAAGAGCTGCAACCCAAGCAAACCTATCATATTGACAGCTATATTAGTAATTACGAAAAAGAACAACAAAAACCGAAAATCCAATATACCGAAGTCGATATTTTGGCTACAACAGAAGACGGCACCCAGACAACGATCGAGTGCCAGATACAACCCCACGATCATTTCAACTCGCGAGCGCTGTTTTATCTAATCGAAGCTTTTCGCTCCTCATTAGGCAAAAAGAAAAGCAAAAACATTATCAAGGATAATCTGTTTTCAAGTTTGCATCCGGCGTATGGCATCAATATCATTGATTTTCACTTAGCCGATGCGCAAGGAGATGCCCTGCGACGCTTTCGACTACTTGATGAAAAGACCCAGCAGCCATTTTTGGGAGACCAAGAAGAAGAGTTGTTGATCCTATGCTTTTTAAGTCTGAAAAGTAAAAATATTCAGCTAAACTCCGCTGTGCATCACTGGCAAACATTCCTGAAAACCGGCGAAGTCGCAACGGGTGCCCCTGAATATATCAAAGAAGCCAAAAACCGAATCGACTTTTACAACCTTGGAAGGGAGGAACAAAAAATGATTATGAAAATAGATAAAGCCGAGGCTATTAGTAATGCGGTCATGTCTACTAAGTTGAATCAGGGCAGAAGAGAAGGGCTGGAACAAGGTTTAAAACAAGGAATGAAAAAAGGAATGAGACAAGGGATAAAACAAGGGAAAGAAGAAGGTAGAGAAGAGGGAAGAGAACTTGAGAAAATTGATTTTGTCCGATCGATGTTAGAAGATGGTCTTCCTATAGAAATGATCTCCAAGTATTCCAAATTAAGTATTGAGAAGCTGGAAGAGTTGAAGAGAGAGCAGGAGCAGTAGGCTGTTTGATTGAAAAGAGTGTTAAGGAAGGGATAAAAAATGAACAAAGCCGAAGCTATTAACAATGCGGTTATGTCTACTAAAGTGAGAGAAGGAATGGAACTTGCGAAAATTGAGGTGTCTCGATCAATGTTGAAAGACAATCTTCCTTTAGAAATGATCTCCAAGTACACCAAATTAAGCATTGAGAAGCTGGAAGAGTTAAAGAGAGAACAGGAATAGAAAAAAGTATTTTCAAATCTTTTATCAGCAATAGAGAAGTCTTTTTAGGCTTCTCTTTTTTTGTTAGACAGGTGAAAATTTTATTCAAAAATTAAAAGAAGGTTGCTTTGCAGGGTTCCCATCCGACTTAAAATCCAAGTCGTGTTAAGATGAGTATAGAGTAAAAATCATATTTTTCGCTGTAAAAACATGGTTATAAATGAGATGAGGTGAAACCGGATGAAGAAAAAGGAAGAAGTTCAAACGGTGGAAGAAAATTTTGATGATGTTGAGATTCCAGCAGGGCTGGAGGGTCTAACAGCTTCTGAGGTTCAGCGGAAAATAGAAGATGGACAGATCAATCAAGTGGAAGAGAATCTATTAAAGTCGGACAAAGAAATTATTAAAGAAAATACGATTAATATCTTTAATATTCTGAACTTTGTATTGGCCTTATTGGTGTTGTTAGTCGGTTCGCCGAAAAATACCTTGTTTTTCGGAGTCGTCGTCATTAATACGCTGATCGGGATTATTCAAGAATTAAGAGCAAAGCATACGATCGACAAGTTATCGGTCTTGGCTAAGACGAAGGCGATCGTTTTAAGAGATGGGCGTTTGAAGCAGATTGATCAGGAGGACATCGTTTTAGGTGATATTCTCTATTTGCGAAATGGCGATCAGATTCCTGTAGATGGGAATTTATTAGCTGGCGCTGGTGTCGAGGTGGATGAATCGCTGCTGACTGGTGAAGCGGATCGGGTACAAAAAGCACAGCGCGACAAATTATTCAGCGGCAGCTTCGTGACTGCTGGCGAGTGCTTTTATCAAGGAACGGCTGTTGGCAAGGATAACTTTGCCGAGCAGCTAACGAGTGAAGCAAAGACGAAAAAGACTGGCAACTCGGAATTGACGAAAGTCTTGAGCCGCATGATCGCTGTGTTAACGATTGTGATCATTCCAGTCGGCCTGGGGCTTTTTTATAGTCAGTACCAAGCTTCGGATTCTATCAAGCAAGCGGTTCTAGGGACTGTTGCGGCGTTAGTCAGTATGATTCCGGAAGGCTTGATGCTGCTGACGAGTGTGGCTTTTGCAGTAGGTGCGGCGAATTTGGCACGGAAAAAGGTTCTGGTTCAAGCATTGCCTTCGATTGAAACATTGGCGCGGGTAGATGTGATTTGTTTAGACAAGACTGGTACGATCACCGACGGCACATTGAAGTTTGAACAGGCATTGCTGGAGGACATTTCCGATAATCGTTTACGAACGATCATGGGAGCGCTGCTGCATCAGTTAAAGGATCAGAATGCGACGGCGAAGGCATTGCGCGAAGCTTTTCCTGCTGTTGAGGATTGGCAAGTGGAAAAAGTCGTTCCCTTTTCTTCTGCCCGAAAATGGAGCGGGGTAACGTTTAAGGATCAAGGCAGCTTTGCATTTGGCGCACCGGAATTTATTTTTAAAGAAATGTCATCTGAAATGCAGAATAAGATTCAGCCTTATTTAGAAGACGGACAGCGTGTACTTGTTTTAGTGGAGTACCCAGATATTTTGGAGGAGGAGCTGATCTACGAACCACGCTTGCTGGCTACCTTGATCATCTCAGATAACTTGCGGGAAAATGCTCGGACCACGTTCGGCTATTTTGCAAAGCAAGATGTGCAGCTGAAGGTTATCTCCGGAGATCATCCGTTGACGGTATCGAAAATCGCTCAAAAAGCCGGAATTAAAAACGCTGAAACGTTTATCGATATGTCGAGCTTAGATGAGCCGATTGATTATAATGCGCTGGTGAATCACACGACAGTCTTTGGGCGCGTCACTCCTAAGCAGAAGGAATCCTTGATTCATGCCTTGAAAGCAGATCATACAGTCTGCATGACCGGTGATGGAGTCAATGATGTCTTGGCCTTGCGCGAGGCGGATATCGGAGTAGCGATGGCGAATGGCAGCAGTGCTGCAAGAGCGGCATCGGATGTCATTTTGCTGGATTCAGATTTTGCACGGATGCAAAATGTCTTGAATGAAGGGCGCCGTGTCATCAATAATATCGAACGTGTGGCTTCGATGTATTTGGTTAAAACGATCTATTCGCTGATCTTGGCTGTGATCTTCATGATTATCGCCAGTCCTTATCCTTTTGAACCGGTGCAATTAACACCGATCAATGCGTTGACGGTAGGGATTCCATCCTTCTTCTTGGCCTTGAAGCCAAGCTATGAGCGGATCAAGGGCGACTTCTTGAATAATATTTTGCGTGTTTCTTTACCTGGGGCTTTGACAGTCGTCAGCGCCGTGATGATCATTCAGTTGGCTAACGTATTGTTTGATCTGGATTATCAGGCGACTTCGACCATGTCGGTCTTTTTGACAGGCTGTGTAGGACTGTTGGTATTGTATAAAGTTTCCTTCCCGTTGGATAAGAAAAAGATTGCCCTGATTGCAACGTTGAGCACCGCTTACCTAAGCTGTTATCTATTCTTCAGAGAATTTTTTGAATTTGATAAACTGTGGAATCGAAATTTGTTCTTCGTCATTCCATTAACCTTTGGAATTTATTGGCTGTTCAAAGGGTTGACCTTTGTCATGGATCGATTGGTCGACTGGAGAATTCGCTGGAAAAAGAAACGCCAAGCGAAAAAGAATCCGCAATCGCGTGTCATTTAAAAGAGTAGAAATTACTTAAATTGATAAAATTTCCCGGAAAAGGCTTTCTTTTTCGGGATTTTTGGTATAATGAACTAAAAGTAAGACTGAAGGATATCAGTTTCGCTTTTTGCAAGGTATGTAAAACAGATGCAAGGAAATAAACTAGGGCTAACTATCTTGCTGAAATGTTAGAGGGTCTGAAAATAAAACTTATTAAATAGGAAGAAGGAGGTTCATCAATGGAGTTAACAAAATTACAAAATGGTTCAGATATTCGTGGAATCGCTATCAATGCTGAGGATAAAGTAAAGAACTTAGGGGCTGACGAAGCCCGTTTGATCGCGAATGGAATTCTTAATTGGTTGACGGATAAAGGTGTGAAGCGTCCATTTAATATCGGGATCGGACACGACAGTCGTTTGACTGGTCCTGAGTTGAAGGGTGCGATGGTAGCGGTTTTTGAGACGGCTGGTTGTGAGGTCTTGGATTTTGGTTTAGCAACGACGCCCGCTTTATTTATGGCGACTCAGTTTGAGGAGTTCGGCTGTGATGCGGGGATCATGCTGACGGCAAGTCATCTGCCGTTTTATTTCAACGGCATCAAGATTTTCAGTCAAACAGGCGGCGCAGAGAAAAGTGATATCGCCTACATTTTGACTCACACCGAAGCAAGTGAAGCGGCGGCTGGAAATGTGAAGCAGGCGGATCTATTATCTCGTTACGCAGCTGACCTTGTAGAAAAAATCCAACGCGGCAGCGGCACTGACCAACCATTGAAGGGCATGAAGATTGTCGTTGATGCGGGAAATGGTGCTGGCGGCTACTTTGCGGATAAAGTATTGGCGGTACTCGGTGCGGATACTAGCGGATCACAATTTTTAGAACCGGACGGTAACTTCCCGAACCATATCCCGAATCCTGATAATAAAGAAGCGATGGCAAGTATTAAGCAAGCCGTATTGGATAACAAGGCCGATCTTGGAGTAATTTTCGATACGGATGTCGACCGTTCGGCGATCGTTTCGAATGATGGACAAATGATCAATCGAAATAATCTGATCGCAGTGCTATCAGCGATCGTCTTGCAGGAGCATCCCGGCAGTACGATCGTGACCAATTCACCGACCTCGGATCATTTGAAAAACTTCATTGAAGAAAAAGGCGGCAAGCAATACCGTTATATTTCCGGCTATCGGAATGTCATTAATAAAGCGATCGAACTTAATGAAGAGGGGATCGATTGTCAGTTAGCGATCGAGACCAGCTCCCACGCGGCTTTCAAAGAAAATTATTTCCTAGATGATGGCGCGTATGTGATTGCGAAAGTATTGATGCTGCTGCCGAAATTGCAAAAGGAAAATCGTGAGCTGACCGATTTGATGGCCGAGCTGGAACAGCCGGTGGAAACACTGGAGATTCGCTACACAATCAGCGGCGAAGAATATAAAGAAGCCGGCAAGCAAATGATCGAAAAATTCCGTGTGGAGCTGCCGAAGCAAACAGGTTTTGCAGAGAATCCAGAAAACCAAGAAGGCGTACGTTTTTCTGTCACTGAACCTTACGGCAAAGGCTGGATGCTGCTGCGTTTAAGCCTGCACGAACCATTGCTGGTGATGCAGGTAGAAAACGATCAAGCAGATCAAATCCAAAAACAATTACCAATCTTCCGAGAAATATTGGCACAAGACACCCAGATTGATTTGACGAAACTAGATCAACAATTGAATAAGTAAGATTACTTGCAAAATAAGCCCCTTCGTCTGATGATAAGAGTCAGACGTAGGGGCTTTTGCGAGTCCAACTTTTCGCAGTGTAATTAGGTTCGAGAGAAGAAAAAATATTAAAGTATGTAAGAGTTCGTGAGGTTTAGTTGGATCGTATGCGTACGAGGATAGAATCATTTTTCGCGCTTTTCGAAAAATGATTTCCTTACACAGGAGCTAGCTGCCAGTCCAATTTCTCAAAGTGTAATTAAGTTCGAGTGAAGAAAAAATATTAAAGTGTGTAAGAGTTCGTGAGATGTAGTTGGATCGTATGCGTACGACAATAAAAATATTTTTCGCTTTTTGAAAAATGTATTCATCGCACAGGAGCTAGCTGCCAGTCCAATTTCTCAAAGTGTAATTATGTTCAAGAGAAGTAAAAATATTAAAGTATGTAAGAGTTCGTGAGGTTTAGTTGGATCGTATGCGTACGAGGATAGAATCATTTTTCGCGCTTTTCGAAAAATGATTTCCTTACACAGGAGCTAGCTGCGAGTTTTTCTTCACGTCTTAGCGTGATTAGAAAAATTATTGAGTTAGCTACACTCCAACTTCTCACGCGACTAAAAAAATAAAGACTAAAGATTCCAGAATAGGAGAGAGAATTATGCACATTTCATTTGATGACGCAGCAAAAGAAAAAATTTCTGCACATTTAGGAGCAGACAAGATTTTACTATTAACCTTTGAAGATGGCGTTGGTCCTTATTCGCAGCACGCCATGATCCATATGCAGACGCAATTTTCTATTAACATTATTTCAACAGAGATGGAAAAGACTGATTACGACGAAAAAATTCCGTCAGAGATCGGTGATTTCTGGATCAAGGGTTATTCAAAAGAAGATCTGCAAGAGGAAATGACGATCAAGTTTAATCCGCGCTTGAGTACCTTCAGCTTATCGGGCGAAGGCGGAATGATCGATGATAATTTAGGGTTTATTGATTTTACCAAAAATTAATGTTGAAAGGATCGTCTTTCATTTTTTTTCTGTTCTTTGATATGATGATAACAAAGGTTTCATGACCAGATAAGTAATAGAAAGTGGAGGAATAAAATGGCAAAAATCATGATCGTTGAAGACGAGGCAGTGATTCGTCAATTAATCGGTGAAGAGTTAACAAAATGGAGATTAGACGTTTATCAAACGACAGACTTTAATAAGGTTTTTGAGGAATTTGAAGAAATCGCGCCCCAGCTTGTTTTATTGGATATCAATCTGCCGGTTTATGATGGGTACTATTGGTGTCAAAAAATTCGCGAAGTCTCCAAGGTTCCGATTATTTTTATTTCTTCCCGAAATACGAACATGGATCAGATCATGGCGATGAACATGGGGGCTGATGATTATATCACTAAGCCTTTCCAAGTCGATATTTTAGTGGCGAAGATCAACGCACTGCTGCGCCGTTCATACAACTACGCGGAAAGCGGCGAGGAGCTGGAACACAATGGGATCACTCTGAATATCGACAACAGCAGTATGACGATCAAGGATGAAGTCGTCGATCTCAGCAAAAATGAATACCGTCTGCTGTTTATTTTAATGAAGCAGCACGGGAAAATTTTAAGTCGGGATAAATTATTGCGGGCATTATGGGATGATGAGCGCTTTGTTGATGATAATACGCTGACGGTCAATATCAATCGTTTGCGGCGCAAGATCGAGCAAGCAGGCATTGAAGACTATATTCAAACGAAGGTTGGACAAGGATATATCGTCCCATAAGGAGCGGCTATGACATTTATCAAGTATTTAAAAGATCGTCTGCTTGTCCTATTGGGATGGGCAGTCTTGAGTTTATTGTTGGTTTTTATGGTTTGGCTAACGCCCGGATTGCGTAATTTTTGGGACAATCTCAGCTATCTATTGGTTTTGCAATTATTTTTAGTCTTTCTCTTTTTTACGATCGACTATTATCGGCGGAAAAACTGGTACAAGGAATTTGATAAAGAAGAGGATTCCCATCTGCAGCATTTTGTCGAATCAGCGACGAATAATGAAGAACGGCTGGTGCAAGAATATGTGAATCAGCAGGTACGAGAGCATCACTTGATGCTGGAGCAGCTGTTAAATAGTCAAAAGGATCAAAAGGATTATATGGATTCTTGGATTCATGAGATCAAGGTGCCGCTTGCGGCCGTGGATTTGATCTTGAATTCGATTGAGTTTGATATTCCTGATGAGAAGTTTGTTTTGCTGCAAAATGAGATCCAGCAGATCGATGAATATGTGGAGCAGATTTTGTATTATTCTCGCTCTGATGAATTCGTGAATGATTATTTGATCCAAGAATATTCGTTGAAAAAAATCATTCAGCCGATCATTCGCAGCCAAGCCAATTACTTCATCCAAAAAAATCTGCAATTAACGTTAGCGGAAAATGACGCAAAGGTGCTAACTGATGCCAAATGGATCGAATTTATTTTCCGTCAGCTATTGAGTAATGCGATCAAGTACACGCCAGACAACGGACAGATCAATATTTTGATTGAAGCTAAAAGCGCGGGTGTTTCCTTGATTTTGGAAGATAACGGAGTCGGTATCCCGCCAGAGGATCTGGGGCGGATTTTTGATAAGGGCTTTACTGGGGAAAATGGACGAAAAGCCCAGCAGCATTCCACCGGACTTGGTCTCTATCTAGCTAAGCGGCTCGCTGAAAAGCTCGGCGTGGCGATCACAGCAAAATCAACGATGAATGAGGGAACGACGATGACATTATTTTTCCCACGATTAGATTATTATCATGAAGAACGGTAAATTTTCAGTTTTTGATTGCTTAATTTCCTTTTTTTCGCTAAACTATTCCAGTTGTGAATAATTATCGGGCTGTACAGACTAGCTTTTTGGACAATAAGCAAAAATCTTGGTAAATCTGAGGAGCGATTTCTCAAGATTTTGGACTTATTGCTCAAGCTAATTCCTATTTAGGAAATCATTTTTCGAAAAACGCGAAAAATGAATTTGATCCTCGTCACGCATACCATTCCACTTCACGCTTTAGCGTGATTAGTGGAACTGGCAAAGCTGAACGAGTCTGTTCTGCTTTTATAAAAAAGGAGTAAGTTTATGAGTATTTTGATTGCCCTAATACCGATGGTAGCATGGGGAAGCATTGCTCTGGTAAGCGGGAAATTAGGCGGCGACGCCAACCAGCAAACCTTAGGAATGACGATGGGTGCTTTTGTTTTTGCATTAGTGACTTATTTTATCGTTCAGCCAGCAATGAGCAGTTGGATATTATTAATTGGTTTCTTGTCAGGTTTCTTTTGGTCGATCGGTCAGAATGGACAGTTCCACGGAATGAAATTTATGGGGGTATCGGTTGGTTTGCCGATCTCAACCGGCTTTCAATTGATTTTGAATACCGTCGCCGGTGCTGTATTTTTCCATGAATGGACAAAAACAAAGGATTTCGTTCTAGGGTTTATCGCATTGGCTTTACTTGTTCTTGGTGCCTACTTAACGGCGCGTAAGGATGACGAAAGCGGCGTACAAACCGATAACGGCATGTTGAACTTCGGCAAAGGTTTTCGTGCATTGATCTTTTCGACCTTAGGTTATGGTGTTTATACGATTATCATCACTTGGGCAGGACTTAATCCGTTGGCGATTATCTTACCGCAAAGTGTCGGTATGTTAGTCGGCGCGAGTATCTTTGCCTTTCGCAAGGCGAAAATCGACCGCTATGTTTGGCGCAATATGGCCTCAGGTTTATTGTGGGGGATCGGGAATATTTGCATGCTATTGTCCGTTCAAAACATCGGCTTAGCGATTGGCTTCTCATTATCACAAATGGGGATCATCATTTCGACCTTAGGCGGGATTTTCCTGCTGGGCGAACGCAAGTCCAAAAAAGAAATGTACTATGTCATCATCGGCTGTCTGTTGATTATTGTCGGCGGTGTCGTGTTAGGATATATGAAAGCATAAAAAAAATTAGCGTGCCGCATCGGCTCGCTAATTTTTTTGATCTTATTGTCCGGAATTCAATTCCATTAATTTTTGTTTCAAGTCGTTTTCCATGTGACCGATTTCGATCTCGGCTAGTTGACGACGTTCGCGGCCTTCTTTTTGAATCCGCAGTGTTTCTTCTAATGTTTCGACTAGGTCGTTTTGAGTTTGCTGCAATGTATCCAGATCGACGATGCCGCGTTCGTTTTCCTTGGCCGTTTCGATCGTTGAAATCTTCAACATCTCTGAATTTTTCTTCAATAGATCGTTAGTTGTTTCAGATACTTGACGTTGTGCTGTAGCGGCATCCTTTTGACGTAATAAAGTCAATGCGATCGCTACTTGGTTTTTCCATAAAGGAATCGCCGTATTAATAGAAGCTTGAATCTTTTCAGCCAACGCTTGGTTGGTATTCTGGATCAAGCGAATTTGCGGTGCTTGCTGGATCGTAATTTGACGAGCTAATTTTAAATCATAGGTCCGTTTGTCTAAACGATCCAAGAATTGTGTGTAGTCATTAACGACTTGCACATCCATTTGATCGCCGGAAGCCTGTGCTTTTTCTGTCGCTTCTGGAATCGTCGTAAGCTTCATTTCTTCGATCTTCAGCTCAGCAGCAGCGATGTAGATATTCAAAGCATCAAAGTAATCTTTGTTTTTGTTGTAAAGTGTCTCTAGCATTTGATTGTCACGTAATAGACCATCTTTTTCGACGTTCAATTTTGTTGCAATCTTATCGATTTGTGCACCGATCTTTTGATATTTCGTAGTGATCTCATAGATCGATTGTTTAACTTTCCCAAACATTTTTTGGAAAATATTGCCTTCGCCGACACGTAATTCGTCAGGGTTGGCTTCATTTAAGCGATACATCAATTGGTTCAAAGAATCACCGATTGGTCCGATATCCTGTGAAGATACGGTGTTCAGCATTGATTGTGAGAATTCGCTCAATTTTGTTTGGGCCGTCGATCCGTAACTGATCACGGCTTGCGAGTCATTGACATCGATTTTTTTGGCAAGCTCGCGAGCTTGTACTTGGCGTTCTTCAGGTAGTTTATCCACTAAGCGGTCTGCTTGTTCTTGCGACTGCAGGTGGGAAATTTCTTGTTGTTGAACGGGGGTTAAAGAATCGGTGCCAAAAGGGTTGCTAAGCAGGTCGTCTAAAGTAGAATCGACCGGTTTGGTTGTTGGTTTATTTTCTGGTTCCATAGTATGTCCTCCTGTTCGAAAAAAATCTAGCTTCAGCTAGATTTTTTTGTTGATGTTTTTTATTTTGTTGACACAGGGTCGCGATCAAGGTTTTTTTTCGCAATCGAAATTTCAACATCCATGTCTTCTAAGTCTTCAGACACGAATTGTTGGTAGTCTTTCACGATTAAATCAGCCATCTGATCAATGATCTGTGCGCTTTCTTCTAGTTTACCATAAACTTCTTTTGACTTGACCTCATGTCCGTTGATTTCGACATAATTATCAGTCAAATCGACGATATTCGGCAAGTGGGTATAAAGAAACTGACTTGCTTCTGGTAAACGTTTTGGATCTTTTACCAATTCTTTAAACAAAGCTTTGGCAGCCTTCAGCGTATCATGACGCAAATCGATCGCTTTTAGCTTGGCATTTTTTTGAATATTTTGCTGCAAACGCAAAACTTGCTGCTTCGAAAGGTTCATTGTTTCGCGGAACAATTCGATTTCACGTTCACTCATACCCAATTTTTTATAGTATGCTTCCTTTTCTTTTGTAAGAAATGGTAATTCTTCTTTTTGCGGCTGTATTTTTCTTCCTTTAAAACCACGATAAATCAGCCCACACCCAACAGCTAACATAAGAAAAACGATATAGTTGCCGAAGTCTCCTTCGAAAAAGGAGAGAATGCCGATTGCTGCGATGATGATAGGGAATATTTTCCTTCGCATAATAATCCTCCTAGTCTAGTAAAAACCCTTCACATTATTTATTCAAATTACTTGATTTCTTTACACGCTCATCATAGCATGAATTTCTATAGAATTAGTATCGGACTAAAGATGGATTTTTCAGATTTAGAAAAAACATAAGAATTTTCTGTGATACAATAAGGCAGAACCGTCGAATAGCTACGCTGCACAGTGAAAAAGAGAGATATTTTTTTAGTTTTTTGAAAAAGAATTACTTATATTACCAGCTGTCAGTTGAGTGCTTCACTTTAGTATAATCAGTGGAATCGGATGTCAACGACTTGAAAAATTAATTCCTTAAAAAGGGGGAAAAGTGCCGTAATGTTAGAGTATAAAGATTTTGAAGAGAAGACGATTGAACGTAAAGAATTGTTTAAGGGAAAAATCATTGACGTTTATTTGGATGATGTCGCTTTGCCAATGGGCGGAACCGCAAAACGTGAATTAGTTTTCCATCATGGCGGTGTGGGAATCATCCCGATCACAAAAGAAGATAAAATGATTATGGTCAAGCAATTTCGCAAACCATTAGAAAAAGTCGTGTTGGAGATTCCGGCTGGAAAGATCGATCCCGGTGAAGGTCAGCATCCGGAGAAGACAGCGATGCGGGAGCTAGAAGAAGAAACGGGTTATCGTACTGAAGAATTAACCTACATAAATGAAATGTATTTATCACCAGGATTTTCCAATGAAAAATTATATATTTATGCCGCGACTGATCTGGTTAAGGTGGAGAATCCGCGACCACAAGATGATGATGAAGTCTTAGAACTTTACGAATTGACTATGGCAGGAGCAAAACAAGCGATCCAAGACGGATTGATCTGTGATGCAAAGACGATCTTTGCAGTCAATTATTGGGAATTGATGCAGTATAAAAAACAGAAGTAAGAACAAGGAGTGGATTACGCATGAGCCAATCACCCCTGGTGACGCGCAGCGAATTAAGAAAGCGAAAAGAAGAGCAGGAACGTTTGGCAGAAGAACAACGCAAAGCTGCCGAACGAGCCTATGAAAAACGCGAAAAAGAAATCAGCACAGTCTATCGCAAAGAATTGAAGAAGAACAAGCCTGTCACAAAGTCCCGCAGTAGCGAGCGAGTGAAGCAAAAAGAACGCAGCAGTTTTCTAAATAAAGCGATTATTTTGGTTTTACTGCTGTTGATCGTAGTAATGTTAGCCGTATTCTTTATTTAGCTGTAAAATAAAAAATATATTAATAAGAAATAGAGGAATCGTTATGAAAATCGGTATTATCGGTGCAATGGAACCAGAAGTAAAAGCATTAAGAGAAAGTTTAGATCATCCCGTGTCATGGGAACAATCAGGAGCGTTGTTTATTTCCGGAGGATTAGGCAATCATGAGGTCATCGTCGTTCAATCAGGGATCGGGAAAGTTTTGGCTTCGATCACGACTTCTGTCTTGATCCAGCAATATAAAGTCAACATGGTCATCAACACTGGGACTGCTGGCGGGATCGGACAAGGTCTGGCTATTGGTGATTTGGTAATTGCAGATAAGGTGGCTTATTTTGACGTGGATGCTACGACGTTTGGTTATAAGATCGGACAAGTTCCAGGAATGCCGCTTTATTATGAAGGATCAACCTATCTAAAAGGCGAGATGCTGGAAGCTAGCAAGAAAATGGATCAGCCCGCTCATGTTGGCTTGATCGTTTCAGGCGATACGTTTGTCAGCAGCCCATCAAAAATCTATGAGATTAAAGCTGCGTTTCCAGATGCCTTAGCAGTGGAAATGGAAGGGGCTGCGATCGGACACACCGCTGCACAGTTCGGTATTCCATTTTTAATCGTGCGTGCAATCAGTGATACGGCCGATAGTGATGCGACTGAAACACACGAAGAATTCGTTAACCGTACAGGTACTTTATCTGCGCAATTGGTTATGGAGTTTGTAAATCACTTAAAATAAAAAATGATTACTTAAAGGATTTTAGCAAAAGGAGGAACTGGTATGCGGGCGTTACTTTCGATTGATTATACGAATGATTTTGTTGCTACTGACGGAAATTTGACAACAGGTGAAGCGGGCCAAGCGATCGAACAAGACTTGGTCGCTGTAACAAAAGAGTATTTCCAACAAGGAGACTTCATCGTCTTTGCTATTGACGGACATGATCCAAGTGATCAATACCATCCTGAAAATAAGCTTTTTCCGCCTCATAATGTGATCGGCACCAGCGGCCGTGAGCTATATGGTTCATTAGCTGATTTTTATCAGGCAAACCAGACGGAGAAAAATGTTTACTGGATCGATAAGCGTCACTATTCCGCTTTTAGCGGAACGGATTTGGATATTCGCCTGCGGGAGCGCGGCATTACGGAGCTTTGCTTGACGGGTGTGTGCACAGATATCTGTGTCTTGCATACTGCGGTCGATGCGTACAACTTAGGCTATCAATTGGTGATACCCGAAAAAGCCGTAGCCAGTTTTGATGCGACTGGACATACTTGGGCATTGAACCACTTCAAAAATACTTTAGGGGCAAAAATCATCTAAACAAACGCCGCAACGAATTTTCGTTGCGGCTTTTGTTTATTATAAAGAAAGTATAAAATTTTCACATGAATAAATCACTTTGTAGCGGGTATATCCATGTCTGGCTTCACGAACTAGCTTTATCGGCAATAAGCAAAAATATTTCGAAATTTGAGAAGCAATTTAGAAATATTTTGGTCTTATTGCTCAAAAGCTGAGCGAGTTCGCGAAGCCTTTCTTATATTATAAATAATCTGAAATAAAGCTTGTAAAATCTTCGATGACTCCGTCTGGGGCTAAATCTTCCGCTTCAAAAACGGCGCGATTTTTTTCCTCTGGATCAATGGCTATGATCGTACCGATCTTGGCATTACGGGCGGCCTGCAAGCCGGAATAAGAATCTTCGATCACGATGCAGTTTTCTGGTTCGACACCGATTTTTTCTGCTGCGATCAAGAAAATATCCGGTGCCGGTTTGCCGGGGAAACTGCCGGTATGACAAACCATTTTTTCGTAATCAAACCATTCACCTAAGTTTAGGTAATCAAAATAGAAATCCATATTGATCTTTGGCGAGGCAGAAGCAATCGTCATGGGGATTTTTTCTGCTTTCAAATAGTCTAAAACTTCTCGCAAACCAGCGGTAAATTCTTTATGATCGGCACTTGCTAAGACGGAATCACGATAATACGCTTCTTTCTCGTCAGATAATTTTTGGACTTCTTCATCGGATAATGCCTGTGAAATGAAATTACGCAGGATCACGTCATTGGTTTTTCCGTGAACATTTTTTAAAATATCTTCTTCAGTCATTTTCTTGCTTGAATATTTTTTGATCAAATGCAACCAAGCGGCCTCATGGAGATCAGAATCCATAAACATTGTCCCGTTAAAATCAAAAATAATACCCTTCATACATAAACCTCACTTTTTTTCCCAAGATATCCCTAGTTTAGCACGTTTTGAAAATAGTTGATGAAAAAGATAGGATTATTTGCAACTTAAAATCATTCGTTTTATAGTGAGAAAGAATGAAATGATGGAGATGAAACGCATGTTGGACTACTTAGTCATTGCACTCTTTGCCTTTGTCGGCGGAACAGCACGTTATTGGGCGGGTGTATGGATTCCTGCGGTTGGCGGTTTTCCGCTGGGGACACTGGTGATTAATTTATTAGGGTGCTTTATTTTTAGTTGGATCGTTAAACATATTTTGAATGATATCGATGTATCCGGACGATTAGTCTTAGGGCTGGGTGTCGGTTTTTGCGGAGCTTTGACGACGTTCTCGTCTTTTGCGCTGGATACGATGAAATTAGTGCAGGCAGGACAGATTGGGTTGGCCTTTCTTTATTTAGTGCTGTCGTTTGTCGGCGGCTTGGCGATGACTGTACTCGGTGAAGCGATCTACCACAGAAGGGTGGAGGCGAGATGATCGAGACATTGTTAGTTGGCAGCGGTGCGGCGATCGGAGCGATGCTGCGTTTTGCATTGAATAATTATTTTGAACCGCAGACGAAACGTTTGCCGCGAGCGACTTTTTTTATCAATCTGACGGGAAGTTTTTTGCTGGGGATTTTCTTTGGTCTGCATTTGTCCGATCCGATTTATTTGTTTTTAGGAACAGGACTTATGGGCGGCTACACGACTTTTTCTACCTATAACTTTGAGCTGTTTGTCTTATGGAAAAATGATCGTCCGATGTTTTATCGCTATTTCTTCGGATCGTATGGCTTGGGCTTATTGTTAAGTTTTATTGGTATCGTAATTGGTTCGAAACTATAAAAATGAGTCACAGAAATTCTGTGGCTCATTTTTTGTGTTCTCTGAAGGCATTTGGCAAATCATCGTAGGCTTCTTTAAATTGCTTATAGAAGTGGCTGCGATTTTTTAGTCCGATCATTTCTACAATCGAGCTGATCGATAACGTCGAACTTTCAATTAAAAATTTGGCTTGTTTCATACGCTGTTTGGTTAAGAGCTCGGAAAACGTCTGATTGGTCTTTTTCTTGATGATATTGCTTAAATAATTTTTATTGTAGCCCAATTGCTGTGCGGCACTTTCCAAAGACAAATCAGCATAGTCTTTCTCGATTAGTTTTAAGGTATCGATCACGACTTGATGATTGGTCTTATCCTTTCTTTCTTCGTAGAAATCATACTTGCAGTTGCCGATCAATTCTGTAAATAAAATCGGAATATATAACGAAATGATTTCATTAGCAAAGACTGGTTCGGTGAAATATTTGTCGATCATTTGATCCAGAATCATCTGGACATGATTATTCTCAGAGCAGCGGAAGATCAAATATTCTTTTCGCGAACGAGTCGCCATCGTTTGAGCCAAGAAATTGAACAGCACGCTATTTTTATCATTCAGGCTGGAAAGCCATTCAATATCGACTTTATCATTGGGAAAAATAATGTTCACGACAATATCTTCCTCCCCATGTTCACCCAAGGCATGGGAAGAACCACGATCAAGTAAAAGAATTTCTCCTTGGTTAATTACTTCACGTCTGCCGTTAATGTACTGAACAGATTTTCCAGAATAAACATAGTTCAGCTCTAAAAAGTGATGGCTGTGCTCTGGATAAGGCGCAAAGCGTGGATGCTTGCTTACATAAATCGAATTATTTTTTAGAAAGTATTCTTTAAGCAAAACCATATTATCCTCAGCGGTTTGAAAGGATCGCGTGGGGATATCCATGACGAATTTTTTCTTATTTAATTGTGCTTCTTCTATTTGATTATGATGGCGTAAATAGTCCTCTACGATTTTTTGCATGTCAACACATCCCTGTAAATTCGTTACACTCATTCTATACTCGCGTCATTGAAAGCGCAATCAAAAAATTGAATAATATGCTTGTAAATAAATTTAAGGAGCGAGTAAAACATGAGCGGACAAAGCAGTGGAGGAAAAAAGGAAACAATTGCCGTTTCGTTGACCAACTATTTGGATTCAGGCTGTATCGTAGCTGGCGCTAGCGGATTAACATTATGGGCAGAGCATTTTGGTCTAAATAGTTTTGCGGTGGGGTTACTAGGAGCGCTAAGCGCAAATGCCTTTGGAGCAGCGGTTGGAGCGCTTGTTGGCGGTCGGTTAGCTGATAAATTTGGGCGTAAATTCATCTATACCTATAATTTGCTGGTGTATATGTTCGGTGCATTATTTATTATTTTCGCTATGAATTTCCCGATGTTATTGGCTGGATTTTTAATTATGGGTTTATCAGTGGGTGCCGGAGTTCCTGCATCATGGTCATATATTGCTGAAATGGCGCACCCAGATTCACGTGCTCACAACATCGGAATTTCTCAATTAGCGTGGTCATTAGGACCAGCGATTATTTTCACGTTAGGTGTAATTTTGGCACCATTAGGGTTGCTTGGTAATCGTTTGCTATTTGTTTCGTTGGTGATCGTCGCCATCGTTGCTTGGCTGTTGCAGCGCCAATTGGAAGAATCCAAAGACTGGGAAGAAGAAAATGCCCGGCAAGCAGCGGCGACCGAAAAGTCTCATCCTTACAAAGAGCTATTCTCGAATGTGGTCAATAGAAAATCAATCGCATTTTTAGTTGGTGTGTACTTATTCTGGAATTTGGTTGCAGGTGCGATGGGCTTCTTCATGCCATTTGTTTATGAAACTGTCGGCGGTCTGACCAACTCGCAAGCGAATATGCTGCAAGCAGCAATGTGGATATTCACTTCACTGGGCTCTTACTTTGGTTTTGCCAAATTAGGGGATAAGGTGGATCATCGTAAATTCTATTTTATCGGTGCTGTCATGGCGGCGGCTTCATGGGTCGTTCTCACCTTTGTCGGTATGTCTTGGTTAGGTTTATGGGTATTCGTTATCCTATGGGGCATCTCAGCAGGTATCGGTGCTCAAGCCTTCTATGCTCTATGGGCCTCAGAATTATTCCCAACGAAATTCCGCGGCGGGGCACAAGGTGTCATGTTCTTCTTAGTTCGCGGAAGCTGCGGGATATGGTCGATCGTATTTCCGATGATTTTGGCAAACTTAGGCTTCACGGTGGCAGGGACGGTCATGATCGGTTTATTGCTGGTATCGCTAGTGATCGGAACTGTTTGGACACCGCGAACACGCGGAAAGACCTTGGAACAAATTACCCAAGAACGTTATGGAAACAATGAGGAAGCATTGATCGATTCAGAGCTTACTCAGGGACAAGAGGTTAAATAACTATGACGAAAACGTATATAGCAGTAGACATCGGTGCATCAAGCGGGCGTTTGATGCTTTCAGAAAAGGAGCCTTTTGAAGCAATCACATTGGAAGAGGTTCATCGCTTCAAAAATGGTTTTTCAAAAATAGCTGGGACAGACTATTGGGATGCCGATCATCTGATCAAAGAAATCTTGATTGGCTTAGAAAAAGTCAAGCAACGAGGAATCACTGAATGCTATGTCGGGATTGATACGTGGGGCGTCGACTATTGCTTGCTGGATGAACAGGGGCAGGCCTTGAGTCAACCAGTCAGCTATCGTGACAACCGGACAGAGCAGGCGATGGAAGAATTTGATCAAAACTTTTCTTTACAGAAACTCTATGAAAAAACAGGCATTCAGCTGCAACCATTTAATACAGTATTTCAATTATTAAAAGAAGATCGTCAGAAGTTAGCTCAGGCAAAACAATTATTACTGATGCCAGACTATTTGGGCTATGTTTTGACAGGCAATGCCGTATTGGAAAAAACCAATGCCTCAACGACGCAGCTAATGAATTTGAAAACCCGAAAGCTGGATGAAGAGGTGTTGGAAGCGGTCGGTGTCAATAAAGAGCTGTTTCCCAAAATAGTGGAACCGGGCACGATTTTAGGCACGATCCTGAAAGAAAAGTTTCCTGACTACGATCTGCCGGAGGCAACATTTATCACGATCGCTTCTCACGACACAGCTTCAGCCGTTGCAGGTACACCGGGAAAAGGTGATAACTGGGCTTATATCAGTTCAGGCACCTGGTCGTTGATGGGTGTGGAGATCGAAGAAGGCATTTCGACTGAAGAAGCATTCGAGGCGAACTTTACCAACGAATGGGGTGTTCAGGGCACGATTCGTTTCTTGAAGAATATCATGGGAATGTGGCTGATCCAAGAGGTCGCTCGGCTACAAGATTATCAGTATTCTTATCCCGAACTTGCTGCATTAGCCAGTCAGGAAGAGGCTTTTGTCAGCTTGATCGATGTCAATGATCGGCGCTTCATGAACCCGCAGAATATGATCACTGAGATTCAAGACTATTGCCGAGAGTTAAATCAAAAAGTACCCGAGACAGCTGGTGAACTGGCTCGCTGCATTTATGATAGCTTGGCTTTGTGTTATGCCGTCGAACTAGAAAAAATGGAGAAAATGACGGGTCGCACGATTACCCAACTCCACATCGTTGGAGGTGGCTCAAATAATGACTTTTTGAATCAATTAACGGCTGACGCTTGTGGCATCAATGTGCTGGCTGGACCAGGCGAAGCTACTGCCATCGGCAACATTATGGTGCAGATGGTAGCGACCAAAGGATTCGGAACCTTGGCAGAAGGACGCGAAGGGATAAAAAATTCTTTCCCAATGAAAGAATTCCAGCCCCAAAAAGATACTCATCAAGCTATTGAAAAATATCAAGCTTTAATAAAACAATTCGTATAAAAGAAAAGGAGCAGAAATAAAATGACAAAAACAGTTGAAGAACGCTACCAAGACGCAAAGGCCCGCTACGCAGAAATCGGAGTCGACACAGACGCGGCCTTGAAGAAGTTACAAGATGTAAAAATTTCGATGCATTGCTGGCAAGGCGATGACGTAAAAGGTTTCCTAAATCCTGATGGTGAATTAACTGGCGGGATCATGGCAACAGGGGATTATCCTGGTGCTGCTCATACACCGGAACAGCTGCGTCAAGATATTGAAAAAGCTTTTTCATTAATTCCCGGCAAGCATAAATTGAACCTGCACGCGATCTATCTTGATACCGATGAACCAGTTGATCTGAATGAAATTGAACCAAAGCATTTCGAAAAATGGGCAAAATGGGCCAACGAACAAGGAGTTGGTTTAGATTTCAACCCAACCTTCTTCTCTCATCCAATGATGAAAGACGGCATGACATTGGCACATCCCGATCAAGATGTCCGTGATTTTTGGATCGAACATGGCAAACGCAGCCGCAAGATCGCTGAATATCTTGGAAAAGAAACCGGACAAACCTGTATCAATAATTTCTGGATGCCGGATGGTATGAAGGATAACCCGATTGACCGCTATAGTCCGCGCAAACGCATGATGGAATCACTAGATGAAATCTTTACAGAAGAATTGAACGAAGAATATACCCAAGAAGCAGTGGAAAGTAAATTATTCGGACTTGGTGCGGAGGCGTATACAGTAGGCTCGCATGAATTTTACATGGGCTATGGCCTGACTCGTGACAAATTGATCTGTTTAGATGCGGGGCACTTCCATCCAACTGAAGTGATCTCAAATAAATTAAGTTCATTAGCCTTGTTCTCTAAAGGAATCATGCTGCACGTTTCCCGTCCAGTGCGTTGGGACTCTGACCATGTAGTGATCATGGATGATGAATTACAAGAAATCGGCAAAGAAATTGTGCGTAACGATTTGTTAGCTAAAACCAATATCGGTTTGGATTTCTTCGATGCAACGATTAATCGGGTAGCAGCTTGGGTCGTTGGCACACGCAATACGCAAAAAGCATTGCTGAAAGCCATGCTAGAGCCGATCGAAGACTTGAAGGAAATGGAATTGGAGCTTGATTACACGAAGCGCATGGCTTTAACGGAAGAATTGAAGGATTTCCCTTATGCCGATGTATGGAACTACTTCTGTGAACAAAACGACGCACCAGTTGGTATGAATTGGTATGAAGAAGTGATGAATTATGAAAGAGACATTTTGGCAACACGGGAGAAAGAATTAATTACCGCACAAGCATAATCAATTGGCGGGGATTTTCCCCGCCGTGTTAGATAAAAATTTGGAGGAATCAATCGTGAAAAATATCTTGGAAGCATCTTTTGTGGAAGAAATGGTGGAAGTGACCAGCAATCTTTACCGATTAGGCTGGGATGAAAGAAACGGCGGCAATATCTCCTATTTATTAGATGAAGCAGAGGTCAGCGAATATCTGGATACTACTAATGTATTACGAAATATTCCCATGGACTTCGATGGAACAGCCCTGAAAGGAAAATATTTTATCGTAACAGGTTCGGGCAAATATTTTAAAAATGTCGCAAAGGACCCGGCTAATAATTTAGGGGTATTGAAGGTTGCAGAAGATGGACAAAGCGTGGATCTTTTATGGGGCTATACGGATGGCGGCGTGCCAACTAGTGAATTGCCTGCGCACTTAATGAGCCATATCGCACGTTTAGAGGTTGATCCAGAAAATCGCGTAGTGATGCATTGTCACGCGACTCATTTATTAGCTATGACCTTCAGCCATGAACTGACTTCAAAAGCAATCACCCGAACTCTTTGGGAAATGTGTACGGAATGTATGGTCGTTTTCCCTGAAGGCATCCAAGTATTGCCTTGGTTGATCCCGGGATCAAATGAAATCGGTGAAGCGACTGCGAAAAAAATGCAAGAAGCCCGATTAGTTCTGTGGTCTTTCCACGGTGTTTACGGAGCAGGCCGCACAATGGATGAAACATTTGGCTTGATCGAAACAGCTGAAAAAGCTGCACAAGTTTACACTTATGTTCAGGCGCAAGGCGGGGTTAGACAAACGATCAGTGATGAAAACTTCATCGCTTTAGCGAAACAATTCGGTATCGCGCCGAATCCAGCATTTTTTGAAGCCGCTCAGGTGACAAACGGATGATCAAAAAAGCTGTACGTATGAAACTCTATCCCGGCTTAAAAGAAGAGTATGCCAAACGCCATAACCAACTCTGGCCTGAGATGAAAAAAATGTTAAAAGATCATGGGGCGAAAAGCTACTCGATTTTCTTTGATCCAGAAACGGATTATTTATTTGGGTATCTTGAAATCGAGGATGAAGAAAGATGGGCTCAAACCGCTAATACGGAAGTCAATCGTAAATGGTGGGATTTTATGGCAGATGTAATGGAAACAAATCCGGATAATTCGCCAGTGACCGTCGATTTAGAACAAGTATTTGAGTTATAAAAGAAGTTGGCAGCAGCTTCTTTTGTAATTATATGTGAAGGGAAACACAATAAGGAACGGGAGCGAACAAAATGACAGTAAACAGAATGATATTAAATGAAACCTCTTATTTTGGAAAAGGCGCGATTCAAGAAGTGGCTAATGAAGCCAAAAAACGTGGGTTCAAAAAGGCGCTTGTGGTGACAGATAAAGATTTATTGAAATTTAAAGTGGCTACGAAAGTAATTGCTGTTTTAGAAGAGGCCGGACTAGCTTATGATGTTTACGATGGGATCGTGCCAAATCCAACAATAGAAGATGTTCAAGCTGGAGTTAAGGCATGTCAGGAAACGGCAGCGGATTACATCGTAGCTATTGGCGGCGGATCACCGATCGACACGGCCAAAGCAATTGGCATTATTATGACTAATCCTGATTTTTCCGATGTAATTAGTTTAGAAGGAACAGCGGAAACTAAAAATCCAGCGTTACCAATTTTGGCGATACCGACAACTTCTGGAACTGCTGCTGAAGTAACGATTAATTATGTGATCACGGATGCTGAAAATCATCGCAAATTTGTTTGTGTAGATCCTCATGATATTCCGGTAGTTGCCTTTATTGACAGCGATATGATGATGGGAATGCCTAAAGGCCTCTGCGCTGCAACAGGAATGGATGCGCTGACTCATGCTATTGAAGGTTTTATTACAAAAGGCGCGTGGGAAATGACAGACATGCTGCACATTCAAGCCATCGAAATCATCAGCCATGCTCTGCGTGATTCTGTTGCTGGTGATCAAACAGGTCGCGAAAAAATGGCGCTCGGTCAATATATTGCGGGTATGGGATTTTCAAATGTGGGATTAGGACTCGTTCACGGAATGGCCCATCCATTATCTGCTTGGTACAATACGCCGCATGGTGTAGCTTGTGCGACATTACTGCCATTAATCATGGATTACAATAAAGAATTTACGGGCGAGAAATATCGTGAAATCGCGATTGCGATGGGAGTGGAAGGTGCAGCGGAGATGCCGTTAGCTGAAGTTCGCGATGCAGCGGTTCAAGCAGTGAAGCAATTAGGAATTGATGTCGGCATACCGCAAAGCTTGTCAGAACTTGGAATGAAGAAAGAAGACGTAGCGCGCATTGCTGAAGATGCTGCACGTGATGTTTGTACCCCAGGAAATCCGCGCGATGTATCAGTGGAAGAAATCATTGCTTTGTATCAATCAATGCTATAAAAAATTCTGTTCGTCGCTAGTTGTTTGAAAAGGAGAAGACGATGAAGTATCTCGTACAGCTTGAAACACTTGCTGGAGAGCAGCAGGAAAAGAATTTTCAGACTTATCGTGAAGCTTTGTGTTGTGCAACCAACTATGCCCACTTCAAATTTAGTAAAGTGATCCGACAAGGCGAAGTGATTAATGAGTTTAAATTTTAGCAGTCTTATAAAATCAAAAAAAGACAAAGTTCTGGATGTTGAAGCTCTTCAATGTTCAGAGCTTTTTTGTATGGGGAATACTTTACTTGATAAATCACTTCTTAAATTAATCGAAAGAACATCACATTTTTTTTTCAGCAACAAGTTTTTTTTGTGATGAAAGCGCATACTATAAAATTTTGTGAATGCTAAACTGACAATGTAATTAGGAAAGGAGGATAGCGGATGATCATTACTGATAAGATGTTTTACCCAGAATTGATTGATGTCTATGATGGCAAGGATACATTAGATACGTTAGTTGATTATGCTGCGAATAAATTAGCAGAGCTGGGATTTATTGAAACAACCTATCAAGAGGCTTTGAAAGAACGAGAGCGGGAATATCCAACAGGGTTGCAGACACCTTCATTTGCTGTAGCGATTCCCCATACCGATCCAAGCCATATTAAGAAGCCTTTTATTTACATTATCAAATTAGCGGACTCTGTAACATTTGGTCAAATGGGGACGACAGATGAGTTTGTTTCAGCTAAGTATGCATTTTTTTTAGGCTTTGATAAGGGTGAGGACCAATTACAGCTATTGCAAAATTTGATGGCCATGTTTATGGATAAAAAAGTAATGCGGCAATTGGAAAAAGAGTTTGATAAAACAGAGATTTTAACAATAGTAACGCAATTTTTTAAAACAGAAAGCGAGAAGTGAGAAATGAGAATACACGATATTTATGAAGCACCTTTTATTCAAGAAATGTGTGAAGTGACTAAGAATTTATGGCGTAATGGTTGGGATGAGCGTAATGGCGGAAATATCAGCTACATGCTGGATGAGGCTGAGGTTCGTCTGTATCTTGATTTAGATCATGTGATTAAAGAAAAGGATTTAGATTTTGAAGTCAAAGAACTGGCAGGCAAGATTTTCTTAGTTTCTGCTTCAGGCAGCTACTTTAAAAATATTTGCAAAAATCCGGCGAAAAATTTAGCGATCGTTAAAATCTCGGATGATGGTGGAAGTTTTAAAGTTCTATGGGGATTGGAGGACGGCGGTGTTCCAACTAGTGAATTAGCATCGCATTTGAAATGTCATGCTGTTCGCTTAATGCAGGACCCGGATCATCGGGTGATTTTACATTGCCATTCGATCGCGATCTCAGCGATGACATTTATCCATGACTTAGATGAAAGGAAATTTACGAGATCATTGTGGGAGATGATTACAGAATGTTTAGTTGTTTTCCCAGATGGAGTTTCTGTTTTACCTTGGATGGTTGCTGGGACTGTAGAATTGGGCTTGGCCTCCGCTGAAAAAATGCATGATTCACGTGTAGTGATTTGGCCGCATCATGGAATCATGGGTGCAGGACAATCGATGGATGACGCATTTGGACTAGTTGAGACAGTGGAAAAGGCGGCGGATATCTACATGCGCGTGGTTCAAGTACCTGGCGGCTTTAAGCAAAAAATTACAAGTGATCAATTGTGGGATTTAGCGGATCAGTTTGGTGTAAAACCTAAAGCGGGTATTTTAGAAGAACGAAGTACGATAAAGTAGTCAATAAAATAGAAAAAATATAGGAGGATATTTTCAATGGTTAAACGCTTAAGCATTATTTCAGTGTGTGGGTCAGGTACAGTAACAAGTTCAATGGTAGCCGGAAAAGTAAAAGACTTTTTGGATGATCATGGCATCAAAGCAAAGACAGTCGAAGTCAATCCTGGAGGTGTCGAGGAACAATTGGCTAGCGGTTCTTGGGATTTGATCGTTCATACAAGTCCTTTGAAAGGAAAATATGAATTACCGACTATCAATGCAGTAGGGTTATTATCTGGGATGGGAGAAGATGAATTTTTTGAAGAATTGCTTGAAACTTCGGAAAAATTAGTAGATTAAAGAGAGGAGAAATGAAATGTTAGATGTTTTATCGAAGATTATGGATGCTTTTGGTGCGGCGATCGTGGTACCGGTAATTATCTTCTTTATTGCTTTATTGATGAAGGTAAAACCGAAGAAGGCATTTAATGCGGCTCTGAATGCAGGGATCGGATTGACTGGCTTTAATATGATCATAGGTGCCTATACACCGATCGTCACTCCAGCAATCAATCGAATGGTAGAAGAAACGGGTGTTAATCTGCGCATTCTTGATACAGGTTGGCAGGCAACGAGTGTTGTAGCTTATTCGACTCAAGTAGGTATGATTTTCTTAGCACTGGGATTAGCGCTGCAGGCAATTTTATTTGTTATTAAGTTTACAGACATTTTTATGCCATCGGATCTATGGAATAACTACTCCTTTATGTTATGGGGATCAATGCTCTATATTTCAACTAAGAATCTTTGGTTATCGATTGGATTGATGGTGCTTTCTAATCTTTATTGTTTAGTCTTTACAGAAATCGTCGCTAAACGCTGGTCTGTTTATTATGGCTATCCTCGCTGTACAATGAGTGCGCCTCATCATATTTGCTCGGTTCCATTAGCAATGGCGATGGATTGGATCTTGACTAAATTAGGTGCTAACAAAGTTCGCTGGAATCCCGAAACCTTACAGGATAAATTGGGCTTTTTAGGGGAACCAACTTCATTAGGCTTTATTTTGGGCCTAGCGTTAGGCTTAGCTGGTAATTTTATGCGATTGAATACATTGACAGGTTGGGGCGAAATCATGGTAATCGGTATTTCAACTTCAGCCATCATGGCGATTTTTCCAAAAATTGCTGGAATTTTTGCATCTGCATTTACGGCAATTACGGATGCATCGAAAAGTACTGCCAAAACTTCAGGCGGCAAAGACCGCGTTTGGTATTTGGCGATCAATGATGCCGCTGGTTATGGTGAAACAGCGACTTTGCTAACAGGGATGTTACTGATCCCGATTGTTTTACTACTAGCCATTTTCTTACCAGGCAATCAAACGTTACCTATGGTGGATTTAATTGCAATCCCTTACATGATTGAACTAGTAATCTGTATTTCAAATGGGAATATCTTCAAGTCATTGATCAGCGGAGCGATTTGGTGTGCTGGCGGTCTATATATTATTACAGCGGTCGCACCAATCTTTACTCAAGTGGCTATTGATGTCGGCGTTAATTTACCAGAAGGCGCAATGATGATCTGCAGCTTTGCTGTAATGACCAACCATATTATGGGAATACTATTCTTGATATTCATGACGCAAAATCCACTTTGGATTGGGTTATCGGTAGTTGTTTATATTGCACTTTATGCCTTTGTTCGGATTAAAAAAGAAGCGATTCATGCTTATTTAGAGAATATGGCGAAGTTAGAGGAAGAAGCTGGAATTGTATCTGAGGAAGGAGCAGCCGTGTAATGTCAAAAGTTGTTGTTGTTGGAGATGGTTTAGTTTCTGCAGAGACTTTAGCCGAAGCTGCATTAGAATTGAAGCTTGAAAAGCCGATAGAGGTTGTCAAGTATCACTGGTTCGCTGATCTGAATAAAGAACAGTTTCAAGAAAAAATCAAACTGATCGAACAAAACGGACCTGAAGCACTTGAGATACCAGAGGGAATTTTAGACGACTTAGTAGATGCAGACTATCTGCTAGTTCATATAGCGCCGGTTTCTAAGGCAATGATTGAAGCAGCTCCTCAGTTGAAATTAGTGGGGACTTGCCGGGGCGGTGTTGAACATATAGCAACCAAAGAATTGAAAAAGAAACAAATTCCTTTGATTCATGTTATTCGAAATGCTGAACCTGTCGCTGATTTTACATTAGGGTTGTTTTACGCTTTGACAAGAAATATCGCTTTTTCCTATCAACAGGTAAAAGAAGCCAAATGGCCTAAGAAATTTGCGAATGATCCATATAAGACTACATTAGCTAATCTAAAAGTAGGTTTAGTGGGGTTGGGCTATATTGGCAAATTGGTAGTGAAGCGGTTAAACAGTTTGGGCATTGAAGTTATAGCGTATGATCCTTTTGTAGACAAAGAGAAAATTCGCGAAGAAGGCTTGCAAATCACTTTTGTTGGGCTAGAAGAATTATTTAAAACAGCTGACATTGTTTCGCTGCATGTTCGGGTAACGCCAGAAACAAAGAATATGATTAATGCCGATCTACTTTCCTTAATGAAGCCATCTGCTTATTTAATCAACACGGCAAGGCCGGATATCGTAGACAAAGCTGATTTTGTGGAGGCTTTACAAATGAACATGATTGCTGGTGCTGCTACAGATGTTGTTTGGGAGGAGCCCATTCGGCCAGATGATCCATTACTAGATTTAGATAATCTGATCATTACTTCTCATATCGCGGGAGACACGATCGATGCTATTCCACGATCTCCGTATTTACTACGCGATGTGCTGAATGGTTATTTTGAAAGAGGAATGAGTGATATGCTCGTTCGAACCTAATTGGTTTAGTAAGAATGAGGGGGAATAAAAATGGATGTTATGGCGATTCAATTGTTGGAATTGTTTATTTCAAAAGGCAGTCAGACCTCACTTTCCTTAGAAAAAAAGTTTAGTTGGACAAAAGGTCAGTTGGATTATCGGATCAAAAAGGTAAATCAAGAATTGACTGAATTGAACTTAGGAAAAATCAAGAAAAATGGTACTTTCTTTCTCTTGGAGGGTCAGACTAAAGCAATCAAAAGCTATTTGACGAAAGTTTCGCCGTCAATCCATTTATCAGATAGAGAACGCGAATGCTTTCTCTATCTGATCATTCTGCTTCATCAAGGGGAGACATTGCAAACTTTAGCCGAAAAGCTTTTTGTCAGTAAAAATACAATTTTAAACGACAAGCGAAAATTAAGTGAGAACTATTTAAAACCGCTAGCTATTGACCTTCAATTCTCCAGAAAAAGAGGCTTTTATTTTGTAGGTAATGAAGTGGAGATTCGCCGATTAGGAATTAAGTTCATTCGTGAAGTTGAAAAATCAGAGGACAATCTTGAATACTATTTAGCGATGATTAAAGTTCAAAGTCACGTTTTAACCGAGATAAAGGAAAGAATTCATTTATTAGAACAAGAATTAGGGCTGGAGTTTACAGAGTTTAAATTGGTGGATCTCTATTTGACCAGCTATATGTGCTCTGTAAGATTTGGTCAAGGCAATGAGTTATCACCGGGGGTTTTAGGGAATTATGTTCAAATGGTGGAAAAGGATTTTTATTCAAAAGTTTGCCAAGCTTTGAAACCTTTTTTTAAAGGAGCCAACTATTTGATTGAAATTCACTTTATTTCGATTCAATTACTAAGCACCAATTTGATTAAGATTCGTTCCAATTACAAAGATCAGGAATTGCTTCGAAGAATACAATCCTTTATCAGTAGTTTTGAGATTCTAGGGATTACAGATATCAAAAACAAAGAACAACTGGAAGAGGCCATTTATCAGCATATCATCCCAGCCTATTATCGGATAAAATTTGGTTTGCCAGATAATGAGCTGCTTTTTTTGGACAATGTCGAAAATTATGACTTTATCCACCCTTTGGTTCATCAGTCAATCGGGATCATTGAAGATTATTTAAAGATCATTTTTCCAGAAGGAGAATTGATTTATTTATCTGTCATTCTTTTAAGCTTTATCAATGAAGAATTAGAAAAGCAAAAACGCCGAAAAATTCGTGCGGTAGTTGTTTGTCAGCATGGTGTTTCCGTATCAAAGCTGTTGCTGGGAGAATTGAAGCAGTTGTTTACGACTATTGATTTCACACGGAATCTCTCTTTGCGTGAATTCTATGAAGAAAGAAGCAATGCTGTTGATATCGTCTTTTCAACGGTTCCGGTCAATACTAAAAAAGAAGTTTTCTTGATTCCGCATTTTTTAACGGATGAAGACAAGATGCATTTAATCAGTGATGTACGTAAGCGGATCGATTTTGATGAGACGTTTAGTCTGTCAAAAAACCACGAATTGGTCCAAAATTTATTGTCAATCATAAAAAAGAATACTCAAATTATCAATGAAGAACAATTAACTCAAGAGATACAGGACTATTTGCTTGAAACAGAAATCAATGAAGGGTTGAACTTCCGAAATCTAAACCCTGATTTGAAGGATTTACTGCCTCTTTCTCATATTCAAATTTATCCAAGTGTTAAGTCTGTCGAAGAAGCGATTCGAATTGCAGGCAAACCTTTGATTAACGAGGGATATGTGTCACCAAAATATATTGAGACAGTAATCGAGCATTATGATCCAGAATATCCTTATTCTGTAATTTCACCGGATTTGGCTATTCCGCATGCTGGACCAGATGATGGAGTATATCGTGTCGGAATGTCCTTCTTGAAATTGGATCAGCCTATCTCTTTTGCGGAAAATATATCAATCAGTATAATCGTAGTGATTGCACCAAAAGATAAAAAAAGTCATATCAAAGCGGTAACCCATCTTTATGAGTTAGCAAAAAAGCCGAGCTTCATTTCAGCGATGAAACAAGCAAACTATGAAAAGGATATTCGCAACTACTTTCAGCTGGAGGTTGGCAAATAATAAGGAGGAAACAATGGGAAATCAGGGGATTCTGTTACGTAAGGTAACATTGGATAAGACACTCAATCAATTGAATTTTTTTCTTAAAGGAGCCTTCATGATCTTATTGATGTATCTCCTCAATGGTTGGCTAATCGAGAAAAATCTGCAAATCAAAGACGTTCAAATGATTATTGGCTTATATGGTTTAGTTTTCATCGGCTTTTTCTTTCTTAAAAAGAAAAAGAGCAGTTTAAGCGATAATAAAGTCATGCATGATTTGAAAGACTATTTTGATATATCTAGATGTGTATAAGAGACAGATATATTGCAGGTATGGGCTTCTCAAATGTTGGACTAGGATTAGTTCACGGAATGGCGCATCCATTATCGGCTTGGTATGATACGC
>NZ_NGLG01000001.1:2269359-2290381 GCF_002140655.1 Enterococcus sp. 3H8_DIV0648 | reverse complement strand
TACAATTAGAAGTCATAGAAACCGCTTTCTAATTGTGGGATAATCAGTTGTGAAATAAAACACAATAAAGGAGAGATACTATGGTAGTCAATCGAATGATTTTGAATGAAACGTCTTATTTTGGTAAGGGGGCGATCCAAGAGGTAGCCAATGAAGCGGAAAAGCGTGGATTCAAAAAGGCGTTAGTCGTTACTGACAAAGATTTATTGAAATTTGAAGTAGCCACAAAAGTTACCGCGATTTTAGATGAGGCTGAATTAAGTTATGAGATTTTTGATGGGATCGTACCGAATCCTTCAATCGAGGATGTGCAAGCTGGGGTTAAAGCCTGCCAAGCAGCGGAAGCGGATTATATTGTAGCCATCGGCGGCGGTTCTCCGATCGATACAGCCAAAGCGATCGGCATCATTATCACCAATCCTGATTTTTCCGATGTGATCAGTCTGGAAGGGCCAGCGGATACTAAAAAACCGGCATTGCCGATTTTAGCTGTACCAACAACTTCTGGAACTGCCGCTGAAGTAACGATCAATTATGTAATTACTGACAAAGAAAATCAACGTAAATTTGTTTGTGTCGATCCGCATGATATTCCAGTCGTTGCTTTTGTTGATAGTGACATGATGATGGGGATGCCGAAAGGTCTGTGTGCTTCAACAGGGATGGACGCGTTGACTCATGCAATTGAAGGGTTTATTACAAAAGGCGCATGGGAAATGACCGATATGCTTCACATCAAAGCGATTGGAATCATTAGTCATGCTCTGCGTGATTCAGTTGCCGGTAATCAAGAAGCACGAGAAAAAATGGCGTTAGGTCAATATATTGCAGGTATGGGCTTCTCAAATGTTGGACTAGGATTAGTTCACGGAATGGCGCATCCATTATCGGCTTGGTATGATACGCCTCACGGAGTAGCTTGTGCGACGTTATTGCCGCTGATTATGGACTTTAACAAAGATCATACTGGAGAAAAATATCGTGAAATCGCGATTGCGATGGGAGTGGAAGGTGCGGCAGATATGCCGTTAGCTGAAGTTCGCGATGCAGCGGTTCAAGCTGTGAAGCAATTGGGAATCGATGTAGGAATTCCGCAAAGCTTGACTGAGCTCGGAATGAAAGAAGAAGACGTTCAAAAAATCGCAGAGGATGCCTTCCGTGATGTTTGTTCGCCGGGAAATCCTCGCGACGCTACGGTAGAAGAAATTATCGCTCTATACAAATCAATGCTATAAGAAAAAAGCCAACCTCGCGAGGTTGGCTTTTTCAATGCACGTAATTAGTCATCATTTTCGGGAACTTTATTATCCAAGTCTGTCCGCACGATTAAGACATCACAATCGGCATTGCGGATAACATATTCAGAGACAGATCCGATAAACAAGCGTTCAACGGCATTTAAACCAGTTGCCCCCAGCATAATCAAATCGATTTGGTTATTTTCGGGAATTTGGTTGGCGATCATCACTTTTGGCGCGCCATATTCAATGACCTTACTGATATGTTCCACACCAGCTTTTTTTGCGTCAGCTTCATAATCATTTAACGTTTGTTTGGCCATGTCGGTCGCTTGTTCTGCTAAAACATTATCAAAAGAAGAAACTGTTTGAAATGCACGCGTATCAATAACATGAGCGAGTAATAATTCTGCTTGATTTCGTTTTGCGACATTCACTGCTTTTTTGAACGCCAACTCTGCTTCATTAGAACCGTCTACTGCTACCATAATTTTACTATATTCTTGATCCATCGTTACCAACTCCTTTTCTCATCTTTATTTTAAAACAAAATCTTTGAAATTGGTACTGTTAACCTTTTTTTGTTTTTCCGCCCATCAACAAAGCGAAGATCGCTGCGACTACTAAAAGCAAGATCAAATACATCATTGAGTAAGAACGATTATCCAGCACACCGACAATCACCGCCATGATCCCAAGTACAGCATAGATAGAACCAAAACGACGCAGAAATTGGCGAGATTCTGTTTGTGAGTCTTTGCTAAAAAGGACTAAAAGCCCATTTGGTTTTTTGATCAGATAATAGCTGCAGATTAATAAAATAAGTGCAAGCAAAAATAATAAAATGCGGATCATTTTCTTCCTCCAATACAATAAAAAGCAATTTGCAGTACGCAAATTGCTTTCATTCCATCAAAAATGGAAAATTCCGTCGATGCCGTTATTCACCCGATAGTATTGATCCCGCAAGATACAGCAGGTGGGTTCCATGGTCTAAGCGTCGAACTACCAAATGAAAAGGCATGTTACCAACTTTGACACAAGACAGATCCCAAGATATCAATAAAAATGTTCGGTCAACACTGAAATAGGCAACGCGCACATCACAGAATTTCCATCTCAATCATAGCACAGTCATTATTGAGACGCAACGAAGCGGCTTGTAGTTAAAAACTTGAAACACTTCAGAATAATCACGTCTTCTATACGTATATTGTATAAAAAAGGAGGACGTCATGTCAAAAAAAATTGCTTATTTTTTTATCTTTTTATTTATTTTACTATTTGGGTCCTTTTCCATGGAGGCAGAGGCTGATACTTTGGAGCTTCTTCCTCCGGTGGCTCAGCAAAAAGAATACTCATTAAGCGCTGAAGGGTTCAAAGAACTTCTTTTGGATCTTTCTCACTTAGGAACGGAGGAGCACTATACGATTCAATTTGATGGGCTGCTTGATTTAAGTCAAACAACCGTCGGCATCAATGAAAAACGGACTAACCCTACGCTTGAAACGATTAATTTTTCCTGTGTGTCAGCAAATCTGAGTTTCAAAGGTATAGGCACCGAAGCCCAGTTGTTTTTACCCAATGATTGTTTTTTTGGTCAAGATAGTCACTTTAATTCATTAAGTTTACAAGCGGCGAAAATTTATGGGAACGGTCATCAGTTGTTCTTTGAGGATATTGGTCACACTCAGACTACTCGAGTCTTTGGCGGCAGCAACTGTGATTTGGTAGGAAATCCTAAAATTATTTTTCAGCGAGTAACAGGCGGGAGCTGGGAAATTTTCGGCGGAAATGAAGCTGGAACACTAACGGGAAGTCCGACGACTCAAGTTTTGGATCTGACTGGTGACGTTACTCAATTATGCGGCGGTTCATTGACGGGGAAGATTTTGGGTGATGTCACAACCGAGATACGAAGACTTAATGGAACGCTAACTAATTACTTTGGTGGAGGATTGGGTGCTGAGGGTGATCCAGTTGAAGTAACTGGGAGGATTAATAATCAATTGATCTCTAGTTCAGCGGATTTTAGCTTGGGAAATTTTGTTGGCGGAGCAGCTTTTGGTAAAACAGGACCGATTAATACGCTGCTCTCTGGCGCTGGCGGCTTTACAGAAGCGGGTATTTTAATCGGCGGTTCGCAGACTGGGGAGATTTATGGACAGGAGTCCGCCATTACGACTCAGATCGACACGCGCCAATTTCAAAAAGGCGAACGGAGCTTTGTCGGAGGAAATCAATACAGCGGAGCGATTTATGGTGATATTGAGAATCAGATTTATGCTGGAAAGGCATTTCAAGGCTCCTTCAAACGAATTGATGGTGCAGGCGGAATGGATGTGGAGAAGAAGAGCCTTACGAATTCCCCAACGTTAGTACCATCAAT
Organism: Enterococcus sp. 3H8_DIV0648; assembly: GCF_002140655.1. Taxonomy (NCBI): domain Bacteria; kingdom Bacillati; phylum Bacillota; class Bacilli; order Lactobacillales; family Enterococcaceae; genus Enterococcus; species Enterococcus sp. 3H8_DIV0648. The sequence continues at coordinate 2,286,754 of NZ_NGLG01000001.1, read as the reverse complement.
TAATCTGACTGATCCGCAAGAACGCACGGCTGAGGAACTAGCTTATGATCAGTTGAGTCCGGCTGAACGTTATTCACTGGCAAAATCTCAAACTAATTTTTCGGTTGAGGGGAATGTTAGGACTCGTTTGATGGGCGGCTGTGTCAGTCGTGGACTAGGGAGCGGATATACTGTTTGCGGTGCTGGTTATGCAGGAGTGATCAATGGCAAAGTCAGTCTGAGTTTAGGTGAGGAAAGTCTCGTTTATAGCATGCTTTGGGAAGATTATATAAAGCAAAAAGAGAAGGACCCAAATTTTTCAAGAGAAGAAGAGGATTTAGGTTCGACTTACGGTTTTAGTGGCGCTGCCGGGGGCGGGGACAATCAAAGCTCATGGGAGAATGCACTTTATATCAAGGGTGAAACAGAACTGATCGTTAAGCAGGCACTATTGAGCTATGCATATGGCGGTAGCTTTAACGGAGTTGTTGAAGGAAATAGCCGCCTGCGGATGGAGGGAGGACAAGCCAGTGGCGGCTGCGGGGCAGGCAGTAGCTGTTATCGTGTCTATGGAGACAGTCTGTTTGAAATGATTGACGGCAAAATCGAGCGATACGCCGTAGCAGGAAGTACGCAAGATCGGCGGATGATCGGTGATGCCCGCGCTGAAATTTCTGGCGGGAAAATTTTAGGAGTGCTGGCTGCTTCCTATGGTTCACGTTCAAATCACATGATTGATGGAAACGTAGAGACCATTGTCAGTGGAGGAACCTTTCAAAAAAATAATGAAGCGACTCAGATTATGGGCGGCCTAGCGAAAAATGGAATGATCAGCGGCAACGTTTCCTTGAAGCTGACCGGAGCAGTAGAGCTGGCAGCAGGAATAGGCATCTCTGCCGTACGTCCAAGAAATACGGAAAGGACCAACCAAATAGGCGGAGTTGATAAGGTAATTAATTTTGAATTAGCAACGGAAAAAACTTTTTCTGAGATCGAAGTATTGGGAGACGGAGCAGAAAATCCCAACTTGCTTTACACACCAGCAATCAGCATGAAAATCAATACGCCAAACGGCAGCTTTTCTTTGATTCAAGGGATGGTCAAAAATAGTTTTGGCGGCAGTCTGACTCATGAACTGGCGATTGATATTCAAGCAGCTCGCGCAATCAAAACGATCATCGGCAGCGACCTTACGACCTTCAATAATCGATTGATTGAAAAAAGCGAGGCTGCTATTGCATTAAAGCTTGGGAGTTCCAGTGAAGAGATTCGGGTCGAAAGAATCTATAATTTCACACAGCTTGCTGTAGAAAATAAAGTCGAAGCAAAATCAATTCTAAATGGCAGCGGAGCGACAAGTGAAAACTTTGAGCAAGAGTATCAGCAATTCGGCGAACTTTCCTTAAAGGAAGGCGCAAAATTGCTGGTGGAAGAATTAAAAACTGGAAAACTATTCGCTGATAAAAATGCCGAAGTCCATTCGCCAGCTGGTGCACAAAATATTTTCCTAGAAAAGCTTGTGCCGGAGGAAAAATTAATTTGGCGATTGCTGCTGCCAAAAAATCAGGAAGAAATTAAAGGGAAATATTTTGTGCAGCAAAGCGGCTATCCCGTGATGACATTTGCAGGAAAGGAAAGCTCATTATCGCCGGAAAATTTTATCGGTTTTGATGAAGCAGGACGTGCGTTTACCGGGGATTCTAACGGCGAGTTTGGACTGGCTGTTGCCGCCACGATAATTGATTATCAAGTAACCAGTCAATTAGGAGAAGTCGCCCACAGCTTTTTCTTGAAGCCCGATAATCACCCACTGCCGTTAGACGTTTGGGGAATTACTGATGAACGAGAGGGAGAAATAATCATTCCCGCCAGAAATAAAAGCAAGTCTGAACTTAAATTCAGCGAAACGGATCAGGTTTCCTTTCAACAAGCAGAGGTATTAGCCAGTAATGGTGAGAAAACAATTCTGACTGAGAATTTCTGGCAGCCGACAGATAATTACTTTTATCAAATCAAAGCAGCGTTTCAACAAGGAGCAGGAAGTCTCAAACTGCTTTCGGTTCCAACGCTCATGGATTTTGGTCAGCAGGCGATCGGAAGGAAGACAACTTTTTATCCTGAAATTTTAGGTAAGCTTGAGATAAAAGATACTCGCAAGGAACAAAACCCATGGGAATTAACGTTGCAGGCCGAGGGACCAGAGGAGGGTATGCTCTATTTTCAAGCAAACGGAAAAATCACTTCATTGGATGAAGCGGCAATATTATTTAAACAAACAGGATCATTGGAAACGACTCTTGATGATTGGGACGAATCAAAGGGCATTTTTCTGAAGATTCCCAAAGAGCGGCAAAAGTTAGGCAATCATCCTATGACTTTTCATTGGACGCTGACGACGAAAGTTGAATGATTTTGTTGAAATAGAAACAAAATTAACCTAGAATGGTTTTGCACTCATCAGGATGTCAGTAAAAAATCATTACGATGAATAGGAGAAAAAAGGCATGAACAAAAGAGAAGAAGTTCTGGCAGGGTTCAGCGAGGTCTTTAATAAATACGCGTGGCTAAATAAGGTAAAGATGGAGAAGGCTTTAGCAGGATACGCTGCTTCAGAAGTTCATTGTATTGAGTTCATTGGCAAACACAAAGACCCGAATGTCACGAAAATGGCGGAATCCATGTATATGACTCGCGGGGCAATTAGCAAGCTGACAAAAAAAATGTTGAAAAAAGGCTACATCGAAAGCTATCAAAAGACTGACAATAAAAAAGAAATATATTTTAAGCTGACAGCCGAAGGGAAGAAGGTCTTCGATATTCATGAGCGGCTTCATCGAGAATTTGAGGCGCGTGATGAAGTAGTTTTTGAATCCGTCACCGATGCGCAATACGACGCCTTTATAGAATTTCTTGAACGCTATAATCAACACTTGGATCAAGAAATCAAAAAACAAGATATTACGATCAATTAATTTTGAGCAGTCGATCAGGACTGCTTTTTTTATTGAATTATTTTTGTTGACAAGGAAACAAAATAGTTTTATAGTTTCCTAGGAAACAAAAAAACCGACTCTCGACTGCAGCGAGAAAAATCGCCAATATCTGTACTTTAGGATGAAGCAAACGGCGATATTCGGCTCGAAGAATTTAATCCATAATTTAATCTACTGTTTAGAGAAATCATTTTACAAGAACTATCCACGTTTTAGTGCGGATAGAAAAATGGTATTTCTACAAAAAATCCCCTGTTAACCTGAGAAAGGAGTTCTTTATGACTCAATCAAATAAATTACCTAAAGAAGTTTTATCGGCAGCCTGGGCGATCGCTCTTGGCGCCATTGCACCAATGCTCGACTCTACGATGGTGAATATCGCCATCGATCAATTGACCAAAAATTTCCATACAACACTAGGAACGATTCAATGGGCCATCACTGGCTATGTGCTTGCGCTGGCAATCGCTGTCCCGATCGCAGGGTGGTTGATGAATCGTTTTGACGGCAAGAAAATTTTTATCGCAGCGGTGATACTGTTCGGGTTCACATCCGTACTTGCCGGGATCAGCTGGAATGTTACCAGCTTTATTGTCTTTCGATTGCTTCAAGGCTTTGCTGCTGGAATCATCACCCCATTGATGTCCACCCTCTTAGTTAAAACTGCTGGACCAGAAAATATCGGACGGGTAATGGCGATCGTCAGCACTCCTATGATTTTTGGACCGATCCTTGGTCCGGTGCTTGGCGGCTTCATCGTTCAAGCGGTCTCTTGGCGTTGGATATTTTTCATCAACATCTTTATCGTTTTGGTCGCTGTACCGTTAATGATGCGGACATTGCCAAGCTTTGAACCATTCAATCGAGAAAGCAAACTGGATATTTTCGGAATTCTTGATTTGTCTGCAATGAGTGCCGCTTTGATTTACGGCATCACTAAAGCGGCTGATCATGCGACCTTCAAAAATAGCGAATCATTGTTCTGGACAGGTATCGGCTTGGCGCTTCTGTTTGTTTATATCTTTTATGATCGATTTAAGAATCACGCGACAGTTTTACCGCTAACGATTTTCTCTCATAGGAGCTTTACAGCATCGAGTGTCGGTCTGTTTTTCGCAAACATCGCGATTATGGGACCAATGCTGATCTTGCCGCTATTCTTCCAAAATTTCCGACATTTTTCTGCGATGGAAGCCGCGATCGCCTTGATTCCGCAAGGACTTGGTATGTTAGTGACGCGTCCATTGATCGGTAAAATGATTGATAAGCTTGGTGCTAAATATGTCGTGATCGTCAGCTTAATCATCTCTTTGGCAGGGACGATTCCGTTGGTCTTTATCACGGATAAAACCAGTATGGCTTGGATCGCTTTGATTTTATTTATCCGCGGTACAAGCTTCGGCGGTATCAATTTACCGTTGACTAGTGATGCATACACTGGATTAGCCGATGAAGAATTACCAGATGCAGGTGTCGGTATCAACATTATCGAAAACCTTGGATCAAGCTTTGGTTCGGCGATGATCGCGACTGTTGTCGCAACAGTTCTGCAAGGCTCTCAGCCGACGATTGCTCACGAGCTATCTGCTTACCACGCCGGCTTTCTTGTCTCGGTCGTCGTTTTAGCACTGATCTTCATTCCTAGTATCTTTCTAACAAATAAAACCAAGGCTAGTGTGAAGTAACTCAAAAAACAGGAGCTAAGTTCAATTACTGAACGAAGCTCCTGTTTTTATATAGCAATATTTAATTATTTTTTCTTTTTCCACTCTTCGATTCGCTGATATTGCTGACCGAGTGCTTGTTCATATTTACCAGTGGATTTTGGTTCATAATAATGAGCGTCCTTGATCTTATCCGGCAAATACTGCTGATCGACCCAAGCATTTTCAAAGCTATGAGGGTATTGATAGCCGATTCCGCGGTTAAGAGCTTTCGCTCCTTTATAGTGACTGTCACGTAAATGGTCGGGCACTTCACCGGCATTGCCCATTCGAATATCTGTGATCGCTGCATCTAAGGCTACGTAGGCCGAATTAGATTTAGGCGAAAGGCAGAGATCCACGACGGCATCTGCTAAAGGAATTCGAGCTTCGGGAAAGCCTAATTTTTCTGCCGCCTGAACAGCTTGAACTGTTCGAGCCGCGGCAGCAGGATTAGCTAAGCCGATATCCTCATAGCCCATTACCATTAATCGTCGACAGATGATCGGTAAATCACCGGCTTCAACTAGTCTGCCTAAATAATGCAGCGCGGCATTAACATCGCTGCCGCGGACTGACTTTTGAAAGGCCGAGATGACATCGTAATGAGCATCCCCATCTTTATCATGGGTCAAGGCTTTACGTTGGACACATTCTTCGATGATCGAAAGTGTTAAGTGAATTTTTTCTTCATCATTTTTCGGTGTAGATTTTGCGGCTAGCTCTAAGCCGTTTAAGGCGCTTCGCAGGTCGCCATTTGTGGCACGAGCTAAATGATTCAGTGCTTCTTCATCCAATTCAATCGGATAATCCCCAAGTCCGCGTTCTTTGTCTTGCATTGCGGTCTTGACTGCTGTGATGATATCGTCTTCGTTCAGCGACTTCACTTCAAAAATCTGAGTCCGGCTGCGAATAGCGGGGTTGATCGTGATATAAGGATTTTCTGTAGTGGCACCGATCATTATGATTCGTCCGCTTTCTAAATGCGGCAAGAGAAAATCTTGTTTGGTTTTATCTAAACGATGGACTTCATCTAATAATAAGATGACTGTTCCGCTCATTTTGGCTTCTTCGGCGACGATCTGTAAATCTTTTTTGGTATCGGTGGCAGCGTTCAACATCCGAAAGGCATAATTGGTGGAACCTGCGATGGCACTGGCGATGCTGGTTTTTCCAGTACCGGGCGGCCCATACAAAATCATGGAAGAAAGCATCCTCGCATCGACCATGCGGCGGATGATCTTTCCCGGACCGACTAAATGCTGCTGTCCAACGACTTCATCTAAGTTGCGGGGACGCATGCGAAAAGCTAAAGGCTGTTGCATAAGAAACCTCCTTGAAATTTTGAAAGTATTTTTTATCGGAACTTGAACTAGTTGTATATGATTCTAATAACGTGCAGTGATTACTTTTCAAAGTAATTAGAAAAAGTAGGACTGGCGGCTAGCTCAAGATTAAATGAGACTATTTTTCGAAACTCACGAAAAATAGTAGTATCTTCGTACGCATACCATCCAACTAAACCTTTCTTTTGGGAGAAAGCTGCTAATAATTTGAATATTCTTCAATTTTAGCAAACTGTGAAAAGTAGGACTGGCAGCTAGCTCAAGATTAACGAGACTGTTTTTCGTACGCATATCATTTTACTAATCATGCTAAAGCATGATGGAAAACTGGCAAATGTACGTTCCCATTGTAACATGTTTCCTTTGTGTTTGCTGAGTTTTGATCGCTGAGCGTAGCATGCGGCATGATTATTGTGTATCATGTAGAAGGTGAGAAAAATGGAACAGTTAATCAATTATTTTAATACTGAAACGACCGAAAATGTGGCTCAATATTTATTGGGGATGTATTTGGAGCATGAGACACCCGCGGGGAAACTGGGCGGATACATTGTTGATTGTGAAGCCTATCTGGGGCCTGATGATGAAGCCGCGCATAGTTACGGCATGCGTAATACGCCGCGTGTTCGTGCGATGTACGAAAAACCGGGAACGATTTATTTATATACGATGCATACGCATTTGATTTTGAATATGATCACACAGCCTGAAGGGATTCCTCAAGGTGTGATGATTCGAGGGATTGAACCTGCAGAAGGTGTCGAACAGATGATTCTGAATCGTCATGGCAGGACTGGTGCAGCGATATCGGATGGACCAGGAAAATTGGTCGAAGCACTCGGTATCACTCGGGAATTATACGGAGAATCAATTTTTACGAGTTCTCTGCATTTGATTCCAGAGAAACGACGCAACCCAAAGCAGATCGATGCCTTGCCGCGTATCGGAATCCCAAACAAAGGTATCTGGACGCAACGACCATTGCGCTATGTCGTTCATGGGAATCCTTACATAACGAACCAACGCAAAGTATTAATAGAAGAAAACAATGGATGGAGGAAATAAAAATGGCAAAAGAAACCATGGTTACTTATTTAGACAGCTATTTAAACAAAAAAATCCCTGACTATGAATTAGCTTTAGATTGGGACACACGCAACCGCAGCTTTGAAATCGCATTTCGTATTTATGGAGAAAATAAAGGTCAAATTGAGATCGATGATGTAGATGGTGTGGCTTCTGAAGAAGAGATCATTGAATTTGAAGATGGGATTTTGTTAGTTGATCCTGATAAGTCGGTCTATGATCCAGAGGACTTTTTAGCAGTGATTCCATACGAAGGCAAAAAAGGCATGAAGAAAAATGAATTAACCGCGGTCGTTGATTACTTGAAAGATGTGATCGATGAAGGACAAAGCGACCTATTAGATTTTTTAGCTGATGACAACGATGATGCGATTTTTGAAATGAACTGGGATGATGCAGTTTTCAAAGCGTCAATCAAACCGACCGACAGCAGCTATCTGCCATATCCAAGCTATTAGGATGCCCGTTCTACTTCTTGCTCTAGCAAGCTTAGTAGAATGGTATACGGCTTGAAAATAATTATTTTAATATGAAATAGGGGAGGAACAACCATGAAATGGAATGAAGTCAAAGTAACAACGGAAAGCGAAGCAGTTGAAGCGGTCTCGAATATTTTAATGGAAGCCGGTGCTTCTGGTGTAGCGATCGAAGATGCTTTGGATTTTGAAAATTATCAAGAGGATCAGTATGGCGAGCTTTTGGACAAGGAAACTTTTTCAAGTTTAAAAGAAGGCGCAGTTGTAATGGCCTATTTTCCAGAAACGATTTTCTTGCCGGAAATTTTGCCATTTATTAAAACTAAGATTGAAAAATTGCCGGAGTTTGGATTGAATATCGGGAAAAATATCGTGGAAGTCAGCGAAGTGGAAGAAAGCGACTGGGCGACGGCTTGGAAAAAATATTACCATCCTGTTCGCGTAACACGCTATTTAACGATCGTGCCAAGCTGGGAAAAATATGAAGCACAGCATGAGGATGAAAAAATCATTACCTTAGATCCCGGCATGGCCTTTGGAACGGGCACACATCCAACGACGAATCTAACCTTGCAAGCATTGGAAACTGTTTTGCGCGGCGGAGAAACGGTCTTGGATGTCGGAACAGGCTCTGGTGTATTGAGTATTGCCAGCTCGATTTATGGAGCAAAGGACATTTACGCTTATGATTTAGACGAAGTTGCGGTGCGCTCTGCACAGGAAAATGTTGATCTAAATGCCAATACTGAAAATATCCATGTGTCGGCCAATGATTTATTAGTCGGTGTGGAAAAACAAGCAGATGTGATCGTAGCGAATATTTTAGCAGATATCATCGTCTTGATGATCGAAGACGCTTGGCGTTTATTGAAGCCAGAGGGAACATTCATCGTTTCAGGTATCATTGAGGACAAGAAAGATATGGTACTGGAAGAAATGTACACGCAAGGCTTTGAGGTCGATCGGATATTCCAACAAAAGGATTGGTTTGCCATTATCTTGAAGAAACCAGAGGAAGACTAAGATGCAGCGCTATTTTATTGATCAAGCATATCAGTCGACAGTTGAAGTGTCTGGTGAAGCGCATCATCATATGTCTCGGGTGATGCGGATGTCTGTCGATGATCAGGTTTTTCTTGTCTTTAAGGATCAAACGGCTGTCAAAGCGAAAATCACCGCGATCGACAGCGACAAAGTGGTCTTGGAGGAAATTGAAAAAGAAAGTTTGCAGCGAGAACTACCGATCCAGATCACGATCGCCAGCGGTTTTCCTAAGGGAGAAAAATTAGAGCTGATCGTGCAAAAGGGAACGGAGCTTGGTGCTCATGATTTTATTGCTTTTCCCGGCGAAAGTTCAGTAGCAAAGTGGGATGCGAAAAAGCAAAAGAAAAAACAGCAGCGGTTAAATAAGATCGCCCAAGAAGCAGCGGAGCAATCCCATCGACAAGCACTTCCAATCGTCAATTTTGCTTCGGAGAAAGAATTGATCGCCCGCTTTTCTGAATACGATGCTGTTTTGATCGCTTATGAAGAATCTGCAAAGCAAGGGGAGCAGGCTCAATTAGTTCAAACCTTTCAGCAATTAAGTGCAGGCCAAAAGCTATTGGTGGTTTTTGGACCAGAGGGTGGATTGACGCCGAAAGAGATCGAAAGTTTCCAAGCAGCTGGAGCAAAGCTTTGCGGTTTGGGACCACGGATTTTACGGACAGAGACAGCGCCGTTTTATTTGTTGAGCGCAGCGAGTTTCTACTATGAATTGCAGCGCTGATTTGATTGAAAAAGCCTACTAGACTTTGTATAATAAGAACAATCATTTTCAAAAGAGGTTGGGACAGAAGTGCTTATTTCCTTAGAAGCTGCTTCTGGGACACCGTTTATAAATAAAGGGGGAACGTCACTTGGCAAAAGAAGTTGAATTAACCGGTCCTGACGTCATCAGGATGGTTAGTACGTACATGGGAAAAGAGCACGTGGCGTTTGTACAAAAGGCTTACGACTTTGCTTATGAAGCGCATAAGCCCCAGATTCGCAAATCAGGAGAACCCTACATTATCCATCCGATTCAAGTAGCGGGGATCTTGGCTGATTTACATATGGACCCTCACACTGTGGCGACGGGTTTTTTACATGATGTTGTAGAAGACACGCCGGTTACTTTAGAGGATTTAAAGGTTGAATTTGGTGAAGATGTGGCTTCATTGGTTGATGGTGTCACCAAATTAGGGAAAATCAAGTATAAGTCACACGAAGAACAATTAGCTGAAAACCACCGTAAAATGTTGTTGGCGATGGCACAGGACTTGCGAGTCATCATGGTTAAATTGGCCGACCGTTTGCACAACATGCGGACGTTAAAATATTTACGCGATGACAAGCAGCGCAGAATCGCTCGTGAGACATTGGAAATCTATGCACCGCTGGCTGATCGTTTGGGGATGAGCCGGATCAAGTGGGAATTAGAGGATACAGCGTTACGCTACTTGAATCCAAAGCAGTATTACCGCATCGTTCACTTAATGCGCAGCAAGCGTGATGAACGTGAGGGCTTTGTCGAAGAATCAGTCAATGAAATCAAGTCGGCTACGAAGGAATTAGGAATCGAAGCGGATATCTATGGTCGTCCCAAACATATTTATTCGATTTATCGCAAAATGCGGGATCAAAAAAAACAATTCGATGAAATCTATGATTTACTGGCTATTCGAGTAATCGTGGACTCGATCAAGGACTGTTATGCCGTACTAGGGGCGATCCATACAAAGTGGAAACCAATGCCCGGTCGGTTCAAAGATTATATCGCGATGCCTAAAACGAATATGTATCAGTCGTTGCATACGACCATTATTGGACCAAGCGGCAATCCAGTGGAAGTTCAGATTCGGACCCACGAGATGCACCAGATCGCTGAGTTCGGGGTTGCTGCTCACTGGGCATATAAGGAAGGCAAGACCGAAAAAATAGAAACCAATCAAGATAATAAACAACTGGATTGGTTCCGAGAAATTATCGAACTGCAGGATGAAAGCTATGATGCTTCCGAATTTATGGAGAGCGTCAAAGGCGATATTTTCAGTGATAAGGTTTATGTTTTTACACCAAAAGGCGATGTCACCGAATTGCCTAAGGGCTCAGGGCCGTTGGATTTTGCTTATAGTATCCATACCGATATCGGGAACAAAACAACTGGTGCCAAAGTCAACGGCAAGATGGTGCAACTGGATTACAAGCTGAAAAATGGCGATATTATCGAAATCATGACTTCGGCGAATTCCTTTGGACCAAGTCGTGATTGGTTGAATTTAGTCAAAACCAGCAAAGCGAAAAATAAAATTAAACGCTTCTTCAAAACGCAGGATCGGGAAGAGAATGTCACGAAGGGCCATGACGCAGTGGTTAAATGTATCAATGATCTAGGCTTCGTACCAAAGGAAATGCTGACGAAAGATAAGCTTGCTGATACATTGGACAAATTTAATTTCCACAGTGAAGAAGACCTGTATGCGGCTATTGGCTTTGGGGAAATGAGTGCGTTGACCTTTGCTAACCGTTTGACGGAAAAAGAACGCCGTGAACAAATGAAACAAAAACAGCGGGATGCTGTTGATGACATGGTCAACAATCCGAAAGAACCAGAAAAAATCAAAGTTCGTCATGAAGGCGGCATCGTGATCCAAGGAATTGACAATCTGTTGATTCGAATCAGTCATTGTTGTAACCCGGTTCCTGGCGACAATATCGTAGGATACATCACCAAAGGCCGCGGAATCTCGATTCACCGTGCCGATTGTCCGAATATCACGAAGCAAAAAGATATCCAACAGCGTTTGATTGAAGTGGAATGGGAAGATACGACTAATTCTGTTCAAGAATACAATGCTGATTTGGAGATTTACGGCTTTAATCGCGATGGCTTACTGAATGATGTGTTGAATATTGTTAGCGGAATGACGAAGAAATTGGTTAGTGTTGAAGCGAAACCGACCAAGGATCGTTTGGCGGTTATCAATTTAACCTTCAAAATTCAAAACTTAAATCATCTGTATTCAATCGTTGATAAGGTCAAGTCTGTTCCAGATGTTTACAGTGTGAAACGGACGAAAGGTTAGTAAGGAGGATTTTATGCGAGCAGTTATTCAGCGTGTTAGCGAGGCGAGCGTGACTATCGATGAGAAGCTCATTGGCAAGATCGATCGCGGATTTATGATTCTTCTGGGTATCCATGAAGAGGATACTCAAGCGGATGCGGATTATTTGATTCGAAAAATTCCGTTATTGCGAGTGTTTGAAGATGCGGAAGGAAAAATGAATCAATCGCTGCAAGATGTCGGCGGCAGTGTCTTGAGCGTTTCGCAATTTACACTATATGCGGATACGAAAAAAGGCAATCGTCCAAGTTTTGTAAAGGCAGCCCGGCCTGAAACAGCGATTCCTTTATACGAGTATTTTAATGAAGGTCTGCGCCAAGCTGGTTTGACCGTTGAGACCGGAGAATTCGGCGGCGACATGGACGTGGCATTGGTCAACGATGGACCAGTTACAATTCTTTTCGATACCAGAGATAAATAAATAACTAACTAAGTACAAAAGTTTAACGACTTTTGTACTTTTTTTGCGCGTTCTGCCATCAGCTTCTGCAGAATGTTACGCGTACAAGAATACGTTCGTTTTTCTGTGATTTTCAGAAAAAGGAATGCATTAAATTAAGTTAGCCCTACCTTTTATTCATTAAATAAGCGATAATTGAACAAAATAGGTAGAAAAATACATACCAATATGAAGGAGTCGAATACATGGAAACAAGGATCGAACAAGATTCAATGGGCCCAATTGAAGTACCGAAAGCGGCTTGGTGGGGGGCGCAAACCGAACGCAGCCGCCAGAATTTTAAAATCGGCGGGGAAAAAATGCCGCCAGAGCTCTTACACGCTTTAGTGCTGGTCAAGAAAATGGCCGCGATCGCCAATCAAAGAACTGGGAAGTTGGCGGCTGAAAAAGCACTCGCCATTCAAAATGCCGCAGATTTGCTGCTGAAAGGTGAGCACTGGAACGAGTTTCCATTAGTAGTTTGGCAGACCGGCAGCGGAACCCAAAGCAATATGAACGCCAATGAAGTGATCGCACATTTGGCAAGTCAAAAAGATTTGGCGGTTCATCCGAATGATGATGTGAATATGTCGCAAAGCTCCAATGATGTCTTTCCAACCGCGTTGCACATTGCCGGAGCTGTGGCAATTGAGAAAAATCTATTGCCGGCTATCCACGAGATGATCGGTGTGCTGGAAGAGCTGGAAGAAAAAAACAAGCATGTGATCAAAGTCGGACGGACCCACTTGCAGGATGCGACACCGGTGACCTTTGGCCAAGAGATCAGCGGCTGGCGTTCGGCATTGGAGCATAACGAGAATATGCTGATCAATAGCTTGGCAGAATTGCGTCAGCTGGCTATTGGCGGGACCGCGGTAGGAACGGGCTTGAACGCGTCGAAAGCTTATGAGGATGCCTTCATCGAAGCAATAAAAGAAGAAACAGGCATTCATTTTATCAGTGAGGCGAATAAGTTCCATGCACTGGCTAATCGAGATGCTGTCGTATTTGTCAGCGGAGCGTTAAAAGCATTAGCGGCGAATTGTATGAAGATGGGAAATGATATCCGCTGGCTGGCTAGCGGCCCCCGCAGTGGTTTAGGAGAAATCACCTTGCCTGCCAACGAACCGGGAAGTTCGATTATGCCGGGGAAAGTGAATCCGACTCAGTGCGAAGCCCTAGCCATGGTGGCTGTCCAAGTAATGGGAAATGATACCACGATTGGGATCGCCGCCTCACAAGGAAATTTTGAATTGAATGTTTATTTGCCATTGATCGCCTTTGATCTATTGCAAAGTATTCGCTTGTTAACAGATGCCCTGCATTCTTTTAGTGATAACTGCTTGAAAGGATTAGTCGTAAACGAAGAACGCATGGCCGAATTGTTGGAACGATCATTAATGCTGGTAACGGCATTGAATACACATATCGGCTATGACAAAGGAGCAGAGATTGCCAAGAAAGCTTTTAACGAAGGTTCAACGTTGAAAGAAGCGGCATTAGGTTTAGGCTATGTATCCGAAGAAGAATATGAAGCATGGGTTCGACCGGAAAAAATGATTGGAGAGAATTACGATGACTATCTATGATGAAGCGTTGGCAGCACATGAGAAATGGCACGGAAAAATCGAAGTAACCAGCAGAGCGAAGGTCCGCAACAAAGACGACTTATCTTTAGCCTATACACCAGGCGTTGCAGAGCCCTGCCGAAAAATCGCCGAAGACAAAAATAAAGCTTATGACTATACCTGGAAAGGCAATAGTGTGGCAGTTGTTACCGATGGTACGGCAGTTCTAGGGTTAGGCGATATCGGACCAGAAGCCGCGTTGCCTGTAATGGAAGGAAAGGCTTTGCTGTTCAAGGAATTCGCAGACATTGATGCAGTGCCGATCTGCCTTGATACCAAAGACCCGCAGGAAATCATCCAGATCGTTAAAGCTATCGCGCCGACCTTTGGTGGAATCAACCTAGAGGATATCAGTGCGCCGCGTTGTGTGGAGATCGAACGCGCGTTGATCGAGGCCTTGGATATTCCCGTCTTTCATGATGATCAGCATGGGACCGCCGTTGTCGTAACGGCTGCGTTGATCAATGCGTTGAAGCTGGTTAAAAAAGAGGCGCAAGATTTAAAAGTCGTGATCTCAGGAACCGGCGCAGCCGGCAGCGCGATTATTCATATGTTAGTTGATCTTGGGGTGAAAAATATCATTGCCTTTAATAAAGATGGCGCGTTGAATGACCAAATGACGAATGCGACTTTTGTTGAAAAGGAAATCTTAGAATTGATCGCGCCAAAAGACTTCTCAGGTACGATGGCGGAAGCTTTTATAGGGGCAGATGTTTTCATCGGTGTTTCCGCGCCAAATCTAGTTACTAAAGAAATGATTGCTTCAATGAACGACGGCAATATTGTTTTTCCTATGGCAAATCCAGAACCGGAGATCACGTATGCCGAAGCAATTGCAGGCGGTGCCTCTGTTGTGGGGACGGGCCGTTCCGATTTTCCTAATCAAATCAATAATGTATTGGCCTTTCCGGGATTGTTCCGCGGCGCCTTTACAGCAGAAGCGAAAAAAATTACGCCGCGCATGAAATTGGCGTGCGCTCATGCGATTGCCGATTCGATCCCGTACTCAGAATTGAATTCAGACTACATTATTCCATCTGCCTTTGATGAAAATGTGGTGGACCTGATCACTATGAAGGTCGCCGAAGCTGCTAGAAAAGATGGCGTGACACGTTAAGAAAATCCTTGTCAAATCAAGGGTGGAAAGAACTTTCTATCGACAGCTTCATAGGAATGACGTACTGTTAAAGCAATAAATCCAATTATTGAAGGTGAATCAAATGGAAATCAGTCAACGAATCAAAATGGAACGGCAAGCAGCTAAATGGACACAGGATCAATTAGCCGATAAAATTTTCGTATCGAAACGGACGATCTCAAATTGGGAAACAGGCAAGACCGTACCGGATATCGAAAGTGTGCTGCGTTTATCAAAGGTGTTCCAAGTTTCTTTAGACGATCTACTAGTGGCGGATTCCGCTGTGGTGAAAGAAATCAAGCGAAAAGAAAAAATCGCGAATCTAACGGGGCTCTATTATATTGATCCTGTGCTGACTGGGATTATTTTGATATTGATGATGTATTTGCCTTCAGCAATTGTTCATGGTGGGATACTGTATTTTGTAACGGCCGCTTTGCTGACTAATTTTATAACGTTGTCCTCCTTCAAATGGAAAATAGCTCGTTTGAAGGGTGAGGAAGAGAAATTCCATAAAGAGATGAAGCGGACAAAAATTGCCGGAGCAAGCGTGGTCGTGATTACCTGCATCTTTTTGATTATCTTATATTTTATTTGAAAACGGAGGTCATGAAATGAGTAAAGTCTTTAAAATGAGCTTTGCCTCGATTTATCCAATGTATCTTCAGAAAATCGAGAAAAAAGGGCGCAGCAAAGAAGAACTCGATCAGGTCATTTACTGGCTGACTGGCTATGATGAGCAGGAACTGCAAAAGCAAATTGATCAAGGTGTCGACATGGAGACCTTTTTTGCTGAAGTCCCGCAGTTAAACGAGAATGTTACCTTGATTAAAGGTGTGATCTGCGGCTATCGCGTAGAAGACATCGAAGATCCGTTGATGCAAAAAATCCGCTACTTGGACAAGCTAGTAGATGAATTAGCCAAAGGAAAAAAACTGGAGAAAATCTTACGTAAATAGTTGGGACAGCGAATCTGGATGGATTCGCTGTTTTTTACGTTCATTTTCATTTGTCGAAACGATGAATAATGAAATATGAGCAGGGGGGAAGACAACGAAGCAGAACAACCGCATCAGCATAGTCTGTCGTGTAGTTGTTCTGCTATTTTGCTAATTATTTGTGAAAAGTTCGGACTGCATAAATTTTTTGCACAACAAATAAACCCTCATAAGGCCAATTTTTTTGAAATCCTATTTCACCAAAAACATCCTCAATCAGCGCAACCTATTTCCTTCGATTGCGTTTCCGATCTTTCTTTTTTCCAACGCCGCCCTTGCCTTTTTCTCTTTTCATCATCAGTTCGTCGTTTGCCTCGCGCTTTTTCTGCTTCTCACTTTTCGGCTTTTGGTAGTTTGAATAGGAATTTTTCTTGTGTACAGGAATATCCACGGGCTTCTTGGTTTCGGCTTTCGGTGCTTCTTTGACTGCCGAAGTTGATGCGCTGTTTGGTTCAGCCTTTTGTGCGACGGTGGCCGGACTTTCGGTCTTTGCTTCATCTCCTAGCTCCGTCATCCGAGCGTCTGTCAGCACCATTCCTTCTGGTAAAAGCATTTTCACTAATGCTAGTTTTTCTGCTTCGCTCAGGTTACTGAAGTCGAAAGCGGCGGGCTGAGCAGGAGTTTGACTTGGAGCCTCTTCCACCACCGAATTTTGGGCAGACGTCTCCAAGACCACACCATGTCTGACTTTCGGATAGCGAGTGCAGTTGAAGATATCGGAATTTTCCAGCTTAACAAAACGGCGGATGCCATCCTTTTCAAAGATCGTCAAAGACGACAGCAGCTCTAGCGCCGCATCAATTTTCATTCCAGAAGATTCCGAGTCAGCATCCCGCAAGCTCCATGTATGGATCTTCCCCACCGCATCCTCAAAGGTCGAGACGACTTTATATTGGCCATCCATTTTTTCGGGTGGTGTTGTAGCACTAAATAAATACTTCTTATTGTCGCTCACGCGATTGTTGTAGCGATGATATTCATTCTTATTTTTATAGAGACGGCGGGTAACCGTTTCCCATTCTTTACCGGATTTAAAGGACGCCCGAAACAACGGAGCAAGCTTCCGCAGTACATCTGACGGCTCCGCAAATAAAAGGATCTCCTGAACCAAGTCCCCGCAAAAATCCGAGAAATCACTGATGCACAAACATTGCCGAACCAGCACCGCCACCAAATATTGAAGCGTCGAATCCGCATCGGAAGAATCTTCGTAAAATTTCGCCAGGCGCTTCTCCAGATTCGCCCGCCCCATAGTGAAAAGTGTAATCTGTGACAATGGTTTTGTTTGCATAAGTGCTCTCTCCTTCTAACCCAAAATAAGGTTCCATAATGTTTATATTTTTTTAACTCCACTTATTTATTATAACTCTTAAATAATACTAAATTATCCCAACTTTTTAATTTTTGCGAAAGAAAATAGCGACCATTTGAATATTGATTAAGAAGAATAATAGCAGGGCGCAT
>NZ_NGLG01000001.1:2267558-2269259 GCF_002140655.1 Enterococcus sp. 3H8_DIV0648 | reverse complement strand
TAATAGCAGGGCGCATATCCCGTGTTGGAAATAAACCGACATTTTAACATTGTTAATAACCTATGTATGTTTATTGATAAACAAATGTGGATAATAAACTTTACAATCAAATAAAATGCGTCTAAAATAAACATTAATAACTATATTTGAGGGTTATAGAAAAAGAAAAGAGGCGCAAATAATGAAAAAAGTGAAGTTGTTTGTCTTTTTGGTGTTGTCTCTATGTTTTTCAGTGTTGGTAGTTTTTGGGGAAGAAGCACATGCTGCGGATATGTATCGCCTGTATAACCCTAATTCAGGTGAGCATTTTTATACCGCGACTGCTAGTGAAAAGAACCATTTAGTAAAAGTTGGATGGAAATACGAGGGAATTGGCTGGATCGCACCTTCCAGCGGAAATGCGGTCTATCGATTATACAACCCAAATGCAGGGGATCATCACTATACGATGAATGCAGGTGAAAAGAATAATTTAGTTAAGGTAGGGTGGAAGTATGAAGGGATCGGCTGGTATTCGGATATAAAGAAAGCGGTTCCGCTTTATCGTGCATACAACCCTAATGCAAAGGCCGGCTCACATAACTACACAGTAAATTATGCGGAGCAAAAGAATTTGTTGCGTGTTGGCTGGAGAGACGAAGGGATCGCTTGGTATGGAATCAATAAAAGCGCACCTGTAACCAAATATTCAGTTACGGTGAAGCATGTTGGTTCAGATGGAAAAGAATTGAAGAAGTCCACCGCGAGTGTAGAAAAAGGAAAATCCTATACCGCGAAAGCAGAAAGTTTTAGCGGTTATACTTTAAAAGGGAGCAGCTCACAAACTGTTACAGTTAATGGGAATAAGACGATCACGTTCAATTATACAAAAAATGCGGCACCAGTAACGAAATATACAGTGACAGTTAAGTATGTGGA
This sequence comes from Enterococcus sp. 3H8_DIV0648, assembly GCF_002140655.1. Taxonomy (NCBI): domain Bacteria; kingdom Bacillati; phylum Bacillota; class Bacilli; order Lactobacillales; family Enterococcaceae; genus Enterococcus; species Enterococcus sp. 3H8_DIV0648. The sequence continues at coordinate 2,268,341 of NZ_NGLG01000001.1, read as the reverse complement.
TTCATCAGGAAAAGAAATTGAAAAGGCCGTTACAGCAAGTGTAGAAAAAGGAAAAACCTACAAGGCAACAGCAAAAAGTATTAGCGGCTATACGCTGAAGGGGAATGACTCGCAAACTGTAACCGTTGATGGAAATAAAACAATTACGTTCACGTATACGAAAAACGCAGCACCAGTAACGAAATATACAGTGACGGTCAAGTATGTGGATTCATCAGGAAAAGAAATTGAAAAGGGCGTTACAGCAAGTGTAGAAAAAGGAAAAACCTACAAGGCAACAGCAAAAAGTATTAGTGGTTATACGTTGAAGGGGAATGACTCGCAAACTGTAACCGTTGATGGGAATAAGACAATTACGTTCACATATACGAAAAATGCGGCACCAGTAACGAAATATACGGTGACGATCAAGCACGTCGGCTCTGATGGAAAAGAATTAAAGAAAGCTACTGTAAATGTAGAAAAAGGCAAACCTTATACTGCGAAAGCAGAAACATTTACTGGTTATACACTAAACGGAAATAACGCTCAAACCATTTCAGCTGTGAACGCAGATCAAACTCTGACGTTTAATTATAATTTGAACAAATACAATGTCACGGTTGTTCATAAAGGAAGTAATGGAAAAACGTTAGAGACAGAAAAAGCTGTGTCTGTTGAATATGGTAAAGAACATACGGCGAAGTCAAAAACATTCACTGGCTACACATTATCAGGTAATTCAAGCCAGAAAGTAACAGTGAAGGGCGCGACAACGATCACGTTTACGTATAATCCGAATAA
>NZ_NGLG01000001.1:2247602-2266650 GCF_002140655.1 Enterococcus sp. 3H8_DIV0648 | reverse complement strand
ACGGCGAAGTCAAAAGCCTTCACTGGCTACACATTATCAAGTAATTCAAGCCAGAAAGTAACAGTGAAGGGCACAACAACGATTACGTTTACGTATAATCCAATTAAGTACAATCTAACAGTCGTGCATAAAAGCAATGATGGAACAATCTTAGAAACAGAAAAAGTAATAACGGTCGAATATGATCAAGAATACACAGCAAAATCCAAAGAATTTTTTGGACATGAGTTGACGGGAAATACGTCACAGAAAATCACCGTTAAAGGTAATCAGACGATCACGTTCAATTACACCAGAGCTGCAGGAATATATAAAGTCACAATTGTCCATAAAGGCAGCGATGGAATAACATTAGAGACGGACCCAATTAGATGGGTAAGTGCGGGTACGAGTTATAATGTGGACGCGAAAGAATTCCCCGGCTACACATTATCAGGTGAATTTACACAAGTAGTGAATATTACTAAGGATACAACAATCACATTTAATTATACGAAGAATTCTTCAATGAAATACAAAATCACAGTCAAATACGTGGATGAAGCTGGCAAAGAAATAAAGACAGCAACGACAACAGAGGTAGAACCTGGGAAAGCATTCTCAATGACAGCCCCAGACATTACTGGCTACACAGTGATGGCTGCGGATAAGACAAAAACTATTGCGTCAGTAAGTAAAAATGAAACCGTCACATTTAGGTATACGAAGAATCCAGTAGTGAAATACAAAATCACGGTCAAATACGTGGATGAAGCTGGTAAAGAAATAAAGACAGCGACGACAACAGAGATAGAACACGGGAAGCCATTCTCAATGACAGCTCCGAACATCACAGGTTACACAGTAGTGGCCGCGGATAAGACTAAAACCATTGCGTCAGTAACTAAGAACGAGACTGTCACATTTAAATATAATATTAATAAATATCTCGTTACCATATATCATAAATCTGATGATGGAGTCATCTCAGAGACTGAAACTGTAATGGTGCAACATGGCGAAAATTATACTGCCCAAGCAAAATCATATGATAATTACGTGACAGAGTATAGTTCTCAATCATTAATCAAAGTAACAAGTAGTGGCAGATCACTTACATTTGATTATAAGAAGCTTGCTGATTTAACAGATGCTGTATTGATAAAAATGCGCGAAACAATTTTTAGTAAAGTAAATGAATTTCGTGCATCTGAGGGATTATCTCCATTAAAACTAGATCCTAAATTGACAGAAGCTGTGAATTTACGTGCTGAAGAACAAAAAGTATTATATTCACACACTCGCCCGAATGGGAAAGACATAAGATCGGTATTAGATGAAAAAGGAGTCTCTTACGGCGCTTGTGGTGAGAATATCGCTAAATTAAATTACAGAGAAACTTCTGAAGAAAAATTAGGAGAAAGACTAGGGGAAAGAATGTTCAACTTATGGTTAAACAGCACAGATGGTCATCGTGAAGCTATGCTAGCTGATTATGATTTTATCGGCGTTGGTGTATCTTACGAGGGAAGAGTAGTATATGGTGTGCAGCTGTTTATCAGCAGATAGTATCATGAGTTTCAAAAAGAAGGGATGCTTAACTTTAGCATCTCTTTTTTGTTATGAATAGTCTATGGTTTTTCCTATTCAGTTTAAATGCAATAAGAGCGAATAATAATTGCTGGCAAGTAGCAATCCATTTCTTAAAAGCTAAAGGCTTTTGTGGTATACTACGTAAGAATCTATTTTTAAAGGAGGAGCCTCATGGCAGAGAAAGAAACATTTTATATCACAACGCCTATTTATTATCCAAGTGGCAAACTGCACATTGGGAATTCTTATACAACGATTGCCTGTGATGCGATTGCTCGCTACAAACGCATGATGGGCTTTGATGTGTTTTATTTGACTGGGGTCGATGAACACGGACAAAAAATTGAAAAGAAAGCCGATGAGCTTGGCGTGAATCCACAGGAATATGTGGATAAGATGGCGGCGGATATCAAGAAATTATGGAAGACGTTAGACATCAGCTACGACAAATTTATTCGGACAACGGATGATTATCACCAAGCGGCTGTCAAAAAAATCTTTGATCAGCTGTTGGAACAAGGCGATATTTATCTAGGTGAATACGAAGGCTGGTATTCCGTATCTGATGAAGAATACTTCACAGAAACACAATTAGACGAAGTTTATCATGATGATGAGGGCAACGTGATCGGCGGAAAAGCGCCAAGTGGTCACGAGGTCGAATTGGTTCGCGAGGAATCTTATTTCTTCCGTATGAGTAAATATGCGGATCGTTTATTGGAATATTACGAAGAGCATCCTGAGTTTATCCAACCGGAATCTCGTAAAAATGAAATGATCAACAACTTCATCAAACCAGGCTTGGAAGATTTAGCAGTATCACGGACGACCTTTAAATGGGGAATTCCAGTTAACGCAAATCCTGAGCATGTAGTTTATGTATGGATCGATGCGTTATCAAACTACATTACTGCATTAGGCTATGGTTCTGATGACGATAGTCTATTCCAAAAATATTGGCCGGCAGATGTTCAAATGGTCGGAAAAGAAATCGTCCGTTTCCACACGATTTATTGGCCAATCATGCTGATGGCGCTGGAATTGCCATTACCGAAAAAAATCTATGGTCACGGCTGGTTAATGATGAAAGACGGCAAAATGTCTAAATCAAAAGGCAATGTCGTTTATCCTGAAATGTTAGTAGAGCGTTATGGCTTGGATGCTGTTCGCTACTACTTATTAAGAGCGATCCCATTTGGTTCGGATGGTGTGTTTACGCCAGAAGATTTTGTTGCTCGCGTGAATTACGATCTAGCCAATGACTTAGGAAATCTATTGAACCGTACAGTTGCTATGATCAATAAATATTGTGATGGTGTCGTACCGGCGTATAAATCGTTAGTTACCGATTTTGATAGTGAGCTATCAACGACGGCTGCTAATGTGGTAAGCCGTTACCGTGAAGCGATGGATAAAATGGAGTTCAACAATGCGTTGGCAGAGGTTTGGACTTTGGTTTCTCGTGCGAATAAATACATCGACGAAACAGAGCCTTGGGTCTTAGCGAAAGATGACGAACGCAAAGCAGAGCTAGACAGCGTAATGGTTCATTTAGCAGAAAGTCTGCGGATCGTAGCGATTCTATTGCAGCCGATCATGACGCAAACACCAAAACGTATTTTTGAACAATTAGGATTGAACGCGGACATGATGAATTTAGCAACGATTCATTTCGGCGAGTTCCCAGAAAATACGAAGGTAACACCAAAAGGCAAACCAATCTTCCCACGTTTAGACATGGATGAAGAAGTTGCTTATATCAAAGAAAAAATGTCTGAAGGCAGTCAGCCGGAAGAAGAAAAGATCAAATGGAATCCAGAAGAAACAGAACTTGTTTCGGTCAAGGATAAAGAAATCAAATTTGATGTTTTTGACAAAGTCGAGCTAAAAGTTGCCGAAGTCATGGAGTGTAAAAAAGTCGAAGGCGCCGACAAACTATTACAGTTCCGTCTAGACGCAGGCGACAAACAAGACCGCCAAATCTTATCTGGAATCGCGGAATTCTATGCAGATCCAGAAAGCTTAGTAGGGAAGAAACTAATCATTGTAGCCAATTTAAAACCACGTAAAATGCGCGGGGAGGTCAGCCAAGGAATGATCCTTTCAGCTGAAGCTCCAGACGGCACATTGAAAGTCGTAGAAGCACCAAATGACATGCCAAACGGCGCGATCGTTGGCTAAAAGTTATCGAAAAGGGACGAAACTCCACGAGTTTCGTCCCTTTCTTAATGATTAATTTTTTGTAAGCATACAGTTACGTTTCCTTTGTCAATAGATACCGTGGTTTTGATTGAACAGAAAATACTTCCTTCAACGCTAGGATTTACCAGTTCAGTAATGCTAAAATGATTAGACTAAAATAAAAGAGGTGCATCTATGGAATTTAGAATTATTGAACTTCCGCCATTTAAGGCAGCTTCTTCGGACTTTGATAATAATGTTGATTTTTCTGAGCAAGGAGTTTTAGGCCAATTCGATGCTTATTTCTCTCAACTTGTTTCTGATCCGCGAGACTCTTTTGTGCCGCGAGATTATCTTTGCTTTGATGGTAAAAGGGGTGGAATGTTCTGGCTGTACGCGTTAACTGACGAACAGGATGCTGGTGATTTTGAGGTGGTTGATTTTGAAGGCGGCCTTTTTTTGACCTACGTTTATGAAGATGGGGATGAGGCTGCCAGTCAGAGATTATTTAACGAGGCTAAAGAATACATCGAAAGTCTAGCTTATCTTGAGTTAGACATTTCTGAAAAGCGCTTAATGATGGGTCATATTATCACTCCACAGGAAATTGTCGAGAAGCAGGGTACATCTAGATGTGTATAAGAGACAGGTTAGATAGCCTGCTCTTAATTGAGCGGGCTATCGTTCATTTTTGAGATGAAATAAATGATGGCGTTTACAAAGCCGTTTTACATTTGGTAAAATGGATAATAATCTTTTTTGGAGCGATATATCGGGGTGTTTGAAAAGGAGTGGATTGGATATGGTAAAAAACTATGAGGCATTTTTTAAATTCTCGTTGGTTTTGATGCTGCTGGCATTTTTTATTTCCAACTTCGCGGATATAGCTTTGCTGGAATTTGCCAAAGGGTTTTCGACAGCACTTTTAATGGTCAGCGCGTTTTTTAAAATTAGAAAAGAGTCAGCGAATAAAACAAATTCTTATTAAATGAAGGGAGCGATTTTATGACGTTTAAACAGATTATCATTTTTACGATCAAGGAGTTCAATAAGAACAAGGAAAAGGATGGATACCTTCCGCAAAATGGAACGGTCATTAATGCTTTTGTAAGTTCGAACGGCTTGAACAGTGTGGCAGTAGGTTTCGTAAAATAAGCAGATTTTTTTAACAGCCTGTTAAGGGCTGTTTTTTTTGTATGATATATCGGCTTCAACAAATGGATCGCTGGTGGTAAACTATGCCTAAGAAGTGACTCCGTAATGAGAAAGGTCAGAATAAATCAAAATTACGTAGGTCTTGTTGTATTCGGTATTTTTCTCATCGGCTTATTGATTCTAAAGAATACGCTGTTTGTCGATTTTACGATCAACTATCCTGCAGTGATTTGTTTAGCGCTTATTCTGATGATAGTTCGTGGTTTCTAAAGATGAAAAAAGCTTTCTGCTTCCCAAAGCAATCGGATACGGGTGGACACCTAATCCTAGAAATCGTTTTGGCTTTCTTTTCAATCTTATTTTTATTGCGGTGCTTTTAAGTTCGATTCTCTGAAAGTGGGTGACTGTATTGGATCGCCATATGTTGGAGCAAATTGGTTTTGGCGGGATTGCGTTTACTGGACTTTTATTGCTCATTGCCGTTCTTCCGATGCTGACGAACGGTTTATTTGTCGCGAGATTTCCATGGGATTTTATCAAACATAAAAATGATCCGAGATTTGAAGCAGAGCGAAGAGCAGGAAAAGCGTACAGTAATTTTATCTTCAAATATGTACCGCCATTTTTTATCGGCTTTTTGTTGATCCTGATGATGGCTTATCTTTTTTAAGGTTGGCAGGTTGATAATTGATTCAAGCAAAAAAGGACTAGAATTCTAGTCCTTTTTGATTTATGCGTGCAGGATTTCTACAATTTTTTCATTAAAATCAGGCAGGTCATCCGGTGTACGGCTGGTAACTAATTTGTTATCCACCACAACGGGTTCATTTTTGACGATCGCGCCTGCATAACCGACATCAGGTCGGACGGTTGTATAGGCAGTCATCGTGCGGCCTTTAGTAAGACCAGTTTGGATAAATAATTGTGGTCCGTGACAAATAGCGAATAATGGTTCATTTTTGTCTAGGAAATAGGTTACAAAAGCGACAAAGCGTGAATCGCTCCGTAATTGATCGGGTGAGAATCCGCCAGGGATCAATAGGGCATCGAATTCTTCAGGTTTTACTTCATCGATTCCTTTATCACTGGTAAATTTGTTTCCTTGTTTGCCAGTAATTTCTTGATTGGCTTCAAAGCTGATCAAGGTTACTTCGTTTCCATCATTTTCTAGTGCTTCTTTTGGAGAGGACAGTTCAACATCCTCAACTAAATCTGTGACAAGTACTGCAATTTTTTTGGTCATTGAAATTTCTTCCTTTCCTTTTTCTTATATTTAACACTAAAGGAGAATCGCGAATAGTTCAATTAATCTGTTTGCTATTTTTCTTCTTAAGCTTCACTTAAGGTTCGTGCGTTACTTTAATTATACCAACAACATGTTTTTTTTCATTTCGCTAGTCATTTCTGTGACTAGCCCTTTTTTTGCAAAAAACTGTTCATTTCATCGCTTTTTTTGCGAAACTAACCATAGTAAGTGAGCGGATTTTGATTTACAAGAAAGGGGAGGATAAAAATATTTTTTGTAAAACCTGTTGACAGCGCTTTCTGCATTTGTTAAGCTAACTTTGAATTAAATAGACCAAGTGATGGATAGTGATTGTTTAAATACAAGCTAAACCTGATGATGTGTACGATTTATTTGTCGTGCCCTCATTGGGTTTTTTTGTTGCTCTAAAACAGGAGGTGACTTTATAAAAAAGAACAATCTTGGGTTTGACAACGATTACAAAGATATCTATCATTTTAAGTGAACGAAGTCAGTGGAAATGATTTTTAGTAGCGAATGTCACAGAACGGAGGAGCATTGGATGCAGATTCAGAAGATTTTGAATAACAATGTAGTCATCACGACTGATCAAAAAAATAACGAGATCGTCGCGATGGGGCGTGGTCTAGCCTTTCAGAAAAAAATAGGGGACGAGATAGCCGAGGAGGCGATCGACAAAACCTATCACCTTGCGAATAGTGATTTGTTCCATAAGTTTCAAGAATTGTTAGTAGATGTTCCGATTACCTATGTAGAAATCGCCAATGACATCATTGATGAAGCGAAGGTTACATTAAAAAATCCGTTGAATGACTCGCTATATATATCGATCACTGATCACTTATACGCCGCGATCCAACGAGTGAAAGAAGGCGTTCGGGTTCGGAATTTATTATTGTGGGATGTTAAGCGTTTGTTTCCAGATGAATTTTCAGTTGGCGTGAGCGCGGTAAAAAAGATTAAAGAACAGTTTGGAATTGATCTAGGAGAAGACGAAGCGGGAAATATCGCTTTGCATCTAGTGAATGCACAAACGGAAAGTGATAATGAAGACGCCTATTTGATGGCGGAATTGATGCAGGAGATCATTCAAATTACCAGCTATTATTTTAAAGTTCAACTGGATGAGGAATCTGTCTACTTCTATCGTTTTACGACGCATTTACGTTTCTTTGCTTCTCGGATTATGAGCCATCGGCAGCTGACTGATGAAACAGATGACGAACTGCTTTTGATTATTCAAAAGAAATATCAAAACGCCTATCAATGTGTAGAACGAATTGCTGATTTTATTAGTAAAAAATATCACTACGAAATGTCAAATGACGAGAAATTATATTTAACGATTCATATCGCACGATTAGTACAAAAAGTAAGCCAATAGAATTTAGACGCCGTCTGCTTTACACATAAATCCCGGGTTGTTGTTTAGTAAGAAGGCATACATTGCAAAAAGACTAGTTATTTAGGAGGAAGAACAGTGGGTAAATATCATGATTTAGCAGAAAAAATTGTCGCAAATGTTGGCGGCAAAGATAATATCAGAAGCCTGACACACTGCATTACACGCTTACGATTTAAATTAAAGGATGAAGGCAAAGCCAACGAAGAGGCTTTGAAAAACATGGATGGTGTAGTAACTGTCATGAAAAGCGGCGGTCAATTCCAAGTCGTTATCGGAAACCATGTGCCATTAGTGTATGCGGATGTTTTAGATGTTGCGGGAATTACCGGCGAAGCTAGCGAAGAGGATGAAGAGGAAAAGGGCAATATCTTCAATCGCTTGATTGATGTGATCTCTAGCTGTTTCCAACCATTCTTGGGAGCTTTGTCAGCCTGTGGGATGATGAAAGGGTTTAACGCGTTATTCTTGTACTTCAAGTTATACGAAACAGGCAGCGGGACTGATTTATTCCTTACTGCAGCCGGCGACTGTATCTTCTATTTCATGCCAATCGTCATTGGTCTGACAGCTGCTCGTAAGTTCAAAGTTAGCGAGTTTACTGGGATCGCAATTGGTGCGGCATTGGTTTATCCAACGATCCAGGCTACAGCTTTGGGTGCTGGAAAACCAATCATGACATTATTTGCGAACACGATTTTAGAGAGTCCGGTATTTATTAAAGTCTTCGGTTTGCCAATTATCGCTAACAACTATACAAGTAGTGTGGTACCGATTATCTTAGTTGTCTGGTTTGCGAGCCATATTCAAAAGTTGGCGAAGAAAGTCATTCCTGAGTTGGTTCAAACATTCTTGGTTCCATTGTTTACGATTTTGATCTCAGTATTTTTCGGATTCCTGATTATTGGTCCAGTAATTACGTTCTTGACGAATATTCTAGGCAGCGGATTTACTGCATTGTATGAATTCTCTCCAGTTCTAATGAGTGTTGTGGTTGGGTTCTTCTGGCAAGTATTGGTTATCTTCGGTTTACACTGGAGTTTGATCCCGTTAGCAATGATCAACCTTTCAACTTTAGGATTTGATACGATCTTAGCAGCTTCATTTGCGGCCAGCTTTGCACAAACGGCAGTTGTATTCGCAATGTTCTTCAAACTAAAAGATAAAAAATTAAAAGAACTATGTATTCCAGCAGTTATTTCAGGACTTTTTGGGGTAACAGAACCAGCGATCTACGGGCTGACATTACCGAAGAAAAAACCATTCTTGATTTCAATGATCGGTGCAGGAATTGGTGGACTGATCACTGGATTATTCGGTGCTAAAAGCTTTATCATGGGTGGTCTAGGTGCTTTTGGTTTTGTAAGCCACATTGATACTGCAAACAATGATGTGAGCAGCATGATTACACAATTTATCGCAGTTGGTGTAGCGATGGTCTTCAGTTTCGTAGTAACGATGTTGTTCTGGAAAGATGATGAAGTAACAGAAAAAACAGAAGTTCAAAATGAAATGGGCGTTCGGAAAGAAATCGTGACTTCACCTGTTCAAGGCAATATGATGCCGTTAGAAACAGCGAAGGACGAAGCTTTTGCTCAAGGTGCGTTAGGTAAAGGTGTAGTGATTCATCCGACAATTGGTGAAGTAGTGGCTCCATTCGATGGTACCGTGATGACGCTGTTCCCAACAAAACACGCGATTGGGTTAATTTCAGATAACGGACTAGAATTATTGATCCATATCGGTTTAGATACTGTTCAATTAGATGGAAAATATTTTGAAGCACATGTAGAACAAGGGGCAAAAGTGAAGCGCGGAGATAAATTGGTCAGCTTCGATATTGAAGCGATCGAAGCGGCTGGCTTCAGCGTTGAGACACCAGTTATTGTAACGAACACGGCTGATTACTTAGACATTATCGAATCAGACAAGCAAGAAGATGTTTGTAACAGTGATGAGCTGTTGACCGTATTAGTCTAGTTTATTGAAGCAAAAAAGAGTTCGGGGCAAACGCCCCGAACTTTAATTTGGTCGAAATGACTCAGTAAAGTGGATCATTGACTCTGGTGATTCGGCCATGATGGCTGAACTGGTTTTTCGATTATCAACCAACTCGCTGATAGCGATCAGGTGATTGAGATTTTTTTGATAATCCTCTGCGAAGACGCAGCTGTATAAGACATCCAGCAAATAGCAGATAGAGGAATTGATCGTGAAATTGGCGATCTTGGAATACAAACGCTCACGAGTTGTCATGCGTAAGACGGCTTGGCTGACCGACGCTAATGAATTTTCACCAATGCTGGTTAAAGCGATGATCGGAATGTTCTGCTTTTGCAGGATTTTTGCGATCTGCATGGTAAAACCATTTTCACCGGTATAAGAAATTAAGATGGCGCAGGTGTCTTCTTGACTATTGAAGGCCTCATAAGCATCTTCGCCCATTGTTTGGCTAGTGACGACATTTTTTTTGATGCGGCGCATTTTCAAGGCGAAATCTTGCGAAATCAGTAAATTGGCGTTGCTGCCGAAGATTTTGATTTGTTTCGCGTTCAATAAAAGCTGCTTGGCTTTTTGCAGATCGTCGTGATTGAGTAAGCTCAAGGTGTCATCGATCGTGGATCGTTCTAAGGAAGCCATTTTATTGGCGATCGTCATTAATCCATCGTTGCTTTGGAATGGGAAATTAGCATCGACATCCTCAAAGTAGGTTTGCAGATAGGTTTGTTCAGCTAAAAATTCTGTCCGCAGCTCAAGCCAGCCCTTGTAGCCTAATTTTTTTGCTACACGGATCAAGGTAGAAGGATGGACATAGTTGGCTTCGGCAATTTCCTTAATCGTCAGGGGTTCAATCGCGGTTCCTTTAGCTAAAATAAATTCTACCAAAGCACTTTCTGCGTTGGAAAAATCTGTTTGTTTCATTTTTTCCGATAATAGCATGGCGAGCCCTCCTTGTGTTTACATTCATTATAGATTATTTGTAAACATCTGTATGCTTATTTTAGAGACTTTGCGAAAAAAATCCACCTGAATTTACAAAATAAATCGTTTTCAATCCTCTTTTTGTAAATAGAGGTGGAATGATTTGTAAACGGATTGAATAAAAAGTTTACATCACTGATAATTAGATTGTAAATAAAAATAGAAGGAGTCGATCGAATGTCAGCAGGAGTAAAAATCGCTACGATTGGTGGAGGAAGTAGTTACACACCAGAATTAATGGAAGGTTTTATCAAACGTTATGATGAGTTGCCAGTTCGCGAGATCTGGTTAGTCGATATTGAAGCAGGTCGTGAAAAATTAGAAATCGTTGGAGCTATGGCTCAACGGATGTGGGATGCTTCTCCTTATGATGTAAAAATCCATATGACTTTAGACCGTGAAGAAGCCTTGAAGGATGCAGACTTTGTTACAACTCAGTTCCGTGTAGGGTTGTTAGAAGCGCGGATCAAAGATGAACGTATTCCAGCTTACTACGGGATGTTAGGTCAGGAAACAAACGGCGCCGGCGGCATGTTCAAAGCGTTCCGGACTGTTCCGATCATTTTAGAAATCGTTGAAGATATGAAACGCTTATGTCCAGATGCTTGGCTGATCAACTTCGCAAACCCAAGCGGTATGGTGACTGAAGCAGTTGTTCGTTATGGTAAATGGGACAAAGTCATCGGCTTGTGTAATGTACCAGTAATGGCAACAATGGTAGAACCTGAAATGTTAGGCAAGCAGCCTGATGAATTGATTTACAAATTTGCTGGCTTGAATCACTTCCATTGGCATAAAGTGGCTGATGACCATGGTAAAGACGTAACGATGGATATTATCAATAAAATGTACGAAGGCGACGAAACTGGAATGCCGAAAAATATCCATGATATTCCATTCCCAAGAGAGATTTTGGAACAAATGCAAATGATTCCTTGCGGGTATCACCATTACTATTACCAAGAAGAAGAAACCCTAGCACACGCTTTGGAAGAATACAAAACAATTGGAACGCGTGCTCAACAAGTGAAGAAAACTGAACAAGAGTTGTTTGAATTATACAAAGATCCGAAATTGGATTACAAACCTGAGCAATTACAACAACGCGGCGGCGCTTATTATTCTGATGCGGCTTGCGAATCAATTGCTTCTATCTACGCAAACAAAAATACGCAATTGGTTGTTTCTACTAAAAACAATGGTGCTGTGCCAGATCTTCCAGCAGACTGCGTCGTTGAAGTTTCTGCTTATATCGGCGGACAAGGTGCTCGCAACGTAGCCTTTGGCGAATTGCCAACAGCAGAACGCGGCTGGCTGCAAGTTATGAAAGCAATGGAATTATTAACGATCGAAGCAGCAGTTACTGGGGATTACAACACTGCTTTGCAAGCATTTACGATCAACCCAATGGTTCGTTCTGGTAAAACAGCACAACGTATCATGGATGAATTATTTATCGCACACAAAGATCACTTGCCAAACTTCAAGGAAACGATCGAACGCTTAGAAAAAGACGGCATCGAAGTACAAGATGAAGTAGCTCGTGAATTAGATTTAGAAAAAGTTTAGAAAGCAGGGAAATCATTAATGGGATTTAGAAAAGACTTTTTATGGGGCGGCGCAACAGCTGCCAATCAATGTGAAGGCGGATTTGACGAAGGCGGGCGCGGTCTGGCAAACGTCGATTTAGCACCAGTTGGAGAAGATCGTTTTGGCGTTATCGCTGGTAAAAAGAAAATGTTCAATTTTGATGATGAGCATTTTTATCCAGCAAAAGAAGCGATCGATATGTACCATCATTGGAAAGAAGATATCGCGCTATTTGCCGAAATGGGCTTTAAAACCTATCGTTTATCATTAGCTTGGAGCCGTATCTTCCCTAAAGGCGACGAAAAGGAACCTAATGAAGAAGGCTTGAAATTCTACGAAGACATTTTCAAAGAGTGTAAAAAATATGGGATCGAACCATTAGTAACGATCACGCACTTTGACTGCCCAATGCATTTAGTTGAAAAATATGGCGCATGGCGCAGCCGTGAATTAGTCGGCTTCTACGAAAACTTGTGTAATGCAATCTTCACTCGTTATAAAGGATTAGTGAAATACTGGTTGACCTTCAACGAAATCAATATGATCTTGCACGCACCATTCATGGGTGCAGGTTTATACTTTGAAGAAGGCGAAAATGAAGAGCAAGTTAAATATCAAGCGGCGCATCACGAGTTAGTAGCATCAGCCATTGCTACAAGAATCGCCCATGAAGTAGATCCAGAAAACCAAGTCGGCTGTATGTTAGCGGCAGGTTCTTACTATCCATATACACCAAAACCTGAAGATGTTTGGGAAGGCCGCAAAGAAGAACGTGAAAACTACTTCTTCATCGATGTACAATCTCGTGGCGAATACCCAGCATACGCGTTGAAGGAAATGGAACGTAAAGGGATCGAAGTGAAAATGGAAGAAGGCGACGATGAGTTGTTGAAAGCTCACACTGTTGACTTCATTTCATTCTCTTACTATTCATCTCGTGTAGCGACAACCGATCCTGAATTGTTGGAACAAACTGCTGGAAATATCTTCGCATCTGTGAAGAACCCGTACTTGGATTCAAGCGAATGGGGCTGGCAAATTGATCCTCTTGGATTGCGTATCACAATGAACGATTTGTATGATCGTTACCAAAAACCATTGTTTGTTGTAGAAAATGGACTGGGTGCTGTTGATACACCAGACGAAAACGGTTATGTCGAAGATGATTATCGTATCGATTATCTGGCACAGCACATCCAAGCGATGAGAGATGCAGTTGATGAAGACGGCGTTGACTTATTGGGCTACACAACTTGGGGTTGTATCGACCTTGTATCTGCCGGAACTGGCGAAATGAAGAAACGTTATGGCTTCATTTACGTGGATCGCGATAACGAAGGCAACGGAACCTTGAAACGCAGCAAGAAAAAATCATTTGATTGGTATAAAAAAGTAATCGCAACCAATGGTGAAGATTTAAGTAATTAATATGGAACCGAAACTTGTTTATTTGCAAGTTTCGGTTTTTTTTTGCGTAAATTTATAATAGAAGAAAACGATGTTAAGAAAAGCGCGTGATAGCGGGATTTGTAAGCTGTCATGCGCTTTTTATTTGCATTCTCAGCAACGAATAATTCTAATTCTTTATTTTTTTTAATAAAAATGAGTACCCTTTACTTTAATAATGAAAAAAGAAAAAAGTTAATAAAACAGAAACGAAATATAAATGCGCTCAACAGCAGTGTATATAGGGTTTTTAATAACTTAAACATTTTTTTTTATGAAAAGTAAAAAAAAAGAATATCTGCTATTCTGAAGAAGAAAAAAGTGAATGGAGAAGCAAAGAATGAAAAATACAGTTTTTTGGGTATGTCTATTTATCCTTTTTTCAATTGTTGCTGAAATGGCCCTAACGATCGTGACTGTTCACGCAGATGCAGGGATTCAGTTAATTGATGAAAGAGATTTAAAGCTTTCCTATATATATATAGAAGAAAAGAATCAGCTCGTTCTGGATTTTGAACATAAAAGCGAGGAGCGGCAGCGCTTAAAAATTAAAATTACCGATGCGATGGATCAAGTGATTGATTATTCCGAGGCGGCCCATATGGTAGAGGAAAATGGCTGGCTGCTGGAAGAGAATTTTTCAGGCGAAACAGCGGGGAAATTAACGCTTGATTTGGCGAGCACTGCTGGAAAGCATCAGCTATATGTTCAAATGGATCAACAAAAAGTGACCGATAATGATCAAGCCGTGATCGAAGAGAATATTCTGGAGCGGACGACACCGTATATTCTCGAAACAGCGACGGCTGAACAAGGAAAAACGTCAGCTTCTGAAAAGGCGAGTACGAAAGCAAGTTCCGCAACGATCGAAGCAAGTTCAGAAAACTTTATTGGCCCAAAGGAAACGAAGATTAGTCAGACGGGAGCATCCGCTAGTAATAAGGCGGGGAGTTCGATGTATAGTCCGATCTATACGAATAAAGTACCGCAGTACAAAACAGATAAGAAAGGAACTTATCCAGAGTTTGCCTGGCAGCCGGAAGGGCAAACCAATGTGCTGAACCATCAGGGAGGGATTGAAAATCAAACCGGTTGGGACAATGTAACCAGCTGGAATGTAGCAGCAGATAATCATGACCAATCCTACATCAAATATGGTGAGGATGTCGCCGATCCAAACATTCAGCTGCGAAAATATGCTCAACAAACGGATAAAGAGGATGAGTTTAAGATCAAGCTGAATGTGCGTGGTAATACGACTTATAAGCCTGGTGTCGATATCGTCTTTTTATTGGATAATACTGGCTCAATGACAAGTAGAGCGGTGAGTAATAAGGAAGATAGTGTCAAAGCGTTAGGAAATATTCTCGATGAGATCGAAAAAGTAGCTGATCCCAGTACCGGCGGCATTCGTATTGGTGGGCATATCTTCGCTAGTTATGATAAGCAGCTTGAAGGAGACTGGAATTGGACCAGAGAGCAGACCCATCATAAGTTATCCAGCGATCCAGCCGATTGGCGCAAGCTCGAGTCCTCTTATAAGTCGTTGCATCCTACGGGACCTACCTTTACGCAAAGAGGATTGCAAGAGGCTAAAGATATTTTTAATGATCCTGAAACGAGTACCGGCCAAGAGCGTCACAAATTACTGTTCATTTTGACGGATGGGGCACCGAATTCAAGCTGGATGCCTGTGACAGCAGAAAAAAATGATTCACTTTTCTATGATCCGACCTTGGTCACTAGTTTTACCAGCGGGACAAAACCAGATTACTCACCAGGTTTATCTTTAGGAGCCGAGGGGATTAATACCAGATTCACCACTCCGTTAAATATAAATGGGCAAAGAATTTCGAGTCATTTGACTACGACGAACTCGACAGCTTACCAATTGAAAAGTGAAGGAATCGAGATTCATAGTTTAGCGTTAAGGATTACTTCTGGTGGTGGGAAAGACCATAGCGTATCAGAGTTACTAAAAGGGTTATATAAGATGGCGTCAAGAAAAGCGAATGCCAGTGAAGGCTCTGATCAGCAGTCTGATTACTTTTTTTATCATGCCAAGAATTCCTCTGAGCTGACGGAATATATCAAGACTTGGTATCAACGAATTATTCGGACGGTGGATAAAGGAGAGCTCGCTGATCCGTTAGGGGATATGGTTGAATTCGTGAAGGAGGATGGCAAGACACCGAAAATCACTCAAGTCGATAATGGCGCTCCGAAAATCGAGGCAGCTGATATGCCAAGTGTTGCTACTTCTGCTGATCAGATCAACGTAGAAAATCTCAACCTGACTGCTAATCAGGAGATTGAATTGGAATATACCGTGCGCTTAAAAACCGATGAGATCGTATCGAATCAATGGTATCAAACCAATAAGACAACAACGCTGAAACCAACACCGGAACGGACAACTGATCTGATCGAATTCGGCAGTCCCTCGGTCCGGCTGCAGAAGACGGATTTTGTTATTCCGGTCAAGAAAATCTGGGCGGATACTTATCAAGGGAAATCTGATTACTGGGGACTGAGATCAGATAAGGTCACGGCGACTTTGCAGAAATGGGACGGCAACGCTTGGCAGGACGTCGAATCCATAGTGTTGAATCCTGATAATAATTGGGCAGCGAATTTTTCAGCGGTCAAAGGCAGCGATGAAAATACGTATCGCGTAGTGGAGGATGAACGAATAAACGGCTACAAAGCGCCGACGATTAATCAAGACAGCTTCAATTCGGAGACAATCGCGGATGAAGGAATTGAGATCACGAATGAATTGCTGCGGGGAAGCTATTCGTTTAGTAAATACATGGAAGATGGGAAAACGCCATTTTCTGATGATCTGCCAAAATTCCAGATCAAGCGCAGCGATGGAAAAGTTCTCGCAGAAGATGTGACACCAAATAGCGCCGGAGAAGTCAGTTTCGGCGAGGTGCCGATCGGTGTCTACACAGTGGAGGAGACGTATGTTCCGGTGGGTTTCCAAAAAATGGCGAACTTTGAGCTGAAGGTTACGGAGGCAGATGCTGCGACTTCACTTGTTTTTAAGGTGAATGACAGCACTGAACCGTATAGCGTTGTCAATAAGTTAAACGATTTTTTATTACGTGTTGAAAAAGTTGATCCGCAGGGAAATCCGCTGGAAGGAGCGATTTTTAAATTAACTGGGCCAAATTATGAAGAAACACTGTCAGGCGGACCGGAGTTTACTTTCACTAAGCTGCGGCCGGGCAGCTACAGCTTGAAGGAAATCGAAAATCCAGATGGCTATCAGCGAATCCAAGAACCGATCATCTTTGAAATCGCGCTCGATGGGAAAGTGACGATCACGCCTCATGAAGATGTTGCTGGAATCGGCGGGGTAACTGAAGAGGAAAATCGGATCGTGTTGAAGGTGACAAATAAGAAGGTGAGAGCAGGTGTTCTGCCAAGTACCGGCGGTATGGGAATTCGGGCATTTCAATGGGCAGCAGGTATGCTGGTTATGGGCGGTTTTCTGCTGATGGGCTTTTCTCTATATCTCAATAGAAGGAAAAAGTAAAGTTTGGTCAGAATCCCGAAAACAACAATTAAAAGCTGTCTCTTATACACATCTAGATGTGTATAAGAGACAGGCTTTTCTTTTAGAAGGAGGCTCCTCTTATGAATAGGATCTGAGATAAGGGCATCTCAGACAACGGATCAATGAGAGGACGCAGTTGGTAGGAGGAAGTTAGTTCGGTGCATTCGCTATGTGTTGATACTAATGCTTTTTTTAACTTTTGAGAGAGGGACATGAGGTATTAAAGGGAGTATGGAAGAAAAGGGGATGAGGAAATGGATTTTAGAGAGGTTTTGGGAACAAGCAGTTTACGACGTCTGCGCTTTGTTGAACTACTCTATGCAAGTCAAGTCGGCTTGCCAAGCGATCAACTGCTTGAGGAACTAGAGTGTTCATTGCCTATCCTATTAAAGGACGTCAAAATGATCAATGATGAACAAGATGATTTTCATATTGAAAAATTTAAGGGGCTTTACCAAGTTCAAGTCAAACCGCATGTAAGTATTAATCGGTTATACGCAGATGTTCTTCAGCAATCACCAGAGTTCCAGATTATTGAGGAATTACTTTATGAAAAATGTTCGAGTATCAGCGATCTGGCTGAGAAGCTGTTTTTGAGTGCGTCGAATACGCAGCGCTATTTAAAAAAGGTCGAAACGGCCTTCAAAAAAGCCGGAATCAAATTGGATTATCGGCCATTACGGATCGAAGGTAAAGAGAGTGTCATTCGACATTTCTACTATCGTTACTTCTTGGAAAAATCTGACCGCTTAGAATCGTTGTTTGTTGATTTGAAGGATTATCAGATCAAGGCGATCACCGACTTAGTGGATCAGTTTATTCAAGTCAATCATTTGGAGAATCGTCATATCTTCAGAAAACGTCTCAGCTATAACATCTATATCAGCTTGTGGCGGATCAAAAACGGTCGACATTATCCTGAGAGTGATCTGATCAGTCCGTTGAGCTTGCCTGATGAAGAAACTTTAGAAGCTTTCGAACGCATGGCTTTGGAGGTCTTTCGAGTTCGCTTGACTAAAGAAGAAATCAAGGATTGCTTGTGGCTGTCTTATGCGGATATGCTGATCTTTAGCGAAGACCAATGGAAATCGGCAATGAAGCAAAGCCGAAGCTATCGCGATCTGTATCAAAAGCATCATGAATTAGTGGAGGATTTCAATCGCCTGATCGGCCGCTCGCTTGATGAGCTGGAACGTAATGAGCTGACGATCGTTTTAGTCAACGATCAGCGGATGTATTTGCCAAAAGGAAGGTTCATCGATATTTTGTACCGTCAACGGGGGATATTCCTAGAGAAAATGATGGAGACTCATTATCAAGCGGTGAAGAAGGTATTGAAGATCGCAGAAGCTTTCGTCAAAAAATATCGAATCTATCAAGAGAATGACTTTGTTTGGAACTACGCCTATCTATTGATCACGATGGTACCGCAAAGTTTGAATCTGCTGGCAACCAATGACCATCCGTTAAAGATTTTACTGCTTTCTGAATTGTCGCCGACAGAAGAAACCTTTTTGGCTGAGCAAATCGAAGAACGGATCTATGGCAATTTCAAGATTCATTTTGTCGAAGAACGATCGCGGGATACGCGGATCGATCGGCATGAATTGGCGAAGTACGATGCCTTGATCACATCCAGCAGTGTCGAGGAAGTGCCCTATGATTACCCAACAGTGATCATCGATCCTTTCTTGACTAGTCAAAATATCGTGCAGCTGCAGCAGTTGATCAGTGATTTATCTGGTTAATAGGTAAGGATTGAAGATTCGCATAACTAAATAGTGGTTAGCTGAAAAAAGGCTCGCAAACATAAGTGTTTGCGAGTTCTTTTTTTGGCGAAAACTGTCTCGTTGTCAAATGATATATTTTTTTTTAAGCAAATGAGGAT
>NZ_NGLG01000001.1:2221052-2247502 GCF_002140655.1 Enterococcus sp. 3H8_DIV0648 | reverse complement strand
GCTATTATTGTCGTAGAGGAAGATAGCAAGAAAAATGAAGGGAGGGGAAAAAATGAAAAAGTTAAATCTGTTCATGATTTTTGTAATGCTTCTTTCCTTAGTTATTAGTTTAGCTCCGCTAGTAACGACGGTACATGCCGAAACGCTGGAACATGAATTGATCGATGAGAAATTTCTAAAACTTTCTTATAGTAGTGAGTCTAAAAAGAATTCGAATGAGTGGCACTTGAATTTTAAAAGAAGAAGTGAAACGACGGATACTGAGCAGCGCTTAAAATTTAAGCTGACTGATGAAAAAGATCAGGTCGTTGCTTATCCGCATGTCAAACATATGGAAGCAAAAGAAGACTGGCTCGTGGAAAAAGAGTTTTCAATGGAAACGGAAGATCAGATTACGATTGAATTGTCCAAATCCGTAAAGAAACTCAATTTATATGTTCAAATGGATCAACAAAAGGGTGATGAGCTTGAGGAAAATATTCTCGATCGAAAGAAATCATTTACTTTAGCGGCTGAAGAGGTTGCTGAAAAGCAAGAAAGCTCTGAAAAACAGGCTGATACAAAAGAAACTTCTAGTAGTAAAGGAGGAGCAAAAGAACAGACGGGTGAGTCAAAGGAGTTTATTGGTCCAAAGCAGTCAAAAGCGAGCCCACAAGCAGCAAGGGCAAATATGAACCTGATGTATAAACCACTATACACGAATAAAAAAGCACAGTACAAAAAGGATGCAAGTGGAGAGTATCCTATATATGCTTGGCAGCCGGACGGTCAAACGCATGTCAAAAATCATCAAGGGGGTAGTGAAGGAACCCCGATTACTTCTTGGGATGGAGAAACTAGTTGGGATGTCACTAGGGAGAATTACACGAGCTCTTACATAAAATATGGAGAAGCATCGAATCCAAATTTATGGATGCGTAAATATGCCCAACAAACAGATAAAAAAGATGAGTTTAAAGTGAAGTTAAATGTTCGCGGGAATACGATCTTTAAACCCGGGGTGGATGTGGTCTTTTTATTAGATAATACAGGATCAATGTCGGATCGCGGGAGGAAAAAAGCAGCTGTAGACGCCGTTAAGGAAATTGTTAAAAATTTGAAAAAGGTTGGTGATCCGAACTCTAATGCGATTCGTGTCGGGGCTCATGTCTTTGCTAGTTACGATAAATCTCTTGAAAATGATTGGTCAAGAAGCGATACCCATCATAAGTTATCCAACAAACCAGCTGATTGGGATAAGATAGCAACTTCTTATAGTGCTCTAATCCCAACAGGACTAACGTTTACCCAACGAGGATTGCAGGAAGCGGCGGATATTTTAAACGATCCGGCATCAGATATCGGAGAAGAGCGGCACAAACTATTGTTTATGCTGACAGACGGGGCACCGAACTCTAGTTGGAAACCCTTGACTGCTGAGCCCAACAGTTCCCTATATTTTGATAAAACCTTGATTACTAGCTTCGATATGGGAGTAGCACCGAATTATAACAAGGGATTATCTTTAGGCGCTACGGGAATTAACATTAGATTTACTGATAAATTAACGGTTGATAATCAAATAATCAGCAGTCACTTAACAACGACAAATTCGACCGCTTATGAATTGAAAAGACAAGGAATCGAGATTCATAGTATTGCTGTACAGATTTCTGCGCCGAGTGATGGTAGTGATCATAATGTATATGAAGTACTCGAAGGTATGTACAAGACGGCAACTAAAAAAGCCAATGCTACTGGTGATACCCAAAATGATTACTTCTTCTACCATTCAAAATACACGAGTGATCTTACCAAACAGTTTGATGAGTGGTACCAAACGATTATTCGAACTGTTGATAAAGGGAAAATCATTGATCCATTGGGGGATATGGTAGAGCTGGTTGGAGAGCCAAAAGTCACACAAGTAAGTAATGGTGCTCCTTATTTTGATACGGAGACCAAGCCAGCAATCAAGAAAACGAATAACGACCGACAGATTGAAGTCGAAAATATCAACTTAACCGGCGGGCAGGAAATCGAAGTGGAATATACGATTCGCCTGAAACCAGAGGCGGTATCTAATCAGTGGTATCCAGCTAATAAGACGACCACATTGGCGCCGACCCCTGAACGAACCAATGACTTATTGGAATTTGGAATCCCTTCTGTACGAGTCCAATTAGAAGACTTTGTGATCCCAGTCGAGAAGGTTTGGGCAGGAGATGACAATGATTATTGGGGATTACGCCCGAACAGTGTCAACGCTGTATTACAAAAATGGGATGGATCTGCTTGGAAGGATGTTGAAACAAAGACATTAAATGCCGGGAATAATTGGAAATCCGAGTTTTCCCCAGTTGAAGGAGGCGCCGATCACAAATATCGAGTGCTGGAAACGCTGCGGAAGAAGGGCTACAAACAAGCGCGAGTCAATCAAGAAAGCTTTACTTCAGAGGATCTCGTCGCTGGTGGCATAAAAATTACGAATGAAATGCTGAAAGGCGAATACAAATTCTTCAAGTTTTTAGAAGATGGTGCAACACCTTTTACTAATGACTTGCCGAAATTCACGGTAAGGCAAAAAGGAACGAATAAGCTTCTTGCACAAGACTTAGAACCTAATTCAGCAGGACAGGTAACGGTCAGTGACTTGCCAATGGGCGACTTTATAGTAGAAGAAACCTATGTGCCTTTAGGATTCAAAAAGATGCCATTCTTTGAAATAAAGGTTACTGAGAATAATCCGCCGACATCATTAGTCGCAAAAGTGAACGACAGCACAGAAGCCTATAAAGCAACCAATATATTGAATGATTTTTCTTTACAGGTAGAGAAAAAAGATGCTGAGAACAAGGCTCTTAGCGGGGCAACCTTTAATTTGAAGGGACCAAGTTATGAAAGAACAGAAGTAACTGGACCAACCTTTAATTTTAGTGGTTTGAAGGCAGGCAGTTATGAACTAATTGAAACAAAAGCGCCAGATGAGTACAGCATTATCCAAGAACCGATCCGTTTCACTATCAAGCAGGATGGAAAAGTGGAGATTTCTCCACATCCGAATGTTTCTGGATCAGGTGGGATAAATGGCGGCGCGAATACGATCAATCTGAAAGTTACGAATAATAAGGCCAAAGCGGGGGTACTTCCAAGTACAGGAGGAAAAACGTCTCAAGTTCTATTATTAGTAGCGACGGGACTTGTTGTCTCGGGAATCTGTTTAGGCAGCTTCTATTTAATTCACAGTAGAAGGGAGGGCTAGGAATGAAAAAAGTCTTTTTACTCATTCTAGTTCTACTTCTAGGAACCTGTTCGCTCGGCTCAACCGCCAGAGCAACAGAGGAGCAAGTAGATTTATGGATTCATACATGGTCAGAAGATGGGAAGAAGGTAGAAGGAACGGAGCAACTGGAATTTGATGTGTATGATTTGACCAAATGGCGTGAAAATCGTAGGGGGGATGAAAAACAGGACAAAGAATACTTATTAAACACTTATTCAACAAAAGAAGAGTTGCAGTCATTTGTAAAAGAGGAGCAATTAGTCAAGTTGAATCAAACGCCTTATCCAGTAGATGGCAGCGGAAATGTATCATTCAGTGTTCCTCGTTATCAAGAGGAGAAAGATGCAGCCTATATGATTTTAGCCAATGGCGAAACAGGAAACTATCATATGCTGCCGATCATATTGTATCTGCCGCAAACCCATCCTGAAACGAAGGATGAGGCACAACGTTTATTGATTTATGGAAAGTATCAAGATGTTACCCAAGAAGTCGAGCCGCCGGAGGAAACGACTGAAACAGAATCATACACTACCTCAGAAAATCCGGGAATAGAGAAGGATTTCCCTTCATCCGGTAAGTCGTATCCGTCAACAAATGATTTGGTTCGGGACTACACGATTCTTGGTTTGATACTCATGAGCATTGGTTTTATTGGATTCAAAATTATAAAAGAAAGAAAAAAACAAGGGGGATAAGAAATATGAAGAGCAGGGGATTTTTAGTTAGATTATTGATGGCGCTAGTATGTTTATTGCCAGTCGGAATTGGAATGTTTAGTTTAGGAGATTCGGCTTTTGCAGCCGATACCGTTGATGTGACTTTGCACAAGAAAAAGATGGATGAGTTTCCAACTGATTTAACGGAAAACACAGGTTTGGAAGATCCGACTTTTAATCAATATGCAGGATTACCAGATATCACATTTAGTGCATGGAATATTACCGATGATTTTTATGGTCAACTAAATGGAAAGTTGACTGGTTCAGAAAATGAAGCTGAGTATAAAGCAGCTGTAAAAAAATTGATGTTAGAATTTCAGTTGAATAAGGCAGCGGCAAAAAAAGTAGGAGCTGATCAAACGACTGACTCAGAAGGGGAAGCGATATTTTCTGATTTGCCAACCCGTAATGAGAAGGGACTCTACAATATTTACTATTTTGAAGAACATCAAAAACCAGGTGTTGAGATTGGAACACCATTGATCTTAACCTTGCCAGCGATTGATCCTAATGATGCGAGTCAAATCCAAGATATTCACTTATATCCTAAAAATAAAGTGGAAGGTTTGGATGTAGAAAAAGAAGTCATTGATGATAATGGAAATAAACGGGAAGACACGGATCAAGATGGAGTACATGATTATGAAATTGGGAAACAAATCCATTTCCGTGTAAGTTTTACTATTCCAAGTCAAATTGGCGAGATTCTTGACTCTAGTGGCACACTAAGCACTCGTTACACTAAATTGGAATTTAAAGATAGCCTTGATAAAGCTGGTGTTAAGTTTGAAGGGATTGACAAAATTCAATTTGATGGAAACCCAGATGTAAAAGATTCATTCCTTAAGGATCATGCAGTCTTAAAACCTTTTGGCGATAAATCACCTTATGATGTTAAAGCTGGATTTGAAATCAAAACTAATTTGAACAATGCAACGAGTAAAGGGAATAAAGCAAATTTTGAAAAATCGAAGAAAACAGCTGAGTACTTAGCTAAATATGCAGGGAAGAAAATGGAAATTTATTATACGGTTTCATTGACTGAATTTACAGAAGTGGATGAAGAAATCAATAATAGATTTACTGTAACTTTTACAAACGATAAAGAAACAGATAAAGAAGAGCCTAATCCAGAAATCCCAGCGATTATTACTGGTGGTAAGAAATTCCATAAACGTGATGTTGACAACGGACTAGGCTTAGGTGGAGCGAAATTCGTAGTTATCAAGAAAGATGCACAAGATAATGAATCTTTCTTACAAATCAAAAACGGAGTAGTTAATTGGATTCCTGTTGGAACAAATGAAAAGTATGATGATGCTACTCAGTATACTTCAGAAAATGATGGTAAGTTTAAAGTTGAAGGACTTTCGTACGGAAACTACTATTTACGAGAAATCAAAGCACCAGATGGATTTACCAAATTAGATGGACTTGTAGATTTTGTAGTTGAAAAAGATTCGTATGACGATAACTCGGAACTAGAAATTGATAATGTTAGAAAAGACGGTTTCTTACCATCTACTGGTGGAGCAGGGATCATTGCATTCTTGATCATCGGGGGCGCATTAATGAGCTTTGCAGTTATTCGCTACCGCAAATCACAACACGCAGTATAATCTGACAAGTGAATAGCTATTAAGATGAGGCAGAACTTCTTGCCTCATCTTTTTTTGACTGAAAGTATAAAATGTTCACATGAATAAATCGTTTTGTAGCGGGTATATCCATGTCTGGCTTCACGAACTAGCTTTTCTACACAACGGTGTGACCCAGCCAGTTGCTGCTAAATTAGCATTAAGCAGAACTAGCATATCGGCAATAAGCAAAAATATTTCGAAATTTGAGAAGCAATTTAGAAATATTTTGGTCTTATTGCTGTGAGACACAGCGATTGGTTTTTGGAGCTGATGTGGAACAGTACCTACTTGGTGCTCAAAAGCTGAGCGAGTTCGTGAAGCCTTTCTTATTTTATATATAGAAGGATTTTTTTCAAGAACTTCACACTTTATTTTTTCTTGAACAAATAAGCAGAAAACGTTCGATGAAATAAGCAGATAAAAAGTGGTTAGCCTCATTTTTTACTAACTAAATTCACAGAGACCTCGGAAATAGATATTTCCGAGGTCTTTTTTTGGTCTTTTTGACGAATAATTCAAATGGCAAATAATTTTTGCGACATTCAAACTTTATTATTCTTTATTTGAAATTAAAAATTTGGATGGAATAACAAAGAAGGATATAAAAATACGGAAAATGACGCAAAAATATTCAATTTGAATAACATAAAATTATAAAAAAACGCAATAAGCGCAATAAAATAATATAAGCTATCATATTGTTACGTGGAAGGGAGAGTGGGTGAAAAATGAGTGAAAGGAGGAAAAAATGAAATGAAAAAGAAGCACTTACTCATGTTAGTTGTTCTGCTGTTTTCTTTAATTGCAGAGATGATACCATCACTAGTTACTGCTTATGCCGAGACGACAAAAACGGTATTAATTGATGAAAAGTTTTTGAACGTCTCCTACGATTACGAAACGCAAAAAGATTCGAATCGTTGGCGAATCACGTTTAGCAGGCAAAGCGAAGAAAGTAATAAAGAGCAGCGACTCAAACTGAAGGTAACGAATGAGAAAGGAAATGTGATAACCTATCCGACAATAAAAGAGATGACTGAAAAGGATGAATGGCTGATTGAGAAAAACTATTCATCGTCAATGGAAGGACAACTCGTTTTTGATTTGCCGAAAACGACCAAAAAGCTCTATTTGGATGTGCAGATGGATCAGCAATATCCTGCAGAAAATGCTGAAGAGCAGGAACTGATCACAGAAGAGAACATTCTGAAAATAGAAAAGCCGTTTGTGCTTAAAGCAACGGAAGCGGCCGAAAAAACAGAAGACTCTGAAAAAACGTCCTCATCTGAAAAAGCAGAAACACCAGGACCTTATGATGAAGACCCTGAGCAGACGAAAAGACTGCAAGCAGAAAATAAAACGTCTTCAGATTTTATTGGTCCGCAGCAGGAAAGCGTGTCAGCGGCCGTTCAGCAGTCGATTAAAGACAGTGTTGGAATCGCTAATTTATTTCAACCTTATGCGCTGAACTACACGAATAAGGCACCGGCCTACACGACAAATTCAACCGGGACCTTTCCGACTTGCTATTGGGAACCAACGGGACAAAATAATGTCCACAACCATCAAGGCGGATTTGAAAAAGAGAGCGGTTGGGATGGCCTGACCAGCTGGAATGTTGCGCAGGATAACCATACGAACTCGTATATCAATTACGGGGGAGAAAAGAAGAATCCGAATATTGGTATCCGAAAATATGCGAGCGAAACCTCAGATAAAGATGAGTTCAACATTCGTTTAAACGTTCGTGGGAACTCGATCAGCAAACCAGGGGTAGACGTTTATTTCGTGCTGGATAACTCCAACTCGATGCAGAGTAAAGATTCGATGATCGAAGGACAGCTGCGTAAGACGCTGGCGGTTCAATCGCTGCAAAAACTGATCACTCGCTTTACAGAGATTCAGGATTCTGACTACATTCGAATCGGCGGCGGGATCTACTCTGATTATCAGGTCTCAAACTATCATCCTACTTTTGCGTTGAGTGATAATCCGAGTAATTGGCAAAACATGCTCAATCAGTATCAATCAATTACGCCGAATGGAAATACTTATACGCAAAGGGCACTGTTGGACGGTCAAACGGCTCTGAACAATGCGGGAGACTCGAGTCGCCGCAAGCTTATTTTCCTTTTGACGGACGGTGGACCTAATAGAAGTATGGTTCCTGTTCGTGGAGACTATGATTCGAATATTTATTACGATGGAATCCGCATCAAGGATTACGACTGGACTACCTACAATAGAGGAAGCCAATTGGGCGCAGGGGATGGCGTCTCAAAATTAGCTCAGTATGATCGCTTTGGAAATCTTGTTCCTGTACCGTATCCGATGATGGGTGACAAAAAAGAAATTTCCAGTCATTTGACGATGGTTAATTCATCAGCGGCGGACATGAAAGACAGCGGGATCGAAATCCACAGTGTTGCCATTGGAATCAAACCTGAACCAACCCGGGAATTGCATACACAAAGTGAATTGGTTCGCGGAATGTATAAGATCGCGTCCAAAAAGCTTGGGGCAATCGGGGATGAACAAGATGATTATTTCTTCTACCACGCGACTAAAAGTGGAGACTTTGATCTTTCCTTGAATGATTGGTTTACGACCGTTGTTCAGACCGTGGATAAAGGGAAAATCGAAGATCCGATTGGCGATATGTTCGAGTTGGTTGGAACACCGAAGCTGACCGAAGTCACAAAAAGCGGTGTACCAGCGATTGAAACAAGTAAAATGCCTAATCTGGATTACTCAGATAGGCGAAAAATCAAGGTCAATAATATTAATCTGTATGCGAATCAAGAGATCCAACTGGATTATACCGTTCGATTAAAAACCGATGATCCGAATTATGAAGACGGCAAGTGGTACCAAACCAACGGGCGGACTACCTTGGAGCCGACGCCGGAACGAACAACGGATAAGCTAGATTTTGGTGTGCCGTCTGTTCGCGGAAAGGCGAAGAAAGTCGAGATTCCGGTTGAAAAGAAATGGTCGGATTCGCATCTGAATACGGAGGACTACTGGGGCCTCCGTGCACATAGCGTCAAAGTTGTTTTACAAAGAAAAAGTGGGAGTTCATGGGTAGATGTTGAGTCAACGACGCTAAATGCGTCAAATGGCTGGAAGGATACATTCACAGCAGATGGCGGCAATACTGTTTACAGGGTCGTGGAGCCTTCGCGAACCACAGGTTATGCGAAGCCGATTTCTAACGTGGATGAATTTACAGCCAAAACATTACCGAGCAAAGGGGTTCAAATCACAAATAAATTGCTGAAGGGTACAGCAACTATTTGTAAATACAAAGAAGACGGCAAGACGCCGTTTAGTGGGGATAAACCGAAATTCTCCGTGAAGCGCAAATCGGACGGCAAGGTACTGGCGACAGACCTTGAACCAGACGCGAGCGGTCAAGTAACGATTTCTGATATTCCGCTAGGTGATTTCATCGTTGAAGAATCGTATGTGCCGCAAGGCTATACCAAGATGGATGACATCGATCTGAAAGCGGTGGAAAATAGCGCAGGAACCGGCTTGAATGTCACGTTGAATGGACAAAAATCGCCATACAAGGTGGTCAATAAATTAGCCAAAGACCTAGAGATTCCAGTTGAGAAAATCTGGTCGGACAGCTATCAAGGAACAGATAATTATTGGGGACTTCGAACGAGTTATGTCAGAGTGACTTTACAAAAGAGAAGCGGGACTTCTTGGGAAAATGTCGAGACATTAACGTTGACACCGATCGATCAATGGAAAGGGGTATTCCAAGGGGTTGAAGGTGGAAGCAGTGTGTATCGCGTCGTAGAGGAGGCACGAACGACGGGCTATGCGAAACCAACCTATAATTACAGCACTAGTTTTACCGCCGCGAATGTACCGCCGGGCGGTGTCAAGCTTACCAACAAACTGTTGACGGGCAAGGCAGTGATCTGCAAGTACATGGATGACGGCAAAACACCATTTAGTAAAGACAAGCCGAAATTTACGGTGAAACGTCAATCAGACGGCAAGGTCTTAGCAGCGGATTTAGAACCGGATGCAAATGGTCAGGTAACGATCACGGATATTCCAATGGGTGATTTCATTGTTGAGGAAAGTTATGTGCCGACCGGGTATGAAAAGATGGCAGATATCGAACTGAAGGCAGTGGAAAACTCCGCAGGCGATGCGTTGGTCATTACATTGAATGGAAAAGCTTCGCCGTATAAGGTCACCAATAAAATGGCTGATTTTACGCTGAAGATCAAAAAAGTCGACCAGAGCGGCAATGAACTGCGCGGGGCGAGCTTCCGATTGGTGGGAACAAGCTATGATCAAACAAGAGCTGGCGGACCGAACTTTGAATTTACCGGCTTGCGTCCAGGCGAATACAGTTTATCAGAAACGGTCGTTCCAAATGGGTATCAGGGAATGGATGGTACCGCGCGAATCAGTATCTCGTCAACCGGAAATGTCACGATTCAATCAAATTCAAGTGTCAGCGGATCAGGCGGATTGGGGAATCCAAACCTTATTCAATTGACGGTCACAAATAAGAAGCGCGGCGCAGGACCTCTGCCTAGTACAGGCGGATCAGGGACGGCGATGTTCTTCAAAGTAGCAATCGGAGTTATTTCAACAGCAGGAGGACTGCTAGGCAGCCTCTACTGGCTTCACACTAAGAGGAGGGGATCGTAATGAAAAAAGTGATTCTTCTCTTGGGACTAATTCTGGGGATTTGTAACTTGGGGGTTACTGCTTTTGCAGAGGAAAGTCAGGTAGAAGTACAGATCGATACACGGCCGGGAGGAAAAACTTACGAAGGAACCGAATCGCTCACGTTGGATGTCTATAATCTGACCGAGTGGCGGGAAAAACGAGCCGGCAACGAGAAGGATGATAAAGCGTTCATCTTGAACACATACTCGACAAAAGAGAAATTAGCAAATTTTGTGGCGGATGAAAATTTGCCCAAGATCAATCAAGCGCCAATTTTATTGGATGACACAGGCAAGACTTCTTTCGTATTGCCTCGTTATCAAAATGAAAAGGATGCGGCTTATCTGATTCTTGCTTCAGGAGAAAAGGGAAACTATTTTATGTTGCCGATCGTGGTCTATTTACCACAGCTGATGAAGGATTCAACCGAATACACCAGTTTGCTCTTTAATTGCAAATACGGTGAAATTCCGGTGACACCGCCGACATCAGATCCGCCGCCATCGACGACAGAACCAACTACTACACCAACTAAATCGACAGAACCGCCGATAACAGATAGCTCAGAACCAAGGAAAGACTTGCCAAAAACGATTGGAACACCAAGCAATGGAGGGGAGGGACCGAAAAGTTATCCGGGAAAAGAACTTCCTTCTACTAATGAGTTGATACGTAATTATTGTTTTCTAGGGTTGTTGCTTATGTCTGTTGGTTTAATTGGATTGAAAAAACAAGGGGGAAAAAAATTATGAAAAACAAGAGAAAATGGGTCGCATTAGTGACCACGTTACTCTGCATGATTCCATTACTAGCAGGGGTGCTGGGTGGAGGAGAAAAAGCATTTGCAGCAGATTCAGTGAATGTAACGCTGCACAAGAAAAAAATGGACGAGTTTCCATCAAATAGTATTGATAATAGTGGTTTGGAAAATTCAGCTTTTGATCGTTATGAAGGATTACCAGGCATTACCTTCACTGCATGGGACATTACAGAAGATTTCTATAATGCATTGAATGCGATCTTAAATGGAAATGAAACAGACGCAGAATATAATGCAAAAGCGAAACAAATCATGGATGGATTTGATTTAAACAATGCACCAAATGCTGTTGATGCTGGAGACCAAACAACAGATGCAAATGGGAATGCAACATTTGCTAACTTACCTGCTAAAAACGCAGACGGCTCTTACAAAGTATACTTCTTTGAAGAACATGCGTCACCAGGCGTTGATATCGGTTCTTACAAATTAATCATGATGTTGCCGCTTAAAGATGGTGGCAATGAGATCACAAATATTCACTTGTATCCTAAGAACAAAGTAGAAGGCGAAGAGCCTGAAAAAGAATTGGTTGACGAAAATGGTAATCCATTACCATCACGTCCAGCTGGCGCTTACGACTTTGAAGTTGGTCAACAAATTCACTACCGTGCAAGCTTTGTGATTCCTAGCCAAATTGGCGATATCTTGAGCAACGGCACACCTCGCTATGAAAAATTAGAGTTCGCCGATGCGGTGGATCAAACAGGTGTGAAATTCGAAGGTATTGATCGGATTCTCGTTGATGGAAATCCAGTTAACACAGCTGATTTCTTGCAAACACATGGTACGTACACACCAGAAAATGAAAACACACCATGGGCAGGTTATGCTGGATTCAACCTTTCTATGAACTTAACTGGTGCAGCTGGTCCTGCAACAGCGAACTTCTTGAGTCAATATGCAGGTCAAAAAATTGAATTCTTCTATACTGTATCGTTCACTGAAAATACACCAGTTGATCGAGACATCAACAACGAATTCACTGTAACAATGAATCATGATGGCGGACAAGACGAATCAAAAGTAAACCCTCCAGTTGATCCAATCAAAACTGGTGGTAAGAAATTCTTCAAATACGCTTTAGAAGGTTCAACAAAAGAAGCATTGGGCGGAGCTGAGTTTGTTGTTATCAGACAAATCAATGGAGTCGATAACTATCTAACAGCTGGTGCAGATTCAATGACTTGGACACCAGTTGGCGCAAACGAAGACTATGCAAATGCAACGAAATATACTTCTGATGCTGATGGTCTGTTTGAAGTAACTGGTTTAGAATATGGCGACTACTTCTTACGTGAAACGAAAGCGCCAAGCGGCTTCCAAAAATTAGCAAACGACGTTCCATTTACTGTAAGTGCTGGTTCTTATACTGGTGCACAAGCTCAAGAAATCGAAAATACTACTAAGGGCGGAACCTTACCATCAACTGGTGGAATGGGGATCATTGCCTTTATCGTAATCGGTCTTGGCTTGATGGCAGCAGCGATCGTTCGCTACCGCCGCGTGCAATTTGAAGTTTAATTGAAAATTTAAACGAGAAAAGATCAAAAGGCGGCTGCCTTTTGATCTTTTTTGTTTTCAAGACAGTATAGATTCTCCACGTATTAAAAGCTTTAGTATCAAACTCACGTATAAACTTTTTTGAGAGTCAGAAGCGTTTGATCAATCTGAAAAACGATTAATTAAAGCCAAGGGAGTTCAAGAGTCCTTTCTGATTAACTCCATGTATTTTGGGTTCCTGTCACATTTAATTTATTTTGCCGCCTCTGCTCATGGAAATTTTCTTCATAAACTATATGATCAGGGTACCGAATTAATTTAGCGATTTCTATTGACAAATTAGTCAGGTGCCCTTATCATATAAAAAGTAAGGTATCCTGATTAAAGGAGTGAAGGACAAATGACAGAATATGCTATTAAAACAAATAACCTTGTTAAACAATTTCCAAAAAAGAGAGCGGTGGATGGGATTAGTCTGCAGGTGAAGCGTGGTGAGATCTATGGAATCTTAGGTCCGAATGGAGCGGGAAAAACAACCTTCCTGCGAATGTTAGCCACTCTGACGAAAATCACGGACGGGCAGGCGGAGATTTTCGGGCATGATGTTGCTAAAGAAGCAAGCGATGTGCGGCGCTTGATTGGTTTGACCGGTCAATATGCGACAGTCGATGAGGAGCTGACGGCTCTAGAAAATTTAGTGATTTTCGGCCGCTTAAACGGATTGAAGAAAAAGGATGCGCAGGAGCGGGCGCTTGAGCTGTTGATGCAATTTTCTTTGATGGATGCCAAAGATCGCGCCATCAAGGAATTTTCTGGCGGCATGCGCCGCCGGTTGGATTTGGCGGTCAGCTTGATTACAAAGCCCCCGTTGATTTTTCTGGATGAACCAACCACCGGGTTAGACCCCATCACGCGAGGGAAGATGTGGGCTGTGATCCGACAATTGGTCAAGGAGGGCTCGACGATTTTGTTAACAACGCAATATCTAGATGAGGCGGATCAATTAGCGGATCGGATCGCCATTATCAATCATGGCAAGCTAGTCAATGAAGGGACGTCAAACGAGTTGAAGGCTCAGCTAGGCGAGACCTACTTCGAGATTCAATTGGAGGATACCCAAGAAATTGATCGTACGACCGATTTTTTACAGACTAAAGTTTCTGATCCCATCATGCGTTTGCCTGATCGTGGTTCCTTGGCAATAAAAACCAACGACACAAAAGCAATGACACAGCTTTTGGTAGACCTTGGCACTCAAGGAATCGATGTGAAGGAATTCTCTGTGCGCAAACCAACCTTAGATGAAGTCTTTTTGGAACTAACAAATCGGTAAACAGAGCTGCGTATACTTAAAAACTTAAAAAGGAGTTTATACAATGGAAATTACTCAAAGCTATATCAAGAAAACAACAATAAAAAGCGTCATAAATGACACCTTCGTTATGGTGAAACGGGATTTATTGAAAACCAAACACAACCCTGACAAATTAATGGACGTGACATTTATGCCGATCTTTTTCATGATCATATTTAGTTATCTGTTTGGTGGAGCGATCGCAGGCGGGGTTAGTAACTATTTGCCGATTATTGTGCCCGGAATTTTGATCCAAACCTTGGTTTCGTCGACATCTGCTGCTGGGACACAGCTTAGAGAAGACATTGAAACAGGCGTGTTTGATCGATTTAAGTCCTTGCCGATTGCCCAGATCGCACCGTTAGCCGGCCTATTGATCTCGGATATGGTGCGTTACGCGATCGCGACCTTCTTCTCTTTAGGTACGGGCTTTATTCTTGGCTGGCGGCCAGGTGCAGGTTACGGCTGGCTGTTTGTCGCTTGTCTGTTAACGATTTTTGTCTGCTGGTGTGTGAGCTGGATCTTTGCAATGATCGGTATTTTAGTGAAATCATCAGCGACTATCTCAGGGGTGTCCATGACACTGACTATGCTGCTGTCCTTTTTGTCTAACGCCTTTGTTCCGATTGATACCTTGCCTAGCTGGCTAAAGACCTTCGCCGAACTCAATCCGGTGACGCATCTGGTAAACAGCTTTAAAGCACTTGCAGATCATGGTGTATTCGGTGCAGATACGTGGCTGACGATCGCGACTGGGGTATTGATCGTATTGATTTTTGCACCACTTACTGTGACGCTGTATAGTAAAAATGTTTAGCTGAAGCGATCAAGAGCGATGGTACGAAGCTGACCAAAAATTTTTCATTGACTCAACCAAAAATGAAAGCCGAATGACCGTGCAACTATCATTATCAATAGTTGCAAGGTCATTCGGCTATTTAGAGTTTTTATTCTGGCAATCCGCTTTGCGATGAGTTGTTAGGAAAACGCAGAAAGAGGAACACACCTAAAGAAATGTCGCGGATAAAGTTCGGTTCAGCTAGCTTGTTCCTTTATTTACGGATATCCATGACCGGTTCCAATTTTTTAGCTTTCTTTTTTAACCGGAGCCAATCCATATTTTTGGGTCACAAAGAGAAATAGAAAACTAATTAGTGTACCGACAATCCCAAAATAAGCATCCACAATATCAGGGGTATTCAAAATAGTCATGAGGGTTTCGCAAAATAGATTTCCTGCAATAAAAACAAGACCTAACACCGTAATATACTTGAATTTAACACCGCTTAGCATCCAGCTGCAGCCTATACCTAAATAAGCCATAAGACTCAAAGAAAAATTTGAGATATGG
The DNA here is from genome assembly GCF_002140655.1 of Enterococcus sp. 3H8_DIV0648. Classification (NCBI taxonomy): domain Bacteria; kingdom Bacillati; phylum Bacillota; class Bacilli; order Lactobacillales; family Enterococcaceae; genus Enterococcus; species Enterococcus sp. 3H8_DIV0648. The sequence goes on along the minus strand of NZ_NGLG01000001.1, from coordinate 2,232,146 downwards.
GAGTTGATTTCTGAATTGATGATTACAAAATCTGAAAACTGGCTGGCCCATCTTCCGATAGTAAGGAACAGACCTAGTAAAAGTAAAAGCATATAAACAATGTTAAATGGTTTAGAAACCTGAAATTTGTAGTTTGTCGCAAACAATCCGATCACCTCAAAAAAAATATCATAAAATCAGTATACAGAAGTTAGTTGCTGCGAACAAAGGGAAATTTTCTTTTCAATTGACCTCGAAAACTCAAAATCTCCCCACACTTAAATAAGCCTCAGGCCCGACTCGAAAAAATTTGTTTACTGTCTAAGCAGCTGCCGGACCTTATTGAAGAGGCCTTCAGAGGTTTTTGGAGATGTTTTTTGTGGTTCGTTTGCTTTTCCGGATAGCGGCGTATCGTTTTTTGTTATTGGCGGCTGATTTTTCTCGCTGGCGCTGTTTTCGTGTGGTGCGGCCCTTCCAGTTGTTGGATTTTGAGCGGCGGGCGGATCATTTACGAGTTTTTGCGCGCCCGAGGCTGGAGGAACGGGGCTGGTTTTAGCGACAATCTGCGTTGCAAGCTTAGGCGAATTCGTTTTGCCAGTATTCGCTGATGTTGCGTTGTTCGCAGCTTTTGCAGTTGAAGCGACTGACCGCGCAGTTGTCTTCTTCGTGTTTTTTTCTTTCACAGGGGTATTTTGGGCAGACTCCGCCTGTGTTTCTAGTTGAGGTTCTTCAAAATGGGTATGGTGAGTGGATTCAAAGATATCGAAGGTTACCAATTGGGCAAAGCGGCGTACGTCGTCTTTTTTTAGAATAGTCAATGAAGAGAGTATTTTTAGCAATGCGCGGATTTCTTCCGTTTTTCTGGAGTTGTCGATATCTTTTAGGGTCCAGGTATGTTTTTTGCCATCGGCGGCACGAAAAACAGATATGAGGTTGAAGCTGGACTTCTCAGTGGCTTTTGTTGAATTTTTGGGTGTCAGGTAGCGGATATTTGTCTTTGCGTTGTCTTTAAAATGATGGTACTCGGATTTGTTCTTAAATAGTCGATTGATCAGCGCTCGCCACTCATCATTTGAGAAGTAGGACTGGAAATAGGGCATAAATTGGCGCAAGGCAGCCGATGGTTCAGCCTCCATGAAGATGCTGCGGATCAAGTCCTTAAAAATATCAGAAAACGCCCCGCCAATGGATAAGGCGTTGCGAACAAGGATCGCAACGGCGTACTCCACTACTGAATCACTGTCTTTTGTTTCATTATAGTAACGAATGACTCTAGCCTCCAAGCTCTTTCTCTTCATCGTGAAGAGCTGTCTTTGACCTAACTGTTTAACTGTCATTATTTTTCTCCCCTTTTGTCATATGTATTTGTCTTTAGGTTTATTAGTTAAGAATGATTTGTTTTTTATAAATACATCTTACCGCTAAATGGGGCGAAAAAGTTCATCTGTTTTTTTATAAGAAATTAAGAAATTGAGTTTTTTTCGGTGAAAACGAAATTTTTGGCTTTATATCAAGATTTGTCGTCTTAATATTTGAGATTTTGAGCAAAAAATTCAAGTAAAAAAATCTTGAAAAAGCGACTTTTCCAGCGATCGGTTATTTAAATCGGTGTATTTGAACGTTGTTTGTCCTAATTTATCAAATTTCTCTAAAGACTTTTTGCTATAAGCTGATTTTTTGAGCTTTGATTTTATCCATGTTACGGTAATTTATGTACTAACGAAAACGTTTGAAGGTCCGAAAGATTATTGATCTTCAACCAAAAACCATCACTTGGGAGGAAATTAGACATATGGGAAAACAGCAAGAATTACCAGCAGTCGAAACACGTCTCTATATTAATGGTAAATGGGTGGAAGGCTCAGAAGGAACAAAAGCGGTGACGAATCCTGCGACAGGAGAAACACTGGCAAAGGTTCATGTGGGCGGAGAAAAAGAAGTCCATTCAGCGATTGAAGCAGCGAATCGGGCATTTCCTGAATGGTCGCAAAAATCAGCGGCTGAACGGGCAAAATTAATGAATAAAATGGCCGACTTAGTAGAAGATGATGCCGAGCGTTTAGCTGCCATCATGACGATGGAACAAGGCAAGCCATTGACACAAGCAAAAGGCGAGATTCAAACAAACGTGGAAAACCTGCGCTGGAATGCGGCGGAAGGTCAACGCTTATTAGGGGAGATCGTTCCCTCACCAGCAACGAACCAATGGCAAGTCCGCAAGCAAGCAGTAGGTGTTGTAGGAGCGATCACACCGTGGAATTTCCCATCGAATATGATTATACGGAAGATTTCGCCAGCGATCGCAGCCGGCTGTACCGTGATTTTGAAGCCGTCGAAGGAGACACCGCTGTCTGCATTGGCTTTGATGGAATTGTTTGATAAGGCCGGATTTCCTGATGGTGTGGTGAATATCGTCTTAGGGGATTCATCAACGATTGGTTCGATCCTGTCAGAATCAGAGGATGTGCAAAAAATCACCTTCACGGGTTCCACCGAAGTGGGGCAAAAGCTGAATGAGCAAGCAGCACCAACTTTGAAGAATGTTTCGATGGAATTAGGCGGGCATGCACCTTACATTATTTTCCCGGACGCCGATATCGAACGTGCGGTAGAAACCTTGATCCAAACGAAATTTATCAATAATGGACAGGTCTGCACGTCGCCAAACCGCATCTTCATCCATAAAGACATTAAAGAAAAAGTGACCGATCGAATCGTGGAAGCTATCAAGGATGTCACAGTCGGTAACGGCTTAGATGATCCGACGACTGGACCGCTGATCAATCAGGCCGGTGTCGATAAAGTAGTCGATCAATTGAAGGATGCCACGGACAAAGGCGCGAAGATCTTGGCTGGCGGCCATAAGCTCGAATCAGGCGAATATGCCAACGGGAATTTTTTTGAACCGACTATCTTGGATGGTGTAACAAAAGACATGGATATCTTCTATCAAGAAACCTTTGGACCGGTGATTCCATTGATTACCTTTGAAGATGAGGAAAAAGTCATTGAGGACGCAAATGATACAGAATTTGGGTTAGCCTCTTATTTCTTCTCTACTAATATTCACACCGTTGAAAATGTCAGCAGCAAATTACAATATGGCATGGTCGGCGTGAATGATACGGACATTTCAAACTCTGCAACACCGTTTGGCGGAGTGAAACACTCTGGTTTTGGCCGCGAAAACGGAACGTATGGCGTAGAGGAATATGTCGATGTCAAATTCGTCAATATCCGTACCGCAAAATAGTTCTATAATGTAATAAAGAGCAATCCTTTTTCGCAGGATTGCTCTTTTTTGTGTTTGTAATAGTTATCCAATAGTCAAAAATTCAAATTTATCGATCGATTTGAAAAAACGAAAGTCCCTGTTTTTATTCAATATTATTCAAAAATATCATTAATTCAAACGGAATAAAAAAAATTTAACTATTAGTTTCTAAAAAAATTTATTTTAAATTTAAAAAGTGAATTAAATAACGTGCGTTTGTTTAAAGATGTCATATATGGCTTTGAGTGGATGTCATTTAATAACGGATTCTTTTTTTTGAGGGGGAAAAGCAGAGAAGGCTGATATCAGTTACCATTATTATACAGTAAGACAACGGATAAAACGAAGTAATAATTACGTATGTTTTATTACTTGGCTTTTTCTTTTGTCAAACTAAAACAAAAGAAGGAGGGGGAAGCGTACCATTTTTGAATGCTTCAAAGGGCTTGTAATACAGGATTCAGTATGAAGCGAAAGGGGTTTTGCTTCATACCCATATGACAACTAGTTTTCTAGAGTCAGATGTTGGTGTGGGTAGCAGAGGAGTTAGTGAAGAGGGTGAGGATATGAACTTTAGAGAGATTTTAGGAGTGAGTAATTTACGGCATCTGCGTTTAGTGGAATTGCTGTATGCCTGTCGCATAGGCTTGTCCAGCGACCAATTGTTGGAGGAATTAGAATGCTCGCTCTCGGTTTTATTAAAGGATGTCAAACTGATCAACAGTCAGCAGGACGCCTTTCGAATCATGAAGTACAAAGGACTGTATCAGCTGCAGATCAAGTCGCATGTCAGTATCAATCGGCTATATGCAGATACGATCCAACAGTCGCCGGAATTTCAGATTATTGAGGAATTGCTTTACGAAGAATGCGAAAATATTATCGATTTGTCGAAGAAGCTTTTCTTGAGTCCGTCAAAAACACAGCGGAATCTGAAAAAAATCGAGAGTGTGCTGTTGCAAACAGGCATAAATCTGCAGTATCGGCCATTACGCCTAGAGGGAAATGAAAGTGTCATCCGGCATATGTATTACCGCTATTTCATTGAAAAGTCGGATCGCTTGGATTCGCTGTATCGTGATCTGAAGGAATTCCAGATCAAAGCGATCACGGAATTGGTGAATCAATTTATTCAGGTGAACAAGCTGGAGGACAATTATATTTCCCGCAAACGACTGGGCTATAACATGTACATTAGTTTGTGGCGAATCAAAAATGGGCACTACTATCCAAAATCGGAGTTGGAAAGTGATTTGATGCTGCCGGAAAAACAAAGCTTGGACGCTTTTAAACGAATGGCGCTGGAAGTCTTTCGCGTGAAGCTGTCCTCAGATAAGATCAAGGATTGTCTCTGGTTGTCTTATTCAGATGTGGTGGTTGCCAGTAAGAGTCAATTGCACAGCGCGCTAAGAAAAGAAGACGAATATGCGGACTGCTATTATCGTCACTTAGAGCTGGTGGAGGAGTTCGATAGTCTCTTGAACTTCTCGTTAGGCAATGACAAAAAACAGGAGCTGGCGATCGTCTTATTGAATGAGCATCGGATCTATGAACCAGATGGTCAGCTGATCGATATTTTATTTCTGCAGCGAAAAATCTTCCTTGAAAAATTATCAGAGACTCACGATCAAGCAGTGAAAAAGGTGAAAAAGATCGTCGACTATTTCGTCAGACGGTATCAAATCTATCAAGCTGAGGATTTCGTCTGGAATTATGTCTATCTCTTGATCACGATGGTACCGCAAAGCTTGACGCTGTTAGCAAGCTGCGATCGGCCGCTGAAGCTGTTGTTGCTATCTGAATTATCACCGACAGAAGAATTTTTCTTAGGCAGCCAAATTGAAAATCAAATCTATGGGAACTTTGAAGTTCATTACGTAGAGAAAAAATTAACCAGCGTGAACATCAATCGTTCAGAATTGGAAAAATATGATGCACTGATTACGTCAAGCAGTGTGGAAGAAGTACCGGAGGAGTATCCGACAGTGGTGATCGATCCATTCTTAACGAATCAGGATGTATTTCAGCTGCAGCAGCTCGTTAGTAAACTAGCCGGCTGAAAGGGTACGTTTCCACCCAATAGAAAGCGCGATGCATCACTTATAAAAGAAGACAGCGAAGAAATTGAATGATTTCTTCGCTGTCTTCTTATTAAATGAGTTTTTGATTGTCTTCATAGATTTTGGTTTCTTGAAGATCGTGTTGAGAAGGAGCCGTGAGTTGATCCAAGATTTTATAGGCTTGGGTAAAATTCTTCGCTTCGACTTTAGCAAAGAACAGCCGACCTAGCTTTTCGAATTCTGCCGCTAACCGTTCTTCGTCTGTAGGAAGTTCGTATTTTGAGCTCATACTATCCTCTCCTTCAAAAAGCTTTTCACTATTTCTTTATTTTAACATGACCGCTTTTTTTCGTTAAACTTAAATTGCAAATAAAAATATCGTTAAAGGATTCTTCCCTTAACGATATTTTTTAGCGCTTTATTCTAGTTGGTTGTGCCGTAGTCCGAAACGGTTTCTTGAAGCGCTTAGGTAACACGAGTGAGATCAGTTCAAATGGTGTGGCTAAGACCGTCCAGGCCACTTGACGCGCACTTGGATGGAAGTAGTACACCTGCATCAATACAAAATGCAATAGTAGTAAGCCCGGCAGTAATTGAAGTCCGATCTGCCATGCTGCATCCCAGTGAGTAACGTAGCGCAGCAGGCTCAATCCCAGCGGGTACAAGTAAAACAATGAAGTCACGATATTCACGCGCCAGCTTTTCGTCAATAAACGAATATTAAATAAAAAGAAAAGAGCTGAAAGGACGATTCCGATTGGCGGAAATAGACTGACTAAAAAGGAATAGATCAAACCGAAAAGTAAGATTCCCGGTCCCTTGATCAAGGCTGCAACCAGCATCAAAATCCCGATCAATAATAATTGCTGCTTGATCGTCGCGATACATAAAATGGCAAATAGCGCTAATGTCGCCCAATGCCAAAAACTGCTCAAGGGTTCCTTATCTGGATATCTTTGTTTTAAGTAGCGTGCGGCATTTGGAAAATCCTGTTGAAAATTAGGCATAAACGCACCTCTTTCTAAATAGTTGCATAGGTCTCGTGACGTATGCCAATCCTTAATAGCTAGTATAGTGGGAAATTTTGACAGGAGCATCCGACTTTCGACGGATTTTCAAAGGGATTTAGACCTAGATTTCCCTTGACCTGAAATGCGTCCCACAATGTATGGTACTCTTATGGGAACGAATAAAAAGAAGGAGCGGATGCAAATGACTATCAAAATGATCGCAGTGGACATGGACGGTACCTTTTTAGATGACCAGAAAGAATATAATCGGGAACGGTTTGAAAAGCTTTTTCGTCAATTACAGGAAAAAGGGATCAAGTTTGTTGTCGCCAGCGGCAATCAATATTTTCAATTGAAAAGCTTTTTCCCTGAGCTTCATACGGAAATGACCTTCGTTTCTGAGAACGGGGCGAATATTATCGTGGAGGGCGAAGATTATTATAATGCGCAGCTACCAATGGCTAAAGTATTGAAGGCTTTGGCTGGGATCAATGCCCTTGAACCGACAGCCGTTGTGCTGTGCGGCAAAAAGAGTGCGTATGTGTCCAAGGAAATGCCGGAAGAGGTCTTCAACAGTGTGAGCTTTTATTATCCCAGTATCAAACGACTTGAAAAATTAGAGGACATCACAGAAGAAAACGATGAGATATTCAAATTTGCCTTGTCGTTTCCAAACGTCGGGATCGAAGCAAAGCTGGCAGCGTTGACTGATGTATTAGAAGGAGAAATGATCCCCGTTTCCAGTGGTCATGGCGACATTGATTTAATTATTCCGGGAGTTCATAAGGCAAACGGCTTAGCAAAATTAAGCGCTGAATGGAAGATCGATCCAGCAGAGATCGCGGCCTTTGGCGATAGCGGCAATGACATTGAAATGTTGGCCTATGCCGGCGCGAGCTACGCTATGGCAAACGCTCAGGAAAAAGTAAAGCAGGCCTCAAAAGAAATGATCGGCTCGAATAATCAAGAAAGTGTTTTGGAGATGATGGAGCTTTTATTGAAAGCATAGTAAGGAAAAGGAGCATTAAAGCGATGGGCGCTTTAATGTTCTTTTTAGTTTAGATTTTCGTTTGTTCGCGGGCAGTGTGTTAAAATAAGTTGATTCTCAATGGATTCAGCAGATAAATAGTTAAAAGTATTAGGAGGACTACCAATGATTTTTGATTCTCATACGCATTTGAATGCGGAACAATTTGAAGCAGAAATACCAGAAACGGTCGAACGCGCCCGCGAGCTTGGCGTGACAGAAATGGCTGTTGTCGGGTTTGATACACCAACGATTGAAAAAAGTTTAGAACTAAACCAGCAATATGAGGGGATTTATTCTATTATCGGCTGGCATCCGACCGAGGCTGGCAGCTACACGAAGGCAATCGAAGAAGACTTGATTAAGAAATTAACGTTGCCGAAAGTAGTAGCGTTAGGCGAGATCGGGCTGGATTATTATTGGATGGAAGACCCCAAAGACGTTCAGGAGAAAGTTTTCCGTCGTCAGATCGCGATCGCTAAAGAAATGAATCTTCCTATCAGCATCCACACTCGCGAGGCGCTGGAAGATACCTATAAGATTTTGAAGGAAGAAGACATTCGCGACATCGGCGGAATCATGCACAGCTTCAGCGGCAGCGGCGAATGGGCGAAGCGCTTTTTAGATTTAGGCATGCATGTGTCATTTTCGGGCGTCGTGACCTTTAAAAAAGCACTGGATGTCCAAGAAGCGGCTACCATCGTGCCGATGGATAAATTATTAGTGGAAACCGATGCGCCGTATTTGGCACCGATGCCTTATCGCGGAAAACGCAACGAACCGGGCTATACTCGTTATGTGGTTGAAAAAGTTGCGGAATTACGCAATTTGCCAATGGAAGAAGTCGCACAGCAAACGACCGAGAATGCTCATCGTTTGTTTAGGATCAATGCCAATGGATAAAGAGAAAATCGAAGAAATCATCGTTGTGGAAGGCAAAGACGATACGAAACGGTTAAAAGAAGTCTTTGAGGTGGATACCATCGAGACCCGCGGATCGGCGATCAACGAATCGATCCTAGAACAAATCGAACATGCACAGGAAACGCGCGGTGTGATTGTTTTTACCGATCCTGATTTTTCGGGGGAGAAGATCCGCAAGACGATCATGGAAGCCATTCCCGATGCGCAGCACGCCTTTTTATCTAGACGAATGGCGGCACCGCAAAAACGCGGCGCAAGTCTTGGGGTGGAGCATGCCAGTGATGAGGCGATCATTGATGCCTTGCATAAAGTCGTGACACCAGCAGCGGGTGATGAGCCAAAAATAGCTAGACAAACGCTGTTGGATTATGGTTTAATAGCGGGAGCTCAAGCCCGCGAGCGACGGGAACGTCTGGGCGATGAATTGAAGATTGGCTATACGAATGCCAAACAATTGGAAAAACGTTTAACGATGTTTCGGATCACCGAAGCACAACTGCATGAGGCAATGAGGAAAGTAGAGGAAACTTTGTGAACAAAGATATAGCAACGCCTTCGCGAACGCGAGAAATCCTGCAAAAACACGGCTTTTCCTTCAAGAAGAGTCTTGGTCAGAACTTTTTGACCGAACCCAACATTTTACAAAAAATCGTCAAAACTGCCGAGATCGATGAACAGACGAATGTAATCGAAGTTGGACCGGGGATCGGTGCATTGACGGAGCATTTGGCCCGCGCGGCCCATCAGGTGTTGGCCTTTGAGATCGATGATCGTTTGATCCCGGTTTTAGCCGATACATTGAGTCCTTATGATAATATCAAAGTCGTTCATAACGACATTTTGAAGGTTGATTTGAAAAAAGAGACTGAGTATTTTGACCAAGCAGGTCCAATCAAGGTTGTCGCGAACCTGCCCTATTACATCACTACCCCGATCATGATGCATATTTTAGAATCTGATCTGGCCGTTGATGAGATGGTGGTCATGATGCAGCGGGAGGTTGCCGATCGAATTTCTGCCAAACCAAGCACGAAGGCATACGGCTCCTTGTCGATCGCTGTGCAATACTATATGGAAGCAAGCACCGCTTTTATCGTACCGAAGACGGTTTTCATTCCGCAGCCGAATGTGGATTCTGCGATTTTACGTTTGGTTCGCAGAAAAACACCAGCAGTCGAAGTCACTAGCGAGAAAGAATTTTTCAAATTGACTAAAGCGGCGTTCATTTTACGTCGGAAGACTTTATGGAACAATTTATTAAACAGCTATGGCAAAGACGATGCGACGAAAGCTTGGTTGGAAACCAGTTTGCAGCAAGCCGAGATCGATCCGAAGCGCCGCGGCGAAACCCTTTCGTTGGAGGAATTTGCCCGCTTATCTAATACGTTAGAAGCAAATAAAGCAAACTAAAAAGAGCTTCGGCTCTTTTTGTTTTTTCATTAAATCCCAACGAAATTTGTCAATTAAAACCCAACTCCCCTATAATAGGAAAGTACATAAATTTTTTACTTGGAGGACACAATGAAAAAATTCCTAATTGGATTAGTCATAATAGCTGTATTAGGTGTGGGCGGATATTACGCCTATACGACTTTTTTCACCAAAGAAGAAACACCAAAGCAAGAAACACGCAAAACAACCATAAAAAAGGTGAAGGAACCAGAAAAATCAGGGGAGACCATCAAGGCGAGCGATTACAGTGATTCAGACAATTGGCTGGCAAAACCAACCGAAATCACGAGTCAAGCTGATGTCTTCATGCTGTATCCAACCGCTTACGCACAAAAAAATGAAAATTCATCACCAGTAGCCAAAATCGATAATGCAACAATGCGCGCGGGAGCCCAAGTTTTCCTAGCCACTCAAGGCTCTGCCTTTGATACGAGCGGCAATATTTTTGCGCCTTATTACCGTCAGTTAGATGCCAACTGGTTATACTCAAAATCAAAAGCGGAACAAAATGAATATGTCGATGGCATACCGAAGGCCGATGTTTACGCTGCTTTTGATTACTACATCAAACACGAAAACAACAACCGTCCCTTTATTTTAGTAGGGCATTCGCAAGGTGCTCGCATGATCAAAGCGATCATGTATGATTATTTCAAAAATAATCCTGGTGTCAGCGACCGTATGATCGCCGCTTACGTATTGGGACAATCGGTAACACAGCAAGAAATGAACGATAACCCGCAAGTGAAATTTGCGACGGGGCCCGATGATACAGGTGTAGTTATTTCATACAACACGGTTGCTCCAGATTTCACTGGTGAATTGCCAACGTGGGATGAAGGTGCCTTAGCCATCAATCCGATCAACTGGACAACTGATGGTACGCCAGCACCGGCTGAAGAAAATCTAGGGTCGTATGTCCGAAATGACGAGGGCGACTACACGAAGGTTATGAATCTAGCTGACGCGACCGTCGACGGAACAAGAGGGTTAGTCGTTTCTTCCACCGTTGATAAAGCCAAATACGAAATGCCGGAAAGCACCCGCAAGCTTTACCCAGCCGGTTCGTACTTAAACAACGACATCAGCTTCTATTACTACAACCTGCAGCAAAATGCAGAAAATCGCGAAGCTCAATACTTTGCGACACATCCGCAGCAAACAACGGCTGACCCATCCGCACAACAAGATGGACAGACAACAGATGCCGATCAACAAACTGCACAATAAGATATTGAACTGCCTATCGAAAATGATGGGCAGTTTTTTTTTGCATTCTTTTTTAGTGCTGGTTTAATAGAAATAGAACTGTACTTTTTTACTGTTTTAACGAACTTGATTTGAGATGTAATTCGTTCAGTTGTATAA
>NZ_NGLG01000001.1:2199054-2220952 GCF_002140655.1 Enterococcus sp. 3H8_DIV0648 | reverse complement strand
ATTTCGAAATTTGAGAAGCAATTTAGAAATATTTTGGTCTTATTGCTCAAAAGCTGAGCGAGTTCGCGAAGCCTTTCTTAACCATAAATTTCTTTAATCCAAACTTTTATCCAAGATAGATCGTAAAACAGTTTCCCGGAGTTCAATGGAGTTCACATTATTTTCGATCTCGTAGCCTTGAACCAGCAGATCGCACAAATACAATTGCGAGATCTTTCCTGCTAATGAGGCGCCATCTAAAAATTCCTCGATCGCGGTTTGCAGGACAACATCCGCCAGCTGCGCAATGGGTGAAAGTTGATAATTGGTGATGGCGATAATTTTTGCCTGATTTTTCTTTGCGATATTCAAGGAATCATAGGTATCCTTGGTTCTTCCCGATAGCGAAAGGCCGATCACTAGATCCTTTTCCGTCAGCAAAGAAGCGACTTGCGCTTGGAAATGGGGGTCGACGACAGATCGAGATTGAACGCCGACGCGCAGCAGCATAGCCTCCAGATCCTGGTTGAAATTTAATACTTTAACGTTTTTTTATTGGTATTTGTTCGTTAAAGTATAAAAGGAGTGATTTGGTGGATAGGAATAAAATATTTGGACTAGAAATACCTGAAAGCGATGTGGAAAAACGAGAGGTGATTGATCGGATGGCCATGGAGTTACAAGGCGATCAATTGATACAGGTTATCGAGACGATGAAGGTGCCATATCTGACAGTTCAAATGCGCGACTATATGGTGGATGAGCAGCTCCCTAAAATGGACTCGCAAGAATTTCAATTCCTTGTGAAGGCCCAAGAGAATAATGGAGTGCTCTCAAAAAAGGAGACGAAAGAGGCGGGAATCACTCCCTATTCATTTAACAAATTCATTAAAAAATATCGGTTAAAAGAAATCGTCAGAGGGATATATATTTTTCCGAATAAATCAATTGATGGGTTATATCTATTCCAGAAGCAATATTCTAAAGCAGTTGTCTCTCATGAAACAGCTCTTTATTATTTGGGACTAAACGATGTTTTGCCAAAAGAAAAGATTATGAGTTTGCCACGAAATTACAAAATGACTCAGCTTTATACAACAAAAGATTCGACTACAAATTATCGAACAGTTTATCCAGCATCAGAGTGGAATTCTGGAAAAAAAGGCGTATTTATTATTTATAGAGAGAACGATCCAATTAGAGTTGTTGGAAATCGTCCGATTCCAGAGACTCAAATTAGAAAAATTGATTCTGGTTATGGCAATCTCATCCGAGTTACTTCAATGGAAAGAGCCATTGCAGATATTTTATCCACGCGATGGGAAGTAGAGGATGAAATTAAAGAAGTGGCTCTCCGTCGTTACTTTGAGCAAGAATCATTGAACAGGAATCGTTTGAGAAGAATAGCCAATCAACAAAAAGTTCTTAAAGAATTGGATGAATGGCTGCTGAAATTGAAATTATGAGGAAATGGAGGGACTGAATGAGACCAGAGCGGTTAAGAGATTTAATTAAAAACAGAGGCAGTGAGATTTCCTTTGACGAGTACCGTTTGCGGTATGCTGCCGAAAGATTTTTACTGCGCCTGCAAGAATCTTCTTATAAAGATAAGTTGATAATAAAAGGCGGTTTTCTGATGGGGACCATTTACAATGTCGAACAACGTATGACTAAAGATTTGGATGCATTGATTAAAGGAATGGACACTGACAAAGTGATTGTCAAAGAAATGTTAGAAGAGATTATGGCGATTGATCTTCAAGATGGTGTGCGGTTTGAGTTAATCGATTTGTTAGATTCTCAAAAGAATCAAATCTACAAAGGATATCGTGCAAAATTAATCATGTTTCTCGGCGACAAATCGAATGTAATTTTTGACTTTGATCTTGGTGTAGGTGACGTAGTGACTCCCTCACCTAGGCAAGTAAGGATACCGCTTCTTTTTAACGAGAAAAATGGAGAAAAGAAATTTCTTACATTACTCTCCTATCCATTGGAGACGATACTTGCAGAAAAGACAGAAATTATTCTCAGTTTGGGTACGGAAAATACGCGGATGAAAGACTTTTACGATCTTCATCTGATGCTGAATGATCCCGAAAGACCACCGATCGAAAAACGATATCAAGCATTTTTAAATACGTGGAATTTTCGACATGGAGAGATCAGTGATGAATCTTTTGAAGATTGGGAATTTATTCTAGAAGAACTTTCTCAAAAGGCCTCAGAGAAAAATGATGTTTGGCAAAGATACATTAAGGATAGGCCCTACGCACAAAAGCTTCGGTTAGAGGAAATTATTTCGGAATTCTCAGACTATGTGATAAAGCTAAAAGAAATTTACAATAAATCATCCGAATAAAAGAGAGCAAGGGACAAATTCCCTTGCTCTCTTTTTTTAGACATTAAAGGCTGTCTCTTATACACATCTAGATGTGTACAAAAGAAAAGATTATGAGTTTGCCACGAAATTACAAAATGACTCAGCTTTATACAACAAAAGATTCGACTACAAATTATCGAACAGTTTATCCAGCATCAGAGTGGAATTCTGGAAAAAAAGGCGTATTTATTATTTATAGAGAGAACGATCCAATTAGAGTTGTTGGAAATCGTCCGATTCCAGAGACTCAAATTAGAAAAATTGATTCTGGTTATGGCAATCTCATCCGAGTTACTTCAATGGAAAGAGCCATTGCAGATATTTTATCCACGCGATGGGAAGTAGAGGATGAAATTAAAGAAGTGGCTCTCCGTCGTTACTTTGAGCAAGAATCATTGAACAGGAATCGTTTGAGAAGAATAGCCAATCAACAAAAAGTTCTTAAAGAATTGGATGAATGGCTGCTGAAATTGAAATTATGAGGAAATGGAGGGACTGAATGCTGTCTCTTATACACATCTAGATGTGTATAAGAGACAGGTCGACGACAGATCGAGATTGAACGCCGACGCGCAGCAGCATAGCCTCCAGATCATTGCCGGTATTGCCGCTGGAGCCTACGCCAAAAATGTAGATTTGATTTGCTTCGGTGATCAATTGAACGGCTCGTTGAAGCTTTTCGCTGTCTAAACGTTGATTCGTCGTTCTTAACGCATTGTTGATCGTCGTTGTTCGTTTATCAAATAGATCAGACTCCTGTGAGACTTGCTGTTGTTTGCTGAAATCTTCTTTAGCGATGGCGATTTTCAAATCTGAAAAACCGGAAAAACCGATTTTTTGGCAAAAACGAATAATCGTCCCGTCACCAACATTCGTTGCTTCCCGAATGTCGCTCATAGTACTGTGAACAATTTTTTCGCCGCTGGTAAGAATATAGTCGGCGATTTTTTTTTCTGATTTTGTTAGGGTGGAATAATTTTCTTGAATGGTATAAGTAATGGTCATTAGTTCTCCTTTATCGTTAACGATGTCAACTTGAATTATACGTCAAAATAATTTTTTTTTCATTTCCTATTTACATTTTTGAAAGCGCATGCTATATTTTTGGAGTAATAATCCAAAATATTTTAAAAACGGAGTGAAAATGGAGCGTGGAGAAAAAAGAGTTTTTAGATGCTGTGAAAGGCGGCTTGATCGTTTCTTGCCAAGCCTTGCCAGGTGAACCGCTATATACAACGGAAGGAGGGATCATGCCTTTAATGGCAGTAGCAGCCAAAGAAGCGGGAGCCGTTGGGATTCGTGCCAATACGGTGAGGGACATTGTGCAAATAAAAGAAAAGGTGGATCTTCCGATTATTGGAATCATCAAACAAACGTATCCTGATTCTGAAATCTTCATCACCGCTACGATGAAGGAAGTAGATGCTTTGGTGGAGACAGGAGTGGAAGTGATTGCACTTGATTGTACCTTACGCCATCGACCTGATCATCAGACGATCAATCAATTTATTCAGCAAATCAAAGAAAAATATCCGAAGCAATTATTCATGGCCGATATCGCGACTTTTGAAGAAGGAGTGAATGCTTGGAGAGCAGGAATGGATTTTGTTGGTACCACTTTGCGAGGCTACACCGAGGCGGAGGCCTCATCAACTGTTGAGCTGGCAAAAGCTTTAGTGGCTGAAGGGATTTCAGTTATTGCGGAAGGACAAATTCATACACCAGAAGAAGCTCGAAAAATCCAAGATTTGGGTGTCGCCGGTGTCGTCGTCGGCGGAGCAATTACACGACCAAAAGAAATCGCCGCACGTTTTATCCAAGCGCTGACAAAATAAGGTTTTTGGTTTTTAGCAAAGTCAATTGAAGGGTGCACGACAGGAGTGCTTAATAGTAAATGAGGAGGATAAATCATTATGTTTAAAAAGTTTTCACAGTTAGGGCGGGCGTTTATGCTGCCGATCGCCATTTTACCGGCGGCCGGGTTGTTGTTGGGATTAGGCGGCGCGCTGACAAATGAGAGTGCGGTTGCTGCGTATCCATTTTTGAATCAGCCGTGGCTGCAAACGATTCTCAGCGTCATGAGTTTTGCCGGGAATGCGGTCTTTGCCAATTTAGCCTTGATCTTTGCGATTGGGATTGCCGTAGGTTTAGCGAAAGGGGATAAGGGAACAGCAGGTTTAGCCGGCGGTGTAGCATTTTTAGTTTATACAGCGACGATCAGCGGGTTATTGGAATTATTTTCGGCTAAGGATGCTTCGATCGATACCGGTGTTGTCGGTTCGATCGTGATCGGTGGAACGGTTGCCTATCTGCATAATCGTTATCGGAAAATTGAGCTGCCGCAATTTTTAGGCTTCTTTGGCGGTTCGCGGTTTATTCCGATCGTTTCATCCTTTAGTGCGATTGCGATTGGGTGTATCTTTTACCTAATTTGGCCGCCGATTCAAAATGGTATGGTGGTAATTGGTCAACAGGTCGCTCAAATGGGTAGTATCGGTACTTTCTTTTATGGTTTCTTGCTGCGATTAACAGGTGCGGTTGGTCTGCATCATACGATTTATCCGATGTTTTGGTATACGTCTTTAGGCGGTGTGGAAACGGTCGCGGGTCAGTCGATCTCTGGGGCACAAAATATTTTCTTCGCACAATTAGCGGATTCTAGTCATACAGGATTGTTTACGTATGGAACTCGTTTCTTTGCTGGACGTTTTGCGACGATGATGTTTGGTTTGCCGGCAGCTTGTTATGCGATGTATCGTGCGATCCCTAAAGAGAACCGCAAGAAAAATGGCGGGTTGTATTTCAGTGGCGCACTGACTTCTTTCTTGACCGGGATCACTGAACCGATTGAGTATATGTTCTTATTTGTGGCTCCTTGGTTGTATGTGATTCACGCGTTCTTAGATGGTTTATCCTTCTATTTTGCAGATATTTTGAATATTCGAATCGGTAATTCGTTCTCTGGCGGTTTGATCGACTTCTTGCTGTTTGGTGTTCTGCAAGGAAACGATAAGACTAACTGGATAAAAGTCATTCCATTTGGAATCGCTTGGGCAGTGATCTATTTCTTTGTCTTCAGCTTCTGTATTAAGAAATTCCGAGTAGCCATTCCTGGTATGGAAAATGACGACGAGCTGATGGTAGAGGCGGATGACTCTGGTTCTAAAAGTTTGCGGGATGAAGCATGGCAAATTATTGAAGCCTTAGGTGGAGATGGAAATATCGAAACTGTCACGGCCTGTGCGACACGCTTGAGAGTAGCTGTAAAACAAGGAGATCAGGTTCAAAAACCAGTCTTTAAACGCTTGGGTGCAACCGCTGTCTTTGAAGTTCAAGGTGGGATTCAAGCAGTCTTTGGCGGGAAAGCCGATCTGTATAGCCAAGAAATCAATCAATTATTAGGGCGCGACGATTAAGCTTGCAGATTGGAGCGATGATGAATGTTTGAGAAGTTCAAAAAGAAAAAGACGGAAGCTTTTTTCGCACCCGTTGATGGTAATTTTGTCCCATTAAACGAAGTTAGTGATCCAGTCTTTTCACAAAAAATGATGGGTGAAGGCTTTGGTATCAAACCAACTTCAGCGGAGATTTATTCGCCGATCAAAGGAACGATCACGACGATTTTCCAAACGAAGCATGCGATTGGTTTAACGGGGAAGTCAGGCAGTGAAGTATTGATCCATATCGGTTTAGATACGGTTGAGTTAGCTGGCGAGCCGTTTGACGTTCATGTAAAGGAAGGTCAAACAGTCGATGAAGCCACGCTGCTAGTGATCGCGGATTTTGAAAAGGTTCGGGCGGCAGGCAAAGATGATGTGGTCTTGACGCTGCTTACAAACGGCGGCGAAAGCTTTGATTCACTGGAGAAAAAGCAGATGAGCCACGGTGAACTGCTAAGAAAATAAACCAAATGAAAACCGCTCAACGGAGATTTTTCTCGGTTGAGCGGTTTTTTTATACTAAATGATCGGCAATTTAGGGGTTGCCAATCAAATAGGGGGCGATGAGTAAGGATTACACGTAATCTTGAACGGCCGTCTTACTTTTAACGGCTTGCGAGAAGTCGGTAAAGATCCGGTTCGTGATATCGATGCCCTTTTCTCGTGAGATATACCAGCAAAAGACTTGGAAAGGAATGACCGCCAGATATGGTGCTTTAAATTCATCTGAACAATTTCCTAACGCCAAGGTATTGGCATCCTCCGCTTCACCTGAGCGCAATGAGAGAGTGAAGACATGCTCGGTATGTTTTTGTTCATAGGCTTTCAATAGACCGGCCTTTTCAATGATCTCTGGTTTTGCCGGAGTTTCAATGAAGAACAAACGATGTTCAGGATTGATTTCTAAGTAAGGACCGTGCATGAAGGCTTCCAGCTCAACACCTAGCGAAGGCACCCGGATCGTTTCTGAGAATTTTGTTTCCATTTCTTTCGCTGTTCCAACTGCCGGACCGTAAGCGATCGAAGTAAAGCGCGGTGCCAGCTGGAAATCTTTGCGATGTGTCTCAAAGAATTTTGTCGATTGATCGATCACATGATTGAAACGACTAGTCAATTCTAAGAAATCCTTTAGTTCGTCGCTTTCTTGCTGTGGCGTCACCAATCCCTTTTTGACACCGATTCGCAGACCTAACAGCATGAGGGCTAAAACAGTCGCAGAAAAACCGAGCGTCACGTAGCCCACGCGTTCACGACCTGAGAGGACATCCAAGGTGGAAGTCGTGACTTTGGTGATCTCGCTATCGGGAATACTTGTGACCGCCATCGTATGAACGGCGTGATGATTGGTAATCTTATCCATTGCTTCGATGGTTGAGGTACTTTGACCACTTTGAGAGATACCCAAGACCACCTGAAGCTGCGGATCGATTTTTTCATAATGAGTAAAATTGTAGGGCTCTTCGATCGCCAATTTTACATCCGCCATTTTTTCGATATAGTATTTCGCACTTTTAGCGGCATTGATGCTGGAGCCTGTACCTAAAACCAGCCAGTTGGCGGCAGCTAAATCGAGTCCATTGATGGCCGTATCAATATTGGCAGGATAGGCATTGATCGCCGCCGTTAGCTTTTCTTGTTCTTCTAAAATGTATGACAGCATTGTAGGTTTTGACATAGTTTTTTCTCCTAAATATGTTTTTTTAACTGAAGTAATCAATCAGAAAATTGGCAATGCCATCTTCGACATTGGTATCCGTAATGAATTTCGCATGACGTTTCAATTCATCGACTGCATTGCCCATAGCCACACTGACACCGGAGGCTTGCAGCATTTCCAGATCATTGAGGCCGTCGCCGAAACTAATGATATTTTTTTGCGGAACCGCCAGACTATTTCGAACAGCTTGGATCGCGGTTGCCTTGTTGACTCCAAGCGGGATCAATTCGATGTTATTTGGATGGGAAGAGGAGACGGATAAAAGCCCGCTTTCTTCCAAAATCTTGCGCACCTGTTCCAGTTCGGCTTCGCGTTCGTCAGCAATAACGATTCCGTTTACGATCCGTTGGCTGACCGCCATTAACGTTTCTAAAGAATCAATGAAACGAAAATCCTCTTCGCTGCTGCCGATTCGAGATTGATCATTTTTCTGCAGGTAGCTTGGCAGCTGCTGGGTGTAAAAAATCGTATGCTCGCCAAAGAAAAACATCGGTAAATCATGCGTCGTGATCGTTTGATAAATGAATTGAAGCGCCTTATCCGATAAGCGTTTTTTATGAAGCATTTCATCGATTGAATAAATGCTGCCGTTTGATGCGATAACCTGAGTTTGAGCGGTCAATCTTTTGGCGACGTCAACCGCAGAAGAATATTTTCTGCCGGTCGCAACATAAAATTGATGCCCCGCTTGCTGAAGCTCAGTGACGACTGATCTTGTTTTGTTTGAGATTTTCTGATCCTTGGCAACGAGTGTGCCGTCGATATCCATAAAAATTAAGTGTTTTTCCATTACCCTCGTATCCTTCCAATACCGCAGGATTCGCGAATAATCAATTCTGGCGAGTGAGCTTCCAAAGCCTCCAGCGGTTCTTCATTAATCATTTTCAAAAGCCGTTTGACAGCTTGCTTACCGAGAAACTGGTTATGCTGATTGATGGTGGTGATCCTAGGAATCTGATAATCGCTGTCTGGAAAAGCGTCACAGCTGGCGATCGCGATATCTTCTGGACAAGCCAAACCATGGTCAGCTAACGCACGAAAAGCACCCAGCGCCACACGATCATTGATCGCCAATAGTGCATCAGGCAACTCGCCTTGTTCGATGATCGCCTTCATGTTCTGGTAGCCGTCTTCCGTATAGAAATCACTTAAATGAATCAAGGTCGGATCAAACGTACTATAAAGTGAGATCACCTTTTCAAAGGCTTGCACTCTTTGTGTTGTGATTTTAACGTTAGGCTCACCGCCGATAAAACCGATTTTTCGATGCCCCAGCGCCAATAGATGCTGGACAGAAAGAAAAATACCTTTTTCTAAATCCCGCTCGATAAATTCACAGCTGCAGTTTGCCTGTTTTTGACCAATGATTAGGACCGGCACTTGGCTGTTCAGCTGTTCAAGCGTGTGAAGATATTCAGGATTCGGTTCATCTCGATCGATCTCACCTCCGAGTATCAATACACCATCGACCTTTTTTTCAAAAATCGTATTAAAGGTGTCCCGTTCAGCAAAACTGCTGTCGGCTTTTTTCTGGCGACCGGCAGTCATTGTATTAAAGAGTAAAAGAGAATAGTTTTGTTCAAAGCTGGCTAACTCGATTTCGGAAACCAGCGAAGTAAAATAAGGGTTGGTAATGTCTGAGACAACCACTGCAAGGGTTTTCGTTTTATTCGAGATCATCCCGCGGGCCAGCATACTTGGCTGGAAACCTTCCTTTTCAATCACCGCTTGAACCTTCGCCCGTTTAGCTGGTGAGACAGAAGGATGGTTATTCAAAACGCGGGAGACTGTCGAAACAGACACACCGCTTTCTTTTGCTATTTCTTTGATTGTAATTGTTTTTTTCATAAGAGAGCGCCTCCTAGAAATCAGTTTAGGGGAGGAATGAAAAAAATGCAAGATATTTTTGGTAACGTTTCTAAATGTTAAAAAAACTATTGACAGGGGGATTGTTCACAGGGTATTATGACTCTTGAAAACGGAAACATAATATTTATATTTGGTAACGTTACCACGGATTGAGGTGCAGAATGACACAAACGGTTTTAGCAGTTGATTTAGGCGGAACCAAGATATTAATTGGGGAAGTCACGCCTGCTGGAGAGATTCTTACAAGTGAGAAATACCCTTCAACGGTCGTCGATCAACGCAGTGCAACAGAAAAAATAAAAGCAGCAATCAAAAATTATTTACATCACCACAGCATACAAGGAGAACTAATTGGGATCGGCATGTGTGTCGTCGGACGCGTTGATACTGATCGCGGGCAATGGATGGAGATTCATCCGGGATTGTCTGATCCGATCTTTTTAGCGGATGAGATTACACAAACCTTTCAATTACCATGTTGGATCACTAACGATGTTTCTGGTGCAGCTTTGGCGGAAAGTATCTTAGGTATCGGTCAGGAAACAGGCAATTTCGTTTATATCAATATTGGAACAGGGATCGCAGCCCGCGTGGTGGCGGACCATCAATTGATCAAAGGCGGTAACTTCAACGCCGGAGAAGTCGGTCATATGGTGGTAGATATGAGAAGCGATGATCTTTGTACCTGCGGCAGAAAAGGCTGTGTCGAGCTGTTTGCCTCAGGTTTGGGCATGCATAATCAAACAGTAAAATTTGCCCCTGATTATCCAAACACGATGTTAACGATTGAAGAGGGGAAACGTGTGACCTTCCAAGAATTGATTGGGGCATATGAAGCCAACGATCCCTTAGCAAGAAAAGTCGTCGACCAAGCATTACAAGCTGTAGCGGCTTTAACGATGAATTTGATTCGTGTAAGTGACCCGGAAGCGATCATTTTTGGCGGCGGTGTAATGAACGATGGATGGTTTTTGAATCATTTGGTAACGTTTCTAAATGCGAAAACGATCCGCTTTATAACTAAAGGGATGCGTGTCACAACACTTAATCCAAACGAAGTTGCGTTAAAAGGAGCTGCAACATTGGCTTTTATGATGAAGAAAGGAGTAAAAACGTATGCGTGATTTTAAACAGGACGTAAAAGCATCAGGTTATATTCACCGACCATTGCCATTAGACAGCAGTCGTTCATTTGAAAAGCAGCAATTAGAAAAAGAAGCGATCGCAAAACGTCGATCATTGACTGATAATTTTCAAAACTGGCAGCAGCGCGGTCGTGGAGAGATCAAGCAAACGGAAGAAACAGTCACTTTATTGAGTGCCACGCGTTATGACACATGGGCTAAAGGTGCACCGGAAGATGGCGACTATGTCAATTTTGGCGAAGTCGGAGCCTATCTGCCGATTCCACGCGAAGACTGGTCCGAATTTACCCAAATCAAACTAGATATCGTAGCGGAATGTGTCAATGTCATCAATCCGAATATTACGATCACGCTGGAAAATGATGGCGAAATCAAGATTCCCGATATCTATAATCGCGAAGGAACCCATGTCATCAATTTGGAAGGACAAGCCAAACGCACGTATGTATTAGACATCAGCAATTTGCCAAGAGATGTAGTAACGGGGATTCGTATTTTTACTGGAGCGAATGGTTCCTACATGAACCTGCAAGGTCAGCTTAGTTACACCATCAGCAGTTTATTTTTAGAGCAGAACCAAAACAGTACTTCTGCAAAAGGCTGGAAGGTGCCAAGTCAAGAAATCGTCTTTTCTCATATCGGCTATCATCCGGATTATTCAAAAACAGCAATTATCAATTCCGAGGATTTTACTGCAACGACGTTTGAGCTTAAGTCAGAAGATACTGTCATTTTCCAAGGCGAAATTCAAAAAACAAAAACGGAAAACGGCACGTTCGGTGTACTAGATTTTTCAACAGTGAAAGAATCAGGAACGTATTATTTACAAATCGCTGATACGAAAACGCCAAACTTTCAAATCGGTGCAGTCTCAACGCTGAAAGCCGATTCGATTTGGAAATCCTTGAACTTCATTTTCTGCGAACGCTGCGGCTGTCCTGTTCATGGAATTCACGGAACCTGCCACGAAGATTTGACAGTGGAATATAAAGGTTCGTTAGTGAGCTTTAACGGAGGCTGGCATGATGCGGGCGATCTTTCGCAGCAATTGGTTCAAACGGCAGAAGTGACCAGCAGTTTATTTGAAGCCGCAGAAACAGTCAAAGATCAACCAGACCTTTATCTGCGCCTAATTGAGGAAGGGGAATGGGGAATCGACTTTATCCTGAAAACTCGTTTAGACGAAGGCGACCGAGTTACTAGTGCCGGAATCACTCGCTGGACAGATAATCGGATCGGTACGATGGATGATGCTGTTCCGCGCATTCATAACAGCCCCTATGATAATTTCTTGATTACAGGATTGCTGGCAAAAATCATCAAATCCCTGCCGCAAGATTATGCGATGAGATCCCAACTGCTGCAAGTCGTGAAAGAAGATTATCAGTACGCATTTGCCGGTTTCAAAAAAACAGGCTTCAAGCATGAACCGATTTTCTGGGAGCATACCTATAACACATCTAAGAGCCTTTTCTTAGCGACAATGTCATGGACAGCAGCGTTGATGTATCAATTGACTGCAGGAGAAACGTATCAAGAGCAAATGACGGAATGGTTTGACGAATTGCTCACTTGTCAAGAACAAACAGGTCTGGACTTGTCTGACGGAACGATACTTAAAGGGATGTTCTATCGCGATGAGACGCATAAAGTCTTTCAACATTTCAATCACCAAGCTCGAGAGCACTTGTATGCGTTGGCCTTTGAAGAGGTTCTGACAGCTTCACCGAAGCATGAAAAATGGTTAGAGCATGCCAATGAATACGGCGATTATTTGGATTATTTAGGCCAATTTACTGACCCTTACCCAATGTATGCCAGCGGAATCTATCGTGAAGATGAATGGCAGGATAAGGAAAGCTTTTACAGACAGCATCTATTAGTCGATGACGAAGCAGAAGTTAGCTACCAAGAACAACTAAAACAAGGAATCAAAATTGGCGACGGTTTATATATTAAACGATTTCCTGTGTGGTTCTCTTTCCGCGGCAATAACGGCATTTTACTTTCGATGGGTAAAAGTGCAGCGGTTCTAGGCCGATTACTCAATCGACCAGCACTGCTAGATAAAGGACATCAACAGCTGCAATGGATGGTCGGAAAAAATCCCTTCGGACAATCGATGATCTATGGGGAAGGTTACAATTATCCGCAGCAATACTCGGTTTCTTCTGGGGAATTAACAGGTGAGATGCCTGTTGGAATACAGACGTTTGGAAATGAGGACCAACCGTATTGGTCTCAATTCAACAACGCGACGTATAAAGAAGTGTGGGTCGGTGTCGCAGGCAAATGGTTGTCACTCGTTGCTGAATTAATAAAATCTGAAAAAGTATGTCAGTTCCACTTTTAACAGTTTACCAAATGAAGGAACCTTTAATAAAAAAGATCAAATGAACTGAAAGTAACCTAGTGGAATGATATATGGCTTGAAAATAGGACTCATTTTTCTCTAGAAAAATGAATTCCAAAATATGAAAAAGGAGATTAAAACAATGATGAAAGATGGCGCATTTAATAAAGAAGCTTTAGGAGAAAAAGTGGCATATTATTCGAATAAGGTTGCAAGTAACCGTTATATCGCAGCGATTCGGGATGCCTTTGCTAGTACTATTCCGCTAACCATTATTGCATCTGTATTTATTTTGATTAATAATTTGTTACTGGACCCTACCAATGGGTTATTCAAGTCTTTTGGAGATTTTGTTGCTCTTAGAGAGATTGGTGGACAGATTTATAATGGAACAATGGGGATTTTAGGGTTAGTTGTAACATTTTTGATTGGATTACACCTAGCAAAATCATATGGAAAAGAAGGATACTTGGAAGGAGTTATTGCACTCGTTTGCTTCGTTATTCTGAATCCAAGTACAATTACTGCTTATACACCTACTGGAGGAGAAGAGCAGGTTACAGGAGTCTTAGCGCAGGCTAACACTAGTGCGACTGGTATGTTCTTAGGAATTTTTTCTGCTTTAGTTGGCGTTCGGCTGTTTATTCTTTTTAGCAACAGTGAAAAATTGAAGATTAAAATGCCTGAAAGTGTTCCGCCAGCAATTGCCGGTTCGTTTAATGGACTTGCACCAGCTTTATTTGTCACAATTATTTTTGGTACCTTAGAAGTGTCTATTCGCCATTTAAGCGGTCTTGCGATTCCTGATGTTGTGGCTCAAATATTGCAAATGCCTTTAGTTGCAGGCTTTCAAAGCTATTTCGGAATTACATTTTACTGTTTCTTGAGTTGCTTACTATTTTTCTTTGGTGTTCATGGTCCATTTGTTCTTGGTTCGGTATCAGGTCCGATTTTGTTAGCTTCATTACAACAAAATATGGATGCTCATACCAGCGGCGATGTTCTTCCAAATATTGTGACGCAGCCATTTGTTGATTGCTATATCTATATCACGATGGTTTCGTTAGTTATCGCATTGCTTATTGGTTCAAAAAAAGCTGATTCAAAAGCGATTGCTAAAATAGGTGCGGTACCAAGTTTCTTCAATATCAGTGAGCCATTAATGTTTGGGCTGCCAATTATATTCAATCCAATTTTGGGTATTCCATACGTTTTGATTCCGATTGTTTCAAGTACGATTGCTTATACGGCAACTAGCCTTGGTTGGGTGGGGAAAACATATCTCACAGTTCCATGGGTGACACCAGCTGGTTTATCTGGTTATCTTTCTACTGGCGGCGATATTCGTGCGGCGATTTTACAAATTATTATTATCGTTGTAGGCGTGTTTGTATACCTACCATTTGTTTTGATGGCTAATAAAGTGAAAGAAGTTTAGAGATGGAGTTAGGAATTAAACTTTCGGCCGGCTTATTTCCGGTGCTCGATGATTTTCGAGAGAATCCAGAGAAAACATTAAAGCAATTAGCTTCGGTAGGCTATGAGGGAATCGAACTGTACGGGAACTTTATTCATTCGCCAAAGGTCATTAGGGACATCTGTCAGCAGTATCAATTGGACATTAGCGGAGCACAAACCTCTTGGCGCTATTTGAATCAAGCTCATTTACAAGAAGTTATGGATTATAACTATGAGCTTGGAAATAAAAATATTATCATTTCTGCTTTAGGTGGTCCTTGGGAATCCGGCCATAAGAAAAAGGAAAATACAATTTCTACTTGGTTAAGTCATGTTGAAAAGATGAATGAACTTCAAGAAGTGTTGAGTCAAAATGGTTTTACACTTAGCTACCATACACATGATTATGATTTCGGCGAAAAAATTGAGGGAAAGCAGACCTCTTTTGAACTCATTTTCCAAAATACTAATCAACTTGTTGGTATAGAAGTAGATACCGGCAGTAGTATCAAAGGAAAACAATGTCCGCAAAAATTAATCAAAGCTTTAGGAAAAAGGGCTCATTTGGTTCATTGTAAACCAATTAGGGAAGATGATTCTTTTGATGTTAACCTTGGTGAACCTAACGATGTAAATGATTGGAAAGAAATTCTAACTGCTTGTTTGCAGGCGGGGACCCAATGGTTAGTAGTAGAGCCTGAGAATAAACTAGAATCTGGTCTTACCGCGTTAACAAAATCTTACCAGAATATTACGAGTTTAATGAAGACTAAAAAATAAGAAACTGTATAGTAAAAATGCGTAACAGAAACTAGTCTCTGTTACGCATTTTTTTATGTTCTTCTCTTCGCCAACATAAAACTAACAAGCACTAGCACTATTCCGCTAACAAAAAGCACAAGTTTAGAAGTCGCATCCTGTTCATTCAAAGTAAAGAGATAGAAAATTTTTAAGTATTTATCGCCGGTAAACAGGCTAGCTACATAATAGCCCAAGGGAAGAATCAAACCTGCGACAGGCTGAGCGGTAATAGCGAAACCAAAGGCAAACAAACCACCCATAAATAAAGTATTTGCTAGACCGCCAAAGAGGAAGCGGCCAAATGCGATCGCAGCATTACTTTTTTCAAAAATCAGCAAGCAGCCGCAGGTCAACAGGAACAAGGCCAGCATGATCTGGATAAAGCGCAGGAATAAAATATTTACATAAGCAAACCGTTTCGTCTTGATCAATGAGGTTGTTTCCTCTGAGCCATCCGGCAGATAGAGCGGCAGGAACAAAATCAACCCAATCAAAGGGAAGAAGCGTTCGTAAATTTCAGCGCTTTGCATTATAGAAGCATTCTCTACGCCAAATAAAAATGGAAAAAGCAGTGTGAGCACAAGAGCAGCGATCACCGCCGGATAAAAATGAAATCGCCAGAAAACAATCGAAACTTTAGCGAGGATGTCCATAGTGAATCCTCCCTTTTCGTTTTAAATCAAAGATGACACAGCTGATCAAAAAGCAAATCACTCCAAGTGCGAACCAAAAGACGCGATTGACGACTAGTTCGGTAAAGATGCCTTCGAACAATTCTCGTGACCCAACAGTATTGAAACGCGGAATCAGATTTAAGCCAATACTGCCGACTACCTGCCGAGCATTGACCAGCAGTGAAAGCAGCCAAAGTCCTAATTGGAAGAGAACGCTGATCAATCCATTGAATAAGGTGGTTACAAGAAAACTAATTCCAACGACGGCAACGATCGTAGGCAACAACCAGCCGAGAATATATTGATAAAAGAGGAATAAACTACCAGTATGCTGGTACTTTTGTGCGACATAAACCGATTGAAAGGCTGGCAGAAAACTAAACACAATGATTGGCAGCAAAATCAATATCACCGTCGCTAAAAAACGGGTTCCCTGCAATTTAAAAGAAGAGATCCTTTTTGTTTGAATCACCAACTGACTTTGGGACCGTCGATCTCTCAAGACGACCGTCGCTGCTACAAAAACAGGAACCAAAGCCAAAATGATACCTAAATAATCACAGGTCATTCGAGCAAATGCACCAGATACGCGATCTTTCGTTAAAGTTGTCTGGAAGTTATGGTTGGCTTCTTCGTAATTTAATTTTTTATACGATTGATGTAAGTAAGTATTTTTAGCAAAGTCAGAACCTTTCCCGATGATTTTTTCGACCTCAGTCATATCCTTCTCGAAATGTTTGTAGGTATAGCTTTTTGCGATTGGTATTTTTTCAGCCATAGTGAATGGATTGAATTGTTGTGCAGGCGTACTTGTCATGTGACTTGTTTGTATTTGATTCAGTTGATTGATCGAACGACCAGTAGCTCGTTCGATGATTTTTTCTATCGCTGCCTGATCCGATTTCGAAGGCTTGACGATTTTTAGAAAGCCCAAGGGATAGGTGTTGTAGCTTTCATTGTTGGATTGCTGCAGCAAGTTATAAATTGTCTGCTGCTGGATGTCCTTTTTGTTTGTGGTATGTGCGATTCCATAGTCGCTTTGGTCTGGTTCGGGTTGTTTTAACGAAATAAAATCAGAGCCTAATTGCGTAAAAAGAAAGACGCCAATGAAGAGGACCGCCAACCAATAAGTTAAGCCTCTGAAAGTCAAAGATAGTTCTTTTTTCAGCAACATATTAATCCCCGCCTTTCATCGATAATAGGTAGAGATAGGCGTCTTCTAATGTTGGGCGCTCTTCGATCACGAGGGGATGCTGCATGATCTGTGCCTGCGGATTGCCGATAAAACGCAGGTGAGAGGTGCTGCCTTCTTGCTGCAGACTGATGATTTGGACTTGCTTTTTAGCAGCGCTTAACTCCGTTCGCGGGACTTGGACACTGAAAATTTTCCCTTGAGCGTTTAATAGTAGCTGCTCGATCGAATCTGAAAAAATGATCCGGCCCTGTTCTAAGATCGCCACATTTTCTGCGGTTGCTTCAATATCACCGGCAATATGAGTAGAGAGTAGGACGATTTTATTTTCACTGACTTCAGCTAATAAATTACGAAATCTCAGCCGTTCCTCGGGGTCTAATCCGGCAGTTGGTTCATCCACCACTAAAATTTTTGGATCATTCAGTAGTGCTTGAGCGATTCCCAACCGTCGTTTCATTCCGCCAGACATGGCTTTAACTTTGACATTTTTATGGATCGTCAGATTGACTTGATCCAATAAGGCGTTGATGCGGGTTCGCCGAGTTCGCTTATCCAACTCTGAAAGCACAGCTAAATAATCCAATGCCTGATAAGCGGTCATGTTGCCGTACATCGAAAACTCCTGCGGCAAAAACCCGATGATCGAACGAATCTTCTTTTGATCGTGAATATCGATCCTGTTCATTCGAATCTCACCCTCATTGGTCGGCAGTAAAGTAACCAAGGTTTTCATTAGCGTGGTTTTACCAGCGCCATTGCGTCCCAATAAGCCAAACATGCCCGTAGAAATTGACAGGTTGATGTCGTAGAGAACTTGTTTTTTGCCATAATATTGATTTAAATGATTGATGTCGATTTGCATCATCGATCCCTCCTAATGTGTATCCTCTTCTTACTTAAAGGATAATCATCAAATCTCTATAAATTCTCTACAAATGAGATAAATTAATCATTTAAAGCGAAAACCGCAGAGACGATCGCGCCACCGTCAATACTATTGGCGATCTTCAGGTTGCCGCCGTGTTTTTGGGACAAGGCTTCGGCGATGGTCAAGCCGAGTCCGAAATGACTATTCTTATTTTGAGAATAATAAGGCTCCGTTGCCGTCAGCAGTTCTTTTTTAGAAAAACCTGGACCATCATCCTTCACATAAATAATCAATAGCTTTTCTTGCAGGGTGATCGTGATATTAATCGTATTTTTCGCAAAGCGATAGGCATTATTGAGCAGATTTTCTATTACTTCATTGATCAGATCGCTATCGTAGCTGGCCGTGATTTTAGGATATTCCTTGATGATCTGCAGGTCCTTTTCTGGGCGATGCTGACGAAGCTCCAGTAAATGTTCTTCAATCTGATTCAGCGGCAGCACTGTTTTATGCAGCGGACGATCCTCTAATTTCTGCAACTGCTGCATGGTTTCGGAAAAAGAAGTTAGCCGGTTGATGCTGTTCTTGATTTTTCCGGCCGCTTTATCAAAGGTTTCTGGACTCAATCGATCCTGTTCAAAATAAGCTTCCATCAGCTCCAGATTATTTTGAATGGTTGCTAAAGGCGTGCGCAAATCATGGGAAAAAGCCGCATTGACCTTTTTCTGATCGTGGTACAGCTCATGGAGTTTCTTTTGATTTTCTTGCAGCGTTACTCGCAGATGATCCAAACCTGCTGAGGTCTTTTCAAATTCGTCATAAGTATTGTAGTAGATCGGATGCTGATAATTTCCTTGTTCGATCTGTTCGATGCTTTTTTCCAAGATAGTGATCGGCTGCAAGATACGTTTGCGGTAAAATACAGTCGTCGCAAAATAAATACCTAAGAAGCCATAAACGAAAACAGCGTAATGACGAATAAATTCTAGTATTCGGATCGACAACAGAGATTTCTTTGAAGGTACCCAAGATAAATACGCCCAAAAATGTGAATCCTGCGCATCCGGCATCAGGATCAGGCGCTCCCAGCTGACACAGATAGAGACCGTGATCAAGGTCGCAAAGACAACCGCCAAAACACCGATAAAAAGATAAAGGATCAGGCTCTGATCAAGACTGCTTTTTCTGGCAAAGAGACGATCAATCGTATCTTCTAACCAATCCATTTATAGCCCACCCCCCAAACGGTTTGAATAACATCAATCGATGAATAATCAGCGATCTTTTTACGGATTCGGCGAACGTGCTCTGTAATAATAGCGGCGTCGCCTAATTTATCCCAATCCCATAAGTGCTGATAGATTTCATCTTTTGAAAAAGCTCTGCCGGGATGTTTGGAAAGCAGCTCGACGATCGCGAATTCGACTTTAGTCAAATGAATCTCTTGATTACGAAACTGCAAATTTTTCTGATCATAATCAATCATCAGTTCTTCAAAATAAGCAATTTTTCGCGTTGCTTGTTTTCTTGTTTCACGTCTAAGATGAGCCTCAATTCGTAAAGCCAGTTCCTTTAAACTGACAGGCTTAACTAAATAATCGTCACCGCCAATTCTCAATCCTTCAAGTCGGCTTTCCTCATCTTCCTTAGCAGACAGAAAAACAATCGGGCAGGTGATCTGTTCACGAATCGCTGCACATAATTCGAATCCATCCATTTCCGGCATATTTACATCCAGAATAATAATATCGGGCTGATGTTTCAGCTGTTTTAATCCTGCTAAACCATTGTCTGCGGTATAAACGAAGTAACCCATCAATTGAAAGTAATCCGCGAATGTTTCAAGCAGATCGCGTTCATCATCAATGATCAGTATTTTTTTCATGATAAACCTCCTGACATTTTTGATTCGTATAAATTAATCCTATCATATTAAATAGAAGGAAGATATTTGCATTAATAGGTGTTTACTCTGTTAATTGCTTTGGCTAAAAACTATAGATAAATTTTTAAGTAGTAAAAAGAGTTTGACAAAAGCAGACCAGCCCGCTATCCTTAACTTAGATTAATATTAAAACACTATGAGAAAGAAAGTAGAAATAAAGATTTCCAGCAGAGAGTCTCGGCAGCTGAAAAGAGACGGAGAGGATTTATTTTGAAAATGGCTTTTGAGTGGATCTTCTGACTAATTAAGAAGGTACGGGATGTTCCGTTAAACAACAAGAGTCTCCCAGCGATGGGGTACTTATCGAGGCAGTGGCTCGTGAGAACACTGCATAATTAAGGTGGTAACGTATATTTATATGCCCTTAGACAGCTATTCGGCTATCTAAGGGCTTTTTTTGCGAGTCGGTCTTTTCGCAGTATATTGGTTTTGAGAGCTAGATATTTTTTATGGTCAATAATTGACCAAGTAGTTTAGACCGATCGTATGCGTACGAAGATAAAAGATTTTTTTGTTTTAAAAAAAATCATTCCTTTAGCTGAGTTAGCTGCGAGTCGGTCTTTTCGCAGTATATTGGTTTTGAGAGCTAGATATTTTTTATGGTCAATAATAGAGCAAGTAGCTTAGACCGATCGTATGCGTACGAAAATAAAAGATTTTTTTGTTTAAAAAAAATCATTCCTTTAGCTGAGCTAGCTGCGAGCTTGATTTTTTCGCAGCCTTCGAAAAAGAGACTTCATCAACACGCGGCAATAGCTTTCAAAAGTTTATTTACTTATCCAAGTTATCAATCAGATTTTTTCTGAAATATATACAATAAAAAGGAGAGAATTTTATGACCAATATTCCATTTCGTTTTGATCAAGTAGGCAGTTTATTAAGACCAGAGAGATTAAAAAAAGCCCGTGAAGAATTCAAGCAAGGGGCGATCACTAGAGAAGCGTTGACTAAAATCGAAGACGAGGAAATCGTTAAAGTAATCCAAAAACAAAAAGAAGCTGGTTTGCAGGCGGTGACGGATGGTGAATTTCGTCGCCGCTGGTGGCACTTGGATTTTATTGCTGGACTAAAAGGGATTACTGTTTTTGATTTCGAAACAACAGCCTTTGGTATTACGACTGAAGCTCAAGGAACTTTTGTCAGCGGACCGCTTTCTTTTGATTCTGCGCATCCGTTTTTAGATCATTTCAAATTTACGAAAGAACAAGCAGGAGAAACGATTGCGAAGCAAACCATTCCGGGACCCAATATGATTTATTTAGATTCATTTATCTTATCGAAGCAATACCATGAAAATCCTGTCTATGCAGATAAAAAAGAGTTCATTCAAGATTTGATTACAACCTATCAAGCAGCGATCCAAGCTTTTTATGATGCAGGCTGTCGTTATTTACAATTAGACGATACGAGCTGGGGCGGATTATTCGATGACCGCTTCCGTGGAATGATCGCGAGCAACGGTTATGATCCTGATGAATTGATCCAAGAGTTTGGAGATATAACCGAAGCGGTCCTTTCCAAGAAGCCGGCTGATTTAGCGGTGACTTTCCACTTCTGTAAAGGGAACTTCCAATCCCATTGGCTTTATAACGGTTCTTACGACAAAATCGCTGAACGTCTATTAGCCATTACACAATTCAACGGCTTCTTCTTGGAATTTGATGATGAACGTTCTGGAAGTTTCGAACCATTAAAGAACATTCAAGATCAACGAATCGTTCTAGGCTTAGTTACGACGAAAACACCAGAATTAGAAGACAAAGAAACCTTGAAGGCGCGGATCAAGGAAGCTACACAGTTTGTTCCATTAGAACAGCTTTGCTTAAGTCCGCAGTGCGGCTTCTCTTCGACACATGAAGGGAATAAAGTGACTGAAGAAGATCAATGGGCGAAATTAAAATTAGTCGTTGAAACAGCGAAAGAAGTTTGGAAGGAATAGAGTATTCTTTATACTTGAACAATAACGGAAAAACCGCAGTATAGTGTCTATATTACGGTTTTTTCGTATGTCGTAATTTTGAGTAAATATTGGTGAAATATAGTACTAAAGATTATTTTAAGTACCATTATT
>NZ_NGLG01000001.1:2191146-2193825 GCF_002140655.1 Enterococcus sp. 3H8_DIV0648 | reverse complement strand
AAATAATTCGCCGTCATTCATCGTCAATTTATATGAAATACACTATCACCATAGGCTTTACAAAGGACTTCTAGTTTTTCGGAAGACTAAGAAGCATGTATGGGAATTCTTTAGGGCAAATTCAAAGTTTGTAATGAAAAAAATTAACGAAATCCTTTTTGAAGGGAGGTATGTTTATCGAAGGACAGACATACACAGGTTCCATTAACAAGCAACTTAGACATGAAATACGAAAATACTCGGTCTGAGTAAAAATAAGTGAATGAAAAGTGACGGCAATCAATTTTTCATTATTCATTTATTTTAGCTAATTTATCAAAAAAAGGGAAAAGAAAAGGAGCGAATTATGAATAAGAAATGGATAAGTAAAGCAGCAATGACTTTGGGTGTACTGACAATGTTAGGATCGGCAGGAGCTGGGATGAGCTCAATTGCTCACGCTACACCAGATGTTCCCTATATCGGTACTAATGCAGTGTCAGATAACACATCGGATCGTACGATTACTTTGTGGAAATATGAAATCAAGAGTTCAGCAGAGTTAGGGGAGCGTGGAGATGGAGAAAAGTTAGATACTTCTACAGCCCCTGATTTAGCAGGGAAAAAATTGATGGGTGATGTTAAATTTGAAATCGTTCGTGTTATTCCAAAAAAAGATTCATCTGGGAACTACTATAAATTGGATGATCCAACGAAACAAGTAGAAGGCACACATTATGACGTTGACACTACTTTTACAGCAATCGAACAATCTACTGGAGATCATGAAGCGGGTGCAGAATTTGGTAAAACGACCTTCAATGTTGGAAAAGGGAAAGAAGCGGATGGGATTTATTTGATTCGTGAAGTCCCTAATGCAAGTGGGGATTATACGTATACAGATGAAAATGGAAAAGAAAAAAAGGTTGCTACGCCAATGGCACCGTTCTTTGCATACTTACCACAAACTAAACGTGATAATGAAGATAAATTGATTTAT
This sequence comes from Enterococcus sp. 3H8_DIV0648, assembly GCF_002140655.1. Classification (NCBI taxonomy): domain Bacteria; kingdom Bacillati; phylum Bacillota; class Bacilli; order Lactobacillales; family Enterococcaceae; genus Enterococcus; species Enterococcus sp. 3H8_DIV0648. The sequence continues at coordinate 2,192,846 of NZ_NGLG01000001.1, read as the reverse complement.
GACGTACATGTTTATCCAAAGAATATCGTTAATGATACTTCTGCAGATAAAACAATTGAAGGTCAAAAAGGTTATTCCATTAAAGCAGGTCAACCGTTTCAATGGGAAGCAACTGTAAAACTTCCGACGGGATTATATTTTGAGGCAAAAGAAGACCTGACAATTGTTAATGTTTTTGATAAAGATAATAATCCATTACCAGACAGAACAGTAGTTGCTGGTGAAGAAGTTTATGCGAATTACTTCTATATTGATGATGCACTTAATAAAGCACTTCATTTAGATGATGTAGAAGTTGAGGTTTTTGATGGTACAAATTGGGTTAAATTAACACTTAACACTGATTATGAAGTATACAAAAATGGCAGTGCAACGAAAGAAGCAGCACACCCTATTACAAATGCAAATGGTTCTGAGACACAAGTTCATATTGAATTAACAGAAGCTGGAATGAAAAAAGTTGAAGGTATCTATACAGATATCCGTGCTATTTACCATACACACACAGATGTGGATTTCAACGGAGTTATCGAAAATAAATTTGATAGTAGTTACTTGATTCCAGGACAAAAACCTGTAAATACACCAAGTGAAAATAATCCAGAATATTTTGACGGTGGATTCACGATTGATAAGACTGAAGAAGACAAAGACAAGAAATTAGCAGGGGCACAATTTTATATTGCTACAAGTGAACAGAATGCAAAAGATAAGAAGTATTTAGCATCAAATGGTGAATCGTATACTCTGAATGACGATGGTACAGGTACTCCCGCATTACCAACTGGAGTTACTTTCTTGACAGACACTACAGATGCAAGTGGAAAGGCAAAATTTGATGGGTTGGCATTGGATTGGTATACAGATACAAATACAAATGGCAAACAAGATTCCAATGAACCAACTTGGCCAAAAACTAAGCCAGCAGATGGGTCAGAATATATTTCAAGAGACTATTGGTTAGTGGAAACAAAATCACCAGATGGCTTTGAGTTGTTAAAAGATCCAATTAAAGTCACAGTGACGCTTTACCCAACAGACACTACCGTTCATGTAGAAAACAAAACACAAACCAAACTACCATTCACTGGTGGAGCTGGTACAACATTAATCATCATTATCGCAATTGGAGCAATCACTATTGGTACAGCAGCAATTGCAATTGATAAAAAACGTCGCGCGGTTTAATGGAGAAAAAGAAGGGATGGGTAAGTCATGAATAGATCAAGACTGAAGAAAAAGGTCGCAATTGTTCTTCCCATCATTTTCCTCTTAGGAACAATTATCTTTTTAGTTGTTCCTAGAGGGATACTCTTGAGAGCTGATGACACAGTAGGCTCACTAGTAAAGGTTCATCAAAATAATAAAGATATCACAGATGGTTCTTTTCAAACCGAGAAATCAGCAGTGACAGTAGATGTCGAATCCGATAAAGCACAATTACTCGTGTTTAATGATACGGATAAAATATCTATTTCTACTAAACAGGACGGGGTAACAATTAGGGAAGTATCAGAAGGTGAGTTTGATACAGCACAACTGTTAGATCAAATTAAAAAAGCTTCTAATGAAACGGAACAATCAACCGAGAGTGATGAAAAACCAAATATTGGGACACAAAAAAATGAACTGATCCAAGTGTTTAATCCTGAAGGGAAAACAAGTGCGATTTATCTAAAAATGATAGAAAATTCTAAGAT
>NZ_NGLG01000001.1:2173864-2190975 GCF_002140655.1 Enterococcus sp. 3H8_DIV0648 | reverse complement strand
AGATGTAAACGTGAAAACAAACTCAGTTGAGGATAATTCTGAACAAAATCTGTTTCAATTCATTCAAAAAAATGAAACTGAAACAAAAGGGGAAGATAAATTACCAACGCTTGAGGAGTTAGATAAGAAAGAGTTTACAGAAAAAGACAGTTTTAAAGCAATTAAATTTAAAGGATCACTTCCTAAAGTGAAAGAAAAATCTGCTTTATCAAAAGCTGAAACAAAAAGTGATCGACCAGCTGTTGAACTAACCGGAGCACATATTAGTCTAAGTACTGGAACAGAAGATTTTGATGATAAAACTAGTCCTAAAGATCCTGCAGATCCAAATCCGGGCGAAGATCAAAGTCCTACGAATGATTGGGTACGTAGTTTTGATTCTAGTGCATATAAAGTTGCCTTTTCTATGGAAAGTTCTGATCCTTTAGTGAACTATACGGATATTAAATATCGAGTGGAGATGTCACTTCCAGATGCCTATACTGTCTCAGATGATGGTGAGGAAAGGTTTAATGCGGCTGTTATGGCTGGACCGGCAGATTATGGGGAGCTTAGGGAAGAAACTGCCAAAAGCCAAACATCCATTGCTTCAAAAGAACAGATTTTAGCTGAACCAGGAAACAGTAATATTATTGTTCCTATGATAGTGAATGTTTTTGGTGCAAAACACGGGCATAAGTTGAATCCGACTATTAAATTGACAATCGTAAGTGCTAAAAATGCTACTACTGGTGAAGTTGTTGAGATTAACAAAGAATACAATTCTGAAAATACTGAAAATCTTGATATTAAAAGAACAGTCCAGGTATCAGCAAAGCCCTCAATTAAACCAACACTATCAAAAGGCGGGAGTATTACTCTTCATAATTTTGTACAAGGATCGTCGACTAGACCTAATTGGGATGTAGTTGGATTAGGGGTAACTTTGTCATTAAAACCATTGGAAGGAAGAAAGGTAGATGACTTCCGTGGTTCAACATTTCCAAGTGGAGAAGTGAAGTATGAGATTTCCTCCAGTTCACAATATGGAGTTTTCAATGATAAGACTAAAACCTGGGATTGGACAGATATACCTATAGGTGCGGGGAATGATGGAAAGACAGCAAATCCGATTTATTCTATTTCTCATGCTCCTGCCACGTTAAGTACAAATGATAACGATTGGAGTAAAGATAAGTATGTGGACCGAAGATACAATTTCACAGATGATTTAGTAGAAATGTCAATACCAAAGGGTAAAACAGGTAGTTTATTCATGAAGGAACCACAAGTCAGCCTTGAAGAAAAGAAGGAAATTGGTGTTTTTGATTCAGGAGATGTGACTGTTTCTGAACTGTCTCTTATACACATCTAGATGTGTATAAGAGACAGCCTATGTATAATCCGTATACTTATAACATGAAAGGAGTAAAGGTATCCTCAAATAATAAAGTATTTTCCAGTTTATCTCTAATTGTAGAGTGGAGTAGAGACTATTTAGTAAAAAAAGGAACGGGAAAATATGAAACAACCGTTAGTATTACTAATATTGTCTATGACGAAAATGACGGAAAAGGTATGAGCACACACCCGGTAGATACTAAACAAAAATTAACAGCAGCAAAAACGCATGACGGAGCCTATAGTACAGGTGTAAGTTTTAACAAATATTCAATATTTGACAATAAATATCTTCCATTAGGTTCTAATGTTAGCGATACACATAAGTCAATAAATGGCGATGGTAAAGTCAATCAAAATGAGAGCAATATATATGTGGGAAATATTTTTCATGCAAATCCTGATGTTGCAGTAAAAAATGTTGGTTATTTAAGATGGAATGCTAATTCTTTTGAATTTGACGATAACGAAGAGAGAAAATCTCAGTTTGATCATGCTTCTAGTGGTGTTATTGATGATATAAGTTATGGGGTTGGAAAAAACAAAAATCATCCAACACTGAATCCCCCTAACCATGCAACTGTTGAAAATGAATATTCTTGGTATCCTTCAGTTGAGGAAGCTAAAAAGAAGGGGAAAATATCGGCAGTTAGAGTAACCACCAGAAGGATAGTTGGAGGAGAATTTCATTGTTTTATGAGAGTACCAGTGAAGGTTATTGGTATACCTGGATATAAAGATAATGAGGGGAATCCGAATACAGCAAGAATAGATGCGTATTCATATGATGAAAAAGGAACATTAATAAATACTTCCCCTGATCATAAAGTTTATGAACCCTCTGTCTTTGACAAAGACGGTAATAAAACCGGAGGCCACACTGGTGGAGGGTTCTTGGGGGATACCTTATTTATCAAAAATTTTGGAATTGAAACAACTACAAAACCTACCAAAGATATTTATAAGACAACAGAAACATCAGAGTGGACAGTTACGGGAGAAATTTTGTCGGAAGCAGATAAAGAGTATGCTATTCAACTAACTACTACAATTCCTAAGGGATTAAACTATGTATTAGATTCAGCTGTAGATAAAAGCAATGGAAGAAAGATTGTTCCGGAAGTTACAAAAAATTCTAATGGTACGACAGAACTTGTCTTCAAATTGGGGAATCGAAATCCAGCAAACGCAGAATTAGCCGAAGTGAAATTTGAAACAACTTCTGAATTAAAGAATCTGGAATTTAATTCTGAACTTATTGCAGAGCAGAAGGTAACGACTGTTGGTGAAATCTCGTTAGAAGATGATCCTAATCAAAAAGATACTTCAAGAGAAGAGCTCAGATCTTCTAGTGGGAAAATTCAACTTTATCAACTGCAACAGATCATTTTGAAGAAAAGCGTTGATAAAGAAGTCATCGAAGTAGGAAAGATAGATGATGCAGATTCCAAACTTAGTAATGACGTTACTTATACAATCAACTTGACCAACAATAGCACAGAAAAGTTATTGAATGTTCGTCTACTAGATGTTTTACCTTACACTGGCGATTCAATAGGGTCAAAATTTGATGGAGATTATACAGTCAAGGGTATTGAAATTACCGAAGGAGAAGCTACTGTTCACTATCTAAATAAAATTTCTACAGGATTAGAAAATACGAATCCTAAAGAGATTGATATTTCTTCATGGACTTCTTTCGATTCTAGTACTGGAAAAAGTACGGATATAGAAAAAGCGAAAGCGTTCCTATTAGAGAAAAAAGAAATGGAGATTGGAGATCGACTTTCTGTCAAATTAACGATTTCACCTAGTAATCAAAAAGCTGGAAATCTATATAGAAATAGAGCCTCCATGAATAATGAGTTAGATTTACCAATTAAGAGTAATGTTGTCCAAACTCAAGTATATGGACGAGATCTAACTGGCTATGTATGGTATGACGATAATTATGATGGATTGATGGATCAAGATTCAAATGGCGTTCCTAAAGATCCAGTTGCTAATATCCCTGTGAAATTGTATCGAACGAGTCAGAAAGATATGAGTTATAAAAAGGAATTAGTTGAAAAGAGTTTAACAGGTGAGAAATTCATTGATTCAGATACTGGGGATTCGTTAATTAAGACAGATACTAAAGGAAAGTATACTTTCTCAAATCTAGCAGAAGGAGAATATCTTGCAGAATTTGTTGTTGGTGATTTAGTTGTCAAAAAAGTTGTAATTATCACGAAGCAATTAATTGGAACTGATCCAACCAAAAACTCAAAAGCCGATCCAGATGATTTCAAAACACCTGAATACAATCAGCCAGAATTGAGTGATTTACCTGCGCTTCTAACTGGAATTGATAAAGTACATCACGTTACTGATGTCAATGCTGGACTGACTAGATTGTCGAAGATTCGACTCTTCAAATATGAAGAAGGAACGGTTATCGATGCTGATGGGGATGGAAAATTAAGTGATAAAGAAATTGAAGCCAAAACTACACACGCGCTAGAAGGCGCTAAGTTCGAACTTTATAAAGGGAAAAGTGATAATCCAGATAAAGCCGATCTAATTTGTGAAGCTCAAGCTACTGGTGAAGATGGTTGGTTAGAATTCGACATCAGTCTTCCGCCAGGTGATTACACCATTGTTGAAACAAAAGCACCAGATGGCTTTGAATTACTGAAAGATCCGATCCATGTAAATGTACCAACTTACAATTATGTTGCTGTGGTTCATGTAGCTGATAAAGGTCAGCTAGATTTGCCATTTACTGGTGGAACCAAAGCAATGCAGATTATCTTGATCGCAGCCGCGGTATTGATGGTTGTCGGAATGACAGGCGTCTTCCTACATTTTCGACCGATTAACGTAAAGGGAGGAAAATAACATGAAAAAACTACGTCGTTTGTTGTTCGCTTTGTTTGTTTTCTCTCTGATCGTTGGTGGGGTGGTTCCTGCTCATGCCGAAGCAGAAGCCACGGAAAATGCCGGATATAGTATCTTTGTGCAAAAATACAAGATCGAAGATATTGCCAAGATTGCCGACACGATGCCCTTAGATGGGACGAAGGCGGATCAAGTCAAGGACGCGGATGGCAAGACCCTCGATCCACTACCGGGGATATCCTATGAAATCACGCGTGTGACACCGATTCAAGGGGCTTCCGGCTTTGAACCAGTCCAAGGGGATGGAGCCTTTACGAAGACCGTGACCACCGATGAAAAAGGTCTGGCCCATGCCGGGAATCTGGTTCAAGGGATGTATCAGATCGTGGAGAAAGAACACACGAAGCTGAAGGATGTCATGGAGCCGGTCATCGTTGAGTTACCTTTCCCTCAACAGACCGGTGAACCCTTGAATGAAGTCTATATCTATCCGAAATCCAGTATCTTAGGTGATGTACCTAAATTGCCTGTGACTAAAGGTCCAGATGGCAAGCCGATCCCCGTGGAAGTCGATGAAAAAGGCGAGATCAAGAAATTGCCGCAAACCAGCGGGAATATCGGAACCGCACAAGTGCTGATGTGGATTTTAGCCATGATCATTGCCATGGGCGGTGTCGGAATGATTAGTATCCATCGCAAGAAGGATGTCTTTTAAGAAAGTAATCAATGCATCATTACGGAAGAAAGAATCTCAGATGCGCCTGTTTTCGTGTCTTTGATTCTTTCTTTCAACTTGTGATGCTCAATTGGAAAGAAGGACCCGTCATGAAGAAACGTAAACAACCGAAAAGAAAGCATTCCTTTTTGAAGATTTTCGCGATCATCATGATCGTTGGCGGCGTCTTGACACTGCTGTATCCAATTGTGGGAAACTACTTAGCCAATCGTGAACGAAGTCAAGCGGTGTCTCAATACGACGACACCATGAAAAAGATGTCGCAAAAGGAAAAAGATGAACAATGGGCCTTAGCCAAAGCCTACAACGAATACATTTATAACCTGCAAGAAGGATTTCCCAAAGGGGAGCCCGTCGTTTATAACAAGATCATGAAACAAGGGGATGTCATGGGAACCGTCGATATTCCCGCAATTGATATCAAACAAATGCCTTTTTTTCACGGCACGTCATTCAAAACATTGGAAAAAGGATTGGGGCATTTTGAGCCGACCTCGATTCCCATCGGTGGGAAGAATACCCATGCGGTCATTACGGGACATAGCGGGGTCAAGAACCAAGTCCTCTTTACCGATATTCGAAATTTAAAAGAAGGCGATTTGTTTTTTATCAATATTTTAGGCAAACGCTTGGCCTACGAGATCGATTCCTTTGAAGAGATCTTGCCAAGTGATGTCGATAAGGTCAAGATTCATAAAGGCAAGGACAAAGCCACCTTACTGACCTGTACGCCTCCGGGGATCAATACTTTTCGACTCTTAGTCACCGGGCATCGGATCGATTACAAAACGGCGGTTAAGAAGAAAGTCAAGAAACGCAATACGTGGAGCTATCAAAACATTGTCTTAGCGACACTGGGCTTGAACGTCGCGATCTTTGCCTTATTGATGGGCTTGTATCGTCGATTCATCAAACGTTTCCGCTCAGACGACCCGCTCGTGGCAGCCAAAGCACGCAAGAATTTGAAACGTCTATTCCTAGTTACGAAGACCCTGTTCATTGTGTTGTTCGTGACGATGACCGCGGTATTGATCACAGCGATCTATGGCTATCTGCATATGGAAGAAGAACCGGCTTCCGCGGCTGTCAACATCGGACAAAAGGAAGAATTGAATGCCTACAACATCGACAAGATCGAAGAAGCGAACTACGAGGAGAAACAGATTGCCAGTGTTAAAATCTCCGACTATGCCAAGGCCAAGTCGGTGGTTCAAACCACCACCAATAACTGGGGAATCGGTAAGATCGTGATTCCCGATGTCTCGATCGATCTGCCGATCCTCGCCGGGATGGCGAATGAAAACCTGTTGACCGGAGCGGCGACGTATCGCTCCGATCAACAATTGGGTCGAGGAAACTATGTTGTTTTGGCCCACAATATCTTCGATAAGGATGTGTTACTGCATCGTATCCAAGACTTGAAAAAGGGGCAATTGATTTATACAACGGATTTTAAAAAAGTCTATGTCTATGAGGTTTCTTTGAACAAGATCATTGAAGAGACCGAGGTGTCGTATGTCGAAAAGGAGCCGAAAAATGGGATTGCCAAGCTGACTTTATTACGCTGTGAAGGAGACATCGGAACGATCTATCGGCGTCTTGTTCAAGGAGATCTCAAAAGTGTTCGACCTTTACATGGTGCAGAGGACGATCTATTTAAACAAATGAAACTGAAACGAAATGACAATAATATAAATGGGACTATTTTGAAGGAAGACCCCGTATCCGAACCCGAACGGGTGAGTATGACACTGGCGGCGAAGATCATTTCTGATCCGATGCAGACCGTGGTGCCGTTGTTCTTATTGTTTCTCTTACCGATTTTATTTTTTAGTTTGATTTAGAAAGGAACCAATTCATGAAAAAGATAATGATAGGGGTTTGCGGAGTCCTTGTCTTCATAGGCGGACTTATCAGTATACGCAGCGGCGTGTTGAAGGCAGGAGAACTGCCAGAAGAATCTTCTTTAATAGTAGAAACAGGAACAATGGAAAGTGCCGTTTCGATTCCTGAAGGTAGTGAAACACCTGTGGCAGAAGTAGAGGAGAAAGCTCCAGTTGAAGAACAACCAGAAGTGCCTGTGGTAGAAACACCGGAGCCTACTGAAACGTCCGAACCCGAATCTCCGATACCTTCGGAGCCAGCACTTTCTGAAAGCAGTACGGGGGAATCTTCAACCAGTACCAGTTCAACAGCGTCTAGTACGAGTACCTCAAGTTCGACGAAGCCTTCAAGCAGTTCGTCGACTTCAAGTACAACAAAACCTAGTAGTAGTTCGACCAAACCAAGCAAGCCGAAGCCAAGTAATTCAGCGTCAAGTCCGACCAAACCGAGTATGACAACGCCAAGTAGTTCTGTACCAGCACAGTCGTCTACGAGTCAAAGTAAATCAGTGACGCCAGCTCCAGCACAACCAGCAACACCAGTCGTACCAACTACACCCGCAGCGGCGGCACCGGTAACACCACCGATAACGAGTGTGCAAGCAAGTTCGACCTTTACGCCGACAGTGCCAGAAGCCTTTTCGGAAACCAGCACCTTGAACTTGCCAAGTGAATTGAGAACAACTGAAGTGGCGCAATCGGATTTGAAAGGCTTCGAACTGCCATTACTAAGTAGTTTTGAGAATAAAGCTCATGCGGCATTGATCTATGAAGGGATCAAGCAGCTTGGAACTGAACAAGAAGATACTTACGATACAACACAATTAGCAACCGAGCTTTACCAGCAATTATTCGAATTAGACATCACTGGAACACCAGAAAAACTGCCGGAAGAACTCACAGTAGGCAGTCTGTTGTATCAAAAGAAAAAAGAGAAGAATGTCTTGTTAGGTGTTTATATTGGGGATGATTACTATTTGACTGTCGATGATGTGGAGATTGAGAGAGAAACAGATAGCTCTTCGGATACAGAAGAAACGACGGAAACCTCTGTATCCGAAGAAGAACCTGAAAAAGAAACCCAACGGCAAGTCGTCGTTGAATCCATTGATTTGGAAGAGGACTTGTTGGTTCAAGAATTGCCAGAAGCAGACTTGACGGAGTACGGTGAACAAACATTGGCGGAGTATCCCGCAGCTATGAACTTTACCGAAAATGACAGTGCCAAGAATTTTATCGAAACAGTCGGTGAGGATGCGAGAAAGTTAGGCCAAGAATACGATGTCTTCGCTTCGGTGATGATCGCCCAAGCCTTGTTGGAAAGTGGATCGGGTACAAGTACCTTGTCACTAGCACCAAACTATAATTTGTTTGGGATCAAGGGAACGTATCAAGGACAAGCAGTGTCCATGGCAACCCAAGAAGATCGTGGAAATGGTGAGCTTTATTCCATCAATTCCGCATTTCGTAAGTATCCGAATTACGCCGCTTCACTAGGCGATTATGTGGAATTATTGCGTGGTGGAATTTCAGGAAATGACAGCTATTATAAGCAAACGTGGCGTTCTGAAGCGAAAAACTATTTACGCACAACCAATGCCTTAACCGGAACTTATGCGACGGATACGACCTACGGACAAAAACTAAATTCCATTATTGCTTTGTATCATTTGACCCAGTACGACCAAGCGAAGATTGAGCAAAGTAGTTCTGGTTCAGGAGTCTTTATCAAAGGTAAAGAAGAAATTCCAACAGAATATAAAAGTCAGATGAAATACCCTGATTACAACGGCGTGAACTACAATACATCCGGTTCATACCCTGTTGGTCAATGTACATGGTATGCCTTCAATCGGGTGAAACAGTTAGGAAAAACCGTTGATGACTACATGGGCAACGGTGGCGAATGGGCGACTAAAGGCAAGACGCTCGGTTATGAAGTGAGTCAGAAGCCAAAAGCCGGCTGGTTGATTTCCTTTAAACCAGGAGTCGCCGGATCAGATGCACGTTATGGTCATGTGGCTTTCGTGGAAGTTGTTCGACCAGAAGGAATTTTGATTTCAGAAGGCAATGTCTATGGCGGTACCGTGATTTCGTATCGCGTGATCGCTAACGACCTAGCCACCTCTGACCAAGTTTCCTATATTAAAGCAAAGTAAAAAGGGCTTCAATTCCACTTTGTGAGTCTCTCTTCGCATCTTTAGTGGGATTAGTGAAATCGTATGGATTACGACAAAAAATGTGACCTGAATTGGAGTTAGCTAAATTCTTTGTGCATGGGTGGAATAATATACAACTTGAGAATAAAACCAGTTTTATCCGAGAAAATGAATTCATTAACACGAAAAAGGAGCACCATAACGTATGGCAACTGTTCGTTCACGTCAAACTAAAAAAGAAGAAAGCCCGCCGCAACGCTCGATCGCGAAAAGTCTCATTCTTACCATTCTGACCCTCTTATTATTAGCGGCACTGTTCTTTTCCGGGCAGCTTGTACGAAGAGAGTATAGTTTCCATCCAATTTCGGGGACTTCTATGAGTCCGACATTGACGGAAAAAGACATGGTCTTGGTGAAAAGCCGAGGTTCAATTCAACGTTACGATGTGATCGCTTTTTCGGTCAAAGGAGAAGATGGAAAATTCGTGAAGCGTGTGATCGGTATGCCGGGAGACACGATGTTTATCCGTAACGATCGAATGGTCTTAAATATTGGTGAGCATGGAGATTTTGAGACGACGTATACGTTTCAACTCTCTCCAGCTGTCGCCGAAGAAATTAAAGACGTAACGAAGATTCCTAAAGGGGTGTATTTCACAATTGGCGATCATATCGATGTATCGAAGGATAGTCGAACCTTTGGATTTGTTTATAAGAAAGAAATCGAAGGCACGGTCCAATTCCATTTACCTAACTTGTTAAAAAATAAGGAATAAAAATAACGGAAATGAGGGCGGAATGTGTTAATCATTAATTGGATAATCGTGGGACTGATTATTTTGATATTAATCATTTGGTTTCGACGTATGTTTATCAAACTACAATTAGAACGGCTTCAGTTACCAACAAATAACTCGCTGTCGTTCCAAAGAAAGCTGGATTATGTCAAACAAGCTGAACAAGGAAAACATGTTTCAGCATTACTGTTAGTCGTTTTTTTTATAACAGTTGGCCTATTATTGACTACTTACAGTCTATTTAGAATGGAGGATCAGCTGAGTATTGTTACCAAACGGAATAATCAACTCAAAGACGAATTATACCTAGTTAAGAAAGAACAGAAGCAACTAATTACAAAAATGCCGATTAAAGCTTACCCAAAAGATGGAATTGGCTTGAAGGAGTATTCATGGGAAGAATTGTTTTCGGAGGAAAACCGTGAGAAACAATACCAGATTGAAAGTGATATTTCCACTAAAGTGAGTCCCTATTTCGGTTTGTCGACAACGTTAATCGTGTTAGACGTACCGACTCAAACGTTAAATATTGCATTGGCTGGGGATTCTGGTAGTGAGGATAACCGCAAACAAATCAAAGACAACATTAGAGCGTTTGCTAAAGAAGCTGAGAGTATCTCTAAACTGACGCAAATTACCTTCCAAATGAATTTAATGAGTGACAAAGAAAAGAAAAAGACCTATAGCTGTACTTTTTCACGAGAAAACGAAAAAGAATCATTTTCATTGGTTCAGGAAGAAGAATAAAGAAAGCGAGGAAACTGCATGAGTGCACAACAAAAGAAAAATGGCGGATGGTTTTTCAACAAAAATATTATCGATGAAATTAATTCTGTTCCAGAAGAGGTAATTGGAAATGAAGAAGAGGGAAAAGTCACTCAACTACCGGAAAGGCATCCTAGTAAAGAAGCTGAGGAAATTGCTGAATTAAAACGATTGATTTTTGAAAAAGAACAATCGTTTATGGAATATAAAAAGGAGACTGCATTAGAAAAGCAGCGTTTGGTCAAAGAAAATGAAAACTTTAAACAAAACATCCTGCGAAATGGCGAAGAAAAGACTCAAAATCGGCGTCAAATTCAGGATTTAGAAGCGGAAGCACGTCGAAATCGTGAGGAGATTAAACGATTAAAGAATAATGAAGAATTTGAACGTATTAAAACTGAAATGGATCAACTTCGAGAAGAAAATTTATCCTTGAAAACCTCTTTAGAGCAGTTTCGTACATTAGAAGGGGAGTTACAAGATGCTCAGCAACAATACCATGAGTTGGTAGTGAAACAAAAAGGAGAAGAGTCTGAACATCGTGATACGATTCAGCAATTAGAAAAACAATTAGAAAAAGAAACTATTTCTCTTCATGAAAAAGAGAAGGAATTGATTCAAATAAATCAGTTAATCCAAGAAAAAGACCAAGCCATCCAAGAAAAAGAAACGGTTATTCAACATTTACTTGAAGAGCAGCGAGATCAGTCTATTGAAGGAGAAGTGGTATCAGAGCTTCAACGACAATTGATGGCAATCCAAAAAGAGAATGAACAATTGAAACAAGAGGCAAGTCATTCTCAACAAGAGATTGGCGAGGTATTGATCTCAGCTAGAAAACAAGCAAATCGAATGATAGAAAAAGCTAAACTAGATGCTAAACGTATTCTTGAACAATCTGAGGAAGAGATCCAGATAATTCAAGATCGAGCGAAAGAAATCTCTTTTGAGGTGGACGAATCCCGGCAAGCAATTTTGGGTATTTATGATGAGTTGAAAACGCGAGTAGATCATCTAGCAGACGGTAATGCGATAGAAGAAGAGAAAGAGCGGTATGACTATTCTAAGGTTTCTCTCCTACAACGCAAAGATTCGTAATTCAATTTTATGAGAACAAAGGAGGGAATAGATAGAGCCTTTTTTGTTCTCCACACCTACATAGTACGTTAAAACAGCCTAGTTTTTTTAACAATAAGCGATTAATTCGAATCAAATATGGCTGTTAAAAGAAGGCGGTTCAAAACACGCTGAGGTGTTAACTGAACAGGTACTTCTAAAATATGCTCTATTGAATGTATCACATGTTTGATGACCTAGGAGGAAAAGAAGTGATGGTGTTTATTATTGGCTGTTTGATGATTATAGGCATAATTTTCCTCAGTTTAATATTCCGCGGAGTAGTTCACTATCGATTAAATCAAGTACCAACAAAACAAACTTCGCGACTTTTTAAAACGAAGCTGGTGCAATTTAAACAAAAAGAATTACGAAAAAGTATGGTATATCTGTTTGCTGGAATGATAGGTATCCTCATTGTCCTAACTTTTTCACTCTTCCAGATGTTTCAATTAGAAACCTATGTTCAAGAATTGAAAATCAATACCCAAGTACTTCAAGGTGATATTCGGATATTAAAAAAGAAAAAAATAAGTACGAAGTCAAAATTGGAAGACTATCCATCATCGGGATTAGAGCTCAAAAATAATTTGGAACTCAATCATCAAACGATTGAACGAAAAGAGCAAACTGAGAAAGTACTCTCAAAGCAGTTACAGTCTTATATTGATGATGCTCAATTAGTTATTTCCTCCAGTAGTGAAGCTGATTCTCTAACCATGAATTTAACGGGGACTGTAGAAGCGACGACTGCCGATTTAGTGGTTCTTGGTAAGAATATTACTGCATTTATGCGAGAGGTCGAAGGAGCAAAAGAAATCGTGGAGGTTCACGTCAGCATCAACACTCATGAAGGTAATGATGTGTATAAAGGAACATATATCCGAAACGACTCGGGTCAGTTTGTATTTCAATCAGAACTACGGAAAGGAAAAGGCTAATGGCGAAAAGGAATAGCTGGTTTTTCAATAAAAATCTGATCGAGGAGATCAATGAGTTTACTAATGATGAAATTGAACAAGAGGAAATAGCGCTTGAAGACCAAACCAAAGAGATTCATTACTTAAAAGAACAATTACAAGGAGCGCTTCAACGGCAGGAAGACTATCAAACGGATAACCGCCGATTATCACGAGAATTGGAAGAATTAAAAGAGAATCATAACAAGCAACTTCAGGCGCAGCAAGTTCAATTGACGGAATATGAAGAAGAAAAAGAAAAGCAGGAACAGGAACTAGAAAAATTGGCAGAACAACTTTCCAATTATCAGGAACAGAATCAAACATTGGAACAGATGGAAGAACGTCATGAACAAAAAAAGCAAATTATTCAACAATTAGAAGATGATAATGAGCAATATCAACAAACAATTGATGGACAACAAGCAGAAATTCAAGATTTAAAAGAGCAATTAACACAATTACGTCTAGAGAAAACAGAACCAAAACAAGCATATAAGAAATTAGAAGAGGAATGTAAAAGGCAAGAAAAAAAAAGGTTAGAAGTTGAAGACCAGCTAAAAAGAACGAAAAAACAACATTTTGAAGTTGTTCAACAATATACCAGTGCAATTCAGCAAGTGAACCAATTGAATGATGAACGAACTGAATTGCGCAAGCACATGCGGCAACAAGTTATTGAAAACAAACAGTTAGAGGAGCGAGCGGCGGCTATGGAAGAAGTAAAGAAAGAGCAGGAACAAGTGTGTGAAGAACTGGAAACGCTAGAACGAGAATTCAAGGAAGATAAAAAAGCCTTAAACGAAGCGTTATATCAGGCACAAGAAGAGATCATTAAATTAGAAGAACAATTGACTAATAATTTTGATTCAAAGGAGCTATTGGACAAAAACACAGAGTTAGAAGCAGAGTTATTAGAAAAGGAAGCTCAAATTAGTGAATTACAAGAGACTTTACAAAAGGTAACAAATTTAACTGAGCATTCAACTGATCACACTGAAGCTGTAGAAGAGATGACGAATAAGATTGAAGAATTAACAGAAACTTGTCAAAAAATTCAAATGGAAAAAGATGAGATCGCTCGCCGATTACAAACCACTGAAGAAGTCCTTAAACAAAAGAATCAACAGCTTCAGCAATTAGAAGAATTATTGGTTAAAAAATCAGATGAAGCTGCCTATGATCCTGAAGCGCTGATCCAAGCCAAACTTCAAATTGATGAGTTAAGGAAAAAGAATGAGGAGTTAAAGCAAGAGGTCACTCAATCACAACTAGAAATTGGTGAAGTTCTATTTACTGCTAAAAAGCAAGCAAATCGGACGATTGAAGAGGCTCAAACAGAAGCAAAGCATTTGATGGACGCGGCGGAACTAGAAGTTGAGAATATCGGTAATCGTGCTCGGAAAATTTTGATGGAGGTCTCTGAATCTAAGGAAAGTGTTTTGGAAATATATGCGGATTTAGAGCATAAAGTAGAGCAATTAGCAAAAGGAACAATAATGACAGAGAAGCAATCCTAAATAACCTACTTAAGAAGAGAGAAGCAGCTTTAGCAGCGAAGGATCAGTTCTAGTGCTGAACGAATCAAAAAAGTTGGAAGTTTTATACAATTGAAAAATAAATACGTGTGGAATAAATAGATATGCCATTTTACGGTGTGTCATGCTTTAAGAAAAGCGAGAGAGGAATGGATATCATGAATCAAGTCTTGATTTTAACAAGAAATATTTTAGCAGAGCAAGAAATCCAACAAAAATTACAGGCGTTAAATTATGAAGTGTATTGTTCAGTCAGTGTTTTTGATTACTGCAATCAGTCACAAGAAATGATCGATTTTTTTAAATTTTTTCAATATGTCATATTAAGCGAAAGTATTTGTGAGTCAGAGGTCAATTCACTGATTCCTTTATTGAGAGGTTACTCTCTTAACATTATTCGTAAAGTGGAAACAAAAATGACTAAAAGGGATCAAAAATATTTAGAAGCTGAAAAGCTGGATGCAATTATTTCTATTAATGATTCTGTTGACGAGCTTCGAGAATGTCTCTACACCATAAAGAATAGAACAGGATCGATGGATGAGCACTATATAAATGATAATGTTGTTCCTTTATCAGGAAAAGTTTCACTGGTCAGCGCTAATTATCTTCAAAAAGCAGGTGGTGCAAACGAAAGAAAGCAACAAATCTCAGCAGTTCTCCATCGATTGTCACCAACTGAATTAAAAATTTTATCTATTCTAACTGAGGCAGGAGATCATGTGATTACACGAGAGGTAATTTGTCACAAAATATGGGAAGAAGAAGCAACTAAATCACATTTGGCCTCTCTTTCTAGTACAGTTACACGAATTAAAAGTAAATTCGAGCAAGTTAATTTGGATAATACAGCTATCCACACGTTGTGGGGAAAAGGTTATCTAATCAATCAACAATTACTCGATTACCTAAAATCTGAGAGTTTCTTCAATCGCGTTGTATCAAATGGCTAAGAGGGTTTGGTTATTATGTTTACATGCTTTCAAAGCTTGTTTATTAGGGATCTTATCCCCATCAATTAGGGGTTAGATAAATAAAAAATAAAAAGGGAGATAAAAAATGAAAAAGAAATATTTGGCAACACTCACAATAGCATCTGTGTTATTGCCTGCATTTATTGCTACACAAACGGGGGTTGCTTCAGAAACGGATGTAGCAACACAAGAAACAACAACAGCAGCAGAAGAGCCTGCCGTTCCAACAGCTCCAGTTGTTGAAGTTCCAATACCAGTAACTCCAATTCCAGAGCCTGTTGCTCCAACACCGGAAGCAGTTCCAGCACCTGAAACGCCTTCTGTTGATGAGACAACACAACAAGCGCCAGAGGTAGTAACACCGACTACGCCAACACCTACGGCAGCAGAGGAGCCAGTGACAACAACACCAGACGCAGAAGTTAAGCCACTAGATGTGGAGCCTTTTCCGCCAAATGTTCCAACGGATACAGCACCAGCGATTAATCTGATTCCTGTACAATCGATTCGAAAAGGAACAGCTTTTGACCCTATGGCGGGGGTAACCGCGACAGATACTGTTGACGGGGATATCACTTCGCAGGTTACTTATACAGGGGATGTTGATGTGAATACGGCTGGAGAGTATTCAATTATTTATTCTGTGACAAATTCCAGAGGACAGAATACCAGACAGCTTGCTATTATTCATGTCATTGAGGATATTATCGGCATGTATAGTATCGAATTAGCAGATTTTAGTTTGCCTATAGGATCAGATTATATTCAAGCAATTCGTGAACGCATTGTTATTAAGGATGAAGATGGCAGTATTGTTCCAACGGCTGATGCAAATATTTTAGTAAGTAGTCACCATTCGACGGATCAAGCAGGAAAAATTTCTGTCGAAGTAGCAGTTCTTTCTCACTACAATACGGTTACTAAGAAAATTGTTACTATTACGATTACTGATGACAGTGCTATCGAAGAAAATGTACGAATTGATACCAACGATGTGACATTGAATGTTGGAGATAATTTTGATCCTTATGCCTATGCAAAAGGATACTCAACTGACGCTTCAGGAGCGGAAACTTCGCTAGGGCAAGCTGCAGATGCTTCAAGCACAGGACTCTTTGTATTATCAAATGATGTAGATACTTCAAAAGCTGGTACCTATAATGTAACCTACCAAGCAAGAAATGATTCCGGAACGGTTGTGACAAAATCAATTACGGTAACAGTAACGGATGAAAAAAGTGATCGCGTACCAACGATTATTGTAGAAGATAAAGTGATGTATGTTGGTGATAAATTGACTGCAGACATGATTATGAAATGGGCAACTACGGAAAATCCGAATGATTTTATCACCGGATTCAAAGTAATGAACGGGAAGATCAAAGTTAAGCTTTTAGGCGATACGTTGGTTGAACCAGGTGTACATGAAATTAAGTTTTCAGCTATGACAAAAGAAGGAAAAACAGCTGAAAAAACAATGACTTTAACTGTTAAGGACAAAGAGGCTTCTGTGGATGGAAACGAAAAGGAAACTCCGAAAGATGAACCAACGAAAGAAATCGAAGAGGAGCAAACAAATACTGAGGAAGCAAAAGGTACAACTATCAAAAAGTTAACCACCGTGAGAAGTGAACAAAAGGGCGCTGTGAAAACTATTTCAAAAGGAAACGATACTTTACCAGAAACAGGAGAATCGACAAGCAATGTGTTCTTGACGTTGATTGGATTGATTATGACTACGGGTATCGGTGTATTCTTGTTTAAGAAAAAAGATACTGAAAAAAATTTTTAGAAATAAAATAGTAGAATAGATAAATTCCTATCTATTCTATGAAAAATCTAGTGAAGGAATAAGGGAGATATCTTGTCTCCCTTATTTTATAGAAAGGTTTAATGAATATGAAAACAACTGCTGAGTTAAAATC
>NZ_NGLG01000001.1:2161448-2172852 GCF_002140655.1 Enterococcus sp. 3H8_DIV0648 | reverse complement strand
AAAAATCAAAGAACCCCGAGAAAAAATCATATTTGTGATCTTGATCTCGGGGGTTTTGCTAAGGATAGAAATTATGTCCTTATTCTTTTTTTACGATCAATCACCTAACACGATTGCTTCAATCTCAACAAGGGCATCCATTGGTAATTTTGAAATTTCAATGGCTGTTCGAGCTGGATATTCCGCAGATAACTTTTCTTCAAAGGCTTGATTTACCTCTGAGAACTTAGACAGGTCTGTCAGATAGACGGTTAGTTTAAGCACATCTTCAATTTGAAATCCTTCGATTGATAAGATTGTTTCGATATTTTCAAGACACTGAAGCACTTGATCATAAACAGTGGTTGCCTCAATCGTATTTGTTTCTGGATTGATCGGTAATTGTCCAGAAGTGACTAAGAATTTGCCTTTCTTGCGATACGGACTATAAGGTCCAATAGCTTTCGGTAATTTTTTCATGGCGAGCTTCCTCTCTTAATAAATTCCACTACTATTGTATCCGTTTACAACCAGCAGGTGGGGATTATAACAAGATATTCCAAATAACTTTAGGAGATTCTAATCAAGAAGGATTAAAGCAGAGGCTATTTTATAAATATTTTTTCCCCATTGGCTTTATAATGGTCTTACGACAAAATCATCAGAATTAGAAGATAAATAAAACTTGAAGCAGCGAAAGAAGTTTAGACAGACTAACAAATTTATCCAATAAAAATCCCTGCGACCAATTATAGTCGCAGGGATTTTCGCTTAACGAAATACCTCAATGATGATCATAATCAAAGGAATCGCATTGAGTGCTCCGTGAGAAATGATTCCGACCCAGGTATTCTTCGATTTATAGACGGCAAAGGTAAAGAAGAGAGCAAAAGGGATCAGCATTACTAACTGCCATTTCCAAAAGAAGTGCCACAGCCCCCACATCAATCCATGAATCAGCCATGCTTTGGTGCCGAAGCGTTCGACTTGTCTAGGCAGGATGATTCCACGCCATAAGAATTCTTCACTAAAGATGTTAAAAAACCAGCCGATGAAATAGACGATGGGGAGCCAATATTGACCAGCTAAGGAATAGTCCATCATCGTTCCGCTGATCGCTGCTTTGTTTGGATTGATCTCGGCTGGGAAAAAGCTGGGAGGACTGAAAAAAGAATGCTGCGCTAAATTATTCATGATAGGCGTAGTTGTTGCTGCTAGTATCAGATAAACCAAAATGATCCCAAGTATCCAAAACCAATCCGATCTTTTTAGGCGAGTCAAGTTCAAGCGTTGTTTGAACGCTGAAAGCTGCCAAGGGTTTCCTTCTCTTCTGTATAGTACCAGCGCCGTAATGAACATAAAAATGAAGGGAAGATAAAAGAGAACCAGATAGCCTTTGATAAAGGGAACGCCGGCAGCCATAAGAGCTGGGATTCCTTTATATAGTCCCAGATAAATCAGTACCGAGCTAATGACAAAATAGCAGGTTGGTGGAATCGTATGCGTGAGTTGGATTGTTTTTGCTTTCATTAGTTATGCTCCTTTTTCTTTTTTTTGTCTACTAGAAAATCAGCGAGTGTATCAACGATTAGTTCTAGTGAAATTTGTCGTGCTGCCTTTCCGTAATCGACATTTACCGCCGTAAAATGAAGGCAATCCATCAAGTAGGAAATCACGCCAAAGGTTTCGAGATCAGTAGAGTCGATACCAAAAAGTTCGGCGATTTGTTGAAAATTATTGGTTTGCTTTTGTTCTACTGAAGCCTTCGCTTTAGTCGGCAGCTTCTCTGTCAAAGATTCCATATCCTCTGGTCGTAAATAAAGTACGATACTGTCTTTCGATAAATATATTTCCTTTAATGCTGTAGTGACCTTCTCACGAAAATCGCCTGTCTTATAATCAATTGCCAGGATTGTTTGAAAAAGTTTCTGTTCACTTTTTTGAATGACATGAAAGAGCAGCTCTTCCTTTGATCGGTAATAGTTGTAGAATGTTCCTTTAGCGATGCCGACTGCCTGGATGATATCCTCCACCGTAATTTTCTTCATGCCTTTTTCCTTAATTAACTGGATGGTGTGATGGTACATGGCTTCTCTAAGTTCTTTTTTCTCTTCTTCCGTTACTATTTTCGGCATATTCTTCTCCCTTTTAAATAAGTAGTTTTTTTAATGCGTTTATTCTGACTGAATGATTATCTTTTGGTCACTTTAAAGTATACACGTCCTATTCTGACTGTAAAGTTCAAAATAAACCCTGTCCTATCAAGGGGAAATCTGGTTGGTGAATTTAAGAATTTAAAAATGGGCAGGATTTTTTTGGTTACATAGAGAAATCTATCGTTGCTTCGTCGATTGTATATCTTTCCACAAGCATCAAGTTCGAAAAAACGGTTTCCATCTCCTATAGTAGTAATGGACCAAAGAAACAGGAGGAATCACCATGGATTATCGAGTATTACTTTACTATAACTATACAACCATTGAAGACCCCGAGGCTTTTGCGCAAGAACACTTGGCTTTTTGTCGTGAATTAGATATTAAGGGCCGTATTTTAGTCGCACCAGAAGGAATCAATGGAACTCTATCTGGAACGAAAGAAGCGACTGAGCGCTATATGGAGGTCATGCTGGCAGATGAACGTTTTAAAGATACGTACTTTAAGATGGATGAAAGTGAAGGGCATGCCTTTAAAAAATTATTTGTTCGACCTCGCACAGAGCTGGTCGCTTTGCATTTAGAAGAGGACATCGATCCGCGCCAATTGACTGGAAATTATTTGAAGCCGCAAGCTTTTCGCGAAGCTTTATTAGATGAAGACACGGTGGTCATTGATGCTCGCAATGACTATGAATATGATTTGGGGCATTTTCGTGGAGCGGTTCGTCCGGAAATTCATAACTTCCGTGAATTACCGGCTTGGATTCGTGAGAACAAAGAGAAATTTATGGATAAAAAAATCGTGACCTATTGTACCGGCGGAATTCGTTGTGAAAAATTTTCTGGCTGGTTATTGCGTGAAGGGTTCGAGGATGTTGCTCAGCTTCATGGCGGGATCGCCGCATATGGAAAAGACGAAGCGACCCGAGGCGAACTTTGGGATGGAAAAATGTATGTCTTTGATGAACGCATCAGTGTAGAAATCAATCAAGTCGATAAAAAAGTTATCGGCAAAGAATGGTTTGACGGAACACCATGCGAACGTTACATCAATTGCAGCAACCCTGAATGCAATCGTCAAATGTTAGTCTCTGAAGAAAATGAAGAAAAATACTTAGGCGCTTGTTCAATTACTTGTGCTGAGAATCCAAACAATCGATATGTAAAAAAGCACCAACTGACGACAGAAGAACGAGATGCCCACTTAGCCATGATTGAAAAATAGTGAAACTTTTCAAAAAATTCTCACTCGAACTGTCTTGACACTTCCTGAGTTTTAAACTAAACTAAAGAACGAATCAAGTGTCTTGACATATCGAGGAGGATAAAATGAAAAATAAATCTGTTAGAAACTTGACGATCTCGGCCTTATTGATCGGCTTGGGGATTTTGATCCCAATGGTCATGCCGAAAATCGTGATTGGACCAGCATCATTTACGTTAGCGAGTCATGTTCCAGTATTTATTGCGATGTTCTTTTCACCGCTAGTAGCACTTGCGGTCGTTATCGGAACGACCTTCGGCTTTTTCATTTCGACAACACCGATCATTGCTTTACGCGCTTTTTCTCATTTGATTTTTGCTTTGATTGGAGCCAATTATCTGCAAAGGCATCCGGAGCTTGTTTTGAAAAATGGCAAATTTACTTTAGCCAATGGTCGTTTCCAAGTATTCAATGTCGTGATTGGAATTATCCATGCGGCTGCTGAAATGATCGTTGTATCCGTCTTTTATTTCATGGGAAATATGCCGGATACCTTCTACTCACAGGGCTATCTATATACGGTCTTTATCTTGATGGGGATCGGCGGATTGGTCCACAGCCTAGTGGATTTCAATATTGCCTACTTTGTGGCAGGGGCTCTGTATAAGCAATTTAACTTGCCGATTTTTGAGAAAGCCGTTAAACAAGAAAAAGAATTGCATAAGGTAACAGCGTAAACCGTGATAATAAATCACGGTTTTTCTTTATTTAAAAACGAAAAAAGAGAAAAAGTTAGGAATGTTCATAATTTTATTCAATATCATCTAAAAAAAGACCTTTTATTCGCTTAAATTTAAGTTATATTTTACTCATAGTTATTCTTATATAGAAAATGAGGGCGAGTGGATGGTTCGAGTATTAGTTTTAACTAAAAATATTTTGGCGGAAGAAATTATAACCAATAAATTGCAACATTTAAATTATGAAGTGTTTTGTTCTACCAGTATTTTAGATGAAATTCAAATGGATGGGCGCATTCCAGAGTTAGTCAATCATTTCCCAATTATCATTATTGGCGAAACGATTTCAAGCTATGAGATGGAATTGATGCTGCCAAGATTAAAACGACACAGTAAGAGTATTTTACGGGAAGTCGATCATTATCTTAGCGAAGATGAGCGAACAGCTTTAAATGAACTAGGTTTAACGGGGATTGTTCAAAACAGCGACTCGGTTGAAGTATTACGCGAGCAGCTGGCGGAAGTAGCTACACAATATCATGGTAGGACGTTCGAGCCGGTCGTAACAGAGGAATGTTCACCTGCTGTTGAAGAAGATAAAGGTCTCTCCGCGATGACTTTGATCAATCTTTCTTCACTTGAGCTGCAGGTATTGGAGAAATTGCGCAGCCAGCCGGGTGAAATTATTTCACGGGATGAGTTGTGTATGGCTTTATGGGGAAATGTTTCACAATCGCGTTTGGCTCAATTATCTTCCTTAGTGAAAAATATCAAGCTGAAATTGGAAATTCTTGAGGTAGATCAAGAAATAATTCAAACCATTTGGGGCAAAGGATATCGTGTTCGCAAAGATGTCGCTGTCCAAAACAAATAAACACTGCGTTGAGAAAAAGTAGTCATGCTTTTTCTCAGCGTTTTTTTTTTAATGAAACAAACAATAGAAAAAAGCAAAAAAAAGCCTTACCTGTATTATAATAAGGTTGAAGAATTTTTTTAATTGTTCCTTACTAGATGCTCGCTACATCTGGTGAGGATTTTTTATTTACCCGATTTGCTTGTTCTGAAAGAATCTTATAAACAATTCTTAGAATTTTGTGAGCACAAGCGATGATCGCTTTCTTCTTGCTTCCTCGTCTTGAAATTCGATCATAAAACTCTGAAAATATCGCGTTATTCGATCTGCCAGCGACTCCACCACATTGATAAAGGATGGTTTTTAAATATTTATTTCCAGAAGTAATGTGTGCAGATTTTCTTGCGCCACCACTTTCATAGCTTCCTGGACAAAGACCTGCCCATGATACCAGTTGTTTGGCACTGGAGAACTGCTCTACGTTTGGACCAACTTCAGCCAAGATGATCTCTGCCGCTCTTTTTTTCACACCAGGAATTGTTTGTAAGGCGTCCATTATTTCAGCGTAGTTCGAGGTAATCTCCTCAATGGCTTCATTCAGCACATGTATTTCTTCATCAATTCGCTCTAATGAACGTAAATGACTTTCTAAAAGGATCCGTTGATTTTTGGAAAATGCCCCATTCATTGATTCGGCAATATCAGCCGACGAATGTTTACATCTTTTGGAAATGACTTGGCTTATGCGTTCCTGTGTGGCTTTTTCTCCGGTAAGCAGTACTTCCAAACAGTTTCTTCCCGAACCATTAAAGATGTCAGTGATAAAATCTGCCAACTTGATATTCGCATGTTGCAGGACATTTTGGATTCTATTCCGGTGTTGCGTGCGTTCATTGATATACGACTTCCTAGTACGAGTTAACGAACGCAACTCTTGAATTTCTCGACTAGGAATATAGCTTGAAGCAATCAGCCCCATCCGTCCAAGTCTAGCGATCCATTCGGAATCCTTTTGATCGGTCTTGCGTCCTGGAATCCCTTTAATTCTCTGAGGATTCGCCAAAGCAAGAGGCAAATCGAATTCTTCAAGTACATTCCAAATGGGGCACCAGTATTGGCCGGTACTTTCCATCAAAACTTTTTCAACGTTTTTCTCTGTTAACCATTCTCCGAGCAGCCGTAACTCAAAAGTGCGCGTCCCAAAGGTGCGAATTTCTTTTTTTGCTCGTAAAGAATCCAGCGTCCCAGTGAGAATACAAGCGACAACTGTTTTGGCATGGACATCTAATCCAGCACAGACTTTCAGTTTCACTTCCAACGAGTTTGTTTCCATGAAATCTCCTCCTAAAAAAATTAGGTGACAGATTCACTTCTTGGAAAGTTATCATAATTTTTAATTCGTGCGCGAAGCGACAGTTGGTTTAACAAAAAAGAAGGGAATCACTCGGTTTTTTGTACGGGTTCGGGTGGACGCCATTAAAAAGACCTCGAGTATGTGTCACCTAATACCATTATACTTTCAACAGGCGAGAAATTGTTTCCGAAGATGGTTTAAGGGAGGAGCGCCTCCCTTTTGGTTTTTTGTGGGAAAAATCGAAACGATGCTTTCTTTTCACAAGCTATGCTAAAATAAATCGTAAGCATTAATGATTCAGAATGCTAGACTCACGTTGCAGTTTTACTCATAATGAATTGAAAAAACTCCAAGGAAGAGATTATGGCATTCATTCAATTAAGGAGCGCAATAAAGTGAAAAAAAGTATTTTAACGAGCTTGCTGTTTTTCTCAGCGGTAATTATTCTAGCCGCCTGTGGAAATTCTACCAAGAACTCGTCAGTAAATAGTGATTCAACAAAATCAAGCGAAACAACACAACAAACGGAACAGACGACGGAATCGAAAAATGAGGAAATGACTGTGAAAGAAAAAGTCGCTAAAACAATGCAAGCAATGACGTTAGAAGAAAAAGTCGGGCAATTATTCATGGCGCGGGTGCCAGAACAAAATCAGGAAGCAGATATTCAAAGCTATCATTTGGGAGGCTATCTGCTTTTCGATCGTGACATGGAAGGAAAAGGTCAAGCGGATGTGAAACAAGCGATTGCCAGTTATCAAGAAGTGAGTAAGATTCCGATGTTTATCGGCTCTGATGAAGAAGGCGGAACGGTCAGCCGTTTAAGCAGAAATCAAATCGTGTCTCCAGCGTTTAAAAATCCCCAAACATTGTATCAGGAAAACGGCTGGGAAGGTATCACGCAGGAAATTGATCGCAAAGCGCAGGTTTTTGGCGAGTTAGGTATTCAATTAGGGATGTTCCCAGATGTGGACGTATCGACCGATCCAGAATCCTTCATTTATGATCGGACGATCGGGATGGACGCAGAAGGAACGAGTCATTACGTGAAGCTGAGCGTAGAAGAAATGAAGAAACAAAAGCTTGGTTCAACCTTGAAGCATTTCCCTGGTTATGGAAATAATCGTGACTCGCACGTTGAGATCGTAACAGATATCCGTTCAATGGATGAATTGCGGAAGAATGATTTTCTGCCCTTTGAAGCAGGGATCAAAGCAGGAGCGGACAGTATCATGGTGTCGCACAATATCGTTCAGGCGATCGACGGCGATCGTCCAGCATCGATCTCAAAACCAGTGCATGATGTGATCCGGAATGAACTAGGTTTTACAGGTGTCATTATGACTGATGATATGGATATGGCAGGTCTAGCGAATTTCATTTCGCAAGAAGAAGCCGGTCTGCAAGCCTTGCAGGCAGGAAACGATCTGATTTTGTCTTCAAGTTATAGCAGTCAGATACCTTATATTTTAGAAGCAATCAAAAAAGGGGAATACAGCGAACAGCAGCTTGATCAATCGGTGGAACGCCTGTTGACATGGAAAGTTGAATTAGGTTTGATTTAAAGGAGGAATTTGTATGTGCGCGTCTATGCGTTTGAGAATGAATCGAATCGCCAAATAATTAACGTTTGACGAACTTCTTGTTTTGTCAAACGACAAACAAAGGAGCAATTATGGAAAAACAACAATGGAGAAAAAAATATTTAACGATCTTATCTGGCCAGACAGTGTCTTTGATTGGGAGCTCTGCTGTCCAGTTTGCTTTGATTTGGTGGCTGACTAATGAATCTAAATCAGCGATCATGTTGTCTTTAGCTGGATTATCGGCTTACTTGCCGCAAATGTTCTTAGGGCCATTTGTCGGTGTTTGGTTAGATCGGCTGAAGCGAAAATATGTCGTGATTTTTGCGGATTTATTTATGGGGTTAGTCGCATTAGCTCTATCTATCTGGTTTTTAGCTGGTAATCCCGGGTATCTGGTAGTGATCGCGGCATTATTTTTGCGATCGCTGGCAAATGTGTTCCATACCCCTTCAATCCAAGCGATCGTTCCTTTACTGGTACCGGAAGAAGAGCTGGTCAAAGCAAACAGCTGGAATCAATTTTTGCAATCGGGCGCTTTCATGCTTGGACCTGTTCTAGGCGCTATGATGTTTGCGGCAATGCCTTTATGGATGATTTTGTTGACGGATTTACTTGGTGCGATAGCCGCTTGTTTGACCTTATGGTTCGTAGAAGTGCCGGACATTCCCCGTAGCGAAGAGAGTATGCAGCATTATCTGGAAGAATTAAAAGATGGCTTTCGAGTATTTAAAGAAGATCCGCCCATGCTGATCATCATGTTCTTTTCCTTTTTCATTATGATTTTTTATCTGCCGTTGGGGATATTATTCCCATTAATGACCAATGTGCATTTTGAATTATCGGCGTGGTTTGCTAGTATGGTGGAATTTTCATACGCAGCGGGGATGATGATCAGTGCTTTCTTGATCGGAATGAAGAAGGAATGGCGGGAGAAATTACTTGCGGCACAGTTAGCCAATGTTGGGCTGGGAATCACGTTTATCGGCAGCGGCTTGGCACCAGCGAATTTAACTGGCTATTGGCTGTTTGTCTTTTTCTGTATTCTAATGGGCGGTGTTGGGAATCTATATAATATTCCGTTTACTTCCTATTTACAGGAAACCGTTGCGCCAGAAAAATTAGGTCGGGTCTTTTCACTGTTTGGCAGTGTGATGTCGGCTGCGATGCCGATCGGATTGTTATTGGCGGGACCCTTATCAGAAAAGTTAGGGATCGCAAGATGGTTTTTGATCTCGGGGATTTTGACATTGATCTTTAGTCTTTTATGTTTGGTGTTTTATCGTCGGGCAAAGTTGAAAATCAAAGAAACTGAATAAAGAATTTGAACGAGTATCGGTCATTTTAGAGCTTGATCAACGATTGTAGGAAGTACAGCGTTGATCAAGTTCTTTTTGTGTTTATGCAAAAGTCGGGCGATGAAATGACCACATTCGATAGAGTATTTGAGCATAGTGGAAACGTTTTTCTGATTATATAATTTAAATACAGACCTGAAGATAAGAAATGAAGTAAGTGAGCAACAATAATAATCTTTAAAACTTAGAGCGTAAAGCGGCATACAGAATTAAAAAGAAAGCTAAATTATAAATCTTTTGGAGGTAATAAACGTGAACAAGAAACAGGTTTTTAATCCATATTTACCATTATATGAATATGTGCCAGATGGTGAGCCGCATGTTTTTAATGATCGGGTCTATCTTTATGGCTCCCATGATGAAGCGGGAAGTGTAAAGTATTGTACAGGTGACTATGTTGTATGGTCTGCTCCAATTAATGATTTGTCCGATTGGAAGTACGAAGGTGAAGTTTATAAGGCAACTCAAGACCCATCAAATTTCCAAGGGAAGCTGCAGCTTTGGGCACCTGATGTCGCGAGAGGAAAAGATGGCAGGTATTATCTGTATTACTGTCTTTCCTTTCATTTAGAAATTGGTGTTGCTGTGAGTGATTCGCCTGCGGGGCCATTTGAGTTTTATGGGCATGTAAAATATCCTAAAAGCCTGAATGACGGCAATGTTTTATCTGACTTTTTACCATTTGATCCAGCGGTATTTGTTGATGACGATGATAGAATTTTTCTTTATTATGGTTTTGCTCCTGCTGAAACCAATCCGGATTACCCTATTGTACCGAGTCCGGGAAGTATGGTCGTAGAGCTGGAAAAAGATATGTGTACAACAAAAGGGGTACCAACGATGCTGATTCCAGGAGGTGCGCACTCGCAAGGGACAACCTTTCAAGGACATGCTTTCTATGAAGCTTCCTCGATGAGAAAAATTGGCGAAACCTACTACTTTATCTATTCCAGTGAACTTAGCCATGAACTGTGTTTTGCCACGAGCAAATATCCTGATAAAGGGTTTGTTTTTGGCGGTATTATCGTTTCTAACGGCGATCTTGGGTATAACGGTAGAGAAAAAGCAGTTAATATGACAGGGAATAATCATGGCAGCATTGAGAATATTAATGGCAAATGGTATGTATTTTATCACAGACAAACTCATGGTACGGAAACTTCAAGACAAGGCTGTGCCGAACAGATCACGCTGTTGCCAAATGGAAAAATTGAACAAGTTGAAATTACTAGTTGTGGGTTAAACGGTGGTCCATTAAAAGGAGAAGGAAGCTATTCCGCAGCGCTAGCGTGTCATTTAACCGGACCAAGCGCTAATGGAAAAATTATTTTCGGACAAGATACTAAAGAGGTGTTGCCCTATATTTTTGAGGAATCTGAAGAGAGCCATTTTGTTGCCAATATAACGAATAACACTGTGGTCGGCTTTAAATATTTTGAATTTACCGGTCTAGAAAAAATCAGCCTTCAAATAAAAGGAAAAGCAAACGGAACAATCATTATTTACCATCACAATCCAGAGGCAGCGGCTGATGATTCGTTGGCAACGAAAGAAATCAAGATTGATGAAGACCAAGCTTGGTTAACAAATGAGATAGTACTGAGTGAACCTGCCTTAAAGGGTGTTTATCCAATATATATCAGGTATGTGGGAGAAGGATATATAAATTTGAAGACACTAACTTTTGGTAGATAATATTCTGGAGATTAAGTAGTGAAAGTAGACTTCCTAATTCAAGTAACCCAATATTTTTCAGTACTATGCGAATCTGAACTATTAGTATAGAAATCGCAATTTTCTACACATGAGATATTATGTGGATATAGTAGCAGACGTAGCTGAAAATGGAAGATACACTAATAATCAACTAACAGAAAACTGAGTCTAATTGAAGAGATTGATCTATTTGCTGATCCAAAAGTCTTTAGTTTAAAAATGAAAGTCGAACGACCGTGCACAGTCGTTCGGCTTTTTAGCGTTTTACAAAATAATTAACCTGCTTTGTTCGTCAAAAAAAGTGAGTGCATTTTTTCAGTTTAGTCGCTATTTTATGTTAGTCTCTTATACACATCTAGATGTGTATTATTTTATCACAGATTACAGCATGTTTTTAGATAGATAAGCTAGAAAAAACTTCAAAAAAATGGGAATAGCTTTATCAGCAGATTGTGGCTTGA
>NZ_NGLG01000001.1:2155183-2161088 GCF_002140655.1 Enterococcus sp. 3H8_DIV0648 | reverse complement strand
CTTGTTTTTTGGAAAAACAAGCTAAAACGTTATCGGTAAGTACTATCTAAACTATTTTTAAATCATTTTGTTTTAATTATAATGTAAAGTTAATGCTATTTCAATAGTCGTAACAAAAAATATTTAATTAAATTATTTGAATAAGAAATAGTCAAATAGATAAGTCGTAATTGTAATCATTTTTATGTACTGAACAAGTTCTTATTTACCGTCAAATAAACCGTCAGTATGAAAGGAAATCATTTATGAGTAGACGTGGAGAAAATATTTATTTTAGAAAAGATCAACGATGGGAAGGACGTTATCAAAAAGGAAAGACATTAGATGGGAAAACAAAATATGGTTCTGTCTATGGGAAGACTTACAACGAAGTGCGAAGAAAATTATATCCGCTAAGAGTAAAATATCAAGATATACGTGAATGTTATGGTGAAGTAGCCATAGGTATGGGGGAATGGTGTGATACATGGTTGAACGAAGTTAAGGAAAATGTCGAGCCCGCAACATTTAGCAGCTATGAACATAAGCTTCGAACCTATATATTACCCCACTTAGAGAATTACCATTTGAATGAGCTTACGCTAGAGATAATTCAAGAACTGGTTTCTCGTTGGAAAAGACAGCCGTTAGCTCCTTCTAGTATCCGTGTCAATATACAAGTTTTAAAAAACTGTTTGAATAAGGCAATTAGGCAAGGTTTTATGAAGCAAAATCCTTGTGAAGGAGTCAAGCTGCCAAAAAGAGAACCCAAGAAACAACAGGCATTGTCACTCAAAAAGCAACAACGTTTGGAAAAGGCAGCTCTTTCCTATCCGAAACAAAAAGGCTTACCTATCATCTTTGCGCTGCACACAGGCTTACGTATTGGAGAAGTTGCTGCTCTAAAATGGGAAAATGTTGATTTTGAAAACAATATTATCTATATCACACATACTGCTCAACGAGTTCGCACTGGTAATAGAGACATGAAAACGAAGATTATCTGTCGTGCGACCAAGACACAAGCTTCCACTCGGATCATTCCGATGGGGACACTGGTTCGAAAATGGTTATGGGAATACCGAAAGAAAAAGAGCGGTCCTTTTGTTTTTTCTACTAGAGAAGGATTGTGTGAACCACGCCTTATGACCTATCACCTGCATCAATTATGCAAGAAAGCGAAACTTGGCCAGATTCATTTTCATCAATTACGGCATACTTTCGCAACAAGATGTGTCGAAGCAAAAGCAGACATAAGTTCTATCAGTGGTCTATTAGGTCATAGTTCTACACAAATGACACTGGACGTTTATACGCATTCTCTATTATCACCAAAAATTGATGCAATACAATTAATGGAAGCAGCTGTCTCGTAAAAAAAAAATTTTAATCAAATTTTCTGCAGGTTTTTTTACAACACTGAGAAAACGCTTACATTCTCTGTGTTTGAAACTAAAACGTACTTATAAATAGAAGAGAAATCACTTTTCAAATAAGAACCGTCAAACATCGTCAGTAACGGCATCAAAAGCTTGTTATAACAGGCTTTTGATGCCGTTGCTTGTTTTTCCAAAAAACAAGTAACTATAAAATGTTTAATTTAATGAAACTGAACAAAGAATAACCTTATTTTATCACAGATTACAGCATGTTTTTAGATAGATAAGCTAGAAAAAACTTCAAAAAAATGGGAATAGCTTTATCAGCAGATTGTGGCTTGATAAGCCGTTTTTATTTGTGGAACTGAAAGGAGAAAGACATATGAGAATACTAATTCTTACGAAAAGTATCATTTGTGAAAAACAATTACAGGAGCAATTACAGAGGCTAGATCATGAGGTGTTTGTTTCAAGTAGCCTGCTGATAAGTTCTCAACAGTTTTTGTTGACGAGATTGATTGATTATTTCCAAGCAATCATTTTTGGTGAAACAGTTATGGATAAAGAGGTCACCAAAATACTATCTATGATAGATCAAAAAGATCACCTGCTTATTCGTAAAGCTGAAACAGTGTTAGATAAAGTCGACCGTGAGGTTTGGAAACATAAAGGCATCCAAGGATGGGTCTATTGCGATTCAGGTATTGAAGCTGTTCGAGAACAACTATCAACTCTTGAAAAAGAATTTGTACCAACGGAGACAGAAAACTCATTCACTAGAGAAAAAGGTAGTTTGACAATGATGCAAATAAAAAAAACAGAAGGACCCAAAGGACTGCACTTACAGGTAAATAGTTGTGCTTTCGGCAACACCGAGAAAAGATTAGTAGATGCGTTGATTAATAAGAAAGGACAGCTATGTTCGAGAGAAGAACTTTGTGAAATCCTTTGGAATAGCAAACCTACAAATTCTAAATTGTCTCAACTATCTTCCTTGATTAAAAGAATAAAAGGCAGATTTATCAAATTAGGTATCCATGAGGAAATTATTCATACTACTTGGGGAAAAGGCTACATGCTAACAAATAAGTTTAATGACTATTTTACAGACATTGACGAAGAGATAGAGCCAATCAAGGAACTTCAGCAATGAAAAAATTTAAAAGGGATAGGTGACAGAAAAATGAAAAGAGTGAATGGGGAGGTGAAGCGGAATGATCAAACAGTTGGCTAAGATATTACGAATCTTAGTAGTTCTCTTATTTCTTATACAACTCGTACCATTTTCTGCCTTTGCCGAAACAACGCAAACAGTGAAGGAATCAAGTACGACGAACACTATTCCTAAAAGAAGTGCGGACATCCTTAATACAGATGCGACGACTAATAGCTCATCTGCTTCTTCTGATGAGAGTAGTGAGGATAACAATGTAGAAGAGAAAGAAAATAGTGGTGAAACGACAAAAAGCAAGGAGAAAGAAACAGAAAGTAGTAAGACAGAACAAAGCACAGAAAAAACACAAGAAAGTAGTGAAAAGAAAGAAAAAGAGACTAAGCGAAGAGAGACAAGAGCTGCTAGTCGTGATCTTTCAAAAACAAGTTCTGCAACCTTCAAAATTACCAATTGGGATATCTTGGATGACAAGGGAAAACCCTTGAGTGAGAGTAATGAAGCTCAGCCGAATAAGGCTTATGACTTTGACTTCACTTGGTCATTACAATTCAACGGTGCAGATCGTTTGCAAAATGGCGACTATATTAAGATTCCCGTTCTAGAAAATGAAGAATGGGGTGAGTGGCAGCTTGCAGGGACTGCTCAAGATCAGCTAATCACGGTACAGGTTGATGGAAAAGATACTGTGATTGGCAAATGGGAAATCAAGATCGATGAAGAAGATGAAATAAAAAAAATCGGTATCTATTTTACCGAAGAAGCTGAAAAGCATCTAATGACCAGCTTGACGGCCGTTAAATTCTCCGTTCCAAGCAAATCATTAATGAACTATACCGTAAAGGCTGGAGTACAAAATGTTGTCTTCGGTGATATGAAAAAACAAATTGGTTTTGAAGCAACTACATTATCTGGTTCACGTGGCTTCGACTTTAAACGGTTAGTTAATTCTGGAAACGGCTCGATGCAATATTCCATGACAGTCAATTTTCCTGAAACATTGGAGCTGGGGGGAGATGAAGTTAACTGGAGTGCGAATCCTAGTATGGGATTTTATCAGGATCCAGTCAATCCTAAACACTATTGGGGAGAATATGCAACGGATGTCAATGATATTTATGTAGAAGATGTGTTGGACCCAGGAGTAACGGTCAGTACTATGCTTATCGCAGGAATGGTTCGGACACCTATGGATTTTCCAGCTTCGGCGGAGACAACTAAAAAAGGTGGACGTCCTTCCTCAGACATTGCTTATGATGCGTATGTGTTAGTCCATAGTAAGCAAGGGCCAGTTTATCGAACTGGTTCAGGAACGGAGTCAGATAAGAAGCGACCAACAGAAGCAAATTCCTTCACCATGCTTACTCAAAAATCTGGGGAAACCAAGGCTGCTTTTTCAGCCAGAGTAAAAAGCAAGGCCTATCAATATGGGATTTTTGTCGATGGAAAAGGTGCAACCGCCACGCGAACGGTGATGGCATATTTCGGTAAAATCGGTGCTACAGGAGGAACCCAAAAGAAATACTCTGATCTAACAATGGGAAATGATGGGAATACCACTCGTTGGGCTATCCCGGCCAGATACACTAAGAATAAGAGTGGAGGAAATGTTCAAATCACGCAATTTGCGGCATTAGCGGCAGAAGCGAACATTAAAAAAGGTTTTTATGCAGAAAGCCAACGTGATTTATTAGAATCCTACTATACATTGACCTATGGCGATTCAAATGTACTTAAAGGACAAATTGCGACCTATGATATCGAGTTGATCTTGGACTATCCACCGGAAAGCACATCAGGTAAGAAAACCAATACGGTGGATTATTACCATAAACACAAATTGGATGCAGACAAAACTCTCCCACGAAAAAATAGTGCGGAGGGGGAAATGACAAATCCTTATGCAGAAATCAAGCTTAATCCTAATTCGGCGATGTTGTTCAAATGGGATGATGATGACCTATCAAGTCCCTTGAACGGATTTACTTTTAAATTGCAAAAGAAAAATGGCAGTAGTTGGACAGATGTGAAGACTAATCTTGAAACGGCCAGCAATACAGTATCAGGAAATACTTATGATGGAACCATCAAAGTTGATAACTTGGCCAATGGTACGTATCGCTTCTTTGAGACGAAAGCCAAGGATGGCTACAGTCAGGAACTTTCAAGTAGTTGGAACGCCTCAGCCGGGGCAGTGACCTCAGAGGAATTTGAGATAAGCGCGAGTAAAGATGGCGCAGTCGTTCATGTACGAAACAAGAGGAAGCCCGTTTCCCGTTATAAAGTTCAGCACTATTTGCAAAAAGTAGAGGGCCAAGCGGGAAGTGCAAGCGATTTTGAAATGAAGATGGATGAATCATTGTATGGAGAAACAGGATCTACAGTAACTGCAGCTCCACGAACCTTTGATGGTTACCGTCATGATAGTGCACTATCTTTCAATGTGAAATCTGGTGTTGTAAAAGAAGATGGAACCTTGGTTTTGAAGCTCTATTACGTCATTGATATGAGTGAGATAAAGTTCCAGATTTTTAAAACGGATACGAATAAGACACCGATGCCATCTGTCGATAAAAATGGCGATCCGCTATATGACAGTCAAAATAAAAAGAAAGAAGTCAAGTTCAAACTGTACAAGTTTATTTGGAAATCGGGAAATCATCCTACATCTCATCCTCCTACAACTGAGAATATCACTGCAGGACATTGGGAATTTATTCAAGATATAACAACTGATGCACAGGGAAGGATTTTAGCACCTGGATTAGACATAAAATCAGATACATTTAGCTTGGTAGAAACTGCTACTTATCCGAACTTTGTCTTACCTAAGGTTGAGGAAGCATATTGGATCATTTATGGGAAAGATGGAGAAATTAGCACAGTTACCGCACCTGGAACGAATAATCCTGGAACGACAAAAGATTATCAAGCGAGTGATGGAAAAACTTATTTTCGAATCAATAATAAAGCGAAGCCGATGGATATTGATTTCATTAAAGAAAATGAGAGTAAGGAACCTTTGAGTGGTGTTGAATTCAAACTTTATGGTGGAAAAACTGGTGAGAAACTTGTTATTGGAACGAATGATGATCCAGCAGCAGCTAATACCTATTGGAATATGACAACTCCGCTTCAAACTAAGAAGAGTGCTGTAACAACAGGAAAAGTGAACTTCACATCTTTAGAATCTGGAGATTATTTATTGTTAGAAACGAAAACAGTAGAAGGTTACGAACTACCAACGGGGTATTGGATAATCACCTTGAACGCAGAAACTGGTGGTTGGACAGTTCAGAGACGAGGGTCCCCGCTTGCGACAGCGTTTTATACAGAGGATGGTAAACGTCATCTACCAAACTATCCGAAAAAAGCA
>NZ_NGLG01000001.1:2145975-2153848 GCF_002140655.1 Enterococcus sp. 3H8_DIV0648 | reverse complement strand
GCAGAAACTGGTGATTGGACAGTTCAGAGACGAGGGACCCCGCTTGCGACAGCGTTTTATACAGAGGATGGTAAACGTCATCTACCAAACTATCCAAAAGAATCAGGTTTCTCCTTCATCAAAGTCAATGGCGAAGGCAATCCATTAGGAGGTGTCGTGTTCGAGATTTATGGCGGATTGAATGGAAAGACGTTGGACATCGGTGTCAATGACAATCCATTAGCGCCAGATACGTATTGGGATATGAGTACACCCGTTCAAACACAACCTAGCCATAGTACAACCGGTGAAGTGAATTTTAGCGGATTGAAATCCGGTGATTACTTACTGGTCGAGACGAAAACCGTGGATGGCTATGAATTGCCAGCGGGTCAATGGATAATCACAGTCGATACAAATGCTGGAACAGTGACTGATCCACTTGGACGTGGAGATATATTGCCACCAGCCTTTTATAAAGACAGCGGCAATCTATATCTGCCGAACTATAAAAAACAGGTCATGCCAATGGCGGGTGGAATGGGACTTCATGTAATCGCGAGTCTAGGCGTTCTCCTGATAGGTTTATCAATTTTGCTTCTTTTAGGAAAGAAGCACATTTAACTTAGGTATAGGTTTGCATTAAGCAAATTTATAAAAATAAAATAAAAAAAGGAAAGAAAGAGGGAATGAAAATGAAGAAGCTAAGTAAAGTATTAGCGGTTGTTGCGCTGTTGTTTACAACATTCGGCAGCGGATTAAGTGCTTTTGCCGATCACGATGCGATTCAACCAACGAG
This sequence comes from Enterococcus sp. 3H8_DIV0648, assembly GCF_002140655.1. Lineage (NCBI taxonomy): Bacteria > Bacillati > Bacillota > Bacilli > Lactobacillales > Enterococcaceae > Enterococcus > Enterococcus sp. 3H8_DIV0648. The sequence continues at coordinate 2,153,070 of NZ_NGLG01000001.1, read as the reverse complement.
TGGAGATTTAACAATCCACAAACACTGGGCAGAAGACAATAGTCAGATCGGTTCAGAAGGAAATGGACTGGAAGATAATACCATCACGAATCCTCCAGTTAAAGATGTGCAATTCAATGTTTACAAATTAACACCAAAAGCTACAACAGATCCAACTGTTCCACCATCAGAAAAAGATGGCGCTGTTTACACTACGAATGGAGCAAAAACAGAATTATCAGTTGCTTATAACGGAAACACTTACACTTATACCATGGCGTTAGAAGCAGGCTCAGGTAAAACAGATGCAAACGGTATTTTGAAATTGACTGGCTTGAAAGGTTTCTACTATGTAGAAGAAGATCTTGCTAACAGTGCGTCACCTAAACCAACAATTCCAGATGGTTCTGGCGGAACGGAAGAAGTAACGATCGCTTCACCAATCAAACCATTCGTTATCTCAGTACCAATGACACATCCAACTGACTTAGACAAATGGAACACAGATGTTCACGTATATCCTAAGAACCAAGGTCAAACACCAACTAAGGACATGGATGGCGCAAGCTCTAATTCAGTAAATATCGGGGATGAAATTGGCTACAACATCAAAGTCAACATTCCTTCAGATATTGAAGACTATGCTGTATACAAAATCAACGATAAATTGGACAGTGCTTTGACATATAAAACAAACACTGCAAAAGCGTATGTATACAAAGACAACGGCTCTGGTGGTTGGACGAAATCAGAAATTCCAAATCCTGGAAATGCAAACTACACAGTTACTGATGCAGATCCTACAACCGGCACGGGGAATGAAAATACTTTAACTGTAGAATTTACTCCAGCTGGTCTTGACGAGTTACAAACTTATATGACTACTACTGGTGGATCATATACACATGTTGGAATTGAATTTACAACTACTGTTAACGAGAATGTCGTTTCTAAACCAAACTACACAATTGTCAATAAAGGGGAAATCGAGTTTAACAATGGCTTGACTACCGGAAATGAAAAAGTACCAACAACTGAAACAGAAACAAACGTTGGTCGAGTAACAATCGATAAAAAAGATCAAAAAGGAAATGCATTAACGGGTGCTGAGTTCCAAATTACAGGTACTGTTGCAAATGCTAAGGCAGGGAGATTCATCAAAGTAAAATTAGACCTTTCTGGCAAAATAATTGCCATTATCCGCCCTGGACATGATGATTATGACGCAGCAACTTCAATTGAGTGGATTGTTAGACCAGGTGAAACAGATCCAGCAAAACTTGGTTTAATTAATGGGAAATTCTATGCCACGAGTTTTGAGGGTTTGAAAACTCATTCAGGAGTGGATGATGCAAAAACTCCAAATAAATACTACGTAGTGGAAACATTGGCACCAGATGGCTATAACTTGCTAGACGGACCAGTTGAAGTGGATTTCACTAACGAAAACGCTGCACACGTTGTGACAAAAGAAGTTATCAACTCAAAAGGCTTCAAACTTCCAGCAACTGGTGGTATGGGACTAATCTTACTTACTATTGCAGGAATCGTATTGATCGGATTAGCGGTAATGGTTATTTTACCGAAGAAACGTCAAGCGTAAGAACGAACTAGTGGGGGAGATTCTCCCCCACTCATTTTTGGAGGGAAGACATTCATGAAACGGATTGTTGTAGCAGTTTTAGTCCTGTTAATTGGGCTTGGTGTATTGGGGTATCCAACCTTGAGTAATTATCTTTCTGAAAAAAATGGTAGTTATGCATTAGATACATATGAAAAAGAAGTCAGCAAGTTAAATAAGGAAAAATTAGCGGAAGAATGGAAAAAGGCTTATGCCTTTAATGAAACACTGGCAGGCAATCCAGTCCACGATCCATTCATTGAAGGATCAGGCTATGCGATCCAAAGCAACTATTATAAGGTTCTAAATATTAAAAATACGATGGGAAAACTAGAGATTCCTAAAATAAAAGTGAAAATGCCGATTTACCATGGAACGAAAGAAGAAACTCTAAAACGCGGAATCGGACATCTGGAAGGCTCTTCTTTACCAGTTGGCGGGAAGAATACGCATAGTGTCTTGACTGGACATACTGGGGTGACAGCCGGAAAGATGTTAACAGATTTGACTGAATTGAAGAAAGGCGATTTGTTCTATTTAAAAATTTTGGATAAAACACTAGCCTATAAGGTAGACCAGATCCAAGTTGTGTTGCCAGAACAAACAGATGCCTTAAAACTAGTCAAGGGAGAAGATCATTGTACGTTGTTGACATGTACACCATATGGCGTGAATTCGCATCGGTTACTTGTTCGAGGCGTGCGTACGAAATATATCCCTGAAGAAAAAGCGAAAATAAAACCAATCAAGAATACAAAAGAAAATCGTAAAGTGTTGTTTGCAGCAATTTGTACAGCTGCTGTAATGCTGATATTGATTGGGATTAGAATATATCTACTTTATAGAAAAGGAAACCAAAAGGCGAAATAGGAGAATTTTTTTAAAATGAAAGGGGGCAGTAGGGTATGTGGAAGAAACTGATAAAATATGTGCTGTTTACTTGTTTGGTGGTGCCGGTGTTGTTTGGTGCATTTCGAGGAATAGACGGACATGCAGCAGGAGAAGAAGTTGAAATCGTTCTTCATAAACGAATACTTAGAGATGCAGATCTGGAGCAATTTGATCCTCATCAAAATGATGGCCTTGAAGCAAGCCAAGAAGCAGACATACTTTCGAAAACAACATCTTTGGATGGAGCGATTTTTGATGTCTACGACGTTACAAAACTTTATCAAGAGAGCAAGTTAGAAGCAAACGATTTTCTAGATCAAGTAAATGAAATGAGCTGTCAGTTTGCGATTGATTATTTGCAGCAACATCAATATAAGCCAATGCTCAAGGGATTGAAAACCGCGAGTGATACTGGAGATAATGGAATTTTAAGGGTGAATGTTCCTAAGTATAATCAAGAACTGCAAACTTATGCTGTTTATTTGATTGTGGAAACAGGCATCGATCCCGCAACGGGAATTACAGCAGATTTGGAGCGAGCTCGACCTTTTGCGGTGATGTTACCAGTAATGGATCCGATGACAGGGGATGAATTGTCAACTATCCATGTTTATCCGAAAAATCTTAGTTATTTGCGTAATCCGTATTTCTATAAGTTAGGGAAGAAGACCGATGGTTCAGAGGTTCCATTAGATGGTGCTGTATTTGTACTTTACCGTTACGATGAAGAAGGAAATAAGGAATATCTTCATATGGATTCAACGACTGATTTGAAAAATAAATGGGTGACGTCGACTGATCCAGTAAATGACACCAATATTAGCAGATATACCTCTAATCAGGATGGATTAGTTGAGATGGAAAATCACTACCTTCCGTCTGGAACTTATTATTTCGAAGAGATCAAAGGTGTTGAAGGCTACGAAATCTCAACGGAGGCAAAGAAGATCCCGGTCGTAATTCCAGAATCGCCAAGAAATGAGAACAACGAACTTCAACACATTTTAGTGAATGGTCAGGCAATGGAAGAAGACGAAAGTGGCCAAATAACTGAGGATGCTAGAAAAAAGAAAGAACCGAGAGTTTATAATCCTGAAAAGGAAAAAGACAAAGACAAAGAAATTTTACCAAAAACTTCCGGGGGAAATAATCCCGCAAATCCCATACAGCAAGCTGCCTCAAAGGTATTACCTCAAACAGGTGAACAACTATTGAACTATTTGATTATCTTGGGTTGTCTGTTTGTAGCCGGAAGTTTATGGTATTGGAACAAAAGGAGGGTGGAGTAACAAAGAGTATAAAGGGAGTAAAATGAGAAAGTTGGATATAAATAAATACTGGGTAATTGCTTTAAAATGATGAAAACTGCGAAGTAACCATTAGTCTTAGGAAGACGGTTATTTCACAGTTTTCTTTTTCTAAAGAAGAATCAAAAATAGAAAACACCACGAATGACCGGTACAAATTCCGATCATTCGTGGTGTTTTAAATAGTTAAATCAACCAACACTTTATTAAAGGAGAACTCTCGATCCGCCATTTGCTGGATCGTTTTTGGTAATTCATCAAGAGTGATGGTATGAGTAATAAATTCATTCATATCTAACGAACCATTTCCGATGAAGTCAATGATCGTCTGCCATTCTTGTCCAGGGAATGGTGCAGAGTATGAGTTCCATGATCCGGTGATAGTAATTTCACCACGGATGATCCGCTCAAAGGTCGCTGCTGGGAAGGTCACGTCTTTGTGGGCAGTACCTAATAGTAAAATTTTCCCATGATCGCGGGTAATCTCGGCTGTTTGGACTTGAGTGAAGGGAACGCCGGCTGTCTCGATAGCGATCTGAACACCGCCGGTCACTTCTTTGATCTTTTCTGTCGCATTTATTTTGGCACTGTTGATCAAAATGGTCGCGCCTAATTTTTCGGCAGACTCAAGCTTTTCTTCTGATAAATCGACTGCGATAATTTGAGTGGCTCCCAATAGTTTGGCTAAACGAATCGCAAATAGACCAATCGTTCCGCAGCCTAGTACAGCGACCGTATCGCCAGCCTGAATTTGAATTCGATTCAAGCCGTGCAATGTCACCGCAGCTGGTTCGATCAAAGCGCCGTATTTCAGCGGTACATATTTAGGAAACGGAATGATATTTTTTAGTGGAACTTTCAAGTATTGAGCAAAGGCACCATCATTGCGAGAGCCCATAAATTTGTAGTTTAAGCATTGACCATAATTTCCCTGTTGGCAATGTTCGCAGCTGAAGCAGGGCTGCATCGGTGCAACTACGACTGGGTCGCCAAGGGCTAAGGTATCGTGGTCACCGATTTTTTCAATTTCTCCTGAGAATTCATGCCCGGGAATTGTCGGAAAAGAATAAGTACCGGTTTTTAAAATGCGATCGAGATCGGAGCCGCAAATTCCTGTGTGGCTGACTTTAATGATTGCTTCGTCGGCATTGATTTGGTCGTCGAATTCTGTGGTTTCGACCCGCAGATCGCTTGGTTGATAGAGAATCGCTGCTTGCATTTTCATTCTATTCACCTGCTATGTTCAAATATGTCTTCATGCCTTCACCAGATTGGGCAAAAGCAAAGGCATCGTTGATTTGTTCTAATGAGAAGGAGTGAGTAGCTAATTGCAGTAAGTCAACTTTTTTGGAAGCGACGATGTCTAAGGATTCACGATAGTTTTCAATCGAAGAGCCTGTCGTTCCTAAAACGATCAATTCTTTATAATGAAGTAGATTGGTATTCAAGGTGACGAATTCTTTGCCCTTTGGCATACCGCCGAAGAAATTTACCCGGCCATGAACGGCGGCAATCTCTAAGGCTTGTTGTTGAACAGCAGGAACTGAACAAGCGGTAATCACGACATCGGCACCCGCACCATTAGTTTCTTCCAACACTCGAGCATTCAAATCTTCTTCTGAAGATAAGACGGTCACATCCGCCCCGATTTTCTTCATTTCTGTTAAACGAGAAGCGGCTACATCTGCCACAATAATCTTCGTGGCTCCGGCTAGTTTATTGATCAGCACATGACAAGCGCCAATCGGTCCCGCCCCAATGATGACAACTGTGTCGCCCGGTTTGGTATTTAGTGCCTTGTAGGAATTGTAGGTGCACGAGAAGGGTTCGACTAAAGCTGCTTCAACATAAGAAAGGTTTGTTGGCACTTTAAAAACATTTCCTCGTTCGATCGCTGCTTGCGGAATCTTCATATACTCTTGGAAACCACCATCATAGCTGATCCCGAAGGCTTCATATTCTGAACAAAGCTGATTATAGCCCTTTTGGCACATTCGACAATGACCACAGCCAACGTTTGGTGCCACTGAGATACGATCACCTAATGAAAACCCGGCAACATTTCCCCCAACTTCAACGACTTCTCCAGCTAACTCATGTCCTAATACACGTTTTTGATCGATTTTGAAATGACCAAACTTGAATATTCGCAAATCCGTTCCACAAATCGAACCGATATGCACCTTGATTAATAATTCGTTTTCGTTAATAACGGGTTTATCTACTTCTTCAACTTGAATATCCTGCGGACCATAAAAGAAACTTGCTTTCATGATAAAACCTCCTGAAATAAAATTTTATTCTGCACCCACAATATATACCCGGAATTTAATTTTGTCAATTGCTAAAATCAAAAGAATTTAATTCCATCCTATATGAGGGCAAAAAAAGCTGCACCAATTAAATTGGCGCGGCTTCTTAACGGCGTGTATATTTCAAGGCTTTATGCGTTGCTTCTAATGAATCGATGGTTGAATCAAAATTTGCTAACCCGTAGCAAACATATAAAATATCGATCAATAAAATTTGTGAAGTTTTAGAAGTAGTAGATTCCCAGCTACGGCTTGATGAACTATGTGTCGGTGTCAGCAACGTCAGCTCAGCAATCGAGTGGATCGGTGACTTGCTGCTGGAAGTGATCGCTAAAGTAGCAGCACCTTTTTTCTTGGCTACCTTTAAGCAGTCTAAAACACTAGCTGTTTTTCCTGAATCACTGATACCGATGAATAGATCATCGGCAGTTGCGGTTGCTGCGGAAATTGTCTGCATACTCGTATCATTCCATAGAATACATTTTTTTCCAGCTCGCGAAAAACGCAGAGTTGCTTCATTCGCCGCAACATTCGAAGCACCGGTGCAGACAAAGTTCAATGACTTGGCTTTTTTGATTAGTGCAACGGCTTCTTCTATTTGACTGATTTGGATCAGACTTTCTAATTCCTTGATGCGCTGAATGTTTTGGTAGATTACTTTTTTGATCGTCATCTCAGTCGAGTCGTCTTGCGAGATGTCATCATACAACACTTCATTCGTTGTATCCTCTGAATTATTTTGCTGCGATAGCTCTTCAGCGAGGCTGATTTTAAATTGGCTGAATTTTTCAAAGCCGATTTCTTGAACGAAACGAGTAATAGAAGATTCTGCGACGTCACATTCTTGTGCGAGCTTTTTCGTAGTAATCGTTTTAGCGATTTCAGGATTCTCGATGATATAGGTACATACCCTGTCTCTTATACACATCTAGATGTGTATAAGAGACAGTGCCAGTTCCGCTTTTAGCAGTATCTAGATTTTTAG
>NZ_NGLG01000001.1:2143344-2145875 GCF_002140655.1 Enterococcus sp. 3H8_DIV0648 | reverse complement strand
TATCATGTAGTCAAGTTAAGAAAATAAAATTTTAAGGAGCGATTTACATGAGTAAGGTGTTAGATGGCAAAGTAGCAGTAGTAACCGGTGGCGCATCAGGAATCGGAGAAGCAATTGCTAAAAAGTTTTCTGAGAACGGTTGCAGATGCTTGTTAGTGGATATTGATACAGAACGTTTGGCGAAGGTAGCGAAGGAAGTTGAGGCACTTGGCAGCGAAACGTTAGCGGTTGTAGCAGATGTGGTGGACGAACAAGCGGTAATTGATTTCTTCAAGAAAGCCTATGATAAATGGGGCAGCATTGATTTAGTCGCAAATAGTGCTGGCCGCGATTCATTAGCACCGCCGATTGCACAAGTAACAATGGAAGAATGGAATAAAACGATTGGACCTAATATGACCGGTGTATTCCTTTGCTGCCGTGAAGCCTTCCGTTATATGGAAAAACAAGAATCTGGCGGACGTATCATGAATATCGGATCGTCTTCTGCTCGAATGGCATCTTGTCCGGGACACAGTCCTTATCGTGCTTCGAAGCATGGTATGATGGGCTTGAGTAAGAATATTTTATTAGAAGGTGTTGGCAAAAATATCGGCGTGACCGTGATCAATCCATCTCACGTGAAAACACCAATGACTGAAGTGATCGATACTGGAATCTACGATGGAGATCTAGAAGCGTATACAGATGGCTGGTTAGATGAAAAAGAATTAAAAGAAGGTATCCACGCAAGCTGTATTGATGTTGAAAATGTCTCTGAAATTGCTTTGTATGTAGCGACTCGCACACCAGATGTGACTGTACCGTCAATCGCATTTTACCCAACGCATAAAGCTCACCGTTATGGTATGGAAGTGTAAAAAGTGACGGACGTGTTGATTAAAAACACTTTAATAGGAATTAGGAGGAGAAGTGAATGCAAAAATATATGATGGCTTTTGATGCTGGAACAACAGGCTGTCGGACGATTATTTTTGATAAGTCAGGGAAAGAAATTTCTTCGGCTTATCAAGAATTCTCACAAATCTATCCGCAGCCAGGCTGGGTCGAACATGATCCGCAAGAAATTTGGAATGCTCAATACGGTACGGCGTTGCGAGCGTTGAATCAAGCGAATATTGTCCCAGAACAGATCGAAGGAATCGGCATTACGAATCAGCGTGAAACCTGTGTTGTTTGGGATAAAATGACCGGCAAACCAATTATGAATGCCCTTGTCTGGCAGGATCGCCGGACCGCTGATATCTGTGAAGAGCTAAAGGCTCAAGGACACGAAGAATATATCAAAGAAAACACTGGCTTAATCGTTGATGCTTATTTTTCAGGAACGAAGATCGCCTGGATTTTGGATAATGTCGAAGGTGCCCGTGAGCGTGCAGAAAAAGGCGAGCTGCTTTGCGGAACGATTGACTCTTGGCTGATTTGGAATCTTAGTGAGGGTGCAGTTCATGTCATCGATTATTCGAATGCTTCGCGGACACAACTATTCAATATCAAAGAGATCAAGTGGGATGATCATCTATTAGAGATTATCAATGTACCAAAACAAATTCTGCCTCAAGCAATGCCGTCCAGCAGTGTTTATGGCGTGACAGGGAAAAATATTTTCAACGGTGCTGAAATCAAAATTGCTGCATCTGTTGGGGATCAGCAGGGCGCACTGTTCGGACAAGCCTGCTTTGATGCCGGGATGGTAAAAGCAACTTACGGTACTGGCGGCTCGTTGATCATGAATACTGGTGAAAAAAGTATAAAATCAAAAAATGGTTTATTGACGACGATTGCTTGGGGCTTAGACGGCCAAGTAGAATATGCCCTTGAAGGCTTATTGTATGTTGTTGGAGCTTCCGTGCAATGGCTGCGTGATGAAATGCATCTTGTTTATGATTCCTGTGATACGGAATATTTGGCAGGAAAAGTTGAAGATACTCATGGGGCGTATTTCATTCCAGCGTTTACTGGATTATCCGCACCTTATTGGGATCAAAATGCACGAGGCGCGATTATTGGTTTGACCCGCGGCGTGAATCGCAACCACATTATTCGGGCAACCTTAGAATCAATGGCTTATCAAATCAAAGATGTCGTGAACTGTATGGAAAGTGATTCTGGCATTAAGAATGTCGCGCTGAAAGTAGATGGCGGTGCTTGTAAAAATAATTTCGTCATGCAATTCCAAGCCGATCTATTAGATATTCCAGTAATGCGACCAAAAGTGGTTGAGACAACGGCGCGCGGCGCGGCCTTTTTGGCTGGCTTAGCAGTCGGTTTCTGGAAAAATAAAGAAGAATTACTTGATACCTTTGAACTAGATGCAGAATTCCTGCCGCAAATGACCGAAGAAACCCGTGAAAAATTATACGACGGTTGGAAAAAAGCAGTCAGTTGCGTGTTAACTAAATAAAATCTAAAAAAAAAATGAATACCTTAAAACGAATTAGGATGCCAGTTCCGCTTTTAGCAGTGTTTAGAATTCCAGAAAGTTTAGCGGAATAATGTACGAAATGAGAAACAGACTCATTTTTGTAAAA
>NZ_NGLG01000001.1:2133060-2143166 GCF_002140655.1 Enterococcus sp. 3H8_DIV0648 | reverse complement strand
TAGCGGAATAATGTACGAAATGAGAAACAGACTCATTTTTGTAAAAAAATGAATACCTTAAAACGAAATAGGATGCCAGTTCCGCTTTTAGCAGTATCTAGATTTTTAGAAAGTATAGCGGAATGGTATACGTGATGAGAATAAAACTCATTTTTGTAAAAAAATGATTACCTTAAAACGAATTAGGAGTGAAGTTAATTATGGTGAAGTCGTCTAAAGAGTTAGCACAGTATTTTGATCACACAAACTTGAAAGCGTTTGCTGTGGAAGCGGATTTTGAAAAGCTTTGTCAGGAGAGCATGGAGTATGGCTTTAAAATGGTCGCGATCAATTCTTTTCCTGTGGCTTTATGCAAAGAATTTTTGAAGGATAGTCCGGTTCACGTAGGAGCAGCGATCTCATTTCCTTTAGGTCAAACAACGATTGCTGTTAAAGCGTATGAAACGGAACAAGCGATTAAAGAAGGCGCAGACGAGATCGATTATGTCGTCAATGTCGGTAAGGTTAAAGAAGGAAACTTCGACTATATCAAAGAAGAAATGGAAACAATCGTCGCCATTTGTCGTAAAAATGATGTTTTGTCTAAAGTCATTTTTGAAACGTGCTATTTAACCAAAGACGAAATCAAAAAAGTAGCGGAGATTGCTTTAGAGGTTCTACCTGATTTCATCAAGACTTCAACTGGGTTTGGAACTGGCGGTGCGTTATTGGAAGACGTCAAACTTATGAAGTCAGTTGTTGGGGATAAGGTCAAAGTCAAGGCTTCTGGCGGAATCAAAACCTTAGAGCAGTGCTTAGCGTTGATCGATGCGGGTGCAGAAAGAATCGGAAGCTCCAGCAGTATTGCAATCGTCGAAGCATTTAAAGCGACTTATGAAAAATAAAATTCAACTTTTAGTGATGGATCTGGATGGCACACTTTTAGACAGTTCAGAAAAAATTTCTGACGCGACTATTCAGGCGATTCGTCAGGTAAAAGAGCTAGGTGTTAAAACAGTCATCGCGACTGGGCGTGTGTTTCCAGAGGCGCAGTTTGCGATAGAGTTGGCAGGTGTAGAGGATTATTTGATTGAGATGAATGGGTCCAAGATCACTGATTTGCGGACCCAGAAAATTCTTTATGACCGGCCGATGCCTTCAGCGCTTGCGGAGCAGATCATTGGTTTTCTAGGCGAAGAGTATGTTTATCAGCTTTACACGGATCAAGGGGTCTTTTGTACAGAATATTCTTTTCCACGTTTGGAAAGTGCGGGAATGTCTGATCACTATTTAGAGATGTTCGGCGCGCAAATTCGACAAGCGAGTCTCACGAAGCTGAAAAAGATGAATAGCTACAAATTTTTAGTGATTGAAAAAGACGAGGCACAGAAAAACAAAATAGCAAAGAAAATCGAAACAATGTTCCAGCTAAATTTCGTCAATAGTCTGCCGAATTATCATGAGATTGTCTTGGCAGGTATGGATAAGCGGGTCGCTTTAGAGAAGCTGAGTAAATTATTAGCTATTTCGCCAGAAGAAATGTTAGCGATAGGGGATAGTAACAACGATCGTGAAATGTTGAACTATGTTGGAACCGGTGTTGTGTTGGCAAATGGAAATGAAAAATTAAAAGAAGAAATCGGGGTAGTTTTCCCGTCAAATGATGAAGATGGAGTTGGGCAGGTAATCGAAGCATTTATTCTAAATAAACGGGGGTAAAAAGATGGAAGAAAAGCAATCTTTTTTTGATCACTTATTAGATGGACTGAACAAAATGATTCCTTTTGTTGTTGCTGGCGGTATTTTGATGGCGCTGGGATTTGCGGTCTCAGGCGCAGGTGCCATGTCTTATCCTGAGGAAGGGTTGGGAACCTTTGGACAGGTGATTTATCAAATCGGGAATAAGCACGCAATGGGACTGATGTTTCTGATTGTCGGCGGATTCATCGCGCAATCGGTGGGCGGCAGTAATGCTTTGCTTGCGGGGATGGTCGGCGGAAGTATCGCATCGGTCAATGGCTCGACCTTTTTAGGAGCAGTTATCAGTGGATTTTTTGCCGGCTATCTGGTGAAATACATGGAGAAAGTCGCGATCCCGAAATCATTAGAAACGGTCTATAATATTTTACTGCTGCCGGTAATAAGTACAGCAGTGGTGGGTCTGGTCAGTTATTATGTCATAGGTATCCCAGTTGCTTTTATAATGAATTCTTTAACGAGTGTTTTAGAAAGCATGCAGGGCGGAAATCTGATTTTACTTTGTGCGATTTTAGGGGCAATGATGGCAGTCGATTTGGCGGGTCCGATTTTACGAGTGGCGTACTTCTTTGGTGTAGCAGCCGTTGTTGCGAATCCCGGCGTGCCGCAAGTCGTGATGGCAGCGGTAATTGTTGGCGGAATGATTCCACCATTAGGGATGGCGTTGGCTTCTACGATCCAAAAGAAAAAATTTACTCAAGAAGAGCAAGAAGCAGGCAAGGCAGCTTGGATTTTAGGCTTATCGCTGATCAGTGAAGGGGTGATTCCTTTTGCGATTCGTGATCCGAAGCGAGTGATTCCAGCTTGTGCGATCGGTTCAGCAGTTGCTGGTGCGGTGATTGCCTATTTCAATACAGGAACAACCGTTGTTCATGGGGGTATCTTTATTTTACCGATTCCCGGCGCAGTCCAAAATCCGTTAGGCTATGTTTTGGCGGTAGTGATTGGAACAGTGGTAGCCGCAGGACTTGCATTGCTGCTTAAACGCGATGTACCGACTGAAGCTATTGAGAAAATTACTGAAGAAGCATAGGAAAAATCCAGTTAGTGAGAGCTAACTGGATTTTTTTGTGAGTCAATAACGTTACTCGATGATCTTTCTATTTTTACCAAGGAAGACTTATAATAGGTTTCGTTTTTTGCACTAAAAATCAAATGGTCGCTTCTGTAAAGTGCTAACAGAGAATTTAAAACTATTATTTTCCAGAGTGCAATCAAAAAAATGGAAATGGAACGTTTTTATTGTTCGCAGGTTAAAAGCAAAAAGTAATCAGCTGGTGAATTAGTTCGCCTGCTGCTTTTTTAATGCCTCCAACGTAGAATACTGAAGAGTGGCCAATAATTGATGGATCGTATCTAATGATTCTTTTTGGTTACTGATCAACCATTCGCGCCAGATACTGTAAACACCATCACTCATGAATTTGATATAGTACCGTTTTTCTGGTTCCTTAATAGCATCAAATAGCGGCAAGCTATCATAGAAATGATACATATTTTCGTTGAATACTTGTCGAATAATCGGTTCGTAGCCTTGTGAGACACTCATCTCTAAGATTTTTGCGAAGTCTTTGAAGAATATTTCTAAAGATTTCAGCTTTTCAGTCGGTGGTACATGCTGGAGGATATCAGCGAAACGTTCTTTAATAATCGCTGAAAAATAATCGAGTAAGACATCATCAAGACTATCGAAATTTCGATAAAAGGCCATTCGGCTGACACCGGCGCGACGAACGACCTGTGAAACAGTGATACTTGAATAAATATTTTTTTCCAAGAGCTGTAGCAAAGCGGTGGTCAGGTAATCCTTTGAATCTTGTTTGATTGCTTGAGCGTGATTAGTAGCTGCCATTACAGATTTTCCTTTCTGTCACAGATGAGGGTGAACATCTTGTATTATTTGTGGGTATATTCTAATATAATCTCAGAAACGTTACAAGTGTAACTTTAGAGAAGGAGAAAGATACTATGGAAAAAGAATTAGTTTTAGTAACAGGCGGAAGTGGATATATCGCGTCAAATATTATTTTACAATTGTTAGAACAAGGATATATGGTACGGACAACAGTTCGTTCACTAGAGAAAATAGAGCGTGTGAAGAAGATCATCCGTGCAGGCGGTATTGAAAATCTTGATAATCTTTCTTTTATCATAACGGATCTATCTAGTGAAAAAAATTGGGATAAAGCGATGAAGGGCGTGATGTATGTCATTCACCCAGCGTCCCCAACTCCGAAATTGAATTTCAAAGATGAGAAAGAAATGATCGATCCAGCGGTAAGTGGTGTCTTGTATGTCATGAAAGCAGCCCGAGATGCGAAAGTTAAACGGGTAGTTCTAACTTCTGCTTACGGTGCAATTTTTGCTGGACATGAAAATCGTAAAACACCTTATACCGAAGAAGATTGGTCGAATTTAGAGGCAAAAAATATTTTTCCTTATCAGAAATCAAAAACATTGTCCGAACGAGCAGCTTGGAAATTTATCGAAGAAGAAGGAAATGGATTAGAATTGGCGACAGTCAATCCAGTTGGAGTAATGGGACCAATCCTAACTTCGGATTATTCTCATTCTAATGTTCAAATCCAACAACTTTTAGACGGAGAAGTTAAAGCTGTGCCTAATGTGGATTCAGGATATGTTGATGTACGAGATGTGGCTAGTTTGCATTTGTTAGCAATGATTTCATCAAAAGCTGCGGGTGAACGTTTCTTAGCAACAACGGGTGAAACGCTCTCGATGTTAGAGGTCGCAAATATCCTGCGGGAAGCTTTTCCTGATTTTGCTTATAAACTCCCAACGAAAAAAATACCGAATGCGGTACTAAAGGCAGCCGCTCTAACTAATCCGAGCCTGCGTATGTTGGCATCCTTAACTGGAAAATATGCTGAAACCAGCAATCAAAAATCAAAAGATCTGTTAGGTTGGCAGCCGCGTTCCGCTCGTGAAGCAATTCTAGCTACGGCACAATCAATGATCGATCTGGGAATCGTCAAGAAAGATTAAAAAATAGGCTGCGATTTTGTTTTGATCGCAGCCTTTTTCTAGCTTTTCGAAAACTGTGCTTGATATAACTTCTTATAAAATCCGTCTTTTTGCAATAATTCTTGATGGCTACCGATCTCAATAATATTTCCATGATCTAATACCAATATTTGATCCGCATTTTGAATCGTTGATAAACGATGGGCGATCACAAAGCTGGTATGATCTTTCATCATCGCAAGAAAGGCGCTTTGGATTTTTTGCTCGGTCAAGGTATCCACGGAGCTGGTGGCTTCATCAAGGATCAGCATCGATGGGCGGCTGATCATCGTTCGGGCAATCGTCAATAATTGCCGTTGACCGTCAGAAAGCTTAATCCCCGCTTCACCTACGATCGTATCCAGCTTATCCGGCAAGCGCATCACAAAGTCATACATATAGGCATCCTTCAATGCCGCATAGATTTCCTCATCGGTTGCTGATTTTCGCCCATAGCGCAGATTGGCTCGCAAGCTGCTATCCATCAGCCACGTCTCCTGTAAAACCATTCCGAATTGCTGACGCAGACTATCTCTGGTCAGATGACGAATATCCGTACCATCGATCGTGATCGTCCCTCGGTCCACTTCATAAAACCGCATCAAGAGATTTACTAGTGTTGATTTACCAGCACCGGTTTTTCCGACGATGGCGATCGTTTCACCAGGCTCGACGGTCAAATTAAAGTCTTCGATCAATCGTTGATCCTTTTGATAAGAAAAATCAACGTGATCAAAAACAACTTTTCCTTTGGCTTCAGTCAATGTGAGCGCGTCTGAATCATCGGCTTGTTCAACTGGCTCCTTCAATAATTCAAAGGAGCGGTCAAGTCCTGCGATCGCTGTTTGTATCTGAATAGTGATCCCCGAAAGCTCAATGAAGGGCTTCGTGAATTGGCTGGAATAGATCGTAAAGCTTGAAATGATCCCAATCGTTACATTGCTCCCAGCTTTTAAGGCTAATAAACCACCTACAAGACCAACCATCAGATAAGCTAGATGGTCAACAAAACGAGAAGAAGGGTTGGTCAAGGAAGAAGCAAATTGAGCTTTTTGTCCTCGTACATAAAGTTCTTGATTCAACGCTTCGAAGTTTGTTTGGTTTTGCTTTTCTCGTTGGAATGCTTTAACGATTTTCTGATTGCCGACCATTTCGGTAATAAAACCAGAGATCGAACCAACAAGCTGCTGCTGACTGGTAAAGTATTGCTGCGAAGTCCGGGCCACGATATAAGTAATCAAAAAAATGATCGGTGTGGCGACCAAAACAACTAAGGTCAGCATTGGACTAAGATATAACATGAAGACTAGCGCAACCAAAACAACAGTCATCCCAGAAAAGACTTGGTTAAAGACCGCGGATATGGCGGTAGAAACATTATCCATATCATTGGTAAACCGACTGACGATATCGCCTTTCGAACTTTGATCGTAATAGCTTAATGGCAATTTATTCAGATGCGTAAAGGTTTCTTCTCGTAATTTGGCAACCGAATCAAAAGCAACGGTATTTCCTAAGCGTTGAATAAAATACTGACTAACAACGGTTACTAAAAAGATTCCGACGAACAATTGCAAAATCCGGAAGAGGCGGGTGAAATCAACAGCCCCTTGATTGACCATCTGATCGACAGCGACACCAATATAATAAGTCATTAAGACGGAAGTGATCCCGCTGGCAATACCTAAGATGATCGCGGCGATCAATTCTTTCGGATAGGCAGCAAGGTAAGGGATGAACGATTTTAATGAACGGAAGATATTTTTCTTTTTGATCATTGGACTGCCCCACCTTCCGCTTGAGATTCGACCAGTTCTTGATAAAGCTTGGATTGTTGCAGCAGCGAGTCATGTTTACCTTGTGCGACGATTTTTCCATTGTCCATCAAGAGGATCGTTTCGGCATCTTGGATCGATCGCAAGCGTTGGGAAATAATGATGACACCGCAATCGAGATCCCGCTTCAATGCATGACGTAAATCCAAATCGGTTTGATAATCCAAAGCGGACAATGAATCATCTAGAATCAGCAGCTTGGGTTTACGAATTAATGCACGCGCGATAGTCAAACGCTGACGCTGCCCGCCAGAGAAGTTCTTCCCGTTTTCTAAGATCGGTGTATCCAATCCTTTTGGCAAGGTTTCGACAAACTCACTGGCTTGCGCCGTTGCAAGAGCTTCCCAGCATTCCTCATCCGTCGCGTCAGATTTGCCCCATTGTAAATTTTCGCGAATCGTTCCGCTGAATAAAACGGCTGTTTGCGGCACAATGGCGATCTCAGAGCGCAATCGCTCTAATGACCAGTCTTTGACATTGCTGCCGGCGAAGCTGACACTTCCATTAGACGCATCATAAAAACGCGGAATCAAACTGATCAGTGTAGACTTTCCACTACCGGTAGCTCCGGTAATGCCGAGGATCTTATTTTCTTTCAAAGTAAAAGAAACATCTTGTAAAGCTAAGCCAGATTTTTCTGTATAACGAAAATCTACTTTATTAAAATCAATCAGCGGTGCTTGTTTGTCAGCTTGCTGAATCGCACCATCATCAGCTAAGGTCGTGTCGGTCGCAAAGACTTCATTGATCCGATTGGCAGAAGCCGCGGCACGAGTGAAGAGGACGACTAGATTTGAAACGACGATCAAAGCTAGGAGCATTTGGTTCATATAATTGATTAAGGCTAAGACTTGCCCTTGCTCCAAATGCCCGATGTTAACTTTGAACCCGCCAAAATAAAGCAAGGCCACGACACCAGCATTCATAATCAACGTCGTACTAGGCGAAAGCAAGGCAGAGATGTTGGCAACTCGTTGATTCAAACGAGAGATTTCTTCAGTTTCTTCATTAAAGTGATTGGTCTCTGTCTTTGTCCGAGCAAATGCTCGAATGACCCGGACACCGCTCAGATTCTGAGTAACCAATTGATTCAGCTGATCCAATTTTTGCTGGATTTTTTTATACAATGGCACGGAATAATGAATAATCAAAAAAAGGATCAAACAGAAAAGCGGTAATAAGATCAAGAAGACCAGCCCCATCTGCCAATCGATATAAAAGGCCATAATGACTGAACCAATACTTAAAAAGGGTGCGCGAACGACTAAGCGGATCAGCATCGCCAAAGCTCCCTGCATTTGATTGATGTCATTGGTCATGCGTGTGATCAGGGTATCTGTGCCGAAGCGATTCAACTCGTTATGAGAAAAGCTGTTGATTTTTTCCATCAAACGATTGCGCAGAACTGTCCCGAAACCTTGTGAGGCGATCGACGCGTAATATTGACAGATCAAGGCACAGATCAAACCGACGATGGATAAACCCAACATCGCCACGGCCATCTCAATCACCTTGGACTGATCGTGGTGGGCGATCCCTTCATCGACTAGCCGCGCCATAAATAAGGGCAGGACCAATTCGAAAACGGCTTCCAGAAATTTGAAAAAAGGACCAAGGATGATCTGCTTGCGATAATCTTTGGCGTAACGTAAAAGCTGAAACATGTAACTTCCTCCAATATATAAAGTACTAATCATCAAAATAGGATTGCTTCTATTGTAACTTATTTGTCAAAAAAGTCCGAAACATATCAGCTCAAAAGAGGTACTTTATATCAAATTAAACGGATTTTTGAATCAGCAGGATTTATCTAGCAACAAAACAAAAAGAGCAACGAAAAATTTCCATTACTCTTTTGCAGTTATTCAGTTACGGCTTGCTCGTTTTGTTTCGAAAGATTACTGATCATCTCTTGAATCCATCGTGTACTTTGACTAGTCAGAAAAGGATCAATAACTACGACCGGATAGTCATCTGGCAACCCTTGGGAAGAACCTGTTGTGATCAAGCAATCATATTCTTCCAACTCTTTCCAAAGATTCGGCGTTCCCCCTGACAATTGCTCGAAATGAACAATTTCGAAGTTGCCATAAATTTTTTCGGAAATCTGTTTTGCCAGAAAGCTTTCTTCCGTTGGGGTCAAATCAGACAATAGTAATACTTTTAGTCGCGGATCTTGATTGGCTAGCCATTCTAAACTATTTACTTCGGTTGTGATCAATAAATAGACATAATTTTGAACAAAATCATCTTCTTGATACATGTGGTGCCTTTTTACGAAACGTTCCACGATATCTTTTACTTTTTGTACTCCCCGACTATAAACTTTGGAGACTTCTTGCAAGAATACCGATCGATTACGCCATAAGATACCAAGGTACTTTCCATGTGGGTTGCACAAGTAAAAATCATTATTCAACACGGTTGCCAAGTTTATCTGGTCTACATTAGTTAGACGGTTTCCCAACAGCTGATTGAACTCTTCTACTAATGCGTAGTGCTGGGTAAATAATCGCTGATACTTAGGATTATCAGTCAGAGCTAATTCGCGATGAGCAGGACTAAATACGATAGCGTCAGAAAAAGTTAGCCACAGAGTGTCACGCACCATCTCCGGAGTTAATTCCAGATCAACGCCGTCTCTAACTGCTTGCCTTAACAACTTATAAGAGAGTCCCTTCGGAAGAATGAACGTTTCCGTTCTCAATTCTTCCGCTGGAAAAGTATGCCCGCTTTTTATCCGCCAAAAGCTGATATACATGTTATAAATCAACCGTTTTTGAAAGACATATTTTTGGTAGATTTGATTCACTTCGACAAATTCCTGCACATACCGCTCAAGAATATGATAATGAGCAGATGGTAATTTCGGAAGCGTACTTTCGAAGGCGCTTTGTCTTTCGCTATAAAAGCGGTAATAAAAATTACGAATTTCTCCTTCGTTGCCTTCCAATCGCAGAGGACGATAACTAAGTTCTATTCCTGCTTCAGCAAAGGTTTGCTCGACCTTTTTTAAATAGCGCTGGGTGTTGGAGGAGCTCAAATACAATTTTTTTGATAAGGCAGTGATGTTCTCGCATTCTTCATACAAAAGCTCTTCGATTATTTGAAATTCGGGGCACATATTCAAAAAGTTCGCATATAAGTTCCCCAAGCTTATTGACTTGTCTAAGGCGATGTAATAAAGACCTTTTGTTTTAACAATTTGAAGCTCGGACTTATATGAATTGATCAAGTCAATATCATTTAGCAAAATTGGCAAGGAACAATCCAGTATGCTTAATAGTTGATCACTGGATAACCCATCATGCTGATAATACAATTGTTCCAATAATAACAAGCGACGTATGTTGGTCGTTCCTAAAACTGTACGAAAATCCATCATCATTCCCCCCTAAAAGAATGCTTGTCTAACGTATGAAACACGAAACCTATTAGCAAAAAGGAAATATCTATATTTTTTATTTGACGAATATGCATTATCTTTTTACGAAGGACAAGAATTATGTA
>NZ_NGLG01000001.1:2120646-2132960 GCF_002140655.1 Enterococcus sp. 3H8_DIV0648 | reverse complement strand
GTGGTCAGGTAATCCTTTGAATCTTGTTTGATTGCTTGAGCGTGATTAGTAGCTGCCATTACAGATTTTCCTTTCTGTCACAGATGAGGGTGAACATCTTGTATTATTTGTGGGTATATTCTAATATAATCTCAGAAACGTTACAAGTGTAACTTTAGAGAAGGAGAAAGATACTATGGCTGTCTCTTATACACATCTAGATGTGTATAAGAGACAGTATCTATATTTTTTATTTGACGAATATGCATTATCTTTTTACGAAGGACAAGAATTATGTAACAAGAATCATACAAATAAAACGTTTTCTATATAAAAATCATAAAGCCAAAAAGTTATAAAAACAAGTCTTTATTGAGGTTATTTATTGGGGATGTTGAACAAAATTAAGTATAGATTCGAAAAAATGGCATCTTATGCTATCTCTTTGTCGTCATTTGTCATTCCATACAGTCTCTTAGTTTCTTATAGTTGGTGTAAACCTAAACAAAGTAATGGAGGCAGATGAAAATGGAACGGAAAGTCGTACTGATTACAGGTGCAAGTAGTGGAATTGGCTATCAAACAGCGAAGTTGCTTGCACAAAACGGACACAAAGTTTATGGAGCGGCAAGAAGGATCGAGAAGATAGCAACATTAGCAGAATTTGGTGTCAAAGGGATTTACATGGACGTCAAAGAAGAAAAAACATTAAGTACGGCTGTTGATGATATTATTGCCAAAGAAAAAAGAATCGATATTCTGATTAATAATGCTGGTTATGGTTCACTAGGAGCGATTGAAGATATATCGATTGATGAAGCAAAAAATCAGTTCGAAGTGAATCTATTCGGATTGGCTCGATTGACGAAGCTGGTTTTACCCCATATGAGAGTACAAAGGTCAGGTCAAATCATCAATATTTCATCAATGGGTGGAAGATTGACGACGTACTTTGGTGCTTGGTACCATGCGACCAAATATGCACTTGAGGCATTTAGTGATGCCTTACGAATGGAAGTAAGCAACTTTGGAATCAATGTTTCCTTGATCGAGCCTGGGGTAATAAAGACGGATTGGGGGATTATTGCCGCTAATCACTTGGCTGAGTCTGCAAAGGGTGGAAGCTATGAAGAATTCGCTGCAGAAAAGGCACAAGGAATCAAAAAACAATACAGTTCTAATTGGGGTTCTGATTCAAAACTTGTTGCTAAAACCATACTAAAAGCAGTCAATCAACGGGCACCTAAAACGCGCTATCTGATCGGATTTGGCGCGAAGCCGTTAGTCTTTTTAAAAACCGTTCTGCCTACGCGACTATTTGATATAATCATTAAAAACATCAGTTGATAAGGAGGAAAAAGGATTGAAATTGATGATTTCCAAACAATTCCAAGAGTTTATACGAGGAATGGGTTTGCCTATCGAAGACTTGCTAAAGAAAGCGAATATTCCAAATTTATTATGGAATGATTATTTAGAGCTGTCGGATGTTGATTATTTACGGTTGTTTCAAGAGTTAGATCGAATAAGTACCGATCAGCAATTGCTGACGTTTAGTCAAATTGATCATCTCCATTCATTCATGCCGCCTTTTTATGCTGCGCTCTCTTCAAAAAATGGAAAAGATGCGATTGAGCGTTTTGCAACATATAAGCGTCTTGTTGGTCCAGTAAAAGTTGATTTTAAAGAAGTCTCTGATTATTTTACGATACATTTTTCCTTTCTTGGTAAAAATGATGAGCTGCCGAGATTTGCAATTTTGAATGAACAATTATTACTGATTAGTCTCTTACGCACAGGGACCAAAGATGTAACCATCAAACCAAGCAAGATTGAAAGTCCGTTTGCTTACAGTGATGAATTGGAAGAGTATATCGGAATGAAACCTACCTATGGGAAAAGCAACGGTTTGACTTTCTCGCTACAGGATCTAGCAAAACCATTCTTCACACAAAATAATCCGATGCTTGATTATTTGGAGCCTGAGCTAAAACGAAGATTGTGTAGCTTTTCGATGGCAGAAACATTTACTGAGTTGTTGCAAAAAGAGCTTTTTTCAGCTATACCAAGCGGTCAATGTACGTTGGAAACCGTTAGTCGATCCTTTGGCATGAGTCAGCGAAGTCTTCAAAGAAAGTTGACTTTAGAAAATACAACCTTTAATGAACAGGTCAAGCTGGCTAAAAAAGGGTTAGCAGAGCGCTATTTGCGGGAGACCACCTTGCCTACAATTGATGTAGCCTATTTATTAGGTTATACAGAAACTAGTTCCTTTGCCAGAGCACTCAAAAGTTGGACTGGCAAAACCATCTCAGAAATTAAGATAGGTTGACTTATCGAACTTTTATCCTTGAAGCTGGTATTTTCTGGCCATCCATGGAATAATTAAACACGAATCTTATTCTTAATTAAGGGAGGGAGAATATGGAGAAAATTTTTACGATCGTAGTGCTATTATTCTTTTGTTATTCGTTTATCGGCTGGCTATGGGAGACGATTTATTGTTCGATCAAAGCCAAGCATTTTGTTTATCGCGGTTTTCTACTAGGACCGATTACACCGATTTATGGTTTTGGGGTTGTCGGGGTACTTTATTTGATAGAACCGTATCAGCAAAATATCGTGCTGCTGTTTTTCCTAGCATTGATTCTGGTGACGGCATTAGAGTATCTCACGAGTTTTCTATTAGAAAAGATTTTTCATCTGACATTGTGGGATTATAAAGAGGTACCTTTGAATATCAATGGGCGTGTCGCTGTGCCGGTATCGATTTTTTGGGGACTTGCCTGTGTTTTTATCGTTCGAGTTTTAAATCCTTATCTAATGAATTTAATCATCGGCTGGCAGCAGCGATTTGGGATATTTTTACCAATGATTTTATTGATGATAACTAGTTTTGACCTAGGCTTCACCTTGGCAAACTTGGCTTCATTACGTCAAGCGATGAACAAGATGAGTGCCACCATCCAAGAGAAGAAAGAGCAAGTTCAAACCGATCTTGGCGAATTAAAGGTCGCGGCAGAAGAACGTCGTCAAAGCTGGCTGACAGAAATCAAAGAGCAGCCGGAGTGGCGTAAGCAATTACCGAAGCTTAATTTTCAAGAACGCCGCTTCTTGAACAGCTTCCCAAATATGAAATCAAAAGAGATCAAGAGTCCGCTAGCGGAGATCCGGCAGCTGTCAAAAGAGTTGCGAAAAAAATAATATTACAAAAATATGACAAAAAGATAGTCCTTTCAACGCTTGATGGGACTATCTTTTTTAGGTAATGGAGAGAAATTAAAACAAATGTTACTAAAACATGCTTTGTTTTGTAATGAAATGTAATCTGCTTGAAACAAAAAGCCCCCCTTTTTTTCGTATAATAACGAAGGGTAATTAGAAAGGTGGACTTTTAAGTGAGAAAGCAAATGTTTGGGTTCGTTGCCACACTAATGTTGGGTGCTAACGTACTTACACCAGTCTTTGCACAGGCAGAGTCACTGAATGAGTTAGATAAAAAAGAATCCGCGATCGCGCAACAAAGCGACAAAATCAGCGGAGAGTTGCAGATTGCATTGAACGATGTCAATGAAAAGTATCAAGAGGTCAATGACATTCGGACAAAGATCAGCGAAAATGAAGCGACATTGGAAAAGACCAAGACAGAGATTACTGAAACAGAACAAAAGATCGAACAGCGTAAAGAAGCAATCGCTGAACGGATGAAAGCTGCACAAGTCGGCGGCATGACCGATCGTTCGATCAATGCATTGTTAGAATCAAAAGATTTAGGTGAATTTTTGAATCGCGCGTTTGCGATGTCAGTCATCCAAAATGCTGAGAAAACAAAAGTTGCCAGTCTAGGCGAAGCCAAAGAAAAATTAACTGAATTAAAAGCAACCCAAGAAAAAACACAAGCCCAACTGAAAAAAGATAGTCAAAGTTTAGAAACTGAGACGACTAAGCTGGATGATAAAATGGCCAACTTAAAACAAGAGCTGGCTGATAATAAAACAAGCTTAGAAAAAATCAGTCAAGATAAAGAAGTCGAAAAAGCACGCCAAGCTGCTGAGAAAGCTCAAAAGGCTCAAGCAGAAAAAGAAGCCAAAGAGGCCGCTAAAGCAGCAGAGGCAGAAAAAGCTTCTCAAGCTGCAGCAGCTCAAGCAGCAGAAAAGGCAAAAGCTGAAGCCGCTTCACAAGAATCATCACAGGCTTCTGCACAAGCATCAAAACCTGCTCCATCGGCTTCAAGTTCACAACAACAATCAACTACACAAACGAGTGAACAGCCAAAGCAGGAACCAGCAAAACCAGCTGAGCCAAGTACACCGACAACATCTGGTCGTACGATCCAAATGGAATCTACTGGCTACTCATGTGCTGAATCGGTGAATACTTATTTCACAGCGATGGGGATTGATTTACGTCAGAACCCGCAAGTTGTCGCAGTTGATCCAAGTGTTATCCCGTTAGGCTCAATGGTAGAGGTATCAGGTTACGGCATTGCGATTGCTGGAGATACTGGCGGTGCGATCAAAGGCAACATCATTGATTGCCATTTCCCAACGGTTGAACAATGTATCCAATGGGGACGTCGTTCAGTAACAGTGACCGTTATTAGTTAAGAAATTTAAGAACCGTTTGAAATCGAAAGATTCCAAACGGTTCTTTTTTTGCGTGCTCTGTTTTTTATTTAGTAGAAGAATAGGATTGGTTTAATCAAACAGCGGTAAAATTTGATCCAATGTTTGTACTTCTTTATATGGTTGCTGTGCAGCGATGCCTTTTTCGTTTTCACGATTGACCCAAACCTTTTTCCAATCAAGCAAAGTACAAGGAATAATGTCTTCGAAATAACCTTGGGCAACATGACAATGTTCACGGTTTTTAACATTGAGCTGTTCTGCGGCTTGTTTAAAAAAGGTGAGCTGCGGTTTGTAGGCATGGACATCTTCAGCTAAAATCACCTCGTCGATTTGATTATCAAGTGCTTTTAAGTTGTGTTCCATAATCGACATACAAGAGTTTGACATAATTACAAGCTGGTAATCTCTTTGTCTCAATTCTTTTAACACGTCAATGACTTCCGGAAAAGGCTGCAATGATTTGTAAACGCGAAGTATCCGCTCGTATTCATTCTTCATGAAGTCCATTCCCATCATAATATCGCAGCGTTCCAATGCGGATCGGATAAGTTCGTCTAATGAAATATACGGTTCTGCATACATGAGTCGAGCGTCATTTAGTGTGTATATCGCGCTAACTTTGTCCCCGTCGCGGTGATGCTCGTTACCGATTTTAGCGACTTCCTGATCAATCGGGCGGGTATCAATCAATGTTCCATAACAATCAAAGGTAATTAGTTTTTTCATTTTTTCTTCCTCCTTGAGTGGTTGTATCTTCATAGTAGAATAGTTTGATAGATTTAAAAAGTTGAAATAATTGAAGCTAAACTTTCAATTTGTTGAATAGTTGTCGTGCAGGATGTAAATAAAGACCGCTGCTAAAACACAGCCGCATCCGATCAAGTCGATTCCGATAATCGGTGTGTTGAGCCAAAAGATAGAGATCACTGTCGCAGAAATCGGTTCAACACTGGCTAGCAAGATGGATTTCACTGGACCAATATCCGCCACTCCCTGTAAGAAAGCAGTAAAGGCAAAGAGCGTTCCGATGAAAATAATGACTAGCAAAATGAGAAATTCTTTTCCATTAAAACTTGTTGGTATCTTCCAAATCTGTCCAATGCCGCCAAGAGCTAGACCGCCAAAAAGCATCCCGTATCCCGTAACCAAGAGACTGCCATATTTTTTAATGAGGCTTTCGGGAATGATTGTGTAGATCGCGACGGTTATGGCTGACAACAATCCAAATACTAAACCTTTTGAAGAAATCGCCATCTCGCCGATGTTTCCATGATTAACCAATAGAAAAATACCAAAGACGACCAATAAAATAGTACCGATATTTATCAATCCGGGGAATTTTCTTTGTTTAATACTGCTGTAGATCATAATCAAGATTGGACAGGTGTACTGCAAGGTCGTCGCAGTTCCGGCATTCGTATACAAGACGGTCAAAAAATAAGTATATTGGCAAAGCATCAGACCAACGATTGCGAAGGTCAGCAGTTGAACGACATCCTTTTTCTGTTTAAAAATTTGCAGGAGATAATTTGCCCGATAACGAATCAACAGTCCAATCAGTAAAAGGACTCCCGAGGTGATCATTCTGATAGAAGTGAGCCAAGTCGCATCGGTCTGACAATGAATAAATAGGTATTGAGCACATACAGCGGAAAGCCCCCAAGCAATACCGCCTGATAAGCTGAGGATCGTACCTCTGATAACGTTGGAATAACGGTTCATAGTTTTATTTCACCACCCTTTCTCTAAGTTTTATTGCAACTAGTCTCGTTACTAGGTACAATAACAAAAAAGAATAGTTTTGAAAATTTGAAGTTTTGAAAGTGTTAATTCGAATATACTGAACTATGGAGGGGAAACGATGGATACAAAAAATTTACTGACACTGAAAACTATCGTCAGAACAGGAAGTTTTCAAAATGCCGCAGAGACTCTGGGTTACACACCATCAACGATTACCTTTCAGGTAAGACAGCTGGAACAGGAATTGTCGATCAAACTATTTGAAAAACTTGGGCGCCGGATGGTTTTGACAAAAGCGGGTGAAAATATTCTTCCGCTTGTAGATACGGTGCTGCAATCCTGCGATACGATCCATAATTATGGGAAAAGTTTGGAGCAATTGCAGGGAAGCTTGACCATCGCGATGCCAGAAACGCTGTTGATTTATCGTATGCAGGAAGTGCTGGCCGACTTCAAGCAGCAAGCCCCTAATGTAAAATTATATATTCAGGTGGGAAATTGCGACAAAGTGCGAGAAGAAGTGTTGAGCGGCGGTATTGATATTGGAATTCATTATGATGTGTGCGGAGAAAATAATTCGATTCGGGCAGAAGTGATTGATTACCATCAAGCTTGTTTAGTTGCGTACCCTGAATTACCTGAAGCAGAAAGTGATTTCGTATCAGCCAATCAGGTTAAGCAGGTCGATTTAATTAATTATTACGCGGATAGTATTTTTCAAAATATCATTGATGATTACTTGAAGAAAAAGCACATCCTGATTTCAACGACTATGGAGCTCTGGAGTATTGAAGCGATCAAGCAGAATGTGATCAACCAAATTGGGATCGCCTATCTTCCTGAAGTCGCAGTAAAAAAAGAGCTGGAACAAGGAAAGCTGAAAAAATTAGCGCTTGATCCGGATAGCGACCAAATAATTCCGGCAGTCTGTGAAGTGCACAAAAATAAATGGCTCAGCCCACAGATGGAACTATTTTTGAAACTGATACGTGAAACGAAAAAATAATAGCAGTGAGATAGGAACAGCTACAACGGATAATTCATTCCATTGTGGCTGTTCTTATTTTGACATTAAAGATTCGGGTGTCAAAAGCCTGTTTTGAAGGAAAAAGTTTTTTGTTCGCTAAAATAATAGGAACAGATCGCTAATTTTACAATGGATTTAAGTAATGATCACCACAAATTAGTGTTTAGACATTAAAAAATGGGATTAGACAAAGCAAGCATCCTAACTCTTACTTTTGACACCCGAATCATTAAAGGAAGTATAAAATTTTCGCATGAATAAATCGCTTTGTAGCGGGTATATCCATGTCTGGCTTCACGAACTAGCTTTATCGGCAATAAGCAAAAATATTTCGAAATTTGAGAAGCAATTTAGAAATATTTTGGTCTTATTGCTCAAAAGCTGAGCGAGTTCGCGAAGCCTTTCTTAGATTGATGTTGAATAAAATACCTCCTAAGAAGAAAGGAGCTGTCATAACTAACCAGCTTATTCTTTAAGTAAGGATAGTGAACTGAAATTTCATAGAAAACATCATTTTAATGACACTTTATTCACAACCAGTTTTGTTTCTTCTAAGGAAATAATTGATAATGTATTCAAGCTGTCTCTTATACACATCTAGATGTGTATAAGAGACATTGATATGACAGTGTTATATTCAAATTGGCATAGACTTCTTTTTTATAGTAATTATTATTTTGTGTTATAAAAAGAGATGTATAAAAGTGATTTAGTGTCGTTTTTAAACATTTTCCCTAATGAATTATTTAACAAGCTTCCTAAATTGTTGTATCGTAATATGTGTAGATAACAACTGTTACTTAAAAATGAAATGCGGAAAGGTGTATGTAAAAATGATTAAATTGTATACGTCAGCGAGTTGTACTTCATGTCGAAAGGCGAAGGCTTGGTTAAAAGAAAATGGGTTGGATTTTGAGGAAAGAAACATTATGTCGAATCCTTTAACAAAAAATGAAATCAAAGAAATTCTTTCAAAGACTGAAACAGGGACCGATGAAATTATTTCGACACGCTCAAAAGTCTATGAAAAATTGGCGATCGATTTCGATGAATTGTCATTGAGTGAATTAGTTGATGTGATTGAGGAATATCCTAGCTTATTAAGACGTCCAATCGTTTTTGATGAAACTAAATTCCAAGTTGGTTATAACGAAGATGAGATTCATCAATTTATTCCACGGGAAGTTCGCAGAGTAAAATCAAAGAAGATGTCCAGCGTTTTACTTTATTTAGATTTACAGAGAGAAAGCCTTGTATAAAAGAGGCGGTTGTACCGCTGGGTTATACAAAAGCATAAATATAAAAATCCCTCTTCGGTTTCCTTCTATTATATAAGGAAAACTGGAGAGGGATTATTTTTTATGTTTGGCGAATCAAATGATCAAAAGCACCAAGGGCAGCAGTTGCGCCAGAACCCATGGAAATAATGATTTGTTTATAGGCGCTGTCCGTACAGTCACCTGCAGCAAAAATTCCTTCTACATTTGTTGCGCCGTGCTTGTCTACTAGAATCTCACCACGCTCACTCAAAGCGACCGCATCAGATAGCCATTCGGTATTCGGCATTAAACCGATCAAAATGAAAACACCTTCGACGTTTAGAGTATGTTCTTCATTCGTCAGACGATCCGTGTAAGTCAAAGCCTCTACGTGTGAAGAACCGGTAATTTCTTTCGTCGCAGCATTGGTAATTACTGTGACATTAGAGAGTGAATAAAGTTTTTCTTGCAAGACTTGATCGGCTTTTAATTCTGGTAGGAATTCCAATACATAAATACGCTTGGCTAAGCCAGCTAAATCAATCGCGGCTTCGATACCAGAGTTTCCGCCGCCAATGACAACAACTTCTTTGTCTTTGAATAAAGGTCCGTCGCAATGTGGACAATAAGCAATCCCTTTATTCTTGAATTCTTTTTCACCAGGAACATTAATGGCACGCCAGCGAGCACCGGTTGAAAGGATCGCTGTTTTGGCTGTTAATTGCGCACCGTTTTCCAATTCAACTTCGATCAAGTCATTTTTCTGGATCGACTTGGCACGTTGGCCTTTCATGATATCCACGTCATACTGCTTCACATGTTCTTCCACTTGACGCATTAATTGCGGACCTTCCACGTAAGGGGTTCCGATCACATTTTCGATTCCTAAAGTTTCTAAGACTTGTCCACCAAAGGTTTCTACGACCATTCCCGTTTTAATTCCTTTACGAGCAGCGTAGATCGCTGAACTGGCACCAGCAGGACCGCCACCGATCACTAGGACATCAAAGGTTTCTTTATCGGCGAACTCATCAGCACTCATTGGACCGCTGACTTTTTCGATGATTTGTTCGATGGTCATACGACCGCTGTCGAACTCTTCCTCATTTAAGAAGACAGTCGGTACCGCCATAATTTCTTTTTCATCGACCTCATGTTGATACATGCCGCCTTCGATCATGGTGTGAGAAATCTTAGGATTCAATACAGACATGATGTTCAAGGCTTGAACGACATCAGGACAATTATGACAGGTCAAACTGACATACGTTTCAAAATTCAACGTACGTTCGATCGATTTAATCTGTTGAACCATGCTGTCTTCGATTTTCGGTGCGCGTCCGCCAACTTGCAGTAACGCTAGGATAAACGAAGTAAATTCGTGGCCCATCGGCAAACCAGCAAAGATGATTCCGCTAGCATCGGCACCTGCCTGATTGATTTCAAAACTTGGTGTACGTTTTAAGCTTTTAGCTTCAATAGAAATCTTGCTGTCCATTTCCGCAACTTCGGTCAGGAAATCTTCTACTTTTTTCGAGTTGTCGGATTCGTCCAAGCTGGCAGAAAAAACAATCTCTGATTCCAATAAAGCTAAATATTGCTTTAGCTGTTCTTTCGTTTCATTATCTAACATAAGCGCTCCTTAAATCTTGCCGACTAAGTCAAAGCTAGGTTTTAGTGTTTCACCGTCTTCTTTCCATTTTGCAGGACATACTTCACCTGGATGGGTGCGTACATATTGCGCTGCGCGGATTTTATCGATCAAACTGCTGGCATCACGGCCGATTCCATCTGCATTGATTTCCATGGCTTGTACGATTCCATCTGGATCGATAATGAACGTTCCACGTTGTGCCAAACCAGCTTCTTCATCTAACACATCAAAGATACGAGAGATATGATGAGAAGGATCGCCGATCATCGTGTACTTGATTTTGCCGATAGCATCTGACGTGTCGTGCCAAGCTTTATGAGTGAAGTGGGTGTCAGTCGAACAAGAATAAACTTCTACGCCTAACTCTTGTAATTTTTCATATTGGTCTTGTAAATCCTCTAATTCGGTTGGACAAACGAATGTAAAATCTGCTGGATAGAAACAAACAACCGACCATTTGCCTTTTAACGCTTCTTCAGAAACCTCGATAAATTTACCTTGACGATAGGCTTGTGCTTGAAACTCTTCAACTTGTTTTCCAATTAATGACATGAATGTACCCTCCTGATTAATATTGAGAAAATTTCTCTTAATTGATAAAAGGAAATCAGAAAAAATCTGATATTGTTATCCTCTTATTTAAAATCATTATAAACAGAAAGAGATTACATTGTAAATGGTTTTTTCGTAAAATATCGAAACTATTCATCCAAAAAAACAAAAATTTTTAGAAAAAATGGGTTTTAACGAACAGTTCATCATGTATAAGGTTGAACAAAATACTAAAAAAGCGATTGCATTAGGACTAGAGTGTTGTCATAATTGAGAAAAAAGGTGGGTGAGAAGATGAAGCGGGTACTTTATTTTCTTTCGTTGATATTGTTGGGAATACTTTGGGGCGTTCCAGCAAAGGCCGAGAACATTTATGTGGAGGATCACGCAAATGTCCTTTCTTCTGAAACGAAAGAAGAAATCTATCAATACAATCAAGACTATAAAGATTTGGAATTGCGTCCTCAGTTAGCAGTCGTCACTTTAACTGAATTACCAGATGGTCAATCGATCGAAGCGTATGCCAATGAAAAGTTTAATCAGTTGGGAATAGGTAGTGCGGATCATGATTCTGGCGTATTGTACTTGATTGCGGTAAATGATCGCAAGCAGCGGATTGAAGTAGGCTATGGATTAGAAGAAACCATCCCCGATGCTTTAGCGATGAATCTTATGACTGAAGAAGCTAAGGATTATTTTCGGGAAGAGAACTATGACACAGGTGTGTCACTCGTTGCAGCCAACATAAATGAGGTCTTACAGGGCAACAAAACAGTGGAAGAGTTCTCGCCAGGAATAGTTGTCGAAGAATCAATTTGGGATATTATTAAAGAGTGGATAGGTCCAGTGCTTTTCGGATTGTTTTTTCTCTATGGAGTCATTTCTACACCGTTGGAAAAGCTGTTGATCTATAGAAAATCAAAAAAGGCATTTGCTGTGGAGTTAAAGAATAGATTAAAGGACGCTGATCCTAAATATCAAAACTATTCGACTAGAAGAATAATCCGCTGTAAAGAAGCGCCGGTTGACGAAGCAAAAGAGGCCATCCAAAAGCGCTACGGAAAACTGAAAAGGAAGCGGCCGCTCTATTATGACTTTACCTATGCTTTTGGCACGTTAACGCTATGGGGAATGCTAATGAACAAGCGAAAAGAAATGCAAAAATATTCCGTGTATTACCACCATCGAGATACCTGGTCTAAAAACAGCACTAGCAGCAGTTCGAGTAGTTCAGGCGGAGGAGACTCGTGGGGCGGAGGCAGTTCCGGTGGCGGCGGAGCAAGTTCAGATTGGTAAAACTGTTGAGAAATTTTTCTCAGCAGTTTTTTTGTGTAAAGAAAGTATAAAATTTTACAAGTAAAAACATTAAATCAACAGCTTTAACGATGTTCAGCTTCACGAACTAGCTTTTCTACACAAGTTCCGCATACAGTTGCTGCTAAATTAGCATTAAGCAGAACTAGCATATCGAC
>NZ_NGLG01000001.1:2111815-2120516 GCF_002140655.1 Enterococcus sp. 3H8_DIV0648 | reverse complement strand
GGATAGAAATCATCTTGTTCATTTTGCAAAAAGGAGTAGATGATTAGAAAATTTGAAAAGTAGGGATAGTATGAAAAAATGGGTAAGCACCGTCATGTTACTCAGCTTATTCGGCAGTTTTGCATCGCCACTTCTTGCAACCGCTGTAGACACTACGGAGAGTTCTTCTAGTAATTCAATTAGTAAAACCTCACCGCTAAATTCGCTCTCTAGTGATCCGCAAACAACAGTATCAACAGAGTCCGCCCCAATACCAGAGAAAACCGAGAACAAGGAAGATTCGACACAGATCGTCAATCACTTACAATTTGAAAATGACAGC
Source organism: Enterococcus sp. 3H8_DIV0648 (assembly GCF_002140655.1). Classification (NCBI taxonomy): domain Bacteria; kingdom Bacillati; phylum Bacillota; class Bacilli; order Lactobacillales; family Enterococcaceae; genus Enterococcus; species Enterococcus sp. 3H8_DIV0648. Next base: position 2,120,194 of record NZ_NGLG01000001.1, on the reverse strand, counting down.
CAATTCGTTAATAAGGATTCAGCCAAAGAACAATACGAATTAGATTTGGTTGGAAAAATTACTAGTTCAGTCGAAAACAACCAGTCAATCAGTTTTGAAATGACGAAACCCTTCACACTAGAAAATAGTAAAGACGAAGAGAAGATCATTCTAAATGAAGCGAAGGAAACGATTGGTACATACACTATTGATACAACGGGTGTGCGTGCAAAATATACATTGAACTTCAATAAATTGGTAAAAGGCGAAAATCGTTTTCGACTTGTCCTATTAGGCACGATTACCCGTGGTCCTGACAAGACGCTTGAGTTTTATCAAGAGGATCAAAAAATCTTTCAATTAGCTCTGCCAGAAATCAACGAGTCTAACGAAAGCTCCAGTGCAGTTGAAAGTGAAGCTTCGACTTCAACAGAGGCTAGTAAAGAGTCCAGCACCGAACCTAAAGAAACTAGTACGAGTCAAAGTAAGGCAGCAACTAAAGACAGTTCAAAAGAATCGACTGAAAACACAAAAGTGAAAGAGTCGAAACAAAAAAAGAGTGCCATCAAAGCACAAGCCGATGAACCCCAACAACCAAGAGAAGCAGGGCCAATCGATGAGCTATTTGCACAATATGCGCCGGGGGATAATTTTGTTAAAGACATAAGCTTAAACTTTGATCCCAATCCACCGACCATCAATTCCACCGTTGATTTTAATTTAAACTTCGCAATTCCAGAAGCTGTTCGAACTGAGATGGTTCCGGGTGACTATTACGAAATGGATTTTCCAGAAGGCTTGAAAATTACTTCTCCATCTCCTCATGGGAATCTAACAGATAGTGATGGAACAATTTACGGAACCTACGTTTTTGATGCGAACACTCAAAAAATACGAATTACTTTTACGCAGCAAGAGGGAGAGGATTTTCTACCCGCTGAGAGCGGATCAGTTTCTGCAGATGTTCACTTTGATACACAGAAAATTGGACAACCTGGTCCAACAACGATCATTTATCCAAGTAAAACCAATATTCCGCCATTGACGATCAACATCAAACCTACAGGTGGCGTCTCCATCAGTAAGGCTGGCAAAACAGATTCGAAAAATAATCCCAGTAAAGTCAATTGGACCGTTGATTTCAATAAAGATTTTTCGGAATTAGATAATCCTTTATTGACTGAGAATTTTCCTGACCAAGTGACCTTTAATAAAGCCGATACTGGAGCAGTCACTGTTTACCCATTAAATGTTGATTTCAACGGCAATGTCACTGGAACTGGACAGACACCGCTTGATCCAAGTACGTATACGGTTGCTGACGATGGTTCGATTCAATTCAACACTAAGATCAACAGTCCTTATCGTGTCATTTATTCTACAACCATCAAAGATTCAGTAAAACCAACCAATGGTGGAACAGTACCAATCACGAATACAGTTCATTTGAATACCGGTTCTGACAATTTGAAGGCTTCAGCGACAGTTCAGTTGAATTATAAAAAGGCTTTAGAAAAAGTTCAGACCGGCTATGACAGTATCAACCAAGAATATAGTTGGCTGATCCGCTACAATTATGGACAGAAAGAACTGGCTGATGATACGGTCATTTCCGATACGTATTCTTCTAATATGGATGTGGAGACAAATAGTTTCAATGTTTATACTGTCAATTTTGATAACAACGGCAATCCAGTCAATGGCGCGCCGCTTGATCCAAAGGATTATTCGATTGATACATCAACAAATCCGTTTACTGTGACCTTCAAGAATAATATTCAAGCAGGCAAAGCAATCAACATCGCCTATAAAACCAAGGTTAATAAGATTGTTGCAGCGAATAATCAGCAAGCAGTGACAAATGAGGCACAAACGAAAAATGTTCCAACAACACCCCAAGTAGTGACAAATCCAGTTCAACAGGTCGTTATCAAAAATAGACCGACTGTTGACGTAGGCACGAAGATGGCTCACTATGTGGTTGACCTAAACAAGAACAAATACGAAATGGACAATGCTCTTTTTACCGATACAATGAGTTATTCTGAACAAGGATATGTAAGTATCCCTTCAAAAGTGAAGAACCCGAATGGAGAAACAGATGCGGGGGTTGTGATTCATGATATAGATGACAACAACCGAGTTTTAAACGGGGCATTGCGGCTGTTAGGGAAAAATGGAGAAGATTTTGGAACAATCGGTGATCCAGCAACCGCAGATTATGTTCTTACTGTGAATGTTACTGCTGACCAAAAAGGATTCGAGAATTTTACTGTGAAGTTTCAAAATGGCTATGCCAAAACGAATCATCAGTTTCAGATGGAATACTACACTGCATATAATCAATTCAGTGAAGATGTCCCTAATCCAAATACAAGTGTTGATTATAAGAATACGATGCAAGCCGATTTTACGAATAACGGAACACCTTATTCATCTTCAAGTTCGACCGATTTCAAGACTAGCACTCAAGAAGTCAATCAAGGGATGAAGTCCGGCAGCTACAATCCAGCAACGAAGGAAATTACGTGGACCGTCATTGCAAACTACAATAATCTAAACGTGTCAGTATTTGGCTTCAAAGATCCAATCACTGGAAATCAAGTCTACGAACCGGATTCATTGACCGTGACAAGAGGAACGATCAATTCAAAAGGGAATTTCCAAGCGGCAACAGGAAATACCTATGGAGGCAATCAAGTCGGCAAAGATTATTTAAAGACGACCATTCCAGAACCAACTGGGGAAACTGAGCAAGGAACGCTAGCGATAGAGTTTGGTTCTAAAGCCAATTATATTCCGGGCTGGGATGAAACAGGTTCCCCAATGGTTTTCCGAATTCAATTCAAAACGACTTTAGAAGGAAAAATCGTTTATGATCAATCGACGTATCGGAATACTGCGATAACCACTGTTGAAGGAATTGAACAGCATTTGACAGCGTCAGTCTCAATTGCTTTTGGCGGGAAGTCAGCAGTTAAAACCGGAAAGTATAATACTCAAACGGGATTAATCAATTGGCAGTTGGATATCAATCCTAACCAATCGTTACTTTCAAATGTAAAAATTCAAGATACGCCAAGCTCTAATCAAATCCTGCAAGAAAGTTTTAAATTATATACTGGAAAATATTCAGGCTCAGGCAGTTCGACAACGGTTCAACCTGATCAGTTAGTTCCGAGCAGCCAATACAAAGTAAATGTGACGACTGATCCGGCAACAGGTCAGCAGAGTTTCACCGTTGATATGTCAGATATTCAGGAAAGACTAGATCCTAATAACCCTGGAGAATATCTAACTGGTGTAATCGAGCAGCCCTATGTATTGATTTACGATACTGAACCTAGCTTCACCTCTGAAATAGAGACTGTAACCAACGAAGCTTCGATCTCAAGCGAGGGTAGAGAGTTACCGGGAAAAGATGCGCGGCAGGTTATTACGGTGGCGATTCAGGAATCTAACGGTACAGCATTTGGAACGAAGGGGAAAATTATTGTTCAAAAAACTGACGGCAACGGCAGTATCGTTCCCGGAGCTGTTTTGCAACTGTTACGTAAAAATACAAAGACGAATAAGACCAACGTGTTGTATCAAACAACAACTAATAGTCAGGGAATAGCGACTTTTGGAAATTTGATCGCGACTAGTTCGACTTACGAATATTATGTTAAAGAAATTGAAGCACCCAATGGTTATACAATCTCACCGGACCTATTAAATGGAAGAAAAGTTTCGGTAGATACTGGCAGTGACACACCGATTACGCAGATTGAAAATAAACCAGTTAAAGTGCTTTTCAATAAGACTAATGGCGCTGGCGATCCGATAGCAGGCGGATTGTTTAGCCTTTATCAAAATAGTGGAACCAAGGAAACTCCCAATTACACATTCGTTAAGTCAATCGTACCAACAACGCAAGGCTTTGATTTATCAGGTCTCGGTGATGGCCAATATCGTATCCAAGAAGTAATTGCTCCAGACAACTATCAAATTAATCAAACGTTGATTGATTTTGAAGTGAAGAAAAACGAAGATAATACTCGCGGGGTATTCGTCAATGATCAAGCAGTCTCCGATGGTGTCCTGCAGCTAAAAGATTATCAAGGTTCAGCAGTCTTGAAGAAAACCGATGAATTCGGGAAAAATCTTGCAGGAGCAGGGTTCAGTTTACAACGGGCTGAGTTAAATTCGAATGACTTCAAAGACTATGGCGATCAAAGTTCCTATGTGACTAATAGTAACGGTCAATTAAACTTGAACAACTTGGCACCTGGGAAATACAAATTAAAGGAAAGCAAAGCGCCAGAAGGATACTATTTAAATAGTAGAGAAATTACTTTTGCTATCGATCCAGTATCGACTGGAAACCAAGCGCCAACAACGATTCAATTGAATAACGGCGAGGCTTTGATTGACTACCAAGGTTCCGCACGTTTCAAGAAAGTTGATGGGCGAGACTATCTGGAAGGAAAAGATACCCCGTTAGCAGGAGCGCGTTTCCAATTATATACGGCTGATGGGAAAACAACGATCGGAGATCCGGTCACTTCTGGAGCCGATGGGTATTTTACCTTTAAGAATCTAGCACCAGGTACAACTTATGCGATCAAGGAAACACAAGCGCCAGATGATTATCTGCTCAACCAACAGCTCGTTCGCTTTACGACGCCTACCTCCAACAATCAAGACGATACTGCGATCACGATCGATAATGCAGAACAGAAGATCGTTTTGGATGAAAAGACACCACTGAAAAACTATAAAGAAGGGGTACGGTTCCAAAAAGTTGATGCGAGTGGTCATGGTTTAGGCGGGGCAAAATATCAATTACTGATGCACAAAGGTGAAAACTGGCAGCCAATTACAGATTCAACCAAAGGAGCCGGTAGTGATGGCTTTTTCACTTCGGATGCGCTAGATGGGAATATTCAAGCCTTTGAACTGTCACCGGGAAGCTACAAGTTTGTCGAGAAAACTGCACCAAAGGGATATCTGTTGAACACCAAAGAAATTCCTTTTACAGTAGAAGACCAAGCTGAAAGCGATCCTCCTGTTTTGGATATTCCAATCAATGGGGATGCCAATGTTAACTACCAAGGAGCTGCCCAACTTTATAAAGAGGCAGAAAATACCTCGGATGATGGTTTCAGTAAACTAGCTGGAGCAGTTTTCGATGTTTATACGGACACTGCCAATCCGGAGAAAATGACACCGGAAAGTATTAAATCTGATGCTGACGGTAATGTGACCGTCAAAGGTCTAGCTCCGGGCAATTACTATTTCCAAGAAAGCTCGAATGAGAATAAGTATCTAGTGAATACACAAAAAATCAAATTTACGATTCCAGCGAGTGCAGAAGGCAAGCCGACAGTCGTCACAACAAACGATCAAACAGCGCCCGGCGATAAATTAACTTTACGAAATTATCTTGGAACGGTTGAATTGACGAAAGTCGACAAAGCCAATCAACCATTGAGAGGTGCGGAATTTACGGTTTATGATAAAAATGATCAACCTGTCGGAGAAGCAACTTCTGGCTCAGATGGAAAAGTCACAATTGATAAACTAGCACCCGGCGATTACACGATCAAAGAAACCAAAGCACCAGCTAATTATTTGATCAACGCTCAAGCCGTTGAATTTACCATTCCGAATTCGGCAGAGAGCCAACCGCAGACGATTACAATCAATCAGCCATTTGTGGATTATCAAGGCTCTGTTAAATTAATCAAAACTGATGTGAATGATAAGCCATTGGCAGGCGCGGAGTTCCAATTGTTGGATAGTAATGATCAGCCTGTGGGTAAAACAGTTGCCTCAGATGATAAAGGTGAAGTTCTCTTTAACGATTTGGCACCCGGTGATTACACCTTCAAGGAAATCGCTGCACCAACCGGTTACCTGATTAATACAACGACTATTCCAGTAACCGTTCCTAAAAAAGCCGAAGGACAGCCCGCGATAGTAACAGTGCAAGATCACTTTATCAACTATCAAGGAACTGCTCAGCTGACCAAAACTGATGGTGAAGGAAAAGTATTGCCAGGGGCGAAATTTAAAGTTGTTGATGCTGATGGCAAGGATGTTGCTGATAAAACAGCTACTTCAGATCAAGACGGTATTGTTCGCGTAACTGGTTTGGCACCCGGAAGCTATCGCTTTGTAGAAACGGAAACACCGAATAAAGGCAACGCGGGCAAGTATATCATGACGAATGAAGACTTAGCTTTTGAGATTCCAGCAGAAAATCAAGGCGCACCAGCGGTTGTTAAACTTGCTGAGGATGTCGCAAACTATCGGGGAACGATTCGACTTCATAAAATCGGAAACGATATATATGATGATTCCAAAATTATTGACCTAGCCGGAGCAGAATTCACACTCTATACAAAATCAGACTTCAGCGACACCGAACCTGCAAAAGTTAAATCTGATTCTAAGGGAATTGTTGAGTTCACGGATTTAGCACCGGGAACTTATTATGTGAAGGAAACAGCGGCACCTAATGGCTACTTGTTAAACACCTTCCCATTGACGGTCGTTATTCCTGATCGTGTACCAGTGACGCTGCCTATGACCGATGAACAAAACAATTTGAATAAAATCGAAGACGGCACCTATGTCGTTGACGCAGGGGATTTCCAAAATGCTCGAAAGGAAATTAACTTGAAGAAGACGGATGGTGAAAGTTCAGGCAGCTTAGATCTATCTAAGGTCATCTTTGCTTTATATATTGATGATGGATCAGCAACTGGGAAATTGATCAAGGATGACTTGAAACCAGAATCCAATGGCACGATTGATTTAAGCAATCTAGCTTTAGCAGATGGAAGTTACAAATTAGTCGAAACCCAGACCGCTCCTAACTATCTTATCAGCAGTCAACCGATTTATTTCGTGGTGGATAATCAGCAAGTTAAGGGAATGACTTTAGATTTGGCGAACTATCAAGCTTCTATTAAAGGAAGAAAAGTTAGCGGCAATAAAACACTCGCCGGAGCCGAATACGAACTCTTTAAATCCACTGATACAAATAATCCGGTGGAAACAATTGATAAGAATGGGAATACTCAAACGACGATCAAAACAGATAACGATGGTGCATTCTATGCCAAAGGATTGAGTGCTGGTGACTATATCTTGAAAGAAACCAAAGCACCAGTTGGTTATATCCTTGATACAACCGAGCATAAATTTACGATCTATCCGCAAAATGGCCAGCCAGCTACGCTTGATTTAGGAGATTTTGAGAATTATCAAGGAACGGTAAAGCTGACGAAGAAAGCGGAATCCGGGAAATTACTATCAGGCGCAGTCTTCGAAGTCCAAAAGAAGAATGGTGATTCAGTTCAAAAAGACTTGAAGACGAATGAAAAGGGAGAGGTTACCGCAAAAGATCTTGTTCCTGGTGAGTATCAATTTGTTGAAACGAAAGCACCAAAAGGATACTTGATTAATAGCACACCTACTCCGTTTACTATCGATGAAAAATCTAATGGCAAGCCCGCGGTAGTGATCGCTAGTGATAAATTCATAAACTATCAAGGTTCGGCTCGTTTCCGTAAAACAAATGTAAATCATAAACCGTTAGCTAATGCGAAATTTGAAGTGCATGATGGAGATGGAAAAGCTGTTGGTGAGGTTATCTACTCTGATAAAGATGGCGATGTTACAGCCACTGGATTAGCTCCTGGTAATTATAAGTTTGTTGAGACCGAAGCACCAGAGAGCTATTTGATCAATAAAACCGAGATACCATTTACAATCCCAACTAAATCAGCGAACAAACCCGCGGTGGTTGAAGCTCTAAATGGGAAAGATTTTATTAATTATCAAGGAAACGTTGAACTAACCAAGATTGATGCCGACAATGCCAATAAGCATCTATCAAATGCTGAGTTCCAATTGCTGGATAATAGCCACAAAGTACTGCGTGATAATTTGAAGACAGCAGCCGACGGAAAACTGCAAGTGACAAATCTGGCGCCAGGCAAGTATTACTTTAAAGAAACCAAAGGACCAGCAGGCTATCAATTGTCAGAGCAGCTGATTAGTTTTACGATGTCAGCGGCACATAGCGGCAAGCCTGCACAGGTTGAAGTGGTTGCTAAGAACAAATTGATACCTAACAAATCGAATACGACCAATAAACCACAAACGCCGAAACAAGGATATTATCCGAAAACGGGAGAGGAAAAAGGAGTCACTCTCTTTAGTATTGGAGCGATCATTGTATTGATAGTAGTGGGTATCGCTTATGTGCGAAAGAGAAAATAAGACAGAATAAAAATTATTATCAAATAATTAGTCTGAATTATAGCTGTCTCTTATACACATCTAGATGTGTATAAGAGACAGATACAATAATCTAAACGTGTCAGTATTTGGCTTCAAAGATCC
>NZ_NGLG01000001.1:2105571-2110921 GCF_002140655.1 Enterococcus sp. 3H8_DIV0648 | reverse complement strand
ATACTAAATTCAGCGGAAAAATTGGATTTTTCTGCTGAATTGTGACACGAGTAACATAAAATACTTAGTAAGGGAGGTATGTAGATGAAGAAAATTGTAAGTGGGTTAATTGCGCTCATCGCGGTGGTTTTATTTGTTGGGCCTAGTGCTCATGCAGATGGTGCCATCACTGCTGATGAACAAAGAATTTTGTCGGAGCTGGATAAAGGCGTAACTGTAGGCGGAAAGACGTTTAACATTGGTGCATCAGAACGCGCACAAGCAGAAAATTTCTTGAAACAAAATGATGTTTCTGCTGATCAAGTGAACGGAGTTGTTGCACAAATCCAAAGCGCTCGTTCTTTAGTAGAATCTTCAGGTATTGATGTTTCAAATATCAATTCTATTGAAGCTTTGATTAAAGCCTTGCCATTGAACACCAAGAACCAATTGAAGGATATTATCACCAAAGCGGCGAATATCCTAGGGCTGACAATCACCTTCTCACCTGGAGGCTATTCTATTACTCAGCCAGGTTCAGGTTCAGCTAGTACAACCAGTTCGACTAAGCCAGCAAGCAGTACGGTTTACACATCAGGTGGTGCAGTAAAACAAACAGGCATTACACATTTGTCTAGTGCAATTTCTTTCGCAAGCTTATTACTTGTTGCAGCAGGTGCATTTGTAGTAGGACGTAAGAAACTTGCGTAAGGCTTCTAGGCTGAAGAGGGTTGGGGCGATGTTGATCGCTCCGATCATCTTTCTTGTTATCGGCTATTCTTTGATGTATGTCATAGGAAGACCTGTCATTCAATTTGTAACTTCTTCTATTCAATTGTTTTTATTAACAGATACTCCCGACTTTGAGGCGACGGAACAGACATTTGAGGCTGTGGACAATAAAAAAATCGCAACAAATGAAAAGAATGAACTTCCATCAAGTAAGATCAATTACCCAGTGGGAGGGGAGCTTTTCGGTAAAGTAAAGATAGAAAAAGTACAGTTGGATGTTCCTTTATATTTCGGAGATACCGAACAAATTTTACGTCAAGGCGCAGGCCAATTCATGGGATCAGTATACCCCGGTGAATTAGGCACATCGCTGATTGGCGGACATAATGTCGATGATTTCGGCAAACTAGGCGGAGCTCAAGTAGGTGATACGATCGAGGTTCAAACGACCTACGGCAATTACACGTATCAGATTACGCAGCTCGACGTTAGAAACAAAAAAGATAAAGAAATTGACGATCTGATTTATCAACGAAATGACCGACGAATTATTCTCTATACCTGCTATCCATTAGATAGCTTAGGTCTAACTGATGAACGTTTATTTGCCATCGGAGAATATGTTTCAGGTCCAATTATTAATGGAAACGAGTAGGAGGAAAGGCAAACTATGAAACAAGCAACAAGAAATGCCCCACGATGGGTCTTAGCATTCATTGGGTCTTTACTCCTCTTTGCCACATTAGCGTTGATTTGTATTCGTATGACCTTGTTCAATCAGAACTTTATGATCAAACAGGTTCATAAGACAGATTACACAGAAACGATCCGTAAAGATATGACACAAAGCATCCAGGACTTAGGACGCGGCAGTAACATCCCGCCGGAGGTCTTAGCTGATGTCGTCTCGGAAAAAACAGTTTCAGCAAATGTTGATAATTATATTCGCAGTATTTATCAAGAGGTTCCCTTTGAACTCCAAGGGGAGGATCAAATCAAAGACAATATTTTAAAAAACGTCAATCAATACGCGCAGCAGAAAAATATTGCTGTTGATGAAACGACACAAGGTAATTTGACTAACTTAGCGAATAGTGCGACGAAGAATTACTCGAACTATATCGAGATTCCTTACTTATTAAGTTATGGCAAAAAAGTGATGGCTTTCAAATCTTCTTTGACCATGATTTTGGTCATAGTTGGTGTTGCCTTCATCTTGGTGTTCGTCGGCTTGCTATTGATGGTCAAGATGAAACATCAGAAGGTCCGCTGGAGCAGTGTGACTTTTTTAGGTGCAGGACTAATGTTAGCCGTTTTACCAGCGATCATCTACTTTAGTGGAGCGATCAATCGACTAGGTATTATGTCGGAAGGTCTGTATCGCTTTGTGACAAGCTACATTACAGCGTTTGATTTGAGTTTTGTCTTTGTAGGACTAGCATTGACTGTTCTAGCAATACTATTGGCGCTGATCAGTGAAAGAATGCGTTCTAAAAAAATACATAACGTTCGTTAGTGAAGGGAAAAAAGATGGAAGAAACAATCAGCTTAGAAGAATTATTTCAAGTTTTAAAAAAGAAAGCATTACTGATCCTGATGACGACCATCGCTGGGATCGGATTGGCTGCGGTCGTGACATTTTTCTTGATTACACCCAAATATGACTCAGCCGCGCAACTGATCGTGCAAAACAACCCAGCAGAAGGTGCAAATACGAATCTGCAAAATGATATCAATGGGAACGTGCTCTTGATCAATACATATAAAGATATGATTAAAGGCGATGTCGTTATTGATGCGGTCCAAAAGCAACTACAAAATGAATACCAATACACCTACAGCAATGCTGAATTGAAAGACATGATCGAAGTTGAACAGGCGCAGAACTCGCAAATGTTCCAAATCGTGGCTACTTCACCGGAACCACGGAAAGCTGCGACGATCGCAAATGTAACAGCGACAACATTCCAAGAAAAAGCAGAGGATGTTTTAGCAGTTAATAAAGTGACGATCACTTCAAAAGGCGTCGTACCATCTAAAGCAGTCTTTCCTAACAATAAGTTGAACTTGTTGATTGGAGCCGTTGTAGGATTGATGCTAGGTGTCGGATTAGCATTCTTAACGGAGTTACTAGATAAGACGGTAAAAGACGAACGCTTCATTATTGAAGTATTAGAGTTGCCGATTCTTGGACAAGTATCTGAAATCAGCAAAAAAGAATTATATGAAAATCGTGGAACACCAGCTGCTCCGCAAGAGAATAAAAGAGAAGCACGAGGGACTCGCACAGCGCCCACTCGTAATCGAAAACGTGTGTAAGGGGAATTTTTAGATGGCGAAAAAGAGACAAGCAATTACACCAGTTGATTTGATCACTGCGATCAATCCTTTTTCAACGGCAGCTGAACAATACCGAAAGATTCGTACGAATATTGAGTTTTCTTCAGCAGATAAGAAAATCAAATCACTTGTAGTAACCTCCTCTGGTCCTTCAGAAGGAAAAACAACTACGGCAGCAAATCTGGCCGTTGTTTTTGCCAACGCGGGCAGTCGAGTTGTATTAGTGGATGCGGATTTGAGGAAACCAAATGTCGCGTTGAGTTTCAAAGTGCCAAATGTAAATGGACTAAGTAATTACTTAACAGAAGGCAATGCTGCGACTGGCAGCTTCTTATCAGAACCTGAGATGGAAAACGTATTTCTGACGCAAGGAAATACACAGGTCGGCAGTCGTTTGGTTGAAACAGACATTGAGAATCTATATCTAATGCCAAGTGGACCGACTCCGCCGAATCCGTCTGAACTGCTCGGTTCTCAACGGATGCATGAATTGGTGGAAATATTGAGCGAGTCCTTTGACTTGGTAATTTTTGATATGCCTCCAGTTGTAACAGTAACGGATGCGCAAATCATGTCTTCATATGTTGATGGGACGATCTTGGTCGTTCGTGAACGTAAGACGAATAAGCAAGCAATTTTAGAAGCAAAAAAATTATTGGACATGGTCCAAGCGAAAATTCTCGGAGTTGTCTATAACGGTAAGAAACAGGGAGAAGATTCCTATTACTATTATGGCACGGAAGGAAAGTAAGTGAGTACTAGATGATCGATCTACATAGTCATATCTTGCCAGGAGTAGATGATGGCGCACAGACATTAGAGGATAGTTTGGAGATGGCAAGAAAAGCAATCAGCCAAGGGATCACTCATTTGATGTGTACGCCTCATCATAATAATGGGAAGTATAACAACCCGGCAGATCAAATCATTCGAGATGTTGCTGCTTTACAAAGTGAACTTGATCAACGAGGGCTAGATTTGACTTTGCTGGAAGGGCAAGAGGTTCGGCTTACCGAGCTGCTATTAACGGCAATCAAGCGAGAGGAAATTTTATTTACTGATTTGGATAATACTTATCTGCTGATTGAGTTTCCTACCAATGAGATTCCGATCTATGCTGAGCAAATGTTCTATCGTTTGCTAAATCAAGGTCATGTGCCGGTGATTGTTCATCCAGAAAGAAATGCAGTCTTTCGAGAGGAACCGAATCGATTAGTCTCATTCCTTGAGATGGGCACACTCACACAACTAACTGCACCAAGTATCGTGGGGATATTTGGCAGTGAGATACAGAAAACAGCAAGGCTAATGCTTGAACATCAGATGCTCTACATGGTTGCATCTGATGCACACAATCTTCGGCATCGGACATTTTTAATGAAGGAAGCCTATGAAGAAATCGAGAAAATCGGCGGCAGAGAGATGGTTGCAGCGATGCAGCAAATGGCTAAAGACTTGGTGAATGGGGATTCAGTAGTCAGACCGAAGTATCGAGCAATAAAATGAACCACGCTTCAAATTTTTTTAATTAATAGTTTGTTGGGGGGACTAAGTGATGAAAAGTGAGAAGACTTTTGGGGACGTGAATAGTTTGAATGATAAAACCTACCCTAATCAAGGACATTCCAAGTTGATTTGGTTAGATAAGGAAAAAATAGAGAATCAAAAAGGCTATGATCTGCTCAAGAGGATTATTGACCTTGTTTTAGGAACGCTTGGACTCATTTTCATCTCTCCTATTATGCTGTGGGTTGCCTACAAAATACATAAAGAAGAGCCAAACGCTTCAGTGATCTTTAAACAAAAACGTGTCGGCCGAAACGGTAAACTGTTCACCATGTATAAATTCCGTTCAATGTGTGTGGGAGCAGAAGAACAGTTAGATATTCTAGCGGACAAGAACGAAATCAGAGGCGCAATGTTCAAAATTAAAGAAGACCCTAGAGTTACTGAATTCGGCAAGTTCATTCGCCGTACAAGCTTAGACGAACTCCCTCAATTGCTCAATGTTATCAAAGGCGATATGAGTTTGATTGGCCCACGTCCACCACTACAAAGAGAAGTTGCAGAATATACGCAGTATGATATGCAACGCCTATTGGTAAAACCAGGCTGTTCTGGATTGTGGCAGGTTAGTGGACGCAATGATGTTCATTTTGAAGAAATGGTCGATTTTGATATTGATTATATTCAAAAGCGCGGAATCAGATATGATATTGCGTTGATAATTAAAACGATAAAAGTAATGATGAAGCCGGATGGGGCGTATTAGAAAAAATGTAATAAGAAGGTATGTATT
>NZ_NGLG01000001.1:2102501-2103734 GCF_002140655.1 Enterococcus sp. 3H8_DIV0648 | reverse complement strand
GTCATATATAATGGATTGCCTACTGTTAAATTGCCTACAAAAGAGGAAGCAAGAAGAATATTATCTTTACCTGAAGATGCATTTATTATTGGTAATAATGCAAGATTAACAACTCAAAAAAATCCACTAGCCTTTGTTGAAGTAGCAAAACAAGTTGTTCTAGAAAAACCATCTTCAATTTTTGTGTGGATAGGTGATGGACCACTGGAGTATTCAGTTAAGGCTAAGGTTAAGGAGTATAATTTAGAAAAAAATGTACGATTTTACGGATTTCGAAAGGATAGTGATATCATTGTAGTCGCATACGATCTATTCTTATTTACTTCTCTTTATGAAGGACTGCCTTATGCTCCCCTAGAAGCATTGAGAGCAAAAGTTCCAGTGATTGCTACTAATGTCACTGGAAATTGTGAAGTTATTGACAATAAAGTTACAGGACATTTAGTAAGTAATGATATGGTAAATGAAGCCGCTAAAATAATTATTGATGCAATTAATGGAGAAAACTCTATTACTCCTGAAACAATTGAAAAAAATTTCGAAAAGAAGTTTTCTATTAATACAATGATAAAAAAAATAGAAAAAAATTATTGTGAAGAGTGATTATATATGAAAATAAAAATATCAGTGGTCATTCCATTCTATAATGTTGAAATTTTTGCTGAGCGCTGTATAAAATCGGTTATTAAACAAACATATAAGGACATTGAAATTATTCTGGTTGATGACGGATCTACAGATGCCACAGGATACATACTAGACAAATATAGAAACATCGATTCTAGAATAAAAGTTCATCATAAAGTAAACGGTGGGTTAAGTGATGCTAGAAACTTTGGAGTAAAACAATCAAATGGGAATTATATTACTTTTATAGATGGTGACGATTATGTATCGAAATATTACATTGAAAGTCTTGTTGATGGAATCAATTTAGGCGGTGATATTTCTTGTAGTCAATTCCATATAGTATACGAGGATTCCAAATTAGTCGAAGCCGAAAGTAAAAAAAAGGGTATTCAGATTGTAGATGAGGTGACTGCAATAAAATGTATACTGAATAGAAAATTTCAACATAACGCTTGGGGAAAACTGTTTCCTCGAAAATATTTTAATGATCTTGAATTCCCTAAAGGTATCTATTATGAAGATATGGCGGTCATATATGAAATTTTATCATGCGCAAAAAAAGTCGCACTAATCAAGTCAAAAGATTATTATTACGTGCAAAGA
>NZ_NGLG01000001.1:2084814-2099376 GCF_002140655.1 Enterococcus sp. 3H8_DIV0648 | reverse complement strand
GGAATACGATTTTTTCTTTATTTAGGTCAGGTAAAAATCGATTAGATTAAGAAAATATCGTTGTTTAGGAGGGAAAAAAATTGAAACGAGTAATTACTTACGGAACATATGATTTGCTTCATTATGGTCATATAAATTTATTGCGTCGTGCAAAAGAATACGGTGACTATTTAATAGTTGCTCTATCAACTGATGAGTTCAATTGGAATGAAAAACAAAAAAAGTGTTATTTTTCTTATGAAAAGAGAAAGCAACTTTTAGAAGCTATTCGGTATGTTGATTTGGTCATACCTGAAAATGGATGGGAGCAAAAAGTTCCAGACATTGAAGAGTATCATGTCGATACATTTGTTATGGGAGATGATTGGGCTGGCAAATTTGATTTTGTTGCTGAAAAAACTAATGCAGAAGTTGTCTATTTATCTCGTACACCTGAAGTTTCTTCAACACAAATTAAGGAAGATTTAAAGGCAATAGAAAAGAATGATTAGGCTTAGATATAAATTCCAAAGCGAATGATATTATGCCTATGAGACTGTGGATCGGAATGGATAAAGCAACAAACGAATCTGCTTAGGAGCCGTTTATCATTTTGCTTTAAGGCATAGACACAGGCGCACGGAGAAGGAACGATCGAGTAAGATGATAGTGATTCCGACATCGAATGGTTAGTTTACCTCGAGACACACATGCAAAGATTGAAACGTTAGTCGATGCGTTTGACGGAATTGAGGTCAACAATACGTTTGAATATACATATGATGGGAAGAATCTTCCAAAAGGGAAACAAGAGTTGAATGGTGAGGATGCTTTGAAGTATTCTCGGATGCGTTATGATGATCCGAATGGGGATTATGGCCGGCAGGAGCGGCAACGGCAAATCATTGCTGGTATTGCCAAGCAGGTATTGAGTACCAAAGGGTTGACGAATTATCGATCGATCTTGAAGACGATGGGCGAGAACGTAAAGACGGATCTGAGTTTTTCGGATATGCGAAGTTTGATGGGAGACTATCGCACAGCATTTGGCAATATCAAATCTGATCAGCTGAAGGGTGAGGGCTTCATGCAGGATGGTGTATCTTATCAACGTATTGATCCGAGTGAGCTGAAGCGCGTCCAAGAGGAATTGAAGGCTCAACTTAAATAATTTTTTCCTGACCAGGAGCGTGGCTTCTGGTCTTTCTTTAAGCTTTTCTTGGGAAGCAGTCTTTTTAATGAACCTTTTGAGATGTTTCGTTATAATTATTTGCTATAAAGACCACGTGTTTGCGCGGTCGTGAAACTAAGGAGGGGATCGAATGAGGAAAATCATTGCGGGAATTGTTTCTTTTATACTGAGCTATGGGATGGTTTATTATTTGGTCCTGCCGACGTTGCAGAATTATCCGCGTTTGGATGCGATGACGCAGCGGTTTGAGTATACGGATGAGGCGTTGTGGGTCTTTATCTTCTTGGGCTTGTGGTTGTTTTATTGGCAGTGGGAGCAGCGGAAGTTTTGGAATGTCTATCTGTATCTGTTTTATAGCTGCTATTTCTTATTGTTGTTCATTATGCTATTCACGAAGGCGCGGGCGTATCATTCGTTTAATTTGAATCCTTTTGAGCTTTATTTGAATAATAGTCAGCAGATCATTGAGTTGATTTTGAATACTGGTTATTTCATTCCGCTGGGAGTTTTGTATGGCTTGCGGGCTGGAAAAGTGGAGGCGGCAGTAATTGCTTTGATCTCGATTATTGGGATCGAGACGATCCAATATGTGTTTTACCTAGGGACTTTCGATATTTGGGATATTTTTACGAATTTTGCTGGGTGTGTTATTGGGTACCTGCTTTGCGGATTGATTAAGAGACGGATGGCGTAGCTATAGTTTAATAGTGTGGATCACAGCAGTTAGGAGAAGACTCCTAGCTGCTTTTTTTGTTGGCTGGAGCTTGATCGATGTCCAGAAAGTTTGGATTATTGATCAATTTTTTTGTTTGTTTTGTTGAACGATTTCAATTGGGCGTTATGATAAGTCTATTTATTTAATCATTGTTGACGCGAGTTTGCCGGCATACGATTTTTTCAACGAGTAAGAATTTTGCTCAGTATGGACGATACTGATATGGGATTCAAATAGAAACATTTATCAGGATCAGCAAGCAAAAATGTTTTTTTAGGAAAATATTTTTATCAGCATTCTTCAATTGTGGATTTAAATATAATTCTATTTTAATCGATTTATTCGGTTTATCACGATAAATATTTGAAATGTTAATAATAAGATAGTAAAATATGATATATAGAAACGTTAATATAATAACTTGATTTATCTTTTGTGATATATTATTAGGTTTATAACTTAGTTGCTGTTGTTTTTCTTTTTTGGTGAAAAAGAGGGAGGATAGGTGAGTTGCATTGAGGAGAAAAAGAAGTGCTATTGAGAAATTAATCGGGTTGCTTACAGTAGCCATGATAATATTAGCCATCCTATTTCCGATATTATTTGCGGGCGAATCGAAGGCTCAAGAGACGCTAACTTCTTCAACCAATCAAAGTTTGAAAACAACGGATACGTTAAATGAAATAAATAGCAAGTCGGGGACACCATTTCAGGAAGAGGCGACTGTCTCAACTGCTGCCTCCATAAAAGAATCAGTTACTGAAGAATCGGAAACAAGTATAAAGAAGGAACAGATTGCACCGAAGATAGCATTGACCAATCGAGTGCAGGTTACGGAATGGGGCATTTATGATGCGGGGAATGAAAAGCTGACGACAAGTAACCCCGCAATCTCTGATAAGGCTTATACGTTGAAGTTCAATTGGCAAATTGCCAATACTGCTGAGAATCCTGTTCAGCCTGGGGACTATTTTACTTTGCTGATCCCGCAAAATGAAGGGACGCTGGATGATCAATCGGATGCGAATGGTCATTGGCATGTGAATAGTTCGGTGAGTGCGACACCGATCATGGCTACGATCGAAGGTGTCAGTGTAAAGATCGGTGAATGGTTTATTGAAGCCAGCCCAGAGCATAATTACACGACACAACAAGTTCGCATCCAGTTTACCAGTGGCGTTAGTCATTTGACGGCCTCGACGATTTCAGGAACGAATTTTAATATTGGCGATCAGGCGTTGAAAAATTACACGGTGAAGGCCGGGATTCAAAAGGTGGCCTTTGGCGGACTGACGCAGCAGATTTATTTCAATGCTAGAGAGGTCTCGCCGGCCAACGCTTACAGCTATAAGAATGCGATGAGCGCGGGAACAAATTCGATTCAGTTCTCGATTCCTGTCAATCTTCCGACTGGAAATGAACTGGGCGGCGATGTTTTTGATGAAAAAGTCAATCCAAAAACCGGTTGGTATTATGATGCTGAGAATCCACAATACGGCTGGGGAGAACATGCGACAGATGTTCAGGGAATCTATGTAGAGGATGAACTGGATGCGGGAGCTACGCTGGGCTCGATCATGATCTCGGCGACGACACGGGTGCCGATCATGTTTCCCTTCACGGAGAAGAATCCTTACGATGGCACAAAATCGGCTGGAGGGCTGACCTCTTCGGCTCCGGCTTACGAAAGCTATGTTTTATTTGATGGGGGAAAAGGTCCGGAATATCGAACAAGCAACGGGACAGGGATGAGACAGAAGCCTACGCAGGCTACCTCCTTTGATAAAATCACTCAAAAAAATGATGAAAGTAAAGAAGCTTTTAAAGCACGAGTAAAGGCGCGGGATTATCAATACGGCATCTATTATGATGCGCTTTCGCAAAAAAGTACGGTGATGGTCTGCTTCGGCGATGTGTCCAGCAGCAATAATGAAGCGAACAAATTGAAAAAGTTAAGCGATCTGACTTCGCAAAAGTATGCGTCATCTGGTCGAAAGGTTAGCGGAACGAGTATTCCGGTTTTGGATTTTGCGGTACAGGCTGCGGATTATTTAATTAAGAATGGCTTTTATACAGCAGCGGATCGAACTTTGATTGAGGATTATTTCACGCTGACGTATGGAGACAGCAATGTCTTAGGCGGACAGGCACCGATCTTCAACATCTCCTTGATGGTTCGCTATCCGCCGGAAACGGCCAGTGAAGAAAAAAAGAATACGGTGAATTTTTATCAGGACAGTAAAAAAGTGGTAAATGAAACCAATCCTCAAAGCCGCAGTGTTAGTACTTGGCTGAACAATCCTTATAGCAGTATTCAGTTACAGTCGAACGAAGCAATTCTTTTCAAATTTGACGAAAAGAAAAACCCGATGTCTGGTGTCAGATTTGGTTTGCAGAAGCTTAATGGCACGACTTGGCAAACGATGGTCGGAAAGGAATACACGACGGATGTCATCACAGTACCGGTGGCGGTAAAAGACAGTGAAGGAAATATTAAAATTGAGCAGCAAAGCTTAGAGGGCGGGATTCTGACAGGGGTGCTGGATAATGGCACCTATCGTTTTATTGAGCTGGAAAGTCCAGCAGGCTACGACAAGACCTTATCGCCGAATTATGATGCTGCGGCAAAGGCCGTCGTTTCGGAAGAATTTACACTCCCACATTTGGGCAATGCTCCGATCCGTCATGTGACCAATGTTTCAGCACCGACCTATACTGTTCTTCATTACGTTCAGAAGCAGGCTGAAAGCTCCAGTGGACAGGCCGACTTTGATTTGAAGTATCAGGAAACGCTCAAGGCGGAGACGGATGCTGCTGTTACCGCGAAGGAACGAACATTTGCCGGGTATCGTTATATCCCAAAGCATGCCTTGGAAGTGAAAACAGGCGTCGTGAAGTCGGACGGCTCATTAGTGTTGAAATTATACTATCTGATCGATACGACGATCTCGCCGTTTTCCATCAACAAAGTAGATGTGAATGGCAATCCGATGCCGTCTTATAACAATAAAGGCGATCCACTTGGTCCAGAGAAAACGGTTACTTTTGATGTATATGTTTACAACGCCAACTGGACCGGTGTTCGTACGACCCACCCAGAAGAGGAAGCTGGAAAAGAGGAAAAGGATCGAACGTGGAAACGCTTGGTTATCGCTGGCGAGCCTGTGACGATCACGACGGATGCGAATGGAAAAATTCGTGATTCGCGGATTGAGCTGACAAATCAAGCAGGGGATTTGCAAACATTTGCACTGGTGGAAAAACAGACCTATCAAGGATACCAGCTTCCAGATGAAGATTCCGTAATTAAAAACATTTATTGGATCGTATATACAACAAATGACAACGGCACGACAGATGCGAAAATATCTGATGTAGTCGGGATCGGATTAAATGGTGCAAAAAATCCAGGCGCCGGAAAAGCTGATGGCGAGCCCTTCATAAAAAATGAGAAAAAGGGCTGGACGATTTACAAGGAAGACATGCTAGGTAAGCCGATGCCATCTTTTGATAGTGAGGGTGCTCTCTTAGAGGAACAAGTGGCCTTTCAGCTATATCGACTGAAGAGCGGCGAAGCGAAAGAACATCCTCCATCAGATGAAAGATATTGGCAAATCATGGAAGGCTATACCTATACGACTGACCAAAACGGCATGTTGATCGGCGAAAAGGATATTCCGTCAAGCGGGACTCATGCATTGGTTGAGACCAGTACCTATTCAGATTTTCATTGTCCATCAGCCAGTCAAGCTTATTGGGTGCTGTGGAGTAGTGGCTACATGGATGCCTATGGAACGAATACGCCAGGCGTTCGCTATGTAGCGAAATATAATTATGCGATTAAAAATGAGCGAGCAACGGCTACGACGATTTATAAAGCTGATGCTGCGACTAAACGTGCCATGACTTCTGATGAAAAGCAGTCGGTCGCTTTCAAATATTATAAATACATTGGCGGCTGGACTGGCGGTGAAGGACCTAAAACCAATCAAGACCTGACAGATACGACTAAGTGGACCCCGTTGATTAATCCTGAATACAATGTGACCGATCCTTCAGAAGAGAAATTCTTATTTGAAACGGATGATCAGGGAAGATTGACGAAGGTTAATGAAGTATTCACAGGGATAAATACCTACGCAATTCAAGAAGTCAAAACCTATGATGGCTATCAACTAGACGATCAGGCTTATTGGATCGCCTATGTAAAACACAAAATAGAAAGTGATAAGACCACGCCGCTTATTATAGGAGACATAGCCTATGTTCAACCAGGAAGTGATCCCAGCTATCCATATCTGCGACCTGGTGCGGTGGATAATCCTTTCAACGAATTTGTCTTAACGAACAAAGCCTATCAATATCCAACCCTGCGCTTTCATAAGGAAAATGAAGTACGTGATCCGCTGGGAAACGTGGAATTCAGCCTATACGCAGGGCGTCCAGATGGAATTTGGGAAACAGATCCCCACGATCCCGCTGCTGAAAATACGTATTGGAACATGCAAGAACTTTATCGAACCGCTAAAAGCAGTCTGAGTGGTTTGGTGGAAATGCAACGATTGGAACCGGGCCGATATCTTTTAATAGAAACCAAAACAGCGGAAGGTTACCAATTGCCTCAAGGTGAGTGGGTAATCACCGTTGAAGAGATTGAAGAAGCAATAAAAATCACTGAGATTCGTGCCCGAGATGGCACCTCACCGCCGGCGTTTCGCATAGATAACGGCAACTACTATTTGCCAAACTATCTCACGAACGCTTTGCCTCGAGCCGGCGGTTATCTGCGATTGTTCTTGGCTGTAATAGGAATTGTATTGTTAGGTTCTGTGGTGCTTGTTTTTCAGAATCGAAAAGGTGGAAAAATAAATCAGGAAAAGGGGAAAGAAGATGAGAAAAAAAGTAAGTAAGTTCATTGCTGTGCTGTTTATTTTGGCAACCACATTGGGAGGAGCAGTTAGTGGCTTTGCGGCTGCACCAGATACTGGAAATTTGCACATTCATAAATACTGGGTAGATAATGACAATCCACATCCAAGTAACGCAAACGATGGAACAGTGCAGAATGGGATTACGAACCCGCCCGTTAGCGGTGTGGGCTTTGATGTCTACAAAATTAGCGACTTAGAGACAATCGATGGTACTCCAGCGGATGCTGTGAAAAAAGAGCAGCATGCTGTGCCACAAGGCGGAGATGGCTGGACGTATAGTAAGAACGCAGCTGGCAAGCTTGAAGTCAGTAATGGAAATACAACCTACGTTTATACTTTAGGTGAAAATAAGAATGATGGAAATGGCGTAACCAGTGCGACCGGAGAGTTAACATTCACGGGTTTATCAAAAGGCTACTATTTTGTTGAGGAAAATCTTACTTATGGCACTCCGAAAGTTGCTGGCAAAGAAGTGGATATTTCTTCAAAAGTGAAGCCTTTTATCGTCGCTGTTCCAATGACGAATCCTAGTGGCAATGATTGGTTAAAAGATGTTCATGTCTATCCGAAAAATGAAGGCTTGAATCCTGAGAAAAAACCTGAAGTCCCATCAGTCAATGTGGGAGATGAAGTGAAATGGTCAGTAACCGCCAATATCCCAACAGACTTCAGCGACTACAAAACGTTTAGAGTTGTCGATGAACTAGATGAAAAACTGAATTTCGTGACTGACAGCGTAGAAGTGTTCGGAACAAAAGCAGATGGAACGTCAATTGTTGAGACCTTGGACGGAACGAATGCTCCGGTGGATTTTAAGGTCACAGCAACTGCTGCGAACCCGCCGACAGCGAAAGAAAAAATCGTTATTGAGCTGACTCCTGAAGGGATTGCCAAACTGGCGAACAATGCCAATGCTGTAAAAATCCGCATTGATTTTAAAACGAAGGTCAACAGCAAAATCAACGACGTCGAAAAAAATGAAGTGACCAATACGGCGGTTATCGAATATGAAAATACAACTACGCCTGATGGTGAAAAAGAGACACCGCCGACCCCTCCAACCAAAGTAAATACTGGGAAAATCACCATCAAGAAGCAGGATCAGGATGGTGCCCCGCTTGGCGGAGCAACCTTCAAGCTGTATTATCTTGAAAGTTTGGACAAATATTATATCTATAAAAATGCAGCAAATGAAATCAAAGCAGTAAAGGACGAAGAGAATCCTCAAATTCCTGCTGGTTATTCACTTTATGAAGTAACTTCTGATGATTCGACTGGATTAGCGACTTTCGCCGGATTGAAAACGCACAAAGATGAAACAACTGCGATGGAGTATTATATTGAAGAAACCAAAGCACCTAGCGGGTACAATTTGCTGCAGGATCCAGTCAAGGTTTCCTTTTCTGACGAAGATACTAACCACGTTGTAACAAAAGAAATCCTCAACAAAAAAGGCTTCACCTTACCAAAAACTGGTGGCATCGGCACGATGATCCTAGTTGTGATCGGGATCGTTCTGATCGGTTTAGCGATTATTCTATCCATGAACAAAAAGAAAAAAGCTGTTTAATGTTTGAGGAAAAGCCGAGTAGCACTCGGCTTTTTCTGTACATAGGAAGGGGAGTAGGCGATGAAGCGGATCGTTTTGATTGTCGTATTAGCAATTTCTGGGCTGGGGATCATTGCTTACCCCTTCATCGGCAATTATCTGAACCAGAAAAACGCCACTCAAGTGATGGAGAATTATCAACAAGAGGTCGACAAATTAACGCCGGAGCAAGTCGCGGAAATTTTCCAACAGGCGCAAATCTATAACGAGAATCTATTGGGTCAGCCTGCTCATGATCCGTTTCTGCCCGGCTCGGGAATCGTGATGCCGGATAATTATTACCAAGTGTTGAACGTCAAGGGAACGATGGGACAGTTGAAAATTCCCAGTATTGACGTGAATCTGCCGATTTATCATGGAACGAAGGATACGATCCTGCGCAAAGCAGTGGGGCATTCGGAGGGTTCCGCGCTACCGATTGGTGGTGAGGGCAGCCATACGGTTTTGACTTCCCACACTGGCCTGACCAATGCCAAGCTGTTTACCGATTTGACTGATTTGAAAAAAGGGGATCATTTTTATATCCATGTCTTAGATCGAAAGCTAGCATATGAAGTCGATAAAATTTCGGTGATTGACCCGGATCACACCGAACCACTGAAGGCCGTAAAGGGTAAAGATTACGCGACACTACTGACCTGCACCCCTTATGGCGTAAATTCTCATCGATTATTAGTTCGTGGAAAACGAATACCCTATCAGCCTCATAAAACGACGAAGAAGAAAAAAATGACACAAGAAAATTATTTGCTGTTAAAGGCAGTATTGATTACTAGCGGTGTGATGCTGGTATTGATCCTCTTGAACCATTTCCGCAATAAACGAAAAGCGGTCCGCTAAACAAAAAAGTTGTTTATATAGCCTCTTCATGTTAACTTACAATTAGTAAGCGAGGTGTATGAAGATGGACTATCTTTATCAAGCAGGAAAACCCAATGGCAAGAAATTTATTTTGCTGCACGGAACTGGCGGCGATGAAACATCGCTAGTAGACTTAGCGAAAATTTTAGATGCGGACAGTACGATTTTATCTTTTCGCGGAAAAATCGAAGAAGACGGAATGAATCGTTTCTTCAAACGCAATGGCTTGAGTCAATTTGACTTCGAAAGCTTGGAAAAGGAAACAGATCATTTATTAGAAGAAATCCAAACGATCAGTGAAGAAAAAGGCATTGCCTTGGAGGATTGGGTCTTAGTTGGTTATTCCAACGGCGCGAATATCGCAGCTCATCTATTATTGGAACGTGAAACGACCTTATCAAAGGGCATCTTTTTCCATCCGATGTCATTAGAAGTTCATACCCAATCATTTAATTTAGCAGATAAAAAAGTTTGGGTATCTTACGGCGGCAAGCAAGATCCAATCGTTAGTGAAGCGTCCTTTGCAGAATTAGTCGCGGCTTTTCGTGATCGAAGCGCAGACGTCACAGTAGTAGAGACTGCCTATGGTCATCAAGTTTCGATGGACGAGGTTCAAAATGCTCGCGAATGGCTGAAAGAGTAGTGACTCGCTTTTCTGTCTGGTTTCACGAACCAGCTTTTTCGCCAACAAGCGAAAATCTTGTTAAATTTGAAGAGCAATAAAGCGGAATGAGTTTCCGAAAACTTTCTAAGATATGGTAAAATGAGTCGAAGGGGTGGCGTGATGACAGACTCATTTGATTACAAAGGCTTGACCTTGACACCAACAGACTTGGCATTCAATGATGAAGAACTGCAAAAATTATTGACCTTTGAAGGAGCGATCACTCATGAGCGCTTAAAGGGCTTCAATTTTCATTATTATTTGATGCCGGAATACGATTTGAATGGTCTATTGGCAAAACTTGGCGATGCCGAGCGCAAAGCAAAACGGATTTATTACATCACGGGGCAGCTGGTCTCCAGTGATTTGAAGGACATGGCAGTGGATGGCTATTACATGCCGACCAACTGGGGCTTTATGCATGTAGATAATCATAAGTAAGAGGAAAGAGAAAATCTTTCCTTTTTTTGTTTTGGAAAGTATAGGGAAACTGGGGTATTTATCGTAAAAGTCGGTCTATTAACGACCCAATTTTTTTTCGTGGTAAAGCAAATAATATGCAAATACAACAAGAAGAATATCCAACCCAATCATTATGCTTGGTATTAAGTTTGGGGAGCTGGCAATTGTGACAATTTGACTGCTAACCAGCCAATCATACAAACCATGAAGGATACTTGGAACAAAAACTGCCAAGCAAAACAATTTATTTCTCCTCGATTTATTATTCTGAATATCCGCTAACTTCGCTTGTCCATAAAACTTTCCGATGATCAATCCATAAGCACCATGAGCTGGCATACCAATTAAGGAACGAATCATAACCGTCATCCAAAAATTGCTAGTATTTTGTTGAGAGACGAGTGTAATAAAAAGAAGAGACTCGATTAAACCAAAACAGAGGCCAACAATCGCAGTAAAGAGCATTCCTTGATACGAACTAGTAAAATAGTTGCCTTTCCAAGTAACTAACTTGGTTCCCAAAAATTTGAATAATTCTTCAACAAATGCCAAGCGAATAATAGTCATCAGTAGTTCACTGATCAACGGATGAGCAGTAAGTAAGGGTATTTTTTCAGCCAGACCTATTCCAGTTTGAACTAAAGTTATAGGAATTATCAAGCTGGTTCCGATAAGTAACAGCCAGACTAGCGCTTTTTTTGGAACAGATTCTCTGTGGGCTTCTTTAAGCAGCACTAATAAAATAGCTATTCCGGGTGTGTTAGTAATCAACATTCCTGATAATGTTTGCAACAATTTTGTTTCCTCCTAATTAACATTGAGTTTCGTTTGTGCTATAAATATAGGCGACATCTGTAGGTTAAACAATAATCAATGAAGTGGGAATGTAGTTTAATCAACTAATGAAGAAAATGGTTGATTATTTAGTAGGAGGAAAAAATGGAGAAACAAACAGATTTACGAGTAATAAAAACTAGACGTGGAATAAAGCAAGCATTTCTTTCTTTAATAAATAAAAAGGAATTATCGAAAATAACGATTATCGAGCTGGCTAAACAAGCAGAAATCAACAAAGGAACTTTTTATTTACACTATGAAGATATCTATGCACTCTATCGAGAGACCTTAGCGGAGACTATTTCAGAAAGGGTCAAAAACTATTCTTATTATGGCAAACTTTTAGTTGAACCAGAAGTCTTTGTCCGTGGTTTTTTTACGATCAGTTATTCAAATGACGAAGCAAATGAGGCACTCTTCTATCCAGAGAATCTGCGTTATGAGGAAAATTATTTAACATTAATGATTGCTGCAATTATTGATGCTATCTATCAAACAAAAACTATTGCGGTAGAAGAGTTTAATACAATGAGGTTAGAGTTTATCGTGGGCGGGATGTTCATGCATTTGATCCAAAAAATAGCGGCACCTGTCAGTGAAGAATTAGTTGTTTCTGAAGAGACAATCACTTATCTTGTAAATCAAATTTATGCATCCTTCCCAGAATTTTTTAGAAGCTAAATTTTGAAAAAAGGATTTCTTATATTTCAAGGAGGCTCTATTTCTCTTAGTTTTTTTTACGTAAGAGGAACTCCAAATTTTTATAGAAGAAAAATTAAAGGAGAAAAGCACAAAAAGAGTGCAACGGGCCGCGCGCTGCACTCTAAAAAGTATTTTAACCGTCAAGTCCGTGTCAATGAGAGAAACATATGCGCTGCGGCCTTTTGACACAGTAGAAATTTAACACCAAAATATGAAGAAAGTATGAATGAAGACTTAAAAAAGCTTCGCGAGTGAGCGAAGCTAAGAATAGTCTATATAAATGAATTAATTTTCAGTTTTTCCTACGAGGTAATCCAGCGTTATAAGATATAGATCGGCAATATCGATCAATTCCAAAATACTAGGCAAGGATTCTCCTGCTTCATACATTTCGTATTGATCTAATGGAAGGTTCAATTTATCGGCTATGTCCTTTTTAGTGTAGTCGTTTTTCGTGCGCAGAAAATTAAGCCTGCAACGCAAGGTATCAAGTAAAATGGCTTCTTCAATACTCAAAGTATCATTCCCTCGATTCTAAAAAATACACCGAATCAGATAAAATAGCTGATTGTTGACAGCGACACTTTCTCAAAAGACAGCCGACCACCGGCTGCCTTTAAACATTGATCAATGCCTAGTTTCCGCTAGACAAGACGATTCTATCAAAAAAGCCATTCTAGTCAACCGCGAACGGTAGCGATGAATTCGTGAACGGGGAAAAGTTGTAAATCAAGCTAAAATGATGATTTAATCTGAAAAGTACCACTTAATTACTTAGCGGAAACCCTTATGAAGAATCCTCTTTGTTTTTACCTTTTCTTCCCCAGATTCGCGAGAGCTTTCGTTTTAGAATGCCGTCGTGTTTATTTGGTGATTGGGAAGGTTCCTGTGAAAGCGGAGGTTCTTCAGGATCTGATTCCATCTTTGATACAGATAGGTCATTAGTTAATTCTGAGTTCGTGATTGGTGCCACTTCTGGTAATTCTAGTGCTTCAAATTTTAGTTTCTCTAAGACAGGCGGACAAGCTAAATCAACGAATTTCTCGTATTTTGGTTTTGAATAATTGGTAACAGGGACTTCAATGGATTTCGGTGCAACTGGTAGTTCAATGGATTCGACTGGATGCTCTGGATCGAATTGGATATATTTAGTGGTTTCGACGTATTTGCAGGTATCGACTTCAGCAAAAGTTTTCACCTCATCTTCTTCTTCAAAAATATCCAAGGTCGTCAATAATTCCAAAGCTTCGCGGATTTCCTCCGCAGATTTATCGACTGTCGGATTTTTGACGGTTAGGTTGTGCTTCTTGCCGTTGCTTTTATAAAAAGTGGAGACTAATTTTTTGGTTTGGATCGTTTTTACAGCGTACATAGTTTTCTTCCTTTCTTTCTTTTTTTAGGAATCGAATCATTCAACTTGCGCCTCTTGAGCGCCAAATAAATTACTGATAGACAAACGATTACGCACAGCGTTGATCGCTTTTTCGGCGTACTGACGGACAGGGAAGACCCGTAAGTTTAAGTATTTCCATTCTTTTGAAGTGAAATAATGTTTGAAATAGAAAAAGAATTTCTTGATGATCTTGGTGACTTTTCGTTGTGAAAAGAGATGCTGCACCAGTTCCTTCAAGATCAAATGAAATTCGCCATCTCCTAGACGTTCGCGGATATTGAGTGCCATCAGGTATTGCACGGTGCTGTCGGCATCACCAGAGATTCTGTAGTACGAGTCGATGCGTTTTTCAAGGGTGTTCTTCTTCAAACTAAATAATTGCTTGGATGTAAATGGTTGTTCGTTCATAGTATTTTCTCCTTTTTTTAGTGGTTTCAGAAGCTTGCGCAAGTCTTCTGGGATAAATCAACCCTAGGATTTATATATAAGTGAGGGCGGCAGATGTTCACCGCACCAAAATAGTTCAACGATTAAAAAAGAATCGTTTCGTTGTTTTCCACGAACATCGCACTTTCTGTGGTGTTGTAAAGGTTATTGCCATCTTTGCTGAATAACTCTGGTTTTAGCATTTGGTTTCCACCACATTTCCTTTTGTTCCGGCCGGTGACTATAAGATAAACGATTTCAAAAAAGAATGCGAATTCCAATTTGGCATTTTTACCCCCAAATTGACCTCTTTTTAACGGTCGAATGCGGGTTTCAGCGATAAAAATAGCCAAATTGGTACCTAAAAATCAAAATTGGAATTTGAGAAACAAGAAATGTTGAGGTATAATCAAAAGTTTCGCCCGAAAAGGCGAAGAAAGTTAGAAAAATAGCTGAACGCTCGATCATTCAAGCATTCAGCCATTTTGTTAAACCTAAAGCCAGTCAATCTGGTCATCCTCGTCTGGATCGTATAACAAGGCTTCATAATGGTGGGGCGAGCAAGTCTGTTGATAAAAACGATTGATTGCACCGATCGAAGTTCGAAACATTCTCAGACGTGAACGTTTGATTGACGGTTTGGCAAAAGGGAAGGAAGGCAGCGAAAGGTATTTTATACTTACCGAAAGAAACTTTCCCTAAAACGATTATCATTCATTGTCTAATGCGCCGCTAGTTTGCTTATACAACAAGAATGAAAATAAAAGCACCCATTTCCACTGATTAAGTCC
>NZ_NGLG01000001.1:2060199-2084624 GCF_002140655.1 Enterococcus sp. 3H8_DIV0648 | reverse complement strand
AAATACTGGGAAAATCACCATCAAGAAGCAGGATCACTGTCTCTTATACACATCTAGATGTGTATAAGAGGAAATGATTAGATTAAATTAAGTTGGCTGCTTTTTTCATTGTTTTTATGCTTGTAAAACAACAAAAAACGCTTAATATGCGCCGTCTGTTAAGCCGTCGAAATAGGAGGAATTTTTGTATGCGTAAAGGTGAAAATATTTATCAACGAAAAGATGGTCGTTGGGAAGGGAGGTTCCCGAAAGGAAGAAAACTCAATGGAAGAATAAAGTATGGCTACATTTATGGAAAAAGCTACACAGAGGTTAGGCAAAGACTTTATCCACTAAGAATCCATTACCAATCTCTGCAAAAAATCCAAGGAACTTCAGCTGAGACCTTTGAAGAATGGGCTAAAGAGTGGCTGAATGAAGTGCAGGATGATGTAAAACCTTCCACATTATCAAGCTATTATTACAAATTGAACAAATATGTATTTCCTATCATTAAAATGGTTCCACTAAACGAGCTTTCTCTAGAAATTGGGAAAACCTTACTAAAGGAACTCCAAAAAAAGCTAGCTAGATCAACGATTCAAGTGATTTTTCGAATTTTAAATAAATGTCTGAATAATGCGAAGAAAAATGGAAAGATTAATGTGAATCCTTTTTCTGAGCTGAAGATTCCCAAGGCAAAACAAGTTAAGATTCGGGCTCTAACCCTCTCCGAACAAAGGAAAGTAATGGAAGTAGCAGCCCATGAGAAGAAGGGGTATGGTATCCCAGTCTTATTGGCTCTGCATTCGGGGATGAGGATCGGTGAAATAGCTGCATTAAAGTGGTCAGATATTGATTTTGATACAAACTTAATTCATGTCCACCACACCTATCAACGCATCCCAGTCTTTGAAACGAAGAAAAAAACACAACTACTTTTGGCGGATTCCAAAACAGAATCATCTGTTCGGGTGATCCCTATCAGTAAAGTATTACGGAAATTATTGCTTGATCATCAGAAGCGTTCAAAAGGAGTCTTTGTGTTTTCAACTAAAGGGCAGCCGTGTGAACCACGATTACTGACGTATCATTTTCATCGGATTCGTGGTAAGGCAGAACTCGTTAAAATTCATTTTCATCAATTACGGCATACATTTGCGACCCGCTGTTTGGAAGCATATAGAGATATTTCTTCAGTTAGTGCAATGTTAGGTCATGCCTCTACACAGATGACTTTAGATACTTACGTGGATGCCATGCTTGAGCAAAGATATCATGTCATTGAAGAAATGGCGAACTTGATCAGCTAATGTACCATGAAAACGTTTAAAAAAAAGGTGGAAAAAAATTTGGGTTCCTTTTTTTTCTTTTTTCAAAAGTAAGCGCTTTCTAACAACTTGTATTCTTTTTTAATAGAAAGAATGCAATAACAATGATTATTCCAAATAAAAAACTCGAATCTATATTTGCAAATAACAATGCGCCGTCATTCGTCGTCAAAAAGCGCTGAAAACCCTGATATTAAAAGGTTTTCAGCGCTTTTCTAGTTTTTTATAAGTCCAAGAAGAAAAATAGTCTAGTTATGTGCTTGAGACTAGTGAACTTAACTAAAAAAATTAACTTATTCAGCTTTTGAAGGGAGGTATGTTTATCGAAGGACAGACATACTAATTTTTATTAGTCACCAATACACAGATGAGAAAAACGGATTCGCAGCTGCGTATTGGAAAAATGAATGATTGAAAAAATGGCGGCAACCTCTTTTCACTTATTCATTTTAACTAATTTAGGAGTAAAAAACAAAAAAGAGTAAAGGAGTTTATTTATGAAGACGAAAAGAAAATGGATAAGTAGAGTGGCACTGAGTTTGGGTGTATTGACAATGTTAGGAGCAGCAGGAGCAGGGACGATAGATGTTGCCTTTGCAGCAGATCAAGATATTAGTGGGAATCCTGTATCGGATGACACTTCTGATCGGAAAATCACTATTTGGAAGTATGAAATTAATAGTTCGGCTGAATTAGGAGAACGTGGAGACGGGATCAATCCAGACCCAAGTAAAGCTCCAGATCTTAATGGAAAAAAATTAATGGAAGGCGTCAAATTTGAAATTATTAAAGTTAAAGCAATTGGCAATAAAAATTTAACAGATCCTTTACAGCAAGTGGAAAATACAGATTGGGAAGTAGATACTAATTTTACCAAAATGGAAGCCGAAACCGACGATAAAGGGATGGTTAGTTTTGAGGTAAGTAAACTTCTGGCCGCAGATAAGAAAAAAGATGCGGATGGGATATATCTAGTCCGCGAAGTTCCAGATTCCGAAGGTAAATATACCTATTTAGATGCAGATGGTAAGAGACAAAAGATCACTAAACCCATGGATCCGTTCTTTGTTCATCTACCACAAACAAAACGTGATGATACGGGTAAGTTAATTTATGATGTTCATGTTTATCCGAAGAATATTGTTACTAATACTGAATTGGATAAAACGGTTGAAGGTGGTAAAGGATTCTCGATTAAAGCGGGGAATTCATTCCAATGGGAAGCAACAACCAAACTTCCTGATGGATTATACGCTATTGCTCCAGAGGATATGACAATTACAAATTACGTTGATCCAGATGATCCAACCGCAACACCGACAGACACTCATTTTAATAAAGACGATGAGATTTATGCCTCTTACTTCAGAATAAGCGATAGCATCAGTGAAAATCTTATGTTAGAAGATGCTGAGGTTTATGCGATTGCCAGTGATGGAAGCAAAGTGAAATTAACGAACGGAACGGAGTACACCGTTACTTTGGATGGTACAACCATTACAAATCCAAATAAAGTAACAGATTTGACACTAGGTGCTGCTAAAGGTGTTGTCGTTAGTTTAACGAAAGCTGGTATGAAGAAATTAGGTGTCGATGAAGATACTCATATTCAAATGGTCTATAAAGTAAAAGCTGATAAAGATTACAATGGTACGATCTCTAACAAATATACAATTGATTACTTGCTTCCTGGGGGAACTCCAGATGATGGAACCAGTGACGAACCTGAGTACTACAATGGTGGATTCGACATTAAAAAGACTGACAAAGCAGGAGCAGATCTATCAGGAGCAATATTCCATATTGCACTAACTGAAGAAGATGCTGAAAAAGGTATCTTCTTAGCTTCAAATGGTAAGTCATACAAAAAGGATACTGATAAATTCGGTACAGCACAAGATCCAGCAGATGATGATGCGACATTCTTAACCTCTACTTCAAATGCTTCAGGTGAAGCTCGTTTTGATGGGTTGGAATTAGACTGGTTTACAGATTCTAATGGAAATGGAAAACAAGAGCCAAGTATTCCGTCAGAAGCAACATGGGATAAAACATATGATAAAGATACAGACACAGGGATTCATAAAAGATATTGGGTAGTGGAAACGACATCTCCAGAAGGTTATGAATTATTAAAGACACCTAAAGAAGTAATCGTGACACTAGATACACACAATAATAGTGATCCGGAACTAACAGTAGTTAATGAACCAAAAACTAAACTACCATTCACTGGTGGCACTGGCACAATGTTGTTAATCATCATCGCAATCGGAGCGATCACGATCGGTACTGCTGCAATCGCAATTGATAAAAAACGTCGTCACGCTTAAAAATGGGGCAGAAAGGAAGGACAGACATGCGCGAGAAATTTAAGCAAAAGCCAATAGTCGCCGTTCTTCTTCCCATTACTCTTCTTTTGGGAGTAGTGATCCTGATCACTACTTCCATTGGTCCTTTACTAAATGCTGCATTAGAAATTCCTTTAGTACAAGTGGAAAATGAAGAAGGGGATCAAGTAGAAAATATCAATACAAAAAAAGAATTCGAAAATCTTCAGGTAATAGCAAAAGAAGATGGCATCTTTGAATTGAAATATGATGAGACATACTCTGTTGCACCATTAGACGAAAAGAAAGAAGAACTATCCATTCCACTCTATCAAAAAGAGAGTTTAACTTCAAAAAAAGTGATGGACATTTTTGAAAAGATGGCGGAAGAAGTAAAGGACTTTAATGATGGAGAAGAGGAAGAATCTGAGGAAAAAGTTCCGTGCATAAAAGTGATGGAAAGTGAAACAAAGGGTTCGCTCTATTTTAAGTTTGCAAAAGATAAAAAACAATGGATAAAAATTCAAAGAAAAACCTCTTCAGCGCTTGACGTAAAACTGGCGTCTAGTAATGATACGAACCGTATTCAACAACTCGTCCATTTTGAATCCTTAGATCAAGCATTAACCGAATCAATTTCTTCTTCCAAACAAGCTGAAGAAGTCGAATCTAGTCAAAAACAAGAAGAGAATGAAGATCAAGAGACAGCTGAAGGCAAAATAGCTTCTGAAGAAAAAAGGATTACAGACGTTGAGGATGGTTCTCAGAAAACGACAGAGACGAATGAATCGAAGACGAAAGAGGAGACAAATACTGAAGAAAAAACGAGTGACAGTGATAAAGAAGAGTCTAAGCTCCCAGAGTTAGGCACATCAGAGAGCTATAAAAATATCCTTGCGGTGCAAACGGCGAAAACGGATAAAAGTATAGCAGAAATGGAAGAAAAAACTTATAAAGAAAAAGATTCTTTAAAGACACCTAAAATAATTGAAAAAAATTTTAAAGGCAGTAAAGAAAGTGATGAATCAGAGCCTCCGATTATTATTCGTGATATCAATATTCGAACAAAAACGGGAACCACGAGCTTTGATATAGGGAGTGGGAATAAACCTGGATACGATGAGAATGAAGACAACGATGTTGTTCGTACGTTTGACCAAGTCAGCTACTTATTATCCTTCTCGATACAAAATAACTCACTAAGTGAAAACTACACGAATATTCGCTATCGGGTGGTCGCTGAATTAGACAATGCGGTTGTCGTAGTTGACGGCATTCCAAAAAATATTGGGGAGATCGCGAATGGGACCTATGTTGATAATGGGGATGGATCGAGCTATTCGGTAGGAGCAATGGAATCAACGATTAGTGATACTGGGCAGGTGTTTGTCCCTGTGATTTTGAATGTTTATGGTGCAGATCATGGAGATAAAGTAAAACCGAAGTTTAAATTAGAGATCGTTGATGCTGATAATAAAAAAAGTGGAAAAAAAGAAACCTTTACTAAAATTTATGATGAGACAACAAACAGCAAGTTAAAGGTTTCAGAGACGACGATATCCGCAAAACCCGCAGTATCCGTAAAACTTGAACAGGGGAGTATCGAAGCTGGAACGGCTATTGGAAACAGTAGTAGTAATGTAAAAGTCTATGATGTAGGGGCTAAAACTGTGTTAGCCCCGCTTCCTGGTCGAGCGACCGGAGATTACCGCGGCTCCACATTTCCTAAAGGGGCGATCAGCTACACGGTTAAGCAAAAGGGCACCTATCAAATTGGTGCGGGTACGCCGATGAATATGACGTCATCCATGTATAATCAGATGGATCTGTTTGGTTTTGCGCCCGCATATAGTGATCGCACGGCAGCTCCATGGCAGGAAAAAGGACCAATTAATAAAGCACAATTGACGAGTCCGTTACCGGTTCCTCATGCGAAAACAAGTGCTATTTATACAGCTCAACCCACTGGAGATCTTTCAAAAATCGGTGTCTATGATTCTGGAGTTTTTGCAAATTCAAGTTATACAATATCTAACACGTCCTACGCCCGAACATTGAATCCATATACGTATAACATGACTGGAGAACGTATTCAAACCGCCACAGACAAACCGTTTTCTAGCTTAGAAATGGTTTTTAGCTGGGATTCGAAAAAAACTATGGACTTAGCTATTGCAGGTAGTTGGAATAGATGTGAAATGACGTTATATATTGATTCCATTAGTTATGATGGCATTACCACAGCAAATGAAACCAGTATCACTTATCCCGAGGTATTTACCCCGCCAGGAAGTTACGCAGCGGGACCAATTTTCATAAAACAATTATCTGAAAATCCCTTAGAAGAAGTAAATATGGAAGAAAATTATCCGGATGTTAATCAGAATTTAGGTAACGCACGATTAAATCAAGGGGAAGAATTCTATATAGCTAGTTTTGATGTCACTGCGAATACTAATGTAAGAGGTGTAGAGAACATTTTGATGTGGGATCCATCCGCTTTCGAATATGACACGTCAAGAAAACCATATGTTTTATTTGGGGGTAAAAAAGATAATATAACTTCTAAATTTAGATATGGCGTGGCAAAAACGTTGGGTAATACTCCTCCATATACAAATCAAGTTCTAGATTGGACTGCTACATCTAAATTGTATTCTTGGTATGACACTCCTGAAGATGCTCAAGCTGTGGGTCAAATCTCTGCAGTGGAGACGATTAGTAAATTTAAGTACGCGCTCGATATCGGAAACACTAGGATGGCACCAAGAATCCCAGCTATTGTTATTAATCCTCCTGGAGATAAGACACCTGCTGGAAACGCCATTGTTTTGCGAGAAGCTGTTCAATTTAGGGTTAAATCTGGTGAAATTTCTTTTGACCCAGGCATACATCGGATACCTGAGGGAGCCGTCTATAAGCCAACAATATATGACAGTGATGGTAAAGCGATTTCCTTTCCATTTTATTATTGGAATTGGTTTGGAGATACGGCCTACGTAAATAAATTCAAAATTACCACAAAGACAGATGTTGAGAAATCTGCCTATCAATCGAAAGAAGAAATCAATATTAAGATTAATGGAGTTACCTCAGGGACCCCTACTGTTGACTATGATGGTACCTTGACGACTACTCTGCCAAAAGGAATCCACTATAAAATAGGGACTGCGACCGATGGTTTAGGACAACCAATGAGCGAACCTACTCCAGTGAATAATCCGGATGGCACGACGACCTTACGCTGGAATTTCACCAAACTACCATTAAATACGGGGATTGAAGTCAATTTTACGGCTATTGCGGATTTTACTCAGTTGTCATTCAAGGATACAGGGTATACAGATAGTTTAACAGTCAAAACAATTGGGGAAATGTGGGTGAGCGGGAATCCTGCACTTAAAGATACTTCAGCTGAAGCTATACGTTCTTCCACCGATGTGTTTATTGAACAATTAATCCAACAAGTGATTCTAAGTAAAGAGACAACTAAACCCTCGATTGAAGTGGGCGAGACGGATCCTGTGGGGCAGAACAATGATATCACTTATAAAGTGAAGCTACTGAATGAAAGCGCGGCACCTATTCCGAAGGTTCGATTATTGGAAGTGCTCCCTTATGATGGAGACTCGAGGGGAACAATTTTTCATGGGAATTACACTTTAGAAAACCTCCAAGTAACAGGGGAAGCACAAATAAATTATAATAACGCCGTCGTGGATGAGCATACGAATCCGAATACTATAACAGGATGGACAGAATTCATACCGGGAACCCATAGCATTTCAGATGTGAAAAATGCCAAGTCTATTCTTGTAAGTCATGATTCACTAGGGGTCGGAAAAGAAATTGAACTAACTGTTACGTTGAGGCCAACTAGTCAAAAAGCTGGAGATGTTTTAATCAATAATACCAGTATGAATTCGGAGTTCAATTTACCAGTCAACTCACAGACGGCAGTCACTAGAGTCTATGGTCGTGACCTAACAGGCTACGTTTGGTATGACGAAGACTACAATGGTTTGATGGACCAAAAACCAGACGGATCACCAAAAGATCCAGTTGGAAATATTCCTGTAAAACTGTATCGAACGAGCTACAAGGATACCAACTATAAGAACGAACTAGTTGAAAAAGCTTTAACAGGAGAAGCCTTCATTGACGACTCTGGGAATTCTAATATTAAAACGGATATAAACGGAAAATATGAATTCAAAAATCTACCTGAGGGAAAATATATCGCAGAATTCATGGTAGGCGATCTCATCACACAAAAAATCGTTATTGTTACCAAACAATCAGAGGGTAGTGATGAGTCGAAGAATTCCAAAGCTGATCCGGATACATTCAAAACACCGGAATACAAACAGCCGGAGTTGAATGACTTACCAACCTTGTTGACTGGAACAGACAAAGTCCATCATGTAAAGCATGTCAACGCTGGCTTGACTCCATTATCCAAGATTCGTCTCTTCAAGTATGAAGAGGGGACCGTGGTAGATAAAAACGGGGATGGGAAACTGAGCGAGGCGGAGATTGAATCAACGGATACTCATGCACTGGAAGGCGCTGAGTTTCAGCTTTATAAAGGAGATAGTACCAATGCTGCTGATAAAATTGGCGATCCAGTTTCAACCGATAAAAATGGATGGTTAGAATTTGAGGGAGGACTTCCGCCAGGTGAATATACCATCGTTGAAACGAAGGCACCGAATGGGTTCGAGCTATTAAAGGATCCGATCAAGGTGACGGTGCCAACCTACAATTATATTGTAAAAGTCCACGTACCTGACAAAGGCCAAACCAAACTTCCATTCACAGGTGGAACTAAAGCCATGCGGATCATCTTGATCGCAGCCGCGGTACTGATGGTTGTCGGAATGACAGGCGTCTTCCTGCATTTTCGACCGATTAACGTAAAGGGAGGAAAATAAAATGAAAAAACTACGTCGTTTGTTGTTCGCTTTGTTTGTTTTCTCTCTGATCGTTGGTGGGGTGGTTCCTGCTCATGCCGAAGCAGAAGCCGCAGAAAATGCCGGATACAGTATCTTCGTGCAAAAATACAAGATCGAAGATATTGCCAAGATTGCCGACACGATGCCCTTAGATGGAACGAAGGCCGATCAAGTCAAGGACGCGGATGGCAAGAACCTCGATCCACTACCGGGGATCTCCTATGAAATCACGCGTGTGACACCGATCCAAGGCGCGTCAGGCTTTGAACCCGTTCAAGGGGATGGCGCATTTACGACGACCGTTACCACCGATGAAAAAGGTCTGGCCCATGCCGGAAATTTGGTGCAAGGGATGTATCAGATCGTGGAGAAAGAACACACGAAGCTGAAGGACGTCATGGAACCAGTCATCGTTGAGTTGCCTTTCCCTCAACAGACCGGTGAACCCTTGAATGAGGTCTATATCTATCCGAAATCCAGTGTCTTAGGCGATGTACCTAAATTGCCTGTGACCAAAGGACCGGATGGCAAGCCTATCCCTGTGGAAGTTGATGAAAAAGGCGAAATCAAGAAATTGCCGCAAACTAGCGGAAATATCGGAACAGCCCAAGTGCTGATGTGGATTTTAGCCATGATCATTGCCATGGGTGGTGTCGGAATGATTAGTATCCATCGCAAGAAGGATGTTTTTTAAGAAAGTAATCAATGCATCATTACGGAAGAAAGAATCTCAGATGCGCCTGTTTTCGTGTCTTTGATTCTTTCTTTCCACTTGTGATGCTCAATTGGAAAGAAGGACCCGTCATGAAGAAACGTAAACAACCGAAAAGAAAGCATTCCTTTTTGAAGATTTTCGCGATCATCATGATCGTTGGCGGCGTCTTGACACTGCTGTATCCAATTGTGGGAAACTACTTAGCCAATCGTGAACGAAGCCAAGCCGTGTCTCAATACGACGACACGATGAAAAAGATGTCACAAAAGGAAAAAGATGAACAATGGGCCTTAGCCAAAGCCTACAACGAATACATTTATAACCTGCAAGAAGGCTTACCCAAAGGGGAGCCCGTCGTTTACAACAAGATCATGAAACAAGGGGATGTCATGGGAACCGTCGATATTCCCGCGATTGATATCAAACAAATGCCTTTTTTTCACGGCACGTCATTCAAAACATTGGAAAAAGGCTTGGGCCATTTTGAGCCGACCTCGATTCCCATCGGTGGGAAGAATACCCATGCGGTCATTACGGGACACAGCGGAGTCAAGAACCAAGTCCTCTTTACCGATATTCGAAACTTAAAAGAAGGCGATTTGTTTTTTATCAATATTTTAGGCAAACGCTTGGCGTACGAGATTGATTCCTTTGAAGAAATCCTGCCAAGTGATGTCGATAAGGTCAAGATTCATAAAGGCAAGGACAAGGCGACACTTTTGACCTGTACGCCTCCGGGGATCAATACTTTTCGACTCTTAGTCACCGGGCATCGGATCGATTACAAAACGGCGGTTAAGAAGAAAGTCAAGAAACGCAATACGTGGAGTTATCAAAATATTGTCTTAGCGACACTGGGCTTGAATGTAGCGATCTTTGCCTTATTGATGGGCTTGTATCGAAGATTCATCAAACGCTTCCGCTCAGACGACCCGCTCGTGGCAGCCAAAGCACGCAAGAATTTGAAACGCTTGTTCTTAGTTACGAAGACCCTGTTCATTGTGTTGTTCGTGACGATGACCGCGGTACTGATCACAGCGATTTATGGGTATCTGCACATGGAAGAAGAACCTGCCTCAGCGGCTGTCAACATCGGACAAAAGGAAGAATTGAATGCCTACAACATCGATAAGATCGAAGAAGCGAACTACGAGGAGAAACAGATCGCCAGTGTCAAAATCTCCGACTATGCCAAGGCCAAGTCGGTGGTTCAGAACACCACCAATAATTGGGGGATCGGCAAGATCGTGATTCCCGATGTCTCGATCGATCTGCCGATCCTCGCCGGGATGGCGAATGAAAACCTGTTGACTGGAGCGGCGACGTATCGCTCCGATCAACAATTGGGTCGAGGGAATTATGTTGTCTTGGCCCACAACATCTTCGATAAGGATGTGTTACTGCATCGTATCCAAGACTTAAAAAAAGGACAACTAATCTATACGACGGATTTTAAAAAAGTCTATGTCTATGAGGTTTCTTTGAACAAGATCATTGAAGAGACCGAGGTGTCGTATGTCGAAAAGGAGCCGAAAAATGGGATTGCCAAGCTGACCTTATTACGCTGTGAAGGAGACATCGGAACAATCTATCGGCGTCTTGTTCAAGGAAATCTCAAAAGTGTCCATTCGTTGCATGACGCAGAGGACGATCTGTTCAAACAAATGAAACTCAAACGAGACGAGGGGGAAATCGACGGGACCCTGTTGAAGGAAGACCCGGTATCCGAACCCGAACGGGTGAGTATGACGTTGGCTGCGAAGATCATTTCTGATCCGATGCAGACGGTCGTGCCCTTGTTCTTATTGTTTCTCTTACCGATTTTATTTTTTAGTTTTATTTAGAAAGGAACCAATTCATGAAAAAGATAATGATAGGGGTTTGCGGAGTCCTTGTCTTCATTGGCGGACTCGTCAGTATACGCAGCGGCGTGTTGAAGGCAGGAGAATTGACCCAAGAGTCTTCTTTAATAGTAGAAACAGGAACGGTAGAAAGTACGGTTTCGGTTCCTGAGAGCAGTGAAGCACCTGTGGAAGAAGGAATTGTGCCAGATACTGTTGAAGAAGTTCCCGTAGAAGAACAGCCAGAAGTTCCTGTGGTAGAAACACCGGAACCTACTGAAACGACTGAACCCGAAGCGCCGATATCCTCGGAGCCAGCACCTTTTGAAAGCAGCACGATGGATTCTTCAACGAGTCCGAGTTCAACAGCGTCGTCTAGTGCTAGTACCTCAAGTTCGACGAAGCCAACAAGCAGTTCGTCGACTTCAAGTACGACAAAACCGAGTAGTACAAAACCAAGCAACACCAAACCGAGTGCGACAACACCAAGCAGTTCCGTGCCACAGTCGTCTACGAGTCAAAGTCAGCCAGCACCAGCACAACCAGCAACACCAGTCGTACCAACTACACCCGCAGCGGCGGCTCCGGCAACACCACCGACAACGAGTGTTCAGTCAAGTTCTTTTGTCGCACCAAGTGCACCTGAGGCATTTTCGGAAACCAGCACCTTGAACTTGCCAAGCGAATTGAAAACGACCGAAGTTGCACAATCGGATTTGAAAGGGTTCGAACTGCCATTACTAAGTAGTTTCGAAAACAAAAACCATGCAGCATTGATCTATGAAGGAATCAAACAGCTTGGAACTGAACAAGAAGAAACGTATGATGCCACACAATTAACAACCGAACTTTACCAGCAATTATTCGAATTAGACATCACTGAAACACCAGAAAAACTGCCGGAAGAACTTACAGTAGGCAGTCTGTTGTATCAAAAGAAAAAAGAGAAGAATGTCTTGTTAGGTGTTTACATTGGGGACGATTATTATTTGACTGTTGATGATGTAGAGATTGACGAAGCGACCGATCCAACGACAGAAGAAACAACCGAATCTTCTGATACAGAAGTCGCTGAAGATGAAAAAGAAACCCAGCGACAAGTCGTTGTCGAATCGATTGATTTGGAAGACGACTTGTTGGCTCAAGAATTACCAGAGACAATCTTAACGGAGTATGGCGAACAAACATTGGCAGAGTATCCCGCAGCCATGAATTTTACCGAAAATGACAGTGCCAAGAATTTTATCGAAACAGTCGGGGAAGATGCACGGACACTCGGACAAGAATACGATGTCTTTGCATCAGTGATGATCGCGCAAGCCTTATTAGAAAGCGGATCGGGTACAAGTACCTTGTCACTAGCACCAAATCACAACTTATTCGGGATCAAGGGCACCTATCAAGGCCAATCGATTTCTATGTCAACTCAAGAAGACCGTGGAAATGGCGAATTGTATTCTATCAACTCTGCGTTTCGTAAGTATCCGAATTACGCCGCTTCATTAGGGGATTACGTGGAATTATTACGTGGCGGGATTTCAGGAAATGACAGCTATTATAAGCAAACGTGGCGCTCTGAAGCAAAAAACTATTTACGCACAACCAATGCCTTAACCGGAACCTATGCGACGGATACAACGTATGGT
Organism: Enterococcus sp. 3H8_DIV0648; assembly: GCF_002140655.1. NCBI lineage: Bacteria > Bacillati > Bacillota > Bacilli > Lactobacillales > Enterococcaceae > Enterococcus > Enterococcus sp. 3H8_DIV0648. The sequence goes on along the minus strand of NZ_NGLG01000001.1, from coordinate 2,071,827 downwards.
CAAAAGTTGAATTCGATTATCGCCCTATACCACTTGACTGAATACGATCAGGTGAAAATCGATGCCGCTGATTCTGGAATCTTCATCAAGGGAAAAGATGAAATACCAGAAGAATACCGCAGTCGGATGACCTATCCCGATTACAACGGTGTGAATTACAATAGTTCAGGTTCATACCCCGTTGGACAATGTACTTGGTATGCCTTCAATCGCGTGAAGCAACTAGGAAAATCGGTCGATGATTACATGGGTAACGGCGGCGAATGGGCGACGAAAGGCAAGGCGCTCGGTTATGAAGTCAGTCAGAAGCCAAAGGCGGGTTGGTTGATTTCCTTTAAACCAGGAGTCGCCGGATCAGATGCACGTTATGGTCATGTGGCTTTCGTAGAAGTTGTTCGACCAGAAGGAATTTTGATTTCAGAAGGGAACGTCTATGGTGGCACCGTGATTTCGTATCGGGTGATCGCTAACGACCTAGCCACCTCAGACCAAGTTTCCTATATTAAAGCAAAGTAAAAGGGGCATTGTAACTTATGGCAAGTGTTCGATCACGTCAACTAAAAAAAGAAGGAAGTCCACCCCATCGATCCATTGGAAAAAGTCTGATTCTCACGATTTTGACGCTCCTAGTATTGGTTGTGATGTTTATCTCGGGCCAACTGGTGCGAAGAGAGTACAGCTTTCATCCAATCTCAGGCACGTCCATGAGTCCGACATTGACAGAAAAAGACATGGTCTTGGTCAAAAGGCGCAAGCCGATCCAACGATACAGTGTGATTGCTTTTTCGGTCAAAGGCGAAGAAGGAAAATTCGTGAAACGCGTGATCGGTATGCCGGGAGATACGATGTTTATCCGCAATGATCGAATGGTCTTAAATATTGGCGAGCACGGGGATTTTGAGACGACTTATACGTTTCAACTCTCTCCAGCTGTGGCCGAAGAATTTCAAGACTTAACGAAGATTCCCAAAGGAATGTATTTCACGATCGGGGATCATATCGATGTCTCAAAAGACAGTCGAACGTTTGGGTTTGTCTACAAAAAGGAAATCGAGGGCACGGTTCAATTCCATCTTCCTTCTTTGATTAAAAAGCAGGCGGAAAGCCAATGAAGAATAATGTTCTGCTAGAGGGGAAATGAAGATGTTCATACTAGGAGTAGTCAGTGCGGGTTTCGTCCTTGTGGCGATTTTCTTGACCGTTTTAAGACTCATTTTTGACAGAAGATTCACGGCTATCCAACAAGAACCAGACCAAACGGTTCTCTTTCGAAGAAAAGTCAATTATCTAAGAAAAATCGAACAGACCAGACATACACGCTATTTATTACTCAGCAGTTTAATCCTTGGGCTGGCGCTGCTCATTTTTCTAAGTGCCTTTTTGATGTTAGCGAACGACCATCAGAAAATGACCACACAGACTCATCAGATGAAGGAACGGCTGACACGTATAGAGAAGCAACAAAAACAACTAATTGCCAGTATTCCTTTAAAGAACTATCCGGAAAATGGGATTGGGCTTAAAGGGGAGGAGTGGGAAAGAGTCACAGCTGAAAACAGCAAGTCAGAACTGAAAAAAGAGCTTGAAACAACAATTGCTCAAAAAACAGTTCCCTATTTCGGCTCTTCTGATACGTTCATTTCATTAGCGGATCCAAACGCCATGACGCTTCAGTTAAAGGGACAGATGGCCGATTCTGCAAGTCAGGAAACAATCAAAAAAAATATTGATGCGTTTGCGAAGGAAGCGGAAGATCTTCCTGAATTGACAGAGATTCATGTGCGGATGGTCACCTCCGTCGATAAGAATAAGAAAGTCGTCTACAGCGTGAATTATTCTCGCGAGAAAAGTGAGGATGCGTTCAATAAGAAGAATGATTTCGAGCAAAATCTAAAGAATGATGGTGGGAAGGGCTAATGGCAGAGAACAAGAAAAAGCGAAAATGGCTTTCAACCAATGCGTTGAAGGAATTTATCAATGATATTACCGAAGAAGAATTGAAGGCAGAAGAACTGTATAACGAAAGCAGAGGCCTTCAAGATAATTTTGATTTAGAGGAAGAATCATTCAATTCTAAACTTGAGGAACCAGCAAAGCCGGAACAATCGAATCCAGAACTTGCGCATGAAACAGATACGCAACTGAAAGAAGAGTCTTCCGAACAACCCGTAGACATCCAACGTATCCAAGCAGAATTCGCTGCGTTAAAAGCCGAGGCGGAGGCTCGTGTTCAGGAAGTAGAAACTGAGAATGAGCGGTTAAAAGAAAAGCTGAACACGGAACAAACCAGAGCAGAAGAGGCCTTAAATGATCGGGATGATCAATGGCAAGACCAACTGGAAGCAATGGATGAAGAAAAACAGGAACTAGAGACCAAATTAACTCGCCTTCAAGAACAACTAGAAGAACAGCGGGAGACCGAAAAAACAGTCGAACAGCTTCAAGAACAATTAGAAGAAAAACAACAAGAGCTAACGGCAACCATTGATCAGATCGGCAAAGAAGAAGCTACAAGCGAAGTGACCGATCAACAGCTGCACACGTTGACCCAACAATTGGAAGCGTTGGAGAGCAGGAATCAAGAGTTGGTCATAACCAAACAGGAAACGGATCAGGCGTTCGAGCAGTTAAAAAAAGAAACGACGCAAGCGCAAGAACAACTTGAACAGTTTGACCAGCTTAGAAATGACTATGAAGAGCTGAAAAAAGATTATCAACAGTTACATACCGTCAACAAAAAGAACGAGCTAAAAGTCGCCGAACTTCAGGAAGAAAATGAGGTGCTCATTGAATTACTGGAGGAAAAAGAACAAGAGATGGCTGCTTACCAACAATTGGAAGCAGAAATGGCACGGCTGAAAAAAGAAAATTCAGCCTATCAAGCAACGATGCAACAATTAACTCAGGAAATAAACGCAGCTGAAAAGGATGAGACACAGACTGAAGAGGTGCGTAAAACTAATATGGGGGAATCACACATGGATGTTGGTGAACAAGGACACACACAGGAGGAACACGTACAAGAAGAAGCCACTGAAAACGTTGGACAATTAGTGGCTGAAAAAGAAGCACTCAATAGTGCCTTGTTCGATGCTCATGAGGAAATCGCGAAGCTCGAAGAGAAAACGAGTGCGCTGGAACAGTTGGAAGCAGAAAAGGAACGACTGGCGAGTCGCTTAGCGGATGCCCAAGTCGAATTAAGCAAGTTAAAGGAACAGAAAGTTGCGGAAGAAAGTCTCGAATTGATCCAAGCCAAGAAACAAGTCGAGGAACTGATCGAGAAAAATGAACAGCTGAAAAAAGAAGTCGTGCAATCCCAGCAAGAAATCGGCGAAGTGCTGATCTCCGCAAAAAAACAAGCGAATCGCACGATCGAAGAAGCCCAAACTGAGGCAAAGCACCTGATCAGCTCTGCGGAATTGGAATTAGAAAACATCAGTAACCGGGCGCGAAAGATTCTGATCGAAGTGTCAGAATCACGGAAGAATGTGCTGTCGATCTATGATGATCTGGAATTCAAGGTTGAAGCACTCTCGAACGGCACACTGTTAAAAGAAATAAAGAAGAATAACCCGAATCAACTCCGATCGGATTATTTTGATTCCACACGAAACTAAACCAACTGAAGAAAAGGGGAAACGAACATTTTGATCATAAATTGGATTAGCGTAGGGCTAGTCATTTTGATACTCATTGTTTGGTTTCGGCGAATGATCATTAAGGTGCAGCTGCAACGGCTAAATTTACCGCCAAATACGCCGCTGTCATTTCAACGGAAGTTGGAATATGTCAAACAAGCAGAACAAGAGAAACATGTCTCTGCCTTATTATACCTAACGATCTTTTTAGCGATCGGGCTACTCCTGACCACCTATGGCTTGTTTCAAATGGAGGATCAGCTGCACGTAGTGACGGAACGAACCAATCAGTTAAAAGACGAGCTGTATACGCTAAAAAAAGAACAGAAACAAATCATCAACAAGCTACCGATCAAAGCCTATCCTGCCAAGGGAATTGGGTTAAAGGAGTATCCATGGGATGACCTGTTTTCAGAAGAAAATCGTGAAAAACAATATGAGATCGAAAGCGACCTGTCGACGAAGGTGAGCCCGTACTTTGGCCTATCCACGACCTTGATCGTACTGGATATTCCAACGCAGACCTTGAACATTGCGTTAGCGGGGGATTCCGGCAGCGAAGAGAATCGCCAACAGATCAAAGACAACGTCAAAGCCTTCGCGAAAGAAGCGAAGGATGTCTCAAAACTCACCCAGATCACCTTCCAAATGAATCTGATGAATGATAAAGACAAGAAAAAGACCTATAGCTGTACATTTTCTCGTGAAAATGCCGATGAAGAGTTTACATTGATCCAAGAAGAAGAGTAAAGAAAGAGGAGTGGGAGTCCGTATGAACGCACAACAAAAGAAGAATGGCTGGTTTTTCAATAAGAACATCATTGATGAGATCAATTCGGTGCCTGAAGAAGAGATCATGATCGAAGAACGCCCAAGAACGGTCGAGCAGCCTGTGAAGAAAGAAAACGATGAGACCGCGGAACTGAAACGTCTGATCGCTGAAAAAGACGAACTGCTTGAACAAGTAAAACGAGACACGGCCTTAGAAAAGCAGCGCCTAACAAAAGAAAATGAGAAATACAAACAAGCACTTCTACGCACTGGCGAAGAAAAAGCGGAGAACCGTCGTCAGATCCAAGACCTAGAGACAGAGGTTCGCCGAAACCGCCAAGAGATCCAACGGCTGCAGGACAATAAAGAGACAGGCTACTTAAAAGAACAACTAGAACAAGCCGAAGAAGAAGTGAACACCTTAAAAACTTCGTTGGAAAATTATCATTCGTTGGAAGCCGATCTGGAAGAAGCCAAGAAACAGCTTCACGAGTTCGCGGTGAGCCAGCAAGACGGCGAACGCCGTTACCAAGAAGCAGTTCAGCAAATCGAGGACCAGCTGACTACTTTGTCGAATGACCTGACCCAAAAAGAAGAATTGGTGGCTCAATTGGATCAATTGATTACCGATAAGGACCAACAGATTCTGGAAAAAGAAGAGTTGGTGCAACAATTGATCGCGGATCAGAAGCATCAGGAGACGGTGATCGAAAGTGAACAGATCGCGAAATTAGAAGATCAAATTACCGAACTTCGAAACGAGAATGATCAATTAAAACAAGAAGCGATCCACTCTCAACATGAGATCGGTGAAGTTTTGATCTCGGCTCGCCGCCAGGCCAATCGGATGGTAGAAAAAGCCAAGATGGATGCCCAACGCATCGTCAAAGATTCAGAAGCTGAATTACAAACGATCCATGACCGGGCCAAAGAGATTTCGTGTGAAGTCGACGAATCCCGTCAAACAATCATGAGCATTTATGAAGAAATGAAGACCCGTGTGGATCAATTGGCGCAAAGTGATGTGCCGGACTTAGAGGAAATCAAAGGCCGCTATGAGTATCCAAAGGTTTCTGTGATGTCCCGCAAAGAGTTTCAGTAAGTCAATCGGAAAGAGCGCAGGGCTGTCTTGTTCTCTTCCGGCTACATAGTGCTTCAGTAAGCAAGATGAATCATTAGTGGGGTTTTTAAAATAAAAAGAGTGTTCGTGTTGTATTTTATAGAGTAGCTATTAGGTAAAGAATAGAAGAAATTCACGGTATAAGTTGTATAGCAAATGGGTATACGGTATGAAAGTAGAACTAGATTTCTAAAAAATAGTTCAACACTATGAATAGGAGAGATTTCAATGAACCAAGTCTTGATCCTGACTAGAAATATTTTAGCCGAGCAAGAGATTCAGCAAAAACTGCAGGCACTAAACTATGAGGTCTATTGTTCTGCAAAGATTTTTGAAAAGTGTGGGCAACAACTGGAGGCGTTAGAGTTTTTCAACTTCTTTCAGTACGTCATTTTAAGCGAAACAATCTGTGAATCAGAAGTTATGGAGCTCGTTCCGCTGTTGAAAAATCGTTCCATTCGCATTATTCGAAAAGTGGAAACCAAAGTGACGGAAATGGATCATCAGTATTTAGAAGAAGCGCTTATCCACGCGATCATTTCAAATGAGGATTCTGTCGATGAGCTGCGGGAGTGTTTGTATATTCTGAAGAACTACGAAGGTGAAAAAGAACCACTGCAAGAAAATCGGAAATATGTGCAATTATCGGATAAGGTCTCATTGATTCGCCCGAATGTCCTGCAAAAGGAGTCGATTACTCCAGAGGATAATTATCAATTTTTAGAAGTCCTGCATCATCTGTCGACAACAGAAACGAAAATTTTGTCGATCCTGCTTCAAGCGGGCAATCAAGTCGTGACTAGAGAAACGATTTGTCATCAAATCTGGAACGAAGAAGTGAACAAATCCCATTTAGCTTCGTTATCTAGTACCATTACACGGATTAAGAATAAATTCGAGCAGACCAACCTGTCTCATAAAGCAATCCAAACATTATGGGGCAAAGGCTATCGGATCAATCAAGAATTGTTGGATCGGATTCAAATGAATGAGAACTTAAAGAAGGTTGTTTCAAATGGATAAGAATTATAATGATTAGATCAAAAAGAAATCGGACAGGATGACCGGTTTCTTTTTTCGCCTATATCATTGCGCAACAATTCTAATAGTGCATTCTCCCTTTTATATGTTAGAATGCAAACGGACTGAATGATGATTAGGAGAACAGCAGATGTATACAAAAGAAGTTTTCAATAATAAGATGAATAGTTGGATCAATATTGACGCGGAAAATGCAGATGAGTTGAAGAATTTGTATAGGGATTACGGAATCGACAGTGAGTTCGTCGATTATTCGCTAGACCGCAATGAACGGGCGCATTTGGATTACGATAAGGCGACAGATGTGTTGTTGCTGATTTTCAATGCACCGAATCGTCGTAAAATTGATAATCATTATGAGACAATACCCATAACATTCATCGTTGTGAATCGGACATTGATCACTGTAATGAATCAGCAAAACAAGTATTTGTACTTTGAAATCAAAAATTATCTAGAAAAAAATCCCAACAGTACATTGTTTGAACTGCTTTTTGGCAGTCTCTTCATTATTTCTGATCAATACTTTCCTTTTGTGGAGGGGATGGATCGTGATCGCAAGCGGATTAGTAACTTATTGAAGGAAAAAACGACCAAGCAGAATTTATTATTATTATCGGATTTGGAGACAGGGATCGTTTATTTCGTAACGGCTTCACGACAAAATGTGCTATTAGTGCAACAGATTAAAAGTCATGGGATTTATCGAAGATTAAGTGATCAGGAAAAAGAAAGTTTGGATGATGTATTGATCGAAGCGCAGCAATTAGTGGAAATGACGCAGCTGTCTTCACAGATTTTGCAGCAACTATCCGGTACTTATAATAATGTACTAAATAATAACTTAAACGATACGATGCGGATTTTGACGGTATTATCAGTGCTGCTGACGATTCCTACGATCGTTTCGGGCTTCTTTGGGATGAACATGCCGCTGCCGCTAGAGCACAATGCTTTTGGTTGGATCATTACGATCGTGGTCAGTCTTTTACTATGGTTTGGATTGTCCTATGTATTGCGGAAGTTAATGAAGTAAAATCGATCTTAAGAAATTTATGATTTGAACGCTGTAAATTAGTAGTAAAATATAGTACATTACAATTGAGGTGATTACTATGTTAAACATAAAGCCAGTTTCTGATTTGCGTAACTATAATAAAGTATTAGAGCAAGTAACTACAGATGAACCTGTTTTTTTGACTAAGAACGGTCATGGAAAATATGTTGTTGTAAATATTGAAGATTATGATCGTTTGAAGATGAGTCTTGAAATCGTTGAGAAGCTAAAAAAAGCAGAAGATAGCGGCACCATTTCTCTTTCTGAAGCTAAGCAGTGGTTTGATGTATGAGTTATACCATCCGATTAACAAATGATTTGATGGTAGATATTGAGGAATTGAAAGATTATCCAATTTTCTGATAGTGTCTCGAATGAGGTTATCAAACAAATTTTTGAAACGTTTGATTCATTAACAGATTTTCCTAAAAAAGGAAAAGACGCAACGAATCTTATGTTTGTTTTTAGTGGATATAGATATTTGCCATTAGAAAAAATGTATTGTTCTATTTAATTGACGAGCAAAAGCAAGAAATAGTCTTATTGCGATTGTTTTCTGTAAATGAAGATTTCATGCAAAAATTTGAATCTTTTATTGCTGAAGGATAATAGTACCTTTCTTCATATAAGTAGAAAAGCCCAAGACAACACGTATAATGTATTGACTCACAAAAGTTAGACCCAAAATCTAACTTCTGGAGGTTAATACATAAAGGTGCTGTCTTGGGCTTTTTATTGAAATTTTTTTTAAAAGACACAAAGGGTGCAGAAAATGCTATTTTAAAGAAGGTATTAGTGCAATTTTTTTTGATAAAAATGGAAGGTGAAATGCGATTTATCTTCTAAATATATTGTTAGTTATTGTATACCTTATAAAACAAGGTTTTCTTGCACTAGAGTAAGTGCAATCATTTCATATTGTTACAAAAGATACAAACTACTATAGTTAAGTGTGTAAGGAGAGAGCATAATGCAACAAATTACGAAAAGACAGATTCAAATTCTGCTGCAGTTTCTTGAGAATACAGAACCAGTGACAACCAAGGAGTTGGCCAGTCAGCAAAATGTAAGCGTGCGCACGATTAAATATGATCTGGACGACATTCGTTTATGGCTTCAAGAAAGAAAACATGACTTGACCAGTAAAAGAAGCCAAGGTGTTTGGCTGGTGCTGAGTGATTCCGAACGGATTAAACTGAAAAGCGAATTGATGGAAGTTGATCGCTTTGAGTTGTTTGCTGATCAAACGTTGCGGCTGGATCGTTTGAGTATTCATCTTATGCTGACAAATCAAGCGGTTACTTCTTATGAACTGGCAGAGCGTTTGACGGTAAGCAAGGATACGATTCTCAATGATTTGGACATGTTGGAAAAGCAGCTGATTCCGCTGGGATTGAAGCTTGATCGCTTGCCTCGCAAAGGTTTTTTGATCACAGGTCCTGAGCATCAGGTTCGTTTGTTGATTGAAGAGGTGTTTCAAAAGGATCTGACCGATTATGACATCTACAAAATCATGGATTTGCTTCTGCAAAGTGAAAAGCAGGAGGGGTATGAACTGTATTCGGCGAAGGGAACCGCCTTTCAGGCAGTCTTCAATCAGGTTCTTGCAGATATGCGGCAATTATTGAAGCAGATCGATACGGCAGAGCTGAATTATTCGGAATTATTGAATATGTTGATTCGAGTCGCGATTGCGACGGTTCGTTTGCAAAATGAATACACGATCGGTCGATATCAGCTATTGAATGATCCGAAAGAGCAGCGAGAACTCTCTTACTTATTAATGCAGCAGGTCTTTGCACATTACCAGTTGCCATTGTTTGAGGATGAATATCGCTATGTTTACAGTGATACCTTCGAGAATGATCCACAGCAGGATGTGATGGCATTAACGGAAAATCTGATCCAAAAGGTGAGTAAGAAGATTAATTATTCTTTTTCTAACGATCCGCAGCTGTTAACCAATCTTTACGCACATTTGTCTATGCGATTATCCCGCAAACAGAAATTTGTGAATGAGTACAATCCCTTCAAAGATGATATTAAGGCTAAGTATTCGGAACTCTTCGATGCGATCGAAATGGTAGTGCGAAAAGAAATCCGAGGAAAAAGCTTGCTGATCAATGATTCTTTTATTGCCTATATCGCATTGCACTTTCTAGTTTCATATGAAAAGGAAGTGGATTCGAGAAGTGTCAGGGCCGTGTATGTGTGTTCTACCGGCTTGGGGGTAACGAGTCTCATCAAACAGAAAGTCTCAGAAGAACTCTCGAATATCGAGATCGCGGCCTTTGCTTCAGTATTGAATGCTCAGGAAGTCATCAAGCAGAAGGAACCGGAATTAGTCATCAGTATCTTTCCAATTGAAGGAATGGATTGCGAATTTATCAAAGTCCATCCGCTGCCAACGAAGCAGGATTTGGAGAAGATCCAGCAAGCAGTCAAAAAGATTTTGAACCAATCACCACAAAAAGGGACTCAAAAATTACGATTGGAACCAGCGGGAAATCGCGCATCGCTAGAGGATTTCAGCAAGGAGCTGATTTTGCAGGCGTACACGATTTACGAAAAGCTTTTATCTCTATTTAAAGAGCAGCTGAATCAAGAGTATCGTGAAGCCTTCCTATTACATGTATTCTTGATGGTCCATCGAATCACCTTCGATCAGCAATATATGATGGAAGGAAATAAAACAAATGAAGCAGCCGCAGTGACCGCAACGTACAACCAACAGATAGAGCAATTATTTTCTGAACATAATCTAGCTATCAATCAATCAGAAATCAATGCACTATTTGCTTATATCAATGGATAGTCAGAAGGAGGAAGTGAATGACCGTGACTGGAGAAGCGTTACAAATTATTTCAACCAGCGAATATCAAAGAGAATTAGAAGAATTGATTGATTGGCTAAGTGCAGAGCTCGAAAAAGAGAAAATTGAACCAACCGAGCTGCAATGGACCATATTGATCAATCATCTAAACGAAATGCTGAGGCGTTCAAAAGAACAGGAGTCAATTCCAGAAGTTGATCCAGAAATGTTCAGTGAAGTTTCGCAGGAAGCATTGCGATTAGCGGATGGAGTTGTCCGAAAAATCAGTAATCTAACACAAGACGAAATGTATGTCTTATCGATCCATTTTGAAACAGCCAAACAAAATTAATTTAGGGGGAAAAATAAATGATCACAGTAGTAATTGCAGACCGTATGGGTAAAGGACAAAATGTAGCAAAAGGTGTAGAAGCAGCAGGCGGAAGAGCAGTCGTAGTACCAGGAATGGGAGCGGATATGCGTCTAGGTGATGTAATGCAACAGGAAAACGCAGATATGGGAATTTCATTTTGTGGAAGCGGCGGAGCAGGCGCATTAACGGCAGCGACAAAATATGGCTATCCAGAACGTCACGGAATGCGTTCGATCGAAGAAGGCATAACAGCGATCAATGATGGAAAAACGGTTCTAGGTTTCGGTTTCATGGATCAAGAAGAATTAGGCAAACGTCTAGTAGAAGCTTTTGAAAAGAAACACAATTAGGGAGATGAGCAAATGAGTATCCAAGATTGCCAAAAAGTCATCGTAACAGTCGAAGGCAAAGGCGATACGAAACAGCATGCGTTTGCAAGCGCGCTGGCAGATATCCAAAAGAAAATGATGCAGGAATCAGAAGTAATTTTACGTATTGAACCGATAGAAGTGGAAGTCATCAAGGCAATCGAAAAGACGTATAAAGAACGGTTTCTCTTTTTCTTCTTTCCTAGAAAAAGAACGAGCTATCATGTGGAGTTGGAAGTGACAGTTAATGTGACGACACTTCAAGTCAATGAAGTGGCTTTTACGCAAGAAGTGACAGATGATCCTGACGGTATTCAAATTCCCGTTATTTCCAAAAAAATATAAGTTATAGGGATGTCAGTCCAACTTTTTTACAGTTGACATCGATTAATGAGCAAAATTCATATTGAATTGAATCAATTGTCAAAGAACTAGTTGGATGATATA
>NZ_NGLG01000001.1:2058323-2060099 GCF_002140655.1 Enterococcus sp. 3H8_DIV0648 | reverse complement strand
TAGGCAAACGTCTAGTAGAAGCTTTTGAAAAGAAACACAATTAGGGAGATGAGCAAATGAGTATCCAAGATTGCCAAAAAGTCATCGTAACAGTCGAAGGCAAAGGCGATACGAAACAGCATGCGTTTGCAAGCGCGCTGGCAGATATCCAAAAGAAAATGATGCAGGAATCAGAAGTAATTTTACGTATTGAACCGATAGAAGTGGAAGTCATCAAGGCAATCGAAAAGACGTATAAAGAACGGTTTCTCTTTTTCTTCTTTCCTAGAAAAAGAACGAGCTATCATGTGGAGTTGGAAGTGACAGTTAATGTGACGACACTTCAAGTCAATGAAGTGGCTTTTACGCAAGAAGTGACAGATGATCCTGACGGTATTCAAATTCCCGTTATTTCCAAAAAAATATAAGTTATAGGGATGTCAGTCCAACTTTTTTACAGTTGACATCGATTAATGAGCAAAATTCATATTGAATTGAATCAATTGTCAAAGAACTAGTTGGATGATATACGGCTTGAAAAATAAATTCATAAATATGAAAAAGGAGGATATAGAATAGTGGAGTTTACAATTATCTTAATTAAATCAATCATCATCGGCGGCTTACTCGGTTTTTCTGCCTCGATGGGAGCGGCGCGAATGTTCCATGCTCCGAGTACACAAGGGCTGGGTGCCTTTCGTACTTTAGGAGAAATGAATGCCTGTATGGGCGATCCAGCTTCGCATTTCTCATTCGGACTAGGATTTTTCTTCAATGCTTGGGCTTCGACAGTTGGAGCTGGGGCGTTTACACAGGATGTGACACACCGGATCATTCCAAACTGGGCAGCATCGGTTTTATTAGCGAAAAATAAAAATGTTACAGAAACAATGCACGATCCTAGAAAAATGGGTTTTGTTGGTGCCGTCATTGGTGCAATCGTTGTCGCTTTCTTAAATTCAACAGCAGCAGCAATCCCAGAAGCTTTGCAAGTAACCGCAGTAGCGGTATTGGTTCCAGCTGCAACAACCCTGATCAATATCGTAATGCCGGTTATCTTCTGGTTGGCAGCATTGGATGCAGGCAAACGGACTGGATTCTGGGGCACGTTATTTGGCGGGATCGCACAATTAATCATGGGAAATGCAGTTCCTGGTGTGGTATTAGGAATCTTGATTGGTAAAGGTGTTGACGAAATCGGCTGGACAAAAGTAACGAAGATTATGATGGTGGCAATCGCTGCCTTGTTCATCCTCAGTGGTTTCTTCCGCGGCTTTGACCTGCAAGTTTTGGAAAGCTTCAAACTACAAGCACCAAATTGGTTGGAAAATATCCATAAGATGCTTGGTTTGAACTAATAAAACGAGATAGGATGTCAGTTCTGCTTTTTACAGGATTCTCAAATGAGCTTGTAGTTAGTAAATTTTGCAATAGTTTGAGTTCAAGCAATTTAGCAGAATGATATACGGATGAAAATAAAATTTACTTTTTTCTTTTGAAAAAAGTAAGTCCATTAATATGAAGAAGGATGTCAGTTCCACTTTTCACAGTTTACTTGTCTAGAGAATTCAAAATTGCAAGCCTTTGGAAAAATAATCTAAAGACACTAGTGGAATGATATACGTGTTGAGAATAAGGGTTACTTTTTACGAAGAAAAAGTAACTTCATATAAAACGAGATAGGAGTGAATTTCATGGATAACACAGAGGAATTGGAAAAGGAACAATTAGCGCTTTCTGAAGAGAAAAAAGCGAAGAGTTTCTGGTATGCTGACTGGGCGTTTCCTATTACAGTAG
>NZ_NGLG01000001.1:2045675-2058223 GCF_002140655.1 Enterococcus sp. 3H8_DIV0648 | reverse complement strand
GCAGGCAAACGGACTGGATTCTGGGGCACGTTATTTGGCGGGATCGCACAATTAATCATGGGAAATGCAGTTCCTGGTGTGGTATTAGGAATCTTGATTGGTAAAGGTGTTGACGAAATCGGCTGGACAAAAGTAACGAAGATTATGATGGTGGCAATCGCTGCCTTGTTCATCCTCAGTGGTTTCTTCCGCGGCTTTGACCTGCAAGTTTTGGAAAGCTTCAAACTACAAGCACCAAATTGGTTGGAAAATATCCATAAGATGCTTGGTTTGAACTAATAAAACGAGATAGGATGTCAGTTCTGCTTTTTACAGGATTCTCAAATGAGCTTGTAGTTAGTAAATTTTGCAATAGTTTGAGTTCAAGCAATTTAGCAGAATGATATACGGATGAAAATAAAATTTACTTTTTTCTTTTGAAAAAAGTAAGTCCATTAATATGAAGAAGGATGTCAGTTCCACTTTTCACAGTTTACTTGTCTAGAGAATTCAAAATTGCAAGCCTTTGGAAAAATAATCTAAAGACACTAGTGGAATGATATACGTGTTGAGAATAAGGGTTACTTTTTACGAAGAAAAAGTAACTTCATATAAAACGAGATAGGAGTGAATTTCATGGATAACACAGAGGAATTGGAAAAGGAACAATTAGCGCTTTCTGAAGAGAAAAAAGCGAAGAGTTTCTGGTATGCTGACTGGGCGTTTCCTATTACAGTAGGGATTATGGCTGCGGCAGTATTTGCTGGAACGCATATGTATGTAACTCATGGTGTTGGGGCTTTTAATGAAGTTTCGATCGTGGCGATGTTGAAGGCAGGATTAGATGGTGGTTCTTATGGAGCCGCTGCAGCTTTTGGTGCGAGTTTCTTGTTTGCTCGTATTTTAGAAGGCTCCTTGGTGGGGATTCTTGATTTGGGCGGCTCGATTTTAACAGGTATCGGTATTGGTGTACCTGCGATCTTCTTAAGTATGGGGATTCGCGCACCGATTGATAACTTTGCCTTGTCACTGCTTACTGGTGCTGTTTTAGGATTGTTAGTCGGCGGCGTAATCATTTTGATTCGTAAATTTACCATCAACCAAGCGAATTCAACCTTTGGCGCTGATGTCATGATGGGGGCCGGAAATTCTTCTGGCCGATTCTTAGGCCCGTTGATCATTTTGAGTGCATGTGGTGCATCAATTCCAATCGGTATCGGAGCGACTTTAGGGGCATTAGGCTTCTATGCTTGGAAAAAACCGATTGCTGGTGGAGCGATTCTTGGAGCGATGGTACTAGGAACGATCTTCCCAGTAGCGCTCCAGTAGAAAGAAGGCTGAAGGATGTTTGATTTATTAATCAAAAATGGAAAATTGATCACTGGTGAAAAGGTCGAGGTTGCGGTCAAAGATGGGGCGATCCTAGCTGTAGAAACAGAGATTGAATCGTCTGCCAAGGAAGTTCTTGATCTTGAAGGCAAGCATTATCTGTCTGCCGGCTGGGTGGATGATCATGTTCACTGCTACGAGAAAATGACGCTTTATTATGATTATCCAGATGAAATCGGAGTCACTAAGGGTGTTACAACAGTGATTGATGCCGGCACGACCGGTGTAGAAAACATCGGTGAGTTTTATGAGCTGACTAAAGCTGTCAAGACCAATGTCTATGCATTAGTTAATATCTCCAAATGGGGAATCGTCGAACAGGATGAGTTGGCTGACCTGACGAAAATCCAAGCAGCTCTCGTTCGTGAACGTTTAGCAGAGTTTCCTCAATTCATCGTGGGAATCAAAGCACGAATGAGTAAAACAGTCGTTGGTGAAAATGGGATTACACCGTTAGAATTGGCTAAAGATATTCAACGGGAAAACCAAAACCTTCCATTAATGATCCATATTGGATCAGCCCCACCGGAATTGCATGAGGTCTTGGACTTATTAGATGAAGGCGATGTATTGACCCATTGCTTTAATGGCAAGCCTAATGGGATTTTGGATACGGAAACGGATCAGATCAAGGATTTTGCCAGAGCAGCATATAAAAAAGGGATTGTTTTTGATATCGGACATGGGACGGACAGCTTTAACTTTCATGTAGCTGAAACAGCATTAAAAGAAGGAATCAAAGCAACTTCCATCAGTACGGATATTTATCATCGCAATCGCGAGAATGGGCCTGTTTATGACTTAGCGACTACGATGGAAAAACTGCGAGTAGTAGGTTATTCTTGGGAAGAAATCTTGAACAAAGTTACGGCCGTTCCGGCAAGATATTTCAATTTGGAGAAAAAAGGCCATTTAAAAGCAGGCTATGACGCTGACCTTACGATTTTTGATGTGGAAGACGGCGAGAAAACATTGACTGATTCAAATGGCTTCACTCGAGTAGCAAAAGAAGTAATCAAACCAGTTAAAACAATTATTGGGGGCACCATCTATGACAACTAGTTATGACAAATTTGGCTTAAAGGAAGTCATCAATGCTTCAGGGAAAATGACGATTTTAGGCGTATCAAAAGTGTCAGAAAATGTTCTTACGGCACAACGTTTTGGCGGCGAGCACTTTTTTGAAATGAGTGAGCTGCTGATTCAGACCGGCGCTTATTTAGCGAAGCTCTTGGAAGTCGAGGACGCTCAGATCGTTTCTTCGGCATCTGCTGGGATCGCTCAGTCTGTTGCGGCGGTGATTGGTGAAGGAAGCAGCTATCATGCCTATCATCCTTACACAGACCGTATCAAAAAAAGAGAAATCGTTTTGCCGAAAGGACACAACGTCGACTATGGAACACCGGTTGAAGTCATGGTGACTCAAGGCGGCGGACAAGTTGTGGAAGCAGGTTATGCTAACGGCTGTTCAGCGGAACAAATAGAAATGATGATTACTGAAAATACTGCGGCGCTGCTTTATATCAAGAGCCATCACACCGTGCAAAAAAGCATGCTGACGGTTGCGGAAGCAGCAGCGGTTGCAAAGAAATATCAACTGCCGCTGATCGTTGATGCGGCGGCGGAAGAAGATCTTTATCAATACAGTAAAGCTGGCGCGGATTTGGTGATTTATTCAGGTGCGAAGGCAATTGAGGGTCCAAGCAGTGGATTAGTGATCGGTAAAGGAAAATATATTGAATGGGTTCGACTGCAAGGAAAAGGCATCGGTCGAGCAATGAAGATCGGTAAGGAGAATATTCTAGGACTCACCCAAGCAGTGGAAGATCGTTTAAAATACGGAAGTGAAACTGGCGATTCGATGAAAACCCGTCTAGCACCATTCATCGAGACAATGAATCAAATTGATGGTTTGAAAGCAACGGTGGTTCAGGATGGAGCAGGTCGCGATATTCATCGGGCAAGTGTAAAGGTTTTAGACCAGTCCGCAAAAGCAGTGATCGCTGCATTAAAGGCAGAGGACCCAGCAATTTATACCAGAGAATACCAAGCGAATAACGGAATTATTGAGTTTGATATTCGTGCGGTAAATGAAAGCGAAATGGAAAAAATTATCCTGCGATTAAGAGAAATCATGTAAGAAATCTGGTTTCTCAACAGGAAAATAATACGAACAGACGAGGTGCATAGATAGAATGTCATTAACTCCAAAATATTATAAAGATCGAGTGTGTCTGAATGTTTTAGCGAACTCAGTCGAAAATGCTCGTGATTGCTATACAGCAGCAGAAGGACATGTCGTTTTAGGCGTGTTGTCAAAAAACTACGATAGCGATGAAGCTGCTATTGAAGACATGCAGAAATATCAAGCAGCAACTGAAAACGCCCTATCGGTTGGCCTTGGTGCCGGCGATCCAAATCAAAGCCAAATGGTGTCGCGAATCTCTGGGAAGCTGCAGCCGCAGCACGTCAATCAAGTGTTTACTGGTGTCGGCACATCCCGAGCATTGCTTGGACAAAATGATACGGTGATCAACGGATTAGTCTCACCATGCGGCAAAGTTGGGTATGTCAATATCGCGACAGGACCGTTGAGCTCTCAAACAACGGAAGCCATTGTTCCGATTGAAACAGCCATCGCTTTATTGAAGGATATGGGCGGCAGCTCAGTGAAATATTTTCCAATGAAGGGCTTAGCGCATAAGGAAGAATATCAAGCGGTAGCGAAAGCTTGCGCCGAAAATGATTTCTATTTGGAACCGACCGGCGGCATTGATCTGGAGAACTTCCAAGAAATCGTTAAAATTGCTTTGGATGCTGGTGTGGAAAAAGTGATCCCGCATGTTTATAGTTCGATCATTGATTCGGCGACAGGCGACACACGACCAGAAGAGGTCAAAGCACTATTAGATATGGTAAAAGAAATTCTATAAATATAGTAGAAGAGCATGGTTTGCAGCCATGCTTTTTTTGAATTTTCACCCATTAAGAGCACTACAGGGAACCGTATATAAACTGATAGTCGTTTGACAGCGCTTTAAAAATGATGTAAGTTAAGAGACAACATAAACAGACAGCAGAACAAATTTTTTTAGTTTCATTCGTGAATTTTCGCACAAAATAAATCGAGTAGGAGGAAACGAAATGATCGAAACGTTTGTATTTTCAAGCGAAAGTATTTTTTTACGAGAAGAAGATCAAGAAAATGTCCAACAACTGCTGGATTATTTAAAAAGCCGGAACCAGCAAATCGGTATGGTCTTTTATGATCAAGCGTTGATGAATCAAGTCCTGCTAGAGCATCACTTGGCGGACTATTTAGATTTTTCAATCAATGGTGAAGATGCTGGAACTATTTGTAATGGTTTAGTCGATTTTTTAAAGGTTGAATTAAGTCATCAAAAGGTGAATTTCATCTCGAATTCTCTGGAACAATTGGCGGAAGCAAAAGCGCTAGGCTTCAAACCAATTTATATTGCAGAAGACTGCGATAAAGAAACGGTGCCTTGCCAAACTTTTAGAGATTTCAACCAATTCCATATAGGTGTCATTGAAAATCGATTTGAAAAATTAATGTAGTATTCAATAAATATAGTTAATCAAGAATCTTTAGTAGTTTTCTTTCGAAAATTGCTAAAGATTCTTTTTGTTATTTTACGTTCGTTAGATTAATCATAAAATGAACAATGATAAAATCTAATTTTATTAAATTAGACTACCTCATCATAAACTCATAATGATTTCTAATTTTTTGGGTTATTGATGATTAGAGTTGCTGCTGCTGGTTTTTGGAAAATAGTAGCTTAAACTTTATATTGACAATCTTCTGTCAACTGGTATAATCAAAAAAATAAAATATTTTCTGAATATTCTAAATAAAATAACGAGCACTAGCTCATTTTACTATTAGAGTGTCCGGTTATTTTTTAATCGTATTTTAAAAATATGGAGACGGGGAGTTAATTATTTTATGGAGAAAGAACTGCTACGGGTCGAGGACCTCACAGTAAAATTTCGAACCTATAACGGAGAAGTGACTGCCGTAAATAATTTAGAGCTTCTGTTAAATGAAAACGAAACATTGGGGATCGTTGGTGAAAGCGGCAGCGGAAAAAGTGTGACTTCATTAAGTATCATGGGATTATTAGAAGAAGCAACGAGTTCGGTCAGCGGAAAGGCCTTGTTCAAGGGCACGGATCTGATCGCCATGAAAGAAAAGGAAAAGCAGCAGTATCGTGGCAATCATTTGGCGATGATCTTTCAAGAGCCGATGACTTCTTTGAATCCGCTTCATAAATGCGGAAAGCAGATCATTGAATCAATGCGCATCCACACCGATATCTCAAAAGCCGATGCACAAAAAAAGGCGATCGAATTATTGAAGCTCGTAGGGATACCTGCTCCTGAGCAGCGTTTCAACGAGTACCCTCACCAGATGTCCGGCGGTATGCGGCAGCGGGTGATGATCGCGATGGCACTTGCCTGTGATCCGCAGCTATTGATTGCGGATGAACCGACAACGGCATTGGATGTAACGATTCAAGCACAAATTTTGGAGGTATTAAAGGAGTTAAGAGATCGACTCAAAATGGGGATTATTCTGATCACCCATGATTTGGGCGTCGTTTCAGAAGTCTGCGATCGCGTGATCGTGATGTATACCGGAAAAGTCGTTGAACAGGGATTGATTCGTGAAATATTAGACAATCCCAAGCATCCTTATACGGAAGGGCTAATTGCGGCGATACCGAATATTCAGGATGAAAAAGGAAAACTTAGCAGTATCGAAGGAATGGTGCCGCAACTAGATAATATGCCTCAAGGATGCAGCTTCCACCCTCGCTGTCCTTATGCGATGGATATCTGTAAAGAAAAACGGCCTGCGCTTACGACCGCAGAAAATGGGCGCAAAGTACGCTGCTTTAAGTATTCGACGGAAGAAGAGACCGAGGTGACGACGTAAAATGATGACACAAGAACCGATTATTACGATGGAGCACGTCAAACAGTATTTTGAGATTCGTGACAGTAAAGGAAAAAAAGGAACGTTGAAGGCAGTTGATGACGTTTCGCTAACGGTCAATAAAGGTGAGACATTCGGTATCGTAGGCGAAAGTGGTTGTGGGAAGAGTACATTAGGAAAAACAATGCTGAACCTTGGTGCAGTGACCGCTGGAACGATCGTTATCGATGGACAAGATGTCAGTGCCTTCAAGACCCGGAAAGAAAAAGTAGCTTTTGGCTCAAAAGTTCAGCTCGTCTTTCAAGATCCATCTGCCTGTTTGAATCCTCGGAATAAAATCAGAGATATTTTGGCGGAGCCGTTTCAAATCCATCACAAAAAAGATATGACGAAGGCGGAGATTGACGCCGAGATCGATCGTTTGTTGACGATGGTAGGGTTAGCACCGGATTACAAGAAGCGTTACCCTCATGAAATGTCCGGTGGACAGAAGCAGCGGATCGGGATCGCTCGAGCACTGGCATTAAAACCGGATATCATCATTTGTGATGAACCTGTTTCCGCGTTAGATGTGTCGATTCAGGCTCAGGTGATCAACTTGCTGGTTGAATTGCAAAAGCAGATGAATTTAACTTATTTCTTTATCTCTCATGATCTAGGGGTAGTTTATCACTTATGCGATCGAATCGCGGTGATGTATCTAGGCAATGTGGTGGAGTTGGCTGATCGGGATGCTTTATACAAAGATACACTGCATCCTTATACGAAAGCGTTGATTTCAGCAGCACCGACGATTGACAAGGAAAAGACAGAACGGATTGTATTGACGGGTGATGTACCGAGTCCAGCTAATCCGCCTAAAGGCTGCAAGTTCCATACACGTTGTCCATTTGCGATGGAGAAGTGTAAATCCGAAGTGCCTGAGCTGTTAGAAGTAAAGAACAATCACTTTGTGGCTTGCCATCTGCATGATAAAGCGGAGTAAGCAAGGAGAACAATCCTGCTTTATTAAAATCAGCAGAATCGTATCCATATGAAAATCAGACTTAATTTTTCTCATTGACTAGCTAAGCGAACGAGCTCGTTAAAGTAGCAAGTTTGTCTTACTGTTCAAGAGCTGAACAAGTTCGCTGAGCTTTTCCTGCAGAAAAATTAAATACATTAAGCAAAAAATAAGGAGGAGTACAAAGGTATGAAAAAAAGAAAGATGTTGTGGAGCGTCATTTGTTTAGTGATGTTGACACTTGCTGGTTGTGGCGGCGGTGGCGGCAGCACTGACGGGTCAAACGATGGTGGCAGTAGTGATGGCGACAATACGTTGGTAGTCGGGATGGCCTCTGATTTAAAGACTTTGGATCCTCACCATGGCTATGAAGTATACGGGAACATGGTGTATTACGCATTTTATGATTATTTATATCGCTCTTTTGATGGATCAACTCCAGAGCCTTCATTAGCAGAGTCTCATGAGTTAGATGATTCGCAAAAGGTACACACTTTCAAAATCAAAGAAGGCGTAAAATTCTCTAGCGGGAATGAATTGACTTCTAAAGATGTGAAGTTCAGTGTCAATCGAGTGAAAAATCTGAAAAGTAATACAACGCACCATACGGAAAATGTTGAAAATATCGAAACACCAGATGACTATACAGTGAAGTTCACGTTGAAGGAACCAGATGCGGCGTTCTTAGTGAAGTTAGCGAATAACTCATTTGCAATCGTGGATTCAGAAGTTGTCAAAGAGCATGGCGGTACCGATGCAGAGGATGCGTCTTCTAAAGATACAGCTGAAAAATGGTTAAACTCAAACTCAGCTGGTTCTGGCGCATATGTTTTAGACAAATGGAAACAAAACGAAGAACTTAGCATGGTCAAGAACGACGATTACTGGGGCGAAGTGAAAAACGACAAAGTTATCTGTAAAGAAATCCCAGATGTAAATACGCAGATCCAAATGTTGAAACAAGGCGATATTGATATTGCGTTAGGGATTGGTGTTGACAATGTATCGCAATTGAAAGATCAAGAAGGTGTGAAGATCAAAAATTATGTTGGTTCAACGACTACCTTCCTATTAATGAACCAAGATGAAAAAATTGGCGGACCAATGGCAAACCCTAAGGTTCAAGAAGCGGTTCGCAAGGCAATCAATTATGAAGAACTATTGAAAATCTCTGGCGACAAGGCTGTTTTACCATTGGATATTGTGCCTAGAGGCTTTGTTGGTGGTCTAGAAAAAGAAAAAGACTATCAAGATTTAGATGAAGCGAAGAAATTGATGGAAGAAGCTGGCTATAAAGACGGCTTTGACGTGAAATTCACTGTGGCAAACTTCGATACAGAAGGGATGTCATGGACAACGCTAGGACAAAAAATCAAAGACGATTTAGAAAAAATCGGTATCAATGCCAAGATCGAAACGTCTGAGATTGGTGTCGTGATCGACTCTTATCGTGAAGGAAAAGAAGCCTTCTTAATGATGCATTGGCATCCTGACTATATGGATATTAATAATCAATTGGCATTCTTACCAGGTGAAACGGTTGGGGAACGCGCGAAATGGATGGATACTTCAAATGCGAAGATTGATGAGTTGAAGAAAACGATCCAAACCGAATCAGATGAAGAAAAACGTACTGCAGCATCGGAAGAATTACAAAAACTATTGGCAAACGACATGCCATATGCATTCTTAGTACAACATCCGAAGGTATTAGCTTTCCGTGATAACTTGAAGGGTGCAGATTATTACGAAGTACAAAAAATCAATTTCCAAGATGTCAGTATCAACTAACCAAAGGGCAAGGGGCAAAAGTGTATGAGGAATATGGCTAGGTTTTTATTACGGCGCTTATTATTTGTTTGCTTTCTGATCATTGGGGTGACGTTTTTAGTATTCATGATCTCACATCTCGTTCCCAGTGATCCGATTGCATCGAATATGAGTCCACACGCGATGAGTGATCCCGTAGCGGTAGCAGCTTATAAAGCACGCTGGGGTTTGGATAAGCCGCTAATGGAACAATACTTTATCTATCTGGGTAATTTGTTGCGGGGAGATCTTGGGATTTCGATTCGCACCGGTAATCCTGTTATCAATGATTTGAAACAGTTTTTCCCTGCGACTTTGGAACTATCCATCATGGCTATGCTGATCGCCGTTCTTTTCGGGATCACGTTTGGAATCATCTCTGCGGTCTATCGCAACAAGCCGTTTGATTATCTAGTTCGTACTATCTCAATCAGCGGGGTCTCGATCCCGAACTTCTGGTTTGCGTTAGTCATGTTGTTGCTATTTTATTCCAAGTGGCAATTGTTTCCAGGCGGTGGGCGAGTCAGCTCGCGAGTATCCGCACCAACGGGAGGCACAGGTCTTTATGTCTGGGATGCATTAACGAGCGGGAATTGGGCATTGCTTAATGATGCACTATCCCATTTGATTCTGCCGGCAATCGTTCTAGGATTCTTTACCATGGGACTGATTTCACGGCAGACCCGCTCGAATTTGTTGGAAGTTTCTTCATTAGATTATATTCGGACAGCCAAAGCAAAAGGTCTATCGCAACGTCAGATTGTTTTACGCCATGCATTAGGAAATGCTTTGATTCCTGTGATCACTGTTATGGGTATGGGCTTTAGTAATTTGTTGGGCGGTATGGTCTTTGTTGAAAAAATCTTCTCGTGGCCGGGGATCGGACAGTATGCTTATCTTTCGGCGACAACTCTGGATTTTCCAGCAATCTGCGGCGTTTCATTATTGATCGCGATGGTCAATGTGGTTCTGAATCTCCTGATCGACATCCTGTATGGAGTCATTGATCCGAGAGTGAGGTACAGCTAATGAAACGACTATTAAAGCAAAAAAACTTTTTATTCAAATTAGGGATAGTTATTTGTGCACTATGGGTATTCGTGGCAGTTTTAGCACCGTTGATCGTGCCTAAAAATCCGCTAGCGCAGGATATGATGGGGCGTTTCTTGGCACCAGGATCGGGAGGACATCTACTTGGAACCGATGAATTAGGGAGAGATGTGTTTTCGCGAGTCTTGATGGGAAGTCGCGTGTCGATTACAGCTGGACTAGTAACGGTCTGTATCACGATCGTTATTGGGACAATTTATGGCGGGATCGCCGGTTATGTGGGTGGAATTATTGATGATATCATGATGCGTTTTGCAGAATTGATCGCAGCATTTCCACCGTTGATCTTGGCGATGGTAATCGCTGCTGCATTAGGACCAAGTATTTTTAACTCGGTGCTGGCGATGACGATTATTTGGTGGCCTAACTATGCACGGCTGATGCGGAGTCTCGTGATCACTTTGAAGGAGAATGAGTACATCGTTGCTTCCAAAGTTTTAGGTGCGAGTCATTTGCGGATCTTAGTCAAAGAGATTGTACCGAATGCCTTAGGCTCACTATTAGTTATGGCGACTTTGGATATCGGAAATGCGATCGTGACCTTCTCAGGATTGAGCTTCTTAGGACTAGGAACGCAGCCGCCAACGCCTGAATGGGGTTCGATGGTGTCTGATGGCGTCAATAATATGAATTACTGGTGGATTTCCACCTTTCCAGGTATTGCGATCTTCTCGATGTCGATCGGCGCCAACTTTGTCGGTGACGGGCTGCGAGACTATCTTGATCCAAAAATCAAAAATAAATAAATTAAAGAGCCTGTCTTGTGGAATTCATGAGACAGGCTTTTTTTGGATGAATTTGCTGTAGATTATTTATCCATTTCTTACTTCAATAAAAATCAACAGAATAAAGTATATGATGAAAACTTTTACGTTTTCTTTGAATCCGCGATAATAAATAATAATTATATATTCTTTTTCGAAAGAAATTATTTTAATAACGAAATGTGATAAACTTATTATTGAATAAGGAACACAGTCATACGAAAGAGGGAAGGTGAAGAATTTGGGCAAACATACTGATCCAAATGAAAAATCTAAAGGCAAATATGTCGTGATCGGGCTCGCGGCACTTCTATTGGCAGGTGGTGCTTATTTTGGCGTGACACGCGTTTTTAATAATTCTCCGGAAAAACCAAAGGAAACGGTCACTGCTAAGGATACGCCATCCTCATCAAAGGAAAAGACAGCATTAAGCAGCAAGAAGAAAGCAGCTAAGAAAACAACAACAAGTTCTACGAAGAAAGCAAAAAAGAAAAAGACAACAGAATCCTCTAAGAATAAAAAGACCAAAGAATCCAGTACCAGGAAAAAGCAGGAGAGCTCTGAAAAAAAAGCCTCAACTAAAGCGAAAAAGAAAACAACGGCAAACTTGGATGCGGCAGCTTTAACACAGAGTGCCGGCAAAGTGTATTATGATGTCTATTATTTCAAGGACAAACAGGATTTTTCAAGTAATAATTCTGAGCAGACAGTTGCGGCCAATGTCATTGAATTATTCATCATGGATTATGCGTTGGCACAAAATGATGGCGGCAATCAGGTGATCCAGGATAAGAAATTGACGGAGTGGCTGCCCCCGATGATCCAGCAAAATGATATTAATGCCACCAATGTTCTGATTGATCACTATGGAATGGATAAATTGAATGAGTATTTCAAAGCGCAAGGGTATCCAGATACGCAGATCAATCGTCGAATGGTCGATATCAATGTGCGAATCACCGAGGATGATAATTACACGTCGTTGAACGATTGTATGAAGCTGTTGAAAAAAATCTATGACAATCGGGAAAAAGAACCGCAAAAAAACATGCTGGAAATATTGAAGGGTCAAGTAATCCGTACGAAGATCCCGCAAAAATTACCAGAAAATGTAGCGGTAGCCAACATCACCGGCGAACAGCAAAATGTCGAAAATGATATTGGACTTGTTTTAACCGAAGACAATCCGTTTGCGATCGTCGTATTGACCAAGGAAGTTACAGATATCGTAAAAACAAGAACAGCGATTGCTGATTTTAGTTTAGCGGCAACAAAATTAAAATAGACTAGAAAGAACTTACCAAAGCTGATTTGGTAAGTTCTTTTTTGCGCGCGTTGTTTTTTACCGTTTTAAGTTCTGAATGATTTTTTCTTAGAGATACACTGAAGCGATTATCTAAATAGCTGATTTATCGAAATGTGGTTGTCGGAATAATAAATCAGAAGAAGTGTTATAAAGGTATGATTGTGATTTTCCATACTATTTATATGATAAAATAAACTTAAGAAAAAAGCGGCTATTATTATTTTA
>NZ_NGLG01000001.1:1999361-2045575 GCF_002140655.1 Enterococcus sp. 3H8_DIV0648 | reverse complement strand
ATTTTACGGGATTAAATAATGGGGAAAAAGGAGCGATTTTAAAATGAAAGTATGTCCAAGATGTGGGGAAGAAAATAGCGATCAATCACTCTTTTGTGAGCATTGCGGCTATGAATTTGCCAAGTCCGAAGCTTCGCCTAAAAGAAGTCAGGGAGCGAATTTGCAGGAAACGACACAGTCTTCAACTTATTCGCCGAGTCCTAAAAAATCTGGTGTTCCGAAGTGGGCATTCATCATCGCCGGGGTAGCGTTGTTAGCAGTCTTTGTAGGGGTTGGTTTTGCCGTGGCTGGACGTTCGAATAATGAGGCAGAACCTCCAACTACGACCACGACATCGAACTCGATCGACACTAGCAAATATGATGAGATTATCGCCGAGGCCAAAGAATTAACGATCAACGGCGATTATAAAAAATCAAATCTGAAGTTGAGTCGTATTCCGGCGAGCGATTTAGGTAAGAGTGAATTTTCAGCGATTGCTGATGAAGTCGATAATTTGACTGATAAAAACGAAGAAGGCTTGAAACAGGAAGAGGACAAAGAAGCGACTCAAAAAGCGCAAGAAAAGGATCGTCCAGCGGTAACAACCTCAGGAAGCAGCAGCGGATTTAGCGGAGATTACGCGAAATGGGCTAATACCTATTATTTCTATTACTCTCAATCTAGTCAAAGGCAAACGGCGTTGACAATCGGTGCGAACGGCAGCGTGACTCAAAAAAATGTTAATGGGACACAATATTTTGGTAAGGCGACGATTACCAGTGCCAGCGGAGATGTTTTAAGTTATGAAACGAATGAACAGTATCCAACGGAGATGCCAGATACCAAGTTGATCAATCCGAATGTCCAAATCACGGTGACTTGGGATGGCGGTGGCACACAAATCTATTATGGTTATGTTTCTTATTCTTCCCGTCTAGCATTGACCGACGGAGTTTCGAAAAACGATGGTGTCAATGAGGTTTGGATCTCTTAAAATTGTATACGAAAGAAGTTGAAACCTTTGGGAAGACATTCCAGTCCGGAAAAATCAGGGAACGCTAAATATATTTTGATAGGAATGCTTTTTCTTATATTGGCGGGCTCTTCGTATTTAGTCGTGAACACTTTTTTTGCCCAGCAGCAGGAAAGTACACCGTCGACCGCTAAGAAAAGCACTTCGAAAAAAACAAGTTCAAAGCCAAAGCTTGAAACAAGTGAAACAACGACTGCAAGTACCAGCAATACGCAGCAATCAAGTGAATCCGAACCACAATTGGATGCAACTGCACTGACAGCGAGCGCAGATCAAGTGTATTATGGCGTCCATTATTTCAACCAAGACAAAGATATTTCCAGCAATAATTCAGCACCGACTATTTCAGCTAGTGTGATCAAGGTGTTTATTATGGAGTATGCATTCACCCAAGCAGATCTTACTGAAATGCTCGAAGGAAAGACAATCAATGATTGGATCATATCCATGATTCAGCAAAGTGATAATGATGCCGCAAATGTACTGATCACTCATTTCGGTATGGAGCAATTGAATGAGTCTTTCCAAACACAAGGTTATCAGGATACACGTTTGGAGCGGCTGATGTTAGACAATGAAGCACGTAATCAAGGAAAAGAAAATTATACATCGTTGAATGATTGTATGTTCTTTTTGAAGAAACTCTATCAACAGCAAGCGGCCTATCCTTACTCAACGATGTTGAATATTATGGAGGGGCAGACGCTTCGCACGAAAATTCCTAGTAAATTATCCGAAGACATCCTTGTAGCAAATAAAACTGGCGAGTTGGATAATATAGAAAATGATATCGGTCTGGTTCTAACAGAAAAGAATCCTTTTGCGATCGTGGTGCTGTCGCAGAATTATCAGAACGTTGAAGAAATCAGAGGAGCGATCGGCGATTTTACGTTGGCAGCGACAAAAATGTATTAATAAATTAGAAAAGAAAATCGGTTTTGCTTTAGTCAGCTAAAGCAGAGCCGTTTTTTTGTAGAAAAAAATACATGAAGATAAGAAATTAGTCATTTGGTCACGGAAAGAATGTGAAATTTAGATTACATATAAAACTAAATATAAAAACAAAAGATATTATCGTGAAAATTATTCTGATTTAACAAGCCGTTAAATCAGACGTTATGAAGGATTATTGTAAAGCGTTTTCAAAAAGTCGTTGACAAAGAAGAGGGATGGTTATATATTTAACTTGTGAATAGAACCATTGGATCTTTTTTAGAACCAAAGGATTTTTTAGAAAGGGGAGGGTTTTCTTGATCGGTTTGCTGGTAGTCACACATGGAAACTTAGGAAAGTCGCTTTTGGAGTCAATCGCTATTATTGCCGGAGAAGTGAAATGTTCGGCATCCGTCGGTTTGTACCACGGAGACAGTCCGATTCAATTGAAGGAGGAGATTCAGGAAAAGGTTGAAGCGTTGGATACTGGGGAAGGCGTGATCGTTTTAGTTGATTTTTATGGGGGAACACCTGGGAATGAAGTGATGAAGCTATTAACGACAAATGAGATGAAAGTGCTTTCTGGAGTGAATATGGCGATGTTGCTGGAAATCGTGGTGAATCGCGAATTTTCAAACGATTTAGAAGCATTGGCTAAAACGGCTCTTCAAAGTGGTAAGGAAAGTCTGCAAGATTTGAACGAAGTATACAACCATTTAATCGCAAAGGCAGGGGAATAATAATGAGTATTGTATTAGCAAGAATTGATGACCGTCTAATCCATGGTCAGGTCATGACGTCATGGCTCAATTATACAGGAGCAAATCGAATTATTATTGTAGATGATGAGACCGCTAACGACACCTTTTTAAAAATGATCGTGACATCCGTTGCACCTGCGAATATCAAAACAGAGGTTTTTGGTATTAATGAAGGGGCAGAAGCGATTAAACAATTAGCAGACTCAGATAAAGTAATTATTTTGGCCAAGTCGCCGGGAGTCTATGTTGAATTAATGAGTCAAGGGATTCCGTTGGAAAAAGTGAATATTGGTGGAATGGGTGCGAAAGAGGGCAGAACGAAATTCTATAAAAATATTTCTGCTTCTTCGGAAGAAAAAGAAAGTCTAAAAAAACTAATTGATGCGGGAGCTGCTGTGGCTATCCAGATTATCGCTGAGGATAAAGCAATTGATGTGGCAAAATTATTGACCTAGGGAGGGATATCAATGGAAATATCTTTTATTCAAGCAATTTTAATTGGGGTTGTGTACTATCTTGGCGTAACAGGGACACCTTGGCTTTCGTTGTTAGGAAGCATCTCCTTTATGCAAAAGCCATTAGTCGCTGGAACGGTTGTTGGAATTATTTTAGGTGATCCGGTTCAAGGTGTCATTATTGGGGCAGCAATTCAGCTTCCTTATATCGCATTTATTTCAGCTGGCGGAACAGCACCTGTTGATCCTGGTTTGGCAGGAACATTAGGAACGGCTCTAGCAATTGCTTCTGGAGCTGACCCGCAAACAGCTGTTACCTTGGCGATGCCGATTGGTTTATTAGGTACAGTGATATGGGTCGCTCATATGACGATCGATGTTTTCTTTGTACACATGGCGGATAAAGCAGCAGACGAAGGAAATCTTGATCGGATTAATTTTTTACATGTAGTTCCGCCGCAAATCATTCTCTTTTTAATGAGTGTGATCCCTGTAACTTTAGCAGCTTATTATGGCGCAGGTGCTGTTACGACTATTCTCGGATATTTAGATGGAACCCCATTGCATGTGCTTCAAGTAATCGGAGGCTTATTGCCGGCGCTAGGGATCGCGATGAATTTACGTTCAATCAATCGACCAAACACCATGCTATTTTTCATTTTAGGATTCGTAATGTCGATTTACATGGGATTAGATGTCATCGTTATCGCCGTTTTAGGTGCGATCATTGCTTATCTCTACACGATTACGCCTAGAAATGAAATCGGCAGTTTAAGTTAGGAGGAGAAAAGATGGAACAATCAGTAGAAAATGACATTCAAAAACCCAAAAAGGAACTGACTAAAAGAGACGTAACGAAATCCTTCTGGCGCTGGACCTTTTTCAGCCACGCCAATTACAATTATGAACGCTTGGAAGCTACTGGGCTGGTTCATTCATTAAGTCCGATCATCAAAAAGCTTTATGCAGATGATCCAGAAGAATATAAGAATGCATTAAAGCGACATATGGCTTTCTTTAACACAGAGCCTCATTTCGGCGGGATCATTTGTGGGATGGTTATTGCTATGGAGGAGGATCGGGCGAATGGTGCTCCGATTACCGATGATGCGATCAACGGAATAAAAACAGGATTAATGGGACCTTTTGCTGGAATCGGGGATACTCTTTGGCAAGGGACACTGACACCAATATTGCTAGCTTTCGGTGTAAGTCTTGGTGCCGAAGGAAATCTGATGGGACCAGTTGTCTATGGCCTCTTAATGTTCGGCATCATGTTCTCACTGGCCTACTTTGTTTGGATGCAGGGCTACAAAATGGGGAAAGCCGGAATTGAAAAGATTTTAGGCAGCAATATCCTACAGTATTTGATTACAGGTGCATCCGCTATGGGAGCGATTGTTTTAGGTGCTTTGACCGCAAACTTTGTTTCTGTTTCCTCTCCATTTGTGATCAAGGTTGGCGCAGTGAAATTAGGTCTGCAGGAGGATATCTTAGATAAGCTGTTCAAGGGAATTCTGCCGCTGGGAATAACCTTGCTGACTTTATATCTGCTGAAAAACAGAAAAATGAAATCAACGCGGGTGATGCTAATCTTGGTTGTTATCGGAGTAATTTTTGGAGCGCTTAAAATATTTTAGTCAATCGTTGAGAAGGGAGTCGGAAAATGAAGACAGCAGTCTTTTATGGAATTAAGGATTTGGAAATTGAAGAGTGCGATTTGCCAGAAGTTTCAGAGAATAAAATTTTGATAAAAATCGAAGCTTGTGCGATTTGCACTTGGGAACAAAGAGTCTACACGGGAGTAAAAAAAGTTGAATATCCTTTTATCGGCGGTCATGAGATCGCAGCGGAAATTGTTGCCTTGGGCAGCAACATCGATAAAACGAAGTGGCAAGTTGGTGATAAGGTCGTATTTGGAACCAATCTAGCCTGTGGTGAATGCGACTTCTGTAAAAGCGGTGAGGAACAGAATTGCTTAGACTTCAATCACAGTAAACAATTGGAGGGACTTCCCCATAAAGGAATGGGAGGCTTGTCAGAGTATATGCTGGTAGAGTCAAAGCATTTATTCCATTACTTCGGTGTTACACCTGAAGAAGCAGCACTAACTGAACCGTTGTCCTGTGTCGTCCATAGTTGTGAAACGGCTGATATCCAGTATGGCGACTTAGTTGTAGTCATTGGATGCGGCATCATGGGATTGCTTCATGTGGCATTGGCAGTGAAAAGCGGTGCCAGAGTTATCGCGTGTGATTTAAATTCGGAGCGGTTGGAGTTGGCGAAAAAAATTGGGGCTCATTACATTGTGGATTCTTCAAAAGAAGAGCTTTCAATTAAAGTTAAAGAGATTAGCCATAATTTAGGCGCCAATGTAGTCTTTGATACGACACCGATCCACAGCGTCGCAGAAGAGTCGATCGAGCTGGTTTCAAATACCGGAAAGGTAATCCTTTATTCTTCATTCTACCCAGATGAACCAGTCAGCTTCAGTCCAGACAAACTGCATAAGGGCGGATACTCGATTGCAGGTACAGCTAATTCGAATAGCCGTGATTTTGTTCGGGCATCAAAAATGATCAGTGAACGTGTGATTGATATGCGGCCATTTATCAGTGAAATCGTTCCATTTGCGGATGTTGTAGCGGGATTTGAATCGGCGATCAAGGGAGATAAATATCGTGTAGTAGTAAGATTTTAAGCGATTAAGCAAAAAAGTAACATAGGTAACGTTAGTATGGTAGGTAGTTGTATAAAAAATCAGTTATAATCAATAGTGAAAATCCATTCGATTTAATCTTTATTATGCAGCTGCCTGTCTGTTTTGATAGAAATCTTTACGATCTCCCTATCCAAGACAAGACGAGTGAAGGGGGAGTATATAAGTGGAAGAGTTTATTCCGAAGTACAAAAGAATCAGTGATGATATTCAAAATTTAGCTAAAGTGTTGAGTGGTCAAGGAAAGCCGCTTCCCAGTGAACGCAAATTGTCCGAAACGTTTGATGTAAGCAGAACGACAATAAAACGTGCATTAGAATCATTGGAGAGGCAAGGCATTGTTACGTATATTGAAGGCAAAGGATTTATTATTCCTGATCGAGATGTAAAGATTGTTTCAAGTATGCATATTTCTGGTTTTTACGAGGATATTGTTTCACGTAAAAAGAAAATCAGCTCCAAAGTCTTGAAAAAGAACGTGATTCAGGCCGACCAAAAATTGAGTAAAGAGCTTAAAATAGCGGAAAATGATTACGTTTTCTACCTTTTACGTTTGCGGAGCGTGGATGGCACCGTTTATTCACTATCGGAAAGCTTCATCCCAATCAGTCGTTGTCCGGAAATCGGCTCTTTTGATTTGACCGATAAGTCTCTTTGGAAGGTGTTAAATCAATTTGGGATTTATCCAGAAATTGTTAGCCAGCGAGTGAATGCGCGCATGGCCAATTACACAGAAATTGAATACTTGAATATTACTAATCCCGCGGTAGTCATGGTCGTCAATAATATGGCCTATTGGGATGATAAACCGATTGAGCTTTCATATGTCTATACAGATGTTTTCTCAACAAATCTTGAGTATCGTTTTAGTAAATAAAACGAGGAGGAAGATTCATGTTAGTAACATTAAATGAGCTTTTGAAAGATGCAAAAGAAAAAAAGTATGCCGTTGGAGCGTTTAACGTCCCCAACTTAGAAGCGATCCGAGCAGTCATTCAAGCAGCAGAAGAGTTGGGTTCACCAGTGATTTTGCAGCATGCAGAGGTACATGAAAATCTGATTTCTTTAGACGAGATCGGTCCAATCATGCTTCAATATGCCAAAGCAGCGAAAGTTCCCGTGGCAGTGCATTTGGATCATGGGGCATCTTTTGAGATGTGTGTTAAAGCGATTAGACTAGGATTCACTTCTGTTATGTATGATGCATCCAGCAAGGAATATGAGGTCAACTTGGCAGAATCCAAGGAGATCGTAAAAATCGCTCACGCTGTCGGTGTTAGCGTTGAAGCAGAGTTAGGACATATTTTTACGTCAGCAGTGGGAGGCGGAGAAGGAAGAGGTTCTGACTCTAGCGAAGATTATGAAGATTTGGAAGATGTTTATACCGATCCAGATTTAGCGAAGGCTTTTGTGGAAGAAACTGGGGTTGATTGTCTGGCTATCGGTTTCGGGACTGTCCATGGGATTTATTTGAAAGAACCGAAGCTTGATCTAAATCGAATTCTTCAAATCAAAGAAAAAATCGATGTGCCTTTTGTGATGCATGGCGGTTCGGGTGTATCGGAAGAGAATTATCGAACAGCGATAAAAAATGGGATATGCAAGATCAACTATTATACCTACATGAATAAAGCGGCTGGTAAAGTTCTTCAAGAAAAGCTGGAGAATTTTTCAGGAGATTCCGTTTTCTTCGATGAGCTTTCATTGAGCGCAATAGAAGCGATGAAGAACAATGTGAAGGCAGCGATGGAAATTTTTATGAACCCTTGATTTTTTGACATTAAGCTTTAATGGAGGAAAAGAGATGGAAAAAATTGCAGCATCGATCATGTGCGGAAATCAATTAGCGCTGGGACAGGAATTACAGGAATTGCATGCAGCGGGAATTGATTGGCTGCACTGTGATGTAATGGATGGTGTCTATGTAAATAATTTGGCGATGGCTCCATATGTATTGGAACCAATCATTCAGACAAAAAAGTTTACTACTGATATTCATTTGGCTTGTGTCAATCCAGAGAAATATATTGAGATGTTTGCGCCGCTAGCACCAGATTATCTGACTTTCCATCTGGAAACGACAAAAGCACCTGAGATATTAATAAAAATGATTCATGATAAGAGGATCAAAGCTGGGATGGCAATCAATCCTGAAACGCCGGTCGAAAAGCTCTTTCCTTATCTAGCATCTGTAGAATTACTTCTTATAATGACGGTCAATCCTGGTTTTGCCGGACAAAGCTTTCAATGGCCGGTTTTAGAGAAGCTTGAACGTTTGAATCGTCAGCTTAAAATGCAAAAAGTGACGCCCCTTATTGAAGTCGATGGCAATATTAATTCCGAAACAACTGCTGCTATCAGTGAGGTTGGTGCAAATCTTTATGTTGTTGGAACCTCAGCACTCTTCAATGACAAACCAGGTTCTTACGAAGAAAAACTAAAAAGCTTAAAGCAAAGCTTCACATCGTTAGAAAAGAATTAAAATGATCGTCATCCGTTCTTGCCTTAATATATTTAGGGCAAGCTTTTTTGTTTTTCTTCAAGGGTTAGCTGTCTATACAGATTTTTTATATCATGGTAACCTTTTATCATTGATATAAATTTAGTTAGCAGGATGGAGCAAATCAAATGACGAAAGAAGAATTTCTAACCAAGATAAAAGACGGCTTGATCGTTTCTTGTCAGGCCTTGCCTGGTGAACCTTTATATACGAAAGATGGCGGAATAATGCCTTTGATCGCATTAGCAGCAAAAGAAGGTGGTGCGGCAGCGATCCGAGCGAATTCTGTGCGAGATATTCTGGAAATCAAAGCAGTTGTCGATTTGCCAATGATCGGTTTGATCAAGAAACAATACCCGCCAGAAGAACCGTTTATTACCGCAAGTATGCAGGAAGTAGATGAACTGGCGGCAACTGGCGTGGAAGTGATCGCGTTGGATTGCACACTGCGCAAGCGTCATGACGGACTGACAATCAACCAGTTCATTCAGCAAATTAAAGAAAAATACCCTAAGCAACTGCTGATGGCTGATATCTCAACTTTTGAAGAAGGTGCAAATGCTTACGAAGCAGGGATTGATTTTGTCGGTACGACTTTAAGCGGTTATACTGCAGAGACAGCAAATCGCAAAGGTCAGGGACCAGATTTTGAATTGATAGAAAAACTAGTCGATGCAGGATTCCCTGTTATCGCCGAAGGGCAAATCCATACTCCCGAACAAGCGAAAAAAATCCAGACTATGGGCGTTAGCGGTATTGTCGTTGGCGGTGCGATTACCCGACCAAAGGAAATTACGGAGCGGTTCATAAATGAATTGGAACTATAAAAAAATACTTCTACAGACTAGAAATGAATCTTCTTTGCTAATTAGAAGTCTTCGTGGATGATTCGAGCGGAGAAGAATCGCCTATTATCATTTTCAGAGATACAAAAGACCAGTTCTCTCACTCGTTGCTGAGAGAACTGGTCTTTTGTATGAAATGAATCTCAATTATTTACAAACGTTGTTCTGTGACTGAAAGGTGTTTTTTCATGATCTTCAGGATACCTTGCTTATCAATATCGTTGTATAAATCAATCGGTAAAGTGGTGCTGGCAGCTGCCACTACATTATTATTTACTTGAATAGGCAGAGCGATACAGGCAGTATAGATACTCGCTTCGCCAATTTCTTCACTATAACCATTTTTACGAATCTTCTCAATTTCCTCCAGCAGATCTTGATAGTTGTCGATAGAAAGGCGAGTGATCTTGCTAAATGGATAATCCTTATACATATCATGAAGAACCTCGTCAGATAGTTGACTAAGTAAAATTTTTCCTAATGCTGTACAATGAGCCGGAATTTTGACCCCAACACTATTCATAAGTGAAAGACCGGTATTGGTCTCATGTTTTGTCAGATACATAATATGATGACCGTCTAAAATACCAGAGTGAGTGGTATGACCAAGTTCAGCACCGATATTATCCGTCAGTAAGCTCAGTTCATCAATTAAGTTGGTGTTTTGAATACAGCTTGTGCTAAGCTTGATCAAATCCAAACCAGCGTAATAGATTTTTCTTTGGTTATTAAAAATCAGGTAATTATTATCAATCAATTCTTGGATTAAACTATGAGTCGAACTTTTAGGAATTTCAAGGTGCTCTTGAATTTCGGTGAAGCTTAATCCTCGACGGTTATTGGCTAATAATTCTAATAAACGTAAGGTTCTTTGAGCGGACTTTACTTTTGCTTTGTTGGTCATACAATTACTCCTTCTATTCTACGAAATCACAACTGCTTCCGTAATTTTCTGGTACTTTATAGCGCCCGTCTGAAATCGTGACAGGGAATTTGAAGTATTTTCTTAAATGAGGAATATACTCTAGGAACAAGTCTGGCAGTCCAATACTAATATGATTGAATAATACCAGATGCTGATGGATTTGTCCCATATCTCCCACATGAGGAATAACAGGGACATTGCATTTTTTAGACATCAAGCTAATCAAGATAAATTCAGAAATTCCACCGACACGAACGGTATCGACTTGGTTGAAGCTCATCGCGTTCGCTTGTAAGAAATTCTTGAACATGATCTTATTAGGCACATGTTCACCTAAAGCAATTTTCACTGGAGAAACAGCTCGTGCGAGTGTTTGATGTGCTAAGACATCGTCTGGATCAGTCGGTTCCTCTACCCAATAAGGATTCATATCCTTCAATTGGCGGATGATCTCAATCGATTGATTAAGCGTCCATTGCTGGTTAGCGTCAAGCATGATCGTGATATCATCGCCAACCGTTTCTCTAATAAGAAACGCACGATTAATATCTCTAGAAAAATCCTTGGATCCTACTTTTAATTTCATCGCTTTAAAGCCTTTTGCTACAGCTTGTTTTGCATTTTCCACGACAACATCATCAGGGTAATTGAACCAGCCTACAGAGGTATCATATCCTGTATAGCCAGTCGATAAGATTTTTTCACGCTCGCTTTTAGTTACCTGTCCTTGATGCAAAATTTCTAATGCTTCTTCTTTAGTAAGCAAATCTTCTACATATCTAAAATCTAATAAATTAACGACCTCTTCGGGAGACAAATCGACTAAAAGCTTCCATAAAGGAACTTTCTTAGTTTTCGCCCACAAATCAAAGCAAGCATTCGTGATGCTAGCAAGAGCTAGGTGAATGATTCCTTTATGAGGGCCTAACCAACGGAAGGTTGGAGAATCTGACAATTGAGAGAAAACCGTGCCGAAATTTGCCATCAACTCATTAATTTCTTTGCCGACTAAACTTTCTGATAGGTATTCGATCGCTTTACAAACAAGATCATTGCCTGAACCTAAAGTAAAGGCAATGCCGACTCCGGTCAGAGGGCTATCTGTTTTTAAATAGCAAACGGCATAAGAATACTGGGGAATCGTATGAACAGCATCTGAACCTGCACCGGAATCCAAAGGGAAACGCTTATCTTCTACAACTATTTCTTTAATCACAACTGAGGTCATCATTAATCTCCTTTTATTGTTCCTGTATAAGAAATTAGTTCACATACGTATAATAGCTTGCTGAAGAAAAAATGTCAACTAGTTATTGACAGCGCTTTCTGAATAGTGTACTTTAAAGTTGTTCACACAAAAGAAACTTGTTCCTGTATAAGAACTAAAAAGAGCGGAGGAATTTTCTATGTTTCAAGGGTTACTGGTTCTATTACTTGCTGGTGTCTTTCAAGGTAGCTTCGGTATCGGGATGAAGAAGTACAAGCCATTTTCTTGGGAAGCGTTTTGGGCACTTTTTTCGATTGTTTCAATGATTTTAACGCCAATTATTTGGACAGCGATTGAAATTCCAAATTTTTGGTCATATCTGTCAGCTACACCTAGTTCAATTTTTATTCCTGCAGCGATTTGTGGATTTTTCTGGGGCGTCACAGCAATCGGATTTGGTAAAGCGATTGATATGATCGGAATGAGTCTGACTTATGGAATTGCCATGGGAATTTCTGCGGCAGTCGGTTCCTTATTCCCATTATTTACTGGAAAAGAATTGCCAGAAACGAATTTTTTAATTGGTTTGTTTATTGGTATGGCCATCATGATCGCAGGTGTCATTGTCTTGACCAAAGCTGGGATGATGAAAGACAAGGAAAGCCAATTACAGGATAGTCAAAAGAATAATAAATTTATGGTGGGGTTGGTTTTAGCCTTTATTTCTGGATTGGGTTCTGCTGCTCAAAATATTGGTTTTTCCTATGCAGGTTTTACCAGCCAGTTAGCCGTAGCGGATGGAGTTAACGGAACAAGTGCTAGCCTGTTAGGTTGGTTGATTGTATTCAGCGGAGGATTCATTGCGAACTTCGGCTATGCGCTTATCTTACTCATTAAAAATAGAAATTTTTCCAACTATACTGCCAAAGGGGCTTCTGTTGGATACTTTAAAGTTCTGATCACGGGATTGATGTGGTTTGCTGCATTAGGACTATACGGAAAAGCAACCTTTTTACTTGGTGAATATGGCACTGTCGTAGGCTGGATAGGCTTCAATGCACTGGCTTTAGTAATTAGTAATGTTTGGGGATTGAAGGACGGTGAATGGAAAGGCTATATTAAACCTAAGAAGGTTATGCTGATTGCTAATGGGATCTTGATTGCTTCGTGGATCATTTTAGGAATCATCAACGGAAGTCTATAAAAGGAGATAAAAAAATGATTAAAACAATTGAGGAATTAGAGTTTGTCCCAGAAATGCCTGAAAAACCTCGGCCAATCGTTTCAATTGGAGCAGGGGGCATTGTATCGGATTGTCATTACCCCGCCTACAAATTGGCTGGGTTTCCAGTATTAGCAGTCTATGACTTAGATTATGAGAAGGCTAGCCAGTTAGCAGAAGCATATGAGGTTCCTACCGTCTGTCGTTCATTGACAGAGTTAATTGAAATTGGAGAAAAGGAGCAGGCGATTTTCGATTTAGCGGTTCCTGCTTCTGAGATTATTAAGGTTTTACAGAAGCTGCCTGAAGGTGCGGCGGTATTGATTCAAAAACCTATGGGGGAAAGTATCGAGCAGGCGAAAAAAATAGTTGAAATCTGTGAAGAAAAGAAGTTTGTCGCTGGGATCAATTTCCAGTTGAGACAAGCACCCTATATTATTGCAGCCAAACAAATGGTTGATTCTGGACAGCTGGGAGAAATTTGTGATTTTGAAATTCGTGAAACGGTCTATACACCTTGGAATTTATGGGACTTTCTATTTAAGGTGGAACGAATGGAAATTAATTATCACTCGATTCATTTTGTCGATGTCGTTCGTTATTTCTTAGGCAGTCCCAGCGGAGTTTATTGTAAAACGATGAAACATCCGAAAGCAAAGGAACTAGCTCAAGTTAAATCTAATATCATCTTTGATTATGGCGAATATCAACGCGCTGGAATTTTGTCTAATCATAATCATGAGTTTGGATTGGATGAACAAGAGTGTTTCTTGAAAATAGAGGGGACAAAAGGAGCAATTAAAATCACGATGGGTGTCTATCTGGACTACCCAACAGGTCTACCCGATAAATTCGTCTACAATTTATTGGAAGACGGGTTGGGCTGGCGTGAATTAGAACTTTCCGGTAGTTGGTTTCCAGAATCCTTTATTGGAACGATGGGCGGATTAATGAAAAAGCTTGATGATCCTGCGTATAACTACGTTAACGATGTAAAGGACGCTTATGAAACAATGTGTGTCGTGGAAGCTTGCTACCAGTCGAATGAATCTGGCGTCACTCCAGTAGCCTATTAATAATGGAGGGAAAACGATGAAAAAAATCATGGGCAGTGTCACCAAAGTGGTTCCTGAAAAAATAGACTATTATAAACAGCTGCATGCTAATCCATGGCCAGAGGTCAATCAAATGATTGAGGATTGTAATATTTCAAATTACTCGATCTTCCTTTTTAACGATTTGCTGTTTTCTTATTTTGAATACACAGGTGAGGAATATGAAGCGGACATGCAAAAGATGGCTGAAGATGAAATGACTCAAAAGTGGTGGAAGGAAACCGATCCATGTCAAATCTCTTTTAATGACAAAGGAAAATGGACAGAAATGGAGCAAGTTTACTATTTGAAATAGGGAGAGAGAACATGAAAATCATTGATACCCATTTACACTTATGGGATTTGTCAAAATGCAGATTACCTTGGCTAAGTGAAGAATTCGCTATTTTAAAAAGAAATTTTGACTTGACCGACTATCTAGCTGAGATAGATTCGAAAGAATTTGAGATAGAACAGGCAGTGTACATCGAAGTAGATGCCGCTCCAGAGGATACAAAAAAGGAAAATAAATGGGTTCACACTCTACTTTCGGAACCTAATATTGTAACTGGAAGTATCTTAAAAATGGACTTACTAGCTGCTGATATTGACGACCAGCTTCAGGCGTATAGTAAAGAAGGGGCAAAGGGGGTTCGGCATGTATTGCACACATCCGACTCAGCTCCAGGAACGTGTCTGCACCCGATGTTTCAAGCAAATATGCATAAATTGGGTGAAAATAATCTGCTATTTGAGGCTTGTATGCGAACGAATGAGTTAGCTGATTTGGTCGTTTTAGCCAAAGAATGTCCAGAGACAACGATCGTGCTGAATCATTGTGGAAATATTGATTGCAATTTGCTTGCGGATAATGAAGTGACTGTTGAAGAAGAGGCGCTTGTGAAGCAATGGCAGAAGCAGATGTCAGAACTAGGACGACTGGAGAATGTAGTATGTAAATTATCTGGCTTAAACGTGGAGAATCCAGCTGCACTCGATCAACTGGTAGATATACTGCTGGATAATTTTTCTCACGATAAAATTGTTTTCGGCGGAAATTATCCAGTATGTTTGCTGAATCAAGGACTCAGTGAGTGGCTTCAGCTAGTCAAGTCTTCTCTCGACAGAAAAAATGTAACTCTCCAACAGAAAATATTTTACGAAAATGCCAAAAAGATTTATCAGCTAGAGTGATTTTTACTTCATCTTTTCGAAGATGCTTATAAAGAGAAATACTTTAAAACGAATTGGGAGTGACCAGCTTGGGAAAGATATATGTAGCTTCAGTAACGGCTTTTAATGAAAGGAATCAATTAGATTCCCTTGAACAAGAAAAACTGTTTGAACGAAATATTCAAGAAGGAGCTGATGGCTTCTTTATTGGCGGGAGTTCAGCGGAGTTTAGTCTATTATCATTTGAAGAACGCATCGCTTCTCTCGAACTTGCCTCACAATATGCACCGAGAACTGAGTTGATTGCGCATATTGGAGATTTAGGGACAGAGGCTGCGATCGCTTATGCGCAGGAGGCAAAAAGGCTGGGATATACGAAAATTTCTGCGGTTCCACCGATTTATTTCGGATATAGTCCATCAGAAATTTTTGGATATTTTGAAGAAATTGCAAATGCAGTCGAACTCCCAGTGATTTATTATAATATTCCGATGAATACCCACGTCGAAATCGATTTGACTAATCCGGAATGGCAAGCATTTTTAGAGTCCGGGATTTTATCTGGAATTAAGCACACAGAGCACAACCTGTTTCTTGCGGAACGAATTCATGAAATAAATCGTTCAATTCAAATTTATGGTGGACTGGAACAAAATATGCTGGGGTTCAAAGGTATGGGAATCCAATCATTTATTGGTAGTACATTTAATTTTATGCTGCCTCATTATCGAGAAATCGATCGTCTTTTTGAAGCCGGAGAAAACGAAAGCGCTCTATTATTACAAAATAAAGCGAATAATATCATGTCTACTATTTGGGAAAGCGGATTGTTTCCTTCTATAAAATATATTTTATCTTGTCAGGGAAATAAAGTTGGAGCTGCAAGAAAACCGTTTAAAGAATTAGATCAGCAGACTAAAAACCGAATCGACGATAGTTTAATGAAAAATTTGTTTAAAGGAGAACAGTAATGAATCGAATGATATTAAATGAAACATCGTATTTTGGCAAAGGAGCGATTGCGGAAGTTCCAACGGAGTTTAAGAGATGGGGCTTTAAAAAGGCAATTGTAATCACAGATAAAGACCTGCTTCAATTCAAAGTAGCAAAAAAAGTAACGGAGCTATTGGAGCAAGCAGAGATTGATTATACTATCTATGATGGGATCGTACCGAATCCAACGATTCAAAATGTTAAGGACGGCGTAGCAGCGGTTCAAGCTTCAAAGGCCGATTGCATCATTGCAATTGGCGGCGGTTCACCAATTGATACGGCAAAGGCGATTGGCATTATCACGACGAATCCGGAGTTTTCGGATGTGCTCAGTTTAGAAGGTAATGCAAATACTAAAAATCCATGTCTGCCAATTTTAGTAGTACCTACGACATCGGGAACGGCTGCCGAAGTAACGATCAATTATGTTATTACTGACGAGAGCACTCATCGTAAGTTTGTGTGCGTTGACCCGCATGATATTCCAATGGTTGCATTCGTAGACAGTGATATGATGATGGGAATGCCAAAATCATTGGCAGCGGCCACTGGGATGGATGCTATGACCCAT
Organism: Enterococcus sp. 3H8_DIV0648; assembly: GCF_002140655.1. Taxonomy (NCBI): domain Bacteria; kingdom Bacillati; phylum Bacillota; class Bacilli; order Lactobacillales; family Enterococcaceae; genus Enterococcus; species Enterococcus sp. 3H8_DIV0648. The sequence continues at coordinate 2,029,162 of NZ_NGLG01000001.1, read as the reverse complement.
GCGATCGAAGGATACATTACACAAGGCGCCTGGGAGTTAACTGACATGCTGCACCTAAAAGCAATTGAGATTATTGGACGTTCTTTACGGGATTCTGTGAATGAAAATCAAAAAGCCAGAGAAGAAATGGCACTAGGCCAATATATTGCCGGTATGGGATTTTCAAATGTTGGTTTAGGCCTAGTGCATGGGATGGCCCATCCATTAAGTGCTTGGTACAATATTCCCCACGGTGTTGCTTGTGCATCGCTACTTCCTACGATCATGAAATACAATAAGGATTTTACTGGAGAAAAATATCGTGACATTGCGAAAGCGTTAGGGGTTTCTGATGCAGATACGCTTAGTATTGAAGCAGTACGTGATGCAGCCTGTCAAGCTATTGAAAAGTTGAGTACAGATGTGGGGATTCCAACAACAATCTCAGAATTGGGAGTAAAAGCGGAAGATATTCCACAAATTGCAAAGGATGCATTGAAGGATGTATGTACTCCAGGGAATCCTCGACAAGCTACCTTGGAAGAAGTCATTAATTTGTATCAAAGCATGATGTAGAAAATTGTTTGATGAATCATATATATCGCTTGATTGATCATCAATAAACGTGTAGAAGAATAAGATAAACGTACAGAAAAGATTTTCATTTTCTGTACGTTTTTTTAGTGCAAGGTTGCATCTGACATCACCATAATGTATCATGAATATATAATTATATATATTCATGATGTTTTGAGGAGCGAAAACAATGAAAAAAAGCAAAGGATTTTCCGAGGAAGATAAGATTAATTTAAGAAATAAACTATGTGCTGCTTGTGAGAAAAGCTGGACTAGATTAGGTTATCGAAAAACAACGATAGGTGAACTTACAAAAGAAACAGGTATTGCAACGGGATCTTTCTATCTTTTATTTGAGAATAAGGAAGAGCTGTTCATTTCTACATTTATTTTGGTACAGGAGCGATTAAGAAGTGACTGGATGGAAATACTGAAGAAATATCCAAATAAAGAAGGTTTTATCAAAGCGATGATTGGTCTGTATCGTGAATATCAAGCATCCCCGTTTTTATATGATTTTTCAAATCCAGATTTTTTGGCTTTACTGAATCGTTTAAGTGAGGATGAACGTGAAGAGTTTACCAGCAGCTCCTTGTCATTTTTTGATGATATCCTTTCCTATACGAATCTTAAATTAGCGATTTCTGAAAAAAAGGCTTTTGGTGTACTCAGCAGTTTGCTTTATACAGTAACGTTTACGAATACGGTCTATGACCAAATGGAAGTATTTACTTTTATGTTGGAAACAATCAGCGATCAATTATTTACTGAAGAATAAAAGGAGGAAAAAAGATGTTTGATCATTCAGCGAAGTATTTTGAAAAAGTATCAGAAGATATGGGCGTATCGATAAAGATTCCTAGACCATCAAAAAAAAGTATTCAAGCAAGTGTAAAAAGTAATACCGTAGTGGGTGTAGGTTTAGTGGCTGGAGGCGTCTTGTTATCTAGCAAAGCGATGATTACATTGGGCATTCTAAGTATTGCTGGCGCTACAGCGCTTCATTATCAGTTAAAAGCTTAACTACGAATCAAACGCTAAAACGGCTCTATGTTCTGGCGTTTTTTTGAAAAAACCGCAACATTGATGAAAAAATTTTTTCACTTCCCATTTATACTGATTATTTGAGCAAGTTTGTGAGAGGTGATCAATGATGAATATTTTAGCGGAAGAACAAAAAGAGTGGCGAATGATTCGCAAAGAAATCGAGAAAAAGGAAAGTCGACTTGAACAAGAAGTGATTCGTTTTACCAAGGAATCGCAGCAGTTTCATCAGTACCTAGTCGATTATAAGGGGGAGATCGATCCTCATGAAATGTTTATCAATTCGCGGCTGTTGGATCAGCAGCAATTAGCTGAATCGGTCAGTGGCAAACAACTGATTCGGTTAGAAAAGCAAAAGCAGAATCCATACTTTACTCGCGTTGATTTTGTTTATGAGGGAGAGCAGGCAGCAGAAAAAATTTATGTTGGACCCTTTTCTTTTTCAACGAATGAACAAGGCTTGTTGATCTACGATTGGCGCGCTCCAGTCGCAAGTATTTTCTATGATTATGACTTAGGTGCAGCACATTTCCAGACACCGGTGGGCACGGTAGGAGGCGAGATAATAAGAAAGCGCCAGATCAAGTTCAAAGATGGAGAACTTGATTATGTTGTAGAAACGGACACGACTGTTTTCGACGAGGTTTTGCAAAATGAACTGCGGCAGCAAAAAGGCGGGCAAATGTCTACTATCATCAGTACGATCCAAAAGGAACAAAACCAAGTAATTCGCGATAGTCGTTCAAAAGATATGATTATTCAAGGAGTCGCTGGTTCAGGTAAAACTTCGATTGCTTTACACCGCATCGCTTTTTTGCTCTATCATTTTCGTGATCGTATCACTTCTGATCAGTTGATGATCCTTTCACCCAATCGTACGTTTAGCCAGTTTATTGCGCAAGTATTGCCAGAACTAGGAGAAGACCCAGTAACTGAATGGACCATCGACGAATTTGGTCAGACAGTTTCAGGTATCATGAAGGTGCCTTCGCGGTTTCAAGAGATCGAAGCCTTATACCTCGATGACCAGTTGCAATTAAGTGAACGAATCAGCTATCTTGCTACTAAACGATGTGTCGAAAATTTGAAAGAATATCTCAGAGAACTTGAAAGGTTTACACCGCAGACGATTACGATTGGCGATTATGATTATGACGCGGAATACATTCTGAAGCGCTATAAGGCATATCAGAAGAAACCGATATTTGAACGCTTCCGACTTATTGCAGAAGATATATTAGAAAATCTGCGCAGCCGCCCTTTTCAGCCGAAGCGAAAGCCGACGAAAAAGCAATTGTTTAACCGTTTGAAGAAAATGTTCAATTATACGACAAGTACGAAGCTGTATCATTATTTTTTAGCAGAACAGAATTTCTCAATTAAAAAGCTGGTTAGTTATTCTGATTTATTTCCCATCATTTATATTCGTTTATTTATTGAAGGAATCGACGAGTTTTCGCAGATTCGTTATTTGATTATTGATGAAATGCAGGATTATACGCCGATCCAATATGAGGTATTCAAGAAATTATTCTCCTGTCCAGTTTTATTGATTGGGGATTTTACTCAATCTTTGACAACGATTAATGAAATGAACTTAGGTGAATTGCAGACATGCTATCCTAAAGCGCAATCGATTTTTCTTACGAAGAGTTATCGATCAACCTATGAAATTATTTCTTGTGCTAAAAAAATCATCGATGATCAAACAATTGAACCAGTCTTGCGCCATGGTCGGGAACCACAAAAGCGAATCGTTCATTCTCGAGCGGAAGAAGTTTCAAGTATAATAGACATAACAGAGCAGTTAAGAGGCGAAGGGCTGACCACGATTGCGTTGATAACGAAAACTTTATCAAGAGCAAATGAATGGCTGAAGTTACTGAAAGAGCGAGGAATTGACTGCGGAATACTTGCAGATGAATCAGCGAGCTTGCAGGAACATCTTTCCATTTGCCCGCTGGTTCAGTCGAAGGGTTTGGAGTTTGATGCAGTGATTATTGTTGACGCTGATGAGGAAAATTATCCTGGTTTATTAGGAAAGCAGCAATTATTTATCGCAGCGACACGAGCCATGCATGCCCTCTATTTTCTTCAAAGGAAGTGAGAAACATGAATAATTCCCAGTTGGTCGCAGGGATTACGGAATACATTGAAGAACATTTGCAAGAGCGAGTGACTCTTGAAGATTTAACCAAGCAGCTTGACTATTCAAAGTTCTATTTACTGCATGAATTCAAAGCTATCACTCAACAATCCCTTTATAACTATGTCAAGCGCAGGCGATTAAACGAAGCGGCCAAAGCTCTGCTTTATTCGGACCAAAGAATTATTGAGGTAGCGTTTCAGATGGGATATCAAAGTCAACAAGCGTTCACCAAGGCTTTCGAAGAACTTTTCAAGCTCACTCCTAAGCGTTATCGATTACAGAACAAAGAATTCTTTATTGAAGAACCCTATACTATTTCGGACTATTTAATATGGGCCGAAGAAGAAGATATAATTGTTCAACAGGGAAGACTAAGAGATCAAGAGAAAATTCTGTATTTTGCTCAATTGATGCGGGGAGCCTTGCCTTATTTGGAAAAGCAGGAGTATCTGCACTCACTCAAAAAATTTATCAAAGAGAAAAACTGCTATCTTGCTTGGGCAAAAGGGCGAATCATAGGCTTGCTCCTATATGACTTTCGAAAACAAAAAATCGAAAATCTCACAGTCCTCCCCTTTTGCTGGGAACTCGAGGTCGAGCAGAAATTAATCATGAAGTTGGTTTACGAAAAACGACCGACGGCTCTTTATACGACAACTTTCCGGTCGTTAGACAAACTGGATATTGGTCATCGGCAACGTTTGTTGAAGTTAGGCTTTGTTCCTAGTGAAGAAATTATTGAGGTCAACTATCCGACAGAAAAAATGATTTTACCCTTATCTGCTATTAACTGAATCAATAAAGTCAGACAGCTTAATGATGAATTAGGCTGTTTTTTTGTGAAAACTTAAACTTTAACCTATCAAATTTTGGTCTAAATTCTTCAAAATGCTCTTTTAAAAAACGAAATGATAAAAAAGCAATAGCAATAAATAGAGGAAAACTGTTGGATTTTCTAAAAAATCTGCATGATCAGTCCGTTTTCTTTAAAAAATGGAGGAGATGGGAAATGAATCTAATCTCTATTATTATTTATTGATAGTTATTATAAACAATTAACGAATTACGTAACAAAGTTCAGTAACATTGGTTATTGTATAGTTTTACTTTTTTTGGATTTGTTATGTCGTTACTTTTTATTTATATTACTATTACTGGCGAATTTTATAAACCTTTGGGGTTGGTAGTAATGAATAAATACAAGGCTAACATTATTTTAATTTTGTTCTTCACTGTTTTAAGTATTTGTCTTTCTAAAACTCTTGTTCAGGCTGAAAGCTTAAGTACTGAAGATTTAGTGACTGAACACACACAACAAAGTTCAGAAGAGCAAGTAAGTACAACTGAGAATAGTGAGATGGTTATTGAGAATCAGTCGTATGAGGAATCATGGGCGGTCGTTTCTTCTGTTAGTGAATTGCAGACTGCGTTAAAAAATAAAGAACCGTACATAAAACTAGCGGATTCTACGGAAGTCTTTGACTTTGGAAATACAGCCATTCCTATCACAGGAAATGTCACCATTGATGGAAATAATCGCCAGATTTCTTATAATGGTGGGAATTTAAACTCAAATAAGGGGCTGTATACGACAACTGGGGGATTAACGATTAAGTTACAAAATGTGACGTTTGGCTCAGCGGATTATACAGTACCGGCAGTTGGCCTTTATGGAATTATGCAAAGTGAAACGGCAACACAATTACATATTGAAAACGTGAATTATTACTCGAATCAAAGTGCACAACCCTTTTATCTTAGAAATATCAATAGCAAGATCTATTTTCATGGAACCAACCAATTCATGCAGCAAAATGGAGATGGTTCGACAGCGACAGGACAGGAGTTTGCGGAATGCAACAACTATGAATTTGCAGTAGGAAGTCACACGACCATCGTCCAAAATACGAATGATGCATTAGGAAGTTTATGGATGCCGGGAAGTTCTAGCAGTATTACTGTTGGTGAAGGCGCGGAGGTCGATATCACTTCAAATCATCATTTCATTTATGCTGACGGAACAAACAATAGTGTGATTACTTTAGCGAAGAATTCAAAATTTTCGGTAATGGGAACGAACTCAGCGAAGGGGTATTTTTACTATTTCGATAAACCAGCTTTTATTACAGTAGGAGAGGGTGCGGAATTCTCAGTCAATTATCCTCGTTATATGCGATTAGCAGCAGGCAGCGCACTTAAATTTCTGCCAGATTCTGTTGGGGATTTTGAGGTAAGTCAAGATGAGTCAGTTTTTGATCGAGCTGTTGGTGCAAATTCTGCCTTTGAGATCGATAATGCAAAACGCATTCGATTTAAAGCGAAAACAGGAACCGCTTATAACCCGATCGGATTCACGAATGCATCGAGTAAGTTTATCTTTTCTGCTTTTGGAGAAGATACGAATGGCTATGAAGTAGTGACCAACGAACCAGCTTCATCGTTGAAACTGACACCTCAGCTAGATGCTGGAACATGGAGTGTTGCAACCTCAACGATTTCGCGTTCTGCTGGTCCAAATACCCCTGATTTTACAGCTGATGAGAAAACGGCGCTGAAAAATGCAGAAAGCATTACACTAAATCGTCTGAATCCACCAGTTGAGCTATTGGCGGTTAATCAAGAAATAGACACCCATGATGCGTCGTTTCAATTGGCTGACTATCAACTGCATGGAAACGATGATCTGATCAAAAGTATAGATTTTAAGCTGTACGATAAGAAAACCGATGATCCTTCAGCAGAGGGTGATGGTTTTATTGAACAGCAGCAAACGTCCAATTTAGATCAACAAGTTACATTTTCAAATCTGAAGGATAGAACTGAATATTTTCTGTATGTCCGTATCGTCTGTGATCCCGATAGCCAATCAAGTGAGTGGCTGGAAGTACCATTTAAGACGGAGCAGGAAATGATTAACGTCAGTTTTCCAGTAGAGGTCGCTTTCTATTCAGATAAATCGGATGATCAGCAAAAAGTCCATGAGGCAGGAGATTATTCGATCGACAATCACAGCTCTTTTCCGGTTGCTATTCAAGCGACTGATTTTCAAGAGCTGTCAAATCCTGGAGGAATCCAGTTATTACCTTCAGCAGATGAAAACAATAAAAAGGATATACTGCTGAAATTGACTGAAGCAGGTCAGCCAATCGGTGTGTTGAGCAAAAATTTAAGTGATGCTCCTTTGAGCTTTAAAGATTTAGCGGGCAATTCTTCTACAAAGCTGGGCTTTTCCGGAATCTATTACGGTAACGAAAAAACAGCACAAAAGATTCAATACCGTTTGACCATGACTGCGGAAAGAAAGGATTAAACATTAATGGAAGAAAAACAAAAGAATAAAAAGAAATGGCTGCTGATTTTACTGCTATTATTATTGGCTTTAGGTGGAATCGGTGCTTATTTCTTCACGAGACAAGAGGCAAAACCGGTTTCGATGATCAGCGGAGAATTTTTACCAGAAGGCAAAGATGCTAATAAAATCAGTGATGCCGATTTAAAGAAAATGGCGCAAGAAAAAGTCGATCGCAGCAAGTTCAATATGGTGATCGCCCCAGATGCGACTTTTGAATCCAGCGATAAAGCTGGTGAGCTGACTATTCAAAATCCAGCTCACAACGCTTATCCCGTCAATGTCGAGATTACTCGCAATGACAATGGGGACTTGATCTATACCTCAGGTGCGATACAACCAGGAGAAGAGATTAAAGAAGCCAAGTTAGAAAAGAAATTATCAAAAGGGGATTATCCTGCAACGGCGAAATTCTCTTTATATGATGATGAAACAAAAGAGAAAAAAGGAGAGGTCGCAGCAAAAATTACGATTCATATCAAAAACTAACAATACTATTTAATAAAAGGAGAAGAACAAGAATGAAAAAAATTTTAAGCGGATTATTAATTATTGGATTTTTAGGCGGCGGTGCTGCGAGTATTCATGCGGCAGAGGAAAATGTTAATGGAACAAATTCAGCTTCGATCACTGTAAATGGTTCACTAGGACAAGACAATGAGGATGAAAATGCACCGAATATCGATGAAGGATCAGATGACTGGATCAATGTAACACTAGATACAGCCAATATCTTTTACACGACAAAAGATTCTCAGCACAAAACGATCACATCTCCTGATTACACCATTACTAATAACAGTGGTCGTGCTGTAAAAATTTCGGCAGAAGACTTTACCGTGACTTCTGGGAATCTCGATAACGTCGATGCGTTAAAGATCAGCGGAGCGGATTATAGCGCAGCAGAAAAATCAGTGGATTTGAAAACTTTTGCTGAAGGGGAATTTTTAACGCTTGCGAATAACCAAGGAAAAATGAATGTCGATACTGATGCTCAAAGTACTCATGCGAATACAACGACATATAAATACTCTGGAACGACAAAAGATGAGTACTACAAAGGAAAAGCTGAACAAACAGCGCATACGCTGACTTTGGCATTTGAAGCTTTAGGAAAAGATGGAAATCCTGTAACGCCTTAATTAAGGAGGCGATTCTGTGAAGAGCACGATTCAAATCGAAGGGATTTTAGGTTCGTCGGATTCGCTTGCAGAGGAACAATCGACAATCCCTTCTAATTATTTGACGAGCACTAAAAATCAAGTTACCAATGTCCAGGTGACTGCAAGTTATCCAAAGACGGGCGACTATCAAAGCCAGTACCTGATATTTTCAGGAATTTGTTTGATATTGCTGCTGTTCGTTTTGAAAAAGCGGAAGACGACCGAATAAGGTGGTCTTCTTTTTTTCAAAATAATTTATAATGAGATTTACTTTTAAATAAATGGAACTCAATTATTAAGTGCCATTTCAGATTTTTATTTATTCTTGCGTAAAATAAACAACTAATCGTTAAAAAGATGTCTGGTGTTTGTTGTTTTAAATGTGTATCTAAAAAATTAATAGTATTATTTAATGCTTAGAATTACGTTGATTAAGCCTTTTCTTTATGGTATCTTCAAAAGTATAAGTTGCTTTTGTTTTTTGAGTTATAGTTATTTAAATAGTGGGGTCGAACCGTATTAGTAATTTAAAAAGGGAGTTTGGCAGCTTTTTAAATAACGATTATTATATAACGTAAAAAGAAAGCAGCTTTAGGAAAGATATACTTTTTCCGTATTAAAGAGAAAGAAAAGGAGAAAAGATGAAAAGAAAGCATTTAACATGTGCAGCACTCGCGGGCTTGTTGGTACCGGCATTGCTTGCTGCACCGACGGCACTTGCAACAGAAACGCAGACCGCAACGGCAACCAGTGAAACAGTTAAAAAAACTGAGGAAGCTGCAAAAGCTCAACCTGCTGTGCCGGCGCCAGCAAAAGATAAAACAACTGTTCCAAGCACAACGCCTAAAGCGCCAAGCACTACGACTGGAAGCAGTCAACAAACATCAAGTAATAAGACGACAACTCAGCCAACAACAGAAAGCAGCACAGTAAAACCTGCAGACAAACCAAAAACAGAGGTTCCTGCAAGCAGCACGGCTGAAAAGACAACTTCTTCGTCTGCGGCTAGTACAGATAAAGTTGAAGTGAAACCTTTAGATGTAGAGGAATTCCCTTCAAATAAACCAACGGATACCCATCCGGCTATCAATATCTTGCCGACTCAAAGTATTCGCAAAGGCAGCAGCTTTGATCCGATGAAAGGCGTTAGTGCTACGGATAAAAAAGACGGGGACATCACTTCAAAAGTGACGTACACTGGTTCAGTTGATACCAACACGCCCGGCGATTATTTACTAACTTATAAAGTAACGAACTCGCAAGGAAACTTAGCAACTCAAAGCGCGATCATTCGTGTTATTGAAGATGACATTGGCATGTATGAAATCGTGCTTGCTGATTTCAGCTTGCCAAAAGGCAGTGACTATATTCAAGCAATTCGTGAACGTATCGTGATTAGAAAACCAGATGGCACGGTTGTTCCGACTGCAGCGGCGGATATCATAGTAGCTGGAAATCATTCAACCGACCAACCAGGTACATTAGCTGTTGAGGTTGCGGTTCTTTCTGAATACAAAACGATTACGAAAGAAATTGTAAACATCACTATTCTTGATACAAAAGATACAATCAGAATGGATGTTCAATCTTCTATGAGCCTTGAAGTTGGCCAAGCGTTTGATCCATACAGCTTTGCACAAGCTTATGTGATTAATGCTTCAGGTAAAGAAGATAAGCTTGCAAAAGCAAGTGCAGCTGGTGCTGTCGGTATCTGGGCAGAATCTAACGTGAATACTGCGAAAACAGGCGATTACAAAGTAACTTATACTGCATTAGCTTCAAACGGTGCAACGATTACGAAAACGATGGATGTAAAAGTAACCGAAAAAGCTGAAAAGCGTACACCAAAAATCTTAGTAGACAACAAAGTGATGTATGTTGGCGATAAGTTAGATGAAGACATGATCATGGCATGGGCGAAAACAGAAAACCCAGAAGACACGATTGACGGCTTCAAAGTGACGAATGGTGATATTAAAGTAAAAGTCGTAGATAATACTTTAGTAGAGACTGGCGAACACAGCATCGAGTTCTACGCATCTACGCCAGAAGGTGAAACTAGTACTAAGACAATTACATTAACCGTAAAAAACCGAGCAGATGGAGAGCCGACGAAACCAAATGAAGATACAAAAAAGGTAGCTGACACTACAAACAAAGCCACTAATACGGCAAATAAACAGACTGTTCCTACCCGTGCAACTACTCAAAGCGGCAAGCAATTACCGAAAACAGGTGAAGAATCAACCAGCCTGTTTGTTACATTAATTGGCGGATTCATGGTTCTGTTAGCTTTTGCTCTTAAACGCATGAAAAAAGCAAACTAAAGTTTAAAAGCTTCCTTCATTAAGTCGAGGGAAGCTTTTTTTGGCTATTTTTGATTTCTTCGTCCGTGTTTGATGATCCATTCCTGTGGTTTGGACGAAGGCGTTTTGCGCCATTCGCTGATAAGATAATCGGCTTTTTCTGGCGCATCTTTGTAGAGATCATTTAGATTATTACCGACACTTTTTTGCACGAACTTTTCCGGATCGTCCTTTAGATTCGTTAAAATTTCTGCGTAACGATCGAATTCATCTAAAGCAGCATAAATTTTTTCCGACCATGGCAAACGAATTCGTACACCTTCACAAGCTAGTCGGCGCACATGAACATTTTCATCTTTACTCCACTTAATCAATTCATCCATGACTTCCTGCGGATGATCCTTCAATAAAGGTCTAATCGCATATTCACCAGTGAAGCGCTTCGTTAATTCCTTCAAAAAGGCTAGTGATACTTCCCAATCTTCATTGCCATGACGTTCAACATAACGGCCGATCGGCCATAGCCACCAGCCGAAACTAAACATCCCTGTTGACTGCTCCAATTCAGGACCGAGAAGTTGATGGAAAGCGTGGATATTTTCAATATAGTCTCCGCTCAAGTTTTTATCTAACGCATCAACGATAAAATCAAAGCGCGCAAACAATTCTTTATCTTCCAGATTTCCGACTAACTCAGCAGAAAAATGTTCACTGTCAAAGTCAGGTTGAACTTCCGTGATTTTTTTTGCTAGGTCTAAAATGTATGGATCATTATAGTGGTCTTTATGTTTCAACTGTATCCGCCTCCAATATATTCTTTGTTTCGATGATACCATAATTACAGACGAATTTTTTAACAGTCAATATCTTCCAAGCGATTTAGCAAAAGGATTGGTACAATAGGAAAAAAGAAAGGAGGCGAGCCATTGAATCAGAAAATTATTTGTTACGACGAAGACTTGGGCATTGAGGCTTACTCCTTCACTGGTGTGTCGCAAAATTTTCCCAATCACTTTCACGATTATTATGTCGTCGGGTTGATTGAAGAGGGCAAAAGGAATTTGGTAGTCAATAACCAAGAGTACATGCTGGAACCGGGTGATTTAATCACGTTTAATCCCTATGACAATCATAGCTGCGAAGGTCTTGAGGGGGATCGCCTAACCTATCTTTGCATCAATCTAAAAAAAGAGATTTTTCAGCCATTCACTGGTGCTGAGCTGCCAAAATTCCTTGCGCCGATGCAGTCACAAACGAAATATGCGGAAGATTTTCGCACGCTGCATCAGATAATCATGAATGAAGGGGAAGCGGAAGAAAAAGAAACGTTGTTTATTTTGTTGATTGAAGAATTATTGCAGCAATATACTCAAACAACACAGACGGCAATAATTAACGAACAAGAAACGATCGCCAAAGTTTGCAGCTATTTAGAAACGCATTATGATCAAAAAATTACCTTGGATCAGCTTTGCGCGCTGGTTCATTTAAACAAGCATTCTTTGGTTCGCCAATTTACGCGAGAAAAAGGCATCACACCTTATCGTTATCTCGAAACATTCCGAATCGTTAAAGCGAAGGAACTATTGGAGCAAGGCTATAGTCTGACTGAGACTGCTGATCGGACGGGTTTTTACGATCAGAGTCATTTTACGAATTATTTCAGCCGCTTCATCGGTTTGACGCCCAATCAATATCGAACAATTTTTGAAAAAAGAAATGGGGAGTAAGATGTCAATTAAGGAGTTAAAATGTGTGATGGTAGTGGATGAATCCATGCCCTTAGGAATTATTGCAAATAGTACGGCGGTTATGGGTGTAACGATCGGCAAGCTTTTTCCCGAAGTCGTGGGGCAAAGTATCACTGATCAAAGCGGTTATTCTCATCAAGGGATCATTGAGTTTCCGATTCCAATTTTAAAAGGCAATCGTGAATTTCTGCGAATGATGCGGACACGGCTATATGAACCAGATTATGAAAAAGTAACGGTCGTCGATTTTTTTGATATCGCCCAAGGCTGTAAAACCTATAGTGAATACATTGAAAAGATGAAGGAAGTGCCTGAATCTGCCATCGATTATTTTGGACTGACGCTTTTTGGCAATAAGAAGCAGGTCAATAAGCTGACCGGCAGTTTGCCGCTGCTGCGCTGAGTTATTTCTCCCAACAAAATCATTAGTTCCTTTCCATGCAATTTTCAGCAAAAAGTGGTATTTTAGACAAGATGATTTTTTAGGGGGCGTTTTACATGAGACTTGAAATTCTATCGAAGGTTCTTTCGATTATTGTATTGAATTTAGTTCTGAGCGGCGATAACGCGGTGGTGATTGCGTTGGCGACTCGGAAATTGCCGAGAAATTCGCAGAACAAAGCTATTGTCATCGGGACGGCGGGAGCAGTCGTCTTAAGAATTCTTTTGATGCTGATCGCGGTTGAACTATTAACGGTACCATACGTAAAAATTATTGGAGCGGGTTTACTATTTTACATTGCCTATGATTTATTGAAATCGAATGGAGAAGAGGCGGAGGTTAAAAGTGAAACCACCCTCTTATCTGCGGTTCGGACGATCATTATTGCCGATCTCGTAATGAGTCTGGATAATGTATTGGCCATCGCAGGTGTTGCGGACGGACATTTTTTATTGGCTGTTATAGGGCTGATTATCAGTATTCCAATCGTGATTTTCGGCAGTCAAGTCATTTTGAAGCTAATGGATCGTTTCCCTTGGCTGATTTGGATCGGTGCTTTGTTGATTGCTTATACTGCTGGATCAATGCTGGTGGAAGATAATTTTATTCACCATTTAATCCGTGGATTGAGTAACGGGCATATCGTTTCAATCGCTTCGTGTATTTTATTAGTGGGAATGTATTTCCTCTTTAATCGAAAACAATCTTAATATGTAGATGAACTGCTGCAAATAAATTGCAGTAGTTTTTTTGTTAAATTGAGAAACTACAAGATGGATTTCTCAGGTATACTAGAGAAAACGTTGTCAATAAGGAGATGGAAATGAATATAGCAATCTGTGATGATGACCGCTTGATGAGTGGTCAAGTTGAAAAATTAGTTGATCAGGTTTTCCATGGGGAAACGAACAAATACAATACGGAAGTTTTCTTCTCAGGCGATGCGTTGTTGGCCTTTTTGACAGAGCAGCCTAATTTCTTTCATATCTATCTTTTAGATATTGAAATGGCCGGTACAGATGGTTTAGAAACCGCCGCGCAGATTCGCAAAGCGGATTCAGATGCGGTGATCATCTTTATGACCAGTCATGCAGAATTAATGTCAGAGGCCTTTGAGGTTTTGGCCTTTCAATTTATTGTCAAGCCTTTTGATCAGGAAAAGGCGTTAGGAATCTTGTCTTCAGCGATTCGCTATTTGCAAAAGCGTAAAGGTGTGTTCCAATTTGTGGCACAGAAGAAAATCTATACTTTCTTTTTGTCGCAAATCAGTTTTATTGAAAGCTCTGGCCGGAAAATTTTTCTTCACACTACTGAAGGAGAAACGTATGAATATTATGGCACCTTAAAGGATGCACGAGAACAAGTAAAAGGAATATTCTTTGCTCAGATCCATAATTCCATCATTATCAATTTGGAACAGCTGCGTACCGTTGAGAGTAATTTTGTCTATTTGAAAGAGGATGAAAAATTGCCGATCAGTAAAAAATTTCACGCGTCCTTCCATGAACAATTCCAGCAATTTGTTTTGTCACGGTAAAGGAGGAGGCTGCATGGACTTTTTAGAAAATTTTATCCCAGTTACAGTTTTGACGACACTCAGTTCAGGTTTATTGTTTTTAAGCTTTTTTACTGTTAAGGCAAGTATTCCGAAACGCAGAATTTTTTTAATGATTTATTTAGTAGTGGTTCCTTATTATTTCATCAATATTTTTTCCAATCAGTCGGGCGGACCACTGCGTCCTTTGTATAATTTATTGGGCACGCTGCTTTTTTTGCTAGGTGTTCAGTTTTTCTTTGTTGGCCGACTGTATCAAAAAGGATTAGTCGCTATCTTGTTTATTGTTTTTACTGTGATCAGCGAAGGAATATTAGCTATTTTGACTCGGTTGATTTTATCTAGTGATGATTTGTTGGAGTTTATTGTCAGAGGCGGCGTGGGAAATCGAATTGCGATGCTGATCAATTTTCTGCTGATTTTTTCTTTTTGGTCCGCTAGAAAAAAACGGGATATTTCGATTCAGCGGAATTTTTCCATCATTCAATTATTGATTGCCTCTCTTTGTAGTTTATCGATCGGGATTCTAGTCATTAGTGTAATGAGCACCACCCAATTTGTGATTAAAGACTATCTGTTAATGGGCAGCTTGATTGTGCTGCTGTTTCTGTTTTATTTAAGCTTTGAAATGTCTGATAATCTATCTAAAAAGAATCAGGAATACCAATTGCAGGAACAGCGTCATGAGCTGCTGGAAGAATATTATCAGCAAATTGAGAAGCACCAAAAAGAGGTTCGGAAAATAAAGCATGACATGAAGAATCAATTGTATTCGATCGTTGGCTATTTAGATATGAATAAAGAAGCAACTGCAAATCAGCAAATCAATGAATTGATTCAGCAGCTGGATTCAAATGAAATTCCTTCCTTTACCCCGCACAGCGGTTTAAATGCTTTACTGCGGCTGCATTATCAGAAAATCAGACAGGCGGGAATCACCTGCGAGTTTGAAATCAAATGTCCAGAAAAAATGGGCTTTTCCGATGCGAATCTTTCTTCATTAATTGGTAATATTTTAGACAATGCCAGAGAAGCCTGCGAGCATTGCGATACTCAGAAATATATTCAATTAAAAATAGTCTATTTCAATCATTCATTAGTCGTTTCCTGTGAAAATAGTACGGATGGCAAAGTCACGTCTTTTACCACGCGGAAACAGGATAAAACCAGTCACGGCATTGGCATGAAAACGATCCGCCAGATTGTAGAAGCCTATCATGGCAGTCTGAATTATGCGATTGATGATTATTCTTTTAAAGTGTCCTTTAATTTATTTGAACAAACATGACGAAAAACCTAAGCAAACATGACAGGTTCCTAAAATTCCCCATCTAAGATGATAAATTATGAGTGTAGCAAAGCAAGACACCAACACACATAATTGGAGGAATGAAAAATGGAATATCGAATTGTAGAATTAGAAAGTTTCAAGTTAGCCGGTATGAAGATGCGCTCAACCAATGACAATCAGCAGGGAATGAAGGATTGTGAAGCCTTCTGGAATCAATTCATCTCGGGAAATAAACATGAAGCAGTGGCACCTTTGATCAATCGGGAACCCTTTGGCGTGATCGGCGCGAGCTTTTACAATGTTGTTTCAGAGGACAGTAAGAAATTTGACTACTATATCGCTGCAGCCACGACTGCGCCGACACCTGATGGTATGGAGGAAGCAGAGGTTCCTCCAAATACTTGGGCAGTCTTTCCTTGTACAGGAAAAACAGCTGGGACTACCCAGATCGAGATCGTTACGAAATGGGGACCAGAGTCAGAAGAATACGAATTATTAAACTCAGGATACATGACAGGGGAGATGAGTTCTGGCGGACCAGATTTGGAGGTTTATACTCAAGGAGAAGATATGGAAATCTGGGTGCCGGTAAAAATAAAATAGCTGATCGTAAATAATGAAGTCCAGCATTCGCATGATGCTGGGCTTTTTCTGTCTTGCTTCAAAGAAACAGCCGACAAACGGACGGAAAATTCTTGGATTGCTTTTGCTAGAGTGAGAACGATTCTCTTTTGGAAGCCTTGCGGGAGAAAATTCCCTTCGTTATACTGAGAGAGTGATTGTAAGTGTTTACACAAACTTTACGGATGCGGTGAGACAACATCCATTGAAAATTTGGAGAAACACAACTGGAGGTGGAAAGAATGTTTAAACGATGACTTTGAGCGTCACAAAACTTAGAGGTTCTAAGCGCGTCAATTAAATATTTTTCCTCCTCGGATAAGCTAAAATAAAATTTTATCCAGGAGCAGCCTTTTTTGGCATGCTCTTTTTCTGTTGGAGGAAAAATGCATACCCCAATTAAGAAAGGAATGGATAAAGTGGAATTAAGAACAAGTTTACCAGAGATTTTTGATGAGTTTGGCGAAGCGAGAAGACAGGGTTTTTTAACGGTTAAGGAGATCAAAGAAAAAGGCAAACCGGTTGTGGGAGTGTATTGTACCTTCATGCCGGAAGAATTGGTGCTGGCAGGAGGCGCGATCCAGATCAGTTTGTGTTCGACTTCTGATGAAACGATTCCTGATGCGGAAGAGGATTTGCCGCGGAATTTGTGTCCCTTGATCAAATCAAGTTATGGTTTCGGGAAGACAGATAAGTGTCCGTACTTCTATTTTTCTGATTTAGTGGTAGGTGAAACAACCTGTGACGGCAAGAAAAAAATGTATGAGTACATGGAAGATTTTAAAGATACGTATTTGATGCAGCTGCCGCATATGCGCGATACCGAAGAAAGTAAAAAATTATGGTATAGCGAATTGGTCCGCTTTAAAGAAAAACTGGAAGATTTCTTGGATGTTGAGATCACAGAGGAAAAAATCAGAGAAGCGATCGTGTTGAAAAATCGTGAACGCCAAGCAAAACAGAATTTCTATCGCTTAGGCCAACTAAATCCGCCGGCAATCACTGGACAAGAGATTTTCCAAGTAATGTATGGCTCGCAGTATAAATTTGATAAAGAAGAAGTTATCCAAATGCTGGATGAAACGACGGCGAAAGTTAAAGAAGAGTACGATGCTGGCAAGCGCTTGGATAAAAAACCGC
The DNA here is from genome assembly GCF_002140655.1 of Enterococcus sp. 3H8_DIV0648. Lineage (NCBI taxonomy): Bacteria > Bacillati > Bacillota > Bacilli > Lactobacillales > Enterococcaceae > Enterococcus > Enterococcus sp. 3H8_DIV0648. Next base: position 2,011,796 of record NZ_NGLG01000001.1, on the reverse strand, counting down.
GAATTTTAGTGACCGGCTCACCGATGGGTGGCGTTACCGAAAAAGTGATTCGCGCGATCGAAGAAAACGGCGGTTTGGTAGTTGCTTATGAAAATTGTACCGTAGCGAAGGCTGTGGAACGGTTAGTCGATGAAACAGAAGAGGATGTGTATCAAGCATTAACGGATAAGTATATTAATATCGGCTGTGCTTGTATGTCTAATAACCAGCCGCGGAAAGAATTATTGAGTCAAATGATCGATGATTATCAAGTAGATGGTGTGATCGACATGGTCTTGCAGAATTGTATTCCATTCTCTGTGGAATCGTTGAAGATCAAACGCTTCTTGAATGAAGAAAAACACACGCCGTATATGTATTTGGAGACGGATTATTCAACGTCAGATATTGAACAAATCAACACACGCGTAACGGCGTTTATCGAAATGTTAGAGGAAGAGGCTGTATGTACACAATAGGATTAGATTCTGGTTCCACCACAACAAAAGGCGTGCTTTTTTCCAATGAGGAGTTGATCGATAAATATTTGATTCCGACTGCTGGAAATCCCAAAGGAGCAATGTCGGAGGTGGTAGATTATTTTAAGCGAAGTTATGTGTTGGCTGAGCTGAAGCTTGTGACCACTGGTTATGGAAGAAAGCTGTTGCCAGCAGATTTGGCCGTTACTGAAATTACTTGTCATGGCAAAGGAGCTGAATTTTTACGTCCTGGAGTGAAGCAAGTCATCGATATCGGTGGGCAAGATTGTAAGACGATTCAGCTGAACGGAAAAGGCAATGTCGTAGAATTTAGTATGAACGATCGGTGTGCTGCCGGAACTGGACGTTTCGTGGAAGTAATGATGCGAACCTTAGGAGAAGATATTTCAGATTTGGATCATTTTGTGCAGGACGCGAAGCCAGTTACGATCAACAGTATGTGTACGGTCTTTGCGGAATCGGAAGTAATCAGTTTGATTTCAAAAGGTGAAGATCGAGAAGATATTGCGCTAGGAGTCCTTCATTCTATCGCACAGCGGATCAGCAGCCAGTATTCAAAATTAAGACCAATTCGAGGTGAGGAAGTACTATTTACTGGCGGGCTTTCAAAAAGTGCGACCTTTGCCAAAGTTTTAGAACAATATGTAGCAGCACCAGTCAAAAGAGATGATTTATCTCAATACGCCGGAGCAATCGGGGCGGCACAGATCGGGATAAAAAAATTAAGCTAAGCAAAAAGAATGCGGCCAACGTTAGCCGCATTCTTTTTTTATTTTCGTATCAGCTGTCTCAAAGCGATACTAAATGCTGGCAAGTATAAGAAAAATAGCGAGAGTCGCTGCCAAAAGCCGCGAGTAGAAGAAAGCAGGCTGCCGACTACTGGTAAATAGTAAGCCGCAAATAAAATCAATGCTGTGATCGAACCTAATAGGCAGATAGAATAAAAAAGCGAAACAACTTTTTGATGATTCAAACTTGCTTGATAGGCTAATAGTAATGGAACAAACATCATGGCTACCATAGCGATTCCTGAGAAGGCCGCATGCAGAAAGTAAGCGGGACTAAAGAAGCTTGCGGTATCGCTGATTTTTACTACTCCAGTTAGAATACAATCGCCAAAGCCATATAGCGCGATTGCACCTGCTAAAATTTGAGCGAAACGTCTTGATTTTGATTGAAAAAAAGTATAGACGCCGACGCTTGATAAGACGAATAAGCAGCCGGTAATTATGGAACCATTATTGAAATAAGTTTGCACAGGACTAGTGGATTCGCCTAGCTGGCTGATGATCATGGTCATTTGATCAAAACCAGGATAGAACCGACCTAAATAATAAGGCAATGAAAAATCTCCGACTACTGCAAGAATCAGAAATAGCGGAGAGAGCTTCTTTAAAATGGACATCAGTAACTCCTTACGAAAGTTTTCTTTATAATACTTTATTTTCTGTAAAAATTCGAGAAATAAAGGAAGGACAAACTTTTCTCAAGTTCTTTTTTATGGTGAAAAAAAATGATTTGTAATTGACTCGTCAGTCATTGACTTGCTAGTCAAAAAGGAGTACTCTCTCGGTATAGATAGTCAGGAAAGAAATGAGACACGAAAAGCAAGGAGCGGGAATGATGGAAAATCAAATCATATCATTAAATAAAGTTGAGAAGCGATTTGGTAAATTTCAAGCACTGAAAGACATTACTTTCACGGTTAATAAAGGTGAAGTTTTAGGATTTATCGGACCGAACGGTTCAGGAAAATCAACAACGATTCGCATTTTGCTAGGCATGTTAAAAAAAAGCGGCGGCGAAGCGACAATTTTTGGGAAAGATGTCTGGAAGGAAGACACGGAGATTCATAAAAATATTTCATACGTTCCTGGAGATGTGTATCTTTGGCCGAATTTAACTGGCGGCGAGATCATAGACTTGCTTTTACGATTGAATGGCCAGCAGCGTACCCATAGAACTGAAGAGTTGATAGAAAAGTTTCAGTTAGATCCAAAGAAAAAGGCTCGGACCTATTCAAAAGGCAATCGTCAAAAAATTGCATTAGTAGCTGCGTTATCACAAGAAGCGGAGCTGTATATTTTTGATGAGCCGACTTCAGGATTAGATCCGTTGAACGAAAAATCTTTCCAAGAAGAAGTTTTAAAATTAAAGGAAGCAGGTAAAAGCATTTTACTATCCAGCCATATTCTGTCAGAGGTTGAAAAAATGTGTGATCGAATCGCCATCATTCGTGAAGGCGAAATCATTGAGACCGGGGATTTAGTTTCCATGCGCCATTTAACTCGGATGGAGCTCACGGTTGAGACCAGAAATTCACTTGACGATGTAGAGCAATTAGCAGGAGTGCATAAGGTCGATTTTTCAGACGATACACATCAGCGAGCCGTGCTTTCTGTGGATCGTGAACAAATGACTCAAATCATGGACTTTTTAGCAGAAAAACAAATTATTAACTTAATATCGACACCGCCAACTTTAGAAGATTTGTTCATGCGCTATTATGAAAAACAAGGGGCTGATTCACATGAAGCATAGTGGAGCAAAAACAGGCTACCTGTTAAGAGCGAATTTAAAGCAAAATCGCATCAAACACCTTGTTTGGATCGCAATTCTAGTCGGTTTGTTTGCTTCAGCTGCGACGAAGTTCAATGTTCTGTTCGGAACTCAAACAGATATCAATGCGATCGTTGAAACATTGAAAACGCCGGCAATGGTTTCGCTTTTTGGTGAATTTTCGGCCACGAAGCCTTATACGACAGCTAATGTTTTCGCTTCTGAAATGCTGGTATTTATGGGAATGTTCATGGTTTTTATGAATATCTCATTGGCAATCTCAAATACGCGAGCAGAAGAGGATTCTGGTCTATTGGAAATGGTTCGTTCACGGACAGTCGGCCGTTTGGCACCGACTTATGCGACTGTGATTGAAATACTATTAGTCAATGGGCTGATGGGGATATTGTATGTTGGTAGTCTGCTTGCTGCTGACTTGAAGGGAGCCACGATGCAAGGCGACATCTTGATGGGTGTCAGCATCGCCAGCATTGGAATCATGTTCGGATTTATCAGTCTGTTGATAGCGCAATTAGCTAATAATTCACGTAGTGCGAATTTTATGAGTTATGGACTGTATGGATTTTTTTACATCGTTCGAATGATGACGGATGTGACTGATCCTGAATGGACTTGGTTATCACCAGTTGGCTGGATTCAAAAGACCGCAATCTATACTCATGATAAGTGGCTGCCGGTCATTATGACTTTAGGATTAGGCATGACCTGTTTATTGATTGCAATTAAGATCGCAGCGACCCGTGATATCGGCAGCGGTATTTTAGCGGCGCGAAACGGAAAAGCCCAAGCGGGAAAATTATTGTCATCACCACTGGGTCTGGTTTTATCGATAGAACGCAACAGTATAATCGGATGGATTTTTGGCGGAATTATACTAGGGGCAGCCTATGGTTCGATCTTTAGTACGATCGGGGATATCATCGGAAGCAATCCGACCTATCGGAAAATTCTCGGTGTGACACAAATCAATGCTGCTAATCGAGAGCTGATCTTGAATTATTTGAATATGTTAGCTCTGTTTTTCGTAGCAATCGCGGCAATTAGCGGGATATTAATTATTTTTCGATTGAAGTCGGATGAAAAAAAAGGGTATTTAGAAATCCTGCATTCAAAAAGTATTTCCAAAACACGGTTAGCACTCAGCTATTTTGGAGTAGGGACAATCGTCAGCATGCTCGTATTTGCGGGGACGTTAGCCGGGGCCTTCTTTATTGGTAATAGTATGTTAGATGATCCAATTGCGATGAAGTACTTTTGGCAAGCAATGGTTGGTTTCTTACCAGCGACCTTGTTCTTTGTCGGGATCGGCATTTTTTTCACAGGAGCATTTCCCAAGCTTACGAATGTTTTGTGGATTTATTTAGCAGCCAGTGTTTTAGTAAAAATGTTTGGTCCGCTCTTGAACCTCTCTGACGATGTAGCCAACATCTCACCTTTAGGCTGGGTCGGAAAAGTACCGACTGAAAGTGTGGATAATACGGTAATGATTATCCTAGTTTCGGCTTTTCTGGTTTTGACACTACTTGGTATAGTAGGCTACAATAAGCGGGATTTGGAGTGATTGGGATGAAGGAAGTAGTGAAAGATCCTCAGAAGGAGAAAAATATTTTAGAAACTAGTGCCAAACTATTTGGTGTTCATGGCTATCGTGAGACGAAAACGGATCAAATCGCGGAGGAAGCGGGCGTGTCTAAGGGGTTATTGTTTCATTATTATGGTAATAAGAGCGGCTTATACCAAGCGACCTATGTCTATACTTCAGAATTTTTTTACCAGCGAATCGATTACTCGATCTGGACGCAGGCTTCTGATTTACTAGAAATGGTGGTGGATGCCACCAAATATAAGATTGAGCTGCAATTAAAATATCCAGTTGAATTTGATTTCTTGATGAAGGCCTACGCTGAAATGCCTTTATTACCTGAGCCTTTGCGAGAAGCAATGATGGAACGACTCAATACTGATGTTAATCGCAACATGACCTTGACGGATGAGGTAATTGGTAAGCTGCCCTTGCGTGATGGGGTCCAGCAAACCGATGTCCTTGAAACAATTTACGCGATCTTAAATAGTGAAACAACAAAAATTCAACAAGAACTGTCCCAGCATCCTGAATGGAAATCAATCGAAGATTTAATGCCGGTGATTGATCGTTTGAAACGCAAACTAAAGATTCTTGAGTATGGTTTTGTTGAACACTAAAAAAAATCTGTGCCCTTTTTGAAGGCACAGATTTTTTTGCTTATTGGATCAAAACTCAGAAAAGATAGTCATTAAGAATAAGCCTTCCTCAGCTAAAGCGGCGAAGAAGAGCAGCAGACTGTCGATGAAAAGCACACTCATATTGGTACCGAATAATACCGCCAGCTTCTCCATATTATCCTCTATCTTTTTCTCTTTAAAATAAACGCAAAAAAGATAGCAGTTTGCTAAAGCAATCAAGATAGTTGAAAGAATGATGGCGATCTTCATGAGTGTTCCCCTTTACTTGAATAAAAGTAGTCGTTTTTCTCCTTCTCATTATACTACGCATTATTCAGAAGAAAAGGGAAATGGACAAAAGTCGAAAACCGCTTTACAAAATTTAACTATTAACAATAGCGCAAAGAAAGCGCATAACAAAACTTGAAATTTTAAGCTAAATATATTATTGTTATGACAATAGAACTTTTAAGGAGGGATATTTTGAACGAAAAATTAGCTAAAGGAAAAGGCGCAAGCCCTTTGTATAGTCAAATAGCTGTCTCTTATACACATCTAGATGTGTATAAGAGACAGCCCTTTGTATAGTCAAATAGCAGATGATTTACGCTTTAAAATTGTTTCGGGAGAGTGGGGAGATGGTGAAAAAATTCCACCGGAACTAGATCTTTGTGATATTTATAATGTTAGTCGAATTACGATCAGAAAGGCGATCGATGAATTGGTTCGTGAAGGACACTTGTATCGTGAACGAGCAAAAGGGACGTTCGTTTTATCGATGGATCATTCGAATGAAAAGGAACATTATACAATGGTTCGCAGTTTTACTCGAGAAATGGAAGAATTAGGAAAAACTGTCAGAACATTGCATGCACAAGTTAGCTTGATTGAAGCGTCTGAACGCATTTCTCAGCAATTAGGCATTGAAAAAGGCTCAAAGGTACTTCAGCTTAGAAGAACGAGAGGCGTTGATGATGGCAAAGCGTTTGCCTATTTTGTCACGCATATTCCTTACAATGAAAATTTCTCATTAGACAGCAAAGACTATTATGGCTCATTATACGATTATCTGAAAAAATTCGATATCGTTATGAGTGAGAGCAAAGAGTATGTGGAAGCCTTAATCGCAACACCAGAGATCCAAGCGGTGTTAGACGTTCCTGAAAATACGCCGATTTTAAAAAGAGTACGGATGGTCTCAAGAGCTGATGGACAGTATAAAGAGATTAGTGATTGCTACTATATTGGCGATCAATATCGCTATTACGTTGAAATTTAGATACGAGCAAAAGTGCAGGATAATCCAATTTATTTTGCACTTTTTTTAAAAAAGTAAAAAGAAAGCGTTGTCTTTTTATTTAAAATGACATATAATCAATTTGTGCTATTGTTATAACAAAATGACAAAAGAGAACAGGAGTGTTAAAAATGGCAATATCTTTTATTCGAATTGACGATCGGATTATTCATGGACAAGTAGTAACACGCTGGATGAGTGAAAGAGACTGTGATGGTGTCGTAGCAGTAGATGATGCTTCCGCTAATAATCCCACACTATCGAAGGTACTTAAAGGGGCTGTTCCAAAGCCTTTGAAGGGGTTCGTTATGACAGTGGAACGAACAGCTTTGAAGTGGGACGAGATCGTTGGCAGCAAGAAAAATTATTTTCTAATTGCAAAGACACCTGAGACACTTGTGCGCTTGTACGATGCTGGAGCAAATTTTATTGATTGCTATCCGATTTTAAATGTTGGCCCAATGAGTGCTAGAGAGGGTGCGGAAAAAATCGGGCCAAACGTAGCGATCACCGAGGGAGAACGAGCTGCCTTCGAGCGATTGGATGCGTTAGGAATGGATATTCAGTTTAAATTAGTACCGGATTCAAAAGGCTTTACTTGGAAAGATATCAAAAAATAAAGAACGGAGGAACTTATTATGCTCTTTTTCCAAGCTGTATTAATCTCATTACTTTGTTACCTGGGGGCCCTTGGCACTCCTTGGCTGATGGGATTGACTGGTGGCTGGTATACGATCAGCCGCCCGCTAGTATCAGGATTTTTGATTGGACTTATTTTAGGCGATGTAACGCAGGGAATTATTATCGGTGTTGCTATTCAAGCAGTGTATATCGCAATGGTGACACCAGGCGGACAAATGCCCGCTGATTTGAACTTTGTAGCGTATCCGGCAATTGCTTTAGCTATTTTATCAAATTCATCAACAGAAGTCGCAGTGACTTTAGCTACGACGATCGGAGTTATCGGTACGATCGTATTTAACTTTTTCCAAGTAGCCAATTCTTTCTGGAATCACCGAGCACAAAAGGCGATCGAAGAGGGGAACGAAAAAGGTTTTCACTTTAATGCGATCGTTGGTCCGCAACTGTTGAGTTTTGCTTTACGCTTCATACCTTCATTTTTAGTGATTTACTTTGGTTCAAGTTTTGCTAAAGAATTACTGGAAAGTATGCCGCAGTATTTGATCGATGTAATGGGAATTTTAGGTGGGGCACTTCCAGCAATCGGGATTGTGATGTTGTTGACGGCAGTGGTTAAGGAAGACATCATGTTGCTGTTCTTTGTTTTTGGTTTTATCTGTGTCATCTTCTTGAAATTAAATATGATCGCTTTGGCGGTGGTGGCAGGTGTGATTGCTTATATTTACTTCCAAGCAAAATCTAAACCTGCGGTAAAGGTTGCGACAGAGGATGGAACGTATGATGATTTCGATGATGAGGAGGAATTTTAATGGAACAAAAGAAATCTTACCAACTCTTAGATAAACAGACACTGAATAAATCCTATATTCGTTGGATGATGTACAACTTAGTAGCAACTAGTTTTGAATTTTTGGAAGCCTTTGGTTTTGCCTTGTCAATGGAGCCAATTGCTAAACGTTTGTATAAGGATGATCCTGAAGCGCAAAAAGCAATGTTGAAGAGACATTCGGTCTTCTATAATACCGAACCGCAAATCGGCTCATTGATTAATGGTGTTGTAGTCGGATTGGAAGAACAACGAGCGTTAGGCAAAGAAGAGATCGATGACGAGTTTGTAAATGGATTGAAAGTTGGTTTGATGGGTCCTTTAGCTGGGATTGGGGATTCCATGATACCTGGAATGCTGATTCCAATCCTACTTTCGATTGGGATGGGTCTATCGGAAAACGGAAGTATTTTAGGGCCGATTTTCTATATCGTTGCCTATAATACGATTATTATGCTGGGCTCTCGTTTCTTATTCTTTAAGGGCTATGAGCTTGGAGCGGAATCAGTCGATACATTTGTTGGGGAAAAAGCGCAGCAGATCACACAGGCATTCTCTGTTCTGGGAATGATCGTTATCGGTGGAGTCGCAGCTAGTTATGTAAATTTGAGCTTGCCAATCGTTTTGAAATTCAGCAGTGCGAAAATCGATATTCAACAAATTTTGGATGGGATATTTCCAAATCTATTACCACTAGTCTTAGTACTTGTTTCATGGTACTTGATGGCGAAAAAGGGCGTCTCTGCTTTAAAATTGATCGGACTTTACTTTGTGACGGCCTTTGGCGGTGTTGGAATCGCTTATTTGATTCAAATGTTGTTCTAAAAAAATCGACAAGGAGAAATGATTATGATCGGAGTTTTATTAGTGAGTCATTCAAAACTGGCTCACGGTATGAAAGCAGCGGTAGAATTTGTAGCTGGTGAACAGAAACATCTCTTTTCAATTGGGTTAGAAGAAGCAGGCGTTGCGACTTATCGAGCAGAACTAGAAAAATTGGCCGGCAGTCTGCTAACAGAGATCAAACAAATGCTGATAGTTTGCGACATTCCGGCGGGTTCTCCCGGGACGAATGCGTATGATGTCTTTGCACAAACGGAGCTTGAAGTTGAAATGCTATCAGGGATGAATCTAGCTATGCTGTTGGATATGATTTTGATGCGCGATGGTAAGGAGTTTCAACAATTGATCAGCGATGGAATCAAGGCTGGCAAAGAAAGTATTGATCGAATGGATTTTTCAGATGAAGATGAAAATGAGGAGTTCTAATGTCATATCATTATGATTATTAAAGAGGGGTAGAAATGACGTATAATTTGCGACCGGAAATCAAGATCAAACAAGATGCACAAACATGGACAAGTTATGATCAAATTGCTGATGAACTAAACCAGCAATTTGACGACGGAAAGAAAACTATTGCATTAGAATGTTATCCAGGTGTGGATCTGCATGAGTTGGAACAACAATTATTTAGTAGATTAACAGATGTACGATTAGTGAAAGCCGATGATTATGCTTATGACGCTGAAACGTTAACCAATAAAATCGCTGCGAACCTGACAGAAGATCGGGTCTTTGGAATCATGTCTCATGCAACTCTGGATGAGTTTTATCCAGAATATGAAGTGAAACAAATCCAAAAAGAGTTAGCAGAAGAACCGAAGAAAGTCGTTGTGTATGGAACGGGAGCGGTAATCTTACTGCCAGACCCGGATGTTTTATGTTATGCCGATCTGACACGCTGGGAAATTCAAAAGCGCTATCGGTCAGGCATGCCAAATTGGAAGGCGGCCAATGAAGATGAGGACAATCTAAAGAAAGTGAAGCGGGGATTCTTCTTTGAATGGCGTGTTGCTGATCGACTAAAACAGAAATTGACGAATCGTATTGATTATTTGATTGATACGAATGTCCCGAATCAAGTAAAAATGGTCGATGGGGTGAGCTATCGAGCAGCATTGGATCAAATCGTGAACCAGCCATTTCGTTTAGTTCCTTATTTTGATGCCAGTGTTTGGGGCGGTCAGTGGATGAAAAAAGAGTTCAATTTGAATTCCGAACAAGAAAACTATGGCTGGGCTTTTGATGGTGTACCGGAAGAAAACAGTTTATGTCTCGATTTCTCAGGAATAAAAATTGAAATACCTGCTATCAATGTGGTACATCAGCGTCCAATTTCACTGCTTGGGGAAAAGGTTCAGGCACGGTTTGGTAACGAGTTTCCGATTCGGTTTGATTATCTGGATACTGTTGGCGGTGGTAATCTGAGCCTGCAGGTTCATCCGCGGGTTGATTATATCCAAGAGAAATTTGGGATGCCGTATACACAAAATGAAAGTTATTATATCTTGCAGGCTTCTGAAAAATCGACCATTTATTTAGGCGTAAAAGAAGGCACCGAGAAAACAGAACTATTTAACGAATTACACAAAGCAGAAAAAGGCGATTATCGTTTTCCTGATGAGAAATATATCAATTGTTTCCCTGTGAAAAAACATGATCACTATTCAATTCCTGCTGGCACGATTCATTGCGGAGGTCCAGATACCGTAGTCTTAGAGATTAGTCAAACGCCATATATCTTCACCTTCAAGTTGTGGGATTGGGAACGTTTAGGTTTAGACGGTGTTCCCAGACCGGTTCATCTAGCACATGGGGAAGAAAATGTGAATACTGATTACGACACTACTTGGGTTCAAGAAAATTTGATCAATCCATTTGAAACACTTCATGAAGATAATGAAAGCCGTGTTGAAAAAACCGGACTGCATGAGCTAGAATTTATTGAGACACATCGTCATTGGTTCAAAAAGGAAGTAACGGTGAAAGTTCAACAAAGTGTCAATATGTTGAATTTGGTAGAAGGTGAAGAAATTACGGTGGAAAGCTTGGATAATAGCTTTGAGCCGTTTGAGATCCATTACGGCGAGACCTTTATTGTGCCAGAGGCTGTCAAAGAATATAAACTGGTTAATCAAGGAGATCCGAATAAAGAAGTTGCTGTAATCCAGGCTTTTGTTAGAGATTTATCGTAATCTAAGGAGGAAGAAAATGATTGAAACAGGGTTAGGTATAAGCTTCGATGAACCCACCCACGAGTTTATTTATCCGTCTGCTGTTTTTGGTCCTACGCATGCTGAGCAGCGCCATTTGAAGGATATTCTTCATAGTATGGCGGATCATGAAGCGCAAGGTCCTGAGATCGTTTACTCGATTGCAATGGATGTTGGGCTAAAAAAGGATCGCGCCGATCTGTTGGAGCGTGAATTGCTTTTTGGGATCGTCGCATATGCTGATGGTTCAATCGGCAAAGAGCCTGTCAAAAGCCAAGGTCATATCCATGCAATATCGAAAACCTGTCAGATGTCGACACCGGAGGTCTACGAGATTTGGTCAGGCGAGGCAATCATTTATATGCAGGAAAGAGCAACAGATAATCCAGGACGGTGTTACGCTGTTCGAGCAAAGGCTGGAGAAGTTGTGATTGTTCCGCCAGGCTGGGCACATTGTACGATCAATGCGTCAAAAACTGAGCGAATGCTCTTTGGCGCGTGGTGTGTGCGAGATTTTGGTTTTGACTATGAGGAAGTCAGAGAACATAATGGTTTAGCCTTTTATCCCAAATTTGATGCTCAAGACAAGATAGTTTGGGAACGGAATTCAAGCTATCAAGCTGAGAAACTGATCGAAAAGCTCCCTCGTGAATATTCAGAGTTTAAAATTGTTGATAAACTTCCAATTTATCAACAGTATGAACAAGATCATACTAAGTTTGATTTTGTTGTTCGACCAGATTTGTATAAAGATAGATGGCTGAATTATGTCCCGTGATACGAAATGAAGAAAGGAGTCTGCAATGTTTAAACAAAGTAATGTCACATATAATGGCAAGACCTTCAATTTAGAAGGCAGCGGTATTCAGAAAAAAGAAACGAGAGCTAAAGACTTAGCCGGTTACTTTTCAGACTTATCTGCGTATCAAATGCTAGATCCGGAAACGGTGATGTATCAGGTAGAGTATCAAGATAACGGACTTGCAGAAGGTACACCTGGGGGGCTTTATTTCGGGATTACACACTTATATCCGGGCGTTATCGGGGAAGAATATTATCTGACAAAAGGACATTTTCATGCAAAACGAGATACTGGCGAATATTATTTTGGTTTGCAGGGTCAAGGATTATTAATGATGACAGAAAATGGCGAGACCGTTTTGGAAGAAGTCGTGCCTGGATCAGTTCATTATATTCCTGGAAATGCGGCTCATCGTTTGATTAATACAGGTGCAGAAATGCTTTCAGTTTCTGCCTGTTGGCAAACGGAATCAGGGCATGACTATGCACCGCCAGAAGAAATGTTTCCTCAGCGAGTTTTTCGCGATAAAGCAGGAAAACCAATTATTAAGA
>NZ_NGLG01000001.1:1983171-1997100 GCF_002140655.1 Enterococcus sp. 3H8_DIV0648 | reverse complement strand
CAAGCAGAAACCGGGTTGTTACTCTGTTGCGGATCTGTCTCTTATACACATCTAGATGTGTATAAGAGACAGGCTTTAGCCATCATCATGTTATATAGTGGAATTTTTCAAGATAATTTGTTTTTGAATATTTTTCTGATGCTGTTGATCGCTGGGCTGGGAGTCTATCTTTTTTTAGAAAAGCAAAAATTTTCGGAAGTGTATCAAGCGTTTCTTGAAGAGAACCAGCCAGAGGTGCAAATTCATAGAATCCAAGAAGAAGAGTACAGCTACAATGTAGTAGATGATGATGAGAAAGTTCGTATCAATAAAAAAGGTGTGCGTAACTTGCCTTCCAATAACAAACAGTATACGATGATGGTCGGTTTTTCTAAGGCTTTCTTTTCTCGTGAACCATTGCAGATCGTGTATTACGACATGCTTGATCTTACATATGAAGAGAGTTTCCGATTAAAACGTAATGGATACAGTTCTATGCCGCGTTTTTTACGCCGCTTTACCTTGAGCAATCTAAGAGCCAGTGCGGGCAATGCGGTCAGCTTTATCTTTGGAAATATCTTCCTTTTATTCATTCTATTTCGTTTATTACGTTATCTATGGTCCTTTTTACGGATGTTTTTCTAATACCACATTTAATCATTTGAGATGAATAGCTCAAATGATTTTTTTGTATTTAAAAATATGTTCGAATCGTGTGTTTCGATTAAAAATTTAAATGATATATAGTGTTTTTTTGATGTATTAATCCTGTCTCTTATACACATCTAGATGTGTATAAGAGACAGCATCTGGATCAGGGAAGAGTACGCTATTGCGTTCAATTGATTTATTAGAAACGCCAGACAGCGGGAAAATCAAGATTGATCCGGACAATCTGTCCTTTCCGCAAAATTTGTCCTTTCGTCAGCTAAAGGAATATCGCTGTCTCTTATACACATCTAGATGTGTATAAGAGACAGTCTTGGGACCATCTGGATCAGGGAAGAGTACGCTATTGCGTTCAATTGATTTATTAGAAACGCCAGACAGCGGGAACTTCCTCTTATACACATCTTATAGTGTTTTTTTGATGTATTAATCAGTGTTAAAAAAATTTTTGGCGTATCTTATTTTGAAAGTATAAAACAGACGAGATTAGTTAGAAAATTATTTTTGAAATAGGAAGGAAGAAAAGCTATGCCAACACAACAATCATTAAGTCAAAGACAAATTTTCGGAATGAAAAGAGAATCGTTACAAAAGAAAGTGGAAAATTTTTATTCAGACACTCAAAATGCAGCAGTGGTAGTGGAATTGGCTATCGCAGTCATGATCAGGAATTCGTTTGTGGTCGGGGATTTTTCTTTACTTTTTGCAGAACTGATACACGAAATCTATCTTCATACAGAGGCAACGGACTTATTGCGCCGATTCTGCCCATTCTTTGAAAATTACTTTGACCATGATGAGTGGAAGCTGGTTAAGGCTAGGATGTTTAAGAATTCCAAGGACTATCGTAAGTTAAATGATAGCCTTTGTGGGTACAAAAAATATTTACAAGAAAAAACAACTCCAGTCGAAAAATTGGATGGCCAGCAATACAAACTCATTTCGGTTTTCGAGGATGCTAATGGCAAGCTGCATACTTGGAATTTGGGAGATGCCGATCCAGAAATAGCAATAGAAAAGGCTGATGCGTTATTGAGATTGTTGACGACATTGACAATCTTTCAAAAGGCTGGTGTTAGAAGATTTGTGAAGGTAGAGAAATCGGATATCGTAAATTGCACACGTAAAGCGCTTGTACAAAAAGAAAAAGTGCAGAAAGATGATGAGATAAGCGAGGAAATCTCAGCAGACACTGATATGGTGAATAGCAGTGATGAGATGTCGATAAGTGTTGCAAATGAAGAGGGAAATGTTAATCAAATCCTGGAGAAAGAACCGCTTCGTGAATCGTTGTCTAAAAAAACACATGAAACAGCACCGTCGTCCCTCCAAAAAAGTAATGCGACAGCAACGATGACTGAGGAACAAAACAATTCCACGTCTAGAAAACCATCAATGGCACTTTCCGCATATCAGAAAAGCAAAGCAGTCTATAAAAAACCAAAAAGCGAGAAGCAAAAGGACCGGGAATACAAGGAAGAGCTGCTTAAGGGAACAAAGTATGGAAAAAAGAATAAACACGAGGCAAGAAAGAAAAAGAAAAAACGTAAATAGCTTTTGTACTACCCATTTTCGATAAGAAAAATTCTTTGTTACGACCAATTTAATAATCCTTCTTTCACCGTACATGGTAAACTATTTTTGAAATCGTTTTACTGTTTATTTGAGGAGGAGAAAAATGATTAAAACAATTGTTGTCGGACCACGTGGTAAAATGGGGCGCTTGATTACACAGATTGCAGCTGATAGTGAGGAATTAACTCTAATAGCCGGAGTTGGACCGAGCGGACGAGACTATATTGGACAAGATTTAGGACGAGTAACTGTACTTGGACGTGATCTTGGTATCCCCGTCGTGGATAACTTGGCAGAAGTGATCGAAGACTGTGACGTAATCATCGATTTTTCTACAAAGGAAATGGGTTTAGAAACTTTGCGTTTAGCAAAAGAACACAAAAAAGCTTTGGTTTGTGGAACTACCGGTTTCAGTCCAGAGGAAAAGGCATTATTTTGTCAGGCTGGTGAGGTGATCCCCATGCTATATGCCGCAAATACGTCTAAGCTGGTTAATGTTATGAATAAGCTCCTGCAAATGGCAACAGCAGCGATTGGTGAAGAAACAGATATTGAAATCGTAGAAATGCATGACCGCTGGAAAAAGGATGCACCAAGCGGCACCGCCAAAGAAATGGGTGAGTTGATTGCTCATGAGTTGGGGGAGGAACTTTCTGATCTAGCAACTTATGGTCGTGAAGGATCAGGCGAACGAAAACTAGGCTCAATCGGATATCATTCTGTGCGAATGGGGGACACGCCAAGCAGTCACACTGTTTTCTTTGGTGGCTTGGGCGGGCGCTTAGAAATCAGTCATCATTCAACAGATTGGCACGGTTTTGCCAAGGGAGCTTGTGACTGTGCGATTTTCTTAGCCAAGCAGAAACCGGGTTGTTACTCTGTTGCGGATGTTTTAAAATTATAGAAAATAATTTAGTTATTTTTTGGTCTGTTTTCAAGCGTCAGAAAAGTTGAATTAGAAACAGATTTTTTGAGTTGTAATAAATCAAGTTGTAGTTATTTAAAAAAATTCTGGAATTTAATTGATTGACTTCTCTTTTTGTAAATGCTAAATTGAGTGCAATCATTTAAGGAGGTCAGAACTCATGGCAAACGACATTGCGAAACGTAATCTTCAAACAGTTGAATCAGCATGTTGTTGTATGGTGCAAAAAAGCAGCATACGAATTTGTCATGCCTATTAACTGTTCTGAACTCGTTTGATAAAGAAGGATACTTCTAAAATTTTAACGAAGTCAAGAGGTGCAGCTTTAATAGCTTGCACCTCTTTTTTTGTACACAAAATTCAGGATTGGGGGAATCACTATGTGTTGTTGCTTGGCAGATAAACACAAAAAAACTTATTAAACAGGAGGAAATATTATGCATTTATCAACCAAATTGATTCACGGAGGAATTAGCGAAGATCCATTGACAGGAGCAGTCAGCGTACCAATCTATCAAACTTCGACTTATCGCCAAAAGAAAGTCGGACAGCCGGGAGATTTTGAGTACTCTCGTTCGGGCAACCCGACACGCTTAGCCCTAGAAGAGTTGATCGCTGAACTGGAAGGCGGAGTGAAAGGTTTTGCTTTTGGCTCCGGTTTAGCAGCAATCCATGCAACCTTATCACTATTTCAGCCGGGAGATCATTTGATTTTAGGCGACGACGTTTATGGCGGCACCTTCCGTTTATTGGAGCATGTTTTCAAACCGCTTGGCCTTAGTTACACGATGGTAGACAGCCGTGAGTTGTCGCAACTTGAGGATGCATTAACAGATCATACCAAAGCACTTTACTTAGAATCGCCTAGTAATCCCTTATTGAAGATTATTGATTTAGAAAAGAGTGCTGCGTGGGCAAAAGAGCATAAGTTATTAACAATCGTGGATAACACTTTTGCTACGCCATATTTGCAGCAGCCATTAGCACTAGGTGCGGATATCGTGTTGCACAGTGGAACGAAATACTTGGGAGGTCATAGTGATTTAGTCGCTGGTCTGGCAACAACCAATAAGGAAGAACTTGCTGAAAAAATTGGATTTTATCAAAATTCGGTGGGAGGGGTCTTAGGACCGCAGGATAGCTGGTTGTTGCAGCGAGGGATCAAAACTTTAGGTGTTCGAATGGAGGCGCATCAAAAGAATGCTGAAACGATCGCCAACTATTTAGCAGACCATGCTGATGTGGCTAAAGTTTATTATCCAAGCCTAGCGGATCATCCTGGTCATGAGATCGCTGCAAAACAAATGCACGGATTTGGCGGCATGGTGGCTTTTGAATTGGTGAATGAAAACAAAGTTGCAGAATTCGTCGAGGCATTAAAAGTGATCACCTTGGCCGAAAGCTTAGGTGGTGTTGAAAGCTTGATTGAAGTTCCAGCCATCATGACCCATGCGTCGATTCCAAAGGAAAAACGGGAAACTTCTGGAATCAAGGATGGATTGATTCGCTTGTCTGTCGGGATTGAAGACATAACAGATTTGAAAAATGACTTGGAGCAGGCCTTTACGGGTATACATGGTGAAGAAACAGCAAAATAAAAGTTCGTTAATCGTAAGGTATCTAGGAAGGAAATGAAGAAAATGAAAAAATCAATTATTGCAGTTGCTAGTTTGTTAGTCGTCGGAGTTTTATTTCTGGCCGGTTGCCAGTCAAAAGATGACAGTGAAGCCAGTTCAAAGAATGTTTTACGGGTAGGAACTGAAGGAACCTATTCACCTTTTTCTTATCGTGATGATAATGATAAGTTGACTGGCTATGACGTAGATGTCGCAAAAGCGGTTGCTAAAAAAATTGACTATAAAGTTAAATTTGTTGAAGCGCCGTGGGATTCAATGCTGGCAGCCTTTGATGCGAAGAAGACAGACGTAGTATTTAACCAAGTCGCGATCACTCCTGAGCGTAAGGAGAAATATGTATTTAGTACGCCTTACTCTGTTTCTCATCCAGCATTGATCGTAAATAAGGACAATAACGAAATTAAAGATTTCGCGGATTTAAAGGGAAAAACCTCTGCTCAGTCATTGACCAGCAACTATGCACAAATGGCAGAAGAGCTTGGTGCGGAAATCTCTAGTGTCGATGGTTTTAGCAAGGCAGTGGAACTAGTTGTTGATAATCGCGCAGATGCTACATTGAATGATGATGTGACCTATTATGACTACTTAAATCAAAAACCAGATGCGCCGATCAAAATTGTGAAAACTTCAGATGAAGCGACAGAGGTAGCGGCGATGTTTCATAAAGGTGACGAAAAATTAGCGGAAAAAGTTGACAAAGCTATCAAAGAATTAGAAGCGGATGGTACATTAACCAAGCTGTCAGAAAAGTATTTCAAGAAAGATATCTCTAAGTAAAGGAAAGGGTATGTAAAATGGAACGAACGATTGATATTATTCAAAGCTCGGCGCTGCCGTTGTTTTGGGCATTGCTAAAAATGACGATTCCTTTGACCTTGATTTCTTTTGCTTTGGGAATGATTTTGGCACTGGTTACTGCCTTAGCACGGATTTCAAAAAATCGCATCTTAAATGGAATTTTCTTCTTATATGTTTGGATCTTCCGCGGAACACCGCTTCTGGTTCAATTGTTTATCGTCTTTTTTGGACTTCCATCGGTGGGAATTCAAATGGATGCGTGGACAGCCGCGATTTTAACCTTTTCACTAAACACCGGCGCGTATGCTTCTGAAAACATTCGTTCCGCTTTACTAGCGATTCCTCAAGGTCAATACGAATCGGCTGCGTCGTTAGGGATGAGCCGTTGGCAGATTTTATATCGGATTATTGCGCCGCAGGCTTTCAAGATCGCTTTGCCGCCGCTATCTAATAACTTTGTTAGTCTTGTCAAAGATACTTCACTTGCAGCCAGTATCACGATTGTTGAGATCTTTATGACTGCCCAAAGGATCGCTGCTCGAACTTATGAGCCGTTATTGTTGTACAGCATGGTGGCAATCTATTATTTGGTCTTTTGTACCTTCTTGAATTATCTGCAGTCTGTACTTGAAAAACGGATGGTCTATTAGGGGGAAGAAATATGTTAACAATCGAAAAATTAAACAAAAGTTTTGATGGCAACCAAGTTTTAAAAGAAATCAATTTAACCTTTCAACCTGGTGAGACGACAGTCATCTTGGGACCATCTGGATCAGGGAAGAGTACGCTATTGCGTTCAATTGATTTATTAGAAACGCCAGACAGCGGGAAAATCAAGATTGATCCGGACAATCTGTCCTTTCCGCAAAATTTGTCCTTTCGTCAGCTAAAGGAATATCGCGGTCATTTTAGTATCGTTTTTCAAGCGTACAACCTTTTTCCCCACTTGACGGTGATTCAAAACGTCATGGAAGGTCCGACACAGGTGAAGAAAATTTCAAAGAATCAAGCGCGAGAACAGGCAGAACAATTACTGAATAAAGTTGGTTTGCTGGACAAAGCAGCAGAGCATCCTAAACAATTATCTGGCGGACAAATGCAGCGGGTGGCGATTGCTCGAGCGTTAGCGATGGAACCGGAGTTTATGCTTTATGATGAACCAACTAGCGCACTTGATCCAGAGCTGGCCCAAGAAGTGCTGCAAGTCATCAAAGATTTAGCCGAATCAGGCAATGGGCAAATCGTTGTGACTCACCATTTGGAATTTGCTCGTAAAGTGGCTGATCGTATCGTTTTTCTAGAAGGTGGGCAAGTTACTTTTGACGGTAGTAGTCAAGCATTCTTTGAAAGTGATAACTTGCGGATTCAACGATACCTGCAACAATTTTTATAACAGGAAAAAACGGTAGTGCCGAGCTGGCATTACCGTTTTTAGTGTTTAGCATTTATTTAACTGTGTTTTTACTTTGGGTTCTTGAATCTTTACTAAAATTAATTTAGTGACTTCCATTAGCAGAACTGCTGAAGCGGCTAAGACTAGTGCCAAACCAATATCATTCAGAGCAAAAGCTGCTGGAATAGCAAAGACTTCTCGCAACCCTGGCAACAATGTCAGGCTGAATAACCCAGCACAGACAAGGATTGCAAGCAAGACCATTTTATTAGAGAACAAACCGACTTGCAGCGACGTTTGGGTATTTGAACGAGCGGCAAAGGTTTGTAATGTGCGACTCAAAATTAAGGTAGAGAAGGCCATTGCGACACCCATTTCAGCTGATTGCTGGTTTCCAATCCATTGGGCTGTAATTACAGCTGCAGCAATCAAGATTCCTCTATAGGTTACAGAGATCAATGTTTTACCAGTAAAAATACCGCTGTTTGGATCACGAGGTTGGCGTTTCATAATTGTTGGTTCTGCTTTTTCCATTCCCAATGCAATTGCCGGCAAAGAGTCATTGACCAAGTTGATAAAGAGTAGTTGTAAGGCGGTAAATGGATTTGCCCAACCGATCACCAATGCAAAAACGATTGCAATAATCGCACCTAAATTTCCAGCAAAAAGATAGGCAACAGCCTTTTTGATATTATCAAAAACATTTCGGCCGACTTCGACGGCCTTAATGATTGAAGCAAAGTTATCGTCGGTCAGCACCATCGCTGCTGCATCTTTGGCTACGTCAGTTCCAGTTCCCATCGCGATACCAATATCTGCTTGTTTTAGGGCAGGGGCGTCATTAACACCGTCACCGGTCATAGCGGAGATTTTTCCTTTATCCTGCCAAGCACGTACAATGCGGATTTTATTTTCTGGAGAAACACGAGCATAAACCGTGATTTGTTCCAATTGTTCCGCCAATTCGGTTTCGCTCAGCTGATCCAATTCAGCACCTGTCAACGCGAAATCGCCTTGCTGGAAGATTCCAATCTCTTTTGCGATAGCAACCGCAGTTGTCTTGTGATCTCCTGTGATCATCACTGTTTGAATGCCTGCAGAATTAGCATCTGCCACGGCCTGGAAAACTTCTTCTCTTGGCGGATCAATCATTGCTAATAAGCCGACTAATACAAGATTTTCTTCATCCGCCAGGGCCAATGAATCAGTCGAAACCTCCTTATAAGCAAAAGCTAGAACACGCAGGGCACGTTCAGAGAAAGCTTCGTTTTGTTTCTGAAAACGCGTTTTAAGTTCAGGTGTAAACTCAACGGTCTGTCCATCAAGTAAAACCTTTGAGCTGCGTTCAAAAACAATATCGGGACCACCTTTAGTCACCATGATTTTCTGCTGATCAATCGTGTGGAGTGTTGACATCAACTTACGATCAGAATCAAATGGTAATTCCGCTTCACGAGGATATTTTTTACGCAGTTCACGATACGATTGATTTTTACTTTCACTGAAATCAATCAATGCTATCTCAGTCGGATCACCTAGTTTTGTGCCATCATCGCTAATCGTAGCATCATTAGCCAATACACTGATCTCGATCAAGCGTTGTTCGTCTGCTTCCCAATTTTGGGGATCACTTGAAAATTCACCGCTTTGTCCATCAGCTAAGAAATGCTCCACGACAGTCATCTTATTTTGCGTCAATGTACCCGTTTTATCAGTACAAATAATACTCGTTGAACCTAGTGTTTCCACAGCTGGCAGCTTGCGAATGATCGCATGCTGTTTTGCCATTTTCTTTGTTCCTAAAGAAAGAACGATCGTGACGATTGATTGCAAAGCTTCAGGAATCGCCGCTACGGCTACAGCGACCGCGAACATAAAAGCATTGACGATGTCTTGCGTCATATCCGTTGAACCGTCTAGGAAAACCCGCAGTAATTGTATTCCTAAGATAATCAGCGATAAAATCAAAATCGCAAAACTTAATTTTTTACTGAAGCTATCCAAGCCGCGTTGCAACGGTGTTTTTTGTTCAGTTGTTGATTCCAATAGTCCAGCAACTTGACCGATTTCAGTCTCATTGCCAGTTGCTGTTACTAAGAATTTCCCGCGACCGTAAGTAACGATCGTACCGCTAAAGACCATATTGATCCGATCACCGATGGGAACCTCTTGGTTTAATGTGCTGATTTCTTTTTCAGCCGGAGTAGATTCCCCTGTCAGCATACCTTCATCAACTTTTAATGACCCAGCTTCAAGTAGGCGCCCATCAGCGGGTACATAATCACCGGCTTCTAAAATGACGATATCACCAGTCACGATTTCATTGGCAGGAATACTTTGCTCTTGTCCGCCTCGAAGAACACTGGCATCTGGTGCAGACAGCTTTTTCAAAGCATCTAGCGAACCTTCCGCCTTTTTCGTTTGAATCACACTTACGAACGAGTTTAGCAGCAGTACGGCGAAGATAACAAGTGAT
The DNA here is from genome assembly GCF_002140655.1 of Enterococcus sp. 3H8_DIV0648. Lineage (NCBI taxonomy): Bacteria > Bacillati > Bacillota > Bacilli > Lactobacillales > Enterococcaceae > Enterococcus > Enterococcus sp. 3H8_DIV0648. The sequence goes on along the minus strand of NZ_NGLG01000001.1, from coordinate 1,987,648 downwards.
TCAACATGGGCACCCATAACCATTTGTATGACCGCGACGATCAGCAGAACGATCACCATCGCATCTTTGAAGGTTTCTAAAAATAAAGTCAGCGAGGATTTTTTCTTCGCTTCTTTTAATTGATTCGGTCCATTTTCTTGCAGTCGCTGTTGAGCTTCTGCTTGACTTAAACCTTCAGGTGCAGTGTTTAGTTCTTTCATTAATTCATTTGTTTCTTGCTGGTACATGTGTTTTGTCAATTTATATCCTCCAATATTTTTTATTCACTTGATTCGGCAATTTTTTTGCAAGTAGATGATGACTGGTGTGTGCTTGAGAAGACTAACTTGTGAATGAGAGTCATCTCATAGTACGAACTCGCAAAAAAAGAGACCCAAGGCAAGCGTTTAAACTTGTCTTAGGTCTCACCATTTCATACGATACCAGAAAACCATTGCTGGTTGACTTACTGTTGATATCACAACAACTTTCATTGCCGGTTACTCCCCTAAGGAGTTATTAATATGTTTAAATCCTAACGGAAAACATTTTTGATTGCAAGAAAAATGCTGAACTGTCAAAATTGATGCGGCAAATAAGTTAGAAAAACCTTGATAGTCTTGTTTTTTTGAAGTTATTTAATTTTTATTAAGGGACTATTTTCCGGCAACGATCGTCTTGATCGTACTTTCATCTAAACCTTTTAGAACTTGGATCAGCATTTCTCGGGCAGCATCAAAATCAGCGATACTGAACATTGTTTGGTGAGTGTGGATATAGCGTCCGCAAACCCCGATGACTGTACTTGGAATTCCTTCATTTGCAGTATGTGCCGCACCCGCATCTGTTCCACCTTTGGAAACAAAGTATTGGTAAGGGATATTGTGCGTTTCCGCGGTATCTAAGAGATATTCCCGTAAGCGAGGAAGTAAGATCATACCAGGATCTTGGATACGCAGTAAGGTTCCTTCGCCTAAATGACCAAAGGTTCCGTTGGTCGTGACTAGATCATCAGCCGCTGAACAATCCACCGCGAAGAATAAATCTGGCTGAAATTTTGTGACAGCAGGTTTCGCCCCACGCAAGCCAACTTCTTCTTGTACGTTGGCACCAGCGATCAAAGTGTAGTCCAGTTTTTCTTTTTGCAAGGCTTCTAGTGCTTCTAATACGACAGTGCAGCCATAACGATTATCCCAAGCTTTACTGATAATATTTTTGCCATTTGCGGTTTTAACCGTTTCAGTTTTGGGGATGATCGTGTCACCAGGCAGGACACCATAGGCTAGCGCTTCATCTCTGGATTCAAAGCCGGCATCAAAAAGGATATCTTCAACTTTGACTTGACCTTGTCCGTTGGTTCCTCGCAATAGATGCGGTGGAACAGAAGAGGAGATACAAGGATAGTTGCCCTTGCTGGTTTTTAAGGTAAAGCGTTGTGCAGAAACCACATAAGGATTCCAGCCGCCTAAAGGTACTACCTTAAATAATCCGCGAGGAGTAATCTCTGTCAGCATGAAGCCGACTTCGTCCATGTGAGCTGCCACCATCACTCTTGGTTTGTTTTCATCAGTTTGACGCAGACCAAAAATACCGCCTAAGCCATCTTGCTGCACCTCATCGACTAATGGTGTGATCGCATTACGCATGTAACTGCGAATATCTTCTTCAAAGCCGCTGGTTCCCTGCAGCTCGGTTAATTCTTTGATTCGTTGAAAAGTTTTTTCTTCCATCTAAATTCCTCCTCAAATGTTAAGATCCGTTCTCATTATAAGTCTTTGGTACGTGAAAATAAATTAATTCAAAATCGAGAAATTGCTGATTGCTTTTTTGTTGCGACTCTCCAAAAGCTTTCTCGGTAATCTCGGCCAATTCCGTTAAAGAAAAATCCTCTGCAAAGTATTCTTGGAAAAATTCACGACTGAACTCTTCGTGTTTGGTATAAGAAAATCGTTTCGTCCGATAGGAAATTTGCATTTCATCTAGAAATGTTTTACAGCGTTCATTTAAAAGCAAATCAGGATTCTTTTCTTCATAGGAAGAGAAGAGCTGATCTTCATCCTTGACCACCCGCAAGAGTAAACACCAATCTTTACTGGCTTGGCAAAAATCCAGTAAATCTGTTTTAGTCTGCAACGCAGGGTTCATCGCTGAAAAGACAAGATCATAGCTCTGTTTTTTTCGATTCAGAAAAACTTCCTGAGCTTGATTGATGAACTGGACATTTGTATCAGCTTTCTCAGCGGCAAGCTTTAGCATCTCTTGAGAAATGTCCAATAGATCGTATGCTTTTACATATTCTTGGAATGTAGATAAATAGCGACCTGATCCACCCGCAAGATCCAAAAAAGTTTGGCAGGGGAGAATTTTTTCTGCTAGCAAGAAATCCCGCAAATCTTCAGCAATTGGAAAAGGAGATTCTTGTTGAATCGCTTCATATTCTTCGGCGAAATCATTCCAAAATAATTCAAGGTCATTTAAATATTCAGACATAATAATCTTCTTTCTAAGCATCGATTTTCTTCAGTATACACTTCAAAAAAGTGAATTTGAACTCTGGCGAATGAGGAGCTTCTTTTCAGCTAGTTAACAGAAAAAAATCTTGCCTTGATTAAACAAGGCAAGTAAATGGAATAGAGTCGCGTAATCTTTACTTTAATTTCTGCTGCTCGCGCTTGGCGATCATCGGCAGGATCATTCCAAGGAGGATCAAGACGATCGGTGTAACGATATTTGAGATCAATTGGAATATCCAAGAGCTGGGATCGGCTGCGTAATCCACTTTAGGCAGCATGCCTAAAATACAAGCAAGAATCGTGAAGGCAAAGCACCAGAAACCAACGAAGAAGCCAATTTTCGGATTTTTAATGAATTTGTACTCGGAATTGAATTTCTTGTATTGTGCATTCAGCATCATGTAAGCGAAGAATACCCAGATATAGCGCATCGGCATTACGATGGAATTTAGATTAGTCAGCCATTGCACTAAAATACTCATACTCTTGATACCAAAAATTGGCAGGATGATGATAATGCTCACGAGTAGACCAGTCAGTAAATAGCCATTGACTAAAGTGCCTTTTTTACTTTTTTTGCGCAGCCACTGAGGAACATACTCAGGATCAGCGTCTGATAATAAGATTTTTAGAGGTGCATCGATGGAGAAAGCTAAGGCGGAAGATTGAACGGCTGTTTGAGCCAAGCCATAGATAATCATCAAGAGATTGCCGACGCCTAGATGATTCCCTAAGATTTGGAAGGCGCTGTATGCACCATTAGCCATCAAGTCATCTGGGATATTATTGCTGTCAAACAGCATTCCCATTGCTACAGAACCAAGGACGGCACTCAAACCGATCATCGTTGCCATGAAGATCATAGCTTTCGGGAAATTCTTTGTAGGTCGATCAATTGAATTTACATAAGGGGAAATCTTTTCAGCACCGCCAACAGCAAAAACCAACATAGAAATGGTGGCGAAGTAGTTTAGGTTGAAATCTGGAATGTACGTTTTAACGTCACCCATATTAGGTGTTGCGGTCTTAAATGAAGGATCAATAAATGGAACAGCGACAGCTAAAATGATGAATAAAATCGACATAATCAGCATCCCTGAACCGGCCACACTTCCGATAACTTTCAGCGTGGTCAGACCTTTTGTGGAAAGAAATAAAAAGATTAAGAAAATAATCAATGAAATGATGGCAACAGTCTGAACGCTCATATCAGTGGCGACCTGACCATTTCCTTTGAATACCCAGCCAAGGGCGATCAAAACGGATTGCGGCTTTTGCGCTAAGTAGGTGATGTGGACGACCCAATAAGTCCAAGCGGCGTAATAGGCGAGCTTTCTTTTGCCCGTGGTTTCCTTAACCCACGAACTGACCCCGCCGGAGCTTGTTTTAAAGGTGGAGCCCAATTGTCCGACGATCAGTGCGTACGGAATAAAATAGAGGAGCATGATCAATATCCAAGATACTACGACAGAAATTCCTTGCTGGGCATAATTATTGACGACATTACCGAAGCCCCAGACCATACTAAAAGCAATCATTGAAACAGTGAACCAGCGGATCTTTTTATCAGCCATTTGTTTTTCTTCCCTTCTCTCTAAGTGCGAAACTTCACATGACTATAGATAAAACGCTTACACGTTCTACTTATAAGTATAAAGAAGATAAGCAACAATATAATTCACTTTACAGATTTCTAATTTACTTTTTGGTAATTATCATTTTATCAGCAAATCTATTTTTTTCATTTGCCAGAATCGTGATAGAATGGGCTTTGAAGCAACTACAAACCTTTAATCGAATCATTTGCGAATTTTCATGTTAGCAGGTTGCGACCTATAAAAAAGTACTGGAAGTGAAAAGATGGAAATCAGACAGAGTGAAAGAGCAGCTTTAATGCCTTTTTTAGATGAAGTATTTGAACAGCAGCACAAAACACAATTTTCGGATAATATGTTGGATGCAGATGAAAAGACGCTAGCCTATGG
>NZ_NGLG01000001.1:1967438-1982876 GCF_002140655.1 Enterococcus sp. 3H8_DIV0648 | reverse complement strand
GCTCGAATTCCGAGCCGCTTTTTTTATAGTAGTGTCAATAAGGCGTCGATATCTGCTTCTTTTGTTGCCCAGCTAGTAGCAAAACGAATCACGGTATGTTCGTCATCGTACTGTTCCCAGAAGCTGAAAGCAACTTCTTTTTTTAGTTCTTCCATTTGATTGTTTTCTAAAATAATAAACTGCTGATTAGTGGGAGAATCTAAATAGAAGCGATAATTTTTTTCTGCCAAACCATTTTTCAACTTCGTAGCCATTGCAATCGCATGCTCGCTAATTTCAAAATACAACTGATCGGTAAATAAAGTATCGAATTGCAGTCCGAGGAGTCGTCCTTTAGCTAATAATGCACCTTGCTGCTTCATATGAGCGACAAAATACTCAGGTAAATTATTCTTTGTAAAGACGATTGCTTCACCTAAAAAAGCCCCAACTTTTGTTCCGCCAATATAAAAAACATCGCAATATTCCGCAATCAATGGCAAGGTTAAGTCAGATTCAGGACTGGCTAAGCCGTAGCCTAAACGTGCGCCGTCCAAAAAGAGCGGAATCTTATACTTGTGACATACATCAGAAATATTTTTCAATTCTTCTTTCGAATATAAGGTCCCATATTCCGTCGGATGAGATAAATAAACCATTCCAGGGAAGACCATGAACTCTCGATTGTCATCTGCCCAAAATTGTTCGAGATACTCACGAATTTGCTGAGCTGAGATTTTTCCATTTGTTTGCGGCAGGCTCAAGACTTTGTGTCCAGAAAATTCGATCGCACCAGTTTCATGAGTCGTGATATGACCAGTCTCAGGAGCAATAACGCCTTCAATTTTTTTTAATAAGGAAGCAATAACTAAGGCATTCGTCATCGTTCCGCCTGCGATGAAGTAGACATCCGCCTCAGGACAGAGACAGGCTTGGCGGATTTTTTCAACCGCTGAAGCAGAGTATTGATCCCGACCGTAGCCGCTCAGCTTTTCTTCATTCGTCTCCAGCATACGCTGCAAGATTTTTTCGTGTGCACCTTCTAAATAATCACTTTCAAAATTTAACATAAGGAACTCCTTTCATCGCGCTTAACTATCTTCTATTGTAGCAGATTAGACGAGTTCAAAAAAAGCCTGTGAAATAATGCTTCACAAGCTTCTAATAAATTAAAGTTCAATGGTTTCACCAACAGCCATAACTTTGCCAACATTTTCCGGCAGGAGTTTAACGAATGCTTCCGGATCTTGCTTGATGACTGGAAAGGTATTGTAATGGATCGGTACGACTTGCTTGGCCTTCAAGCGTTTGGCGGCACTAGCGGCTTCCTGTGGACCCATCGTAAAGTTATCTCCGATCGGCAAAAAAGCGATGTCGATATCAAAGGCTTCCCCAAAGAGTGCCATGTCACCAAAATTTGAGGTATCGCCAGCATGATAGATCGTTTTTCCTTCCGCCTGCAAAATAAATCCAGCCGGTTCACCCATATAAAGGGTTTGTCCATCTACTTCATATCCTGAGCTATGCTGTGCATGGACCATTTTTACTCGTCCAAAAGGAAAATCAAATTTTCCGCCGATATTCATTCCATGTGTTTTCTCTACGCCATTTTTCTCTGCGAAGCTGCAAATTTCTACGATACTGATAACTGTTGCATCATTACGCTTTGCAATCGGAACCATGTCGCCAATGTGATCACTATGTCCATGGGTAACTAAGATCCAATCTGTTTCTACTTCGTCTGCCGTTAGGTCGGTCAAAGAATTCCCTGTTATAAACGGATCAAATAATAATTTTTGCCCATCATCCATAACGATTGATAAAACTGAGTGACCATGATAAGTGATTTTCATAGTATCTCCCTCTCTTCCTGCACCTCTATTATAACGAAGACCTTCGATAATAAGTAAGCTTTTGCTTTTGCGTGAATTCGTTTAAACTAGAAGAAAGTAAGGAAAAAGTCTTGGAGGAATGAATATGCAATTAACCATTGATTCAAAAGTGAAAGAACAAGGGGTATCTTTGGCATATAGTGTCATTGAGTTTAAGAATGAGGCTCACAGTGAAGAGATTTGGCAAGAGGTGCTGAATCCGTTGCTTCAAAAAATCGAAACAGAAGATACTTTGGAGAGTATCAAAGAAGATCCGCAAATCATAGCAACTAAAAAAGTTTATCGTGCTTTAGGAAAAGATCCTGCTCGTTTTCGTCCATCGTCTGACAGTTTATGGCGTCGTATCATTCAGCAAAAGGGTTTATATCAGATCAATGCGTTGGTAGATTTGAATAATTATTTTTCATTAGAATGGAAGCTGCCGTTTGGGTCTTATGATCTAGGAAAGGTAACTGAGCCAATCCAATTGACGGTTGGACCAGCAGAGGCTCGATATGCAGGGATCGGAAACAAATCTGTCAATATTGAAAATCTGTTAGTGTTAGCTGACGAGGAGGGCCCCTTTGGCAGTCCGACATCTGATTCAACACGGGGAATGATTTCTGAAGAAACAACGCGTGCCTTATTGGTAGGTTATCAATTTAAAGAGGATGCCGTGGTTGATCAGGCAAAGGTGAAGGAAATTTTAGAAAACTATTTGACTGATTGTCGCGTTATCGAACAAGGCGTCATTTAAAAAACGAGGCAGGATTTCTGCCTCGCTTTTTATTCCCAATTTTTACAAACATCAACCCATTGTTTAAACTGAGTATATTTTTCTAATTCCGGTATCGTCAATTCGATCGCGTTGTTTGAGCTGCCGCAAGCAGGATAGACACTTTCGAATCGTTTCAAAGATTCATCCAGATAAACATCAATGCCCGGATTAATTCCGAAAGGACAAACACCGCCCACCGGATGACCGATGACCGTCTCGACTTCATCAGCCTTCAGCATCAGCGCTCGTTCCCCAAAAGCGGCCTTGTATTTTGCATTGTCGACTTTTGCATCACCAGCAGCGACGATCAAGAGACTTTTCTCCGCCTTCTTTAATTTGAAAGACAAGGTTTTCGCGATGCGTTCAGGGGCACAATCCAGTGCTTGCGCCGCTAGTTCAACCGTGGCACTGGAGACAGGAAACTCCTGAATCCGCTCGGCGATCCCATAGTGTGAAAAATATTCTTTTACAGCTTCAACAGACATTTTTTTCCTCCTTTATCCGATGCATTTTTCTAAAAGAAAAATGTGGTTCATCCGCAGTTCATTTATTGTGACAGATGATTTTCTACCAATGAAATCATTGACTGTCAAAAAATGAAGCTGATTTTTATTTCGCGTAAAACTGGCAGATCGATATCTTAGTTTTATTAATTTATAATGATACACGCTTTGCTGAACGCAGTAAATGATATTTTGTTAGAATAGAAGAAGAGACTCTTACGGGAGGAAACAAATATGAAGGAAGATAAGAAGAAATTATTAGCCAAAGTCGCTTATATGTATTATGAACAAGAACTGACTCAGGCACAGATCGCCAAAGAATTAGCAATCTATCGAACGACCGTTAGCCGAATGCTGAGTCAGGCTAAAGCAGAAGGGATCGTAGAGATCAAGATTAATCATTTTGATGCGAGTTTATTTGAGCTAGAAGAACAGCTGAAGCAGACGTTTGGATTGACGGCTGTTGAATTAGTAGCAACTGACAGTGATGCCAGTGAAGAAGCAAAAGAAGAACAATTGGCTGAAACAGCCGGTACTTGGATTCGACGTCAACTGTCTGATAACATGGTCATCGGTTTATCCTGGGGAGCCAGTGTGGGCAGAGCAGTCAATAAGATCGATCCCAAACAATTATCAGATGTTTCTGTTGTGCCGGTGGTCGGCGGGCCGAGTCACATCAATTCACGCTATCATGTGAATACACTAGTCTACGAATTGGCGCGTAAATTGAATGGGCACAGCTTATTTGTGAATGCCACGGTGATTCAAGAAACGAAGGAACTGGCGGAAGGAATTTTCAATTCGAAATATTTCCATGATTTAAAAGAATACTGGAAACGCTTGGATTTAGTTATCGTAGGCGTCGGCGGGCCTTTGAGCTATCATAAAAGTCAATGGCGGGATTTATTGTCTCCGGCAGATTATGAAGAATTGAAATTGCGAGAGGCAGTGGGAGATTGCTGCTGCCGTTTCTACGATAGTTATGGAAAACTTTTAAATGGTGCATTGAATCAGCGCACGATTGGATTATCGATTGAGGAGTTAGCCGATGTTCCTCAATCGGTGGGAATCGCTCGTGGAATTTCTAAGGCGCGTTCGATCGCACCGTTATTAGAAAGAGGCTACCTTAAAACCCTGATCACCGATCAAGAAACCGCACAGGAGATTTTACGACTTAGTCAACGAAAGTAGTTTTTTTATATAAAGTGCACATTTGTGCGATTGTCAAAAAATGTTCTTCGGCGAAAGGCTTGCTGCAAAGCTTTTCGCTTTTTTTGTCGTGAGAAGGCAGAAAAATATTTTTGAAGATGCTATGCTTGTTCTATAGAAAAGAGTAAGGGAGTTTTCAATAATGGAATTTATGCTAGATACAGCCAATATTGCTGATATTAAAAAGTTTGCTGATTTTTTACCGATTGCCGGTGTTACATCCAATCCTTCGATCGTTAAAAAAGAAGGGAAGATCGACTTTTTCAAACACATGAAAGAAATCCGCGGGATTATCGGTGAGCATCGTTCATTACACGTGCAAGTCGTTGCGACAGACTACGATGGTATCATCAAGGATGCAGAAACAATCTTAGCGAACATAGATCAAAAAGTATTTATCAAAATCCCAGTCAATGAGCCGGGCTTGAAAGCAATCAAAGAATTGAAACGCCGCGGGATCAATGTTACGGCTACGGCTATCTATACTAAGTTTCAAGCATACTTAGCAATTGCTGCCGGTGCTGATTATATTGCACCATACTTTAACCGGATGGAAAACTTGAATATCGATCCTCGTGAAGCAATCTTTGAAATGGCAGAAGAGATCGCTCGTACGAAGAGTGAGACAAAAATCTTGGCAGCCAGCTTTAAGAATGTCGGGCAAGTTAACTCTGCTTTGGAAAATGGCAGTCAAGCAGCAACGATGGGTGTTGACATCATTCAACAGGCTTTGGCGATGCCATCAATTGCTCAAGCTGTAACGGATTTTACTGGGGATTGGGAAGCCATTTTCGGTGAAGGCACAACAATTGCAGATTTATCATAAGAGTTAAAAATAGCTTTTTCAGACTGTAGGCAAATGAGTCTACAGTCTTTTTCTTGTTCAACATAGGAGCTGTTGAGCCTTTTATTTCGATAACCATATGATCTGATGTTAAGCTGAAGAAGAGGTGAACGAGATGCGTGAGATCCAAAAAGAATGGGCACGGTGGAAATATTTTGTCATGGCGCGCTCACAAAACGAATATCTAGCGCTGCGTCAATTGTTCTCCGGCAATCAGTGGTCTGAAGAGAAGACCAAGCAATTCTATCAACATTTGGATACAGTGAAAAAACTGCCGTTTGATGTAAAAGCCCGAAGAAATGCTTACGAACATGTCTGGGGCTATTTTAAAAAAGTGGCATCGTCAGAAGAAAGACAGCATTTTTTTATTCTGCTTGATCAGATGACAGAAACGGATGATCAAGCCCTTCCTTATTTAAAGGAATTGGCAGAAAAATATCAAACGACGTATCTTTTGGATTCTCATTTTTTTGATTAAGCAAATCGTTTCCGATTTTCGGATAGGACTTTTATAATGAATCGATATGGAGGGATGCACGAATGGAAATACGCGCAGTTGTAATAGAAGAATATGGTCATGCAGACCAATTAAAAGAAAGTGAAGTAACTTTGCCTGAACTAGGTGAACATCAAGTTTTGGTAAAAGTAAAAGCCACATCAGTCAATCCGATTGATTGGAAACTACGTGAAGGCTACTTAGCACAAATGATGCCTTGGGATTTTCCAATTATTTTAGGCTGGGACGTTGCAGGGGAAATCGTGGAAGTTGGATCAGAAGTGAAAGATTGGGAAGTTGGACAAGCGGTTTTTGCTCGTCCAGAGACGACGCGTTTTGGTACATATGCAGATTACACGATCGTTGATGATCACTTATTAGCAAACAAACCTGATTCCGTTTCTTTTGAGGATGCAGCGGCAGTGCCGTTAGCGGGATTAACTGCTTATCAAGCATTATTCACTCATGGGAAATTAAAAGCAGGCGAAAAGGTTCTGATCCATGCTGGTGCTGGCGGTGTTGGTATTTATGCCATCCAATTAGCTAAAAATGCTGGTGCAACAGTTATCACTACAGCAAGTGAAAAAAATCATGGACTGTTAAAAGAGCTGGGTGCCGATCAAGTAATCGATTATCACACCACCGATTTTTCAGAAGTATTGGAAGACATTGATTTAGTCTTTGATACAATGGGCGGCGACGTTCAAAAAGACAGCTTCAAGGTATTGAATAAGGACGGACGGTTAATTTCAATCGTCGGTCAACCAGATGAAGAATTAGCTAAGAGTGTTGCTGTGGCTGAAAGTATCTGGCTTCAACCAGATGGCAAACAACTACAAGAAATGGCGGATTTAATGTCTGCAGGAAAAGTAAAAAGTATCGTGGGTCATACGTATCCACTCACTGCAGCAGGAGTGAAGGAAGCGCATGAATTAAGTGCGACTCATCATGCTAAAGGAAAAATTGTTTTAATAAATGACTAATCAAGAAGCTGTGCCGAATATTTTTGGCGCAGCTTCTTTGTCAGCAATGCGTCAATTACGATTTGACAGCGGATTTTTTTCTCGGTATCGTTAAGACAAAAGTGAAAGCGTTCTATTAATTAGGTCTGAGGAGGAATAGTATGAGTGAGATTACAAACAGCATTGCTTTTTTACAGCAGCAGAAATGGGTTGATTTAAGTCATAGTATTTATGGCGGGATTCCTTATTTTCAATCGTTCCAGCCAATGCAGGAAAAAACTTTGGTCACGGTGAAAGAAGACGGATTTTTTGCGAAAGAGTATCAGTTGGTCACACAATACGGGACTCACATTGATGCGCCAGTCCATTTTGTGGAAGATCGTGTATCGGTGGATCAACTGCCAATCAAAGATTTTTTATTGCCGCTGATTGTTATCAATAAAGAAAAAGAAGTCGAAGAAAATTCAGACTATTCTGTGACGGTAGAAGATATTAACGCTTTTGAAGCGGAGTACGGAGAAATTCCAGCAGAGAGCTTTGTAGCGTTTGCCAGCGGCTGGTCAAAACGCTGGGATGACCCGGAAGCTTTTTATAACGTGGATCAAGCTGGACAGGCTCATACACCTGGCTGGTCTTTAGAAGCTTTAAAATTTTTACATGAAGAACGAAACGTAACGGCGATTGGGCATGAAACTTTGGATACGGACGCAGCTGTTGATTGTACGAAAAATGGCGGACTGATTGGCGAATTGTATTGGCTGCAGCAAGATAAGTTCCAAGTGGAAGTCTTGAATCGGCTGACTGAGCTGCCACCTGTTGGCGGCGCAATCTCGATCGGAGTACCGAAAGTCAAAGACGCTCCCGGGTTCAACGTTCGCGCGATTGCTATTGTTCCAACAGAATAAAGAAAAACAAGGTTTCGTCTAAAAAACGAAGCCTTGTTTTTTTAGAAAGTCCACGGTATCCGAACGTCGTGGGGATTCAAAATGTTGACGCACTTTTTCTGACCAATTCGTTTCTTGAATATTGCTGTTGCGTTGCTGATAGTAGACCGTTGTTTTTTCGTTATAGCTGTCGATCATGTCAGGTGTCAATGTTCGGTACGTATTCGTCCCAACGACAGAGCCGATTGGCAATCGGGGCTTAACCTCATTTTTTCCATCAGGGTAACCTACAAACATTCCGAAAACAGGATAGGTCAATTCCGGCAGATCAAGCAATTCCTTTATTTGGAACAAATCATTCCGAATCCCGCCGACATAACAGATACCAAGACCAACCGATTCAGCATAAACAGCCATCGATTGAGCGGCTAAAGCTGCATCAACGATCGAAACTACTAATGATTCTACGGAACGCAGATGTTCCAGAGAATCGTTGTTTAATGTTAAGACTTGGGCATGCTTATTCAAATCAGCGACAAAAATATAAAGCTCTCCATTGTCGCCATTATCGATGGGAAATTTAGCAATCTGTTCGATCATTTTTCTTTTTTTAGTATCGGTGATCTCAATTAATGAGAAGGCTTGTAGGAAGTTAGAGCTACTGGCACTTTGAGCGGCCAGAAACAATTGTTCCTTTAGCTTATGTGAAAGTTTTTGGTCAGTAAATGAGCGGACCGATGTGTGTTGAAGCATCGTTTCAAAAAGTTCCATTAGAAAATCTCCTTTTTTATTCAGAATAAATCTGACGATAGGATAAGTAAAGGGGAAAGCTGAGTTTTAATTTTTACTAGGCATACTATTCTATTAGATAGCTCGTATTTTTATTTCAAATTTATTAACTGGAAAAGGCAGAATGTACAGCTAGCTCAGAGGTGAGGAATGAATTTTTCTGACGTCAAATTTCAAAAGATATTCGTACTCAGGTCATCCAACTGAAGAGTTCGTACGATAATTTAAATCAAGATGTTAAATTTCAGTTCGATCTATGGTGAACTGCTAAAAAAGTGGAACTGGCAAAACACGAACGTTTCACTAAAAAAAATCGGTTTAATTAATAAAATTCTAATCGTTTTGCCATCACTGTGCTATAATGGGAAACAATTATCTGAAGGGAGTTATGCAAATGCGTGGCGTAGTAACGGTTATCGGAAAAGACAAGGTTGGCATTGTTGCCGGTGTCAGTCAAAAATTAGCGGAACAAAAAATTAATATTCTGGATGTTTCTCAAACAATCATGGGGGACTATTTCACAATGATGATGTTAGTGAACCTAACCAATGCTACAGTAGATTTTGAAGAAGCACGAGAACAGCTTCATGAATTAGGAAAATCTCTAGGTGTGAAAATCAGTATTCAAAATCAAGAAATTTTTGACACGATGCATAAATTATAAGGAGGGCTCTTTGTGGAAACCAATCAAATACTGGAAACGATTCGAATGATCGAAGAAGAAAATCTGGATATTCGGACGATTACCATGGGGATATCTTTACTAGACTGTATCGATAGCGACAGCGATCGCGCCTGTGAAAAGATTTATCAAAAAATTACTACAAAAGCAAAAGACCTTGTAAAAGTCGGTGAGTCGATCGAAGCAGAATATGGTATTCCAATTATTAATAAACGTATTTCTGTTACACCAATCGGTATTGTTGCTGCTGCGACTCCAGATACAGACTATGTGAAATTTGCTAAAACATTAGATAAAGCAGCAAAAGCTGTGGGTGTTAACTTCTTGGGCGGCTTTTCTGCTCTAGTTGAAAAAGGCTACCAGCATGGGGATAAGATCTTAATTGATTCCATTCCTCAAGCATTAGCAGAGACAGATTTTGTCTGTGCTTCTGTCAATATTGGCTCTACTAGAGCGGGAATCAATATGGACGCTGTTGCCCATACTGGTCGGATCGTCAAAGAAACCGCTGAGGCATCTGATCTAGGCTGTGCAAAATTGGTCATTTTTGCCAATGCTGTGGAAGACAATCCTTTCATGGCTGGTGCCTTCCATGGTGTAGGCGAGGCGGATTGCGTCATCAATGTTGGGGTCAGCGGACCAGGCGTTGTGAAGCGTGCTTTGGAAAAAGTGAAGGGTGAATCTTTCGACGTTGTAGCCGAAGTGGTGAAACAGACAGCCTTCAAAATCACCCGAATGGGACAAATGGTTGGGAAAATTGCTTCTGAACGTTTGGATGTGCCTTTTGGTATCGTAGATCTATCATTAGCCCCGACGCCTGCAGTTGGAGATTCTGTTGCTCACGTTTTAGAAGAAATGGGCTTAGAAACTGTTGGAACGCATGGAACGACTGCTGCACTGGCACTATTAAATGACGCAGTCAAAAAAGGCGGCGTTATGGCCTGTAATCACGTCGGCGGGTTATCTGGCGCATTTATTCCAGTTTCAGAAGATGCGGGGATGATTGATGCGGTCAATAATGGCTCTTTGACGATCGAGAAGCTGGAGGCGATGACAGCGATTTGTTCAGTAGGTTTGGATATGATTGCGATTCCTGGTTCCACTCCAGCAAGCAGTATTGCGGCGATGATCGCGGATGAAGCGGCTATCGGAGTAATCAATCATAAAACAACGGCTGTTCGAATCATTCCAGCCAAAGGTAAAGAAATTGGCGAAATGGTCGAATTTGGCGGATTGTTAGGTCGGGCACCAGTCATGGCTGTGAATGCAGCCGGTTCGGATGATTTTATTGCTCGCGGCGGCCGTATACCAGCACCAATCCATTCATTTAAAAACTAAACATAATAGTAAAGTTGATTTTTAAAAGAGCAATGCAAAGGTTTCTGCTTTTGCATTGTTTTTTTGTCCAAATTTTTTGTGACAGTCATGAAAACGTTTTGTGTTAGAATGATAAAGACAAAAAAACAGGAGCAGGTATATGAAAAATAAAACCTATTTTAAGGCGAGTTTACGCGAAATCATTTTTTCTAAGGGACGTTTTATCGCTATCGTTCTGATCATTTTATTAGGGACATTACTGTATGTCGGAATCAAGGCTACGGGTCCGATCTTGAATCATTCGGCTAGTCAATTTGTAGACAAGCAGGAACTATCTAATCTGCAAATTATTTCTACTGGCGGATTGACGGAAGCGGACGAAAAACTAGCAAAAAAAATCCCTGATGCCAAGGTCGAAAGCGGTCATCAGCTTTTTTATGCCGACAGTGATAAAAATCAGGTCGTTAAGCTTTATTCTTATGATAAAGAAAATCAGCAGAATCATTTAATCGTGAAATCGGGTCATTTACCTAAAAATGAAAATGAGATCGTTTTGGACGAAAAAGCCAAGGAAGAAGGCTATCGTCTGAATCAGACCTATCAAATCGATCAATCTGATCAAATAGAACGCAAAAATTTTAAAATCGTTGGTTTTGTTCAATCACCGATATATATAAGCACGGAGGAACGGGGACTTTCTAATGTAGGCAACGGAAATGTTAACTTCTTCGCTTACTTACCGGAAAGCAACTTCTCAAGCGAGGTCAAATCGATCATTTATGTTCGCTTTACGAATGTCAAAGATAAAGAGACCTATGGCAAGGCCTATAAAACAACGATGGATAAAAATATTGAGCAGGTCGAAAAACTTTTCGCCGATCGGCCAAAAGAACGAGCAGCAGAGATTAGGCATGATGCAGAAAAAGAATTGCTTCCGAAAAAAGCGGAAGTGGCTGATAATCTGACAAAAATAGCGAATGGTCAAGACGAATTGGATCAGGCTAAGGCCCAGTTAGAGCAACAGGCGGCTATGATGCCAGCCGGAAATCCTCAGTTAGCGCAAGCTCAGGCAGAACTTGAAGCACAGGAAAAAGAACTTAGTAGCAATCGGGATAAATTATTGTCTGCACAACAGAAGATCAATGATAGCGAAAAAGAAATCAATGAGTTGAAAACACCAAGCTATTCTTATGATCAGCGCGCAGATAATCCCGGTTTTCAAGAATATGGCGATCTTTCTGAACGAATCGCTGCGATCGCGAATGTTTTTCCAGTCTTCTTCTTTTTCATAGCAGCTCTGATAACCTTTACGACAATGACACGGATGGTAGAGGAGAACCGTCGAGAAATCGGTACGTTGAAAGCATTAGGCTATTCACGTTATGAGATCGCGATCAAATACATCATTTACGCATTGTCAGCAGCTTTGATCGGGATTGTCTTGGGTTCTGTGATCGGGACCCATACGCTGCCGCGATTAGTTTTTGAGCTTTCTAGTGATCGTTATAATTTCCCGGGCGTGGAAGCTTTCTATTTATCACGGCCAATCATTCAAGCGACGGTTGCTTTCTTATTTGCTAGTTTGGGTGCAGCGCTGCTTGTTCTGATGCGCGAACTGCACGAAAAACCGGCTGAGTTGTTACAGCCAAAGGCGCCGAAGCCGGGAAAACGGATTTTTCTTGAGCGCATCACACCGATTTGGTCTCGGATGAGCTTCAACTCGAAAGTCAGCTATCGAAATTTATTCCGTTATAAGTCACGAATGATCATGGCAGTGATCGGTATTGCCGGCTGTGCAGCTTTAATGGTTGCAGGTGTGGGATTGAAGGATTCACTGAGTTCGGTAGGAGATAAGCAATTTGGTCCGATCATTGATTATGATGCGATCGTTACTTTGAAGGATCAGCCAGATGAAACAGCAGTTGAAAAGATTTTTTCCAAAAATGAAAAGATTACCAACGATTTAGCTGTGATGAATCAAACGGTTGAATTGAAGCAAAAAGGACAAGCGAATCAAAAACTAACCATGATGGTACCAGAAAAACGCGTAGAATTTAAACGCTACCTTCATTTGAAGGAACAGGGAAAAAGCTTTACCTTGCCCAATGATGGTGCTGTGATTACACAAAAAATGGCTGAGTTGTTTGAGCTAAAAAAAGGCGACAGCTTGACAGTCTATGATGACGATCAGCAAACCTTTAAAGTTAAGATCGCCAATATCAGCGACAATTATTTAGGAAATTTCCTATACCTATCAAAGGACTACTATCAAAAAGCTCGGGACACCGATTTTGAAGTGAACAGCTATTTACTGAGAAGTAAAAAAATGACGAAGGCAGAAGAAGATAATTTAGCGCAAAAGCTGTTAAGTTCAGATCAGGTGATAAACACCTCCTTCATGTCTACTCAAATCGAAACACAAGAACACTCGATGGATAACCTAGATGGAATCGTCTGGATTTTTGTAGTCTTATCAGGCTTGCTGGCCTTTATCGTATTGTATAATTTGACGAATATCAACGTGTCAGAACGTTTGCGAGAATTGTCGACCATTAAAGTCTTAGGATTTTACGATCGAGAAGTGACGTCTTATATATTCCGCGAGAATTTTGTCTTTACGATACTTGGGATTTTATTTGGCTATGGCTTAGGGATTATTTTGACGAAATTTATTTTGGATCAGGCTTCAATGGAAACGATCACCTTTCCACTGGTGATCCACTCAGGTGCTTATCTGTTGTCTGGCGGATTAACGATTCTTTTCTCCGTGATCGTGATGCTGGCAACGCATTTCCGTTTACGCCATATTAATATGATCGATGCGTTAAAATCGAATGAATAAATCTAAAAGAAAAAAGCGTTGACAAAAATTTTACGTAAGACTATGCTTTAATCAATAGTTAAATGCAGCGAGAAGGACACGATTTGTTTTACTACTCATCACAAGAGAAAGAAGCCGCGGCTGGAAGCTTCTGATTGAGAAAAACAGATTACTCCCTTTGAGTGACCGAAAACGGTCCGGGTGATACCGTTATGTATCTTACGAGCCAAAAAGTGTGAGCTTTTTGGGAACTTGGGTGGTAACACGTTTATTCACGTCCCTATTTTTATAGGGACGTTTTTTTATTGAAAACCCTTGAGGCCTTTTGTTAGAATTAAAAGGAAAAGGCAGGCAATAACAATTTTTTTGAAAATGCGGATCGGAGTTGAGTTGGATGTCAAATAAAGTCGAAATTGTTTTACCAGATGGAAGTAAACAAAAGGTGGCAAAAGACACCACATTGTTCGAGATAAAGAATCAATTGATGGAAGAGGCGGTCGTTGGCAGTATTGACGGCGAGCTTGTTGACTTATCAACTCCAGTCACAGAAAATGCGGAGCTTGCTTTTTACGATTGCGCAACAAAAGAGGGAACGACGGCGGTTTGCCAATTAGTCAGTTTATTATTGCAAGAAGCGATTAAAGCCCATTATCCAGAAGTGCTCTTTGCAAAAGCTCATCGAGAAGATCAGACAATTTGGGTTGATCTACGAGTGAAGCAGCCTTTGAGTGCCTTAGTTTTGAAGGATTTGGAGCATCATATTAAGAAGCAAATCAAAGCCGATGGCTCAATCGAAAGTGCAACGATGACCGTTTCAGAAGCCCAGGAAGTGTTCAAAGACAACGAATTGAAACTTGCGGCGCTAACGGAGCTGGATGCAGATCAGACTGTTTTTGTTTATTCCTTTGGCGAGGCGACAGAATTTTTCCTTGAGCCGGCAGCCTTGGAACTGGCGACTGCCAAGTATTTCTCTTTATTGAAAGTTTCGGGTGCTTATTGGCAAGGTAAGCCTGAAAACGAAATGCTTCAACGAGTAACAGGGGTAGTCTTTGCCGAGAAGGCGCAGCTTTTGGCTCACTTAGATTATTTAGAGGAATCGGAAAAACGCAGTCATCAAAAGTTGGGTAAAGAATTAGACCTATTCATGTTCTCCGAAGAAGCACCAGGAATGCCATTTTATTTAGAAAACGGATTGATCATTCGGAATGAATTGCAGAAATTCTTGCGTGAACTGCAGGCAAAGTATGACTACAAAGAAGTCAAAACACCATTGATTCTGAACCAGCGTCTTTGGGAACGCTCAGGACATTGGGATCATTATAAAAACAATATGTATTTTACAAAAGTTGCCGATGAAGATTACGCGTTGAAACCCATGAACTGTCCGGGGCATTGTCTGATCTACAAAGATCGTAAACGGTCCTATCGTGATTTGCCGATGCGAATGGCGGAGTTTGGCCAAGTCCATCGCCATGAGTTCAGCGGGGCTTTGAATGGTTTATTGAGAGTTCGAACATTCTGCCAAGATGATGCGCATATTTTTGTGCGCCGAAATCAAATTGAACAAGAAATTGCCTTGGCGCTGAAAATCATTGATGAAGTTTATAAGATTTTTGGTTTCGAGTACGGAGTTGAATTATCGACTCGTCCAGATGATTTTATGGGTGAAATCGAGCTGTGGGATGAAGCGGAAGCTTCTTTAGGCAAAGTGCTGACTGATCTTGGCTATAAATATAATATCAATGAAGGCGATGGCGCCTTTTACGGACCGAAGATCGATATTCATATCAAGGACGCACTGAATCGGAGCCATCAGTGTGCCACAGTCCAATTGGATTTCCAAATGCCAGAAAAATTCGATCTGACTTATGTGGATGAAAATAATCAGGAAGCGCAGCCTGTGATGATCCACCGTGCCGTTTTCGGGTCATTGGATCGCT
Organism: Enterococcus sp. 3H8_DIV0648; assembly: GCF_002140655.1. Lineage (NCBI taxonomy): Bacteria > Bacillati > Bacillota > Bacilli > Lactobacillales > Enterococcaceae > Enterococcus > Enterococcus sp. 3H8_DIV0648. Next base: position 1,967,801 of record NZ_NGLG01000001.1, on the reverse strand, counting down.
TCTTAGGTATTTTGATCGAACATTATGCTGGGTTATTTCCATTTTGGCTAGCACCAAAACAAGTAGCGCTGGTCAGTGTTGCACAGCCCCATGAAGCAGGCGTAGAAGAATTATTCCAGGAATTTCATGCCGCTGGAATTCGAGTGGAGAAGGATTTGCGAAATGAGAAGCTGGGCAAAAAAATCCGTGATGCGGAGCTGCGAAAAATTCCTTACATTTTAGTGATTGGAGATAAGGAACTGAGTGAAGATACATTTGCGGTTCGCAAACATGGCAGTGATACAGTCAAGCAAATGTCGAAGGCTGACTTTATGAATTTGCTTAAACAGCAAGTACAAGAAAAAAATCATCTGTATTACTAAA
>NZ_NGLG01000001.1:1932523-1967338 GCF_002140655.1 Enterococcus sp. 3H8_DIV0648 | reverse complement strand
ATTAAGAAAAAACGCTGAAGTTCGCTTCAGCGTTTTTTGATGCCTTCAAGCATCCAATGAGTTTTAAAACGGAAATCAGTTAATAGTTCTTTTTCCCCCCAATGATTCGCTAACATGTCAGTTAGTGAATCAATCACCAATTTCATTGAGAAGTACAAGAAACTAATTTGTTCCTCGTTAGTAGACATGACGAAATTATTCTTTTCTAAGAGCTCTTTCCAAGCTGCTACACCATGGTCTGCTTTCGGCCGATAAGAAAATAAATAGCTGTTTTGTGCTAAGAGAACCAACTGTCGATATCGTGTGGATTGCTGATCTAAATCAACATACAGCAACAGAAAAGCTTCGATTCCCTGAAAGAAGTCCCCTTCTTGTCGAGTCATGTAATCAATGATCTCACCATGAATTTGGCCAGCATAATAATGAATTAAATAATCATAAGCATCATTCAAGTTCTCAAAGTATTTATAGAAAATTCCTCGCGACATTTGCAATGCGGCTACAATTTCGCTGACTTTTACCTGACTGACGGGTTTCTCATAAAAAATCGTCAAGAGAATATCACGAATCTCTGCTTGTCGTGTTTCTGGTAAGTTTAGAAAAGTTTTCTTCGGCATGGGATACCTCCTAATAAATAGTCAGTAGTTTTTCTTCTATAGTATAGCATATGAGCAAAATCGGTGACATTTTGTCACTGGAAGAGTATTCTGTCTTCAGAAAGGGTGAGAGAAATGTTTTTAGCTTGGAAAGAAATTCGCTATGCGAAGTTGAGATACGGATTAATCGTGGGGATTATGGTTCTTGTCGCTTATGTAGTTTTTATGTTGTCAGGATTAGCCAATGGATTGGCAGACGGCAATCGAACGGCGATTGATGATTGGCAGGCTTCAGCCATTATTTTGTCAGAGGACAGCAATAAAATTGCTAATGCGTCACAATTGCATAAAAGTGATATGGATCGTGTGACTGCTAAAGAGAAGGCGGGAGTTGGTATTTATTCTACTGCTGTAGAAAAAAAGAATGGCGGGGAGAAGACCAATGTTTCGATCTTCGGTACTGCCAATGATTCATTTGTCGTACCTAAAGTAATTAAAGGTCGCTTGTATAAAACTAATGACGAGGCGATCGTATCGGAAAATCTATTATCAGAAGGCTACAAGTTAAATCAGAGTATAAAAGTAAATGATCTGAAATTAAAGATTGTCGGTGTTACGAAAGAAACGACTTACACTCTTGCGCCTGTCATCTATTTAAATCCATCAATATTCAAAACCTTGAAGTATGGCTCTCAGCCCACAGAGAGCGATCCAATCAATTTGATTGCTACAAAAGGAAAAACTTCTATCAGCAATCAAAAGGATCAAACAAAATTAGAAAAAATGACACCGGAGATTTTTATCGAAAATATTCCTGGTTATACGCCAGAAAAATTAACGCTGAATACAATGATTTATTTCTTATTCGTTGTTGTCGCTGCGATCATCGGAATCTTTATGTATGTGATCACACTACAAAAAACATCGATCTTCGGAGTGATGAAGGCCCAAGGAGTGTCTACTGGTTATTTAGCTCGTTCCATTTTAGCACAAACCTTTTTAGTCGGAATTATTGGAGTTGCGGTTGCCATCGTTTTAAGTGTTCTAACAAGTTTAGTGTTACCTAGCGCAATGCCGTTTGCAGTTCATCGATCCGATTGGGGCGTATATAGTGTAATTTTAGTATTGGTTGCAATGATCGGCGGTTTGTTCTCAATGCGTACAGTAACCAAAGTTGATCCGGTAACAGCGATTGGGGGAGAATAAAATGAGTAATGTTTTAATGATGGAAAAAGTCGTAAAAAAATTTGGTCAAGGTCATACAGAAGTTACGGCATTAAAAAAAATTGATTTTACTGTTGCTCAAGGCGAATTTGTCAGTGTAATTGGACCATCTGGTTCCGGCAAGAGTACCTTCTTGACGATTGCTGGTGGATTGCAGACACCCACGAAAGGAAAGATTATTATCAATGGGTCAGATTTTGGTCAGATGAACGAGAAAGAACGATCTAAAGCTAGGTTCAAGGAAATTGGATTTATTCTACAAAGCTCAAATTTAGTACCATTTTTAAAAGTTCAGGAACAATTTCAACTAGTGGAAAAAATCGAAAAAGAAAAAAATGCTCAAAAAATCGAGGAGCTGCTAAAATCTTTGGATATTTGGGAATTACGTAATCAGTATCCAAAAGCTTTATCTGGCGGCGAACGTCAGCGAGTCGCAATCGCTCGGTCATTATTTAATGACCCACAATTAATTTTAGCTGATGAACCCACTGCCAGCCTTGACTCTGATCATGCGTATGATGTGGTAAAACTCCTAGCTAAAGAAGCGCATGAGCGCAACAAAGCAATCGTGATGGTCACACATGATGAACGGATGACACAATGGAGTGATAAAGTTTATCAAATGAAAGACGGCGAACTTTTGATAAAAGAATAGTTGCTATTTTCCCTGTTTCCTGTGTATGATAATCAAGTTGTTACATTAGTATTCCAGCGAATTAGGAAATCACTTTTTAGAAAGCAGGGAATTTATGGATATTTATTTAAAGAAAGCCGCATTGCATATCGTTGATCGTGAATCAGGCGATCCGATTTATAGTCAGAGTGAATTGGATTTGACGAAAGAATATATTCGCGAGTATTTAACGAAAAAAATTCAAAAATTATCTTCAGCTCAAACCAAGACGGGGACGCTGACGGAGGATTCAACCTTTGCATTATTAAGCCAACAGGCAGAGCATGATTTTTTAGCAGCCAGTGAAAAAATCGTGACTCGCTGGTACGAAGCCTACAAAGAGAGTGAAGAAGCACCTAGCGCGGATGTTTTTGTAGCTTTATATGAAGAGGACACACAGCTGTATGTGGCCTTTTTAAAAGTGAATTATCACGAAGGCTATACTCATATCGTTGATTCAGATGAAGCTGGTTTGAAAAATGAACTGATCATACATCGGGCCTTACTTTCAAGCAAGTCGCAAAAAGCCGATGAGGGCATCGTTGTTAATTTAGGAAATTTGAGCTATGAAATGATTGAGAAGAAGTACCCGTTTTCTGGCGAGAAACGCCTGTATTTTTCAACGCAGGTGATTGAAAGCCGACCAGCACCGTCATTAGAAGAAAATGTCCGTGTCATCAAAAAGGTGGCGGAAAAAATCGGTGCTAAGTTTGAAAATCCCAAACATGATGTGATTGCGGATGTGAAGGAAGCTGTTTATGATGTAGTGGAAGAAAGCGGGCAGATCGACGCAAAAGTCGTTGCACAAAAAGTCTTCAAAGATAATGTATCGGCTCAAATGGCGTTTCAAGAAGAAGTCGTCGAAAAGGGTTATGTGGATCAAGCGCCTCTATTAAGAGAAGTTCGTGAGATCACAGAAAAGAAATACGGCAAACAAAAATTAAAGCTGTCGAATGGGATTGAATTGATCGTGCCATTAGATGTTTATCGCAACCCTGAATTAATTGAATTTACCAACAATCCTGATGGAACGATTTCTGTAACGATCAAGAATGTCGATGAAGTAATTAATCGTCTTTAGAAAATGAGCGGAGGGACACGATGGAAGAATATCAAGAATTTTTTCGTATTGGTCAGTATACTGATGCTGAAGCGATGACCGGCTGTACTGTGATTCTTTGTGAGGACGGTGTAACCGGCGGTGTTTCAGTTCGCGGCGGGTCACCGAATACTCGAGATACCGACGCATTAAAGTCTGAAAATAATCGCAAGTTTGTCCATGGAGTGACTCTATCTGGCGGCAGCGCCTTTGGCTTGGCTGCGAATGCAGGTGTCGTAGATTTTTTAGAGGAGAATAAAATTGGCCGCGACATGGGGATCACCTTTGTACCGAATGTGGTAGGGGCAAGTCTTTTTGATTTACGGATCGGCCGCTCAGATGTCCGGCCGAATTATCAGGCTGGTCGAAAAGCCTGTGAAGCAGCTTTTGATAAACAGCTTTTCCAAGCGGGAAATTATGGCGCTGGAACTGGCTGCAGTGTCGGGACGATCAATGGTGCTAAAAACGCAATGAAAGGCGGCATTGGCCTTCACACGATGCGCCACGGGAATTTATGGGTAACAGCAGTAATTGCGGTCAACGCTGTAGGAGACGTCTTCGATGAAGAGCTAGGAAGAATCATCGCTGGTGCTCGTAAAGCAGGTGAAACGAAAATTGGTTTTTCAGAAGAACTTTTTCTTGAGTATTATCAAAATGAGGAAGCGCTATTTGATGGGAATACAGTGATTGGTTGTGTAATGACGAATGCAACGTTTCCAAAAGCTAAAATGAACAAGTTAGCAGATATCAGTCATAATGGGATTGCGCGAGCGATTCGTCCATCTCATACAACTTATGATGGGGACACCTTGTTTGTTTTAGGGGCGAATCAAATCGAAGCAAGCTTTGAAGCTGTCTCGATTTTAGCCGTGGATGCCGTTCGGCAAGCTATTGTAAAAGGAACAAAAGCAGCAGAAACATATCAGGATTATTTAGGTTATCAAGATATATAGCAAAAAAACAGCCAAGACGAGAGCGTCTTGGCTGTTCACTTAACTATACAGAAAGTATAAAATTTTCACATGAATAAATCGTTTTTTTAGCGGGTATATCCATGTCTGGCTTCACGAACTAGCTTTTCTACACAAGTTCCGCATACAGTTGCTGCTAAATTAGCATTAAGCAGAACTAGCATATCGGCAATAAGCAAAAATATTTCGAAATTTGAGAAGCAATTTAGAAATATTTTGGTCTTATTGCTCAAAAGCTGAGCGAGCTCGCGAAGCCTTTCTTATGAAAAGACTAGTCAAAGTTCGGCTAGTCAATGGGGAAGATTGGTTTATTGAACACGTGGTTCAGATTCTAAGTTATCACCGATTTTGTCAGCTTGATTGCTCATAGCGCTTTTCGCACGGTTTGTTTGCTTAGAAGCGAATTTTCCAGTAGTTTGAGCTGCACTGGTTACTTTGTCTTGAACCGTTTCGCTGTCTTCTTCGTATTCTTCGCGTGTTTTAATGTCAACTACATTCACGTTCACTTCAATAACATCTAAATGAGTCATTTTGTCGACTTGTTCAGAGATCAAATTTTTCATTTGATCATAAATATCATCAATATCTTTGCCGTATTCAACGACTACATCCATATCAACAGCCACTTGTTTTTTACCAACTTCTGTGCTGATTCCTGAAGTGACATCGTCGCTGTTCACTAATTTTTCTTTGATGTTAGAGAAGAAACCGCCATCTACTGTTAGTAATCCATCGACGTTTTCTAAAGCAATCCCGATGATTTTTTGAATGACTTTGTCTTCATACGTTAATTCGCCTTTTACATCTTTTTTTGGTTCTGTTGGTTTGATTGTTGTGTTTTCCATGATTATTTTCCTCCTGAGTGTATTAATGTATTAACCGTTCCATAAAGGAAAGGTTATTTCAAAGCTGATTGAATGACTATTTTTTTAAATAGTCGTCTAAAATATGATTGTTTTTTAGATAGATACCGAGAACTACTCCGATAACTGTAATCAAGATCAGTAAGATCGTTTTAAAAAAGCCGATGGTAAAGAATAGCACAGCTAGGATAAAACCGAGGATACCGAAGATTACAGGCAGCTTGTCTCGTGTTAAAAATTCTTGCATCGCTGTTCCTCCTATTCTACTCGCGGCCGTGTACGTGTGACTGTTGTTTCTGTTGGTGCTGGTTCAAGTGCTTGAAGTTTTACTTTAATAGAAACTTTTTCTTCTGGACCTAATAATTCCCAAATTTTTGTTTCTACATTTTTAGCCCAGCGATCAGTTTGACCGACTAAACCAGATGTTTTCTTTAATTGTCCTCGAACATTTACTTTAATTTTGTTTTTTGTCGCCGCTACATTAACTTTAGGGTCATTCATAAAGTCTTCCTGTTTGATACTTGTCCGAACATACCCTTCAATCGCTCGCTTGTCCAAAGCTAATTTACCGCGTTCTTCGTGTAAGACGAACTTGGTCACTCTCTTTGGATAAAATAGGATTACGAAGATCCCGATTACCGTTATGATCGCTAAAGCTACTGCTACCCAGAATAAATATATCTGAGCATAATTATTCGTTAGAACGAATTGCTGCAATGAGCTTAAGTCCAACGGATTTGAAGCGATAAAGTAATAGATTGCTGCGACGGATAGAAAAATTGAAAGTAAAACCAAGGAAAGAATAATTAAGATGGTTTTAAGAAACTTGTTCATATCGCACCTCCTCACTTCAATATTTTTAACTTGTTTACAGTAAAATAATAAAATGTTATCCCTTTAATGTAAAAAATCCTGCTTGTTATTTAGGTAAAAAAACTTTTTTTATATAGCTTAATGCAGAAGGAACCAATGAATAATAATATTTTCAGCGATTTTTCGTTTTTTTTACTATTGAAGAAAAAAAAGAGCGAGCAAGATTTTTGTATAAAAAAAAGAAGTGTGCTATTTAATATGCACACTTCCTGCTATGATTAGAGCGTTTAACGATTTTTCCATTTGCGATAACGGCGATAGAGACTTTCAACGACTAAAAAGAGGATCGAAAGGGCAGCAACGGAGTAACCAAAGATTCCCAAATTAGAAATAAAGGTGTCGCCTCCAGATGAGGTTTGGACCAATATCGACGAGCCGATGACTAAAGCGGAAAGAATCAAACCGATCACTAGACGATTGACCATTGCTTCTGCTCGTTCCAATAAGTTTCGCTGGTTCTTCAATTCTAGATTCAACTTGCCTTTGCCTTTTCCGAAGGTGTCTAAAGCGTTCAAGGCATGGCTGGGAATTTTGGGCAGTGCTTTTAATGTAGACAAGTAGTCCAAACCAGTTTCTTGCAGCTCATCTTTCAGATTCAATTGTTGAAGAAAATATTTTTGTGCAAATGGGGCAACCACTTCGAATAAGGATAGATCAGGATTAAGATCCTCGATCACACCTTCCAACGTACCAAAGGCTTTGATCAGCATGGTGACTGAATCATCAATCTGCAAATTATTTTCATGGCAGATCACCACGACCTGTGAAAAAACTTTTTGCAGGTCGATTTCTTTAACCGGCAAATTCAAATAGCGATTCAAAAAATCATCCAGTTCATAGGTGAATTTCTCCTCATCAAAGCTGCCGACCTGCTTACAAATCGCATGAACAGCATTGGTGATCCGCTGATTGTCTTTACTATAAATGGCGATGATCGTATTGCTCATCTTCACCTGCATCTCGCGGGTGATCGTACCCATCATTCCAAAATCAATAAAGTTTAAGCGGAAAGGTCGAAGCTCCTCATTTCTAGAAAAAGTAAATTCGTAAGGCAAACCGCCGATTTTTCCTTTATGATCCTTGGTTTTAAATTGGCGATCCTTTAAATTTTCTGCTTCACTCATCAGCTGCAATAAAATATTGCCAGGGTGCGGGTCCGCATGAAAGAACCCGTCCTCAAAGACTTCCTTCATGAAATGCTCGATTAATAATTCGCTGATCGTTTTTTTCAGTTCTTTATAAGTTGTTTCGCCTTGAACGACCTTATCATCGTCTGCGTTGATCAATTCTTTTAAGTTGGTTCCAGGCATTAATTCCATCACAATAACTTTTTTTGTGGAGTAGGCCGGCTCCATTCGAGGAGAACGAATTTCTTTCCAGCCGTTGTTCAAGCGGTAAAATTCCTCAGCCAAAACTAATTCTTTTTGAAAATCCAATTCATTTTGCAGGGATTCCCGAATTTCTTTTAAGATACTTTTGAGATCAATCACTTTGCTTTCGGGAACCCAGTTGGCAATCGGGATCGCTTTTTCAAACAACGATAGATCTAACTCAATTTCAGCGGCGATTCCTGGATGCTGGACTTTAACGACGACCTGCTGCTCATTTTTTAGGCGAGCGTGATGTGCTTGTGCAATTGAGGCTGAAGCGAAGGGCTGTTCATCAAAGCTTTCAAAGATTTCCGCTAAAGGAAGCTCCAATTCTTTTTCAACGAGAGTCTTAACAGATTCAAAGGAATCAGTTTTAACATCGTCTTGCAGCTTGCGTAATTCCTTCGTGAAGGCCAGTGTGAAAATATCGGTTCGAACCGACATCATTTGTCCGACTTTAATAAAGGTCGGACCTAATTCTTCAAAAGCCTTGCGGACATCTTCAGGATTTTTTTGCTGCGTAATATTTTTAACAACATTATAGTGGTTGACGATTTTAACGATTTGACGCAAGCGCGTGGTCTTGGATTGTTTGGCCATTCGGTGGCACCTCCTTATTTGGCGATCTTCTTATTTCTATCTTACAAGAGAATTTTACATGATACAAACAAACCCCAATTATTCTCAATAGAAAATAATTGGGGTTTATTCATTTAATGATTCGTCACAACTTGAATGACCTGCATGATGCAGTAGGTGATACCAGCGGCGATAACCGGTCCTGCGGCAACACCTTTCAAAAAAACAACACCCATAATCGTACCAAAAACTAAAGCCACGGTAACTTCGGGTGATTGATTAATCAGGCCGACGCCTTTTGAAGATAAGACGGCAACGAGCACACCGCAGATCGTCGCTACCCAACCTAGGGGAGATTTCAAGGTGTTCAATAAATCTTTCAAGACGATATCGCCGGTAGCGATCGGGACTAAGATTGTTGCTGAGATCAGGGTTACCCCCCAATTGATTCCTTGCTTATTTAATAGAGCTAAAAATTTATCTGAATGGGGAATTAATTTTAAAACCAAAACTGCGATCGTTGCGATCAGTAAGCTTTGGTTTTTTGCGATAAATGCAATCAATAAAATGACCCCTAGAAAAAGCCAGCTTTCCATAATTCCACTCCTTGTGTTTATTAATGTGCTTATTTTCGCATCGTACTTACTATACAAGATAATCCGTTAAGTTGCGACTTTTTTCCCGCGCGACTTTAGTGTAAGCTTTTAATGAAGGGAGATACAAATGAAAATAGGATTACGTACTATAAAGACCGCGGCGGCAGCACCGATTGCATTACTATTAGCCAGCGGCTTGAATCTTGAGTCAGCAGCATCAGCAGCCATCATAACGATCTTGACTGTAACAAACACCAAGCGTTCGACCGCAAAAACCGCTTTGAATCGGCTTTTTTCTTTGACACTTGCGACAGTCATTGCAGCGATTTGTTTTTTACTCTTGGGATTTCATCCATTGGTTTTTGGTTTGTATCTATTATTATTCATTCCATTATCGATTCGCTTTGACTTAGCGGAAGGGATCGCAGTCAGTTCAGTTTTGATCACGCATTATTTAGTAGCAGGGGAAATGCCGTTAAGCTTGATCATCAACGAATATTTACTGATGTTCATTGGAGTGGGCTGCGCATTGGCGGCTAATCTTTACATGCCGAATACCGAGAAAAAAATACAAGAAGATCAGGCTGTCGTCGAAGTCTCTATGAAAAAGATGCTGGGGCAGATGTCTGCTTATTTGAACCAGCCTGACAAAGAAGAACAATTGCGGCAAGAATGCTTTTCGTTGCGAGACTTTGTGCGGGAGGCGCAAGTTCGTGCGCGAGAATTTGAGGAGAATCGTTTCTTTTCCGGCAACAGTTATTACTTTGAATATTTTGCGATGCGTCGTCTACAATTGAAGGTTCTGTCTGACATGCTGCAAATATTGAACCGACTGGATGCTGAACCTGAGGATGTTCAGGAGCTGCGGGAGTTGTTTGACTTTACTGCGCAAACTCTGACTGAAGAAAATGACGGAGCAGCGATTTTAACTAAGATTGATGAGACGGATCAGCGCTATCAGCAAAAGAAATTACCAGAAAGTCGACAAGCTTTTGAAGAACGAGCGATGCTTTTCCAGCTTTTTCAGCTGTTTCAGGATTTTATTGAGATCAAGGCTGGATTTAATCGGAATAAATGATGAGAAAGAATCAGCCTTTTGTCCCATGTAAACGGTTGAAAATTTCTTTATGATAAAGATAAGAAAAGTAGATAAGGGGTATAAAAATGAAAAAAATAATTATTGGGTTGATTTTAGTTGGGGCGGCATTAGTAAGTATGAGCAGTATGATCTTTCATAGCCGCATGAGTAATGAGACATTTACTACGTCAAAGACAGTCAAAGAACTGATCGTGGATGATCGCAATATGCCGATCGATATCGTAGGTGTTTCTGGAAATAAGACACGAATCAATTACAAGAAAAGCCGAGACATCAAATACAATATTAAACAAACCAGTAATACGCTGAGCCTTGAGCGCAAAAGAAGTATCGGGTTTAATTTCAACTTCTTCAATTTTGGCAAGCGTGATCCCAAAGTAACCATCGAGATTCCCAAGTCTAAATTAAAGGATTTGCAGGTTGAAACCTCTAATGGCAAGCTCTCTACAGAGAATCTGACATTGGATAATCTTGATTTGGAAACAACCAACAGCAAGATGATCATTAATAATGTAGATGCACATTCAATCGATGCGGAAACCAGCAATGGAAAAGTTGAATTATCGAAAATGACCTTTGACGATGGATCTTTTGAAACAAGCAATAGTAAAATGGACTTGCAGAATCTGGAATTTTCAGAAGGAGAATTCCATACTTCAAATGGCAAGATCAACTTAATGAATTTGAAGCCAGCTAAATCTCTTTCGCTTGAAACCAGCAACTCGGAAGTACATGGCACGATCAAGGGCAAGGAAGAAGATTTTTCAACGGTGTCTAAAACGAGCAATGCTACAAGTAACTTGACCAATCATGAGGATGGCTCAAAAGAACTAGAAGTTATAACTAGTAATGGAGATATCGAGATTGCCTTTGTACGTTAGCCAACAAACCTATAGAGGAGGAAGCAGAATGGTTAGTAAACAACTTAGTAAAATACTACTTGTCATTTATTCTCTGCTGTTGATTTGGATTTTACTATTTAAGTTTCCGCTGTCTGTTTCTGACATAACTGCAAGTTTGAGTCATCCTATGAGATCCATCAATCTTGTACCATTTCAGGGTTCAATGATCGTGAATGGCAAGATCGCTTTGAATGAAATTTTATTAAACGCAGTTGTTTTTGTTCCAATGGGTGTTCTTTTGGGGATTTCAGCTAAAAGATTGCCATTCTTGAATAAATTGATGATTGTCTTTTTATTCTCGCTCTTCATTGAAGTCATGCAGTTCATCTTAGGCATTGGTGCGACCGATGTGACTGATCTGTTAATGAACTTTTCCGGTGGCTTCTTAGGGCTTGTACTTTATCAAGGACTGAAGCAGATTGTTCCAGAAGCCAAATTGGATAAACGGCTTATTGTGATTGGTACTGTAATGGGTTTCCTATGTTTAGGAATGGTACTGTTCATACTGCTTATAAATCGGTAAAAGTATATTAAAAACTCTTCAGCAAAAAAGCTGAAGAGTTATTTTTTTTGCAAAATATTTGTATTTCGTTGGAAACGCCAAACTAAGAAAGTTTCGGAAAGTGCTAAGTACAAGAACAATCCTGCAATGATCAAAACCGCGCTAGTGCCAAGCATGCGATAAGAAAAAACTGAGACGATCGCACCGGCAATGAAGGCCAAGACCACTAAAAGAAAATGAACGAAGCGTGTTTTAGCTGCTTGATCTTTTGTACTCAAATAGTCATAAAGATTTGTCGCTACCCCTTTAAGGTTTCCGGTCGTAAACAAATTCGTGTAAGTAAGCCCATTGATTTTATCAAAAGACACCCACTGAATAGCGGCGGTAAAAGCGATGATGATCGTAATTATCGCAGGGTGCGGCTGCAAAAAGCGCAGACTGATGATAAAGAAGATAAAGGCTTCAAAGTAAAGCAGGAACAAACGCCAAAAGTGCATTTCTTTCTTTTTAAAGTAATCAATCAAAAATTTGGCTAAAAGAATACCCATGAAAAAGAATAGGGTGGAGAGTAATTTTTTTCCAACCATGTTCCACTGCCGTTCGTAGGCTTGAATGATTGCTAAAATCAAATTTCCGGTCTGAGCAGAGGCAAAGGCTTCATAGCGAATATACGTATAGCTATCGATCATCCCGCCGATAAAAGTCAGTAACAACCCAACCGAACGATTCTCATGAAAACTATTTTCCATCTGTTATTCATCTCTTTTCGCTGACTATCTTATCACATTTTTTCAGAAAATTGTTATTCAGTTTCACGAATTCATTTTATATAGAAAAGAAACAGTAGCTGCAAAGCTTTTATTTGCAGGCTAGTTAACTCTCCGAAAAAGCCGTGATTTATTATACCTTTAAAAAGCAGAAACCGGTGAAAACGTACATGAAGTTTTCATAAGAAAATTTTAAAAGTTTCCTCTTTTTATGAATATAAAACAAATGATCAATCAATCTTTTTCACTATAATTCGGATTATTGCCAAGAGCGGTCTTTTATGCAGGAGAATATGGGAAGTGGTTACGTGTTTTTACGAATGATCGGTGATAAATTGTTGAGAAACCAAGAAGGTCGCACAGTGCTACTTTTTTCTAAAGAATGTGTTAGAATGAAAATGCTTTTTATCCTGTGAACGTGAAGGGAATTGAGAACACACCATGCCTGTAAAAAAAAGGACACCATGGTTAGAGGCATTATACGCGGCATTGCCGCTTTGTTTGAGTTACATTCCGGTTGGATTAGCCTGCGGCATGCTGCTGCAAAAAGCGGGATTTAACATTTTATTAACTGCCTTGCTTTCGATGCTTGTTTTCTCTGGAGGCGCCCAATTTTTAGTCGTCTCGATGATAAGTGTTCATGCATCATTTGTGTCCACAATCTTAATGGTTTTTTTCTTGGAGCTGCGTTATGCATTATTAGGCTCCAGTTTGTCACAATTTTTCAAAAAAGAGAAACGTTCATTTATTGCACTGTTTTCCCAGTCGATGAATGACGAAAATTATGCAGTCAATTATTTGAAATATTCCACTGATCCTGACTGGAACCGCAAAAAGGCCTTGTATGTTAATTGGTTTTCGATGGTTTCTTGGACAGGAAGTACGGTGCTGGGGACGATTTTCGGTTCTGTTATTCATGTGGATACTGAATTGGTTCATTTTGCCTTAACCGCGATGTTTATTTTTATGTTCATGATGCAGTTGAGCAATGGTCTTTTATTAGCCACCGGCTTATTATCTGGCGGATTGGCAGTGATTTTTATGCTGGTATTCAAAAATACTTTTGGATTGATTTTGGCGACACTGTTGGCTTCTTTTGCGGGATATTTGATTGAACGGATTCGCAAGACAGCCGATACTAAAAATGACGGGCCAGATCACTATGATCTTACCGGCGGGGAGGTCCATCATGAGTGATAACTCTTTGCTGCTGCTGATTCTTTGTCTGTTTGGAGCTTCATACTTGCCGCGTCTTTTTCCAATGTTGTATTTCTCACAACGACAGGTTCCTCAGTGGTTCAGTGATTGGATGAAATACGTGCCGATCTCATTATTTGCCGCTTTGGTATTCAAAGATGTGTTCATCAGCGAAAATCATTTTGATTTGATTGGAAATGTTCGGATCATTGCGATGTTTTTAGTTGCAGGGGTTGCGTACAAGACGCGTTCGATGGCGATCTCAGTTATCACCGGCTTGGCGGCGGTATTTTTATTATCATTGATTTAAAAAATCGAGATACTCTATTAGAGAGTACCTCGATTTTTTTAACTGGAAAATATAAAAATTTCATAAGTAAAAACATTGAATCTACAGCTTTAACGGTGTCCAGCTTCACGAACTAGCTTTATCGACAATAAGCGAAAATTTTGTTAAGTCTGAGAAACGACTTATCAAAATTTTAGTCTTATTGCTCAAAAGCTGAACGAGTTCGCGAAGCCTTTCTATTAGAGAGAGTTTGAGAGATGATAATTGTCTGGTTTCAGGGTTTAGTTTTAGCGGCAAAAGAAAAAACTAAACCCTGAAGCTTTTTTTAATTTTGGTATTCAGCAAGTGGTCGATAGGTTAGGATCTGCATTTTTCTGTAAAATTCAGCGGGAAGATTTTTCCATGATTGTAATAGATTATGGAAAAAGCCTCCGTCTGCATTGATGATGTATTCGTTTAGTAAAAGACCAAAGGATTTCTTTGGCTGTTCTTTGATTAATTGTTCATAGACTTCCGTCGCTTTTTCTTGGTCGTCAGCCACAAAAAGTGTGTTAACTTCAACATAAGCGCCTTCAATATTATGTGTCTCTTCGACAAAATAAACGGTTTTAGTGTATTTCTGTTTCTCCATATGAATCACCCTTTCTTTAGGTTATCCATAGCATACAAAACAAATATTAACTAATGATGAATTAAATCGCTTTTTGCGTCAATTAATTATGAATTTTTCAAGTTGTTTGGCAAAAAAATTTTAAAGTTGCTTCCTTCATTAAGAGAACTGTTGACTTTAATCGACCCATGGTGTAGCTCGACAATTTGTTTTGCTAAGGCTAGACCTAGCCCGTTGCCCTTGGTTTTGCGGCTCGTATCGCTTTGGTAAAATTTGTCAAAAATTCGTTCGGCCACTTCATTTGTCATACCGATACCTTCATCGCGAATGATGATGGTTTGTCCCTCTGCCTCATTCTTTAGGTGAACATAGATGCTGCCATTTTGTTTGCTGTATTTAATAGCGTTGTCCATCAAATTTGACCAGACTTGATAAAGAAATTCTTCGTTACCGTAATAATCGGTGTGAGGTAAATCTATATCCAGCGTTAAATCCAGCTGCTCCCATTTGGGTTGTAAAAATAAAATTACTTCACGAATTTGTTCGTCTAAACGAAAATGTTGGAAGTCTAAGCCTAATCCTTGATTATCGAGTTTACTGAGCTTCAAAATATTGTCAGTCAGGTGGGTTAACTGTTGAGTGCCATCTAACATGCGCTCCAGATAGTTCTGCCGATCTTCCTGAGACAATGCTTCATTTTGTAATAGCTGGACATATCCTTTGATGGTTGCGATGGGGGTTTTAAACTCATGAGAAATAGTAGAAACAAAATCATTTCGCAATGTCTCAATACTATTTAATTCTTTTACCATAACATTGAAATCATGATAAAGCTCTTCGACATCCTCCATTTGGTGCTGTTCGTCCAATTGAATCGAGAAATCTCCTTTAGACACTTTATTCATCGCCTGTCTGAGATTACCAATCGGCTGCAAAATACGTTGACCGACAAAAAATGAGAGTGCCGCACCGATCATTAAACTTAAAAAGATGATGAAATAGAAAGGAAAAAGGTGACCTTCCTTTTCGGGTGAAACTAATTGATAGTGATTAATTATGAAAAGCAGTCCGACGAAGACAGATAATACGACGACCATCAATAAAAATGTGATAACGGCGAAATAGACCCATAGTTGGGAAAATAGTTTTTTTCTCATGAGTGGATGACCGCCTTATACCCTAATCCGCGAATAGTCTCAATCGAAAAATCAGAGTTAGTTTCTAAACGTGTACGCAGTCGTTTGATATGAACATCAATTGTACGTTCATCCGTATCGGAATCGAGCCCCCAAATCTCATCCATTAATTGCTGGCGGGTGAAAATTTTATTGGGATAGGCGAGTAATTTATATAGAAGTAAAAATTCTTTTTGCGGCAATGTTTCGGTTAAGGACGGTGTTTTGATTTGATAAGTTTCCTGATTCAGCCGCGTATCACCAATGGCTAATTCTTTTGTGTGGACAATTTGGGCCCGTCGCAATAAGGCATCCACACGTAAAATCATTTCATTTACATCAATCGGCTTCACCATATAATCATCTACACCAATCGTAAATCCGCGTTTTTTATCTTCAAAAGAATCCTTCGCAGTAATAAATAGGATAGGAAGATCATAATCTGCCTCCCGCAAACTTTCGGCTAGTTCATAGCCGTCCATGTCCGGCATCATAATGTCGCTGATGATCAAATCAATAAATTGTTTATCTAAAATATCTAAGGCTTCTATACCGTTCATCGCACGAAATACTTCAAAGCGTTCATTTTTTAATGCGGATTGATAAAGTAGTGATAAATTTTCATCATCTTCCACGATAAGTATTCGATTCATTTGCGTTGCCCTCCCTTTTGCTTAATAATAGTAGCAAATCACTGTGAACCTATTATGAATTTTTGTTCATTTTGAGTTAATAATGCCATGCTATCGTGGCAAAGTAAACTAAGAGAAAAAGGGTGACTCAATGTTAGAATTAAAAGATATAAAAAAATATTATCATGTGGGAGATACGACCACAAAAGCATTAGACGGTGTATCTGTCGCATTTCGTCGACAAGAGTTTGTCGCGATCCTAGGTGCCAGCGGCTCTGGGAAAACAACGATGCTGAATGTAATTGGAGGTTTAGATAACTATGACTCCGGTGATATGGTCATCGATGGCAAATCAACGAAAACCTTTAAGGATGCTGATTGGGATGCTTATCGAAACAATTCGATCGGATTTGTCTTCCAAAGCTATAATTTAATCAGCCATTTAGGAATCATCGACAATGTTGAACTTGGAATGACGCTGAGTGGAGTTTCGAAAGAAGAGAAGCAGCAACGGGCTGAGGATGCGCTACGACGTGTCGGATTAGCAGATCACATGCATAAGAAACCGAACCAGCTTTCTGGTGGACAAATGCAGCGGGTTGCCATCGCTCGAGCACTGGCAAATGATCCGGACATTTTACTTTGTGATGAACCGACAGGGGCTTTGGATACAGAGACTAGTGTGCAAATCATGAACTTGATCCAAGAACTATCGAAAGAAAAACTTGTTATCATGGTTACACATAACCCTGAGCTAGCCAATAAGTATGCGGACCGTACGATTAATTTTTCCGATGGTCGTATTATGAATGATTCACATCCGCATATTGAAGGAAAGAAAGGAGAACAATTTCAGCTAAAACGTACGAAGATGAAATTCATGACTGCCTTGAAGTTGTCCTTCAATAACCTGCGGACGAAAAAGGGGCGTACGTTCTTAACTGCTTTTGCTTCCAGTATCGGGATTATCAGTATTGGGATCGTGCTTTCCTTATCTAGCGGTTTCCAGAAGCAAATCGACAGTACCCAAGCAGAAACGATGGCGAAATATCCCATCACGATCTCAAAGACAACCACTGACCAGACGGCGAATCGGAATCAAGCGCTGGGATCAGATAAAGCCAGCGGAGCAAGTAAAGAGAATAAGAATAATATCGTTGCCAAGATTAGTGACGAAGATAAAGCACAGCATACAAATAAGATCGATCAAAACTATGTGGATTACATTAATGATATCGATCCAAAATTAAGTAACAATATCGGATTTACTCGTGTGGTTGGAATGAATCTTTTACGTGATGTAGATGGTGATGTAAAACCAGTTAAATTATCGAATGAAGCGCCCGATAGCGGACCATCTATGATGAGCGCGATGTCTAGCATGACGGGGATGGGTGTCTCATCTTTTCCAACACAATTGGATAAAAGCTCCGGGAATTTTCTAAAAGACAATTACAAATTGTTATCCGGCGAGTATCCCAAAGAAAATACAGATGTTGTATTGATCGTTGATGCGAATAATAGTACCAATATCAATTCATTGAAAAATCTAGGCTTTGATGTCAAAGACGGCGAAAAAATTGATTTTGATAAAATCGTTGGAACTGAGTTTAAGCTGATCAACAATAATGAATACTACACAAAAATTCCGACGGGTAATTTTATTCCCAATAATGATTACAAAGCAATGTATGACAATGCCAACAACGATACCTTGAAAATCTCAGGAATCTTGCGTGTAAAACAATCTTCAACAATGAATCTATTGGCACCAGGGATCGCTTATAGTAATGAACTGACCTCTAAAATCGTTAAGGACAATGAAAATTCAGAAATCGTCAAAGCGCAAAGAGATACGGATACAAATGTGATGACGAACGAAAAATTAGATGATGCAACCAAAGATAGTACACTCGCGTACTTAGGCGGAGATAGTATTCCAAGCAGCATCATGATCTATCCAAACAACTATAAAGACAAAGAAGAAATTTTGAGCTATTTGGATGATTACAATAAAGGCAAGAAAAAAGAAGATAAAATTATTTATACTGACTTAGCAGGAACGATGACCGAGTTGACTGGCGGCTTGATGGACGCAATCACTTATGTATTAGTGGCATTTGCCGGAATCTCATTAGTAACCAGTATGATCATGATCGGGATCATCACGTATACGTCAGTTATTGAACGGACCAAAGAGATTGGTGTCTTGAAGGCCTTAGGGGCACGTAAAAAAGATATCACCCGCGTGTTCGATGCTGAAACTTGTATTTTAGGTGTAGCCTCTGGAACATTAGGTGTAGTGATCGCCTATTTGGCAACATTCCCAATCAATGCGATTTTGTATAATATGACTGAATTAAAAGATGTCGCACAATTGAATCCTGTTCATGGAATCATCTTGATTATTGTTTCAACAGTTTTAACAATGATCGGCGGACACATTCCAGCAAGAATGGCAGCGAAGAAAGATGCTGCAATTGCCTTACGAGCAGAATAAAAAAAGAAGGAATGCCTTGAATTTTGGCATTCCTTCTTTGTGTTTAACCAACAAAAAAGTAATTAATAACTGCTAGTGCCGCGAAACCTAATGTGATCAAACCGCAGATGATCAGGTGAATACGTTTGTTCATTAGAGCAACTGCGATAAATTCTCGTAAAAAGGCATTTGGCAAATAATAGCGGGCGGTTTTTGAACCGATTCCGTCAATCTTTAAATCCACCTCTTCGGCGTACATTCCCGCCCTAAAAATATGATAGTTGTTCGAAGTAAAGATTGCATGATAGCCGGCAGGTTTTTCTCGCTCCATAATCTCCTTGCTGAAGCGCATATTTTCCAGAGTATCCGTTGATTGTGCCTCCATCAAAATATCTTCGGCAGGGATACCTTGCTCCAAGGCATACTCCCGCATCGCCTGCGCTTCAGGGATTTTTTCATCAGGACCTTGTCCGCCTGACATCAAAAGTTGCGGTGGCGATAACGTTTCTTGACTTTGTTTGCGATAAAATTGAATGGCACGATCAATTCGTTTTGCTAATAAAGGGGTGACTTTTTCACCGCCGATCAAGCCAGCGCCTAAGACGATGACATAATCTTGATTGTATTTCGGTTGATTAAATTGATAGACTATGGAAATCGATAGGAAATTCCAAAAGACAACAAAAAAATAGATTGCGATCGTTGTTGGAATCGATAATAGGATGACTGACCAGCTTGGTAAGATTTTTGGTCCAACCACCTGTAAAATGATCAACGCAATAATCGCTAAACCTAAAATCAAGGTGAGTAAATTAGGAAGCTTGCGAGATTCATGGCGCAGAACGATAAAACTATTCCCAATCAAAAAGATGATTGCGGCATACAAGCCAAATAAAATAGTTACTAAAAACAAGACGAGCAATATGCCGAGGATACCGACACCGATCAATGAGCTGGCAGTTATTGTAATGAGTACTACGTAACCCATGAAACTAATTAAAGCGAGATTGAGCAGCCAGCCATTACGTAAACGACATTTTTCTTTAAAATAAAAATAGCAGAACAATAAAAAGAAAAACAGTGGAATCAAAATATAGAAGGTTTTATTTTGAATTTCCAGCATACAAAAATATAAGACCAGAAAGATCGCCGTCCATAATGAAAAATTACTGAATCTCTTTTGTTTAAAGCGAATCATCAAACCACTCAAAACAATTATATAAAGCGCAAAAGCAAGTAAATCTCGTTGCAGGTTCATTCGATCACATCTTTCCTATATAAAAGTAATAATTTCAACAAATTATCCTAAGTTTCAGGCGGCCTATCGTGCAGCTAAACAAGTCAGTAGAAAACAAAAATGATAAGCTTATTTAAATACTTGTTTTCCCCTTTGTTAGTATATCAAATAATAAGTCAAACACGCAGTCAAGAACTATCAGTTGGATTTCTTTTAGAAGATTAGTAAAATTATGACGAGGAGGGAATGTGGATGGATATCAAAGGAGTCAATCGTATAGACATGCCGACACTTTTTGTGATCGGCAAAGAAGGAAGCGGTTTAGCAGAAGAGGGGCCGTCGTGGGTTCCGCTGTTATGGGATCAGATGAACAGCCATTTTGAAGAAATAGTTGAGTTTTTAGCTGGTCAAGAAATGAAAGATTTGCATTTATGGGGTTTGATGAGTGACAGTAAATATTGGTTAGAACCGTGGCAAGAAGAAGGACGCTATCTAGCAGGTGTTCAAGTTCCAGAAGAAGCTGAAGCACCAGAAGGATGGGTGCGATGGGAAGTACCGCCAATGAGTTATTTGACAGTCAAAGCTAGTGCGGAAAAGATTGAAGATGCGACGAAGCTCATGTTGGGAGAAATCTTTCCCTTAGAAAAACTGGAGCTTGCCGGTGCAATTCATGAGCATTACTTACCGCATTTTGCAGAAGGAGAAGTAGAACTGTATTTTCCTTTCAAAACAGAATAGAAAAAAACTTTCGACGATTCGAGTCGAAAGTTTTTTTGTTTTATGCAAATAGTCCAGTAATTTTTTGCCAGATCAATTCGAAGGTGTTGGCTTTTTGCACCTCATTTTTTGTTACAAGATCAGCAGTTGCACCTTCATTTTCCTGAACATAACCCAAAGTATCTTGAGTTAACGCAACGCTGACAGTACCGATTTTTTCATTTTTATGAACCGGAGCAATAATCGCGTTGTTGTCCAATAAAGACTGGTCTAAGGTAGTTTTGATCGTTAAATCTTTCGGATCCATATCGCTTCGTACCCAAAGTTTGACCGGTTTTTCCATTGCTAGAGCAACCGTCTTTTCTTTACCTTCTGTGACTTTCAACTCTTTTTTGTCCGTCGGTGTTTGTCCTGCGACAGTCACGTCTTGCTGACTCCAATTATTTAAACAGTAATCCATCAATTTGCCTGTTTCTGCGAATCGTGCATTTTCATCGTTGGGCTGATCTAAAGCGTTCAAGATCACGGTGATAACACGGCGACCATCTTTTTGGATCGTTCCGACAAAACATGCACCGGCTAAATCAGTAGTTCCAGTCTTTAGTCCATCGACGCCTTCTTTGTAATTTGGTCCTTCAAAAAGCATGACGTTCCAATTCTTCATTTCGTCTGGCTGAGATGAATTGGGGGCGAATGTTTTCTCTTTGATTTTTGAGGTTTCCAAGACTTCAGGGAAATCTTTAATCAAGTGCTGGGTAACGATTGCTACATCACGAGCAGACATCAAGTTTTCATCATCTTCTTGCGTTCCTGGATACATATGCTCGCCTAGATAGACATTGCTCAGCCCAGAAGAGTTGATGATGGTTGCATCGTTGATACCCCATTTTGTAAGCTGCTCGCGCATTTGATTTACAAAAGTATGTTCATTGCCAGCAATCAATTCAGCTAAGGCAACTGCGCATGCATTTGCAGACTGGACAATCATGGCCTCGAAAAGATCCTTGACCGTGTATGTTTGTCCGCTAACTAATGCAACATTGGACAGTTCAGGGGCAGTGCTTAATTTTTCTGCGTACTCTGAAATGGGTACTTCTTGCTCCCAAGTAATTTTCTGTTGCTTAATGGCATCTAAAACGAGGTATGCCGTTATCGTTTTAGTGATGGAAGCAATGCCTTTTGGGGTGTCGCCGTCTTGGTTAAAAAAAACTTTTCCTGAGTCAGCGTCAATGGCGTATCCCGCATTCGCATTAACAGAAAAGTCATCTGCTGCTTGAGCGGTGATTCCTATGAGGCTTTGGAAAAAAAGTAGTAGGACAACCAAAACTAGGGGGAATCTTTTCTTTTTATTCATTGATGGGCTCCTTTACTTCTATTAACCACAAAAGTTTAGCAAAATCATAGGGTGAATTCAAGAAAATACATGAAAACACCAGAATTTTTCATTAATTTTGAAAGACTCTGGTGCAGGATGATAACATTTTTTATTTTATTTGTTAAAAACTGCGTCCGCCGCCGCCAAATGTTCCACCACCACTGGAATGGGTAGTACTGCCACCACCACCACCGCCTCCATTATTATTGGAAGGTTTTGGAATCCGACGAGTAGTGACAAAAGAATTAACCAACTGATCCTGACGCTCGGTCAGATCCAGTTGAGCGTTTTGGCGGTAGGGATAACGATAAGTGCCGGTCTTTAACTGATAACGCAATCGAATAGAGATGAAGAACCCAATTGCCGCTACTGCAGCAACGACCAAACCAATCGTGATTTCAATCGGTGTGATCGACTTGTAGTAGGTAACTTTGCGGGTCTTTTCGTCTATTCGATAAGAACCACCGGGAATGCCATCGGCAACAAATTCATTTGCATTGGATAGGTAATCGGCAGCAGCCTGATAATAATTGCCATCACGCATGGCTGCTTCAACATCGTCTAAAAGTTTATCCCTTCGTTTATCAGTAATGTAATCAATCATATTCCCTGAGGTTGAAAGATAAATTTCTCGCTGATTCATATCCAGTAAGAGAAGAGCACCGTTATTATCATTGCCGATGCGATCTCTTAACTGATTATCAGCAAACTTACGCGGTTCTTCCGAATTGGTATTTGTCGTTAAGATAAACACTTCGCCTTTGATTTCCTTATTGAGGGCATCGGCCTGTTTCGACAGTTCA
The DNA here is from genome assembly GCF_002140655.1 of Enterococcus sp. 3H8_DIV0648. Taxonomy (NCBI): domain Bacteria; kingdom Bacillati; phylum Bacillota; class Bacilli; order Lactobacillales; family Enterococcaceae; genus Enterococcus; species Enterococcus sp. 3H8_DIV0648. The sequence goes on along the minus strand of NZ_NGLG01000001.1, from coordinate 1,944,710 downwards.
GTTCGTTCTTCTGGAGAAAGCAGATTTGCCTGATCATCTACTGTATCAGAAGCCGCGAAAACTTTTAATGGGGTAAACAGCGCGAGAAAACCCAAAAGTAAAAGAAGTTTTTTCATAGGAAATACCCCACGATCATTGCAATTACCAAGATTACAGCAAAAATTCCACCGGAGAATAAACCTAAACGTTTATTACTGATCGGCAATACACCGCTGACTTTTCCAGTCTGTCCGTTCATAGCGTAGTAATAGGTTTTGTTCGCTGCATCTTGATATGTTACAAGCCAAACCGGCAAAAGCATATAATGGTTGTCCTGCTTTTCAACATTGACAGACTGATTACTTGGTGTGAACGTCGTGTATCCAGAAACGGTGTCACGTAATAAATCTTTTGTGTAATCAGTCAGCTCATGATCGATTTGTTCGGCGAGGTCTTTGATCTCAATATCGCGTTTTTCCGCCTGAAAACCAGATAAATATTCTGTGTGAAAATCCACTGCTTGATCGATCGGAAAAGGCTGGACCCCTTCGACCATTTTCTGCTGGAGATTTTTCTTTAAGGCATTTTTAGTTAAATGGTTGATCTTTGCTTTGCCCTTGCGGAAAATCTGATAGACTTTTGTCTCAGTATATTCGATTTCGCCCACGATCCAAACGCGCAGCGAAGTTCCCTTGCCGGTCAAATTCCCCGAAGTTTCAGCATCAACTACCCAATAGGGAAAATAGACACCAGTCATCTTTTCAATCTGTTGTTCATTGAAAAAATCTTTTGGTACAAAGCGTTTCTTCTGTGTCCAACTCAAAAAATCGGCAACAGCCTTTTTACGGTCAATTTTAAAGGGCAAAACTTTATTAGGTAAAAATTCTCCTGTCAAGCGCCCCGACAGAACAACGGGATTATGACAAAAGTAGCAATAGGTAGCGGCGGTAGTGTGATCAGTGACAATTTGAGCGCCGCAGCTGGGACAAAGAAATAAGTCCATGTCGCCGCTGGCTGCTTCCACAGAGCTGGCTGTTTCTGACTGTGACTCTACGGATGATTCTGAATTATTGGACTCAAATTTTTCGATATCTTCCACAGTAAAAATACTTAAACAATAATCACAGTGAAACTTTTGATCACTTGGGTTAAATGTCAAAGGACCGCCGCAGTTCGGACAGTGATGCGTTAATACATCTGCCATTTGCAGGCCCTCCTATATCAGTAATAGTTTAGTCTAACGGCACCGCTTTGAAGGGTTTGCCGCAATGTGGACAGAATTTTGGTACGCCGCTGCTTAAGTCGACAATTTCACCGCATTCGCTGCATTTCATTTCGATTTTTGCCGCAGTGGCAGGAGCTGGTTTTGGTTCTCCACAATTACTACAGAATTTACCAGAATTTTCTTCCCCGCATTTAGGACAAGTCCATTGATCACCAGAAGATTTTTGTTGTGCTTGTTGATTCTGTTGAATCTGCTGGTTGTTGTTTTGAGATGCTTGATTAAGGAAATCTCCACCCGCATTCATCCCCATGCCCATTCCGAAGAAGCCTGTAGAAGCACCAGCATCATTTTTACCAGCGGCTTCCATACCGCGCGCAACTGAACCTTGTACGTAACCTTCGCGTACGTTTGGATCACCTAACATCGCACCTTCATTTCGCATATTGATCAATTTAGTAGAGTCATCTGTATAAGAAATGCTGGCAACAGCAACAGAAACGATTTCCATACCGCGAAGTTCTTTCCAGCTCTCATCTAATACGTCAGATAAATATTTACTTAGTTCCATACTCTTTGATGGGACATAAGAAATGCGTTGACCATCAGCGGACATTTGGTTGATTGCTGCTTGTAAACCAGTTAAAAATTCTTGCAGGTACTGTTCGTTGATATCGCTGATATCAACTTGATCCATATTTCGTGGAATTGCATTTGCGAAAAATAGAATTGGATCAGTCACTTTGATGGAATAAGTACCATGTGCTCGTAAAAATAGTTCTGCATTATAGAAATTATCAAAATAGTTTATGGGGGTGCTGGTACCGAACTTAATTCCTTTGATTTCTTGTAAATTGATATAGAAAACTTGTTGTTTTTGCGGTGTCACACCACCAAATTTGAAGCGGCTGAAAGTTTCAGCTACGGCCTCTTTTAATGATCCGTTGAACATTGATGGAGCAGAATTGTTTTCTACCGTGTAGTATCCTTCCTCGGCAGTGTAGTCAATAATTTTACCGCCGTCGACGAGAAGCATCATCATATTTGGATAAACATGAATGACAGAGCCGTCTGTGATCACATCACTAGTTCCTTTTTTGTTGCTGCCGCGTTTATCATCTTTTCGTACGGCAACGCCTTTTGACATGACCGTAGTCTGTCCCATGTTGGCTGGTTCAATTATTTCTAGCCATTGATCAGCGAAGCCTCCGCCGATGCTGCTAGTTGCTGCTTTAAATAGTCCCATGAATATCCCTCCATAAAAACGTTTTTTCTATTATACCACAGGGCTTTTTCGAAACAGAAAAGATGCAGATGGACAAATTAAAAGACGCTAAACAATTGAAGCTAACAGTCGGTTTCTATAGTTTTTTCGTACAAAATCACGTATAATAAAAAGCAGTGATTTTGAAAGAAAAGAGGAGAATTATGGCGTATCAGGCACTTTACCGCGTTTGGCGGTCGCAGCGTTTTGATGATTTGGTCGGGCAAGAGGCGATTACGAAGACGTTGAAAAATGCGATCCAACAACAGAAAACTTCCCACGCCTATCTATTTACCGGTCCCCGCGGAACCGGAAAGACCAGTGCAGCAAAAATATTTGCCAAAGCCATCAATTGTCCTAACAGTATTGATGGGGAACCCTGCAATGAGTGTGAGATGTGTCGTTCGATTACTGAAGGTCGACAAGAAGACGTGATCGAAATCGATGCCGCAAGCAACAATGGTGTGGAAGAAATTCGTTTCATACGGGATCGTGCGAACTACGCACCAACTGCAGCTAAATATAAAGTATATATAATTGATGAAGTCCACATGCTTTCGACTGGCGCCTTCAATGCGTTGTTAAAAACGCTAGAAGAGCCGAAAGAACATGTAATCTTTGTCTTAGCAACTACAGAGCCGCACAAGATTCCAGCAACGATTATCTCAAGGACACAACGATTCGACTTCAAACGAATTGACGTACAAGCGATAATCGGTCGGATGGCTTATATTCTTGAACAGAGTAATCAACCCTATGAAGAGCAAGCACTATCTGTAATCGCTCGGGCAGCAGAAGGCGGGATGCGGGATGCACTGAGTATTTTAGATCAGGCTATCTCTTTTAGTAATGAAACAATTACTTTAGAAGACGCCTTAGCGGTGACGGGCAGCTTGACTACTGAAATGATGGATGGGTTTATTGGCGCTTGTCTTCAACAGGATGTTAGTGGTGCTTTAGAAGTTTTGGAAAATATCTTAGCTGAGGGAAAAGAAGCCAGACGATTGACAGAAGATTTACTATTGTATTGTCGTGATCTGTTGATTTATCAACAGGCACCCAAACTATTAGAAAACCGAGCTGCTTATTTGACTGACACCTTCAAACAGTTAGCGGAAGCGACTGTTTCAGAACGACTGTATAATATGATCAAAATTTTGAGCGAAACCCAAAATGAGATTCGATTTACGAATCACGCCAATGTCTATCTGGAAGTAGCAACGGTGAAATTAGCAACGCCACAAACGGCTCTTGCTGTTTCAGCGAGTCAACCGGTGAATTCTACGCCAGCAGCTGTGTCACAGCCAGCCGATCAAGCAGAATTAACCGCGTTGAAAACCCAGCTGCAGCAATTACAAAATGAGATGCAGCAGCTGAAAGCTAATCCAACAGTGGAAAAAGAAGAGCGTAAAGCAGCACCGAAGAAAACCGCCAGCAGCTATCGTGTTCCGACTGAACGGGTTTATCAAGTATTGAGTGAAGCCACCAAAGATCATTTGCTAAACGTGAAGAATGTTTGGGAAGATCTGCTGATGGCATTGCCGGTAACCCAACGTGCGATGCTAAAGGCTAGTGAGCCAATGGCGGCGGGACCAGGCTTATTACTGATTGCGTTTGATTATGAGATTGTTTGTCAACGAGCAGACAGCAGTGATGAGTTGCGCTTGAATATGCAGAATACTTTGAGTATGATGATCAAGGATTACACGCCAGACTTTGTTTTCATCACTCGTGAAAGCTGGCCGCGTTTACGGCAAGCTTTTGTCAGTCAGCACCATGATCGTCCAGTTGCGACTGAAACAAATGAAACAGATGATGAAATCAGCTTGATACCTGAAGAAACCAATGAAGTCGTTGAACAAGCGAAAAGTCTGTTTGGCGATCTTGTAACGATTAAAGATGATTAAAGGAGCGAATAGATAAAATGATGCGCGGAATGGGAAATATGCAGGGCATGATGAAACAAATGCAAAAAATGCAAAAAGAAATGGTGAAAGCTCAAGATGAGTTGAATGCTAAAGAATTCACCGGCAGTTCAACCAACGATTTAGTAACTGTAACCTTTACTGGTGAGAAAACGATGAAAGCTATGGACATTAATCCTGAATTGATCGATCCAGAAGATCCAGAAATGTTGCAAGACATGATCGTTTTAGCAGTTAATGATGCTATTGCGAAGATCACGAAGGAAACAGATCAAACTATGGGCAAGTATACAAAGGGACTTCCTGGAATGTAAGCGACTTTGTTCTTGGTTAATAAATATCAAGTTTATGCTAGTTGTATTATCCATGTCCGGCTTAGCGAACCAGCTTTATTTGGTAATAAGCAAAAGCTGAAGGAGTTCGTAAAGCCTTTCTGGAAGAGAGGAAGGACAGAATGCAATATCCAGAACCAATTGCGAAATTGATTGAAAGTTACATGAAGCTGCCGGGAATCGGTCAAAAGACTGCGACCCGTTTAGCCTTTTTTACGATTGATATGAAAGATGAGTCTGTTAATGAGTTTGCGCGGTCATTGATTAGTGTCAAACGAGATTTGCGTTTCTGCAGTGTTTGTGGGAATATCACGGAAGAAGATCCTTGTGAGATTTGTTCCGATACGACTCGTGATCGCAGTACAATCTTAGTTGTGGAAGAACCAAAAGATGTGATGTCATTGGAAAAAGTACGTGAATATCACGGCCTTTACCATGTACTTCACGGTGTTTTGTCACCGATGGAAGGGACTGGACCGGAAGACATTAATATTGCTCCGCTGATCAAGCGGCTCCATGATGATGAGGTCAAGGAAGTAATCATTGCGACAAACGCTACGACAGAAGGCGAAGCGACTGCGATGTATTTATCGCGTTTGATTAAGCCAGCTGGAATCAAAGTTACGAGACTGGCACATGGTTTGTCAGTCGGGAGTGACATCGAGTATGCTGATGAAATTACTCTGTTAAAAGCAGTGGAAGGACGCCGTGAATTATAAAGATTTCGCGGTGTTTTTTTGAAAGAGATAGAAGATCAAATTTATTTGGGGGACAAAAAAGTGAACGGATTATTTATTACGATTGAAGGACCAGACGGCGCAGGCAAAACCAGTGTGCTGAATGAACTTTATCCAAAACTACAATTAACGGCGAAACGGTCAATCGTCAAAACAAGAGAACCTGGAGGCATCCCGATCGCTGAAAAAATTCGTCACGTGATCCTTGACCCAAGTAATGATCGAATGGATGATCGAACAGAGGCACTGCTTTATGCCGCAGCGCGCCGTCAGCATTTAATCGAAAAAGTATGGCCTGCATTAGATGAGGATAAAATCGTTTTATGTGACCGGTTTGTTGACAGTTCGTTAGCTTATCAAGGTGCGGGCAGAGGAATCGGCATGGAAGAAGTTGCCAAGATTAATGAATTTGCAATTGAGGGGACAACGCCTGATATAACGTTGTATTTAGATGTTGATTCAGATACTGGCTTACAACGAATCATGAAGAACCGAACCAATCAAATTGACCGTTTGGACTCGGAAGGGTTACAATTTCATCAGAGGGTCCGGCACGCTTATTTAAAATTAGCGGAAGCAAATCCAGAACGGATCATAAAAATCGATGCTCGGAAACGTTTAGACGAAGTCGTGAGAGATTGTTTTTACGAGTTGTTGACACGTTATCCAGACTATTTTCAATCATGAGAGGTGTAAACTATGAAACTTATTTTAGCGATCGTTCAAGACAAAGACTCCAACCGCTTAGCCAATGAATTTATTGATGCTAATATTCGAGCAACAAAACTTTCTTCTACTGGCGGCTTTTTGAAAGCCGGCAATAGTACGTTCATCATCGGGATCGAAGACGAGCGAGTAGAAGATGCTTTGGCCTTAATTAAAGAAACGTGCCAAGCTCGTACACAATATGTCACAACACCAGTGACCTTGGATATTTCGTTAGACGGACAGGTCCCTTATCCTGTTGAAGTTGAAGTCGGCGGTGCGACAGTATTTGTCTTGCCAGTCGAAGGCTTCCACCAGTATTAAAATGGAAGAAGCACAAAAACTTCAGACAATTCAACCTATTGTTTTTCGTCAATTGCAAAATAGTTTTGAGCATGGGCGTCTGGCCCATGCTTATCTTTTTGAAGGCGATCAAGGGACCGGCAAAGCAGAACTGGCACTATGGTTTGCCAAGCATCTGTTTTGTTTAGATTTACAAAAAGGAATGCCTTGCGAAAAATGCAATAATTGTCTGCGAATAACTAGTAAAGATCATCCCGATGTTGTAGAGATCGAGCCCGATGGTCAGTCGATCAAAGTCGATCAAATTCGCGCGCTGCAAAGTGAATTGACAAAAAGCGGGTTTGAATCTGCGAAAAAGGTTGTTATCATTCACCAAGCCGAAAAGATGAATTTAAACTCTGCTAACAGCTTATTGAAATTTTTAGAAGAACCACCTGCTAACTTTATGATTATTTTAGAAACTCAATCGTTAGGAAAAATATTACCTACGATCCGTTCACGCTGTCAGATCATTCATTTTCAAGCGTTGTCCACTGAACGCCTGCAGTCTCGTTTAGAATCAGAACAAATCCCTGCGAAAACCGCGAAACTATTAGCAAATTTAACAAATAGTTATGGAAAAGCTGTTGAAATCTCAAAAGATGAATGGTTTAATGAAGCTAGAGATGCTGTTATTCAATGGTTTAATTATCTCGAAAAAAATGATCCGCAAGCTTTTATCTATGTTCAGAAAAAATTGGTAAAGACATTTAAGGACAAAACGCAACAGCAATTTGCCTTTGAAATGTTAGCGTATTTTGTTAAAGAAAAACGTGATCAAGTGATGAAACAAAATCAAACAGACCTAAAGACGTACAATTACCTGTTAGAAGAAGTTTTGTCTGCCAGTCAGAAACTAGAAGCGAACGTATCATTTCAAAATATCGCAGAACAAGTAACGTTGCGCATTGTTTTTGCTTAGCGTTATTTAAGAGAGTAGGGAGAACCATGGTTGAAGTTGTGGGTGTTCGTTTTCGGGATGCAGGTCATATTTATTATTATGCACCAGGTAAAAACGAATATTTTTATAATGATAAAGTCTTGGTCGAGTCACAACAGGCGCACCAGATTGCGACAGTGGCAATTCCAAAAATAGAAATAGAGAAAAAAGATTTATCTGATGATTTAAAAATGATTTTACATAAAGCATCTGATAAAGAATTGAAAAAAGTAGCACAGAATGAAGCCGATGCAGAAGCGGCCTTTAAGGTTGCCAAAGAAAAAATTCGCGCTCATGAATTAGAAATGAAATTGATCCAAGTCGAATATACTTTTGATCGCAGTAAAATGATTTTTTATTTTACCGCAGATGGACGCATTGATTTTCGTGAATTAGTAAAAGACTTAGCGGGTGTATTTCGCACGCGAATTGAACTACGTCAGATTGGCGTACGTGATGAGGCGAAAATTCTCGGCGGTATTGGACCGTGTGGACGCCCATTATGCTGTTCGACTTTTTTAGGCGACTTTATTCCAGTTTCGATCAAAATGGCTAAAGACCAAGGACTATCGTTGAATCCAACGAAAATCTCTGGATTATGCGGTCGCTTGATGTGCTGTTTGAAGTATGAAAATAGCGAGTATGAAGCGGCGAAAAAAGAAATGCCTGATTATGGCAAAGAGATCAATACCCCAGAAGGACGCGGCAAAGTGATCGGCTTAAACCTGCTGAGTAAAGTAGTGAAGGTCCGTTTGTTTGGTCGTGATGCGACGGTGGATTTTGATTATCAAGAACTTGTTGAAGCAGGTGATTTATCATGATGGATCGACGTTCCTTGTATGATGGCTTGAATCAACTAGAGCAAGACATGAACAAAAATCTTGAAGATTTAGTTTCTATGAAAGAGACATTGCTTGAGCTTGTAGAAAAAAATGCCACATTGGAAATGGAAAACGAACGATTGCGGGAACGGATTCGTGAGATTAATGAGAAAAAATCCCCCGTTTTAGATGAACGGCAAGAACTGTCGGAATCTCGCTTGAATCTTGAAAAAATTTACGAGGATGGTTTTCATGTCTGCAATCTGCTTTATGGATCAAGACGTGAGCAGGATGAGCCTTGCGCTTTTTGCCTAGATGTCATCTATCGCGAAAGCAAACAAAAATAAATTGAAGGTTGTTCCTGAAGTCGTTACTTCCAGAACACTTTTATTCAGTAATAGTGGGTATGACGCTGCTTATGTCACACCCACTTTTTTGCAGTTTTTAAAAGTCTTCCATGAGATAGACTTGCCAGAAGAACAAAGGTGTATGATCTTAGTAAAAAAAGGAATAGTTTAAGATGAGTTAGGAGAATGATTGTGAAGATTCAAAAAAGTTTTGCACAACAAGTGGGGACGCTGTATCTTGTTCCAACGCCGATTGGTAATTTGGAGGATATGACAATTCGTGGGGTCAAGACCTTACAAACGGTTGATTTGATAGCTAGTGAGGATACGCGTAATACTCAAAAACTGTTGAATCATTTTGAAGTGAAGGTGCCGCAAAAAAGTTTGCATGAACATAACTATAATGAACGTATTCCAGAGTTGCTGGACTTTTTAGAAAGCGGCAAATCGATAGCTCAAGTAAGTGATGCGGGGATGCCCTCTATTAGTGATCCGGGACATGAGTTAGTTGTGGCTTGTATTGAAAAAGAAATCCCCGTCGTGTCTTTACCCGGAGCAACTGCAGGTATGACTGCATTGATCGCTTCAGGTTTATTGCCCCAGCCGTTCTTTTTCTATGGTTTTTTGCAGCGGAAGAGAAGTGTTCAGAAAAAGGAATTGGATGAACTGAAAGGACAGCAGGCAACGTTGATTTTTTATGAGTCGCCGCATCGAATCAAAGAGACATTAAAAAATATCTTGGAAGTTTTTGGTAATCGTGAAGTGGTGATTTGTCGTGAGTTGACTAAGCTTTATGAGGAATATCTGCGAGGTACCACAGAAGAATTGATCGAATACTTGTCAGATCATTCGTTAAAGGGTGAATGTTGTTTGTTAGTTTCAGGTGCAACGGAGACAGCAGAAGAGGAAATTTTCACAGGAACACTAAAGGAGCAAGTTGAAGAGATGATCTCAGGTGGAACCTCTTCGAAAGAAGCTATCAAGTCTGTAGCCAAACGACATGGATTGAAGAAGCAGGACGTTTACAAAGAATATCATGAATTGTAAGAGCAGGAGAACCTTCCTGCTCTTTTTGTGTAAGTTTTTCTACCATGGAAAGTTACGAAATTAGAATTAAATGAAAAAAATGAGTGAAAACTCTTTTTTTATTTAAAAACGATGTTAGAATACTTAACATAAAAAGAAATGGAGTGGTTCGATGGCAGCAAATATTGCATTTATTTTGATTTGTTCAGGATTAGTTTTTCTCATGACACCTGCATTAGCTTTTTTCTATGGCGGGCTGGAACGGCGGAAAAATATTTTGAACACGATGATGATGGTAATTTGTACAATGGGATTGGCTTCTTTGATTTGGATAGCCATTGGTTACTCTTTATCATTCAGCGGTGGTGGAGATTTTATTGGCAACTTAGATAAAGTATTTTTCAACGGGGTCTCCATGTCGAAGGGGGATGGGATTCCAGAAGGGCTATTCGCATTCTTTCAAATGATGTTCGCTTTGATCACGACCGCAATTTTAACAGGATCAGTTGCTGGTCGGATGCGGTTTTCAGCCATTTTCCTATTTATCGCGATTTGGCTGGTGGTGGTGTATTTTCCTATGGCGCATATGGTTTGGGGCGGCGGTTTCCTAGATAAAATTGGTTCGATTGATTTTGCTGGGGGAAATGTCGTGCATATTAGTTCAGGAATTTCTGGTTTAGTTTTAGCGATTGTATTGGGGCGGCGCCGCGAATATCATCTTGGTGATTATCGCCCACACAATGTTCCCTTTGTTGTTTTGGGAACAGGGCTGTTGTGGTTTGGTTGGTTCGGCTTTAATGGCGGCTCGGCGTTAGCAGCTGATGGTTTGGCAATTCACGCTATGATTACTACCAACACAGCGGCGGCTTGTGCGATGTTATCTTGGATGTTGATTGAGAAGATTTTAAACGGCAAGCCAACTGTAGTCGGAGCCTGCACAGGGGCTGTTGTAGGTTTAGTTGCCATTACCCCGGGTGCCGGATTCGTTTCAATTTGGTCGAGCTTGCTGATCGGAGCGTTAGTAAGTCCGTTTTGCTATTTCTTTATTTCAGTTATCAAGCAGAAACTTGGATTTGATGATGCGTTAGATGCGTTTGGCTGTCATGGTGTTGGCGGAATTTTCGGCGGTATCGTTACAGGTATCTTTGCTGATCCTTCAATCGGCGGACGAACTGGATTGATTTATGGAGAGAGTCATCTGTTTATTGCCCAAATCGAAAGCGTCCTCTTTACGCTAGTCTTTGCAGGAGCAGCTAGTTACCTGATTATCTCATTGATCAGAGTCTTTATGCCGATTCGGGTCTCGCAACAAGAAGAAGCGTTAGGGCTAGATCAAATAGAGCACGACGAAAATGCGTATCCGACATTCATGGGAATGGACTCTTAAGGCTAGCAGGAGGAGACTGAGATGAAAAAAGTTGAAGCGATTATTAGACAAGAAAAATTAGAAGCGATCAAGGCAGTGATTGATCAGGAAATAGAAGTAAATGGTATGACGGTCAGCCAAGTATTAGGTTGTGGTTTACAAAAAGGTCAGAAAAGTCATGTTCGAGGTCAAGAAATTATTACAACGTTATTACCTAAAGTGTCAGTGAGCTTTATCCTAGCTGATGAGGACGTAAACCGAGTGATTGATTTAATTTTAGAAACCTGTCAGTCGGAAGAATGCGGGACAGGAAAAATATTCGTTTATCCGATTGAAGAAGTGATCCGTATTCGGACTCGGGAAACGGGCAAAGCAGCGATCCAATAAAAGCAAGTCTGGCTAAGATATTTTCTTAGCCAGACTTGCTTTTATTTAAGGATGTCATCTTTTATTTTCGCAAATTCTGATTCGTTTAAAATTCCTTGATCCAGTAATTCTTTCATTTTTAAAAGCTGTTCAGCTTTGTTTAATTGATGTTCAGTTTTCTTCTCTTTGGTCACTAATTGAATAGTTTCTTTCAGTTTTGCTAAAACTTTTGGAGCTTCTTCTTCAGTCAAAACGATCTTGATCGTTCCTTCTAACGATGTAATCTCCAATAAGTCTAAGCTCGTTTCTTTTATTAAACGAAGATCTTGCATATTTGCTAAAGGAATTACTTTGAAATCATCGCCAATCATTTTCTTTTGCCCCATGATAAAACGCTGATTGGTTAGGGCATACGCATAAAAGCCGTCATTTTTAGTTGCAGAGGTTCGATTGTGCAGACCGATAAAGCAAACTAAAATCTCTTCGTCGGAAACTAAATGTTTTTCTAAGACTGTAAAAAGTCTCACGCCCCATTGTTGGTCAGAACCTGAGAAAAATCCCGTGTCTTGGCAGAATTGATACATTTCTTCAGCAGTTTTCATGATGTGCTCCTTTGATTTGTTATTTCCAGTTTAGCAAAAGCTGTAAACGTAAACAAATATTTTTAAAGTAAGGACAACTCGCAATAAAAAACCACCATAGCCGTCACTATGGTGGAAATGAAGGTTGTTATTTACTCTTGGTAGGAGTAAGTATGAAAAACCAATTCGGGATAATTGGTATATTTTTATGATAAAGCAAACAATCAATGAAAT
>NZ_NGLG01000001.1:1886564-1932380 GCF_002140655.1 Enterococcus sp. 3H8_DIV0648 | reverse complement strand
ATGTAAGGGTTGCGTTTCATTTTTAGGAATTTAGCAGCTATGTTACACCTGTCTCTTATACACATCTTTTTATGATAAAGCAAACAATCAATGAAATCATGAATAGTCGTTTGTTAATCGCTAAGAAATGTATTAGAAAAAACTTATGCAAATTCCAGTAAAATTTTTCGATTAATTTCATAATGTAAGGGTTGCGTTTCATTTTTAGGAATTTAGCAGCTATGTTACACTTGGATTGGAAGATTAAATAGGAGGGTACATTTATGGCAAATATCAGTAAAAAGTTACTAACTGAATTGACTTCAGAAGAAGCAACCGGTCCGTTTATCACATTTATGCTAAACACTCACCATGCACATCAAGATGTTGAAAAAGATCAAATCATGTTTAAGAACTTTGCTAAAGAAGCAAAAAAACGCTTCGAAAAGAAATACACTGATCACAGCTTTGAACCATTCCAAGTAAAAATCGATCAATTACTCGCAGATGGGGATTTCTGGCGAAACGGAACAAAAGGTGTCGCGGTGATCTTAACATCAGATGAAACCTATATTCATCGATTAAGTATTTCTGTCGATGACCAATACTATGTGAGTGACTTGCCATATTTATTGGCAATCATAAAAAATGCTCAATTCAACTATGCTTATTATTTGATGGCTTTAAATAGGGATTCCATGAAACTTTATTTTGTTCGCAACAAAGAAGTTAAAATGATCGAACTTCCAGAAGATGCACCGAGGGATATCGTGACGGCACTAGGCGACGAGTTGACTGGCGGTAATTTAAACGTTTCGGCTCGCGGCGGAGAAGTTGGAAGTTATCATGGTGTAAATACGAAGGACGAAGAAGTTGAAATCGATTGGGTCAATTATTACCAGGCTGTCGATAATTTCTTAAAGGAATTAGATAATCCAGATCAGTTGCCGTTGTATCTTTTTGCTTTGCCAGAAAATCAGACACAATTTAAAAAAATTGCGAAGAATCCGTATTACTCAGATAAGGCAGCAATCAGCGGATCACCGGCTCAAGCGAATATCAATGAAATTAAACAAGAGGCGCAAAAGCTCTCTGATCAACTTGCGGAAGTAGAGACGCAAACGTATCAAAAATTGATTAATCGGAAATTCGTTGATCAATTAGTCGATATTGTACCAGCTGCAAAAGAAGGTAAGGTCTCTCATTTGTTTATCGCAACTTCAAATCTTGTAGATGGATTCGGAGAAGATCCGGATGTCGAATATGATCGTCGACAAGTGCTTAATGAAATTGCCGACAATGTTATCAAAAATGGTGGACAGGTCTTTGTTCTAGACCAAAAGGATGCACCGGATGAGAAAAGCTTATTGGCGATTTTACGGTATTAGTCTTTAAATATTTCAAATATATTAAGTAAAAACTTTTTGAGCGATAACCTAGTGTTATCGCTTTATGTGTGTTATACTTCTAATTGTAGTTTTTGTACGGTAATATTGGCAAGTTTGTTTCAGACAACATCTTTCCTATTTCACCATTCAAGTAATTACAAAATTAATTTTTATCCTAGGAGGATGTTTAACATGGAACAAGGTACAGTAAAATGGTTCAACTCAGAAAAAGGCTACGGATTTATCACTGCTGAAAACGGAAATGACGTATTTGTACATTTCTCAGCTATCCAAGGCGACGGCTTCAAAACTTTAGAAGAAGGTCAAGCAGTGACTTTCGACGTTGAAGAAGGCCAACGTGGACCTCAAGCTACAAACGTTAACAAAGCTTAATTAATAGTAGACTTTTATGCCAGATGCGAAAGCATCTGGCTTTTTTTCGTTTATCTTCTATTTTGCATTTTAGAAGATAACAGCAGGTTTAAATTTGATTGGAATCGTTTTAACTAAAGAACTTTCTTGTAGAAAGTGGTAGTATTCAGATATAATGCGTGAGGAAGGCTTTACTGTGATCAATCATTTTTTTCGGGTTCTAACAAGTTATTAGTTAGAGGCGAGAACAGTTAGGCTCATATTAGTGAGGTTTTATAAAAGTAACACACGAATTCGAGGAAGGAGGGGTGAGTGTGAAGAAAAATTATGCGGTCGTTGATATCGAAACGACGGGAACTGACCCCAAAACAGATCGGATCATTCAATTTGGCTGTGTACTGATTGAAGAAGGTAAGATCGTTACTCATTTTTCAACGGATATCAATCCAGATCAAAATATTCCTCCGCAGATTCAGAAGCTGACGGGGATCACGAACCAGCGAGTTCGAAAAGCCCCTTACTTTGAAGATGTGGCTGAAACGATCAGTAATTTATTAGCAGATACTGTTTTTGTAGCCCACAATATTCATTTTGATTATCCTTTTTTAAGCAATGAGTTGGAACGCTGCGGTATGCCGCCGTTAACAATTCCTGGAATCGACACAGTAGAGCTGGCACAAGTGTTTATGCCAACTTCATTAAGCTTTCGATTAAAGGATTTGGCAGAAGAACTGGATTTGGTGCATGAAAACCCTCATCAGGCTGATAGCGACGCGGATGTAACGGCACAATTATTATTATATTTAGAGTCGGAAATAAAGGCTCTGCCGATCATTACTGTAGAAAAAATTATTGCTACTGCTGATCAGATGGCGTTTCAAACGAAGGACTATTTGGAAGATTGTTTGATGGATATGCAAGCAAACCCTAAACCTTTATCAAATGATTTAGCTATTATTCATGGTTTGGCTTTGCGAAAAAAAAGTGTTCCGCTTTTTTCTGAGAATTATTTTGGGAGGAAGGCTTATCCTCGTTCACGCAAGGCGAAGGAAAAAGTGTATCAGGGCGAATTGGATTTCCGAAAAGAACAGGCTCGTTTGATGAATTTGGTTTATGATTTCTTTAATAAGAAGGAAGATAAAAATGTTTTGGTCGAAGCGGCGACTGGAATTGGCAAAACGCTGGGTTACTTGCTGCCAATGAGCTTTTTGGCAACGCCGGAAAATCCAATAGTTGTCAGCACTGTGTCTTTATTACTACAAGAACAGATTTTGAATCACGATCTGCCGCTGATCAATCGCTTATTAGATCAGCCGTTACAGGCAGTTGTAATGAAAAGCAGCCGACATTATATCGACTTGGAACGTTTTTATCAAAGCTTTCAAAAGAAATCGGAACAAAAGCAATATACCTTTTATCAAATGGCTTTGCTTGTTTGGCTGACTCAGACTGAGACTGGGGATTTTGATGAACTGAATATGACAAGCTTGAAGCATCCATTCTGGCAAGAAGTAGCTCATATGGGTCCTCATAGTTTAAATCCTAGCAGCCCGTTTTATCAAGCCGACTTCATTCGTCATCGTCAGGAAAAATTAGCGCAAAGCAATTTGATCGTTACGAATCACGCGTTTTTGGCGCAAGAGGATCAGCGTAAGGAGCCCCAGCTTCCTAAAAGTCCTTATTTGATTATTGATGAGGCGCATCATTTAAATCGTGTATTAGAAAAAATCAGCAGTCAGCAGCTTAATCTTTTGGCGATCCAGCGTGCTTTTCATCGTTTGTTTGATACACAAAAGTTTGCTGTTTGGCAGGCATTAGTCGAAAAAGATCGTCAGACACAGCATGCACTTGAAATCTTTCAAGACGTGTTGCAGGAGCTAAATGAGGATTTGACCGATCTTTATCAGATTTTCAAGGACGAGTATCCTACAGAAGATGAGCGTCTGATTACTAAAGATATGATTGATCAATTATCCTTGGCCGGCGAGCAAGTATTGCAACGGATCGGTCGTTTGTATCAGGATGCTCTAACACTAGGCGAACAGATGCAGGCATATTTCAATACCTATAAAGAGACCTTTGGAATCAAGGAGCAGGCGGAATGGAATGATCTCCAAGCTTTGCTGGATAGCTTAACGCAGCAGCAAACCGCTTTTGAAACCTTCAGCGAAAAATGGGATGCTCGTTATATCCATTGGTTCAATGCAAAGCGTAAAACCTTCCAGGTTCAGGATTTGGAGGCTTCACTGATCAGTCACACAAAATGGTATGAACGATATCAGCAGATTTTTTACTTAGGTGGGACCTTAAAAATCGGTAGTGATCGTCATTACTTTGCTAAACGTTGGGGAATTCCAGAGACCGCTTTGAAGATTATCAGCAGTCCCTATGATTACGCCAAGCAAGCTCGTTTGTATCTGCCGACGAACAGTATCAGTATTCAGTCGACGTCACCAGATCAATACGCGAACTATGTAGCTGGTGTGGTTCATAAAATAGCGGAGAATCAGAAACGACCGATATTGGTATTGTTTACCTCTCACGATATTTTGAATCGTGTTTATCAGCGTGTGCGCGTTCCTTTGTTGAATGAAGGAAGAGAAGTTTTGGCGCAGGGAATCGGCGGCAGTCGCGAAAAATTATTGAAACGCTTCTTGCTTTCAAAAGATGCATTGCTTTTTGGTGCTGATAGTTTTTGGGAAGGGATTGATTTGCCAGGCGAGATCCTGCAAATCTTGATCGTCACACGTTTGCCATTTGAAAATCCGCAGCGGCTCCAAGTGAAAGCCCGTAATGACTTTTTGGCATCAGAAGGGATCAATCCATTTTTCCAAGAGTCCGTTCCTAACACGGCGCTGCGATTGCGGCAAGCGTTAGGACGTCTGATTCGATCGGATCAGGATAAAGGAGTGATGCTGTTATTAGATCAACGCTTTATCACCGCTAAATATGGAGAAAAACTACGTAAGGCACTGCCAAAAGAATTGCCGATCAAACAATTACCGCTGGAAGACATTTTGGCAGAAACAGATCAATTTTTAAATTCTGACAAAAGTGAAGAGAATTAATGAGGGAGAGCCCTTCTTTTGGTATAATGTAGCTTGTCTGAGAGGAGTATGATTTTGGATACGAATAGTGCAGGACAACAGAAGCTCAATCGTTGGCTGTTAGGAATCGTGACTTTTTTATTGATCATCATCGTGGCGGCGACCATGATTTTTATTCGTTCAAATCGTCCGATGCAGCAAGCCAAAAGAGAAGCTGTTCAAATGGCAGAAAAATATGCCGACTTAGAAACGGTGGATCAGTTTTATTGGTTCAATCGTGAAAAAACTTATTTTACCGTCACCGGTGAAAACAACACTGGCGAATCGATCATTGTGATCGTACCGAAATCGGGGGAAAAGGTTCGTGTTCTCAATCAAAAGGATGGACTGACGGAGCAACAAGTGGAAAAACGTTTTGAGAGTGATAACCCGGATTTGATTTTTGAAAAGGCAAATCTAGGAATCTACCGTGATCAAACTGCTTGGGAGATCACTGCAAAAGACGATCAAGGCGCGATTTATTATTACTTGCTGGCATTTAATGACGGCAAGACGATCAAAGTCATCAAAAAAATCTAAAAAAACTTGGTAGGGGAGTTATCAGTTATGAAATTATCACAGCGTGTAACAAACTTAGAACCGTCCGTCACTTTAGCAGCGACCGCCAAAGCCAAAGAGTTGAAAGCCCAAGGATTAGATGTCATTAGTTTGACTGTTGGAGAACCAGATTTTACTACGCCGGAAAATATCGAGCAGGCTGCGATTGATGGAATCAAGAGCGGCAAAGTTAGTTTTTATACCGCTTCTGGTGGAACACCGGAATTGAAATCTGCGATTGTTGATTTTACAAAGAAGAATTATGATTTAACGATCGAGCCGAAAAACATCATCGTGACCAGCGGGGCAAAATTTGCCTTGTATACATTGTTCCAAACAATTTTAGATGCAGGCGATGAAGTAATTATTCCTGTTCCTTACTGGGTCAGCTATGGAGAACAAGTTAAGCTAGCTCAAGGAAATCCAGTTTTTGTTACGGGAGATCAAGGCAATGATTATAAAATCACGGTTGATCAGCTGGAGGATGTTCGGACAGAAAAGACGAAAGCGATCATCATTAATTCGCCATCGAATCCTACGGGGATGATTTATACCGAGGAGGAGCTGCGGGAAATTGGTGAATGGGCAGTTCGTCATGAATTGTTGATTGTCTCAGATGATATTTATGATCATCTTGTTTATAATGGGAACGAAGCGCCGCACATTGCTTCTTTATCTGACGAGATTTTCCATCATACAGTGATTATCAACGGGGTATCAAAAACCTATTCCATGACCGGTTGGCGAATTGGTTATGCGATCGGGAATGCTGAGATCATTGGCGGAATGACTTCGATCGCTTCTCAAGCGACAAGCAATCCAACGTCCGTCAGTCAAGTAGCGGCCGTCGAAGCTTTGGCTGGTGAACAAGAGACTGCGGAAAAAATGCGACAAGCCTTTGAAGAACGCTTGAACACTATCTATCCTAAGGTTGCTGATTTACCAGGCTTTAAGCTTAAAAAACCGCAAGGTGCGTTTTATCTGTTTCCAAATATCAAAGAAGCAATGGAGATGGGCGGATATGATAATGTAACGACTTGGGTCAACGATTTGTTGGAACAAGAACAGGTTGCGTTGGTAACAGGTGAAGGTTTCGGATCAGCGGATAGTGTACGGATGAGTTATTCAGCCAGCCTGAAGGACTTAGAAGAAGCTGTCGTGCGGATTCGCCGTTTTATTGAAAACAGTAAGAAGTAAAATCATCATTTCGGGATAAATATGATAGGAGAGACATTTGTGGAACAAATTCAAATCATTGATGCCAAGAATCATGTTGGCGAAACAGTAAAAATCGGTGCTTGGGTCGCTAATAAACGTTCAAGCGGAAAAATCTCTTTTTTGCAATTGCGTGATGGGACTGCTTATTTCCAAGCTGTTGTTGTAAAAAGCGAAGTATCAGAAGAGGTCTTTCATTTAGCCAAAGAATTGACCCAAGAAACGTCAATCATCGTCACTGGAGAGATTCGTGAAGATACGCGTTCGAAATTTGGTTATGAGTTAGGTGTGAAAGAAATCGAAGTAATCGGCGAAAGCCATGATTACCCAATTACACCAAAAGAACATGGTGTAGATTTCTTGATGGATCATCGTCATTTATGGTTGCGTTCATCACAACAACACGCGATTATGCTGATCCGTAACGAAGTGATCCGTGCGACTTACGAATTCTTCAATAATAATGGGTTTGTAAAAGTTGATCCGCCGATTTTAACCGGCTCAGCGCCTGAAGGTACCAGCGACTTATTTGAAACGAACTACTTTGATCACAAAGCCTATCTATCTCAAAGCGGTCAATTATACATGGAAGCAGCTGCGATGGCATTAGGCAAAGTCTTCTCATTCGGTCCAACATTCCGGGCAGAAAAATCAAAGACTCGTCGTCACTTGATCGAGTTTTGGATGATCGAACCGGAAATGGCCTTCATGCATCAAGAAGACAGTTTAGAAGTTCAAGAACAATACGTGGCCTACTTGGTCCAAAATGTGCTAGATAACTGCGACTACGCGTTAGATGTTTTAGGTCGTGATAAAGAAATTTTGAAAAACTATACAAAACTTCCTTATCCACGAATCTCTTACGATGATGCGATTGAACTATTGAAGAAAAATGGCTTTGACGATATCGAATGGGGCGAAGATTTTGGTTCACCGCATGAAACCTTTATCGCTAATTCATTTGATCGTCCAGTCTTTATTTTGAATTATCCAAAAGCGATCAAACCATTCTACATGAAACCACATCCAACACGTGAGGATGTCGTAATCTGTGCTGACTTGATTGCACCTGAAGGTTATGGTGAAATCATCGGCGGTTCAGAACGGGCAACGGATTATGATTATTTGTTAGAACAAATTCGTGAAGCTGGTTTGAATGAAGAAGAATATTCATGGTATTTAGATTTGCGTAAATATGGTACTGTGCCGCATTCAGGCTTTGGACTAGGATTGGAACGGACGATCACCTTTATTGCTGGGATCGATCATGTCCGTGAGGCCATTCCATTCCCACGTTTGTTAAATCGTATTTATCCTTAATAGAAAACAAGCTAAAACCGCCGAGACGATTCTCGGCGGTTTTTTTGCTGTACTTTTGCATGGAACTAGAAGCCGATTTTTCCGATAAATGAGGCATTTTTGTCATCGTCATGCTGGAAATAAATGGGATCAAGTTTATCATCTTGTTCTTTAAGCTTCGTAGTCACAACTGTTTTCACTTCTTCTTTATCAATGTTTTTTTCTACAATCTGCGAAGTCGCTCCTAGAGTAATCAGTGCCAATGCAATTATTGTTAGTTTTTTCATTTTAATTTTCTCCTTTTCGTAAGTGGGCTTAAAAGCCGATTTTCTCTGCTAATTTATATTCCTCGTTGTCGTCATGTCCATAATCAATCGTGTCGTTTTTTTCATCTTGTTCTTTAAGGTTCGTGGTCACAACTGTTTTCACTTCTTCCTTGTCGATATTTTTTTCGACGATTTGGGAAGCACCTCCCAGTGTGATCAATGCCAATGCGATAATAATTAGTTTTTTCATTTTAATTTTCTCCTTTTTTATTGGTTGGTTTATTTAAAGAATTTGCCTTTGATTTCGTTTTTAACGAGGTCGAAGAATTGGATCATGACTTTTGAACAGATTGCTTCTGGTAACTGTGTTTCGTTAGCAATAAATTCAACGATTGCTGTTAGGTGCTTTCTTGAGTAACAAGTAATGTTTTTGTTGCAATAGTTTTCG
Organism: Enterococcus sp. 3H8_DIV0648; assembly: GCF_002140655.1. Classification (NCBI taxonomy): domain Bacteria; kingdom Bacillati; phylum Bacillota; class Bacilli; order Lactobacillales; family Enterococcaceae; genus Enterococcus; species Enterococcus sp. 3H8_DIV0648. Next base: position 1,923,769 of record NZ_NGLG01000001.1, on the reverse strand, counting down.
TAACTGCTTAAGATACTTTCGACTGTTTGAATGGATTCGTTTGTTTGTCCTGCGACTGCTTTGATTGTTTGTGTGTTGTTCATAATGATTTCCTCTTTTCTTGACCGACTGTCGGTCATTTTTGTTTTAATAGTTAAACTCAACAGGTGCGTTGAGTTATGATAGAAAGATTTTTTGCAATTTTGCGACTGTTTCTTCGTAGGGATGAATTTCAGGATTAATAGCTAATGCCTTAAAAAATAAATCCGCAGCAGCGATAACACGTTTTTGAATGGTCTCAGGTGATAGGTTTTCAATACTATCGAACATTGTTTGAAGTCCTGCTACCAAAAACTGGATACTTTCAAGAGGATAAGCGGTTCTAAATTCCTGCTGCTGCTTTCCTTCTGCAATGATCTCTGCTAAAACGGGGCAGACCTGATTGATCGTACCTTCAAGTGCTCGTTGCTTCATTAAAGCATTTTCTGGCAATTGGAACTTATCAACGATCTCTTCCTTGTGGGTGCTTTCGGAAGTATTTGGTGATAGGAAGGTGATCAGCTTTTCTAGTGCTGTGCCATCTAACTCTTGAATTTCTTTTGCTCTCATTATTTCTTGATCGATAATCTGACCGATAACGGCGTCTAACACTTCTTCTTTAGAAACAAAGTAATGATAGAAGGTTCCTTTGGCGATGCCGATGCGCTTCAAAATGTCGTTGACTGTGGTCTTGTTGAACCCCTTTGTTAAGAAGAACTCTTCGGCGGTAGTGATGATTTCGTTTCTTCGTTCATCATGCTCTTTTACAATTCGCATTTTTTCCACTCCTTTACTAAACCGACTGTCGGTCACTTCCTGTACCTTTATAATACCGACCAGCGGTCTATCTGTCAACACTTTTTTGAAATTTTTTTTATGAATAATCGAAAAACACCGATATATCAACGTTTATCGACGAAATATTTTTTTGAAAAAGCTTTCTTTTAATCCTTGACACATGAAGATGTATTCATATATAATATACATGAAGAATCATTCATATGTTATAGAGAGAAGGGTATCTCATGGAAAAAGTATATCGGTTAGATGGATTAGATTGCGCGAACTGCGCAGCCAAAATCGAACGTTCCGTTCAACAAATCAAAGGTGTGGAGCAGGCGCAAGTCGACTTTATGAGCACGAAGCTGACGATCGTTGCACCAGAAAAGGACATCGAACGGATCAGTGATGAAGCGAAGGAAATTGTGAATAAATTAGAACCAGATGTCGAGGTCAACAGTGTTCAGACGGAAAAGGCAGAAGAAAGTTCGAAAGGAAAAATCATTCAGATTGTAGCTGCAATCATCGCTTTAGCATTGCTGGCTCTCTTTACACCAGCTATGCCGTGGAAACTGGCTGCCTATCTGATTTTATACCTATGGATCGGTTACGATGTATTAAAAACGGCTATCACGAACATTTTTCATGGTGAGATTTTCGATGAAAACTTCTTGATGGCGATCGCGACAGTCGGGGCAATTGCTATCGGTGAATATCCAGAAGCTGTAGCAGTCATGCTGTTTTATCAAGTAGGAGAGTTTTTCCAAGATTACGCTGTTGCGAAATCAAGAAAATCGATCAGCTCCTTGTTAGCGATTCGGCCGGATTCAGCGAATTTGATCCAAAATGGCGAGGTCAAAAAAGTTGCACCGGAAACAATCAAAGTTGGCGATCGCATTTTGATCAAGCCAGGCGAGAAGGTTCCATTAGATGGGATCGTTAAGGAAGGGAACTCAATGCTGGATACTTCAGCCTTGACCGGAGAATCTGTTCCCCGCAGCGTCCATCCAGATGAACAAATTCTTAGCGGCTTCATTAATCAAAGCGGGCAATTAACGGTAGAAGTCACTACGACATTCGGTGAATCGACTGTCAGCAAGATTTTGGACTTAGTGGAAAATGCCAGCAGTAAAAAAGCGCCGGCTGAGAACTTTATTACGAGCTTTGCGCGCTACTATACACCGATCGTTGTCGGTCTAGCTGTCTTATTGGCTGTCGTTCCGCCCCTTGTTACCGGCGAGCCATTTTATGATTGGGTGTATCGGGCGCTGACCTTCTTAGTTATCTCATGTCCTTGTGCCTTGGTTATTTCTGTACCATTGAGCTTCTTTGGCGGGATCGGTGGTGCAAGTAAAGCCGGTGTGTTGATCAAAGGCAGCAATTACATCGAAACCTTAGCCAACGTTGAGACGTTAGTTTTCGATAAAACAGGCACGTTGACAAAAGGTGTCTTTGAAGTTCAAACGGTGGAGACGACGATTGATCAAAAAGATTTTCTGCGGTATGTTGCCAGTGCGGAACAAAGTTCGAGTCATCCGATTGCGCAATCGATCGTTAACTATGTGGACCAACCGTTGTCACCAGTTAGTCAGCTAGAAGAAATTGCTGGTTTTGGGATTTCGGTTGAGATCGAAGGACATCATTTCTTAGTAGGAAATGAAAAGTTGTTAGCCAAATACGACATTCCATTCCAAGCAGTCAATGACATCGGAACGATCGTTTATGTAGCGATGGATGGAAAATACATTGGTCATTTAGTGATCGCTGATGAGTTGAAGGACAATGTTACGGAAGCTTTGACTGAAGTGAAAAATCTGGGTGTGAAGCGGACCGTCATGTTGACAGGAGATAATCGTGGAATTGCCGATGCGATCGGTAAGAAGATCGGCATTGATCAAGTGTATAGCGAGCTGCTTCCAGCAGACAAGGTCAATCATTTAGAGGCAGAACTAAAAAGTGAACAAAAAACTGCCTTTGTTGGCGATGGAATGAATGACGCGCCGGTACTAGCGCGGGCGGATGTCGGGATCGCAATGGGCGGTCTTGGGTCAGATGCCGCGATTGAAGCTGCCGACGTCGTAATCATGGACGATCAACCAGCTAAAATCCCAGTAGCGATTCGAATCGCTCGCAAGACGATGGGGATCGTCAAACAAAACATCGTATTTGCGATCGGAGTGAAAGTTCTAGTGTTGATCTTAGGAGCATTAGGATTTGCTACGATGTACGCAGCTGTCTTTGCGGATGTCGGTGTAACAGTGATCGCAGTTTTGAATGCGATGCGTTGTTTAAGAATAAAATAATCGATGAAAAGGCTTTGTGGCGAATCTTGTCACAAAGCTTTTTTTGACATTAAGGGAAGTATGAAATTTTTACATGAATAAATCGCTTTGTAGCAGGTATATCCATGTCTGGCTTCACGAACTAGCTTTTCTACACAACGGTGTGACCCAGCCAGTTGCTGCTAAATTATCATTAAGCAGAACTAGCATATCGGCAATAAGCAAAAATATTCCGAAATTTGAGAAGCAATTTAGAAATATTTTGGTCTTATTGCTGTGAGACACAGCGATCGGTTTTTGGAGCTGATGTGGAACAGTACCTACTTGGTGCTCAAAAGCTGAACGAGTTCGCGAAGCCTTTTTTTATGCTTGTCAAAAATTAAATAAAAAGTTTCACCTTATCGGTTGACGAATTGCGATTACAAATGTAAACTAATAAATGTAGATTACAAATGTAAACGAAAGAGGTGAAATTTATGACTATGACGATAACACCGATCAAGATCAGTGATTCAGAGTGGGAGGTCATGCGAGTGATTTGGACGCAGGAGTCTACTACCGCACAGGAAATCATTGATATTCTTGGACAAACGATGGAGTGGAAGCCGGCGACGATCAAAACATTGTTGGGACGTTTGGTAAAAAAAGAAGCAGTCCGAACAGAGCAGTCAGGAAAAAAATATATTTATTATCCTGCCATCAGCGAAGGTGAGACAGTCAAAAGTGCGACAGAGAATTTATTTTCTCATATCTGTGCGAAACGAATCGGAGAAACGATCGCCGACTTGGTAGCAGAAGCCGAATTGACTGACGCAGATGTTGAAATGATCAAAGAACAGTTAGTCCGAAAGCAGACAGTTGAAAAAATCGAATGCAACTGTATTCCCGGACAATGCGAATGCAATCATCACAAATAACTATAAAAAATCGAATGGAGACGAATAAAATGAAAAAACAATTTGCAATCAACGGAATGACTTGTAATCACTGTGTGGCTAATGTAGAAAAAGCGATCAACGAATTGGCTGGGATCGACAAAGTAAAAATCAATCTAAAGAAAAACCAAGGAGTCGTGAAATTCGACGAAGCACAAGTTTCAGCAGATCAAATTGCCGCAGCAGTGACTGAGGCAGGGTATGAAACTGAGGTGATCTAATTGGCAGATGCAACGGTAGAAACATTTGCGATTACCGGCATGACCTGTGCCAACTGTTCTGCACGAGTGGAAAAGGAATTGAAGGCGACAGAAGGTGTGCTTGAGGCAAATGTCAATTTAGCTACAGAAAAGGCAACCGTCCAGTTTGACGATAGCCTGACGACAGAAAAGCTGATTCAACGGGTCGAAGGGATCGGGTATGGCGCAATTCTTTTCGATGATGCCCATAAGCAGAAAATCGAGCAAGAAAAGGCTGCCTATTTAAAAAAAATGAAACGCGATTTGGTATTGAGTGCCGTGTTGACAGCACCATTAATGATAGCGATGATCGCCATGCTGTTGGGCAGTCATGCGAGCTGGGTACATTTTCTGCATTTGCCGCTTGTTCAGCTGGTTTTAGTAACACCGGTTCAATTTGGAGTAGGCCAGCGTTTTTACCGCGGAGCTTATCATGCCTTGAAAACTAAAGCACCTAATATGGATGTTTTGGTGGCGATGGGAACGACGGCCGCTTTCGCCTTGAGTGTATACAATGGCTTTTTTAATCCTTACAGTTCAGATTTGTATTTTGAAAGCAGCGGGATGATCATCACCTTGATTTTGCTAGGAAAGTATTTAGAGCAAAAGGCGAAAACAAAAACGAGTGATGCCATCAAGCAGCTGATGAGTTTGCAAGCTAAAACCGCTACGATCATCATTGATGGTGCAGAAAGACAAGTACCAATCGAAGATGTTCAGGTTGGGGATCTTTTACGGGTTCGACCAGGAGAACAGATTCCGGTAGATGGAAAGATTGTTGCCGGACAAACGACGATCGACGAAAGTATGCTGACAGGCGAAAGCTTGCCAGTCGATAAAAATGTCGAGGATCAGGTTTTTGGCGGAACGGTTAACACAACTGGAAGTATTCAATTCAGTGCGACGCAAGTTGGCAGTATGACGGTCCTTTCCCGGATCATTCGGATGGTGGAAGATGCGCAGGGCGAAAAAGCGCCGATTCAGCAAATCGCTGATAAAATCTCAAAGGTCTTTGTACCGACAGTTTTAGTCATCGCTTTGATCACCTTGATCGCAACGGGATTGTTGACTGGAGATTGGCAGCAGGCGATCGTGCATAGTGTCTCTGTTTTAGTCATCGCTTGTCCGTGTGCCTTAGGTTTGGCGACACCAACAGCTATTATGGTAGGAACTGGTTTAGGGGCGAAGTCCGGTATCTTGATCAAAGGCGGCGGTGCTTTAGAAAAGATCGCTCATTTGACGACGATTGTTTTAGATAAGACCGGCACCATCACCGAAGGAAAACCAGTAGTCGCAGATTTTGAATCTTTTGATCCGCAGGCTTTGGCTTACTTAACGAGTTTGGAATATCAATCGGAGCATCCTTTGGCAAAAGCGATTTATCACTATGGCAAAGATCAAGCCGACATCTTACCGGTTGAAAATTTTGAGAGTTTGACTGGTCAAGGTGTGACCGGTGTAATTAATGGAAAGCAATACTTTGTTGGCTCCAAGCGCGGCTTGAATGAGCGGAATATTTCATTTGCTGAAGAACGTGTGATAGCGTTAGAAGAAGAAGGAAAAACGGTGATGTTTTTAACCGATCAAGCCAAGGTATTGGCGATGATCTCGGTAACGGATCAAGTCAAACAGTCTTCTAAAGCTGCGATCGAAGCGCTGCACCAATCAGGTATCAAGGTGAAAATGCTGACCGGTGATAATCCGCAGACAGCGCGTTATATCGGTGCCCAAGTTGGGTTGGACGCAGCAGATATCGTTGCAGAAGTCTTGCCTGAGGATAAAGCGCAGGTTGTAAAGGAATTGCAAGGCAACGGTGAATCTGTCGGTATGGTTGGCGATGGAATCAATGATGCGCCTGCTCTAGCTTTAGCGGATATCGGTATCGCTATGGGCAGCGGAACGGACATTGCGATGGAGACTGCAGATATTACCTTGATGAACAGTGATCTTTTGTCGGTTGAAAAAAGTATCCGTTTATCAAAATTGACATTAAGAAAGATCAAACAAAATTTATTCTGGGCGTTTTGTTATAACGTGGTGGGGATTCCATTTGCGGCACTGGGCTTCTTGAATCCAATCATTGCCGGCGGCGCGATGGCCTTTAGTTCGGTCAGCGTGTTGTTGAACTCGCTCAGTTTGAATCAGAAAAAATTGTAGGGGGATTTAGTATGAAACAAGGAGATCAAATGGATGAATCGATGGACATGGACCACTCTAAACATGAACAGCATGAAATGAGCGGACACGACCATCACGATATGAACCATGGAATGAACGGGCATGATCATCACGAGATGGATCATGGGGGAATGGATCATTCGATGCATATGGGAAATTTCAAACAGAAGTTTTGGCTCTCACTTGTTTTGTCGCTCCCAATCATCATTTTCTCACCCATGATGGGGATGCAGCTGCCGTTCCAATTTACCTTTCCCGGCTCTGAATGGGTCGTCTTAGTTTTAGCGACCATTCTTTTCATTTATGGTGGAGAGCCCTTCTTAAGCGGCGCTAAAATGGAATTGAAAATGAAGAGTCCTGCTATGATGACGTTGATCGCCATGGGGATTTCAGTAGCGTATATTTATAGTTTGTACTCGTTTATTGCCAACAAGGTCAACCCTCATGAGCATGTGATGGATTTCTTCTGGGAACTGGCGACGTTGATCGTGATCATGCTTTTAGGGCACTGGGTAGAAATGAGTGCTGTTTCCAATGCCAGCAATGCGTTGAAGAAATTGGCGGAATTGCTGCCGGATGAAGTGAATAAGATTGACGCGGACGGTTCGACAAGTAAAGTGAAGCTGCAAGATATTCATTCCGGCGATCTTTTGCTTGTCCGTGCGGGAGATAAGATGCCGACGGATGGCGAGATCATTAAAGGTTCTACCATTGTTGATGAATCAGCTGTTACTGGTGAATCAAAAGGTGTTCAGAAAAATGTCGGTGATACGGTCATCGGCGGTTCAGTCAATGGCGACGGTACGATCCGAGTAAAAGTAACCGGTACAGGTGAAGACGGCTACTTAGCAAAAGTTATGACGATGGTGCAGCAAGCCCAACAAGAAAAATCGAAATTAGAATCGATTTCTGATAAGGTGGCTAAATGGTTGTTCTATATTGCTTTAGCTGCTGGGATCTTGACGTTTATCGCTTGGCTGATCGTAGCAGATCTGCCGCAGGCGCTGGACCGGATGGTAACAGTTTTCGTGATTGCTTGTCCTCATGCCTTAGGGCTGGCGATTCCGTTAGTTATCGCTCGTTCCACTTCTTTAGCGGCTAAAAACGGTTTGCTGTTAAAAAGCCGTCAAGCCTTGGAACAAGGAAATCAATTGGATTATGTCTTTTTAGATAAAACCGGAACCTTAACAGAAGGCAAGTTCACCGTGACTGGCGTGGAAGCATTGGCTGAGATGGATAAGACCGAAGTGCTGAAATATATCGGTGCTTTGGAAAGTCAGACCAACCATCCATTAGCTGTTGGTGTCATGAATTATTTGAAATCTGAAAGCATCGAGTCTTATCAAGCGCAAGATGTTTCGACCTTGAAGGGCATCGGAGTAAGCGGAACGGTAGAAGGCCATCAAGTCATCCTTGCTAATCAGAAGGAAGTTGAAAAACGTCAATTAAACTTTGATCAAGAGAAATTGAAGGATTATCAAGCTCAGGGAAATACGATTTCTTTCTTGTTGATCGATGATCAGCTGATCGCTTTCTTCGCAATGGGTGACACCTTAAAGGCTCAAGCGCAAGACTTCATCAAGGAGCTAAGGGATGTTGGGATCGAACCGGTCATGCTGACTGGGGATAATCAAGCTGCCGCCAAAGCTGTTGCTGACTATTTAGGGATCAAAGAGTTTTATAGCGAGCTGCTGCCGGATGATAAGGAAAAAATCATCAAAGAGTATACCGATAAAGGTAAAAAAGTCATGATGGTAGGCGACGGAATCAACGATGCTCCTGCTTTAGCCAGAGCTTCTATCGGAATGGCGATCGGAGCAGGAACCGACATTGCGATTGATTCGGCTGATGTGGTCTTGACCAACAGTAATTTGCCGGACATTTTAAAATTCGTCCGTTTGGCGAAAAAGACCCATAGCAAAATGATCCAAAATCTTTGGTGGGGAGCTGGCTATAATATTTTAGCGATCCCACTAGCTGCCGGAGTTCTAGCTCCGCTGGGCATTCTTTTGAGTCCTGCGGTTGGCGCGATTTTAATGTCCCTAAGCACCATTATTGTGGCAATCAATGCCATGACACTAAACGTCTGAGTAATTCAGGCGTTTTTTCTTTATTATTCAGGAAAATATTAGATAAAAATGCCGATAATTTGTGTTATTTTTAAATAAGAGGAATTATAAAGAACAGAAAAGAGGGCATAGGGCATGATTTGGCAATTTATAACAAGGAAGAAAAATCAACGACAGTTACAAATAATTAGCTTATTAAAGGAAGATAAATATACAGCGACTGAATTGACCAAGCACATAAAAACTAGTCGAAGAACGGTTTTGCGCTATATTGATGAACTGGAGCAGGCAGGATACATTTCAAAAGGAAAATATTACCAGATCGCCTGGCAATACCAAGCAAGGTATCCAGAACTGTATCGAAAAGTTTTGATGTCTGATCCGCGCTTTCAACTTTTTCGAAAATACCTGTGGGGACAGGCTTCTGAGAAAATCAATTATGCAAAGTTTAAAAGACTGAATTATCATTTGACTAGCCTGAATCTTGTGGCAAATCGTCAAACCGGCAGCTTATTGGGAGAGATTGGCTTAATTTTCTTATTGCAGCTGCGCTATTTGAGGGATTTCTATTTTTTTGAAGAACGAGAGATTTATCAGCAGATGGATGATTATTATCGAAATTATCCGGGGACTCTAATTGATAAGGCACTGTTTCCAGATGAGACGATGATCAAAAACTTTATTGACGAATTCGGTATCCAACCGAAGTTTGCCAAATTTTTCTTCTTCGATCATCTGCGCTATCATTTTCAGCTCTTTGCTGATTTTTATCAGTGTCACCGAGAGCATCGAACGGATTTATATCTGGAAGTAAAGCAAGCGAGTAAAATTATTAAAGAGATGCTTGCTTGGGAGAGCGAAGTGTTGAGATTCACTGTGACGGTTAAGCTTTTCGATCTGCTTTTTGGGATTCATCAAGGGCTTCCGTTAATAGTTTTTAATCTAAAATGGGAGCAAGGAGTCGTCGCGGAGATTTATTATCGACTTAGTAAGGAATTAAAGCGGGAGATTCCAATATTAAGTAATTGCCGAATAGATGAATTGGCGCTGGCTTTGAAAAATATTATTTTTACGAGTTATCAGGTAACGTTGACGATGACACCTAATTTGGACTCTACTTTCTTGATTCAGGAACGGTATGAAAAATTTATAGCATCTAAATAAGGAAAATAAGATCAAGATTTTTCTTCAAGAAAGGTTATGCTATAATGATGAAGACTACGTAGAGGCTGCCGTTCACGTTCGCGCGTTTACGGTACTTTCGCGTACTTAGAAAAATGACATACAGAAGAAAATAGAATTTGGCTCTTTCGTTTGAGAGGCTATTAAATAGGAGGAGAGCAGAGTGGGATTACGAAAATTAGATGTTCCGACATCTTCGATTACTGAAGTAAAAAAATCACCAATGGATGTTTTTGCTCAAGCTCGTAAAGCAGAGACCGGTGTTTATATCTTTAACCGTGAAAAAATTGCTGGTGTGATGCTGACGAAAGAACAGTATGAAGCCTTGGTGGAGGAATTGAATACTTTACGCGATACCTTATATCAACCAGTGGAACGGGAATTACCAGTTCCAGAAGAATTAGAAGAGCTGGCAACCGCATTGAGAACTACCTTAGCAAAAGGGTCAGTTATTTCCGCCCGCTATTTGGATGAACGAATGGTGGCGACCGGATTCATTACCAAGAAAACCGGCTTTGGCGGTGTGACGGAAATGATGAAAGAATTAGAAGATAGCGGAAAAATCATTTATCAATTGCGTCGTCGCGAGCACAACAAAGTGATCTATGCTGAGATTTTCGGCGAACCCCAAGAATTCCAACGAGGCTCAGCTGATAAATTGATGATCCGCAAAGTAAATCTGATTGAACGATAGACAGCGTGTGCTGTCTATTTTTTTGCCAGTTTTACTTCCTGCTTTAGCAGGTTAGTAAAATGGTATGCGTACGAAGATCAGGCTTTTTTCGTTTTTTGAAAAAAGTTTCCTTTCCTATGAGCTAGCTGGCCTGATGATTAGTCAAAGCATCAGTACGATAAATGGAATCGTATGCGCAGTGAGAATGAATACTTAAACAGGAACTAGCTATCAGCTGCTAGTTCTATTTTGCGTGATGAAAAAATTTTTTTTGAAAATAAGCAGCTGTCGTTTTACAACAAATTAAATCTGCCTTCTTAAATTCCTTTTACATTCAGCATGATTAATTGTCTATGAACAGATGTTCGGTTATAATAAATAGAGAATGACTCATAGGAGAGGAGGCGAGTTGGATGGCTGAGTTAGTGTTTCCATTGAAAAATGATACGTCGCGAAAAATTATTCATATCGATATGGATGCCTTTTTTGCCTCCGTGGAAGAGCGGGACGATCCTGAATTAGCGAAGCATCCGCTGGTGATTGCTCGCCATCCTTCTGATACGGGCGGAAAAGGGGTCGTGACGACGGCTAATTACAAGGCGCGGGTCTACGGCATCCACTCGGCGATGAGCGCCCAGAAGGCCTATGAGCTGTGCCCGCAGGCTATTTTTAAACCTGGGGATCATGAAAAATACAGCGCGGTCTCAAAACAGGTACGGGAGATTTTTCATCGGTACACCGATATCATTGAGCCGGTCTCAATCGATGAAGCGTATCTTGATGTTACGGAAAATAAAATCGAGGCTCGCTCTGCTATCAAGATTGCTCGGATGATCCAACAGGATATCTGGCAGGAGCTGCAGCTGACGTGCTCTGCTGGTGTCAGCTATAACAAATTTTTGGCCAAGCTGGCTTCTGACTACCAAAAGCCTAGAGGGATGACCGTGATTTCACCTGAAGCGGCGGTGGTCTTTTTGAAGCGGCTGCCGATCGAAAAGTTTCATGGCGTGGGCAAAAAGACGGTGCCGAAGATGAATGACTTGGGTATTTTTACAGGCGCGGATCTTTATGAAAAAAGCGAAATGTTTTTGATTCAGCAGTTTGGTAAGATGGGCTATTCGTTATATCGGAAGGTGCGGGGGATTCATGACTCGCCGGTAAACATTACTCGCGAACGCAAATCGGTTGGCAAGGAGCATACTTATGGTCGTCCGTTAGCAACTGATGATGAGGTGTTGAGTCAATTGCGGCAGTTAGCGGAAAAGGTTGAAAACTCATTGAAGCGGGTCCAGCGTCATGGCAAAACAGTGGTGGTTAAGATTCGCTACGCCGACTATACGACAATCACGCGGCGTGTGACATTTCCGTATTACATAGAAAAGAAGGAAGATTTGTTTTCTCAAGCGAGCTTGATTTGGGAAGAAATCGGCGGTATAGAAAAAGGAATCCGATTAGTCGGTATTACCGTGACTAATCTAGATCCCGTTGCGTTTGAAAATATTGTGTTGCCATTATGGGAGGAGCGATCAAATTAGGTCGCTCTTTTTGATTTGTTCAAAGGCTTTTTCTGAGTCATGAAGCTTTTCCCAGATGACAACTTCACCTTTAGCCAGTGATTTTTGAACATCGATGATCCGCTGATTTGAGCTGCCGCGAAATTGCAGCATCAGGTTTTTCTTGGAAAGCTCAAAGCGGCCATCCACTAGAATATCGATCTTGCTTAACATTTCTAATTTGTCTTCGCTGTCTAACAGCAGCTCCTCAAAGGTATAACCGCTCCAAGACCAAATATCCTTCGTGTTGCCAAATACAGCTCGAATCCGATCGATCACCTTCAAGCAGACTTGCGTATTTAAGAAAGGTTCGCCGCCTAAGAAGGTCACACCCTGCACATAGTCATGAGCTGTGTCGTTAATCAGCTGATCTTCGATTTCTTGGGTGAAGGGTTTGCCGTAACGGAAATTTTGCGAAGCAGCGTTGAAGCAGCCTTCGCAGGCAAAGGGACAGCCGCTGACGTAAAGACTGTTGCGGACGCCTTCACCATCGACAAAGTTGAAGGCTTTGTAATCAGCGATATAATGTTGGCTTAATTCCCTCGCCAGCCATTCTTTTGGTTTAGGATTACGCATATTTTTCACCTTTCAAGTAAAACAGGGAGCGGCAAAGAGCGCCGTCCCTGTCTTTTTTATTCTTCGCTTAGATGAGTAAGCTTTCTATTTCATGTGTTTTACACGTGAAGCGATTTCTTCATGACGACCGTGAACCATTGGGCGTGCTTGAGGATTTCCAAGATAGCCGCAAGTTCGTTTCACTACGTCGCAAGATTTTGGATCGTGATTGCCGCATTGCGGGCATTCAAAACCGCGCTTGGTTGGTTTGAAGTCGCCTTCGAAACCACATTCGTAGCAGTGATCGATTGGAGTATTCGTTCCTAGATAAGCGATCCGATCATAGCCGTAGTCCCAAACAGCTTCCAATGATTTTGGATTTTGCTGCAAGACAGGGTATTCACAGTAGTGGATAAAGCCACCGGAACAATATTTAGGATAATCTTTTTCAAAGTCTAATTTTTCAAATGGGGTTGGATTTTTACGAACGTCGTAATGGAAACTATTTGTATAGTAGTCTTTGTCCGTAATGTTCTCAACGACACCGAAACGTTCAGTATCTAAACGGCAGAAACGGTCGGTCAAGCTTTCACTTGGTGTTGAGTAAACACTGAAGTGATAGCCGTATTCGTTTCCCCAAGCATCCGCGTGTTCTTTCAAGTCCTTCATGATGTCTAACGTGAAGTCTTTCGCTTCTGCGTTGTCTTCCCATTCGCCGCCGTAAAAGACGCTAGCGACTTCGTAAAGACCGATATAGCCTAAAGAGATAGTTGCGCGTTTGTTTTTGAATAATTCATTGACTGCGTCAGTCCGTTTCAAGCGTTTGCCGAAAGCGCCGTATTGATAAAGAATCGGTGCATTTGCAGGTGTTGCTTCTTTACAACGATCAATTCTAAAGACTAGCGCATCTTTGGCGATTTGCAGACGTTCTTCTAATAATGTCCAGAATTTTTCTTTGTTGCCGCCAGATTCTAAAGCGATACGCGGCAAGTTCAAAGTAACAACCCCAAGGTTCATCCGGCCAGCGTTGATTTCTTCACCTTGTTCATTTTTCCAGCCTTGCAGGAATGAGCGGCAGCCCATTGGCACTTTGAAGCTGCCAGTGAGTTCAATCAATTTATCGTAGTTCAAGATATCTGGATACATCCGTTTTGTTGCACATTCTAACGCCAATTCTTTGATATCGTAGTTTGGATCGTTTGGTTCTAAGTTCGTGCCGCGACGTAAAGTAAAGATCAATTTAGGGAAGATCGCTGTACGTTTTTCACTGCCTAAACCTTCGATCCGGATTTGTAAGATCGCTTTTTGGATCTCGCGTTCGAACCAATCTGTCCCCAGACCGAAGCCTAGTGATGTGAATGGTGTTTGTCCGTTTGAAGTAAATAGGGTATTGATCTCATATTCTAAGCTTTGCATCGCATCGTAAATGTCTTTACGGGTTTTTTGTTTGGCAAAAGCTTTTTGTTTTGCAGGATCATCGATCCATTCTTCCGCATCTTTTAAGTGTTTATCGTAATTTAGGCGCGCAAAAGGAGCTAACAGCTCGTCAGTACGGTCCGCCGAACAGCCGCCGTATTGGCTTGAAGCCACGTTGGCGATGATTTGAGAAATTTGGGCAGTCGCCGTTTGGATCGATTTAGGACTTTCGACCTCCGCATTACCGATTTTAAAGCCGTTATTTAACATGCCTTTGAAGTCAATCAAACAGCAGTTAGTCATTGGAGTATATGGATGGTAGTCCAAATCATGATAATGGATGTCGCCTTTTTGGTGAGCGTTCGCTACGTGAGGCGGCAACATTTTTAAACCGATCGATTTGCCGACGATCCCAGCAGTCAAATCACGCTGTGTGTTAAAAACATCACTATCTTTATTAGCATTTTCGTTCACGACCGTTTGATCCTTATTGATCAGTTTGCCGATCGTAAAGTTGATATCAGTTGCTTTGCTGCGTTGGAAGTCGCGGCGCGTCCGGTAATTGATATATTCTTCCGCTAATTCATACTCGTTATGTTCTAATAATATATGCTCCACGATGTTTTGGATTTCATAGATTTTGATATCGCTAGTAAAACGTTCTGAAATTTCTGCATCTACGCGTTCAACAATTGACTGGATACGTTCATGAGTCAATGGGTCAACTGATCCTTTGATTTTTGTTTCGGCTTTGATCAAGGCATCATAAATTTTTTGGTCATCAAATGCTGTGTGACGACCATCACGTTTTACGACCTTAATATTTTTTAGCGACGGTTGATATTCGTTGATCAACGAGTCTTTTGTGTGGATTTCCATCATTGCAAGCAGCTCCATTTCCTTTAAAGTTCATTATCAATCATATAGTATTTTTGATGTGGTTGCAACGATATATAGTATTATTTTTCCGGTAAAAAAGAAAAACACACCATATATAGTGTGTTTGTTTACTGAAAGATAAAAGAAAGCTGATAAGGACCTGTCTCTTATACACATCTAGATGTGTATAAGAGACAGCCATATATAGTGTGTTTGTTTACTGAAAGATAAAAGAAAGCTGATAAGGACAAGCTTCCAGATAAAATAAAATAACTGAAAAATATTTTTTCTAAAAAGTGAAAAATTTGTAAGGTTATTGAAGGTCGTTTCACATAGGAAACCACCTCAAATATGATACCATAAAAGAAAAAATTTAGATGTTACAAATAGATTTCATTCTAAGTTTTTATCAGGCTTTTTGCTGATGACAATCAGTTAACCGGTGATGCAAGAGGAAAATCTGATTATTTTTGGTTAAAAATAAGTAATTTAAGCCGATGCAGGAGGAAACAAATGGGAACAATTATCAATGTGCAGCATCTTAGTAAAAGTTACGGCACGCGAAATAATAAAGTAAATGTCTTGAATGACCTTAACTTCACCGTCGAAAAAGGGGAATTTGTCGGCATTATGGGACCGAGCGGAGCGGGAAAAACTACTTTAATGAATATTCTTTCAACGATTTTATTGCCGACGATGGGCTCGGTTAAAATCGCAGGAGCAGACATTACCCAGATGCGGGAGAGTCGTTTGACGGATTTTCGACGGGAAAAGCTGGGCTTTATTTTTCAAGATTTTAATTTGATCGACAGTTTGACAGTCAAGGACAATATTATCTTGCCGCTGACTGTCAGTAAATTGTCGAATGAAGAGATCGAAGAACGGGTGCTTCGTTTGACGAGAATCTTAAAGATTGAACATATTTTATCGCGCTATCCGGAAGAAATCTCGGTGGGACAGCAACAGCGGACAGCGGCGGCCCGTGCGCTGATCAGCAAGCCGCTGGTCTTATTCGCTGACGAGCCGACCGGATCTTTGGATTCCAAAGCTGCGACGGAATTTTTAAATTATTTGGATGATGTTAATCTTCATGAGGATACGACAATTTTAATGGTGACTCATGATCCTTACACGGCTAGCTATTGCAATCGGGTTTTGTTTATTAAAGATGGCCGTTTCTTTTCAGAGATCGTTCGGCGTTCTTCCCGCAAGGATTTTTTTGAAAAGGTGATCGATATGCAGGCGACGATCGGCGGGGGAGGCAAAGCCAATGCTGATTAGAATCATTTGGCGGGGCTTCAAAAAACAATTATCGAATTATTTGATCTTTTTCTTCAGTCTGATTTTTGCGGTTATGGTTTATTATTCCTTTACTGCGATGACCTACGAGCAGCCATTGATCCGCGGTGCCGGGAAAAATACTCAGCTTGTGGGAATGCTGGGCTTTGGCAGCTTCGCGGTTGTCTTGATTCTGCTCTTTTTTATGGCGAATACCAATCGTTTCTTCATTGAAAATCGTCGCAAGGATATTAGTATTTTTCATCTATACGGTTTGAATTACTATCAAATCTGTCTCTGGTTCATTTTAGAGATATTCTTTATCGGACTTTTTTCCTTTGTGATCGGGATTGGACTAGGGGTCTTATTGTCCAAGCTCTTCAGTATGATCCTGGTGAAGGCGATGGATCTGCCGCTGCAAGTGCATTTCTTTTTTTCAAGTGATGCGATCGTTGACACGGGTTTAGTGGTGCTGTTTATCCTAGGAGTCGTCTCATTGCAGATTCTTTGGCTGGTATCGGGATATAAGTTCTCTCATCTGAAAAAACTTCAGCTGCGTAAGATACGGGCGATGCAGGTGCCGACTTGGAAAAAAATTGTTGGGCTGATCGGTGCCTTGTTTTTGCTTGGGGGCTGGGGGATGGCCTTGGCTTATATCGTGTTATCCCGCAAAGCAAGTAATTATTTTGGTTTGATTCAAGGAAACGGCTTACTGATGGGAACGATTTTTCTTTTATGTGTGCTGGGCAGCTACTTGTTTTTTGCCTTTACCTTACGCTGGTATAATTCCTATCGCCCAAAGCGCTTGAATAAAAACCTCGGTATGCTGTCTCGCAGTGAATGGCAGCTGCGTTTGTTTACGGAGTGGCGTTTCTTAGGTTCTATCACGGTTGCGTTGGGCTTGGCGTTGGCAATTTTAGGCGGAATGGCGGCGATTGCTTCATTGGAAATGCGCTCTGTCAAAGAGATCGCCCCAGCTTCTTTGATGATTACTCGAGAAAGCTATCAAAAAATTGCGCCGAAGCTGCAAAGTGTGGCACCCTATCAACGGCAATCCTTAAACTTTAAAGCTCTTCCGGCGAAGCAAAGTGTTGAAATTTCTGGTGAGGGGATTGATTCGCAACCAGAGATCATGGACATGATTTCTCTGTCTGACTATCAGGCGTTTCAAAAGCTCAATCCAACCTTGCAGGACATCCATTTAAAGACAGCAAATTCGACCGTGGTCTTAAGTTCTTATCAACGTTACTTGAAGGAATATACTCATTACAGCAAGATCATTTACTTGAAGGATCGGAAGTTGGATGTTCAAAAGATTTATCCGAACTTTTTTGGTGATACGAACCTGCGTTACGGCACTGGAATGATTGTGGTTTCGGATGAGTTGTTCAATGAGACTCCCGGCTTGGCATATACCGTTGAGGCGATCGATGTAAAGAATAAAAATGAAGAAAAGCTTAATCGGCTGATTCGCCAAAACTTGAAGGGGGATTGGGATTTTCCGATCCACTACACATTGGCTTGGAAACATCAACGGGTCATCGGTGAAATCAATGAAGGAGAAGGTCCGAAAAAGGACGGTTCCACGATTTATCGTTCAGAATATACCTCACACCAAGAAATTTATCGGCGAACTCGCAGCAGTATGGGTTTGGTTTTATTCGTGGCTACATTTGTCACGGCGACCTTCATTATTTCGACGGCCAGCATGGTAAGTTTGCGCCAGCTCTCAGAGTTTAAGCAGAAGAAAAAGAAGTATGCACTGCTGCGGCAGCTGGGGATTCCAAATAAAACGATCTATCAAGAAATCAAAAGAGAAAATCGTGTAGTCTTTTTCATCCCGGCAATCTTAGCGTTGATTCACAGTGTGTTGGCTCTTTCGGTGATCTCCCATATTGCGCAAAATGCAGATTATGGATTTGTTTACCTGTTTTGCGGATTGATGCTCGTCGTTTATGCGTTGTTTTACGGGATATCTTGTGTCTATCAGAAAAAAATGCTTTAGGAATATCTTAATGGGAGCTGCTAATTGGTTTTAGCAGCTCCTTTTTTTGGTGCTCTATTTTTAAATTGGTCTGGTACGAACCTCGGGGAAACAACCTTTTGACTGCGCTGTAAAATATATTGTCAAGCATGTGACAAAACTGTTCGTTTGGAAGCGGTATATGTAAGGGGAACAAATGGTAGATTTTTATCAACGTTCTATAATGATGACAAAAGTAAAAAGGAGAGGGCGATCAGATGAAAGAATTTTTTAAACGCCCCGCTACTCGGTACTGGTTAAGTTTTGCTGGAAAGACGATTTTCTACTTTGCCGTCCTTTTGATTCTCGTTTACTTATACCATTACAAGAGTATTCAAGGCGGTAATTTTATCTATAACGAATTTTAGAAAGTTCGTTCTTGAACCGAACGGAGGGACATTCATGGAAAATATCATTACAACCATTGACCAATGGGCCAGTGAAAAACCTGAGGCCATCGCTTATCAATCAGAAACAACAGCCTTCAGCTATCAAACCTTGCGGCAATGGTCAGACAATTTAGCACAATATTTAAATCGTACAACAGCGGCTCAAACACCGATCGTTGTGTTTGGCGAGCTGGAATTTGAAATGATCGCTAGTTTCCTAGGCGCGGTCAAAAGCGGGCATGCCTACATTCCCATCGAATCGAATACGCCATTAGATCGAATCCAATTGATTCTTGAGGTGGCGCAGCCGGCAATGGTCTTAAGTGTCCTGCCTTGGCCAGAGGAAATCGCAGCGGAGGTTCCAATTGTGACACCGAAAGAACTTGCTGAGATTTTTACGACAGAGCAAGGACAAGCAGCGTTGCAGCCAGTCACAGGTGATGAGACTTTTTATATTATCTTCACCTCTGGAACGACAGGTGTGCCTAAGGGAGTCCAAATCAGTCACAAAAATCTATTAAGCTTCACGAATTGGGATCTGAAGGATTTTGGAATCGAGTCAGGAATGCGTTTTTTATCACAGGCACCTTATTCTTTTGATTTGTCCGTTATGAGCGTGTATCCCGCACTTTGCAGCGGGGGTACTTTGATTCCGATGGAAAAAGCCGTAATCAACGACTTTAAAAAATTATTCAGCTTTCTGCCCAAATTGGCTTTGGAAGTGTGGGTCTCGACACCGTCATTCATGGATATTTGTTTGATGGAAAAGACCTTCGATGGCGAACGCGTACCATCATTGAAGATTTTTCAATTCTGCGGCGAGGAGCTGCCGCGTAAAACCGCGGAGGAATTGCTGCGGCGCTTCCCAAATGCGAAAGTCTTCAATACTTACGGGCCGACAGAAGCAACGGTTGCAATGACGCAAATCGAAGTGACAGCAGAAGTGTTAGCCACTTACGATCGTGTGCCGATCGGCTATGTCAAAGAAGATACTGAAGTCTTGATTTACGATGAAGATCGACAAGCAGCCGCTGGCGAAGCAGGCGAGATCATCATCAAAGGGCCAAGTGTTTCGAAAGGGTATATGAACAATCCTGAAAAAACAGCGGCGGCCTTTTTCGAGATTGATGGCGTTCCTGCTTATCATACAGGGGATGCTGGCCGACTGCAGGAAGATGGCTTGCTGCTGTATGAAGGTCGGATTGATTTTCAAGTGAAATTGCATGGCTTCCGAATCGAATTGGAAGATATCGATCATCATCTGGAAAAAGTCTCCTACGTGAAGCAGGCGACGGTCGTTCCAAAATATCAAGATCACAAGGTTCAACAATTAGTCGCTTATGTAGTCGCTAACGATAATGATTTTGAGAAAGCTTACCAATTAACTAAGGCAGTCAAAGAAGAATTGGCGGAAGGGGTCATGGAGTACATGATTCCGCAAAAATTTGTCTATGTGGAGCAGTTACCGCTGACAGCAAACGGCAAGATCGACCGCAAGAGACTGATCAACGAGGTGAATAGCTGATGTTGATTCCTCACATGGTGCCTTATGCTTCACCGATTTATTTTATTATCTTGATTGTGACCCTGCTGCCGCTGATTTTGAGCTTATTGATTCGCGGCAAGCGGATCGGCTGGTATCAGTCATTGATCACACTGTTCTTTCTCTACATCTCCTTTGGCGGAAATGATTATCGCCAAGGACTGGCGTTGATTGGCTACGTAATCTTTCAAAGTATATTAGTTTGGTGCTACAACCACTATCGCAAAAACAAGAATCAAGCCGGCGTTTTTTACTTCGCAGTATTTTTAAGTATCTTGCCCTTGATTCTGGTCAAAGTAACCCCTTTTATGGATGGCCAAAATTCTATCTTCGGTTTTCTAGGGATCTCGTACCTGACCTTTAAGTCGGTCCAGATCATCATGGAAATGCGCGACGGCATGATCAAGGAATACAGCCCGTTGAACTATATTAAGTTCTTGCTGTTCTTCCCAACGATATCCTCAGGTCCAATCGACCGTTATCGTCGGTTTGAAAAGGACTTGAAGGAACCGCCGGCACCGGAAAAATACGTCGATCTATTAGGTGCGGGCGTCCATGATATTTTCGTCGGATTTTTATATAAATTCGTGATCGGTTATTACTTCGGTCAAGTGCTGCTGCCAATCGTTGATCGGATGGCGATGCACCATGGCGGTATTTCATGGGGCTTAGTCGGGTATATGTACGTTTATAGTATGTATTTATTCTTTGACTTTGCCGGTTACAGCTTGTTCGCAGTGGGTACCAGCAAGTTGATGGGCTACGAAACACCGCCTAACTTCAACAAACCGTTCTTAGCTTGGAACATCAAGGAATTCTGGAATCGTTGGCACATGACCTTGTCCTTCTGGTTCCGTGATTACATCTATATGCGCTTGATGTTCACTTTGCTTAAAAAGAAAACCTTCAAGAGCCGGATCGTGGCCTCAAATGTTGGCTACTTTGCTTTGTTTTTGATCATGGGCGTCTGGCACGGTTTGACTTGGTATTACATTTTATACGGTTTCTACCACGCTGCCTTGATTTGCTTGACCGATGCGTGGCTGCGCTTTAAAAAGAAACATAAGAAACAGCTCCCATCTAACAAATTTACCCATGCGTTGGCGATTTTCTTAACCTTTAACGCTGTCTGCTTGAGCTTTTTAATCTTCTCAGGCTTTTTGGATAAATTATGGGTTCATACTATTTTTCTAATGCACTAAACAATTAACTAAAAACGAAATGGAGCGATTAATATGGAAGACACATTATTCAGTATTTTAGAAGATATTACAGGAACAGATGAAGTGAGAGATAATCCCGAGGTGGATCTGTTTGAAGAAGGGTTGATGGACTCTTTAGCAACGGTTCAATTATTAGTGGAAATCGAAGGACAATTAGGCGTACAGGTTCCTGTTTCAGAGTTTGACCGCGCTCAATGGAACACACCAAACAAAATCATTGAACAAGTGAAAGCCTTGCAAGCTTAATGAAAAAGAAACTCTTCGGTATCTTTGGGCCGATTCTTTTAGCGGCAGCGTTATTGGTTCTTCTGTTTTTTTCACCATTCAAAATCAACAGCAATGACCCGAAGCTGATCAAAGCAGCTTCAAGTTCGATGGCGGGAAATGTTTTACGGGGGAACAGTATCACAAAAGAAGCTCTAAGTACCGATAATTATGTACCGTTTTTCGGTTCGTCCGAATTGAGCCGGATCAGTCCCTTTCATCCATCGGTCTTAGCCGAAAAATACGATAGAGGCTACACCCCCTTTTTGATGGGGGCACCCGGAACGCAGTCATTGACTCAGTTTATGATGATGCAGTCGTTGGGAAATGATTTGAAGGATCGAAAAGTCGTATTCATCATTTCTCCGCAATGGTTTGTTAAAAATGGGATCAAACGAGATTACTTTGATGCCTACTATTCCCCAGAGCAAACCTTGAATTGGCTGTTAAGTCTGAAAAAAGTCCAAGCCAGCGATAAATATTTAGCCCAGCGTTTGACTCATTATGGAGGGGTAAGAAAAGATGAACGTTTAGAACGAATGCTGGATGCTGTGCGGGATGGCAAACTGCCTGATCAAACCGATGTGACTTTCAGTAAGTTAAAATTGAACATGCTGGAACGAGAAGATGAGCTGTTCAGTACCATCGGGATGCTTAGCAAGCAGGCTGAGATCGATAAAAGTGTAAAAGCATTGCCTGCAAACTATAATCCTGATGAACTGGCTACTTTAGCCGATCGTTTAGGCGAACGGGCGACCCAAGGAAATGAATTCGGTATTCAACGACGTTTTTATCACAAACGGATCAAACCACATATGAATCGTTTTGCGGACTCGCAAAAGAACTGGGATTATCGTTTTTCACCTGAATTCTCGGATTTTCAATTGGCATTGGATCAATTGGCAAAAGAACATGCGGACGCTCTCTTTATTATTCCGCCGGTCAATGGCCGCTGGGCAAGATTCACTGGACTTTCAAAAGAGATGCTGCAGCAGTTCTCCGATAAAATCAAATATCAATTGACTTCGCAAGGATTCAACAATATCGCTGATTATACCGACCAAGACAACACACCGTATTTCATGCAAGATACGATTCACTTAGGCTGGAAGGGCTGGTTGGCAGCGGATAAACAAATCGCTCCATTCTTGCAAGATCGCAAGTCGCAAGCTGAGAGCTATCAAATCAATAATCCATACTTTTTGAGTAAGGAATGGCAGGAAATGAATCCAGCCGAGATCAAATAAAGCAGCGGCAAACACCAAATTTTGAGGTGTTTGCCGCTGTTTATTTGGATCAGAAAATTTTTTTTCAGAATTTTGACGGTCAAAAAGTAAAATGCACAAACAAAGTTTTTAACAGTATTCTGACTATTAGCAGTCAAATACTGTTTTTTTTAATAATAAAGACAACTTAATAAAGGTTAAATGGAATCTCCGTAAGCGATTTTTTTTAGTTATCTTAATTAATCCAAAAACTTAATAAGAAAACACTTTTTTTGGATACAGGTGAAATTCTTTATTTCCAATTAAAAAATTCAAACTCGTATTTTTATTTACTTAGAGTTATGATGTTTTTTGAAGATAAGAAAGCGTAAACAAAAGCCAAGGGAGAGAATGATATGAAATCAAACCAACAATCAAAACCACTAACTCAAAGAACTCTATTTGTTATGAAACGAGATCGTCTAGAATCCAGAATCAATATGTATTTTCAACACACACGTGATATAGCCTCTGTCATTGAATATCTTATTGTTGTTATGTTGCGGGACGCACTTAGTTGTAGCGATTTTTCCTTTTTGTGTCGTGATTTAGTCCGAGACTTGTTCTTGAACGCTGAACCGAGCGATCTGCTACGGAAGTATTGCGCTTATTTCAAAGATTATTTTGCAGCGGGCAGCGAGTGGAATCAAGTGAAAGCCCGCTTGTTTAGCAGTCAACAGGAGTATGACCGCTTTTCCAAGGAAGCATGTTTCTATAAAAATATTTTGAATACCCCAGCGACTAGGGAGAATGCGAATCCAGATTTGAATCTACGTTTTGTTTCTGTTTTCAAAGATGCGGCGGGAAAAAGACATACGTTGACGATCCAAAATGCGAATGAAAGACGATCAGGGATCGAAGCAATCAGAATGCTGAAAGTATTGACGACTTTGAGTATTTTTAAAACAGCCTCTGGAGTAAAACGCTTTGCTGAATTCGTCAAACTCAATCGACCTGGAGTGAAAGAAACCCTTGAAGAGGAGGAAATGTATGATGAACTGCGGGAGGAGTCTGTTCAAGCTTCAGCAGCCGAAGAAACCGAAGTGAAGACTGTCGAGATCATTGTTCCGCAAGATTTTGATGTAACCAGTTTGAGTGAAGCGGAAGTATTGACCTTAGTCCGGGTGGGTCATCCAGAGGTGACAAGTTTGGAGAATCTCCAAGTCCTGTTTGTTGCAGAAGAGCCAGAGGAATCAGCAGAAGTACAAGAGCCGGTCCTTGATCCGCTGCTGGAATCCCCATCTCCGCAACTAGAGCCGAATGACTATTCTTTGGTGAAAGACTCATCCGCGATCGCGGTAACGAACCCGCCAGAAGCTGATTTGCAGAAAACTAAAAAGCCGAAACTGCTCACACCAAAGGCTGCTTATGTTCAATCCTTGATCGCAAATAGACAAACGAATACCAAGAAGAGCAGCAATAAAAAGAATAAGAAAAAAGGCAATAATAAGAAGAAAAAAAGGTAGCTGGAGTATTACTGCTGGAACCTGCTTATTTGCTATGGGGAGGTTGGCACAATAAAAAAACCTAAGGAAAAACATTCCCTAGGCTATTTCTGCTGATAATTTTTATAATAGAAGATTGCCAATTGGGTGCGGTCGCGCACTTCCAATTTTTCCAGCAGCTGACTGATGTTGTTCCGGACTGTTCCTTCACTTAGGAAAAGCTCTTCGGCAATTTCTTTATTATTTTTTCCATTGGCGACAGCGATCAAGATGCTTTCTTCGCGTTCTGATAATTCAATCTGGGAGCGCTTTTGCGGTGTTTGATCAGTCAAGATCGAGGCCAATTTGCCTACAATCTCTGTGCCGAAAACAGTTTGTCCGTTATAAACAGCCTTGATGGCGGGCACGATACTGGCAAGATCTTGTTTGATTAGATAGCCTTTCACACCAATCTGCAAAGCTTCGCGAATGTACTCATCATCAGAAAAAGTTGTCAGCAGTAAAATGACTGCATCAGGAATTTGCTTAAAAATCTCTTTTGCCGCTTCGATTCCGGTGCTTTCGCCCATTCGAATATCGGTTAATAAAACGTCGGGGCGTTCCTGCAAGTACAGCGTCACTGCATCCGAGGCTGAATTTCCTGTGCCAAGAACTTGGATCTCTTCAGATATTTCTAAAATAGTTTTTAACGATTCCGTCACTAACGGATCATCATCTACCACAACAACACGAATCATAGTGTTCCTCCTTGAGTCTTCATTTTCGATCCCTAGCGGCCGAATTTTGTCTATTCCTATCATCAACTTTTTTTGCGAAATGAAGAACGCGCATCCTTTGGCAAAATGACATTGATCATAAAGTTAGTTGGTGTTTGCGAGATATGGAGCTGTCCGCCAATCTGTTCGACCCGCTGACGCATACTTTTTAAACCAATGCCATCACCGCTTTTTTTTGCGAGAGTCCCGTTATCAAGAATTTGCAGGCGGTAAAAAGCAGGCAGTTCATTGAAAGAAAGGATGATGTTAGTCGCATTGCTATGTTTCATCACATTAGAGAAGGCTTCCTTCATGACCATCAACAACGTTCTCCCTTGCTCCTGCGGCAAGTTTTGCGGAACATTCCCGCGAAGCTCTATTTCACAATATTGAAAATCAGCGATCAACAGCTCCAAGCCTTTTTCAAAGGTTAGCGAGGTCTCATGCAGATCATGAACGCTTTCGCGAATATTATCCATTCCCGTGTGAATCGTCGACTTCAGTTGAGTCAACGGTTTTTTTAATTGTGAACTTTGATTAATGGCTTCGATCGCACCAAGCTGAATGATGGCGCTGGATAATAAATGTCCGACATTGTCATGGATATCGCGGGCGATCCGGTTACGTTCCTCAGAAATCTCTAAGTCAATGAAGGTTTCCTGTGATTGGATCAATTCTTGATTCTTTTGTTTTAACAGCTCTTGTTTTTCCCAACTGTCATCCTTCAGCTGCAACAACGCCTCGGTAACGTCTTCTTGTTTCTTCCCACGCCAAGCCAATAAAATAGCAAAGCAGTTTAAACCAAGAATGAGCAGCCGCTCCGGAAAAGAGTAGGCCTCCTGAAATAACGGGATGAACAATACAATAACGACCCAACTCCAAATCAGCTCTTCTCGCCAAGCAATCCGTAAATTTGCTGGCAGAAAAACCAGCAGCATCGGCCAGAAAAAGCTTAAAATCAATAATGGAAAAACACCCATGGTTTGTCCTAAAGATTTTTCCAGCAGCAACGCTGGGCCGGCCAGCAGGATAGCTGCCAGCAAATACACCACCATTTGCGGCTTGAACCCCTGTTGAAACAGCAGCAAAATACCAATCAATTCTAAAAAGAAAAAATCAACCCAATAATTATTTAAATTTTTCATGGCGGCTCCTAATTCGTATTTATGTATTCATTTTTCAAAAAGCGAAAAATGAGTCCGATTCTCATCACGTATACCATCCAGCTAAACATTTTTCTACTAAGCTTGTGTTTATCCAGTGAATTGCTTTTGAGCTATAACAAACTGTGAAAAGCTGGACTGGCATCCTAATTCATAATAAAGTAATCATTTTTCAAAAAGCGAAAAATGAGTTTGATTTTCATCACGTATACCATCCAGCTAAACATTTTTCTACTAAGCTTGTGTTTATCCAGTGAATTGCTTTTGAGCTATGGCAAACTGCGAAAAGCTGGACTGGCATCCTAATTCGTATTAATGTATTCATTTTTCGTACACACCCGATGTCGCTAATTGTCTTAAAATGCAAAATGAAACGCATAAAATGACATTTGTCATTCTATGATTGGCGGAAACTCACTACAACAAAGGTACTGATTTCATTATAGTAAATGTAAGAAGAAAAGGAAAAGGGGTTTTGCAAATGTTGATCGAAATCGAAAATTTAGTTAAACGTTACGGTGATTTCACCGCA
Source organism: Enterococcus sp. 3H8_DIV0648 (assembly GCF_002140655.1). Taxonomy (NCBI): domain Bacteria; kingdom Bacillati; phylum Bacillota; class Bacilli; order Lactobacillales; family Enterococcaceae; genus Enterococcus; species Enterococcus sp. 3H8_DIV0648. Next base: position 1,897,130 of record NZ_NGLG01000001.1, on the reverse strand, counting down.
TTGAATCATTTGAATCTATCAGTTAAAAAGGGTGAGATATTAGGACTATTGGGACCTAACGGGAGTGGGAAGTCTACAACAATCAATTGTGTGCTTTCATTATTGACCTATGATCGCGGATCAATCAAGATCTTTGGCGAAGAGATGGGGCCGGAAAAATATGGCATCAAACAAAAAATCGGTGTCGTACCACAGGAAATCGCATTATTTGAAGAATTGAACGTGACGGATAATATCAATTATTTCTGCGGTCTGTATGTTCAGGAAAAAGCGAAGCGGGAACAATATGTGGAAGAAGTGATCCAATTGGTTGGGTTAGAAGAATTTCGCAAGTTCTATCCTAAGCAATTAAGCGGCGGGTTGAAGCGTCGTCTGAATATTGCCTGTGGAATCGTGCACAAGCCGGAATTGATTTTCTTGGATGAGCCGACAGTCGCCGTTGACCCGCAAAGTCGAAACAAGATCTTAGACAGCATCAAAGAATTGAATCGCCAAGGTGCGACGATTGTATACACGACTCACTATATGGAAGAGGTCGAAATTTTGTGCAACCACATCGTGATCATCGACCAAGGTCAAGTAATTGCAGAAGGCAGTAAAGAGCAATTAAAAAATATGGTTCGTGAAAATGAAAAACTGATTATTGAAGTACCTGGATTGACCAAAGAGCAAGTCGCAGAAGTCGGTGCCTTTCCATCGATTTTGGAAGTGAGCTACGATGAAAGCTATTTGCAGATAACGACCAAGGACTTGAAGAAAACTTTGCTGCCGATCTTAAGCTACTTTGAAGCAGAAAAGATCATGTATGCCAATATCCATACCCAAGAAGCAACGTTGAATGATGTGTTCTTGGAGATCACCGGAAAAGAATTAAGGGATTAGGGGTGAGAATATGTTTGTTCGTTTATTTATTTATCGTTTGCGTGTCCTGTTAAGAAATCGCAGCCTGCTTTTTTGGACCTTTGCTTTTCCCGTTGTTTTGGGCTTGCTGTTCAATTTGGCCTTTGGCAATCTTGATGAAATTACCGCACTAGAAACATCGAACGTCGGGATCGTTTCTACCGATCAGGAAAAATCAAAACAGTTTGAAGCAGTTTTAAAGGAAATCAAAAATGATGACGAAGTGATTTTCAAAAGCAAAGAATTAACGAAAAAAGAAGCACAAAAGCAATTATCCGATGACAAAATCTCTGGCTATTTTGAGATCGATGCGAAAAATATCGAGCTGTTCGTCAGTAAAAGCGGCACGCAGCAAACGGTGTTAAAAGAGCTGTTGAATCAATACCTGCAAAACACGGATAAAGTTGAAACGTTGATGGCTTCAGGTGCAGTCCAGCCCCAAGCGATCACTCAGGCGCTGGTGCAAAAAAATTATGTCAAAGATGGTAATGGTACGGGGAATTTCAACTTAAAATCCTTCTACTTCTTTACCCTAGTTGGGATGACAGTGATGTATGGCTTTATGTGGGGATTACGCAATGCCAACGATCAGCAGGCCAATCAATCACCGGAAGGGATGCGGCTATGTTTGATCCCGCGGAATAAACTGCTGGTGTCATTTGCCAATATGTTAGCGAGTCTCGTTCTGTTCTTTGTGCAAGTAACCTTTATCTTAATGTTCTATCGCTTTGTTTATCAAGTCGAGTTTGGCGATCACTGGAATTATATTTTACTCGTCTGCGCTCTGGGTGCCTTTACCACGATCTCCTTTGGAACACTGATCGGTAATGCGTTGTCTAAGGTGGATTTCCAGCAAAAAATCTCGATCGGGATCTCGATTTCCATGATCATGAGTTTTTTAGCGGGAATGATGGGGTCGCAATCAATCAAGTATTGGATCGATGTGCATGTGCCTTTGTTGGGCCGAATCAATATCGTGAATTTGATCAGTGAAAGTTTGTACCAGCTTTTCTATTATCAATCGCTGAAGACGTTCTATCTCAATCTACTCTGGTTAGCTGGTTTTGGCGTTTTGTTTATCCTATTAAATTATTCATTCGAAAGGAAGGTGCAATATGACCACTTATAGAGCAATCCTGCAAATTCTAAAAAAGAATAAAGGCAGCCTTCTTTTGGGGATCATTATTATGGTGGTAATTACGATCTTTTATGCCGGACAGCTGACGCAAGATGCAGAGGAATTGACTGGAGCGAAGATCGCGGTTCTTTCAGAAGACGACTCTGCCATTGAAAAAGACTTTGTCGATTATTTAGGAAAGCAGCATACAATCGTAAAGCTGAAAGATACTTCGCAAAAAAGCTTGGACGATGCACTGTATTTTGGTGAAGTGGAATATATTCTTGAAATCCCGAAAGATTTCTCGGCGAAATTATCTAAGAGCGAAGCTGTGAAGCTGGCGAGTAAAACACGTCCTGCGACGTTTTCTCAATCGCTGGTTGATACGACCATCAATAACTATTTGAATACTTATTTGACGTATCAAAAGCAACTGCCGAATCTGTCTCAAAAAGAATTGTTGCAGAAAACCAAGACAACCTTAGGCAAGGCTGGAAAGGTTCATTTTGATACGAGTTATCATAAGAAGAAAAAACAAAATGTGACTGGCCAGATTTATAATCTACTGGCTTACGGAATGTTCTTATCGATCTTCAGCGGTTATGCGGCCGTGAACTTAGCCTTCAACCGCGAGGAAATTCAGCGGCGGAATAGCTGTTCGCCAGTTTCTCGGCGGAAGCTGTCGCGCAAAATTTCGACTGGCAATTTAGCTTTCGCAGTCTTTTGCTGGATTATCTTCTTAGCGTTTGTCCTATTTATCACCAAAGGCAGTTTTGACCAAATATTAGGCTATTTCGTATTAAATACGGTAGCGTTCTTTGCGGCAATCGTCAGCTTCTCGATCCTGATTACCAGTATTCTGCAAAACGAGGATGCGATCTCCGGCATCAACAATATTTTCATTATGGGGAGTTGTTTTGTCGGCGGGGTCTTTGTACCAAGTGAGTTTTTACCGAATGCGGTGAATAAAATCGCGGCCTTCACACCAACTTATTGGTTTGCGCAGAATAATGAGCTGATCGGCAAAACTGTTGATTTCAATCAAAGCTTCACAGATAAGTTTCTATTCAACTCAGGTGTGCTGTTAGCCTTCGCGGCGGCATTTTGGGTGATCCATTTGATCACGATGCGGGAAAGAGGCACGTGGTCATTGAAAAAAGTACGAGCATAAAAAATACGTTTAAACCTGTAGACTAGATTCCTAAATTGGACCTAGTCTACAGGTTTTTTCATACCTCGAAATATATCTGCTGCTTTTCACCAAAAAAGATCGGCAGCAGCTCGTTTAGTGTGCCTGCCAATTTCTGAGCTTTTAGTTCAGCCTTTGTGACCCAAAAGAGATCGTCGGGTACTGCTTGCTTATGGACTTTTGCGGTGTAGAGCAAGGCCAGTTCACGAGTTTCTTTGGTCGGGTTGTTCCATTCGGCTGTACCTTGTAAGACGGGCTGCAGTGCTAAACCTGTTTCTTCTTCGATTTCCCGAACCGCGGCATCATAGCTGCCTTCATCCTTTTCTACATGACCGCCGGGAAAGGTCCAGCCGGGCCAATCCTTCTTCTTACGGTCCTGCACTAAGATTTCCCCCAGCTCATTTTCGATCATTACCATCATGGTTAATTCGATTGCTAATAAACGCGCCATTTGATCACCTCCTAGTGATTATACAACATACTTCGCAGATTTTTTTGACAATGGTATACTGATTGGTAGGTAAAAGGGATGTCTGCTTATTTTTACGGTGAGACATTCTTAGTGGAGAACAGATTTTTTTAGGAGGAATAAGAGTGGATAAAAAGGAAGAGCAATTATTGATTGATCTCACTTCAGCTCGCGGTATTGCGGGTAATGAAGACGAGGTCAGAGAGGTCTTCAAAGATTACGCAAAGGAATTTGCTGACGATATTTTCTTTGACGGTTTAGGCAGCGTCATTGCAAAGCACGGTGGAGGCGGCGGACCCAAAGTCTTCATCTCTGGTCATTTGGACGAAGTCGGCTTTATGGTGACAAAAATCACGGAAAAAGGCTTCCTTGAATTTCAAACGATCGGCGGCTGGTGGAATCAAGTTATGCTGGCTCAGCAAGTGGAAATCAAGACTCGCAAGGGCAAGCTTATCCATGGCGTGATCGGTTCAAAACCACCGCATGTGTTGACACCAGAAGCGCGCAAGAAACCCTTTGAGATCAAAGATATGTTTATCGATATCGGTGCCACCAGCGCAGAGGAAGCGAAAGAATGGGGCATCCGTCCCGGCGACATGGTAACGCCGTATATTCAATACCAACGAATGAATGAATCAAAATTCTTATTAGCCAAAGCCTGGGATAACCGTATCGGTACAGCTGTGGCATTGCGGGTTTTAGAAAACTTATCAAAACGCGAACACCACAATGTATTATTTGCCGGCAGCGACGTCCAAGAAGAAGTTGGTCTGCGGGGAGCACGGACGAGCTCACATATCGTAAATCCTGACATTGCATTTGCACTGGATACTGGTACGGCTGGGGATACCCCGGGAATGACACCGAAGGAAGCAGATTCCGTTCTTGGCAAAGGACCGCAAATCCTGATCTACGACGCGTCAATGGTGCCTCACAAAAAATTATTGGATTTCGTGATCGATGTCGCCGAGGAATTGGATATTCCATTCCAATACACGGTCATTGCTGGCGGCGGAACGGATGCTGGTCAAATGCACTTGACCCGTGATGGTGTGCCATCATTGGCTATTACCGTGCCGGTTCGTTATCTGCATTCCCATACATCGGTTATCCATGAAGATGATTACTTCAATACAGTTAAATTAGTCACGGAAGTTGTTGCTCGTTTAGATTATGATGCGGTCGGAGAAATCAAACACTACTAGATCGTTTTGCCAGAAGTCGTTGTTGAATTTATGTCTGATTGTTTAGGCCTTTGTATGAAGGAGAAATGCGATTTGCATACGAAAATAGATACAAAACGTACAGAGCTGGATCTTTTAAAGAAAGAATTGAAAACCTTCGAACGGCTCAATTATGCAAATGTTCCAGTTGCACTTGAAGCCAAACGAGTCGAGCGAAAAATACAGAAATTAACCAAAGAAATAGCCGAATTAAAAGAAACGTAGGGAAGTTTTCCCGCGTAAAAGGAGTGTCTCTATGAGTCTAAGTGAATATCGTCAAAGAGCGAAAGATCGTTTAAACGGTCAGTGGGGAATCAACGTCGGGTTAATCGTAGTCGTTGGACTATTGACAGGAATGATCAACACCATTTCATCGATGCCCAATAATGAAAATCTTCAGTTAGGAATATCATTTCTATTGGGTATCTTCGTGGTGTTTGCCTTCAGCTATGCCCTATATTACATCAGTTTATATGTGGTTCGGGGCGGCAGAGCAGAATTAGGCCAAATTTTTGTGGTCTTTCAGCAAGGGTATTATGTCCCGTTGCTGTTAATCAATATCATTGCACAAGTCGTGCAATATGTACTGGCAGCAATCTTCTTCATTCCGTTGCTGCTACAAGCCGGCAGCAGTGTGTATATCTCACTGATTTCATCTGGCGGGGTAACGAGTGCTCAAAATGCGTCTACCTTGTTAAATATCGGCGTACTTGGCCTTTATGCTATTTTGACCTTAGCATTCTTGCTTGTATCGACGATCATCAGTATCATCTTCAAATTTGCTGTTTGGGTGAAATTTGATTATCCGGATCTAAGCGTCGGCGATTGTATCAAGCGTGCGTGGTCATTATTGAAGGATCGCTGGGGCAAATATATTCTATTACAATTATCCTTTATCGGTTGGTATATTTTAGGATTCGTTGCATTGTTTGTCGGTTTACTGTTTGTAGCCGTGTATGTGAATACAGCCAGTGCAGCCTTTTATGACCAAGCCTTGAAGGAAAAGATTGATCAGGGGGAATTAGCATGAAATTGACCGTCCTAGGTTGTTTAGGCGCGTATCCTTATGAAGGTCAAGGGACCACCAGCTACTTGCTGCAGGCTGACGGCTTTAATTTATTATTAGATGCCGGCAGCTCGACATTGGTAGAGCTGGAAAAGGAACTTGATCCATTGGATTTGGATGCAGTGCTTTTGACTCATTACCATCATGACCACATTGCCGATCTAGGGGTGCTGCAATATTACTGGCAGCTTTATCCAACGCAAACGCCTAAACCAATCTTACCAATTTATGGACACACAGAGGATGAATTTCATTTCAATGATCTGACGATGGAAGGCGTTACAGAAGGTCATGCCTATTTTGAAGCAGAAGAATTGAAACTTGGACCGTTTCTTGTTACGTTTATGAAGACGATTCATCCGGTACCTTGCTATGCGATGCGCTTTGTTGAAGAAAAAACTGGTGCAGTTTTTGTTTTCACTGGTGATTCCGGCTATTTGGAAGCCTTCAATGAATTTGCCAAAGATGCGGATCTGTTTTTAGCGGATACGTATTTATTTGACGGCAACGAACGTCATAAAGCCCACTTCACTGCTGGTGAAGCCGGTACTTTTGCGAAAAATGCAGCGGTCAAAAAATTAGTTTTGACTCATTTGCCGCAGCAGGGTGATTTGGAAGAACTACGTCAACAGGCAGCCGCAGCCAGCGAAGGGATTCCCGTAGAGTTGGCGCAGCCCCATAAGTTTTTTGAGATTTAAGCTGCGGGAAAAAATAATCTATTCCTTAAACGGAGTTAGGAGTTGGAAAAATGCTATACGTACCAAATGACAATGAACGTGATCCACGAGTAAACCTTGCCATCGAGACTTATCTATTGAAGAATATGCCATTAGACGAACCAATCCTGCTTTTTTACATCAATGAACCATCGATCATTATCGGTCGTAACCAAAACACGATTGAAGAGATCAATAAAGAATATGTGGACGAAAAAGGGATTCATGTCGTTCGACGTTTAAGTGGCGGAGGTGCCGTTTATCATGATCTTGGAAATTTGAACTTCAGCTTCATTATGCCGGATGACGGCAACTCCTTTAGAGATTTTAAAAAATTAACCGAACCGATCGTTGAAGCCCTTCATAAACTAGGGATCGAAGGCGCACAGTTAAAAGGGCGTAATGACCTGGTGATTGATGACAAGAAATTCTCTGGCAATGCGATGTACTCAACCAATGGACGGATGTTTGCTCACGGCACGTTGATGTTTGACAGCGATATCGATGAAGTCGTGAATGCCTTGAAGGTGAAAAAGGATAAGATCGAATCAAAAGGTATCAAGTCGATTCGTTCCCGCGTGACGAATATCAAAGATTATCTGTCAGCGGACAAACAAAATATGACGACAGAAGAATTCCGTCAAGCAATTCTATTGCAGATTTTTGGGGTAGATAGTGTCGATCAGGTTAAGACTCATGAGTTGAATGAGGAAGACTGGAAAGCTATCAATCAAATTTCTGATGAATACTACAAGAATTGGGATTGGAACTATGGCCGTTCACCAGAGTTCAACTTGGAACGCCAAAAACGTTTCCCAATCGGCTCGATCGAAGTTCGCTTAGATGTTGCCAATGGTGAGATTGAAAAAGCGAAAGTCTTCGGTGATTTCTTTGGACTAGGCGAGATCAAGGATGTTGAAAATCAATTGATCGGTACCCGTTATGAGAAAAAGGCCTTAGAAGAAAGCATCGATCAAATCGATCTGACCCATTATTTTGGAAATATCACCAAAGAAGATTTCTTAACGCTAATCTATTAATAGTCAATGACCTTTCGATTTTCGAAGGGTCTTTTTTGTCGAGCAAACTTTAATACGAGATAGGTGGATGGAAAATCTCGTTTCTTTTGTTAAGATAAGAATGAAGAAATCGTTTGACAAAGGAGCCTGACATGAAAAAGCGTGAATTCATCGTTCAAGACTTATTAAGTAAAATTTATCAGGAAGAATTTAAAAACGGCAAACTGCCGAATCAACGAAAATTAGCGGAAATCTACGGGGTCTCGCGTTTTACGATCCAGCAGGCGGTCAAGAACTTGGAAGAGATCGGCATCGTCCGGGTTGTCCAAGGTTCAGGGATTTTTGTCCACGAAAAATGGGTGAAGAACCCGTTGATCTTTAACTCATTGACCCGCACGCCTTACGATCGCATTGACTCAAAGATGATCGAATTGAACAAAGCCCCAGCTACTTTAGATGAACAAAAGATTTTTCAAATCAACGAGGGCGATGAGGTGTGGACCTTTGAGCGGATACGAATCGTTAACTATAAAATCGAACAGCTGGAGATCTCAAAAATGCCAGTCTCGATGTTTCCCGATTTGTCCCAAGAGGTTGTGGAGCATTCGATCCAGAACTACGTGGAACAAAAAGGCTTTCGTATCTCTCACTACATCACCAGCTATGATCCAATCACGACTTCAAAGGAACAGTCGAAGCTGCTTTTGTGCAAACGCGGCACACCCGCAATGCAGATCACAAATCGGGCTATCTTAGAAGATGGTCAGGTTTTTGAATACAGCAGCATCGTGGCGATCGATTATTCGGTGACCTACATTCGCCCCTTTGATCGTGAGATTCATCGGTCGCGGATTGACTAGAAATCCCTATTTAACAAGGATGCAACCAAAAGTTGACAACATTCTACTTATGTTTTCTTGTGAAAAAGGGTGGCTTTGGCGATGATAGACAAGAGGAGTGAAGGAGTATGTTTAGTGAAAAGTTAAAAGAGCTGAGAAAAAGCAAAGGCATTTCCCAAGAGGCGTTATCTGAGGTATTAGCTGTTTCCAGACAGTCGATCTCAAAATATGAAAATGGAACAGCCGAACCTGATTTTGAGAAGCTGGCTATTATCGCTGATTTTTTTCAAGTGTCTTATGATTATTTGTTGGCAGATAGTCAGCGGGAAGACTCGCAAAAGCTAGTGCTCAAGGAAAAGGATCATCGGATCGCCATCATCAGTAAGATCGACGGTCAGATGTCTTCTTATTATAAATTTCAAATCAACAAAGTATACGGAAAAAAAGAGTATCATCCCGCGGCTCAACTAACGGGAGTAGACTCGCATTCTTTTTGGGGAGACAAACAAAATGCCCTCGGGTGGTATGCAACGTTTGAGGACGCGCAAAAAGAAATTGAAGCTATTTATACTGCTCTTTCCAAAGGAGAATTTAATTACGAATTACGCTATGATATTGCAGTCAAAAAGAAAGGTACTTTTGATTTTGAGATGGTTTTTGAAGAAGATGCTTAATTAACTGGGAATAAAAAAGGTAAAGTCTGATCAGACTTTACCTTTTTTAGCTCTATTATGGTGTGACGATCGTTCCGTCAGGTGTTCGGCTTTGTGTCCATTCATGAGGTCGATAGACGACAGGATATTCGGCGGCCAATTCTTCGTTGAAGGTTACACCGATCCCGCTTTCTTCGATCGGATAGAAGAAGCCCTTTTCTGGGGCAGGGATATTGCCAAAGACCTTCTTCGTGTTTTCAGGAACATCAATGTTTTCTTGGATAGCGGCGTTATGCAGATGAATGTTCAAATGCGTATTGACTGCTAAACCGATCGGCGTGATATCCGATGGCGTGTGCCAAGCGATTCGAATCCCCATCGCTTCACAGAAGTGGGCCAATTTCAAGGCAGGTGTGATCCCGCCGATTTGTGAGACGTGTGCCCGCATATAGTCGATTTGTCGATTGCGTACGATTTCTTTCCATTCCATCGGATTATTGAACAATTCCCCCGTAGCGATCGGCGTAGTAGACTGGCTGCGCAATTGAGCCAACCATTCATTTTGATTCGGCGGCAGGATATCCTCTAAAAAGAAGAGATTGTATGGTTCCGCTGCTTTTGCGAAGTTGATCGCCTGATTCGGATGCAGGCGTTCATGGACATCATGCAGCATTTGGAAACGGCTGCCGTATTTGTCTTGGATGCTGGCGAACATTTTCAAGGTTGTCTGCATATAATCTTCTTGGTCGAAGTACGAGCCGTTGATTGGATTTTCAGGTGTTGCCAAGTTACTTGGATTGCCGCCGTAAAAGCCTAATTGACAGCGGATATAACGATAGCCTTCAGCTAAAAATTTATCGATTTCGACATACAGATCGTCCAAGTTATCTGCAACAGCATGAGTATAAGCTGGGATCGCTGTGCGGGACTTGCCGCCTAATAATTGATACAAAGGCATATCGGCAAGTTTTCCTTTGATGTCCCAAAGCGCCATATCGACACCAGCGATCGCATTGTTGGTGATCGGTCCGTTGCGCCAATAAGAATTGACATTCATCACCTGCCAGAGGTCTTCGATTTGATTCGCATCTCTGCCGATCAGTAATGGTTTCAAGTATTCCTCAACGACTGTTTGAACCGCTAAAGGCCGGAATTGAAAGGTTCCGCAGCCGACGCCGGAGACGCCTTTATCCGTTTCGACCTTTACGACTAATAAATTATGGCGATCGGGTTTGATCGCGAAGCTTTTTATATCAGTGATGATAGTTGGTGTCATTTTTTTCACTCCAATGTCTGTCAATATGAATCATTTGCAAACCCATTGAAACACGTAGATGATAGGGCTGTCAATTTGGTCTGAAAAAAAGGAGCTAAA
>NZ_NGLG01000001.1:1875791-1886464 GCF_002140655.1 Enterococcus sp. 3H8_DIV0648 | reverse complement strand
ATAAATATTTAACAAACGTTGATATAAAGCTGATTATTTTTGTTTTTAGATAAAAAGGACTGGTTTTACAAGTGTGATGGACCATGCTACTATGTGTGTGAAAACGGAAACACGTTTCAGCGCGTTTCGAAGAATAAGGAGGAAAAAAAGTGAAGCATGAAGATGTAGCAAAACAAATCATTAAAAATGTTGGCGGTGCAGACAATATCAATAATGCTTGGCATTGTATGACCAGGCTGCGTTTCAATTTAAAAGACGAGAAGCAGGTTGATTATGAAGCGTTAGAGAAAATACCGAAAGTCGTCGGCACGAAATATCAAAGCGATCAGCTGCAGGTAGTGATCGGAACAGATGTGGCCGATTACTTTGCACCAGTCGCCAAAGAGTTAGGTCTTGATGAGAACAGTCAGCAGGATACTGGTGAGAAAAAAGGTGCCGTATCATTATTTATGGATACCGTTTCAGGTGTATTCGGTCCGATCGTACCTGCAATCGCAGGAGCCGGCATGATCAAAGGATTGATGGCAGGACTAGTGGCATTGAATGTGATCTCCAACCAAACAGATACGTATTTGATCATTGATATGATCGCCAGCGGTGTCTTTACGTTCTTGCCATTCTTTGTAGCTGCTTCGGCTGCTAGAATCTTTAAGACGAATCAATATTTGGCAGTCGCGATTGCTGCGATGCTGCAGTTTCCAACGATGACCAACGCAGTTGCTGAAGGCTCCATCTCAGCATTCAAACTATTCGGCGTGATTCCTGTACCGGTCTTTAACTACGCAGGTACAGTTATTCCAATCATCTTTGCGGTATTAGCACTAAGCTATATTTATCGCTGGGTCGATAAGGTGCTGCCGCAGGTTTTACGAACTGTCTTTACGCCGACAATTTCATTATTTGCCGCAGGGTTAGTTACTTTGACCGTGATTGGGCCAATCAGTATCCATCTAGGAAACTTATTAGCGGCGGGTGTTGCTTGGCTGTTCTCGATCTCGCCAGTCTTGGCCGGTATCGTGGTAGGAGCGATTCGTCCAATTGCAATCTTTACAGGTTTGCACCATGCGATGACCCCGATCGCGCTGCAAAACTTTGCCAATCAAGGCTATGATATGCTGATGCCGATGATGTTCATGGCAAACATGGCGATCACAGGTGCTACTGCTGCGATCTATACGAAAGTAAAATCAAAGGAAGAAAAATCACTTGTGCTATCTTCTGCTGTTTCCGGTCTATTAGGAATTACTGAACCAGCACTATTCGGGATTTTATCAAAATACAAGAAGGCCTTTATCGCTGCGACTGTCGGCAGTTCAGTAGCTTCAGCCTTTATCAGCTTCTTCGGTGTTCGAATCTACGGCTATATCTTATCAAGTATTTTCAGCTTGCCGGCTTATATTGGACAGTACTTTATCTTTGCTGTTCTTGGTATTTTGATTGCATTGATCTCTTCATTTGTCATCACTTATATGCTAGTTCCTGAAGAACAAACAGAAGAAGACGATTTTACTAATGAAGTGGATTTACATGCTGTTGCTAAAGGCAGCTATGTTCCATTGGAAGATGTACCCGATGAAGTCTTTTCAAGCAAAATGATGGGTGACGGCTTTGCAATCAACTCAGTCGACGGCGCAGTATTCGCACCAGTTACTGGTACCGTGACCACTGTCTTCCCTTCAAAACATGCAATCGGGATTAAGACTGCAAATGGCGTAGAAGTCCTGGTTCACATGGGAATTGATACAGTAACACTAGATGGAAAAGGTTTTGATGTGCCAGTGAAGGTCGGCGATAAAGTGACTGCTGATACGAAAATCGCTCAAATGGATCTAGAATACATCCGCAGTCAAGGCAAGGAAACAATGATTATTGTAGTCATCACGAACATGGATCGCGTCTTGAAATTCTCAGGCGAAAGAAATCTAGAAGGTCAACATCAAGCGGGTGCTTTATTAGAACGCGCACTGCTGAATGGATAGGGGATAATAAGGAAATGAAACGAATGGAAATCTTGTCACGATTAGAAAAAGCCGGAGTGATTGCAGTAGTTCGGGGAAAAGACCAGACCGAAGCAGTCAAAGCCAGCCACGCGATCATCGCAGGCGGTGTGAAGGGGATCGAAGTGACCTTTACAGTGCCAAATGCCCAAGCGGCGATCCAAGAACTGGTTGAAACTTATCAAGGACAGGACGTGGTCATTGGCGCCGGAACAGTGCTGGATGCAGTGACGGCACGTCTTGCGATTATGGCTGGAGCAGAATTTGTGGTTAGCCCAAGCTTTGATTCGGAAACGGCAGAACTATGCAATTTGTATCAGATTCCTTACCTGCCGGGCTGTATGACGATTACTGAGATGCAGCAGGCTCTAAAAAGCGGCGCGGATATCATCAAGCTGTTTCCAGGCAGTGTCAGCGGCCCAAGTATGGTTTCAGCGGTCAAAGCCCCATTGCCTCAGATCAACCTGATGCCGACAGGCGGTGTCAATCTTGAGAATATGGAAACGTGGTTTAAAGCAGGCGTTGTAGCCGTTGGTGTTGGCGGCAATCTATTAGCACCGGCAGCAGTAGGCGACTTTGCGAAGGTAACTGAGATTGCGCAGCAATATGCAGCGAAACTTGCGGAGATTCGAGGACAAGCCAATGGCTAAGATCGTTTGCTTGGGAGAAATTATGCTGCGTTTATCTGCCGAAGCAGGTACTCGCCTTCATCAAGCTCAACAATTAGACGTATTTTATGGAGGCGGCGAAGCAAATGTCGCTGTCTCCTTAGCTAATTTTGGACACCAAGTGCAGTTTGTCAGCAAGGTAGCCGACAATGGTTTTGGACAAGGGGCGGAACGGCATTTAAGGAGTTACGGAGTAAAGACAGATTACTTGCTTAAAGGTGATGGCAGATTAGCCGCTTATTACGTGGAGCAAGGAACAGGACAGCGTGCTACTTCGGTCATTTACGATCGTCAGAATTCCGCCTTTGCGTTAGTGAGTGAACTGGAATGGACGCTTGACGAATTATTTTCTGAAGTAGATCTTTTTCATATTTCCGGTATCACGCCCGCTCTGTCTGAACAGTGGCAACTATTAACTCTTGAGGTAATCAAGGCAGCTAAAAAAGCCGGTTGCAAAATCAGCTTTGATTGCAACTACCGCCAGAATCTCTGGAGCCAAGAAGCAGCCGGGACTTTTTTAACCAAGGTCTTGCCCTTGGTTGATTATTGTTCCGCCGGAAAAATGGATGCGATCTACTTATTAGGGATTCCAGAAGCTGGATCAGCTGCTGCATATTATTATCAGAAAATGCAGGAGCTGTTTCCTAATATCACTGCCTTTTATTCGACAAAGCGAATCGTTCATTCGACTTGTGTCAATGAATTACAGGGGACTTTGTGGCTCGATGGCGTTTGTCATACCTCGAAAAACCATCAGATCGATCCAATCATTGATCGCATCGGCGGCGGGGATGCCTTTACTGGTGGAGTATTGCATGGCCTGCTTAACGATCGTTCACCGGATGAGATCATTGAATTTGCCACCGCGGCTTCTGTCTTGAAACATACGGTAAAAGGTGATTGCAATCAATTCAGCGAATCTGAAGTCTGGAAGTTTGTCCAAAGCGACAGTGCAAAAATTGAACGCTAAAAAATCAGGAAACGGTCTTTTAAAGACTGCTTCCTGATTTTTTTATAGCTCCAATGTAATTTTAAAGTATTGCTGCTTTTCCTTATTTTGCCACTGCCACTCGCCATTTGATTGTTTGACGGCATGCGCCAGTTCTTCGTGCTGATCTGAAGGAGCAGCTGCGGCAACAGTTTCATCAAAAGAATGGCGCGTGAAGGTACTCGTATTACTTTCGATAATCAATTGTTCCTGCTTTTGCTGAATGGAAATGTCGACAGCACCAAAACGGGAATCTGTCAAAAATTTCTCGAACAGCTGGATCAATAGACCGAGATTTTCTTCATTCAATATTTCGCTGTCCTCTTTGACCTCCAGCCGACAGGAGAAGAATTTTGCTTGTTTGCGAAATTCCTTTTGATAATACTCCTGCAGTTGTTGAAGCAAAAGAGCTAAATTAGGCGCTTGACCACTCCATGCGGCTTCCTTTTCAGTGAGCAGCTTAAAGGTCGTCAGCAGGTTGCTTTGCTTTTCTTGCGCTAATAATAGCTGCTGCTTTTTCGCCTGCTGTTTGATCCGATAGTGCTGGATAAAGCGGATATCCTCTTCAAAATGATACCCGCTGATCAAGAGCATCAGCCCGCCAAACAAAATCAATGGCCAATCTGTCGTTAGGTTAGCGGCTCCGGCAAACAGCTGGATGTAGAAGAAGCAATGGATAAAGGCTGCCATGATGATGCCCGGTGAACAAATAGTATAGAAACGATTGTGGTCAGCCGATTCAGCTAGAGCGATCGCTGATGTATAAAGTGTCATGAAGACATTAAAGCCGCTAAAAATCTGCACGGCAATCGGCAACGATAATTTTCCAACAACGATACATAGCAAGCCAAAGATTAATAAAAAGACCTGCGAACCGACACCGTAGAGATAATAGTGCTGATATTTTTTGGTTCGCAGCAAATAATAATTGGTCAAAAAAACTGGGATCAGGATCGCCGTCAAATTATAAAGAATCGACAACGTTTTAGGACCAAATAAGGTACTGAGCGGAACGTTTAGAACGATCGATTGCACGCCCACTAAGAATGTAAAACCAATCAAGATTAATGATGAAATCAGACTTTTGCGCGAGGTACTAGGCTTTAGAAACAGCAATACCAACATTAAAACGATCAAGGTCGAGCACATGACCAGCAGCAAAAACTGCGGCAGAGAATGCAGAATAAAAAAGCGGCTTACATCTGCTGCTTCACCGATAAATACACGGGCAGGAATCCCAGCATAATATTCATAGGGTGTTTTTGTGATGACCCGCAGCTTCTGTCGCTGATAATTCTTAGGTAAGTGAATCGTCGTTTGTAAAAGGCCGGGCTCCTTTTGCTTTTCAGTCGCTCCGTATTTGTAGATCAGCTTTTCACCAACATAGATGGCGAGCCATTGATGATTGGTTCGCACGACCAGTTGAGGGTCCTTAAGCTTCATGTCTAATTGCTGCTGCATGATTAAGGAATTATTTGGATGCACGTTGCTTAAACGTTGGTCCGTTTTCCCGAAAATATAATGATCTGAATGATCCTTGATAATAAAGGTCCAGCGAGCCTTCAATTCTTCAACGTTTGTTTTTTTAATCTCATTCATAATTTTAATGCTGGCAAATGAGACTGCTAGTAAAATAACGGATATTATTAAAATCAAACTGCGCTTTGATTGAATTTTAGTTAAACGCTTTTTATATGTATTCGCATTGATGAAGCAACACCCTTTCATTTAAAAAAAGAAAATAAATAGTTTAGAATTCTATGATAATAGTAACATATCAAGGGTTTCATTCAAATTAAATTCGAAATTTTATTCAATTATCTACTAAAAAATAGATTTTTTTGAGGAATGTGATATGATGGTAATAAATGATTTTTCTTTTTTATGGAGGTGGAAGGAGACTTTTTGAAAAATAAAAAAATAACGACTGTATATGCTGTTTCGATCTTTCTGGTGTTTCTGCTATCGATACTGACGATTGTTATTCCTAAAATAATGGATGTTATGCCTTATGTGATTTCAGATAGTGAGATGGCCCCCGAGTATAATCAGGGCGGGTTGGTTTTTGTAAAGGATGTGACGGAGCCGATTCATGTTGGCGATACGATTACCTATTACGAGAATCAAGGAAAGGCGATCAAGACGCGGCGAGTCTTAGCTGTAGACCACAATATTGACGGCTACTTTGTTAAAGGAGATAATTCCGATAAAGCGGAGATGGGGCTGGTCCATGAACGGAATTTGATCGGCAGGCCGCATTTTTATTTACCTTACATCGGTTTTTTGGCAGATACTAAGGCGATGAACCTTTTAAAAAGCAGTTTATTTATCGCAGCCATCCTGATGACTCTTTCTACTTTAATTTTCCAAACGGAATTGAAACAGAAATTACGGCAGCAAGCCGAATAAAAAGACCTTCATAATCGAAGGTCTTGATCTATTTAATAGGACAGACTCAAGGTTTCTTTGAGTTCATTTTTTGCTTCTTGCATTTCTGCTTTGACTTCATCGTGACTTTCTTTTAGCGCTTGTTTTCTTTCTTTGCCGCTTTCCTTCAGTTCGCTTTTCACTTCTTTAGAAGCTTCCTTTATCTCATCTTGGCTGTCGGCTAAGTCATTCTTGAGTTCATTTTTCACTTCTCGCAACTCTGTCCGCATTTCTGATTTCCACACTGGACGGAAAATGTAACGGTTCACTGTCATTAATCCAATGCAGGCAATCCCCAAAATCAATACCGTAATATCTAATCCATTTCTTTTCATTTTATATATCCTCCCGTTTTCTACCAACCGTAACAACCAACGCTATTTTTTCTGCTTTATTACTACACTCTCATAATAAGAGATAATCGGAAGCGTTTCGTCCAACCAAAGCCCTATTTTCTTCTCGGATAAAAGGCTGGAACGGCTGCAAAAAATGACAAAGACATGAAAAAAGAGCCCATCATAGGCTCTTTCGAGGATTTAAAAATCTCACGAGACAAAATATCCGCCTTCACGCAAAGCCGCAGCAGCAGCCTCATACTTTTCAGTTTTGATCAAAATATAATCGGTATTGTAAGTGGAGACAGCAAAAATACTAATTTCGCGATCCGCTAACAGCGACGCAATTTTGGCGAGAATTCCCACAAGGCTGAAATCCAACACGCCTTCGATCTTAAACCCTGTCCAACCGTCTTCTTGTTCAAGCGTATCAGCAGGAACGTTATCAGTGGCAGAAACAATCGATGTTTCCTCATCAGTCACGCCGATAAACAATGGTTGCTGGCTCAGGTCAATCATTTTTAAATCGGACACTTTGTAAACAGATAGAGCTTGCGGTAAAGTTACTAGTTTCATTAATGGTGCTCCTCTCATTAAACTAAGATCATTTAAATCTATCAGAGCGGAGGAAGGAATGCAATCCGATATTTTGCTGAAAAATTTTCGTCATAGTATAGTTGAGGAAATAACTAAAGGAGCCTCTGTCATGAAAGCATTGTATTTTGAAAAATTTGGCGGCAGTGAAGTGTTGCGATATGGAGAAATCCCTCAGCCTGTCATCACCGAAAACGAAGTATTAGTAAAAGTGGATTACATCGGTTTGAATTTTGCGGATATCTATCGTCGCAGGGGAACCTATCATATTGAAAAACATGAGCCGTATATCAATGGATACGAAGGTGTTGGAGTCATTGTTGAAATCGGTGCAAAGGTAACGAGACAGCAAGTTGGCGAAACGGTTCTATTTGTAGATGTACCGTTCGCCAACGCAGAATATGTTGCAGTCCAAAGCGAGCAGGCGATTCAGCTGCCGACCGAAATCGACAGTCAATTAGCCGCAAGCATCGGATTGCAGGGGATGACCGCCGATTTTCTTGCCCACGATCTTGGGAAAAATAGTCCGGGAGAAAAAGTCTTTATCACAGGAATCAGCGGCGGCGTTGGTCAAATACTTTCCCAAATGCTGGTGGCTGATGGGATCGAAGTCTATGGTTCGGCATCATCGGCAGAAAAACAAGCATTAGCATTATCCCATGGAGTGAAGCAGGTTTATCCAAGCCGGGAAACCTCTTGGGTTAAAACGCTTGAGGGGAAATTTGTGACGGCATACGATGGTGTCGGCTCCACGCTCCAGCAAAGCTTAGCGTTGATCCAGCACCGTGGGAAAGTCGTATTTTTCGGCATGGCAGGCGGCGATCCAGTAAAAATCGATCCGGTTGCTTTGATGTCAGAATCAAAAAGTATATTAACAGGCGATCTATGGGATTACCTGACCAGCTATGAGGAACGAAAAATACGCAGCGAGCGCTTGTTCAGCTACTTCGCCAAAGGACAAATCGACATCAGCGAGCCCACTGTGTTTTCACTAGCAGATGGCAAGCAGGCTCACGAATTTTTGGAGACGGGCAAAAGCATCGGTAAAGTTCTGCTCAAACCTTAAAGACATATTGTTACACCGTTTGAAAAACCAAACGGTGTATTTTGTTGCTCAACTACGGATAATAATTTCAGTGAATATGGTTGAAGATTATACCATCACTAATGATAAAATAGATAATAACTGTAAAATCTATTTTCCGGAGGTGGGTCAAATGAAGGATAAAAAACAACTAGCTGTTAAGAGCCTTTTCGTATTATCTGTGATTGTTTCGATTTTATTGGGTTCAATGAGTATCATCGATCTATTTACCGAATATGTGATCCTAGGTACTGCTGGAGCTGTCGCGGCTTATCTAATCATTTTTCGGAAATACTATTTTCTTTCTAACTTAATCAGCTCAAGCGAAAAAGAGTACACCGCCTTTGAACTTAAACTGGGGAAATTTACCGGTTACGCTTGTCTGGCTATCTCATCGATCTTTTTCATCGTAGCATTTTTAAACAAATAAAAAATTTCCCTTGCTTTTCTCAAAATGGACTTGAGAAGCAGGGCTTTTTTATAACCTGACACAAGGTTGCAGGTTCTAGCTGGTATACTAAACATGGAGGTGAGGGCATGGCCGAATACCGATTATTTCAGATGGTTTATTACTTAATGGATAAAGGAAATACCACTGCACCTGAGTTGGCAGAAAAATTCGAGGTATCGATCCGAACGATTTATCGAGATATTGATATCTTAAGCGCTGCGGGAATCCCTGTTTACACAACGCAGGGAAAGGGCGGCGGAATTTTCCTGCCTGAGAATTTTGTCCTGAATCGTTCATTGATCTCAGAAGAAGAACAAAATCAAATACTGACTGCCTTACAAGGATTAATCGGCGTGGACGAGCAAAGCAATCAGGCATTATTAAAAAAGTTAGGCAGTGTCTTTCAAAAGCAGACCACTAATTGGATCGAGATCGATTTTTCCGATTGGAATCCGCAAAATGAATCGCTGTTTCAAACCTTGCAAAACGCCATTTTCCACAAAACGCGCATCAAAATCCACTATTTTAGTCGTGAAAAAACGGGATCTCAGCGCAAAGTAGAACCGCTAAAGCTTATTTTTAAAGCCAGAGAATGGTACCTCTACGCCTATTGCTGTGAAAAACAAGACTATCGCCTCTTTAAACTTAAACGAATCAGAGAACTTCAATTAACGACTGAAACCTTTGATCGTGAGGCACCAGAGAAAGTCCTTCAGCCAGGAAAAATCTATACGGCAGAAAAAACTCCGATTCGCTTAGCTTTTGCTCCAGAGCTGGCGTATCGTGTGTACGAAAATTTTGACGCGGTTGAAGAAAAAGCCGGTCGTCTAATGGTCACGGTAGAATATCCTGTGAATGACAGCTTATATAGTTTCCTGCTATCGTTTGGTGGACAAGTGGAAGTCCTAGAGCCAGCGTCTGTCCGAAATGAATTAATCAAAAAAATCGATCAATTGAAAAATCTTTACTAAACCTGACACGAGCTTGCAGGTTACACTCATTATAATGAGCTTAAAGTTGAAAGCGAGGGAAAAGACATGAAGTATGAATGGAAAAAACAGGAAAAGCACTTATATGGTGTTAAGAAGAAAGCAGAAATTGTGAAGGTACCACCTCAAAAATTTCTCACGATTATGGGCGAGGGAAATCCTAACAACCAAGATTTTTCTGAACGAGTAGGCGTTCTCTATCCAGTAGCATGGAATATCAAGATGGGCTTCAAAAAATTTTATAAGGAACATCCCGAACTGCAGGCTGATTTTGAGTATTCCGAATTTGCGATCTTCCCATTAGAAGGTATTTGGTCAACGAAGAATGTCGATGATATTACGGACAAAGAAAGCTTTGAATACAAGATCATGCTGCGTCAGCCTGACTGGATCACTCAGGAAATGTTCGAAACTTCTGTTGCTGCAGTGGCTAAAAAAGAGCCTAATGAACTGCTGCAGGAGCTTTGTTTTGAAACGATCGAAGATGGAACTTGTGTCCAAATTCTGCACCTTGGTTCTTTCGATGATGAACCAGCGTCATTTCAGAAGATGGATCAATTGGTCAAAGAGAATGGCTGCACACGCAAAAGTTACCAGCACAGAGAGATTTATCTAAACGATGCCAGAAAAACAGCGCCGGAAAAACGTCGGACAATTTTGCGGTATCAAGTGGAGTAATTCTTCCAAGCACAATCTTCGTCTTCCTTCAGGCTTTCTAGTATAGTGGGTCTGTAGGAGGTGGAAACATGGAAAATCTTATCTTGATTGGACACATTATTTTTGGGATTGCTTCATTTGTAGGCTCTTTATTATTGACGATCGGTTTTAGAAATTCTTTCGCCAAATTGACAGGGATCCAAAAATCAGGAATCGTTTTAACGGTTGCGAGTCTTTTCGGTACGATCGCCTTTGCGATGTTGACGAAGGGCAATGTAATGGGGGCAGTCCTATTTATCGTATTAGGTCTAGCAATGTGTGTGTTGCTTGTAGCTCCAAAAGCTGTAAAAGAATAAAACCATGCGCTCAGAGAATTTTTTCTGAGTGCTTTTTTGTGTCTATTAAAGCAAAAACTATTAGGAGTCAACATTCCTAACGATTTAAATACATCACAGCAAGGATTTTATTCTACCGACCGTCCGA
>NZ_NGLG01000001.1:1866811-1875591 GCF_002140655.1 Enterococcus sp. 3H8_DIV0648 | reverse complement strand
TGTTTTTATGATAATTAAAAATGGAAAAGGGGACACTTGTTTTGTTAGAATTTTTTAAACAACTTTCGCTAATCAAGCGGATTGTCATTGGGATTGTCGTTGGGGGAATTTTAGGCGTTTTTCTACCTCAATGGAGCTTCATTGCAATATTAGGTAGTTTATTCGTTGGCGCATTAAAAGGAATTGCTCCATTATTAGTATTTGTGTTAATTATGGCTTCTGTATCGAAACATCAATCAGAAACGCAAACATTCATTAAGCCGATCATTTCATTATATTTACTTACCACCTTATTAGCAGCAATAGTTGCCGTACTGGCTAGTTATATCTTCCCTCTAACTATTTCTTTACAGGAGGTTTCAGGTTCTCAAGAGGCACCAAAAGCATTGATCGATGTATTGACGACTATTTTAAATAATATCGTTCAAAATCCGTTGCAGGCAATGATTGAAGGAAATTATTTAGGTGTTCTATTTTGGTCAGCTCTAATTGGCTTTGCCATGCGTACACGGAAAAATTCGGTAAAAGAAGTCATTGACGAATTTTCTCAAGCAATCACAGGAGTAGTCCAATTAGTCATTGCGATGGCGCCATTTGGTATCGCCGGTCTAGTTTTTGATTCGGTCGCTTCAACTGGGTTAGCAGGATTAGCGCAATATGGCCGCCTCCTACTTTTATTGGTAGGAACAATGCTGGTTGTAGACTTGATTGTATATCCTTTAGTCGCTTTTGTATTGATTAGACAAAATCCGTACCCGCTTGTCTGGTTCTGTCTGAAGGAAAGTGCTATTCCAGCATTTTTCACGCGAAGCTCTGCAGCAAATATTCCGATCAATATGATGCTGGCAAAACGCTTAGGGTTAACAAAAGAATCTTATTCAATTTCGTTACCATTAGGAGCAACCATTAATATGGGTGGGGCTGCCATTACCATTTCGATAATGACCTTAGCCACTGTTCACACTTTAGGAATTGCTGTTCCCTTTAGTCTGACCTTAATGCTATGTGTATTATCAGCTTTGGCTGCTTGTGGTGCTTCAGGAATTGCCGGCGGATCTTTATTACTGATTCCATTGGCTTGCAGTCTCTTTGGAATTTCTAACGACATTGCGATGCAAGTTGTCGGTGTAGGTTTCATTATTGGTGTGGTTCAAGATTCTGTTGAAACAGCCGTTAACTCATCAAACGATCTATTTTTCACGGCAATTGGTGAATTTTCAGATTTACGTAAACGAGGAGAAAAAATTAACCTAAAAGAACGTTTGTTAGATAAATAAACTTTTTGTTAACTACTAAAAAATAAAGAGGCTGTTGCGAAATAGAAATCTATTCTCGCAGCAGCCTTATTTGTATGTAGTTAAAATTAATTAAATGCAGGAGCAGAGACGAACACATAAAACAACAACAACTATTGGAAATTCTCAAGTCAATACCGATGGAATTGAAGGAACAATTGTTATCGTATGGTGAAAGTGTTAGCAAAAAAGAAATATCCCCTGATTTTTGGAGAAAATAAAAAATCTGTTAGCAGAATTCAGGCTCGGCTAACAGATCATTCAGACTGATATAGCAAGGTTTTCACCCTGTTATACTTCAAAATATCACAGGAGGGATTCGAACCCCCGACCGTCCGCTTAGAAGGCGGATGCTCTATCCGGCTGAGCTACTGTGACAGTAGTTTTGCAACAATTGCTATTATAGAAAAACTACCCTTACTTGTCAATGCTAATTCGTTATTTTACTGATTCAAAGAGATATTCTTTGATTAACTTCAAGGTTTTTGGATTTTCAATCAAGGAACCATGGTCGGCTTGTTCATTCACAATGATCTCCTTATATTTCTCGCTATCGCCGTAAATCAATCGTCCGGCAAGAACACTTGTCAATGGAACAGTGGTGTCAGAGTTTTGATTATCTACATTGCCGGCGATGTTATAGACAGTGATGTTCTTAGGAATGTTCTTTTTGTTTTTCAAATAGTATTTCAAAAGATCGCTCTCAGCTTTTGGTTTTGTAAAGGTTGAACGGTTGTCACTATATTCCCACGAAGTATCGTTATAGGGGGTACCTAGTGTAATCAAATGATAGAGTGAGGGATCATTGCTTTTTTGTTCGTTCTCTAAATAGCCGGTGATGATCAAGCCGCCGTTCGAATAGCCTAAGTAATCATAGGTATTGAAGGTATAATACTTTTCAGCATACTCTAAGGCCTTTTGAAACCAGCGAGATTGTTTTGGAAGTGATGGGTCCGATCCATCTTCGAAAGCAACAGCGATGATAGGTCGCTTTGTATTTTTTGTAAAGTGACCAGAAGAGGTAATTGAATCATCCTTATTGACTGTGATTTTTATTTCATCAACATTCTTTTCTGTTTGTTTTAAAGAGTCCACTAAACTATCAAAGCGATCAACGTCGCCATTTGTACCTGGAACCATAATTACTGGTGCGGGGATTGGCAAAGGATCGTTGATATTTTTTGAGGCATGGACATGATTTTTTGTTTCGAATAAGATGATTCCGAGGATACACACCAATAAAATTGATATGATGCCTCCTATTTTTTTGTTCTTCACAGGAAACTCCTCCATTTCAGTTCCCTAGTGTACGCCGATTTTTTTTAGGTACAAGCAAAAAGGCGGAAATTCAAAAAAGTTTCAAATTTCCGCCATTAATTATTTGTTTTTTGAGATTAATGCTACGCCGTCACCTAGAGGTAATAAAGTAGAAGTTAGTTCGGGCGACTTTGTGACTACCTCTAAAAATTCGTTCAGCTTCCGGTGGATTGCTCGGTTCTTGCGAGGAATTTCTTCGATTGGCTGCAAAACTGTACCTGCTTGAAAAATATCATCTACCATCAAAACACCATCATCAGATAATAGACGCAGACATTCAGGTAAGAAGGTAATATATTTTGATTTTGCGCTGTCCATAAAAATAAAATCATAGGGACCTTCCAAGTTGCTCAGCAGGTCTGCCGCTTCGCCTTCTAATAGAGTCACTTGATCTTCCAAACCTAGTTTAGCAAAATTCTTTTTTGCTTTTTCGATCATGACAGGAAAACGGTCGATCGTAGTAATCTTGGCATCCTTACTAAGCGATTCTGCCATCAAGCTGGCTGAAAAACCAATTGCGGTCCCAATCTCTAAAACATTTTTCGGCTGCTTTTGTTTTAATAGAAACTGTAAGAAGACGACTGTTTCGTGGGGAATCACCGGCACACCATTCTCATGGGCTAGGTCCTCTAAGTCACCTAAAGAGCCGGTTAATTGTTTTTGCTCGGTCCGTAAGTAATGCAAAATATCTTCATTGATAATCGGACGGTACATCATTTCATTGCGCATTATTTTTCCTCTTTCTTTAGTAAATTTCCTAATATTAACCAATCTGCCAAGATCTTTTCGCTTAGGGAACGATTATAAAAAATCGCTGCCGGATGGAAAAGAGGGACGATAGTGTATTCTTTTTCTGATATTCGATAATTGTTTTGCTCTGCCGACAGTCCCAGTACGGGACCGTGATAAACTTCGCCGTGACGTTCACTGATCTGCCATTTTGGTCCAAGCAAACGCTGCAGACCGATATTGCCTAAAGTAGCGATGATTTTTGGCTGAACAGCTGCCAGCTCATAATCTAAAATCGGTGCGTGAGCTAAGACTTCTTTTTTATTTGGGGTTCGATTCGGATAAACGGTCTCAATTTCCTGCGTTCGCTTGTTTACACGTTCGACAATTTTATAAGGCCGGCTTCTAACTGCGCTGGTAATATAGGTATTATCCCGCGTCAGACCGATGGATGCCATGGCTTGGATTAATTCTTTTCCAGCTGCACCTGAAAAGGGAATGTGATTAACGATTTCGTTACGACCAGGTGCCTCGCCGACCAGCATTAATTTTGGCTGAAGCGGACCTTGCCCTGCGACAAATCCTTCCAGCTGAAAATCTTTGGAACGTTCCGCTACTAAATTAACCAATTTATCAGGATAGTCCATTTATGCCACCTCGCACTAATTATCACCCTGCTAATCAATTAAAGAAGAGCAGAAATGATGAATTCATTTTATCATCCTTCTAATAGTAGAAAAAAGCAGGACGCGCGTCAATAATTAATCATTGACTTGACCTATCTTTTTTAGTAAACTATGAATGTTGTAATTGTGGAACTCACAGCTACAACCGCACAGAACAAGTTATTAAGTACTTCGGTCACTTGGGATGGCGAGTCTAAGTATATAATTATAAGGAGGTGCCACAAGCATGTACGCAATCATCAAAACTGGCGGTAAACAAATCAAAGTTGAAGAAGGTCAAGCAGTCTACATTGAAAAATTAGACGTTGAAGCTGGCGAAAAAGTTGTCTTCGACCAAGTTGTTTTAGTAGGCGGCGAATCTACAAAAGTAGGAGCTCCTATCGTTGAAGGTGCAACTGTTGAAGGAACTGTTGAAAAACACGGCAAACAAAAGAAAGTCGTTACTTTCAAATACAAACCTAAAAAACATTCACACCGTAAACAAGGTCATCGTCAACCTTACACTAAAGTTGTCATTGACTCAATCAAAGCATAAAAAAGAAGGTGCCTAAGTTGATCAAAGGTACATTCACTCGAAATCATGCAGGTCAAATCAGCGAATTTACGTTGACTGGTCATGCTGAAGCTGGTCCTTACGGTAGCGATATCGTATGTTCGGCTGTCTCCGCATTAGCCATCAGCACCGTAAATAGTCTGGATGCACTAGCAGGTGTCATTCCGAACATCGAGACCAACGATGACGAAGGTGGTTATCTTCATGTTGCGTTGAACTTGGATGATTCCATGACTCAAGAGCAGATGAATATCTCGCAAATTTTGTTAGAGCATTTATTATTAGGCTTGCAATCAATCGAAACAGAGTATTTGGATTTCATCGAAGTCCATACAGAATCTAAATCATAGGAGGTGCAGCTCATGTTATTGAATATGAACTTACAATTATTCGCCCATAAAAAAGGTGGCGGTTCAACTTCTAACGGACGTGACTCAGAATCAAAACGTTTAGGTGCTAAACGTGCTGACGGTCAAACTGTTACTGGTGGATCAATTCTTTATCGCCAACGTGGTACTAAAATTTTCCCTGGTGTAAACGTAGGTATCGGTGGTGATGACACATTGTTTGCTAAAGTTGACGGCGTGGTACGTTTCGAACGTAAAGGTCGCGACAAAAAACAAGTGTCTGTATACCCAGTCGCTCAAGAAGCTTAAGAATTTCGAAGTCCTCATCCTGTGAAGCGGGATGAGGGCTTTTTTTCGCTTCTTAACTCAATTTACGGTACTATTTTATTAACGAGAGAGGTTTGGGGTGTGTATTTGTGGAGAAGAAGGAACGAATGGTTTTAGTTTTTGGGAGGATAGCTTCAGTTTTATCAGTGTTGATGTATGTTTCATACATCCCGCAGATTATGAATAATTTAGCGGGAAATAAAGGGAATCCAATCCAACCAATGGTGGCGATGGTCAACTGCATCTTTTGGGTGATTTATGCGACTATGCAAAAGAAAAAGGATTATCCAATTATTATTGCCAATGTGCCGGGTGTCTTTTTAGGTGCGATTACATTTATCACAGCGATAATGTAGCTTTTGGAAAATTTAATAAGGAAGTATCTAGAGTAGCGTTTTTACTTTAGGTACTTTTTTATTTTACTTTCGATTTTCATTCTCAAATAAAATAGGCTTGATCCAAACTTTTTTACGTTTTATTCGTCATAGGTGATGGAAAAATTTTAGTCGTTCAATTTTCCTCAAAACAATTTAAAAAGTCGTTTAAATTCGCATAATTCTGGAGAAAGAGTTTCGTGAAAGTCCGTTGTTTTCCTTGTTAGAAAGGGCTAGAATGGAGGATAAGAATATTAATTTTTAAACAGGAGAAAAGAATGAAAATTATTGTTTTAGGCGCTGGTAAAGTTGGTAAAGCTTTGACTCAGTATTTGTCTGATGAGGATTATGATTATGATGTGGTCGTTATTGATTTGCATGCTGAAAAGGTAGAAACGATCGTTAATCAGTTCGATGTTTTAGGTGTGGTGGGTGATGGTGCGACCTACGATATATTGAATGAAGCGGGTGTCGATGATACAGATATTTTCATCGCTGTAACGCAGTCTGATGAGCTGAATATTTTGGCTTGTTTAATGGCGAAAAAAATGGGTGCCCAAAATTCAATTGCGCGCGTGCGAAATCCAGAATATTTGAAGCAGCGTTCCTTTATGCGGGATCAGTTAGGATTGTCCATGATCATTAATCCGGAATTGGAGGCCGCCAATGAAATTCGTCGAATATTATTATTCCCTTCCGCTTTTAAAGTGGATACGTTTGTTGGAGGGAAAATCGAATTAGCCGAATTTCGTTTGAAAGAAAATGCGCGATTGATTGGCGTTTCCTTGAATCGACTTGATAAGGTATCTAAAACAAATGTGTTGATCTGTTCTGTCCGGCGAAAAGATGAACTGGTCATACCAGACGGCAATTTTGTCCTTGAACAAGGAGATCGTATCCATGTCATGGGTCAGCATCGTGATCTGGTGCGCTTTTGTCAGGATATCAATTTATTTGAACAAAAAACCAAACGAGTCATTATGGTCGGCGGTGGACGGATCGCCTATTATTTGGCGCGGCAATTAAGCGAACATGGAATCCAAGTGAAGATTATTGAAAATGATCCGAAGCGTTGTCTTGATCTTTCTATCATGCTTCCTCATGCCACGATCATTGAATCCGATGGCAGCGATGAAGAAGTTTTGAATGAAGAGGGGATTGAATCGGTGGATGCATTCCTTGCATTAACAGGATTTGACGAAGAAAATATTGTGATTTCATTATATGCCAAACAAATGAAAGCGAAAAAGACAGTGGCTAAGGTGACACGGACTAACTTTATGAATGTCTTGGATCAATTGGACATTGATAGTATTATCTCGCCTAAGAACATCATCGCGACGCATATTCTAAGATATGTTCGAGCGAAAAATAATAAAGATGATGATAGCAGTGTGAAGACATTGCACCATCTGTTTAATGACGACGTGGATGCCATGGAATTCGTAGTGACTCCACAGACTAGTTTCTTGAATAAAAAAGTTTCAGAAGTAAAACTAAAAAATAATGTCTTAATAGCGGCGATTTCTAGAGAACGCGGCTTCGTTATTCCAAAAGGTGACACAGAGATTCGATTAAAGGATCATATCGTGATTATTACTACAGATCGAAAAATCTGCAGCTTAAATGATCTGGTGAGGAGATAGCGGTGAAGCATTATGAATAAAAAAATGGTTGTCTTTACTTTAGGCAAATTATTGAAGGTCGAAGCTGTTTTGCTGCTTCTGCCATGCATTGTTGGTTTGATTTACCGTGAAAAAGCAGCTCTGTCGTATGCTGTTGTGGCCGCGTTCGTATTTATAATTGGGACTTTAATAAGTTGGAAAAAACCTAAAAATCGCAATATCTATGCTAAGGAAGGGTTCTTCATCGTTGGCGTGAGTTGGACGCTGTTGTCTTTATTTGGCGGCTTGCCATTTATGATAGCTGGTGAAATCCCTTCGCTTACGGATGCTTTTTTCGAAACCGTATCCGGTTTTACGACGACCGGTTCGTCGATTTTAACTACATTGAGCAACATCAGCCACGCGAGTTTATTTTGGCGAAGCTTTACGCACTGGGTCGGAGGTATGGGGATTCTGGTCTTTACTGTTGCTTTTATTCCGATAGCTTCAGGCAGAACGATGCATATTTTGAAGGCTGAGATGCCAGGACCGATCATTGGTAAGCTGGTCTCGAAGGTTAGTGTGACTGCGCGGATTTTATATGTGATATATACTGTTTTAACGTTGATTCAGATTGTTTTGCTAATATTAGGCGGTATGCCGGTTTTTGACAGCTTTTTGAATTCGTTCGCAACAGCCGGAACTGGCGGGTTCTCCATGAGTGATGCGGGGATTGCCGGCTACAACAGTGCTTATATTGATGGGGTAATTACAACCTTCATGATTTTATTCGGGATCAATTTTAATCTGATCTATTTCTTTTTGATTGGTAAAATTGCACCTGTATTAAAGAGTGAGGAATTACGCGGTTATTTAGGGATTATCGCCGCTTCGGCGATATTGATCACGATTAATATTTCATCTCAGTTCCCATCTTATCTGAAGGCATTTCGTTATGCGGTATTCCAAGTCGCATCTATTATTACGACAACTGGATTTACCACAACGAATTATGATAAGTGGCCGATGTTTTCTCAGGTCATTTTACTTCTATTAATGTTTGTGGGGGCTTGTGCCGGTTCGACAGGCGGCGGGATTAAAGTCTCACGAATTCAAATGTTAGTAAAGCACGCGCTTCAAGAACTAAAAAAAGTTGTTCACTCACGCAGTGTCACATCGATGGAGTATGAAGGAGAGACGATCGCGCCTAAAACGATCGGGAATATTCATGCCTATTTAGTTCTTTATTTATTAGTTTTTGTCGTTTCGTTACTAATACTGTCGCTGGAAAACATCAATTTTCAAACGACATTCTCAGCAGTTGCTACCTGTATCAATAATGTGGGACCAGGTTTCAAAGCAGTGGGTCCAACGGGCAACTTTGGATTCTTATCTAATCTTTCTAAATGGACTCTATCTTTTGCCATGCTAGCTGGCAGATTAGAGATGTTCCCGATCCTGCTGCTTTTTTCTAAGTCTTTTTGGAAAAGCTAAATATGAAGATTCACTCAATAGAAATCTTATCTCGTTTTGGGATAAGATTTTTTA
>NZ_NGLG01000001.1:1838657-1866415 GCF_002140655.1 Enterococcus sp. 3H8_DIV0648 | reverse complement strand
TGATAATATAGAATACACTAATGAAGAAGGTGACTGAATGGAACGACGAATTGACCGTATTTATCGCTTTGTTTCGGAAAATGCAAATGTAACGACGAAAGATGTAGCGGATTCATTGGATATTCAACGGACAAATGCCAGTAAAGATTTGAATCTCCTTGTTAAAGAAGGTCAGCTAAGTAAAAGTGAAGGAAGACCTGTTCGTTATTTTGTTTCGACCCAGTCAGTAGAGGCGTCGTTTGATGGAGAAGTCCCTCAAGCCCAAAAAGTTGCTATGGAGCCGCCGGAGAAAAAGATCTTAAATCAGAATACCGGCAATGTATTCACTCAGATTATTGGTTCTACAGGAAGTATGCGCAATGCTGTGGAACAGGCAAAAGCTGCCATTTTGTACCCGCCGCGCGGATTGAACTGTTTAATTACCGGACCAACAGGTTCTGGTAAAACTTTTTTCGCCCATGCAATGTTTCAATTTGCTCAAACAGAAGGTGTCGTAGAAGCTGATCGTGAGCTGGTCGTTTTCAACTGTGCCGATTATGCGAACAACCCAGAATTATTGATGAGTCATTTATTTGGTTATGAGAAAGGTGCCTTTACCGGTGCGGATACGGAAAAAGATGGTTTGATCCAACAAGCTGATGGCGGCATGCTGTTTTTAGATGAAATTCATCGCTTACCGCCTGAAGGACAAGAAATGATCTTTTATTTCATGGATCATGGAACCTACAGTCGTCTGGGAGAATCTGGAAAAAATCGTTTTGCCAACGTGCGGATTGTAGGGGCGACCACCGAAGACCCTCATTCAGCACTACTTGATACCTTTGTGCGCCGTATTCCGATCAATATTCAAATGCCTGCCTTTAGCAGCAGACCTGCAGCTGAGCAGATTGATTTAGTTCGTGTAATGGTAGCGATGGAGGCCAACCGGATTCAGCGCAAAATTACTTTGACTGAAGATGTTGTAAGATCCTTGTTAGGCAGTGTCTCTTATGGAAACGTAGGACAGCTAAAGTCTAATGTTCAGTTGATTTGCGCACGTGGATTCATGAATCATATGATGCAAGAAGAAATCCCTATTACATTGAACGATCTGACAGAAGGAATCAAAGCCGGTTTAGTTCAGCTTTCAGCTGATCGGATCAAGTCGACAGATATTTCGCCGTATCTCGAACCAGAAATGGTCGTTACGCCTAATGAAATTGATGAATTGATTAAAACGGATACTTATGAACTGCCGTATAACCTATATGATATTATCGGCGACAAAGCTGCTTTGTTAAAAACAGAAGGCTTGGATCAAGAAACCATCAACCATTTTATTTCTACTGATATTAATGTTCATTTGAAATCATTTTATAAGGATCATGGTTTTACCTTTGATACAGAGACCCGCCTGACCGAATTTGTTGATAAGCATGTCATTGAGATAAGTAACAAAATTGCCGCTTTAGTTAGTGAACGTTTAGAAACGCATTTCCAGCAAAATTTTATTTATGCTATGAGTCTTCATATTTCTTCCTTCTTGAAAAAAATTCATGTGGGAGAAACGCGTGAGACCAATGCGAATATTCGCGAAATGGCAAAAGATTATCCGACAGAGTTTGCGGTGGCACGTGAAATTCGGCGTTTGGTGGAAAAAGAGTTTCAAGTAGTGATTCCCGATAGTGAAGACTATTATTTAACAGTTTTACTGGTTTCCCTGCGAGAAGATCAGTCAGCCGGTAAAATCGGTGTGGTGGTAGCTGCTCATGGAAACAGCACCGCGACTTCGATGGCGCAAGTCGTTCGTGAGTTGTTAGATGTAACAAATATTATTGCTGTCGATATGCCTTTAGATATGCATCCGCGGGTCGCCTATGAAAAAATGCGCGAAGCTGTAACGCAGATTGATGAAGGCAGCGGTGTCTTGATCATGGTAGACATGGGATCATTAGCTACTTTTAATGAAGAGATTGAAAAAGATACAGGAATCGAAGTCTGCACTCTGGATATGGTAACGACGCCTCTGTTGATCGAAGCAGCTCGTAAATCGAGTGTTTTGGGATCAGGTGTTGATGAACTATACGAATCATTGCAAGGTTTCCGCGGCTATGGTCGTGTGATGCAGGAAAAGAGTGAACCTCAAGAGAAACAAGCAATTCTAGCAATCTGTGCTTCTGGCGAAGGGACAGCTCAACGATTGAAGGAAATCATCGAGCGGCCATTGCAGCAGCGTAATCTGAAACACATTGAAGTTTTAACTTTAGCTATTGTAGATATCAAAACCAAAGTTCCAGCATTTAAAGAAGAATTCAAGATTTTGGCAACGACTGGAATCATGGATCCTAAGATAGGTGCTCCATATATTCCAATGGAGAAATTTATCAATCAAAAAGCAGATCAGATTCTAGATGAGCTTTTACTGGAAAATGATTTGTCTGAGCAAGAAGAAGTTGTTTTAGATGCGAATAAGGCACGCGAGTTGTGTATCAATTTTATGGAAGAAAGCTTTACCTTCATTAATCCTAATAAATTGATTGAACCCTTATGGCGCTTAGCTCAAACAATGATCAACAGCGATGGCGACTCATCTGATTATGCGTTGATGGTGAACTTTGTAATGCATATGGCAGGAACGATCGAACGAGGAATATTACAACAGCCGTTAAAAATCGATGAAGAATCAAAACGCATTTATCAGGGAGTAACTGATAATGTTGTCATGAATCGCGGGTTGAATGAACTAGAAAGCCAGCTACGAATTACGATTCCAACCTCCGAGCGCTATTATATTTATCAATTGCTTAAGAATAACGAAGAAATTAGAGTATAAATAATACACAAAAAAGGATACAGTCTACTGTATCCTTTTTTGTGTATTGCCACGAATGCTATAAATAAAGAATTTCTTGCTAGTGTATCTTGGCACGGTACTTGCTTTATTATAAGTGAGTACCTGTGTGTTACTGTACTCAAATAATGTAGCACAAGTCTTTTGGCATCTAAGCCTTGTCGTAACAGGAGGTGGTGGGATGGTAATGGATATTCGACTCACTCGTATCGATGATCGTTTGATTCATGGTCAGGTAGCGACTGTTTGGTCTAAGGCAACAGGGATCGAGCGGATCTTAGTGGTTAGTGATGAGGTTGCGAATGATGAGTTGCGTAAGTTCCTCCTAAAACAAGCCGCGCCACCAGGAATCAAGTCCAATGTCGTCACAAAAAAGAAATTGGTTGAAGTGTATCGAGATCAATTGTTTGATGGAATGAAGGTCATGTTGCTGTTTGCTTCACCGCAAGATGTAGTGGAGGTCGTACAATCAGGTGTTGATCTGAAATCGGTCAATATTGGCGGTATGCGATTTAGTGAAGGCAAGAAAATGATTACTAACTTTATTTCTATGGATGAAGACGATGTTCAGTGCTTTGTGAGTTTGGCAAATTCGGGCGTTGAGTTAGAAATTCGTCAAGTACCGACAGACAGGAAGACTGACTTGATCCAATTGATCAAAAAAGAAAAGATGCTGCAGTAAATTAATTTTGGTTACAGGTTTTTAGAACTTATTTATATTTTTGAGCTGTAACAATACTAATAGGAGGTATGAAGATGGTAGGAATTATCATTGCTAGTCATGGCGAATTCGCTAATGGTATCTTGCAATCCGGAGCGATGATCTTTGGAGAACAAGAAAATGTCAAAGCTGTTACTTTGATGCCGAGTGAAGGACCTGATGACGTTAAGGCAAAAATGAAAGAAGCAATCGCCTCTTTCGAAAACCAAGACGAAGTATTGTTCTTAGTCGATCTTTGGGGTGGAACTCCTTTCAACCAAGCAAACAGCTTGTTTGAAGAACACAAAGACAAGTGGGCAATCGTTGCTGGTATGAACTTACCAATGTTGATCGAAGCTTATGCTTCACGTTTCTCAATGGAAACTGCGCATGAAATTGCTGCACACATTTTGGGTACGGCTAAAGAAGGGGTTAGAGTTCGACCTGAAGAACTTGAACCTGCTGAAGCAGCTCCTGCTGCGGCTGCTGCTCAAACGGCAACTGCTGGAGCACCTGGCAAATTCTCATATGTTTTGGCACGTGTTGATTCTCGGTTATTACATGGACAAGTTGCAACTGTTTGGACAAAAACAACTGGACCAACTCGTATTATTGTTGTTTCTGATGATGTGGCAAAAGACGATCTTCGTAAGAGTTTGATCCAACAAGCTGCTCCTCCAGGCGTTAAAGCCCATGTGGTACCAGTTGACAAAATGATCGAACTTGCAAAAGACGATAAACATTTTGGCGGACAAAAAGCATTACTTCTTTTTGAAAACCCTCAGGACGCACTTAGAGCAGTTGAAGGCGGCGTAGACTTGAAAGAGATCAACGTTGGATCAATGGCTCACTCACCTGGTAAAGTACAGCCAAACAAAGTGTTAGCATTCAGCCAAGACGATATTGATACATTCAATAAGTTAAAAGCTAAAGGTATCACTTTTGATGTACGTAAAGTACCAAGTGATTCAAAAGGAAATATGGATGAAATCCTTAAGAAAGCTCAAGAAGAGCTGAACAAACAAAAGTAGTCCAAATTATCAGAAGAAAACGGAGGATTAATAATCATGGAATTAAATATTGTTCAAATGATTTTAGTCGTTATCGTAGCATTCTTAGCTGGTATGGAAGGTATCTTGGATGAATTCCATTTCCATCAACCAGTTATTGCATGTACGTTAATCGGCTTGGTAACAGGTAACTTAGTACCTTGTGTAATCTTAGGCGGTACATTACAAATGATCGCTTTAGGTTGGGCAAATATCGGTGCAGCCGTAGCGCCGGATGCTGCTTTGGCATCTATCGCATCAGCAATTATTTTAGTATTAGGTGGACAAGGTCGTGCTGGAGTATCTTCAGCTATCGCAATCGCTGTTCCTCTAGCTGTAGCTGGTTTGCTATTAACAATCATTTGTCGTACTATCGCAACTGCATTTGTACATTTAATGGATGCTGCTGCTAAAGACGGAAACATTCGTATGGTTGAATTATGGCACGTAATTGCTATCGCAATGCAAGGTGTTCGTATTGCTATTCCTGCAGCATTAATCTTAGCTGTTGGTGAAGGTCCAGTACGCGGCTTGTTAGAATCTATGCCAGTTTGGTTAACAGACGGCTTAGCTATCGGTGGTGGTATGGTTGTTGCCGTTGGTTATGCAATGGTCATCAACATGATGGCTACACGTGAAGTTTGGCCATTCTTCGCAATCGGTTTTGTGTTAGCGACAATTTCTGAAATCACTCTTATCGGTCTTGGTGCTATCGGTGTGGCTCTTGCTTTAATTTACTTGGCTCTATCTAAACAAGGTGGCGGTTCAGGTAACGGTGGCAATTCAAATACTGGTGACCCATTAGGCGATATCATCGATAACTACTAAGAAGGAGGAGAACACGAAAATGGCAGAACAAGTTAAATTAACTAAAAAAGATCGTATTTCTGTTTGGATGCGTTCAACCTTCATTCAAGGGTCTTGGAACTACGAACGTATGCAAAATGGTGGTTGGGCATTCTCAATGATCCCAGCGATCAAAAGATTATATAAAACAAAAGAAGATCGTGCCGCAGCATTAACGCGTCACTTAGAATTCTTCAATACTCACCCATATGTTGCTTCACCAATCATCGGTGTAACGTTAGCACTGGAAGAAGAACGTGCTAATGGAGCTCCAGTTGATGATGTAACTATTCAAGGGGTTAAAGTTGGTATGATGGGTCCTTTGGCAGGTATCGGGGATCCGGTATTCTGGTTCACAGTTAAACCTATCTTAGGTGCGTTGGCTGCTTCTTTAGCAATCAGCGGTAACATTCTTGGACCAATCATTTACTTTGTTGCATGGAACATTATTCGTATGGCGTTCATGTGGTACACTCAAGAATTCGGCTACAAAGCTGGTTCTCGTATCACAGATGACTTATCTGGCGGTCTTTTACAAGACATTACTAAAGGTGCTTCAATTTTAGGTATGTTCATTCTAGGTTCTTTGGTTAACCGTTGGGTATCAATTAGCTGGGCTCCAACTGTATCTGAAGTAAAACTAGATAAAGGTGCTTACATTGAGTGGGACAAATTATCTTCAGGAGCACAAGGTATAAAAGAAGCTTTACAACAACAAGCAAGTGGACTTTCACTAGACAGCACGAAAGTTACGACACTACAAGATAACTTGGATTCATTGATTCCTGGTCTTTCTGGATTATTGCTTACATTATTATGTATGTGGTTGCTTAAGAAAAAAGTTTCTCCAATCGTTGTCATTCTTGGATTATTCGTGGTTGGTATTGTTTTCCACTTAATCGGTTTGATGTAATTATTGGCTTTAATGCTCGGGTTGATTCCCGAGCATTTTTTACATAAAATAGGTATAGTAGAATTACTCATAGCAATTGATGGAAAGAAATGGAGTAGATCAAATGGTTCAATCACTCAACACTAAGGTCGATTTAGTCGTGAATGCGACTTCTTATCAAGGCTTAACAGATTATGGCAAGATTATGATTGGTGACAAAGGTTTTGAATTTTATAATGATCGTGACGCGAGCAATTTTATTCAAATACCTTGGGAAGAAGTGGATTATGTGATTGCTTCTGTCATGTTCAAGGGGAAAAAAATTCCGCGGTATGCAATTCAAACGAAGAAAAATGGAACGTATTCATTTTCTTCAAAACAACCGAAAGAAGCCCTGCGTGCGATTCGTGAATATGTTGATCCAAGTCATATGGTCCGTTCATTAAGTTTCGTTGATGTTTTAAAACGAGGAATTGTAAATATCTTCAAAAGATAATTGAATAGCAGTGATTAAAGGCAGGTCTAAATGGACTTGCCTTTTTTGTGATTTTGACTTTCGCTGTTCAGGAAATAAAGCCAAAATCCTTTTCTGATTTTTAGCAAAGCACAATTAAAAGAAGAGTTCATAATCTTGGCACAAACTTCTGTGCCAAAGCTCTATCTACATTTCATTGAAAGCGGATACCACAGGATATATGATAAATATGTAAACGAAATCATTTTAGATTATTTCTGAAGGAGGAAAAAGAAAATGGAAGCTACTGGACAAAAGGGTGGACTTAAGGCAAAAGTCCAGCGTCTCGGAAGTCATCTGTCAGGGATGGTTATGCCAAATATTGGAGGCTTTATCGCTTGGGGTGTTATCACTGCTCTGTTTATCCCGGATGGATATGTTCCAAATGAAGCACTTGCCACATTAGTCGGACCGATGCTTTCTTACTTATTGCCATTATTAATCGCTTATACAGGTGGTAGCATGGTGCATGGACAACGTGGTGCAGTAGTCGGGGCAATCGCTGCGATGGGTGTTATCGTAGGATCGGATGTGCCAATGTTTATCGGGGCCATGATGATGGGTCCTTTGGGAGGATGGTGTATCAAGAAATTTGATGACGCTTTCCAAACGAAGATCAAAGCCGGATTTGAAATGTTAGTCAATAACTTCTCATCTGGGTTGATTGGTTTTGCTCTTGCAGTGTTAGGATTTTATGCGATTGGACCAGTTGTTGAGTCATTAACGAATTTGATGGCCGCAGGCGTTGAATCAATTATCAACATGCATTTATTGCCATTAGCAAATATCTTTATTGAACCGGCAAAAATTTTGTTCTTAAACAATGCAATCAATCACGGGATTTTGACACCGCTTGGAATTGAGCAAGCAGCAGAAGCTGGAAAATCAGTTCTATTCTTGCTAGAGTCTAACCCTGGACCAGGATTAGGAATCCTATTAGCCTTCACCTTGTTTGGTAAAGGTGCGGCGAAATCTTCTGCACCAGGTGCGATCATTATCCAGTTCTTAGGTGGGATCCATGAAATTTACTTCCCATATGTAATGATGAAACCTCTTTTATTCCTAGCTGTTATGGCAGGCGGGGTTGCCGGAACATTTACATTCCAATTGTTAGGTGCAGGTTTACGAGCAGCCGCTTCTCCAGGTTCGATCATCGCGATCATGGCTATGACTCCGCCAGACGCTATCTTAGCTAACCTAGCCGGGATCATCGTTGGTTGTGTTGTGTCATTCTTGGTTGCAATGATTATTATTAAGTCAGACAACAGTGAAGAAGATGATTTAGCAGCAAATCAAGCAGCAATGGCAGATGCGAAAGCACAAAGTAAAGGTCAAAATGCAATGACAGCTGAAAACCAAGAAATGTTCGGCAACATCAACAAGATCATCTTTGCTTGTGATGCTGGTATGGGATCAAGTGCGATGGGTGCTTCTGTATTACGTGATAAAGTGAAAAAAGCTGGCTTATCATTACCAGTTTCAAACTCGGCGATTAATAACTTGAGTGACGATCCAAATGCGTTGATCGTAACCCAAGAAGAATTGCATGAGCGCGCTTCACAAAAAGCGCCAAGTGCAACCTTCGTTCAGGTAGAAAACTTCATGAATTCACCACGCTATGATGAAATCGTCGATCGTCTATCTGCTGAACCTGCTTCTGGTGACAGCGAAAAAAAGCCGCTGACTGATGATGTGGTAGAAGGCGTAGCCGATTATTCGAAAATCGATCACATTATCTTTGGATTCGACCAAGTGAAGGGCTCAGCTAATATGGGTGCAACGATCTTGAAAAAACTATTGAAAGATAATAATTTGACTTATCCGGTAACGGTTGAACCAATCAGTTCGTTGAAAGATGAAACAAGCGCTTTGGTCATTACCAACAATGACGAAACGGTCAAAGCAGAACAACAAGCGCCAAGTGCCACACATGTGCCATTGTCCGACTTGGTTGCTTCGGAAAAATATGACAAAGTCATTCAAAATTTAAGGAAATAAGTAGTCTTTTATACAGAATCGTATTACTCTTAAAGCAGTGGGGATTCTCACTGCTTTTACCCTTTTGAAATTATTGGAGGAGATATTGTGTATTTTTCGATTCGCGAAAAAAAGATACTTTCCCTTTTATTAGATTATCCTAACGGCATCACGCCGGAGGAATTGCAAGATATTTTACAGGTCAGCAAACGGACAGTCTAT
The DNA here is from genome assembly GCF_002140655.1 of Enterococcus sp. 3H8_DIV0648. Taxonomy (NCBI): domain Bacteria; kingdom Bacillati; phylum Bacillota; class Bacilli; order Lactobacillales; family Enterococcaceae; genus Enterococcus; species Enterococcus sp. 3H8_DIV0648. The sequence goes on along the minus strand of NZ_NGLG01000001.1, from coordinate 1,857,385 downwards.
CGCGAAATTTCAAGTATTGAAAAAACGATCAAGTCGCAGGATATCCAGATTATTAAACCTCGCGGCGAAGGTTATCGGATCGTGGGGGAAACTTTAAATCTGGAACGTCTGCAGCAGCAATTAGGCGAAAAACAGGCGGAGCTGTTTACGGATAACGTTCAGCGTCAAAGCGCGATTGTTTGTTCCTTGCTGTTGATGGATGAGGAAGAGACAATCGAAGGCTTGGCGATTGATTTTAAAGTTAGTCCGGCGACGATTACTTCGGACTTGGCGACGATCGAAAAAAGCTTAATCGATTATCGGTTAGAGCTGCAGCGATTGAAAGGTCGAGGCATTCGTATTGCTGGGCGGGAAAAACAGCGTCGGCAATTATTAAGTAATTTGATTTATAACGGTGTGAGTGAATTTGACTTCTTCCAGTTCATTGATTCATTGGATGATGAGAAGACAACTACGGATAACTTCTTTTTGAATTTATTAAGTCGTTCAAGTTTGCGGCTGGCACGGACGATCTTTGAACAGGTTTCTCAACAAGCCTTCGAGCAAGTTACCGACAATCAATTGCAGCGTGTCTTGATTTTGCTGGCTTTGTCGATTGATCGAATGGCGCAGGATCGTTTTGTAGAGGTCGAGCAGGAAAACAAAGCCAAACCTGAAAGCATGCAGATCGCCAGTCAAATTATGATCAAAGTTGCCACAACCATCAAAAAATCGATTCCGCCGCAGGAAGTTCGCTTCTTTGCTTTTCAGCTGGAAGGTGTGAATTATAAGAAGCCGCAAAATATCTTTATTGATAGTTTTGATGTGGAGCTTTCCTATAAGATCAAAGAATTGATTCGCTTAGTTTCAGAAAGAATGGGGATCGATTTTCGTAAGGATGAACAGCTCTTTAATGACTTGTCCGCTCATATGTCTGCAGCTTTGAAGCGGAATCTAACGGTTATTCAAGGAGCAAATAATCCGCTGCTGCAAAAAATTCGTGATAAATATCAGGATTTAACGGCAGCGATTATCGAAGAATTGGCGGTTGTTTTTCCAGATCATCAATTCACGGCCGATGAATTAGGCTATGTGGTGATTCATTTCGCGACATCATTGGAACGCCACCCAAGCAGTCGGGCGTTATCGGCTTTAGTGTTGTGTTCCAGCGGGATCGGTACGGCGCGGATTTTGGAAAGTCGGATTCATAAGTATTTGAATGAGATTGAAAAAGTGCAGGTCGCGAAGATTTCTGAGATGAATCAATTGGACTATAAAAGTTATGATTTGATTTTAGCGACGGTCTTTTTACCGGGGTTCAACTTACCCTACAAGGTGATTTCGCCGCTTTTATTAGATGATGAGATCAAGGAAATCAAAGAATATATTCAAACGCTGCATCCTGAGAAGGTCAACGAAATAATCGATGAGCCGGAACAAGAGCCCAGCGAAGCCTTTGATGAGATCTATGAGACGATGCGGATCGCCAATAATTTGCTGCAGAACTTTGATGTGAAGCAGGTCCAAGCGCAAGAAACGATTGAGCTGACACTAGAAGAAATCATTGATCAGTTGCAGGGTACGATCGTTTCTGATGCAAAGATCGTGACGAATAAAGTAATCAGACGTTACTTAGTCGCACCAATCGGTGTTCCGAATACGAACTTTGCCTTGTTCCATTGCGCGGATGTACATGTCAAAGAACCATTATTTACCATTTATGACTTAGACCAAAAATTTTTGATTCAAGGAATGGACAAGAAAAGCATTGAATTAACGCGAGTACTGTTGCTTTTAGCTCCTGATCCAATGCCGGAAAGTCAGCAAAGTCTGCTAGGAAAAATCAGCAGCTCAGTGATCGAAAGTGATCTGAATACTGAAATCTACAAATTTGGCAACAAAGAGATCATTTATCAATTGTTGAGTTCGTTGTTTGTCAAAGAGATTCGAGAAAATTAGCGATAGCATAAAAAAATCGGGGGGAATTAAAATGGAATTACAGCCAGAAATGATTTTGTTAGATCAGGAATATGCAAACAAGGAAGAGGCAATTCGCGCGAGCGGACAGCTGCTAGTAGATGCCGGTTGTGTGGAAGAAGGCTATATCGATGCCATGATCGAAAGAAATGAGTTGGTTTCCGTTTACATGGGAAACTTTATCGCGATCCCTCATGGAACCGATGAAGCGAAACGCTATGTGAAAAAAAGTGGTATTTCAGTGATTCAAGTCCCAACGGGCGTTCACTTTGGGAAAGATGATACGGAAGATGTGGCGATGGTACTATTTGGAATCGCTGGGATCGAGAACGAGCATTTAGATATCCTACAAAAAATCGCGATCTTTTGTTCGGATGTTGAAAATGTCGTTAAACTAGCAGATGCAAAAACAAAAGAAGAAGTCATTGGCTATCTTCAGGAGGTAGAATAGGATGCAAGCAACACACTTTGGTGCAGGAAACATAGGCCGTGGATTTATCGGAGAAATTTTAGCAAAAAATGGTTTTTCAATCGATTTTGTCGATATCAATGAAACGATCATCAATGCTTTGAATGAACGGAACGAATATAGAATTCAGTTAGCGGATGAAAGTCAACAAGAAATCCATGTTTCAAACGTGGATGGACTTAACAATCAAACAAATCCGGAAGCGGTAATTGATTCAGTCAGCAAGGCGGATATCGTGACGACAGCGATCGGTCCAAATATCTTACCATTTATTGCGGAATTGATTGCCAAAGGAATTCAAAAACGCCGTACTGAAGGCAACACAGCTCCATTGGATGTAGTGGCGTGCGAAAATATGATCGGCGGCAGCCAATTCTTATTTGAAAAAGTTCAAGGCTTCTTATCTGATGAAGATAAGGCGTATGTGGAACAATACATCGGATTCCCCAATGCAGCAGTCGATCGTATTGTACCGATCCAGCATCATGAAGATCCACTGTTCGTTTCCGTTGAACCTTTCAGCGAATGGGTGATCGATGCAACGCAAAGCAAAAATAAAGAGCTGCGTCTCGAAGACGTAGAGTACGTAGAAGATTTAGAACCATATATCGAACGAAAACTGTTTTCTGTTAATACTGGCCATGCGACAGTTGCATACACAGGGGCTTATGAAGGTTACAAAACCATCGATGAAGCAATCGCTGATGAACGCGTGTTAGAAAAACTTCGTGCCGTTCTTGGTGAAACCGGCAGCCTTTTGATCAATAAATGGAATTTTGATCAAGCGAAGCATCTGGCTTATATCGACAAAATCGTCAGCCGTTTCGAAAATAAATATATTTCAGATAGCATCAGTCGTGTTGCGCGGACGCCAATTCGTAAGTTAGGTTTTGATGAACGCTTTATCCGTCCAATTCGTGAACTGAAGGATCGTGGATTAGATTATACGAATTTAGCAGATGTAGTCGCGATGGTTTTGAAATACGATGATCCAAACGATGAACAAAGTGTCGAACTGCAAGGATACTTAAAAGAAAAATCAGCGGCAGAAGTGATCCAGCAAATCACCGATTTACAAGATGATGAGTTGATTGCGGAAATTTCAGCAAGATATCAAAAATAGATTTCTCTTTCCCAGCACAGAATTATTTCTGTACTGGGTTTTTTTATTTATAATGGGAACATTTATTGTAATACTTAAGTGATTTTTAATTTTCAAATGAAAATCTATTTCAATAAACAACATAGTGATTTATTGTTTTCTATTTTTAATCATAGTTTTAAAATAAAAATGATCGAGTCTGTTATTTGATTTGGTATCATTTGATCAGAATTAAATTTGTAGTATTCGCAAACGTTATTAGGTGTGTATGCGGAAATAGTTCGCGTTTTTGCGAAAATATGCTTGATTCTTTCTTTTTAAAACGATATTATAGAAAAAGTTGATGAATTCTATTTCATGCTTTATTCGAAGAGCAAGGGCATAAAAGACTATGAGACATATCTGAAATTTTGGATTATTGTTTTTTTAGGTCTTCCTTTATGAAATGATTTTTCACCTATTTCAGCTTTTACTACAAATATAAGGGGGAGTCAAATGACGACGTTCGCTGATTATTATCATCATTTGAAGGCATTTACTGAAGATTTATTTTTACATCCAGAATTAGGCTATAAGGAACATCGTACATCAGAGAAGGTGATCGGAGAATTGAAACGTATCGATCCCCAGATTGAATTTTCTAAATTTTCTGAAACTGGAATTAAGACATTTTTATCTACAGATAAGAAAAAGACAATGGCTTTTATCGCAGAGCTTGACGCTGTATATGCGCCCACTCATTTTCAAGCAGATGCTGAAACAGGGGCAGCCCACAACTGTGGTCATTTTACCCAAGTAGCTATTGCCTTATCCTTGTATGATCATTTTGTTAAAACACAGTCATACAAAGAGTTAGATTTTAATCTGTGTTTTATCTTTATACCTGCGGAAGAATATTTGGATCTGGATTTTCGCAAGGAGCTTCGAGCAGAGGGCAAGATTCAATTTTTAGGCGGCAAGCCAGAAGCGATGTCGTTAGGAATATTTGACGATGTGGACTTTGGTGTTTGTGTCCATGCTATCGGCGAAGTATTTGAACGGCCCACAATCGAAGTCAATTGTGATTTGGCAGGTTTTTTATATAAACGTTACCATTTTTCTGGAAAAGCAGTTCATGCAGGTTTCGATCCATTTTCAGGTATCAATGCCTACAGCATATCGACTTTGTTCAATACAGCGATTGGCTTGAGCCGTCAGCAATTTAAGGATACGGAGTCGATTCGCGTGAATCCGATCGTGATGGACAGTGACATGTCGACAAACGTGATACCGAATCATATCACTGTGGGAACCGATTTGCGCTGCAAGACATTAGAGTACATGCCGGAGGTCGCACGTAAATTGGATCACGCAGCACAAGGGAGTGCTTATGCTTTAGAAGGTGAAGTATCGATTGAAACAGAAATGGGTTATTTGCCATTTGTTCAAGATCGATATTTGAATAGCTTTGTGGAGCGAACTTTTACAAAATTTGACAAAATTCCAGATATTATTGATGATCGCGGTGGAATTGCAGCTGCTGGCGATATTGGTGATTTAGCATTTATGATGCCATGTATCCAAATCAGTTATGGTGGTTTTGAGGGAACGATACATGGAGATGACTTCAAAATGATCGATCCGGAATTTGTCTTAGAGACTTTTCCTGAGTTTTTAGTAGAAGTTTTAAAAGAGATGTCTGGTAATTTAGACGAGACGAAATTTTATCGTCGTTCATTTAAGGAATATAAAGAATTGATTGATTCAATTGGAGGGAATGTATGAAAAAGCAGTTGGTTTGGTTAGTTGGTTTTGTTGTTGCAGTGGTGACGATCGCGGAGTTAATCGGGATGCAATTTATTTCATTAGGAAATACGACGATCACGGTTTTACCATTAGTATTTTCTGTTTTATTGGCAATGCTATTTGGGTTGCCGATGATTCGTAAAGGACTTATCGCAAAAATTTATTCAAAGAGCAATATTCAATTTTCTGCTAAATACTTATTGTATATCATGCTGCCTTTGATGGCTCGTTACGGGGCGGATGTAGCTCCAAGGTTAAAAGAGATTTTGACGGTCGGCTGGGTATTTTTGTTCCAAGAGTTGGGAAATGTTGGTACGGTAATTATTGGTTTGCCGGTAGCACTTATGCTGGGCTTGCGTCGTGAAGCGATCGGTGCAACGCTAGGATTGGGTCGCGAAGGAGAGCTGGCGTATATTTCTGAGAAATACACGTTGGATTCCGCGGAAGGTCGCGGTGTGCTGTCACTTTACTTAATCGGGACTTTATTCGGATCAATCTTCTTCAGTATTTTTGCACCGATCATGGCTGGTTTAGGTTTTGACTATCGAGCATTGGCGATGAGCTCCGGTGTTGGTTCTGCCAGCATGATGACTGCCGCTTCTTCATCGTTGATTGCCTTAATGCCTGAAAATGAAACGACGATTGCTGCTTATGCGGCAGCGAGTCAGTTGCTGACCAGCTTTTTAGGAACCTATACGATGGTCTTTATTGCCGTTCCATTACAACGCTTTATGTATAACTTACTGACAGGAGGATCACGCCGTGGAAAAGAAACAGTCTAATGAATATATCAAAATCTCGCTGGTTTTATTACTGAGCATTTCATTGATCTTGTTCACGCAAGGAATCAAGCTGCTTAAAAATCCTGAATCGACACCGATTACCTTTAACACAATTCAAGGGTTAGTAGTGTTATGGGCCTTTTCAATGATCGGTGTATTTATTTCAACGTTAGTGAAGAAAACAAACATCAAGGTTTTAGCTGATTTTCCGATTCTTGGCTGGGTATCACTGACATCATTATTTTTCTGTCTGCTTTCTGACTTTTTTGTTCAAGCAATTGCAGGAGTTGATTTTTTATCAATCACTACACCAATTTTGGCCTTTGCGGGTCTTTCGGTAGCGGATAGTTTAATGGATTTACGGAAAACATCCTGGAAGGTAGCGATCGTTGCGATTTTTGTTTTTATCGGCACATATTTAGGAAGTGCGGTTATCGCTCAAATCGGATTGCTTTTATCTGGAAAGTAAATTTTATGGCTGGAGAGGCGGTTAAGCTTCTTCAGTTTTTTTATATAATAAAGAAAAATCTTCTTAATCTGCTTCAGACTTTGTTGTTGCAAAACTGATTGAAGGGTGTTAAAATTGGTGTATACCAAATTGATAAAGGAGCGTTTACCCATGAAAGTAATTCGCGTGAAAGATGCCAACGAAGGCGGAAAAAAAGCATTTGAAATCATCAAAGATGGAATGGAAAACGGCGTAAAAGTATTAGGACTAGCAACTGGCAGCACACCTGAAACTTTATATAAAGAAATGACTTCTAGTGATTTAGATTTTTCAGATATGACTTCTGTAAACTTAGATGAATATGTTGGATTAGCTGGTGACGATGTACAAAGCTACCGTTACTTCATGAACGATCAATTATTCAACAAAAAACCTTTTAAAGAAACATTCGTACCAAATGGTAAAGCAGAAGATTTAGATGCTGAATGCAAACGTTACGACGGCGTGATCGCTGATCATCCGATTGATTTGCAAGTATTAGGAATCGGCCGCAACGCCCACATCGGCTTCAACGAACCAGGCACACCATTTGATGTTACAACTCACGTAGTTGAATTAACTGAATCAACCATCGAAGCAAACAAACGCAACTTCGATAAAGTAGAAGATGTGCCAACTCGTGCATTGTCAATGGGTATTGGTTCAATCATGGAAAGCAAGAAAATCTTGTTGATGGCTTTCGGCACAGATAAAGCTGATGCAATCAAAGACATGATCAATGGCTCAGTAACAACAGATGTACCTGCAAGTATCCTACAAAACCATGATGATGTAACAGTCATCATCGACGAAGATGCTGCAAGCAAATTATAAGAATTAGTATTCTAACTCCAAGGAGAAATCCTTGGAGTTTTTTTGTGCGTATCAGTTCAGCTTTTCGCAGTTCACACGCAAGAAAATATAGAAGCTTAATTCTGCTAAATGCTATAATTAATTTAGGAGTGTGATCATATGAAGAGGTGTATTGTTTTAGCTGGAATGGTTGACTGAAAAATTTCTTTTACTAATAAGGAGTGAAAAACTATTCCAGCAAAAAAGCTTTATCCCAGAAAAAATGATTATGAAACGGTTTATTTAAAAGAGACCATTACGCGATCGAATATTTCGGTAGGAGAGTATACGATTTACAACGATTTCCGCAGCGATCCGCGAGAATTTGAGCAGAATAATGTGCTGTATCAGTATCCGATTAATCAAGATAAACTGATCATTGGCAAGTTTTGTTCGATCGCCTGCGGTGCAACCTTTATTTTCAACAGTGCCAATCATCGGCAGTCGGCACTTTCCACCTACACCTTTCCTTTGTTTTATGAAGAATGGCAGTTGGACAAGGAGCATGTGACTTCGGCTTGGGACAATAAAGGCGATATCGTGATCGGAAACGATGTGTGGATCGGTTATGAAGCGACTATTTTGTCCGGTGTTACGATTGGTGATGGTGCGATCATCGGTGCTAAGGCAGTCGTAACGAAGGATGTTCCAGCCTACAGTGTGGTTGGCGGAGTGCCGGCAAAAGAGATCAAGCGCCGTTTTGATGCGGACACGATTCAGAAGTTGCAGCAAATCAAATGGTGGGATTGGTCCTATGAAGAGATTCAACATGCGATTCCTTATTTGAAAAGTGGTGATGTGAACCATTTAATGGATTAAGTATCTCAGAGCTCAGTCGTGAATGCGGCTGAGCTTGCTTCTTTTTCCACCTTTGGCTATAGTGAAAATTAGAAAAGTTAGGCGGAGGATACTATGCGTTTAGATAAATTTTTAGCAGAAGCCGGCTTAGGCAGCCGCAAGGAAGTCAAACAGCTGATAAAAAAAGGTCAGATCACTGTAAATCAGCAAATTGAAAAATCAGATAAAAAACAAGTCGATCCAGAGAAAGATCGTATTGAATATCGTGGTGAGCTTTTACATTACCAAGAATTTTATTACTATGTCCTACACAAACCAGCAGGGGTAGTGAGTGCGACGGAGGATCAACGGGATCAGACAGTGATGGATCTATTTTCACCGATGGATTATCGCAGTGATCTTTTTCCGGTGGGGCGTTTAGACAAGGATACGGAAGGATTGCTGCTGATAACTAATGACGGCAAACTGGCTCATGAGTTGTTGTCGCCGAAGAAGCATGTGGAGAAGGAATACTTCGCTGAAGTCAACGGTGTGATGACGGTAGAGGATCAGCAACAATTTACTGAAGGCATTACTTTAGATGGAGAATTGACTTTGCCGGCGGAATTATCCATCGATGAAGTTACCGAAGCTGCGTCAAAAGTTCGGATTATTCTGCATGAAGGAAAATTCCATCAGGTCAAAAGAATGGTCAAATCCTGCGGAAAAGAAGTGACCTACTTAAAAAGAATCCGAATGGGCGGACTTACTTTGCCTCAGGATTTAGCTAAGGGTAAATATCGTTTACTAACAGAAGATGAACTGCGCAGACTAAAAGGTTGAGAGACTCGCTTTTTTCTAGAGCGTGCTATACTGGAAGTGAAGGGATATTTATGGAACAGGAGCTGGTGCAGAAATGGATTTGAAATTATCCGTTTATGAAATTATGCTGCGATTGTTTTTAGCTATGGTCATGGGCGGTGCCATCGGGATCGAACGAGAGTATAAAAATCGGCCTGCTGGAATTCGCACACATATCTTGGTCTGTATGGGAGCAACGATTATCGCCTTGATCCAAGTGGAGATTGCGGATCAAGCCCTGCGTTACGCAGCGGCAAAGCCAGAATTTGTCGGCGTGGTTCGAGCAGATGAAGCGCGTTTGATTGCGCAAGTTGTAAGTGGAATCGGCTTTCTTGGCGCTGGAACAATTATGGTCAGCAATCGTTCGGTCAAAGGATTGACTACGGCCGCTTCGATCTGGGCGGGTGCTGGTTTAGGAATCGCTATTGGGATGGGCTATTATACAATCGCCATCTGCAGCTTTGTTGGGATCATCCTAGCTTTGACAGTGGTCAAGCGAATCATCAAAATCAATTCCATTAAGAAGCTGGAGATTCGTTACATTCATCGTGAAGCAACCAAGGAATTCATCATGAACTATTTTGAGAGTAAAAAAATCGAAGTAGAGGACGTCGATTTCGATGTCGATTTTATGGATGACTATCGTATTTATACGAATGTCTATACGATCGATTTGCCGCGCGGGATGAATTATACGGATGTGATCGAGGATCTTTCCATGTATAAGAACATTACTAAGCTTCGCATGATCAATGTGTAAACGAGAGGATAAAATCATTTTCCGATGATTTTATCCTCTTTTTTTAAAGTAATGTTGTCACGCTGAACTTTCATTGATAGAGTTAGAGTAGAAGGTTGTGAGTGGTATCACGCTTATTTTTTAGTTGGAATTGGGAGGAAATAATGGGAAAAATTCTTTTGTTAGAAGATGATTCAAACTTAAATAATGGAATTCAGCTATGTTTGACCAGAGAAGGGTATGAGGTTGTGCCCTGTTTAGATATTGCTTCAGCAGAAAAGAGCTTTCAGAGCAATGATATTGATTTGATTATCAGTGATCTTTCCTTGCCGGATGGCAGCGGTTTGGATTTTTGTCAAAAGGTACGGGAGCAGTCGAATGTGCTGATTTTGATGCTGACTTCCTATAATCAAGAGCATGATATTGTGACGGGCTATGTTCATGGGGCGGATGATTATATGACGAAGCCTTTTAGTTTGATGGTCTTGGTTTCTAAAGTACAGGCGATGATGAAACGAGTGGTCCGAAATCAAGGGCATGAATTGGTTTCAGGAGAGCTGGCAGTATCGCTGACTGAAATGAAAGTTAAACTTCAGGGAGAAATGCTGCCTTTAAGTAAAACAGAGATTCAGTTGTTGATCCTGTTTATGGAAAATCCTAAACAAATTTTATCATCGGATCAATTATTGGATCAGATTTGGGATACAAAGGGAGACTATGTTGACACGAATACCGTTTCGGTCAATATCAGCCGCCTGCGGCAAAAGGTTGGCAAAGAGCGAATCAAAACAGTTCGGGGAGTGGGCTATTTATGGATCAACGACGTTCAAAAAAAATAATTCTGCTTTACGTTTTATTTTCTGTGCTTTGCTTTGGGCTGTTTATTGTTCAGAATCTAAAGATGCGTTCGGATCTGCAACGAGATCAGCAAGCAACTTTAGCGATGCTCAACAAAGAAGGGACATTTTCTGAAGCGAAGTTGATTGAAGACTTTGATGAGTTCAAAACGGCGGAGCTAATAATAGAAGGAAAAAACCTAGAAGAAAAATATGGGTTGGTATCTAAAATGAGTCTGTCTCATATTTTAAACAGCTACTTTTGGCGTAATTTGGCATTGTTCAGCGTTTGCTGGCTGATTCTTACAGGGTTCCTTTTTTTATTTGTACGGGAAAAGCGAAAAGTACAGGCCTATTTAGCGAAGAAAACGAACGAGTATCAAGAAAGCATTGCTTATAATGAATTGATGCTGCAACGAAGTCAACTTGAAGAAGGAAATTTAAAGTCCAGTATTACGGATATTACTCACCAGCTAAAAACTCCAGTGGCTTCATTAAAATTAAGTTTAGATATCGCTCTTTCTGATCAATACGAAGAACAAGAACGAAAGAATTTTGCGGAACAAGCAGAAGTCCAGATAAATAAACTAGATTTAATGCTGGATGGGCTGGCTAAAATCTCACAATTAGAAACAGATCTGATCCAGCTGCAGCCGCAGAGAATTTCCTTACAGCAGCTGATCAATCAGGCTATCAATAGTGTAATCATGAAGGCTGTTGAAAAGGAGATAGAATTAGAGGTTGAATTAACCGAAGATATTTTTGTTTTGGTCGATAAAAAATGGACCTTGGAAGCATTGGGAAATGTTCTGGAAAATGCAGTCAAGTATTCACCTGAGCAGACGACGGTCAAAGTCCGTGCATCATCATTAATTACGTATAGTTTAGTAGAAATCGAAGATGAGGGTGCGGGCATTACAAAAGAGGAGCAAAATAAAATTTATCAACGTTTTTATCGCGGCAGTAATAGTGAGTCTGTCGAAGGTTCTGGTGTTGGCTTGTATCTAACAAGAAAGATCATTGAAGGTCAAGGTGGAACGGTCATGGTTAAACAGCATTATCCGCAAGGGTCGATCTTTCAATTGACCTTGCCGTTAGCCTAAATATTTTTCTCGCCTTTCTTACAAAATTGTTATGTTCGCTGAAAGAATCCTGCAAGGGTTCTTTTTTATACTAAGAGTATAGAAATGAGAAAAGGAAAGAAGGAAAATAAAATGATCTTAACAGTTAGGGATTTAGTGAAACATTATAACGACGGAACTTCAACCGTAAAGGCTGTCGACCACATCGATTTAGAAGTAGAAAAAGGCGATTTTGTCGCAATAGTTGGTAAATCGGGTTCGGGAAAAAGTACGCTGTTGAACTTAATCGGAGGATTGGATCGGCCAGATTCTGGTCAGGTAATTGTTGATGGAAAAAGTGTTTTTCGCATGAAGGATGAGCAATTGGCAGTCTTTCGTCGTCAAAAGATCAGCTTCATTTTCCAAAATTATAATTTGATCCCCTCTTTGAATGTTTGGGAAAATGTCGTTTTACCGATCGGTTTAGATAATCGGAAGGTCAATACAGCGTTCATTGAAGAATTACTTACGACGATCGGTTTGAGTGATCGGAAAAAAGCTTTACCAAGTATGCTTTCGGGCGGTCAACAGCAGCGTGTGGCAATTGCTCGCGCGATTGCTTCAGAACCGGCGATTATTTTAGCGGATGAGCCAACAGGAAACTTGGATACAAAGACCGAATTAGAAGTGATGTCATTACTAAAAAGATCAGTTGAAAAATTTGGCCAGACATTGATCATGATTACCCATGATGAAGGGATCGCACAAACGGCTGATCATATCGTTCACCTTGAAGATGGGCGGGTGATTTAAATGAAGATGACGAGTACAGTGGCTTTGGCCAATACAAAGTACCATAAAGGGAAAAATCTCCTTTCAGGAATCGCAATTATTTTAACCACAGTCTTAGTTTTTTTGATCACGTCGATTGGTTTAGGTGTGGTAAATGTTCAGAATGCGGCTGTTAATAAGGTTTATCCGACTTGGCACGCGATGTATCGCGGTGTGTCTGAAGAAAATATGGAAAAAATCGCGCAACACGATGCGGTTGACGAATATGGATTACGTCAAGATATTGGTGAGTCAGTTTTAGAGAAAGACGATTTTGTTTTAATCAGCTATTTAGATAGTACGGCTCAAAAATTGGCGAAACAAACATTTAAACAAGGACACGCACCTAAAAAAGCTAATGATGCCGTTCTTTCCCGCAACGCGTTAAAAAAACTTGGCTATCCTAATGCTAAAATTGGCGATACGATCAAAATTCCTGTCCAAATTTATGAAGAAGACGGCATGGGACTGCAACAGGAGATGGATTTCCAATTATCTGGTATATCCCCGAATACTGAAGCGAAAAAGGGGAAAAAAATCTTTTCGATGCTAATCTCAAAAGATTTTATGAATGAGTTCGTTCCCCAAAATCAACGCAGCTACCGTATGATGCTGCGCGTGAAGAAGGAAGTAGCAACTTCAACAGACAGTATTAGTGATCAAGTGAAGACCATTGGGAAAAATTTCGATGTTAACGAGACTGATATTGTCGAAAATAGCGAGTATCTTTTTTCCAATTATGTTGATCCGAACTTCTATACTGGTCTGGCAATCATTATCGGAATCATTTTAATCGCAGGAGCTTTGACAATCTACAGTATTTACTATGTATCCTTGATCAATAAGGTTCAAGATTTTGGGAAACTAGCAGCACTAGGAGCAACTAAACGACAAACACGTCAAATCATTTTAAGAGAAAATTTAATCGTAGCAGGAATCTCAATACCACTTGGACTGTTGATCGGGTTTGTCAGCGTGAAATTCGTTTTCTTTCACTTGATGTCTTCGATCAATAACGATGTAGTTACTACAAAAGTGATGCGCCAGGTTCTTGATAACGGCGAGGTCTCATTGATCCTTCCATGGATCGTTGGAATGACGATCGGAATCACTTTGTTGACAGTTATCATAGCTTCCTTGAAACCAATGCGCCAAGCCAGCAAAATCATGCCGGTGGAAGCGATGCGTTATACCGGACAAAATCAAGGTAAGAAAAAGAAAAAACAGCGCAAAGGATTTATCGATCTTGATCTGCGCCGCCTAGCTAATGCGAATCTTTCAAGAAATAAGAAGCGAACACTGATTACGATTTTTTCACTAGGTATAATCGGAATTTTATTCGTAGTTATCTCAACTGTTTTTAGTTGTATGAATCCGCAACAGATCGCCCGTGACGCGATCGCAGAAGATTATCGGATGAACATTGCATCAAAAAGCGGTGATAAGATGCGTCCAGAACTTGAATGGACCGCTATCCAACAAAATAATCCGTTGAATGCAGAGATGATTAATGAAATCAAAGCAATCAAAGGTGTTGAAAAGGTAGAATCGTTCCAATCAATTACCGGAGAAATACCAGAGGTCAATGAAATTGGTTCAGATAAGCCGCTTGGATTATCAATCGGCGGAATTTCAAAAGATCAAATGGACTTGATTAAAAATAATTTTAAAGAAGGCAGCGCCACGTATGACGAATTGAATTCGGGAGATAAGGTGATTGCGACTGGATATTTAATGACCAATTATCCAGAGATAAAGATTGGCGATACACTGACATTTAGATTTTTTGACGGCAATCGTTCGTTTGAAAAGGAAATGACGATTATCGGCGGTGGAAATTTCCCCGAATCAGTCAGCAACTATGATAATTTCTTGATGAGCAATGAAGCATTGAAAAAAATGTCCAATAACAATCTAACTTATTTCATCAACATCAAAGCGACTAAAGGGCAGGCAGAAGCAATCAAGCCAGCAATTGAAAGTATCGTCGAAGAAAATGAACTCTTCAATTTGACAAGTTATAAAGAAGTTTTGAAGGATTGGCAAGGGGTAATGCAAATGACGACTGGAGCGGGTTATGCGATCATGATAATTTTAGCAATCGTCGGTATTATGAACTTGATCAATACAACAATCGATAGTATTTTGAGTCGTAAAAAAGAACTAGGTGTTATGCAAGCGATTGGCATGTCGAATGGACAAATGAAACGGATGCTTCAAACAGAAGGCCTCGTGTATGCTGGCGGAATACTTTTACTGGGAGTCGGAGTGGGAAGTTTCTTGGGATATTTAGTTTATCTATATGCTGAAAGTCACTCATTGATGGAGATCAAAACGTATCAGTACCCATTTATCCAAGTTTTGCTAATGATCGTATTAGTAGTCGTTGTTCAAGGGATTCTGACCTATATGACAACTACGATTGTTAATAAAGAAACAGTTATCAAACGAATTCAAGCATCAGAATAAAAAAAGGCTGCCAGCAATTTTGCTGGCAGCCTTTTGAGTAATGCTTCTTTTAGTCTAACCCAATTAAATAGTCGTCATCATTCATGGCTTCCACCTGACCAAGCAAGTAGCCATTGCCGACTTGTGAGAAGAAGTCGTGGTTGCTGGTTCCGGTAGAGATTCCATTCATCACGATCGGATTTACATCATCGGCAGTATCAGGAAAGAGCGGGTCCATTCCCAGATTCATCAACGCTTTGTTAGCATTGTAGCGTAAGAAGGTTTTTACTTCTTCGCTCCAGCCGACTTCATCGTATAATTCTTCTGTATAACGTTCTTCGTTTTCATACAATTCATACAATAAATCGTACATCCATTCCTTCAAACGTTCTTGTTCTTCTTCTGTTTGTTCATTGAAGCCGCGTTGGAACTTATAACCGATGTAGGTGCCGTGAACGGATTCGTCGCGAATGATCAATTTAATGATTTCCGCTACATTGGCTAATTTATTATTGCCTAAATAATACAACGGAGTATAAAAACCAGAGTAAAACAAGAAAGTCTCTAGGAAAACACTGGCGATTTTCTTTTCTAGCGGCGTACCGGTTTTATAGATTTCGTTGATTCGTGCCGCTTTCTTTTGCAAATATTGATTGGTATTTGTCCATTCAAAGATTTCTTCGATTTCCGCTTTGGTGTTCAAAGTACTGAAAATGGAAGAATAGCTTTTGGCGTGGACGGATTCCATGAATTGGATATTGTTCAATACGGCTTCTTCATGAGGTGTCCGAACATCCTCTCGCAGTTGATCCATTCCGCTTTCTGATTGAACCGTATCAAGCAATGTTAATCCGCCGAAAACATGCCCCACGACCGTTTTTTCTAAAGGTGACAGCTTGCGCCAATCATCTAAGTCGTTTGACAGCGGAATCCGCGTGTCCAGCCAAAATTGCTCTGTTAATTTTTCCCAGGTCGATTTGTCGATGACGTCTTCGATCTCATTCCAGTTAATGGCTTCATAATAAGTTTCTGCCATGGATATTCCTCCTAAAGTGTTTATATCTAGTGCATAGCATTACCTCTCAAGCAAAGGCAGGAGAGGTAACAGTCATAGTTAGATTACGCAGCTTTCACATTGGTTTGAACCGATTTCTTCGGCATCATCCGTAAAGGTCCGCACATAATAAATCGATTTGCATCCTTTATAAAAGGCATAGTTACGTAAGATATTCAAATCACGTGTTGTTTGTTTGCTTTCTGTTTTCCATTCGTACAGACCGTCTGGAATTTCAGAACGCATAAATAAGGTCAAACTCATTCCTTGATCGATATGCTGTTGAGCTGTTGCATATACATCGATCACTTTACGCATATCCATGTCATAAGCAGAGGTGTAATAAGGCAGAGTATCATTATTCAAGTAAGGCGCTGGATAATAAATCTTACCAATTTTCTTTTCTTGACGTTCTTCGATCAAACGAGTGATCGGATGCAAGCTGGCACTAGTATCATTGATATAAGAGATCGAACCATTCGGCGCAACGGCCAAGCGGTTTTGGTGATACAAACCATCTTTTTGAATGGCTGCTTTTAAGTTTTTCCAATCCTCAGCAGTCGGCACGAAGATATCTTTAAAGATTTCTTTGACCTTGTCTGTTTTTGGAACGAATTCGCCGGTTGTGTATTTATCAAAGTAAGAACCATTCGCATAGTCTGATTTTTCAAAGTTATGGAAGACAGTCTTGCGTTCTTTCGCTAATTCATTACTTTCCACCAATGTCCAATAGTTTAATAAAGTGAAATAAATATTGGTAAAGTCGATGGATTCTTCTGAACCATATTCCATCAAATGCTTGGCGAAGAAGCTGTGCAAGCCCATCGCACCTAAACCAATCGTATGATTCAATTTATTGCCGTTTTGAATAGAAGGAACCACTTCGATATCTGATTCATCGGTGACAAAAGTCAAAGCCCGAGTCATGGTACGAACCGATTGACCAAAGTCAGGACTTTCCATCAGGTTGACGATATTGGTTGAACCAAGGTTGCATGAAATATCAGTACCTAGTACATCATATTCTTGACGTCCATTGATGGTAGAAGGGATTTGAACCTGTAAAATCTCAGAACATAAATTACTCATAACGATTTTTCCGTCGATCGGGTTGGCCCGGTTGGCAGTATCAATGTTGATGATATATGGATAACCAGATTCCTGCTGCAATTTGGAGAGTTCATTTTCTAAATCACGAGCACGAATTTTTTTCTTGCGGATATTTGGATTTGCAACTAAGTTGTCGTATTCCTTTGTAATATCAACATAAGAATAAGGGACGCCATATTCACGTTCGACACCATAAGGGCTGAACAGATACATATCTTCATTTTTACGAGCCAATTCGTAAAATTTATCCGGTACCGTTACACCAAGTGAAAGAGTCTTCACACGGATCTTTTCATCAGCGTTTTCTTTTTTAGCAGATAAGAACATTTCAATATCTGGATGGAAAACATCTAAGTAAACTACACCGGCACCTTGACGCTGGCCTAATTGATTAGAATAAGAGAAGCTGTCTTCGAATAATTTCATGACTGGAACCACACCGCTTGCGGCACCATCGTAGCCTTTAATTGGTGAACCTGCTTCACGCAAGTTTGATAGGTTGATCCCTACGCCGCCGCCGATGCGTGATAATTGCAGCGCTGAGTTGATTGAACGGCCGATGCTGTTCATATCGTCTGTTACTTGGATCAAGAAACAAGACACCAATTCACCGCGGCGTTTACGTCCAGCATTTAAAAATGAAGGGGTAGCCGGTTGGTAACGTTGGTGGATCATTTCATCAGCTAATGATAATGCTAATTTTTCGTCGCCATTCGCAAAATACAAAGCGTTAAAGGCAACACGATCTTCATAGCTTTCTAAATACTCTGTGCCCGCATTATTTTTCAAGGCATATTGTGAGTAAAATTTATAGGCCGCCATAAATGATTTAAATGTAAATTTTTGGTCCGCCAAGTAATTGAAGAGTTTCTCAATAAAAGCAGGAGTATACTTCGCAAGAAATTCTGCTTCTAAAAATTCTTCTTCTATTAAATAGTCGATTTTTTCTTGAACGGAAGAAAATGTGTGGGTATTTGGTTCAACATTTTCTTTGAAAAAAGCTGCTAAGGCTTCTTTATCTTTATTTAGTGGGATCTGTCCATTTACTGGACGGTTAATTTCGTTGTTTAACTTGAAGTAAGATACTTCACCTAGGTCCTTCAAACTCATCTCGTCACATCTTTCTGTTTGTTTTTTCCTGCTATTGATGTCTGGCTACACGAACTAGCTTTTTCGGCGATAAGACTAAATTTTTCCAAAATGTGAGAAGCCATTTTGAAAAATTTTAGTCTTATCGCTCTAAAGCTGGATGAGTTCGTACCGCCTTTCAATTTATAAAATAAGAAAACTTTGCAATCGTGGATCGCAAAGTTTCGAATTACGCTAATGCTTTCAATTGATCTGGTCGGAAACCGATGATGGCTTGTTGTCCGCCGAAAATAACTGGGACACTTTGGAAACCTTGATCTTTTAGAAAACCTAGAGCTTCGGGCTCATTGTCGATATTGACCTCTTCGAATGAAATATGATTCTCAGTTAAATAACGTTTTGCCATTTTGCACTGCATACAATTGTTTTTTGAATAGACTTTTACCATAAGACTACCTCCCTTGATTTCTACAATTACTAGTATAAAAG
>NZ_NGLG01000001.1:1826182-1838557 GCF_002140655.1 Enterococcus sp. 3H8_DIV0648 | reverse complement strand
CCATATATTGTGGTGGTTGAATATTGGTATACTACTCTTTGTGTTTTTTGCAAAAAAGCTGAAAACGGACAGTTTCAAAGGAAAATCCCTTTACACAAATAAAAAAAGCGTTATAAGATGTTTTTTTACTCGAAAAAAGTTTTTTTAATAACGCTAAAATAGATTTAGAAACAAATAAATCAGTGGTTGTCAAACAAATTGCTCACAAAAAGCAGAAAATCTCCGACCATTTATTGACTTTACTATCAAATGAAGCTATTCTTAGTGAGAAAGATTCTCATTATTAATTAGAGTTAGGTGGAGAAGTGTATGACAACTTTGGCAGATGTTTCATTGAATCAAGTCGTTCAGGTTGATGAAATGAAGTTGGAAAATGATTTAAAGCATCGGCTGCAGGATTTGGGGATGATCGTCGGCTCTAAAGTTGCTGTCGTGAATCAATCTGGCGATAACGGAATTATTCTATTACATAATACGCGGCTGGCTTTATCTCAGTCTTTATTAAAACAAATACTTGTGAAGGACCTAACGGAGGATCAAGAAACATGGGTCTCGTTGGATCAGTTGAGTGCTGGTGAACAGGGTGTTGTAGTAAATGTTCACGGTACCGGTGCAGTAAAACGCCGCTTGATGGACATGGGACTGACAAAAGGGACACAAGTGAAGGTCGTGAAGCTGGCACCTTTAGGAGATCCTATCGAGCTGCGGGTCCGAGGATATGAATTAAGTTTACGAAAAAACGAATCAGAGATGGTGGTCGTATCGAAGGAGGCGGAATAGATGGCGAAGACACATATTGCTTTAGCAGGAAATCCCAACAGTGGTAAAACAAGTACCTTCAACGTCTTGACCGGAACCAATCAGTTTGTTGGAAACTGGCCCGGTGTAACGGTTGAGCGAAAAGAAGGTATTTATAAGAAGGATTCTGAAGTGATCATTGATGATCTTCCCGGAATTTACTCGCTTTCGCCATATTCTCCTGAAGAAGTCGTGGCGCGGGATTATCTGCTTTCAGGAACACCTGATGCTATCGTCAATATTATCGATGGAACCAATCTTGAGCGGAATCTTTATTTGACGACACAATTGATCGAGACTGGGATTCCCGTCATCGTAGCCGTGAATATGATGGACATCATCAAAAAAAGCGGTAAGCAAATCAATTTGGAAAAATTATCCTATGCTTTAGGCGTGCCGGTAGTCGGTATCAGCGCGTTGAAAAACTGGGGACTGGATAAGACAATCAATGAGGCGTTGCATCTGATCAAAAAAGGTGTAGAGGAAGTCAGTTTTCCTCATTATGATAATCGTTTAGAAGCCGCGCTGAAGGAGATCGAAGAAGTTTTAGGCAGTACAGCGCAGGAGAAATATAGCCGCTGGTATAGTTTAAAATTATTTGAACGAGATGAGCGAGCTAAAAAAGATTTAGATCTTAGCTCGATCCAGCAAAAAGAAATAGGAGAAATCATTAAGATCACAGAAAAGATTTTCGGCGAAGATGCGGAGAGTCTGGTCATTAATGAACGCTATAATTTTATTACTCATTTAAAGACCTTATGTGTGGTTGATGAAGATCAATTTAAGCTGTCTATCTCCGATAAGATCGACCACGTCGTAACGAACCGTTTCTTAGCGCTGCCAATCTTTGCTTTAATCATGTGGCTGATCTACTATATTGCTATTCAAACGATCGGGACAATGGGGACTGATTGGGTGAATGAAAACCTATTCGGCGATATTGTACCGAATTTCGTCAGCTCAACCTTACAGTCATGGAATGTTGCCGGGTGGATGCAAAACTTGATTTTGGATGGGATTATTGCTGGAGTCGGAGCTGTTTTAGGATTCCTTCCGCAATTAATGGTGCTTTTCTTATGTTTAGCGCTTTTGGAAGATTGCGGCTATATGTCCCGAATCGCTTTTGTTATGGATCGAATTTTCCGTAAATTTGGTTTATCCGGAAAATCGTTTATTCCAATGCTGATTGCTACAGGCTGCGGAGTGCCGGGAGTTATGGCAAGCCGGACGATCGAGAATGAAAAGGATCGTCGGATGACCGCGATGCTGACTACCTTTATGCCATGTTCGGCGAAATTACCGATCATTGCATTGATTGCTGGTGCATTCTTCCCTAATAGCAGTTGGGTAGCACCGTCTGCCTATTTTGTTGGTATGGGCGCGATTGTTTTATCAGGGATTGCATTGAAGAAAACAAAACTCTTTTCTGGCGACCCAGCCCCATTCATCATGGAGCTTCCTGTATATCATATGCCTAGAATCGGTAATACGATACGTTATACTTATGATCACAGTAAAGCCTTTGTTAAGCGTGCAGGAACAATCATCTTTGTTTCAAGCATCGTGATCTGGTTTATTTCCAGCTACAATTTCTCATTACAATCAGTGAATGAGAATGATAGTATCCTAGCTGCTTTGGGTGGTTTGATTGCACCGTTGTTTGCACCATTAGGCTGGGGAGATTGGCGCGGAGCTGTTGCGGCGATCACTGGTCTGGTCGCAAAAGAAAATGTGATCGGAACATTCGGAATTCTATATCGTCATGCTGAAGTAGCAGAAGACGGGGTGGAAATCTGGAAAGCATTGCAGGCGGCCTACACACCGATTGCGGGTTATTCATTCTTGGTATTTAACTTACTATGTGCACCATGTTTCGCCGCGATTGGCGCGATTCATCGTGAAATGGGCGATATCAAATGGACTTGGCGTGCGATTGGCTATCAATGTGGATTGGCTTATGCTGTAAGTTTCATCGTGTATCAATTTGGTCATGTGATTTTTGAAAATGGTGAGATCGGTATTGGCTTTATCTTGGCCGGCATCGTATTAGCAGCGATGATTTACTTCGTTGTAAGAAAACCTATTAAGAAAACACCGACGATTACGATTGAAGAGATCAAAGAGGTGAAAGAATGGCAACTATAATCTTGAGCGTATTAATCTTCGGCGGTGCTGGAGTGATCGTCTATCGGCGAATCAAAAATGGCAGCTCCTGTGAAGATTGCGATAGCGGCTGTCCCGTTAAAGAAGAACAACATAAGCATTAATTCAAAAAGGATTTGGCGAATTTCGTCGAATCCTTTTTTTATGGATTGGATTGATCAGTAAACAGTCCAGATGAAATTGGCTAAATTAAAAATGATGGATTCAGAAGAAAATACAGCTTAGTTGTTGACAACTGTTCGGTACCGAACTATAATGAAAACCGAAATAAAGTTAGGTACCGAACTTTAACAAATGAAGAAGGAGATTTTAATAATGAGTGAATTTACAAAAGACTTGATGCGTCAATTACGATTTATCAGTTCTGCTAGTAATGCATTTATGAGCAAGCGGCAAAAACTAAATGGTCAGCAGCGAGTGTTGGCGATCTTAGCCAAAGAAGACGGCTTGATTCAAAGCCAGTTAGCTGAAATTTTAGATATTCGTCCAAGTTCATTGGCTGAATTAATGAAGAAGATGGAAAAAAGCGGCGATGTCGTAAGAAAAGAAGAAGAGCATGACAAACGGATCAAACGTGTTTTCCTAACTGAAAAGGGCAAACAGAAAGCTCAAAAATTTAGTTATGTCAGCGAGGATATGAGTGAGAGCTTTTTCGCAGGCTTGACGGAGGAAGAACAGGAGAAATTTAGTGAGTACCTGCAAAAGATTTCTGCCGGTTGGCAAGAAGATTTTCAAAAACAGGCGGGCCGCTTTGTAGATCCAATGGACCGGTTACGACAAATGCAAGCGATGCGTGAACAGTTCGCTGAAAACTGGTCGGAGGATTGGCAAAATCTTTCGCGGGAAGAACAGCATCGAATGCGGAACCAAATGCAGCGTGAGATGCGGAATGCCTCACGAGACTTTTCTCGCAATTTCCAACATGATTTCCGTCGCAACTTCTGGGGCAACCGTGATTGCTTTGATAGATCTGATAAAACCAAAGATTCAGAAGACACCGAATGGGAAGATTTTTAAATGATAGATGCAGTGAAATTTCGTAATCAGAAATTTTAATGCTGTGAACTAGGAGGAACCAATTATGGATCGGGATATGAGTATGGCGCCTGAAAGAATTTCTGAGGGCGAGAATAAAAAGAGCAGTTACAAATTGAAAGATTTTTTACGCTTACTTTTAAGTGTCAATCCTAAGAAATCATTGTTTGCGCTCGGCTTGTTTTTAAGTTTGCTGACAAGCGGAGCAAGTTTGATCGTACCGCAGTTAACAAAAGGCTTGATCGATACAAGCAAATTAGCACAAATTGATCGAACAATGCTGATTGTTTTAGTTTTAGCCTTCGTGGCTCAATTAGCCTTCGGAGCAATCGGCAGTTTCTTACTACGGTATGCCGGAGAGAGTGCTGTTAAAACTTTACGGGAAAAATTATGGAGTCATTTATTGCAGATGCCGGTTGATTATTACGACGATCATAAATCGGGTGAAAGCAGCTCGCGTTTAGTAAATGACACAACGGTAATTAAAGATTTAGTAGCGACACAATTTCCAAACTTTATTACTGGGGCGATTCAACTTGTTGGATCGATGATTATCTTGTTTGTCATGGATTGGAAAATGGCGGCTATGATGTTTTTGGCAGTTCCGATCATGGCGTTGATCATGATGCCAATCGGCCGCATCATGTCTCGGTTAGGCCGCCAATTGCAATCAGCGACGGCTGACTTCAATGCAGAAGCGAGTGAAAAACTGTCTGAGATTCGTTTAATCAAAGCCAGCAATGGGGAAAAATTTGAGAAAACCAGCGGCGGCTCATTTATTAATAAAATCTTTCATTTAGGGATTAAAGATGCAAAGGTTGAGGCAATGCTGCAGCCCATTATCACTACAGTTATGTTAGGTTTATTTGTAGGTATCTTAGGTTATGGTGCCGTTCGCGTTCAAGCAGGAACATTAACTAGCGGAGACTTAGTTGCTTTCCTATTGTATCTATTCAATATCATGATGCCGGCAGCCAGCTTCGCGATGTTTTTCTCGCAAGTTCAAAAGGCGATGGGAGCTACAGAACGAATCGAACAAATTTTGACAACAGACTTGGAACCAATCGAAACAGGAAAAACTGTGGATGTCGCAGGAAAGACGATCAAGGCAGAAAATCTAACTTTTCAATATGTAGCAGATCGTCCAATCTTAAAAAACGTTTCCTTTGAAGCAAAACCTAATACTGTGATCGCATTTGCCGGACCAAGCGGCGGCGGAAAATCCACGATCTTTGCATTATTGGAACGTTTCTATCAACCAGTAAAAGGTGCTGTTAAAATCGGTGATGACACGATTGATGATCTTAGCTTGACGAGCTGGCGTTCTCAGATCGGGTATGTTTCTCAAGATAGTGCTGTATTTGCTGGAAGCATTCGTGAGAATCTGCAATACGGATTGGAGCGGACACTAACAGAGGAAGAATTATGGCATGGGTTAGAATTAGCTTACGCAGATCAATTTGTTCGTGAATTCCCCGAGCAATTAGAAACCGAATTAGGTGAACGCGGAGTGAAATTATCCGGCGGACAAAAACAACGGATCGCCATCGCTCGAGCTTTCTTACGTGATCCAAAAATCTTGATGCTGGATGAAGCGACCGCCAGCTTGGATTCGCAATCAGAAGAAAAAGTTCAACGTGCCTTGGATCAATTAATGGAAGGGCGGACAACTTTAGTGATCGCTCACCGGTTATCAACGATTGTAGATGCCGATCATATTTACTTCATTGAAAAAGGGGAAGTAACTGGTCACGGCACTCACAATGAGCTGATCGCGACTCATCCGCTTTACGCACAGTACGTACAAGAACAGGTCGTAAATTAATAAAACAAAGAAAACCAGGTAAGACTTTCCAAAGCGAAAGTTATAATCTGGTTTTCTTGTTTATTCATAAGTTGGCATTTTTTTCTCGAAGGCTTCGATTTCATCTTCATATTGCAAAGTGATACTGATATCATCTAAACCCTCAACCAATTTTTCCTTCCATGTTGGATCAATTTGGAAGGCATAGTTGGCCTCTTGAGTTTGAACTTCCTGCTTAGGCAAATCGATAGTGATGGTTTGATCAGCCGGTAGTTGACTTAAAATATCCCGTACAGCTTGATCCAAACGAATCGGCAGGAGACCATTTTTCAAAGCGTTCATATAAAAAATATCACTGTAGCTGCCGGCAATCACTGCCTTGAAACCATAATCCTGAATGGCCCAAGCCGCATGTTCCCGTGAAGAGCCCGAGCCGAAGTTTTCGCCGGAAATTAAGATCGTTGCGCCTTTTCGTTCTGGTGTGTTCAAAATGAAATCGGGATTAGGTGAACCATCTTCTAAAAAGCGCCATTCGTCAAAAAGATGTTTGCCAAAACCAGCTTTATCAACTTGCTTCAAAAAGCCTTTAGGAATGATTTGATCGGTATCGATATTATCATTCATCAAAGGGACAGATTTTCCTGTATAGATCGTAAATTTCTCCATTAGATGACCTCCTTACGGCTATCGACAAAATTTCCGTGAATGGCAGCTAGTGCTGCCATGACTGGACTGCAAAGATGTGTGCGCGCGTCTTTTCCTTGGCGTCCTTGGAAATTTCGATTAGATGTTGACGCACAGTGAACACCTGCAGGCACGCGATCGGGATTCATCCCAAGACACATCGAGCAGCCCGGTTCGCGCCATTCAAAACCAGCCTCTTTAAAAATTTTATCTAAGCCGATTTTTTCAGCCGCTTGACGAACGGGTCGCGATCCGGGAACGACGATGGCGGTAACATTATCGTGAACTTTTTTTCCTTCAACGATTTTCGCGGCTTCCTTGAGATCCGACAGACGTCCGTTTGTACAAGAACCAATAAAGACATATCCGACTGGAATATCTGATGGTGTTTGACCCGGTTTCAAGTCCATGTAATCATAGGCTTTCTGCAAATCAGGAGAAGTAACCGCAGGGAAGGTGCCATCAAAAGGAACCCCCATTTCAGGATTGGTCCCCCAAGTCACGAAAGGCACTAGTGTGCTAACATCTAGCGTCAAATCTTTGTCGTAGACGGCATCATCGTCCGTATATAATTCTTTCCAATCTTTGATCGCCGCTTCCATGTTCTTCGGAGCGTATTGCCGGCCTGCAACATAGTCAAAGGTTTTTCCATCTGGTGCGATCAATCCGATTTTCGCCCCGCCCTCGATTGCCATGTTACAGATCGTCATGCGTTCTTCCATGGATAGATTCTCAATTGCTTCTCCATAAAATTCAGCTCCATATCCGACACCAAAGTCCGTACCGTATTTGGCAATCAACGCCAAGATAATATCCTTGGCATAAACACCTTTCGGTAATTTGCCAGTAATTTTGATTCCCATATTTTTAGGTTTATTTT
The DNA here is from genome assembly GCF_002140655.1 of Enterococcus sp. 3H8_DIV0648. Lineage (NCBI taxonomy): Bacteria > Bacillati > Bacillota > Bacilli > Lactobacillales > Enterococcaceae > Enterococcus > Enterococcus sp. 3H8_DIV0648. The sequence continues at coordinate 1,831,193 of NZ_NGLG01000001.1, read as the reverse complement.
GCCATAGCGTTTGAGTAGCAAAAACGTGCTCTACTTCACTGGTTCCAATTCCAAAAGCCAGTGCGCCAAAAGCGCCATGGGTCGCTGTATGAGAATCACCGCAAACAATCGTCTTGCCTGGCTGCGTCAATCCAGTTTCCGGTCCCACCATATGGACGATTCCTTGTCGGTCGCTGCCGTTATCGCAAAGCTGAACACCAAATTCTTGGCAGTTATCTCTAAGCGTATCAATCTGTTTTTTTGCTACTAGATCAGTAAAATTAAAAATATCAACAGTCGGTGTATTATGATCCATCGTGGCGAAAGTCCGTTCTGGATGACGCAACGTCCGACCAGCCTCGCGAATTCCTGCAAAGGCTTGAGGAGAGGTAACTTCATGAATCAAGTGCAGATCAATATAAAGCAATTGCGGAGCACCTTCTTCGCCGTGGACGACGTGGCGGTCCCATAGTTTATCAAATAGTGTTTTTCCCATATTTTTCGCTCCTTATTTAACTAGATTTTCCCTTAACATGAAACGGGATCAGTTAATTCTTGAATCACCGCATCTGTAAATTCGGTTGTTGTTGCTTTTCCGCCTAGATCGTGAGTAAATAATCCCTTTGATAAAACTGCATCGCAGGCTTTTTCAATTGCTTGGGCAGCTTGTTCTTCTTGGAATGATTGACGCAGCATCATTGCTACGGATAAAATCATCGAGATTGGATTGGCGATGCCTTTTCCGGCAATATCTGGCGCCGAACCATGGATCGGTTCATAAAGAGAAGGGCCGCCGTCACTATGACTCGCACTAGGCAATACACCTAATGAACCAGGCAGTACGGAAGCTTCGTCACTCAAAATATCGCCGAAAAGATTTTCGGTAACAATCACATCAAAAGCTTTTGGATTTTGGATCAATTTCATTGCTGCTGAGTCAACATACTGATGTTCCAGTTGACAATCGGGATAATCCTTTGCAACTTCTTCCGCCGTTGCCCGCCATAATTTGCTGGAAGCCAGCACGTTTGCCTTATCTACGGAGGTCACCTTTTTTCCGCGCCCCTGTGCAATTTTGAAGGCTGAATGAACAATACGTTCGATTTCGCTTTTTTGATACCGCGCAGTGTCATAGGCCATCGTCTCTTGTAACTCTCGAGGCTCTCCGAAATAAATGCCGCTGCTGAGTTCCCGTACGATAATTAAATCAGTTCCTTCGATAATTTCTGGCTTTAAAGGTGAAAGATGCAGCAGGGCGGAAGAGACTGAGACTGGCCGGATATTTGCGAATAAGTTTAAGGACTTCCGAAGCGCCAGTAATCCTTTTTCCGGAGTATCATCCATTTTCTCCCATTTAGGTCCGCCAATCGCACCTAACAAGATCGCATCTGCTTGCTGACAAGCAGCTAATGTTTTTTCTGGTAGTGAAGCTCCAGCATCATCAATGCCTGCACCTCCGAAGGGCATTTTCTCTAGTTCGAAGGTACTGCTGCAATTTTTTTCTACCGCGGCTAAAACCTTTAGTCCGCTCTCCATAATTTCTGGTCCGATACCATCACCAGCTAAAACAACAATTTTACTATTCATGTGCATGCTCCTATCTCGTATTAAAGTCTAGATGTGTATAAGAGACAGGTGGATTCCAGCGGTGACTATTTCACTGATCATGATTTGTTTCAATCTGTTAGCCGATGGTCTGCGTGACGCCTTCGATCCGAAAATGAAAGAGTGACGATTTATGGAAAAAATTTTAGAAGTAAATAACTTGAATATTTCATTCGACACCTATGCCGGAAAGGTTCGAGCAATTCGTGGTGTGGACTTTGATTTGAATAAAGGAGAAACCTTAGCAATCGTAGGAGAATCGGGCAGCGGTAAATCCGTTACCACCCGCACGATCATGCGTCTGCTTTCTAGTAACGCCAATATTGATGAAGGGCAGATTTTATTCAAAGGACAGGATCTTGTCGATAAATCAGAAAAAGAAATGCAAAAGATTCGCGGTCGAGAAATTGCGATGATCTTCCAAGATCCCATGACGTCTCTTGATCCAACCATGACGATTGGTAAACAAGTGGCAGAGTCTTTGCGTAAACATAAAAATGTTTCAAAAAAAGAAAGCTTGAAAGCAGCTCTTGATTTATTGAATCTAGTTGGTATTCCTGATGCAGAAAAACGTTTGAAAAATTATCCGCACCAATTTTCTGGTGGTCAACGCCAGCGGATCGTTATCGCTATCGCTTTGATTTGCAACCCTGAGATATTGATCGCTGATGAGCCGACCACAGCTCTCGATGTGACGATCCAAGCACAAATTTTAGAATTACTAAAAGAAATCCAAGAAAAAATAGAAACGTCAATCATCTTTATTACTCATGACCTTGGGGTTGTAGCAAATGTTGCTGATCGAGTAGCAGTAATGTACGCAGGCAGAATCGTGGAAGTTGGTACAGCCGAAGAAATCTTTTATAACCCGCAACATCCATATACATGGGGATTACTTGGCTCAATGCCAACATTGGAAAGCGAGAATGATCGCTTATATGCGATTCCTGGTTCTCCGCCGGATCTATTGGATCCACCAAAGGGCGATGCTTTTTATCCCCGTAATGAGTTTGCATTAAAGATCGATGCAGAAATGGAACCGCCATTTTTTGAACTTTCTGATACTCATAAGGCAGCGACTTGGCTGCTTGCACCGCAAGCACCCGTAGTCACTCCTCCAGCTGAGATTCAACGACGTTGGGATATTTTTCGCAAGAAGCAAGACCAATATTCCGCTTAATTTTAGCGAGAGAAACGGAGGACTACGATGGAAAAACGATTATTAGAAGTAAACAATCTGAAACAGTATTTTAATACCGGCAGTAAAAATGAAGTCCGCGCCGTAAACGATGTGAGCTTTCATATTAATGAAGGGGAGACTTTCGGGTTAGTAGGAGAATCTGGCAGCGGAAAATCAACCACGGGTCGGACGATTATTCGCCTGAACCAGCAAACAGATGGCGAAATACTTTTCGATGGTAAAGATGTAACAGAAATTCATGGAAAAGCGGAACTAACCAAATTTCGTCGTGATGTTCAAATGATCTTTCAAGATCCGTATGCTTCATTAAATCCACGGATGAAAGTCAAAGATATTATTGCAGAAGGTATCGATGTAAATGGTTTGGCTAAAACACCAAAAGAGCGGGACAAAATCGTGAATGATCTGTTAGAGACAGTTGGGTTGAATCCAAGTCATGGGACACGATATCCCCACGAATTTTCCGGAGGACAGCGACAACGGATCGGAATTGCTCGTGCTTTAGCTGTACGTCCGCGTTTCATTATCTGTGACGAACCGATCTCGGCCTTGGACGTATCGATCCAAGCTCAAGTCGTAAATCTATTGCAGGACTTGCAAAAAGAGCATAACTTGACTTATCTATTCATTGCACATGACCTGTCAATGGTGAAACATATTAGCGATCGCATCGGCGTTATGAATAATGGTCATTTATTAGAAGTCGGAAGTAGTGACGAGATTTATCATTATGGTGTGCATCCATATACCGAAAGTTTATTGTCTGCGATTCCGATGCCTGATCCCGATCATGAGCGTCAACGACGACGTATAAAATATCAAACAGAACCTCATGATGGAAAGGCTCGTTCTTTGCGAGAAATTGCGCCAGGACACTTTATTTATTCCTCTGAGGATGAAGTTGCTTATTATAAGAAGAAATTGCAGCATTTGAAAAATGAGAAGGCTGTGGCAGTTTAAAACAAAAGGAGAACAAACAGATGCTGAATCTGTTTGTTCTCCTTTTTAAGCGATTACGAATGAGTACGCTGTTTAAAGATTATGATACCGGCGGTCAAGAACGACACGATCCCTAAAAGCGTAAGCGCTGGATTGCTATTTTCTCCAGTCGCAGGATATTTCTTTTGACTATTCTGTTGTCCGACTGCTTGCTGTGCTTGTGGTGTTGAAGCTAAGTTGTTTCTTTTAGCTGTGTTGGGAATAGTCGAAGCCACAGCAAGAGACTCGATCTTTGATTTAGCTGTTTCGTTTAGCTCCGTTCTTTCAAGAGTGAACAGTTCATTCGGGCCAGATCCAATTACCACGATTAGGCTATCTCCTTTAGTAGGATCGGCTTCATTCTGAGTGTAATACAGCCAATGGATAAAGCCTGAGAAAAAGTGGTTCCGTTTACCTAATTCTTCTTCAAATGCGCTGAAGTAATCTAAATAGCGCAGCATTTCTTCATTTGTGAAGGTACGCATTGGGAAAAAGCCGTCTTCGTAAGAATAAAGTGTTCGCAAATAGAACTGTAATTTGTCCAGATCCTTTGCTAATTCAGCGCTTGTTGTGTATTCAAGCGAATTCAAGTTAAATGATAGAGCTTTTTCGAAATCAGCCACTGAAATGACTTTGTCGCGATAAATCATACGCAGTACTTTTACGTATTTGTCAAGGCTCATAGATTTAATGTCTCCACTGTAGGCGGCGAACAGAGAGAAAGCCGTCTCTAAATCTTTGTCAGTGTAACTCTTTAGTTCTTTTTCGCTTACACCGTACTCTTTATTATTGCTTATGAATTCGCGAAGATATTCAGGAAACAGCCCTTGAGTAACACCATTTTCGTCGGGTGGAGTCTCTAACGGCACAGTTATTGTTGCAGCTCGTTTAGCTGTCAAGGGGATGGTTTTCTTTTCGACTAATTCAGGAATTATTGCAGCTTCCGTCTCTAAAGTCGTTGTGTCTTCAACCTTTGTCGATTCAGTAGTAGATGTTTCAACTACTTGCTCGACTTTTGCAGATTCTTCGGTACTTGAAAGTTTTTCAGCGTCTGATTCTTGAATTGAGCTGGTTGTTTCTGTACCATTCTGACCTTCAGTGGAGATATCAGAGGTATTTTCTTGTGAGTCAGTCGTTGATCCATCAATAATGGGACTGCTTTCAATTACTTGTTCTTGACTAGGAACTAGAGCATTATCTGGGACATCATTAGAGGTATCAGCAAATGAAATGAGCGGAGAACACAAG
>NZ_NGLG01000001.1:1823948-1825886 GCF_002140655.1 Enterococcus sp. 3H8_DIV0648 | reverse complement strand
TAGTCCGCTCTCCATAATTTCTGGTCCGATACCATCACCAGCTAAAACAACAATTTTACTATTCATGTGCATGCTCCTATCTCGTATTAAAGTATTTATTTTTTCAAAAAGCGAAAAGTTGAACTAGCATCCTATTTCGTATTAAAGTATTTTTTCTACTATATTATATAGTAGGCTTTGGTTAATTATTTTGTATTAAATGGTTACTAGCTTGGACATACGCTTTCGCCGATGCTTGTAAAACATCGAAGTCTACGCCGATTCCGCGATATTCCTCTTGCGTTTTTCTATCACAAAGAGTGACTCGCACCTCTGCTTGGGCATCTTCACCGCCCGTTAATGCTTGAATCTCATATTCTGTTAATTCAGGATTTTGCTGGAACAATTCATCGATTGTGTTATAGATTGCTTGGATGCTGCCTGAACCGATTCGAGAAGCCACTTTCGTTTCGTCTTTCTCATCAACGATTGAGACGATCGCTCCTTGATAGCCATTAGAGCTATATTGGACTTGAACATCCGCTAGCTTGTACTTTTCGGTTTCTTCTCTGTATTGATCCGCCAGTAGGGCAACTAAGTCTTTATCAGTAATTTGTTTTTTCTTATCTGCCAAAGCTTTAAAACGTTTGAAGGCTTCTTTGCTATCCTCATCATTCAATTGATAGCCAAGTTCTTCTAATTTGGCATTGAATGCATGACGTCCCGATAATTTTCCAAGCGGAAGAGAATTTTGATTGACGCCAACAAGGGTCGGAGTGATGATCTCATAGGTCTCAGGATTTTTTAATACTCCATCTTGATGGATACCGGATTCATGCGCATAAGCATTGTCACCGACGATCGCTTTGTTTTTGGGTACCGGAATACCAGAAAGACGGGAGACCAGCTCACTTGTGCGTTTTGTTTCATTCAATACGATATTAGATTCGCACTGATAAAAATCCTTTCGGATAGCTAGAGCCAAAGCCACTTCTTCTAGAGCAGTGTTGCCTGCCCGCTCACCGATCCCATTGATTGCACCTTCCACACGATTTGCACCATTTTCGATCGCGGCTAATGCGTTTGCCGTAGCCATTCCCAAGTCATCATGACAATGAGAAGAAAAAGTTATTTCGTGATCACTGCGAATATTTTCGATCAATGATTTAAAAATCCCTCCATATTCAGTTGGATTTGAATAACCGACAGTATCAGGTACATTGATGATCGTCGCTCCGGCATCGATCGCAGTTTGAACGGCTTCTAATAGGAAGCCTTTTTCTGTGCGTGAAGCATCTTCCGGTGAAAACTGTACTTTTTCAAATAAACTTCGAGCATAGCTAACATGCTTTTTAATAGAAGAAAGAACTTCTTCTCTGGACATTTTCAGCTTGTATTGCATGTGAACATCGCTTGTAGCCAAGAAAACGTGGATCTGAGGATCAACCGCATCTTTTAATGCTTCATAGGCGCGGTCGATGTCTTTTTTCTGGCAGCGGGCTAGACCAGTTACGGTCATTGTCTTCACTTGGCGGGCAATATTTTGGACAGCTTCGAAGTCGCCGGGGGAGGCGATAGGAAATCCCGCCTCGATGACATCAACACCCCATTTTTCTAATTGAAGTGCAATTTGAATCTTTTCTTTTGTATTAAAATTTACTCCCGGGGTCTGTTCACCATCTCTTAATGTGGTGTCAAAAAATTGAATCTTTCTCATTTTTACTCCTCCTTCATTTAAAAACGGGTATAAAAAAAGCACTCCATCGGAAAAGAACCATTTTCTTCTCCGATGCAATGCGAATAGGGACTTTATGAAATGATTTTCAGAAAGTCCCAGCTATAATAATAAAGTTGCGTTGAAAGACATATTTGATTTCATCATGGCAACCACCCGTTTATTGTCAGAATTTTTTAAAAATTGTTGTAATCATCGTATAAAAAAAGAGCAGAATTGTCAAT
>NZ_NGLG01000001.1:1803219-1823811 GCF_002140655.1 Enterococcus sp. 3H8_DIV0648 | reverse complement strand
TTCGGAATTTGTTAGAATAAAAAAATTTTCTAGGAGAATTGTTGAATCTACAAGTTTTCTTAGGATTCTTTCAAAAAAGCAAAAAAATTATTAGAGCATATGTGTTGATTTATTAAAAACAAATGATTAAACTACTCGACATATTCAGAACTTCATAATTATTCTGAAAATTGAATCAAAAGGGGAAAAAGATATGAGGAACAAATTAGCATATGGGATCATCGCAATTTGCGGACTCGCTCTGGCGGGATGTTACGGCGGTGGGAGCGCTTCGACTGATGAGAGCAGTTCAAGTGCGAAGGCAAAAGACAATGGCACATTTAATTTAGTGGTCCAACAAGAAATGCCTACAGCCGACTTGTCGGTAGCGACAGATACAATTAGTTTTACTGCACTAAATAATGTTTATGAAGGAATTTACCGTTTAGACAAAGACAATAAACCACAGCCTGCAGGTGCAAGCGAAAAAGTCAAAGTCAGTGATGACGGCAAAACCTATACTGTGAAATTAAGAAAAGATGCCAAATGGTCTAATGGTGATCCAGTAACGGCTAAAGATTATGTCTTCGGTTGGCAGCGTACAGTTAAACCAGAGACAGCCTCAGAATATGCTTACTTGTTCGAACCTGTGGAAAATGCGGCTGATATTACAGCTGGCAAAAAAGCCCCAGATGAATTAGGGATCAAAGCAGTCAATGATTATGAATTAGAAATCAAATTATCAAAACCTACACCATATTTCGACTATCTATTGGCATTCCCTTCATTCTTCCCACAAAATCAAAAAGTGGTAGAAGCAAACGGAAAAGAATACGCCACTAAGAGTGATAAAGCAGTTTATAATGGTCCATTCACATTAGAAGGCTTTGATGGACCGGGTACTGATACGGAGTGGGAATATAAGAAAAATGATACCTACTGGGATAAAGATGAAGTCAAATTATCTAAAGTTAAAGTCAATGTCGTCAAGGAATCTTCTACTTCTTTGAACTTGTTTAAAGATGGCGAAGCCGATGATGTGATTCTATCTGGTGAATTGGCACAACAAAATGCAAATGACCCAGCATACAAATCTTTCAAGGAAGCTCGTACCAGCTATCTTGAATACAATCAGCGAAAAGAAGATTCACCCTTCAGAAATGAAAACTTACGTAAAGCAATCTCTTATGCCATCAACCGTAAATCTTTAGTCAACCAAGTGTTAGGCGATGGTTCTGTAGTATCTACCGGATTAGTGCCGTCAGGTATGTCAAAAAATCCTAAGACCGATGAGGATTTTGCGAAAGAAGCTGGCAACTTAGCACCTTATGATAAAGAAAAAGCAAAAGAGTATTGGGATAAAGCGAAAAAAGAATTGAAGATCGATTCACTTTCATTCGAATTGATGGCCTCTGATACGGACTCTTCGAAAAAAGTTATTGAATATATGCAAAGTGCTTTAGAAGAAACGCTGCCAGGTATCAAAGTGAAACCAACACCAGTACCATTCTCTGTTCGTCTAGATCGTTCTAACGCCGGAGATTTTGATGTACTGCTTGGCGGTTGGGGAGCTGACTATGCTGACCCATCTAGCTTTACTGATTTGTTCGTAACAGGAAACTCATATAACCGTGGTCGTTGGAGCAATGAGGAATACGACAAAGCAGTTGAAAATTCTGGCAACAAAGATGCAAGCGATGAAGAAGCTCGTTGGGATGACTTGCAAAAAGCCAATGAGATCATTTCTAAAGAATCCGGTGTAGCACCACTTTACCAATTATCTGAAGCTCATTTAGTTAACAAGAAAATCAAAGGGGTTGTTCATCATCCTGCCGGTGCTTCTTGGGACTACAAATGGACTTATATTGAAGAATAGTTAGACAAATGAAAAGAAGTTGGAGCGAAACTCGCTCCAACTTCCTTTTAAAACATGACTAACAACGCACAGATGATCGAAGCAGCGATTAACACAGCTGCAACAATCAACCAAAAAGCGTAGCGTCCTTGTCCGACTTGTGAGAGGGACTGAAATTCTGATTTTTTCTTTTGCTTCCTGCTAAATGCTTGATGCATTGAATGCTGAAAGTAATCGAAGAAGCCCGAAGAAAAAATCCAAAGCAGGATACCAATGATTAAAAAGGGTAATCCGGTTAAGAAAAATCGGTTTGATAAAGCGAACAGTGAGAATGAATCTTGAATGATCGAGTAGATCACAATGATCACTGCCAAGCCGCTGCCGATTCCAATGGGAAATAATTTATTTTTCATACATACACTCCAATAATTAATGGCTAACGCTATTTAGATAAAAATTCATCCGCAAGGTATTTCTACTCTAAACCATAACAAAAGTAGAAGTCAAAACTTAAGAGCGGAGCAAAAAAACATTTTAAAGAAACGAAATAAGAGTTCAGCTTTTCTTCCCGCGTTAGCGTGATTAGAAAAATGATGACTTTATGCTGAAATAGGAGGCACCACATGGGCAGTTATCTGAAATATTTTTTTAAACGTGTCTTTTTCATGTTGATCACCTTATGGCTGATTGCGACCATCACATTCTTCTTAATGCAATTATTGCCAGGGACACCTTATACCAACCAAGAACGGTTAAGTCCAGAAACGATTGCCATGCTTAATAAGCAAGTTGGTTTAGATAAACCGGTAATCGTGCAATACGGGATTTACTTATCAAACCTCGTACAAGGAAACTTCGGAATTTCTTTCCAATTCAAAAATCAAGCAGTTGCTGCATTGTTAGCAGGACGAATCGGACCGTCATTGCAATTAGGCTTGCAAGCTATTCTTTTCGGAACATTCGTTGGAATCATTTTAGGGACGATCTCCGCTATGAAACAAAACTCATGGGCGGATACGGCTTCAACGCTAGTTGCGATTTTAGGTCGTTCGATTCCTAACTTTGTTTTCGCTGTATTATTACAATATATTTTCGCCATGAAATTACGCATCCTGCCTATTGCTAAATGGGAAGGTTTTGCTTATACAATTTTACCAACACTGGCACTAGCCATGTCGCCGCTGGCTGACTCGGCTCGTTTTATTCGAACTGAAATGGTGGAGGTCCTCCACAGTGATTATGTTGAACTAGCTCGGGCAAAAGGATTAAGTCGTTGGGAGATCGCCTTTAAGCATGGTCTGCGCAATAGTCTGATTCCATTAATGACTTTGTTGGGACCTCTGGCAGTAGCTCTGATGACTGGCTCGCTTGTAGTTGAAAATATTTTTGCGATTCCCGGTATTGGAGAACAATTTGTAAAATCGATCATGACGAATGATTATCCAACAATTATGGCCGTAACGATTCTTTACTCATTCATGCTGGTCTTTGTTATTTTAGTTGTCGATCTGCTTTATGGATTGGTTGATCCTCGTATTCGTCTATCGGAAGGGAGTAAAAGCTAATGGAAATGAAATATCCTTCAATCGTTGATATTCCCGCTGATGAATTTCAACCCTTACAAAAAAATACCGAAGAGGAACGTGAGGAGATCGCGACACCTTCGCTGAATTTTCTGCAGGACTCTTGGCGTCGTTTAAAGAAAAATAAAGCGGCCGTTATTTCAATGATCCTGCTAGCCGTGATTATCTTCATTTCGATCGTCACGATCTTTGTTTCACCGCAAGATCCAAGCAAGCAAAATGTTGATTACATTAATTTACCTCCGCGTGTTCCAGGTCTGAATATTAATGGACTAAATGGAAAAACAATGGTTGCTGGTGAATTAGTTGATAAATACGCACAAGCGGATGTACCTAATAATGTGAATTATCTATTAGGAACGGATGGACTAGGACGCGATGTTCTGAGTCGTTTGTTTATGGGGACGCGAATCTCGCTATTGATCGCATTTATCGCAGCGCTGTTTGATATCACGATTGGTGTTGCCTATGGATTGATTTCCGGTATGTTAGGCGGACGAGTGGATAACGCAATGCAGCGTTTCTTGGAAATCCTTTCTGGTATTCCTAACCTAGTAGTCATGATTTTAATGCTAGTCGTTTTTGAACCGGGAATATTTTCGATCGTTGCTGCTATGGCGATCACCAACTGGATTCCAATGGCGCGGATCGTTCGAGCCCAGACCCTCAAACTGAAAGACCAAGAATATGTCCTTGCTGGGATGACTTTAGGAGAATCAAAATGGAAGATCGCCTTCAAACATATTGTTCCGAATATTTCCAGTGTGATCATCATTCAAATGATGTTTAGTATTCCAACTGCGATTTTCTTTGAAGCTTTCTTGAGTTTCATCGGACTAGGCTTAACACCGCCGGCCGCTTCATTAGGTACTTTGTTGAACGACGGGTACAAAACATTTTTATATTTACCATACTTATTGTGGATTCCAGCGGTGACTATTTCACTGATCATGATTTGTTTCAATCTGTTAGCCGATGGTCTGCGTGACGCCTTCGATCCGAAAATGAAAGAGTGACGATTTATGGAAAAAATTTTAGAAGTAAATAACTTGAATATTTCATTCGACACCTATGCCGGAAAGGTTCGAGCAATTCGTGGTGTGGACTTTGATTTGAATAAAGGAGAAACCTTAGCAATCGTAGGAGAATCGGGCAGCGGTAAATCCGTTACCACCCGCACGATCATGCGTCTGCTTTCTAGTAACGCCAATATTGATGAAGGGCAGATTTTATTCAAAGGACAGGATCTTGTCGATAAATCAGAAAAAGAAATGCAAAAGATTCGCGGTCGAGAAATTGCGATGATCTTCCAAGATCCCATGACGTCTCTTGATCCAACCATGACGATTGGTAAACAAGTGGCAGAGTCTTTGCGTAAACATAAAAATGTTTCAAAAAAAGAAAGCTTGAAAGCAGCTCTTGATTTATTGAATCTAGTTGGTATTCCTGATGCAGAAAAACGTTTGAAAAATTATCCGCACCAATTTTCTGGTGGTCAACGCCAGCGGATCGTTATCGCTATCGCTTTGATTTGCAACCCTGAGATATTGATCGCTGATGAGCCGACCACAGCTCTCGATGTGACGATCCAAGCACAAATTTTAGAATTACTAAAAGAAATCCAAGAAAAAATAGAAACGTCAATCATCTTTATTACTCATGACCTTGGGGTTGTAGCAAATGTTGCTGATCGAGTAGCAGTAATGTACGCAGGCAGAATCGTGGAAGTTGGTACAGCCGAAGAAATCTTTTATAACCCGCAACATCCATATACATGGGGATTACTTGGCTCAATGCCAACATTGGAAAGCGAGAATGATCGCTTATATGCGATTCCTGGTTCTCCGCCGGATCTATTGGATCCACCAAAGGGCGATGCTTTTTATCCCCGTAATGAGTTTGCATTAAAGATCGATGCAGAAATGGAACCGCCATTTTTTGAACTTTCTGATACTCATAAGGCAGCGACTTGGCTGCTTGCACCGCAAGCACCCGTAGTCACTCCTCCAGCTGAGATTCAACGACGTTGGGATATTTTTCGCAAGAAGCAAGACCAATATTCCGCTTAATTTTAGCGAGAGAAACGGAGGACTACGATGGAAAAACGATTATTAGAAGTAAACAATCTGAAACAGTATTTTAATACCGGCAGTAAAAATGAAGTCCGCGCCGTAAACGATGTGAGCTTTCATATTAATGAAGGGGAGACTTTCGGGTTAGTAGGAGAATCTGGCAGCGGAAAATCAACCACGGGTCGGACGATTATTCGCCTGAACCAGCAAACAGATGGCGAAATACTTTTCGATGGTAAAGATGTAACAGAAATTCATGGAAAAGCGGAACTAACCAAATTTCGTCGTGATGTTCAAATGATCTTTCAAGATCCGTATGCTTCATTAAATCCACGGATGAAAGTCAAAGATATTATTGCAGAAGGTATCGATGTAAATGGTTTGGCTAAAACACCAAAAGAGCGGGACAAAATCGTGAATGATCTGTTAGAGACAGTTGGGTTGAATCCAAGTCATGGGACACGATATCCCCACGAATTTTCCGGAGGACAGCGACAACGGATCGGAATTGCTCGTGCTTTAGCTGTACGTCCGCGTTTCATTATCTGTGACGAACCGATCTCGGCCTTGGACGTATCGATCCAAGCTCAAGTCGTAAATCTATTGCAGGACTTGCAAAAAGAGCATAACTTGACTTATCTATTCATTGCACATGACCTGTCAATGGTGAAACATATTAGCGATCGCATCGGCGTTATGAATAATGGTCATTTATTAGAAGTCGGAAGTAGTGACGAGATTTATCATTATGGTGTGCATCCATATACCGAAAGTTTATTGTCTGCGATTCCGATGCCTGATCCCGATCATGAGCGTCAACGACGACGTATAAAATATCAAACAGAACCTCATGATGGAAAGGCTCGTTCTTTGCGAGAAATTGCGCCAGGACACTTTATTTATTCCTCTGAGGATGAAGTTGCTTATTATAAGAAGAAATTGCAGCATTTGAAAAATGAGAAGGCTGTGGCAGTTTAAAACAAAAGGAGAACAAACAGATGCTGAATCTGTTTGTTCTCCTTTTTAAGCGATTACGAATGAGTACGCTGTTTAAAGATTATGATACCGGCGGTCAAGAACGACACGATCCCTAAAAGCGTAAGCGCTGGATTGCTATTTTCTCCAGTCGCAGGATATTTCTTTTGACTATTCTGTTGTCCGACTGCTTGCTGTGCTTGTGGTGTTGAAGCTAAGTTGTTTCTTTTAGCTGTGTTGGGAATAGTCGAAGCCACAGCAAGAGACTCGATCTTTGATTTAGCTGTTTCGTTTAGCTCCGTTCTTTCAAGAGTGAACAGTTCATTCGGGCCAGATCCAATTACCACGATTAGGCTATCTCCTTTAGTAGGATCGGCTTCATTCTGAGTGTAATACAGCCAATGGATAAAGCCTGAGAAAAAGTGGTTCCGTTTACCTAATTCTTCTTCAAATGCGCTGAAGTAATCTAAATAGCGCAGCATTTCTTCATTTGTGAAGGTACGCATTGGGAAAAAGCCGTCTTCGTAAGAATAAAGTGTTCGCAAATAGAACTGTAATTTGTCCAGATCCTTTGCTAATTCAGCGCTTGTTGTGTATTCAAGCGAATTCAAGTTAAATGATAGAGCTTTTTCGAAATCAGCCACTGAAATGACTTTGTCGCGATAAATCATACGCAGTACTTTTACGTATTTGTCAAGGCTCATAGATTTAATGTCTCCACTGTAGGCGGCGAACAGAGAGAAAGCCGTCTCTAAATCTTTGTCAGTGTAACTCTTTAGTTCTTTTTCGCTTACACCGTACTCTTTATTATTGCTTATGAATTCGCGAAGATATTCAGGAAACAGCCCTTGAGTAACACCATTTTCGTCGGGTGGAGTCTCTAACGGCACAGTTATTGTTGCAGCTCGTTTAGCTGTCAAGGGGATGGTTTTCTTTTCGACTAATTCAGGAATTATTGCAGCTTCCGTCTCTAAAGTCGTTGTGTCTTCAACCTTTGTCGATTCAGTAGTAGATGTTTCAACTACTTGCTCGACTTTTGCAGATTCTTCGGTACTTGAAAGTTTTTCAGCGTCTGATTCTTGAATTGAGCTGGTTGTTTCTGTACCATTCTGACCTTCAGTGGAGATATCAGAGGTATTTTCTTGTGAGTCAGTCGTTGATCCATCAATAATGGGACTGCTTTCAATTACTTGTTCTTGACTAGGAACTAGAGCATTATCTGGGACATCATTAGAGGTATCAGCAAATGAAATGAGCGGAGAACACAAGGACAACAAACCAACAACAACCATTTTTTTCATAAAATCACTCCTTCAATTTCCGTAACATAATTGTAGCATAATGAGAAAAATATATGGTTACTATCAAAAGAATAATTTTATTGATAGAAAAAACTGCATTAGTATTACATATCTATTATAAAAGCCTCCAAAACAGAATCATTTTCTGTTTTGGGGGCCTTTGAAATAAGTAAGAAATTGATGGTTAAGAATGTACACGTCTTTTCAAAATCACAATACCTGTAATGATAAATAATGCAATTCCAGTGAAAGTAAAAACTAGGTTGCGACTTTCACCTGTCTTAGGATATTCTTTTTGACCAGCAGATTGTGCTTGAACTTCATTTTTTGTTGTGTTTGCAGCAAGGACCACGGCTGTATTTTCAACGGTAGTAGTTGTTCCCATATTTTGAATGGGCGAACCTGGTTCAGGACTATTCTCAATGGGTCCGTTACCTTTTTGAGAGTTATATAACCAATGAACAAGACCAGAGAATAAACCATTGGCTGCGCTCAGTTCGTTTTCTGCGCCACTAAGATGATCTAAAATGTGCAGCATTTCTTCGTTTGTAAAATGACGAAGTGGTAAAAATCCTTCTTTACTTGAATAAAGAATTCGTAAGTAGGCCTGCAATTGATCAATGTTATTGGCTAGTTCGGTAGTTGTTGTGTAAATATTCGGGTTAAAAGCTAAAGCCTTTTCAGCATCTGCCCATGAAATCGATTGATCATGATAGACCATTCGCAGAACGCGTACGTAGCTGCCCAAGTCCATACCAGTAACATCAAAATTATAACGCGTGAATAACCTGAAGGCATTTGTCAGCTCTTGATCTGTATACCCATTTAATTCAGTTTGATTAATTCCGTAATCAGCATTTGTCAGATTTTTACGAATATCGTTGGCTGTCCATTCATTAATAATTTTTTCTTCAGCAGCTACTGGCGCTTGAATTACTTTTACTTGTTTTGTGGAACTATTTTTGGTTGCGCTCTTTTCTTCAAGTGCTTCTGAAGTAACTGTGTCTGCTATTTTTTTTGGCTTACTAGTAGTGGTTTCGGTTTCTGCCTCAGTTTTTTTACTTTGATTTGTTATTTCCGCTTCTGTATTGGTAGTATCTTGGTTTTCTACTGATTCTTCAACAAAAGATGGAGTGTCTGACACTGGATCTTCAATGAATTGCTCTTCAGAAAGAGAAGCGCTATCAATTACTTGTTCTTGACTGGAACTTACGGTTTTATCAGGGATACTTTCAGAAGTATCAGCAAATGCGACTAGGGGGAAATTCAATACCAACAAACTTAACACAACCATTTTTTTCACGAGAATCACTCCTTAACATTTCTGTAACACAATTGTAACATAAGAAATATTTTTGTAAACTAAAAAATGGAAAATAGTTGGATTTTTTTTGAAGTAAGCAAAATAGTCGGATAGTACAAGCTTTTTTGGTCTCTAAAACGCAAAAAAAGTCACCACGCACATTCTTTTCTAAACTACCGAAGTAGCCAAGAATGCACTGGTGACGTGGGTTTGGCACCCAATGGGCCGTGAGGGGCTCGAACCCGCGACCCGCTGATTAAGAGTCAGCTGCTCTACCAACTGAGCTAACGGCCCAAACAAAGTACTTTCATATGTTAGCACTGAGAAAATAAACTGTCTCTTATACACATCTAGATGTGTATAAGAGACAGCATACACTCCAATAATTAATGGCTAACGCTATTTAGATAAAAATTCATCCGCAAGGTATTTCTACTCTAAACCATAACAAAAGTAGAAGTCAAAACTTAAGAGCGGAGCAAAAAAACATTTTAAAGAAACGAAATAAGAGTTCAGCTTTTCTTCCCGCGTTAGCGTGATTAGAACTGTCTCTTATACACATCTAAAGCGAACAGTGAGAATGAATCTTGAATGATCGAGTAGATCACAATGATCACTGCCAAGCCGCTGCCGATTCCAATGGGAAATAATTTATTTTTCATACATACACTCCAATAACTGTCTCTTATACACATCTAGATGTGTATAAGAGACAGGTATAATTACCATAATTTTGATAGACTATCGATGAAAGGGGTGTCGACTATGGAAGAGACCAAGCTCCGAACATGGGCAGAAGGATTGAAAGAATTGCGCTTGCCGCGTTGGGAAGAGCTGCCTGAATTAGAATTGTACATGGATCAAGTAATTACTCTTGTTGACCGTTATTTAACGCCGCTGATTGAAGATGAAAAGCATCAACTTTTATCCAGTGCGATGGTCAACAATTACGTTAAGCATAAATTAGTTCCGCCGCCAGTAAAAAAAAGATACAACCGCAATCATCTGGCATATTTGATTGCAATCACTTTATTGAAGCAGGTTTTTTCGATTCCTGATATCAATGAATTAATTCGTATGCAGTTAGCAATTAATGAACCGAAAGATGCCTATAATAGTTTTTGCGCTGTTCAAGAGGAATCCTTGATGCAAATTGCTAAAATTGTTTTAGGTGAAGAGGTTAGTTTGACTCGTAGTAATAAGGATTTCTATTATTTAGCAATGGAAGGCGCTGTCGCTTCATTTACACAAAAAATGTTAGCTGAAAAAATTATTCAATTAGATAAAGAGAAAGAAGGCGAAAATGATGAATGAAAAAATTGCAATCCTAGTTGACTCTGGAACGGATGTTCCTAAAGAAGTAATAGATAATGGTCCTTTTTTTATGGTACCATTGCGGATCATTTTTAGTGACCGAGAATATAGAGATGGGATTGATATCAGTTCCGATAATATTTTTCCTTTGATAAAAAAAGAACTACCTTCGACTTCTTTACCGGATGGTGAGTTGATTCATCAAGTCTTTGATGAAATAAAAGCACAAGGGTATACGCATGTGATTATGGTGACGATTTCGAGTGGCTTAAGCGGTACGTACAATGCATTACGAGTACTCGGTGAGCATTATGAAGGCTTGACTTTTCAATCGATCGATACAAAAAATGTAGGAATCGGTGCAGGCATCTTAGCGATTTATGCTGGTGACTTAGTTAAAGAAGGAAAATCATTTACGGAAGTTATTGCTGATGTCGAGAGTAAGATCCCAAAAACCAAAATCTTTTTCAATGTGGACACTTTGGAATATTTGCAAAAGGGTGGACGTATTGGTCTGGTTTCTTCTTTATTGGGAAGCGCCTTGAAATTGAAACCGATCATTTCCTGTAATGCAGATGGTATTTATTATACTGTGGCAAAAGTGCGAGGATTAAATAAGAGTATCGACAAGACACTCCAACTTGTGAAAGACCATGTGGGCAATCACAAAAGGTTCAATCTAGCAGTAACTCACGCAGATGCTTTAGAAACTGCAGAAAAAGTTCGTCAGCGATTACAAGAGTTATTTCCAACAGCACAAAATATTTATTTTGGAAAAGTTTCTCCAGCGTTATCTGTGCACACAGGACCAGGTTCATTAGGAGTAGTTTGCCAAGTTCTGGATTAATTTAACAACTTATTTGAATTTGAAAAGTTAAAATATGAATATTAACGATGAGATGAGCAAACGCTCGTCTCTTTTTTCATTTTTTCTTAAGTAATAGTTGTAAAAAAAACGTCGTTTGTTTGAAAAGGTGAAACAGTATTGAAATTATTGTATAATGGTAAGGCGTACATACAATCCTATGAAGGTATGAGGTGACTCTTAGTGAAAAAAATTCTAGTAGTTGACGATGAAAAACCGATTTCGGACATCGTGAAATTCAATTTAACCAAAGAAGGCTATGAAGTCTTTACTGCTTATGACGGTGAAGAAGCTTTAGAAAAAGTCGAAGAGGTCAATCCAGATTTAATTTTATTAGATTTAATGTTGCCTAAAAAAGACGGTTTAGAAGTGGCTCGTGAAGTACGCAAGACCCATGAAATGCCGATTATTATGGTTACCGCTAAAGATTCTGAGATCGATAAAGTTCTAGGCTTGGAATTAGGTGCCGATGATTATGTGACTAAACCATTCTCCAATCGTGAACTAGTCGCCCGTGTAAAAGCTAATTTACGCAGAGGTGGACAAGCGCCTAAGGAAGAAGAACAAACGACACAAAGTGATTTGACGATCGGTGATTTAACCATTCATCCAGATGCTTATATGGTAACTAAGCACGGAGACACGATTGAACTGACACATCGAGAATTCGAATTACTTCATTATTTAGCAAAACATATTGGACAAGTAATGACTCGTGAGCATCTATTGCAAACGGTTTGGGGTTACGATTATTTCGGTGATGTACGAACAGTTGATGTGACTGTAAGACGTTTACGTGAAAAAATCGAAGATAATCCAAGTCATCCGACCTATTTAGTAACAAGACGTGGCGTAGGTTATTATCTACGCAACCCTGAACAGGAGTAAGTATGGAAAAGAAAGTCCGTTTTTACCGATCGGTCAATTTCAAGATTGCTTTTTCATTTATCTTGATTTTGCTGATTTCGATCGAGATCATCGGTGCTTACTTTATTAGAGGACTTGAAAAATCAACTATCGATAGCTTTACTAAGGATATGAATCAGCGTGTTTCCCTCTTAAGTACGACTCTCGGCGCTACCATGGCAGAGGATGGCGAAAATGAGGCGGATCAGCTGCAACGTATTCTTGAAAACAACACTGCTGCTGATATCGGAGAGATGTGGGTAGTAGATGATAAAGGAATCGTTGTAGCCACCAATGATGTGGGAAAAAAAGACACTATCATTGGAAAGAAGAATGAGTATAGCGATATTGATGATTTTTCGATGAAGCAATATGTAACACTTGATGACAATAATAAACGGGTATATATCAATGTCCAACCAATTCAGTCCCCGACCGGCGATTCGGCTGTGATCGGGGCTCTTTATGTTAAGAGCGACATTGAGCAAAAATATACCGAAATTAGTAACACTGCATTGATCTTCTTTACTGCTTCTTTAATAGCGGGGATGATTTCGATCGTTGTCGCTCTACTTGTAGCGCGTTCGATCACAAAACCCATCAAAGAAATGCAGAAACAAGCGATTCGAATCGCTCAAGGAGATTATTCTGAAAAAGTAGATGTCCAAGGACACGATGAATTGAGTCAATTAGCTGAAACCTTTAATAAGCTGTCCGATCGAATTGAAGATGCTCAAGATACGATGGAAGCAGAGCGAAATCGTTTAGACAGCGTCTTGACCCATATGACAGATGGGGTCATTGCAACCGATCGACGCGGAAAAGTTATTACTATTAATGAGATGGCTTTGTCCTTATTGGAAACCACTAATGAA
The DNA here is from genome assembly GCF_002140655.1 of Enterococcus sp. 3H8_DIV0648. Taxonomy (NCBI): domain Bacteria; kingdom Bacillati; phylum Bacillota; class Bacilli; order Lactobacillales; family Enterococcaceae; genus Enterococcus; species Enterococcus sp. 3H8_DIV0648. Next base: position 1,810,783 of record NZ_NGLG01000001.1, on the reverse strand, counting down.
GAAGCCATTGGTCAATCAATTTTAACTTTACTTGATTTAGAAGAAGAATATACATTACGAAAATTATTAGAAACACCGGAAGAAATTTTGATTAATCGTGCAAAACCTGATTCTGACGAAGGCAATATGACACTGCGTTCAGACTTTGCCATGATTCGTCGCGAGTCTGGTTTTATCAGTGGATTGGTTGTCGTGTTACACGATGTTACTGAGCAGGAAAAAACAGCGGAAGAACGCCGTCAATTCGTTTCGAATGTCTCCCATGAATTACGTACGCCATTAACCAGCGTTCGCAGCTATTTGGAAGCATTGGAAGAAGGCGCGTGGCAAGATAAAGCCGTGGCGCCAGAGTTTATCCATGTGACATTAGGTGAGACAGATCGTATGATTCGTATGATCAATGATTTGCTGAACCTTTCTCGAATGGATTCGGGTGCGCAGCAAATGGATCTTGAACTAGTCAACTTCAATGAACTAGTTGATTACATTTTGGACCGCTTCGATATGATGGTGAATAGCCAAGAGAAAAACTATCGAATCGTCCGCGAGTTTACCGAACGAGATTTGTGGGTCGAGATTGATACCGATAAAATTATGCAAGTAATTGATAATGTAATGAACAATGCGATTAAATACTCTCCTGATGGCGGGAAAATCGAGGTTCATTTAATCGAAACACATAACAATGTGGTTTTAAGTATTGCTGATGAAGGTCTGGGAATTCCGAAAAAAGATTTAGAAAAAGTATTTGAACGCTTTTACCGCGTAGATAAAGCACGTGCGCGTCAACAAGGCGGAACTGGACTCGGATTAGCCATCTCCAAGGAAGTTATGAAGGCCCATAAAGGTCAAATTTGGGTTGAGAGCGTTGAAGGTAAAGGATCAACTTTCTATATTTCTTTACCTTATGAACCTTATGAGGAGGACATTTGGGAATGAAAATATCAGAAAAAATCATTCGTGTTGCACTTTTTGCTCTGATTTTACTCAGCCTCATTTTAACGTATGCTATTTGGCTCAGTCCTACCTCAAAAATGGCTGATGTTAATACAAGTAACCAAGCAGTCAAAAATAATCAAAATTATGCAAAGGCGACCGATGCCTTTTTACCGATTCGCGGTATTTGGGATTTGGCAGAGGGAAAATTTCAAACCAGTAGTGAAAATCTTTTGGCGACGACCCAAGCACGCTTAACAGAAAGTACTTTTGGCCAGCTTCAGGAAGTAGCCAACGGGGAAGAAGAAATCAAAAACTATTACAGCTTGGATAGTGGTATTGAGTTGAATTATGAAGGCGGCTTTTCTTTGACCGAATATATCAAGGTCTTTGATATGCCAATTAATCTAAATTCGTTGAAAGAGTCAGATAATATCTTTTTTTCAAAAATTCAAGTTGATTTTGCCAATAAAAAAATTCGATTTTTGAATTATAGTAAGGGTACGGTTTACGAAGCAACAATGTCCGGAGATTTTTCCGGGATTGAAAATATTTATCAAAAAAACCAAAGCAAGTATTTGCCGATGTCTGATGAAAATCCATTAGTACCTCGTTTGTTGCGAACGAAGGAACGTGTTCGGTTAAAAAAATACAGCTACATTTTGACCACCCAATCTTATTCTCTTTTCCGTAACGCCTTTTTCCAAAATCCTGATCAAGCAAAGGGTGAGGAAGAGGATGATGGCGCGCGCTCTTTTGCTAGCGGGCACGAAGAACTAATAATGGATGAACAAAAACGTTTTGTTACATTTACTGGTGAATTGCCAGAAGACTTGGCAAAGGAAAGTTTCTACAGTCAAAGTTTTAACTATGTTAGTCGTTTGGGTACGGCTGTTGGAAATCTACGCTATTTCGATCACCACGATGGGCAAATTAATTATCGGATTTTTGTTGAAGGTTATCCGATTTTTAGCCAATCATCAAAGGGAAAAATGAGTGTTAAAATTGATCAGTCACCGAATGCCGCTACTCCGCAAATCAAAATTGAAACTAGTATGGATACGGTTCAAGTACCAATTCCTTCCGATGAAGAAGTTGAACTGCCGAGTACTTTGGAAATCGAAAATAGTTTAGCTGTAGTAGGATTGGATCTTGAAAAAGTCCAAAGCTTTATTATTGGCTATACTTGGCAAGATATCGATGGCGTAAATAAATTAGTGGCCTTAACTCCGGAATGGTTTGTCAAATACGACAGCACCTGGTATCCTGCTAATCAGCTGATGCAAGGAAACCTAGAAATGGAGGCGAGCTAATTGGATTTTAGAAAAATCGAATGGATCTTCTTTCTCGTCTTTATAGGGCTAAATATCTTCCTTTTCAGCATTTATTGGAATAACCAGCATGAACAAAGCCTTGTCACCAATTCAAACCAACGGGAAGATATTTTGCACCGTTTGGAAAATGACGACATTAAAGTCTCTGAGAAAGTTACAGATGAGCATAAAGAAGGCTACTATTTAAGTGCTGAGCAGGATTCTTTTGATTCATTAGTGAATGATGATTCGAATTCAATCGTTGGAATTTGGGGTGTTTCTGACAAAGTTCTGAACAGTACTCCTACTGGCGAGGCAGAGTTTGACTTGAAAAAAGCGAACAACAGCTTTAAGCATCTTATGAAGGATAAAGAGTTTATTGTGAATGGTGAAGAGTACACGTATCTGCCAGATATTTCTAAGAAGGATGATGATCTGGGGAAAATTGTCGGTGCACAAACATTTGAAGGGATTCCCTTTATTGATGAAACCTCGCGTGTAACTTTAGATATTATTAAAGATGAGGATCAGGAGCGTGTTTCGAAATACACTCAAACTCATTTGAAAGAGATTGAGCCTTTACGAGAAAAAATGACGCTTTATTCTGAAAAGGAAATTTTGAATACGTTGTATATCAATAATAATATCCCTAGTAAATCAACCATTACCAATATCTATTTAGGGTATTTTCGAACACTTGAGGTACGTGAAAAAAATGTGTATGTCCCTGTTTGGTTCGTAAAAATAAAGACCTCGGATAAAACAACGCAGATTGAAAAAGTTAACGCGTTGAACAATCAAGTGATTACCAATAATTTAGTTCCAAAGGTGGAAAATCCATAAAAAGGGTTGTATACTGAGGACAGTTTTAAAAGAGAGGACCAATTGCTCATGTTAGAAATGAATAATGCCTTCAATATCAGCATTTTAGCTAGCGGAAGTACAGGGAACTCTTTGTACTTAGAAAGTCCGCAAAAAAGAATCTTGATTGATGCTGGATTGAGCGGGAAAAAAATCACTTCGCTATTAGCAGAGGTCGATCGAAAACCTGAAGATCTCGATGCGATATTAGTTACCCACGAGCACCGCGACCATATTCATGGCGTTGGCGTTCTTGCACGAAAATATAAGCTGCCTGTTTATGCCAACGAGAAAACTTGGGAAGCTATGGCTCCTTTGATTGGAAAAGTTGATGTGGAGCAAAAACATATTTTTGAAATGGGGAAAGTTTTAACCTTTGGTGATTTAGACATTGAAAGTTTTGGCGTTTCTCACGATGCGGCGGCTCCGCAATTTTATCGCTTTTATAAAGATGGTCATTCTTTCGTAATGTTGACAGATACCGGTTATGCGAGTGAACATGTTCGAGGAACGATTCGAGATGCTGATGCTTATTTAGTCGAAAGCAATCATGATTTAGAAATGCTGCGGATGGGGGCTTACCCTTGGAGCTTGAAGCAGCGGATATTAGGTGACCGAGGACATTTATCAAATGATGACGGTGCGCTTGTTATGACCGATATTCTTGGTGATCGAACCAAACGGATCTATCTGGGACACTTGAGTAAAGAGAATAATATGAAAGAATTAGCCCATATGACGATGGAAGAGACTCTGACTCGTTATGACCTTGGGGTGAATCATCAGTTTCAAATTTTTGATACCGATCCAGATAGTGCGACTGAATTATTCGCAATCTAAAAATGGCAAACCTGTTTATGCAGGTTTGCCATTTTTTTGGATTATTTCTATTTAAAACTTTTAACGAATAGCAAGTCGGCTGCTGAGACATTTAACTATAAACGCTAAAATGTTGATTCAAATGTCTAGGCTCGATCACTTCATCAATTATTGCAATAGCATAGTCTGCCATACTGATCTCACTTTTTCCTTCTGCGTTTTTTTGTAAATGGTCGTCGCTGACTTGATAATTTCCGGTTCGTGGTCCATCAGGAACAAAGTTTGCAGCAGGGCTTAGATAAGTCCAATTCAACTGTTGTGCAGCTTTCAAATCCATAAAGGCTTGATACATGTTATAGGCCGTGGGATAGTAAACAGCTTCTGGATCGGAAACATCAATCATCCGATGCTCATCGTCGATAAACAAAGAAGAAGCTCCGCCGACAACGATTAAGCGTGTCTCTGTTCCTCGTAAAATATGGCTGAGATGATTCAAAGAGGTTTGATGCATCTCCTCCTGACCTGCAGGCGGACGAAAAGCGTCGATCACCACATCAAAGAACTCTACATCTTTTTTTGTTAGTTCAAATAAGTCTTTGACTAAAATGGGGACCTTCTCCTTAAGCTTTTCAGGATGCCGGACAATTGCAGTGACTGATAAATTACGCGATAAAGCTTCTTTCAAAATCAATGAACCAGCATTTCCTGTAGCTCCAATAATTGCTACTTTCATTAAAAAAACCTCCTTAGACTAATAAGTATCTTTAGTCTAAGGAGGTTTTTACAAAATAGCAAAAGATTAGTGTTAACAGCTTTTAAGATTGAAGTGCTAATTGAGTGAGAATCACTAATAAGTTCATGCCGACATGGGTGATCATAGACGTCCAAATGCGACCGCTGTAGCGATACATCCCGCAGAACAAGAACCCTAATCCAGCATATAAAAGATAGTGACCATCATTGTGAGCAAAGGCAAAAAGAACAGAACTTAAAAGTGCCGGCAAAAAGAAGCCAAATCTTTTTTCTAGAGAACCGAAAATTGCACGACGAAAAACAAATTCTTCCATGATTGGCCCGGCGATCGTTGTAGCTAAAATAAAAATCATATTGTTCATAATTAACTGAACAATATTTTGTGTATTTTGGGAAGCTACGGACTGACCAAGAAAGCACTGTTCGATTTGTAAAATAACCATTTGCAGTATCAAGGACGCGGGAATTCCGACGATTCCAATTAAAGCAGCAATCAGGAAATTTTTCTGTCGGTTTTCCAACCCAAAGGTCCGTGATTTCAAACGGTAAAAAATCATTAAGACCGCACCAAGAAAATATGCCAGCGTTGTGAGTTGAATGATTTGTGATGAATCAGCCTGAAAGATACGCAAGAAAACAATCGGGGAAAATAAGACTAATCCATAAGTAAAGATCGTTATAAAGCTATATTTTTTTTCGCTCATTATTTTTCCTTTCTGAACATTTATTGTTTTCAAGTATAACATATTTTGATCAAAAACTCGGTGAAAGAAAAATCAAAAAAGCGAACGAAGGACTTGCAAAAAGAAACAAAAATGGTATGATAAGAGTTGTGAGTTAGCACTCTTAGTTATAGAGTGCTAACGACTTGAAAAATCATTACTAGTTGGAGGGATTTATTGTGTTAAAACCATTAGGTGATCGTGTCATTCTTGAAGTTACTCAAGAAGAAGAAAAAACAGTTGGAGGCCTAGTCTTAGCTTCTGCAGCCAAAGAAAAACCACAAACAGCAAAAGTTGTGGCTGTCGGTGAAGGCAATGTGCTGGAAAACGGTCAAAAAAGTCCAATGCCAGTAGCTGTTGGTGATATGGTAATGTTTGAAAAATACGCTGGTACAGAAGTGAAATATGAAGGCAGTGAATACTTGATCATTGCTGCAAAAGATATTATGGCAATCGTTGAATAAAAAATAATGAGGTGAAAGAATTATGGCAAAAGATATTAAATTTTCTGAAGACGCTCGTGCAGCAATGCTTCGCGGAGTAGACAAATTAGCAGATACAGTAAAAGTAACGTTAGGACCAAAAGGACGTAATGTTGTTTTAGAGAAATCTTATGGATCACCATTGATCACAAATGATGGTGTGACAATCGCAAAAGATATCGAACTAGATGATCATTTTGAAAACATGGGAGCAAAACTTGTTTCTGAAGTTGCTTCTAAAACAAATGATATCGCTGGTGACGGTACAACAACAGCGACAGTTTTAACTCAAGCAATTGTACGTGAAGGGTTAAAAAACGTAACTGCCGGTGCAAACCCAATGGGAATTCGTCGCGGAATTGAAATGGCTACAAAAGCTGCAGTTGAAGAATTACACAGCATTTCTAAAGAAGTAGATTCAAAAGATGCGATTGCACAAGTTGCTGCTGTTTCTTCAGGCAGTGAAGAAGTCGGCAAATTGATTGCTGAAGCAATGGAAAAAGTTGGTAACGATGGTGTTATCACGATTGAAGAATCAAAAGGGATCGACACTGAATTAGACGTAGTTGAAGGAATGCAATTTGACCGCGGCTACTTATCTCAATACATGGTAACTGACAATGACAAAATGGAAGCTGCGTTAGAAAATCCTTATATCTTGATCACAGACAAGAAAATTTCTAACATTCAAGATATCTTGCCATTGTTAGAACAAGTTCTACAACAATCTCGTTCATTATTGATCATCGCTGATGATGTAGATGGTGAAGCATTACCAACATTAGTCTTGAACAAGATTCGCGGAACATTCAATGTTGTAGCAGTTAAAGCTCCAGGTTTTGGTGATCGTCGTAAAGCAATGCTTGAAGATATCGCAATCTTAACAGGTGCTACTGTGATTACTGAAGACCTTGGCTTGGATCTTAAAGAAGCAACCATCGAAAACTTAGGTACTGCTGGTAAAGTAGTCGTAGACAAAGACAATACTACAATTGTTGAAGGAGCTGGCGACAAAGCAGCTTTGACTGATCGTGTTGAAATGATCAAACGTCAAATCGGTGAAACGACTTCTGACTTTGACCGTGAAAAACTACAAGAACGTTTAGCAAAACTTGCTGGCGGTGTGGCTGTAGTCAAAGTTGGTGCAGCTACTGAAACAGAATTGAAAGAATTAAAATTGCGTATTGAAGATGCGTTAAACTCAACACGCGCTGCTGTTGAAGAAGGAATCGTATCTGGTGGTGGTACTGCATTAGTTAATGTTATCAAGAAGGTTTCTGAATTAGAAGCTGAAGGCGACATAGCTACAGGTATCAAGATTGTCGTACGTGCATTGGAAGAACCTGTTCGTCAAATCGCAGAGAATGCCGGTTTTGAAGGTTCAGTCGTAATCGACAAGTTGAAAAATGCTGACCACGGTACTGGTTTCAATGCTGCATCAGGCGAATATGTAAACATGATCGATACTGGTATCGTTGACCCAACGAAAGTAACTCGTTCAGCTTTACAAAATGCCGCATCTGTCTCTGCATTACTATTAACAACTGAAGCAGTCGTAGCTGACAAACCTGTTGAAGGTGGAGCAGCTGCTGCACCAGCAATGGACCCATCAATGATGGGCGGCATGATGTAGTATAGAAATTTCTTCTGTATAATTACTACTCATTTTGAATCCGAG
>NZ_NGLG01000001.1:1799864-1803119 GCF_002140655.1 Enterococcus sp. 3H8_DIV0648 | reverse complement strand
ATTACTACTCATTTTGAATCCGAGGATCGTGACTTTATGTCACGATCCTTTTTCGTATTCATAAAATCACACGTACTGAAAATACATAAATTTAATCTATCGATTTAATGTAAATAAACTATTGGAATTTATCGATTAAATTTCTTACAATGAGCGTAAGAAGGAAGTAACCTTCCTTGTTCAGAAATTATCAAAGAAATGATTAGACACAAATAGAACAGCAAGCATGAATGTGTAGCTTAGAAAAAAACAAGAAGGCTTTCTGTTTAGCCACTTATGTGAAGTTTGTTACATGTCAAAAGTTTTTGATGAATAAGACGTTCATTTTGAAAGGAGAACCATATGTTAAGAAATTTATTTGATGAGATTCCATTAGCATCCGGCGCAAGTTTTAAGAATCGTTTATTTATGTCACCAATGACGACTCAATCAGCCTTTTATGATGGAGAGATTACCCAGCAAATCATTGATTATTATGCATTTCGCTCTGGCGATGCGGCAGCCGTTATCGTTGAAAGCTGCTTTGTCGAGGATAAAGGACGCGGATTTCCAGGAGCTTTAGGTGTCGATACAGATAAAAAAGTAGCTGGTCTGACGGAATTAGCAACGGCGATCAAATCAAAAGGCTCAAAAGCGATCATGCAGATCTATCATGCAGGTCGGATGGCTTGGCCGGAAATAAATGGCGGGGCGACACCGATTTCCGCGAGTCCAGTAGCGGCATTGCGGCCAAACGCACCAGTCCCTCGTGAAATGACAGAAGAACAAATTTTAGAAATGATTACGATGTTTGGCGATGCAACTCGTCGTGCGATCGAAGCAGGATTTGATGGAGTCGAAATCCATGGAGCCAACACTTTTATTCTGCAACAATTCTTTTCTCCGCACTCAAATCGCAGAGAAGACCAATGGGGCGGCAGTCGAGAAAAACGTGCGAAGTTCCCATTAGAAGTGATGAAGGAAGTTCAACGAGTAGTCGAAGAGCAGCAGGCAGAGAATTTTATCATCGGTTATCGTTTCTCACCGGAAGAGCTGGAAGAACCAGGAATCCATTTTGAAGATACGATGTATTTATTGAATACGCTTGCAGAATTGCAACCGGATTACTTCCATTTTTCAATGGGTGCTTATACACGTCCTTCAATTGTTGATTCTGATGATCCAGAACCATTAATCACTAAGTATTTAGCGCAGCGTTCACCGGCACTGGCGCAAGTTCCGATTATGGGTGTAGGATCGATCTTACAACGGGCAGATGCTGATGATGCCTTGAAATTAGGATATGACCTATTAGCAGTTGGTAAAGGCTTCTTGGTTGAACCGAACTGGGTAAATATGATCAAAGACGGCAAAGAAGTCATTGATTATGCGCATGTTAACGCACAGCGCAAACTATTGATACCGACACCGCTTTGGGATTTCATGGCTTACATGGTAATTGATCCGGAAGAAGAAAAACGTAAACATGAACGATTAAAGGAATTACAAAAAGTTAAATTAACCTTCAAGCCGGGAACATATACGGTTGAAGCCAAAGGTCATAATAGTGAACTAGCAATGAATGTGACGTTCTCAGAAGAGCGAATCGAAAAAATCGAAGCAGATCAAAGCAATGAATCAGAAGGATTATCGGATCAAGTGTTTATCCGTTTGCCGCAGCAGATCATTGATGGTCAAACGTTAAACGTGGATGTGATCTCTGGAGCTTCTGCTTCTAGTCAGGGATTGATCGATGGCGTAGCGGAAGCAGTTGAAATGGCTGGTGCCAGCTCAGAAGTCTTGAAGGCTCGACCTAAACCGACTGTTCAGTGGTCGAAGGAAGTTGTAGAAGAAGAGGCAGACGTTGTTATCGTTGGTTCTGGTGCAGCTGGGATTTCCGCGGCATTACGAGCAGATCAAATGGGATTAAAAACAATTTTATTAGAAAAATTAAGCTTTGTTGGCGGCGCGATCTCTATCAGCGGCGGGAATCAAGTTGTCATGGGATCAAAACTACAAGCAGCTGCAGGTGTTTCTGATGACAGTGCTGAGTGTATGATAGAAGATTTCTTAGCTAACGGAAGCGGCTTGAATGTGCCTGAACTTTTGGCGACTCTAGCTGAAAATGTTGGTGAGACTACTGACTGGGTCCATGAGTATATGGGCGTCGAGTACGATATGGAAAATGGTCTGCATACTTTAGCAGAGTATCGTAAAAATCGTGAGTTGGCTTATGAAGATGGCGGGCATGGTTTTGCAGCGAGCGCCAGAAAAGCATTGGAAAGAAGCGGCGTAACGATCTATCTGCAAACGAAAGCGGAAAGCTTATTAACTGACGGCAATGGAAAAGTGACTGGTTTAACGGCAGTCGAAGATACTGGAAAACGACATAATATTCATGCGCAAGCTGTGATTTTAACAACGGGCGGATATGGTAATAATCCAAATCTGTTGAGTCCTGAATTGAACAATATCTTATTCTACGGAACGAAGTCCTCAACTGGCGATGGCATCTTGATGACGACAACACCGGAGTTGAATGCAGCGACCCGTCTGATGGAATATGGAAAAATTTATCCAAATGGTGTGGAAGTTTCACAAGGCTATGCGAAATCTACGATCGGCGGAAATATCGAAGTATTGAAACGCAATGGTTTATTAGTGAACACTTCTGGAAAACGAGTGATCAATGAACGAGCAAGCAACAAAGAAATTTTAGAAGTCCTCTTGCAACAAGATCCGCAAATGCTGTTCTTATTGATGGATGCCGAACATTTTGAAATTTTTACCGAAGCGGTAGAAGAAGGCGGCATCACAAGAGAAGATCTGGCACGCTGGATCGAAAATGAAGAGGAAACACCGCAAATTTTCCGAGCAGATACATTGGCTGAGTTAGCAGAAAAAGCTGGTATGGAACGTGAAAGTTTAGTGGATACAGTCGCTCGTTATAACGGCTGGGTAGAAAAACAAACCGACGAAGATTTTGGTCGTCAATTGGAGTTTTTACAAGAAAAAGTTGGCGAAGGCCCATATTATATGATTGAACAAAAACCACGTTTTGCGACTACGATGGGTGGTCTAGTTGCAAATGGCGACTTGCAAGTTTTGAATCGCAATGATCAAGCAATCGAAGGACTTTATGCGGCTGGTGAATTAGTCGGCGGAGTAATGGGAAGTGATTCGCCATCAGGCGCGAATAATGCTTGGGCATTAACCTCTGGCAAATTAGCAGCAGAAAGTGTTCAAAAAACAGTTCAAGTCGAATATGTTATGCAG
>NZ_NGLG01000001.1:1796379-1799559 GCF_002140655.1 Enterococcus sp. 3H8_DIV0648 | reverse complement strand
ACCCCATTAAATAGCAATGTTAACTTAGAAACGCTATATCCTAATCTTACTAAATACTTTTTTGATAAACGACAGGCTGTGAAGCTGCTTAAGTTGTATGCTTATGATCGGACTAAAATCATCTATGCCGATCGTTTTGATACGATCGATCTGTTATTACTAAATCGCAAACGCAAAATCAGCCATCAAGAAGTGGACACGATTATTCATCGTCTATTAAAAGTAGATCGTGAAGCTGTGAATGTAAATGTCGGCTACAAAAAACAAATTATGGAAGCTGGCTTGCGGCCAAAAGAGGATTACAAGGATATTATCGCGATCGAATATAAAGTGCCAAAAGAATAAATTATTCAGAAAGACCTCGTGTCTTTCTTTTTTTGCTTATTTCATACGGACTGCCAAATGATACATGAGTTCGCGGAGGAAAATTTCATCGTTCAGTAAGGAGCAAAAGCTACTCCCACAGGACTCTTATGATATAATGAGTGAAATAGTTCAAATTACTAAAAAACAAATGAGGAGCATGACTATGAAAAAGTTGTACGAAGATGACAGTTTGACACTTCATACGGATCTTTATCAAATTAACATGATGAAAACTTATTGGGAGACTGGTCGGGCGGATCTTCATGCCGTATTTGAGTGTTATTTTCGTAATATGCCATTCGATAATGGCTATGTCATCTTTGCCGGATTAGAGCGGTTAGTTAATTATTTGGAAGACTTAACATTTAGTGAAAGTGATCTGGCTTATCTAGCTGAGGTGGAGAAATATCCAGCAGAGTTCATTGCTTATTTGCGAGACTTCAAATTTGTCTGTACAGTTCGTTCAGCAGAAGAAGGCGAGCTGGTTTTCAGTAATGAACCGATTATTCAAGTGGAAGGTCCTTTATTGCAATGTCAGCTAGTTGAAACAGCACTTTTAAATATTGTAAATTTCCAAACTCTGATCGCGACTAAAGCAGCTCGAATCAAATCAGTGATCGGCGATGATCCATTATTAGAATTTGGAACACGGCGGGCACAAGAATTGGATGCGGCACTTTGGGGAACACGGGCAGCCTACATTGGCGGAGCCGATGCCACAAGTAATGTACGGGCAGGTAAAATCTTTGGCATTCCAGACAGCGGGACGCATGCTCATTCATTAATTCAATCTTATGGTAACGATTATGACGGGTTTAAAGCTTATGCTGAAACACATCGTGACTGTGTCTTTTTAGTCGATACCTATGACACGATCAAATCAGGCGTACCAAGTGCGATTAGAGTCGCACGGGAAATGGGCGATAAAATCAATTTCCTAGGTGTTCGGATCGATAGCGGCGACATGGCTTATATTTCAAAACGAGTACGTCAGCAATTAGACGAGGCTGGCTTTCCAGATGCGAAGATCTATGCATCAAATGATTTAGACGAAAGTACGATTTTAAACTTGAAGATGCAGCATGCCAAGATCGATGTTTGGGGTGTTGGTACGAAGTTAATTACAGCATATGACCAACCTGCTCTTGGTGCTGTCTTCAAACTAGTTTCGATCGAAAATGAACACGGCGAGATGATGGATACGATCAAGCTTTCTAGTAATGCTGAAAAAGTTACGACACCAGGGAAAAAACAAGTTTGGCGGATTACTCGCAAGTCTGACGGCAAGTCCGAAGGGGATTATGTGACGCTGTGGGATGAAGATCTGCGAGAAGAAAAAGAAATCTATATGTTCCATCCAGTCTATCCTTATATCAATAAGACTGTGAAGAATTTTGAAGCACGGGCAGTTCTTAAAGATATTTTTGTAGATGGAGAACGTATTTATGAGCTGCCAGATTTAGAAACAGTCAAACAGACTGCTAAAGACAGTCTTGATTCATTATGGGAAGAATATAAACGTGACCTGAATCCACAAAAATACCCAGTTGACCTTTCTACCGAATGTTGGAACCATAAAAACAAAATTATGGACCAAGTACGTCAATCTGTGGTAAAAACGGGACATGAAGATTAAAGGAGTGGATTTGTCATGACGCTGCAAGCAGAAATAATCAAAGAATTAGGGACGAAGGCAACAATTGATCCGCAAGAGGAAATTCGAAAGAGTGTTGAATTCTTAAAAGCTTATCTTAAGAAACATCCTTTTTTAAAGACATTTGTCTTAGGGATCAGCGGCGGGCAAGATTCTTCATTGGCAGGTCGACTGGCTCAGCTTACAATGGAAGAAATGCGTCAGGAAACTGGCGATGAAAGCTATAAGTTTATCGCTGTACGTTTGCCTTATGGGGCACAGGCTGATGAAGCGGATGCTAAAAAAGCATTGGCGTTTATTCAACCCGATGTTAGTTTAAGTGTAAACATCAAAGGAGCTGTTGATGCGGAGGTTGCTGCTTTAGAAGAAGCAGGTGTGACTATCAGCGACTTTAATAAAGGAAATATCAAAGCACGTCAACGGATGATCACTCAGTATGGGATCGCAGGCGACAATCAAGGGGCTGTTATCGGAACAGATCATGCAGCAGAAAACATCACTGGTTTCTTCACGAAATTTGGTGACGGCGGTGCAGACATTTTACCTTTGTTCCGTCTGAACAAGCGACAAGGGAAAATGTTGTTGAAAGAATTAGGTGCCGACGAAGCGCTATATTTGAAAGTACCGACTGCTGATTTGGAAGATGGCAAGCCATTGATCGCTGATGAAGTAGCGCTAGGCGTTACTTATGATGACATCGATGATTATTTAGAAGGTAAGCAGATTGACTCAAACGCACAAGCAACGCTCGAAAATTGGTGGAATAAGACACAGCATAAACGTCATTTGCCGATTACGATTTTTGACGACTTTTGGAAATAGATCGAAAATGAGACCTAGTGGAGATTTTTCTTCACTAGGCTTTTTTTCATTAAAATTAGTTGCAGAAATTTTGGTGTTCTTTACATTCCATAGTTTTCTCGCTAAAATGTTTAGGATGTCAGTCCAGCTTTTTCTAGCTAATAAGGCGTTTTAGCTGACTGAGATATGTGAGAAACATCAAACTTATTTTTCGCATTTGAAAAATGAGTTCATGAATGGGAGAGATATATGCAAAGACTTCGAAAATTTCCTTGGCGCCAATTTTTAAAAATTATCGGCGTGGTAGGTTTAATTATTGTTTCAAATCTTTTTTTCCAATTAACGCAAAATGAGTTTTC
>NZ_NGLG01000001.1:1789654-1796279 GCF_002140655.1 Enterococcus sp. 3H8_DIV0648 | reverse complement strand
AATTAACGCAAAATGAGTTTTCTTTTGATTTAGCATTCAAATTTGCGTTTTCTTGGCATACAGAAAAATTCTTTTTAGGCTGTTTCGTGTTACTTATTTTCTACGGATGGATCAGCAGTTTTCTAGGGTCGTTAAAAAGCGGCAGTATCTTTTATACTCTAACGGTGATTGGTGTAGGGATCGCCAATTATTTGAAAATGAAATATCGCATGGAGCCGATTTATCCGGATGATTTGAAAATGATCACGGAATTCGGAATGATTCGAGACATGGTTGGAATTCCTTTGTTCATTCTGTTTATCCTGCTTTTAGCAGTTGGTATCTTTTTGATTTTTTTTAGTATCAGAAAAAGCTTGAAGCTGGAGAAGAACCGGCAGTGGCTGCGCGTAGGTCTTTTTGTCTTGACCAGCGGCTTACTGATATATATCGGCGGGTTTAACCAACAGGGAAATTTGTTGCGCAAGGCGTATAATAAAACGGCTTTGTGGATTCCGTATAGTCAAAAAATGAACTACTATAATACCGGGTTTATGGGCGGCTTCTTATACAACCTGCCGGTAGAGGCGATGGAAAAACCGGAAAATTATTCAGCGGCTGCTGTTAAAGAGGTAACGAAGGAGTATCAGAACAAAACAAAAGACGCAACTGATGAAAAACCAAATATTGTTTATGTGATGAGTGAAAGTTTTTCTGACCCCGGACGCTTAGACGGAGTAGAGATTTTTGGCGGAGATCCGCTGCAGGATTATCGTGCGGTGGCGAATAAGACGTATAGTGGACAAATGCTGTCGCAAAACTATGGCGGCGGAACAGCGAATATTGAGTTTGAAGCGCTGACTGGTTTTTCTATGGAGCTTTTTAATGCGCAAATGACGACACCTTATACAATGTTAGTGCCGGAGTTTCCTTCGTTTCCATCATTGGTAGGAACCTTAAAAGGGCGAGGATATGAAACGACCGCGATTCATCCTTATAATACGTCGATGTATAAAAGAAAAGATGTTTATAAAACGTTTAGGTTTGATCAGTTTTTAGATGAAAGTACCATGAAGCATACAGATAAGATCGAAAATAATCCCTATATTTCTGATGAAGCTGCTTATCAAGAAATCTTTGATCAATTAGAAAAAAATAAAAAGCCGCAATTTTTGCACCTTGTGACGATGCAGACTCATATGCCTTACGAAAATAAATATAATGATCTGCCATATGGTGTACAAGGAGATAATAGTTCAGCGGTAAGAAGCTATTTGCAGGATATCGCTTATAGCAGTGAAGCTTTGAAGGCCTTTTTAGAAAAATTAGATGATTTGCCAGAACGAACGCTCGTTGTTTTTTGGGGAGATCATTTACCGGGTATTTATTCAGAGGCGATCCAAGAAGAAAATAAAGGTCATCAATTACACGAGACAGAGTTTTTGATGTATGACAATCGTCATCAACTGAATAACCAGCAAGTCACGACCAGTCCGTTTTATTTTGCGGCTGACCTTTTCCAACAAGGCAGACTTCAACTAACGGGTTTTCAGAGTTTATTAGTCGCTTTGCAAAAAGAATTGCCTGCGTTTGAAAAGGGCATGTACTATCAAAGTGGACAATGGTTCAAAGAAGCGCGTTTAAATAAGCAGCAGGAAAAGATTTATCAGGATTATCAAATGATTCAATATGATATAACGGCTGGGAAGCAGTACAGCTTAAAAGAAAAATTCTTTGAATAGACAGATGGACTAAAGGAGCAGGTATGGGATTTAAAAAGAAAGACAATCAGAATTACTATAATCCGCTGCGCCGCGCTATTTTGAATCACCAGATGATCGAATCTGGTGATAAGGTAGCAATCGGCATGAGCGGCGGCAAAGACAGTACGACATTGCTTTATTTGCTGGATCGAATTCGCCGGCAAAGACGTTTGGGTTTTGATTTTGAGATTTTGCCGATTTCTCTCGACATGGGCTTTGAAGGCTGTGACATCACACCCATGAAAGAGTTTGTGGAAAGCCTGGGCTATCAATTAGAGGTCGTCCCGACAAACATCGCTAAAGTCGTTTTTGATATTCGAGAAGAAAAATCGCCCTGTTCCTTGTGCGCGAAGCTGCGTCGAGGAATCTTATACAATCGGGCTAGTGAAATGGGCTGTCAAAAAGTGGCGTTAGGGCATCACGTGGATGATGCATTGGAAACGTACTTTATGAACTTTTTGTTTCACGGCCGGATGAATAGTTTTGAACCGAAAAGCTATTTGACGAAGACAAACGTGACATTAATCCGCCCGATGATCTATCTAGAAGAAAAACAAATCATTCGACTTGTGAAACGCGAAGAATTGCCGGTCATTTTTAATCCTTGTCCTGTGGATAAGAAGACCAAGCGGGAAGAAATTAAAAACTTGGTGACGCGTGTTGCTAAAAACTACCCAGATATTCGAGAAAAGTTTATAATGGGCATGGAACAAGGAACAGCTGAAGATTTTTGGACAAAAAGTCTCTAGTGGAAGCTCTTACAATCGCTTATTTTGAAAGTTAGGATTGTATTCCCGCCTTTTCTCATGCTATAATTCGTTTTGTATTCATGAGGGAGTAACTAGCAGCGCAAGCTGTGGCAACGCCACCAACAAGAAAAGATGTTTTTCTGGTGTTGTCTTAAATAGTGAGACTTATGTATGTGCTTTTCGCATACACAAGTCTATTTTTTTTTACTCCCGAAAGGAACACTATTTTAAGGAGGATAATAATGTCAGAAGAGAAAAAACAACAACTGATAAAACCTTTTTACTCAGAAGAAAAAGAGCAGGTTTTAGCAGAAGTTCAAACGACAGAAGATGGGCTGACATCTGCTGAAGCAGAAAAACGCCTAAACGAATACGGTTTGAACGAACTAGAAGAGGGCGAAAAGAAAAGTATGGCCGCTCGCTTCTTAGAACAGTTTAAGGACTTAATGATCATTGTCCTACTGTTTGCGGCAGTCATTTCCGCCGTTGTTTCTCATGAAGTGGTTGATTCGATCATTATCTTAGCCGTGGTAATCATCAATGCGGTAATGGGTGTGGTGCAAGAATCTAAAGCAGAAGAAGCAATCGAAGCTTTACGTGAAATGTCAACGCCAAATGCCAATGTCTTGCGAGATGGACATACAAGCTCGGTGAAATCAACGGATCTTGTTCCTGGGGATATCGTTATGCTGGAAGCAGGCGATGTGGTACCGGCCGATTTACGTTTGATCGAAATTGCTTCATTAAAGATTGAAGAAGCAGCACTGACTGGTGAATCAGTTCCAGTTGAAAAAGAATTGATTGTCATTGATGAAGGCGAAGTCGGGATTGGCGATCGCGTTAATATGGCTTATTCAAATAGTAATGTGACTTACGGTCGTGGTAAAGGTGTTGTTGTCAACACTGGGATGAACACCGAAGTCGGAAAAATTGCCGGCATGCTGGCGCAAGCGGATGAAACTGAAACCCCGCTTAAAACCAACTTGAATCAGTTAAGTAAATTCTTGACCTTTGCAATTATTATTATCGCTGTAGTGATGTTTTTCGTTGGGATTTTCTTCAACAATACTTCTTGGGTTGATATGTTATTGACCTCAATTTCATTGGCTGTTGCTGCGATTCCAGAAGGATTGCCTGCGATCGTTACGATCATCCTAGCTCTAGGTACACAGGTAATGGCGAAACGAAACTCAGTGATTCGTAAGTTGCCAGCCGTTGAAACATTGGGTTCAACAGATATCATTGCTTCAGATAAAACAGGTACACTGACGTTGAACCAAATGACGGTTGAAAAATTATACGTAGATAACCATCAATATGACGCAAACGGTGAAGTTCCTAGCGACAGCATGGCGATGAAAGTCATGAACTATGCTAACGATACTAAAATTGCGCAAGATGGCAGTTTGATCGGTGATCCGACAGAAACGGCGTTAGTTCAATTTGGATTGAATAATAATTTTGATGTGCGTGAAAAAGTAGCCGCAGAACCTCGTGTCGGCGAGCTGCCATTCGACTCGGATCGTAAATTGATGAGTACGCTGCATGAAGAAAAAGACGGCAAAATCTTGGTGGCTGTAAAAGGTGCGCCAGATGTCTTGCTTGATCGGACGTCACAAATTCTGTTAAATGGTCAAGTCGTACCAATGACAGACAAAGAAAAACAAGATATTTTAGCTAATAATAAAGACATGGCGCAACAAGCATTGCGTGTATTGGGAATGGCTTTTAAGTATGTCGATCAGGTTCCAGCTGAATTGGAAACCGAAGTCGTCGAAAATGATTTGATCTTTGCTGGCTTAGTCGGTATGATCGACCCAGAACGTGCGGAAGCAGCAGAAGCGGTACGTGTGGCTAAAGAAGCTGGTGTCCGTCCTATCATGATCACAGGGGACCACAAAGACACTGCTGAAGCAATCGCTGCTCGTTTAGGAATCATCGAAAAAGGTGATGACGATTCTGTTTTAACTGGTGCACAATTAAATGAAATGTCTGATGAAGAATTTGCTCAAAAAGTAGAACACTATTCGGTTTATGCACGGGTTTCTCCAGAGCATAAAGTTCGGATCGTAAAAGCATGGCAAAAAGAAGGTAAAGTTGTAGCCATGACCGGTGACGGTGTAAATGACGCACCTGCATTGAAACAAGCGGATATCGGTATCGGTATGGGGATCACAGGGACAGAGGTTTCTAAGGGCGCTTCTGATATGGTCCTTGCAGATGATAACTTTGCGACAATCGTTGTGGCTGTTGAAGAAGGACGTAAAGTCTTCTCAAATATTCAAAAAGCTGTTCAGTATCTATTAGCGGCTAACTTAGGTGAAGTGCTAACCTTGTTTATTGCTACATTGCTAGGTTGGGATACCTTGCTGCCGATCCATCTATTGTGGATTAACTTGGTAACTGATACATTCCCAGCGATTGCTTTGGGAATGGAACCAGCTGAAAAAGATTTGATGCATCATAAGCCGCGTGGACGCAGCTCAAATCTATTCTCCGGTGGTGTCTTCTCAAGTATTATCTATCAAGGTATCTTAGAAGCTGCGACAGTCTTGTTTGTATACTGGTCTGCGATTCAATGGCCTGTTCATACAAGCTACGTTGAAATCCACTCTGATGCGTTGACAATGGCATTTGCTACTTTAGGTTTAATGCAGCTGTTCCATGCCTTTAACGTAAAATCAGTTCATCAATCATTGTTTAAAGTTGGACCGTTCCGCAATAAGAGTTTCAACTGGGCGATTTTGCTATCCTTTGTGTTGATGATGGTCATTATTGTGGTACCAGGATTGAATGATATCTTCCGTGTAGCACATCTTGATTTGTATCAATGGGGAATCGTAATTGGTGCATCCTTTGCGATCATTCCAATTGTTGAGATCGTTAAATTCTTCCAACGAAGCGCACAAAAAAATAAATAAAATAAAACTTCGCATGCGATCAGAAATCGATCGTCATGCGAAGTTTTTTATTTGATCAAAGCATACATCTGCATATCTTTTACTTCACCATTTTTTACTGCGTTTTTTCGTAAAGTCCCTTCGAGTTGGAAGCCGCATTTTTCCAGCACACGACAAGAACCTTGATTCGTTGAGAAAGGCTCAGCGAAAATTCGAATGATGTCAGTTTCGGCAAAGAGATAATCTGTCAGCTGCTTTACGGCCTTAGTAACGAAACCTTGTCCCCAATAGTCCTCCGCTAAATAGTAGCCCATCTCGGCAGTTTGCTGATGGATGTTTTCACAGCGAAAAGCTCCAACGCTGCCGATCGCTTGATCCTCAGCATTTACGATTGCAAACGCAAATGTTTTTGTTGGGTCCGCAGCAAGCATGTCTTGAATAAATGCTGAACCATCTTTTTCGGTATAAGGAAAAGGCAAGCCGTCTCGTAAGTTGTCTTGAATTTTTTTGTTGTTTAACATTTCCGCTAAATCCTTCGCATCCTCTAACCGCCACTTTCGAATGATTGTATCCATAAACATGCCTCCTAAAAAAATTTATTATTTCAAAGGTACCATCAATCCAGACATAAATGAAGTCATTTCTTAATATTTCTTCAGTCGCTTTGCATCTTGAACGAAAATCGGTAAAATGAAGGTATCAAAAGATAGAAAGTAGGAATAAATGAATGCGACCTAATACAGGGTTTTATGCGAGAGAAATTAATGAAATCGTCCAAAATACAGAAAAAATGGGTGAACGTTTACATCCAAGCTATGAAGAAATCCGTACTGCTTTAGATGAAAAGAAAATGGCTGAGTTTGATCAGGAACGTTTATCTGAAATTCACGAATTATTTAAAGAGGGAACACAGTTCTATCAATTAAATTTAAAAAAAATCGGTATGTTAAAGGCACCGGCAAAAGTTATGGGGAATCATAAGAGCTTTGAGAAAGCTTACGTTCAATACGTGGCCGGTTGCCAAGAAATGACCGATAGTTTATTGCCGGAAGTGAATGAAGAAGCTTTTAATGCGGCTGAAAAAAGACAAGACGCTGCGACCGACACGATTTATAAAACTATTCAAAAAATCACGAACTTGTTATTGAAATAAGCAACAAACTAAAATCCAAAGAGAACAAAGGTTTTCTAATTTTATTATAACGTTATTTTAAATACAAATGGAGAAGGATCGGGT
>NZ_NGLG01000001.1:1785256-1789110 GCF_002140655.1 Enterococcus sp. 3H8_DIV0648 | reverse complement strand
GGTTTTCAAAATAATCATTCAAATCGTTTTTGATTTTTTGATATTCTTCCTCAGTGTATTCTTTTTCTTCTAGCCGGCCTTTAAAGTTTGGCAAATCCAAATCTTTTTTCAACCGTTCAATTACTTCTTCTTTGTTCATACCGTGAATTCCTCTCTATTCGAAGTACACACAAACAGCTTCAGGAGCGAAAACATCCTTTTGGATCATCGTCAATAAGCCGCTTTCGTTGTCGCGACGATAAAGAGTCAGGTTGTCGCTGTTTTGATTGGCAGCAACAACATACGCATTATCTGGACTCAATGCGAAATCTCTTGGGAAATCACCCTCGGTCGAAATTGTTTGGATCATCTCAACACTTGAGGCGTCATCAGCAATGGCGAAGACTGCAACTGAGTTATGTCCGCGATTTGAAGCGTATAAGAAGCGGCCGTCATCTGATACGCGGATCGCTGCACCGCCATTTTCACCATCAAAATCTTTTGGCAAGGTAGAAACCTTTTGTTTTTGTGTGAAGCTGCCATCTGTTTGATCATAAGCTAAAACAGTAACACTGCTGTCTAATTCCCCAAAAAGATAAGCCATACTTTCATTTGGATGGAATACTAAATGACGAGGGCCAGTACCAGGCTCCGCGACATACACTGCAGTTTCTTCAACTTCACCAGCCTCGCTAACATCGTAAGTATACACGCGATCTGTTCCAAGATCACAAGCAACTAAGCGTTGATCCGGTGTAAGATCGGTATAGTGGGTGTGCGCGTGGTCTTGATTTTTATGAGGGCCAGTTGGTTCTTTATGGAAAAGAGACGCAACGGCTTCCAAGGAACCATCTGCTTGGATTTTATAAGTGTTCAACTCACCCTTGTGGTAATTCGCGCCGTAAACTAATTGACGAGCTTCATCAACAGCAACGTAGCAAGGTGATGCGCCTTCTTCTGTAGCCGCATTCAAAAATTTATTTTGGGGATCATAACTAGAAAGTCCGCCCTGACCATCGCGACTTGTCACCGAGTAAAGAAAATCATTTTTACTTTTTGCAAGATAAGTGGGGCTTGTTTCTGCTGTTACTAACTCCAAATTAGTTAACGTCTCAGCCGCAGTATCTAATTGAATTTGATAAATGCCTTGGCTAACGCGTCGTGTGTAGGTACCTAAAAGTATTTTGTGGATCATCAAAAAACCTCCTTCATTGTATGTCTATTCTAGCAAGTTTATTCCCGCTTGGATAGCGTTAACTTTATGATATAATTGAAAAATAAACGAGAAAAGAGCGTGACGTATGACAGTGACAGAAATTACTCAAATTGGAAAAAATGCGATTAATGATGAAAATATCTTAGTTCTTTTTGGTGAAACCATCACACCAGATTTATTGGATGTTTCGATCGTTCAGAAAAAGCTGGGGGATGAAATGATTCAGCTGGAAAAAGGCGGAGAGCTGATTTTTGGTGATCAAAGCTATCAAGTGAATGGTGTAGGGCCGTTGGCTAATGAAAATCTAAATGAGATTGGACATGCGACTATTTTCTTTCAAGAAGAAGTCGGCGTGATTCCAAATGGCATCTATGTCACCCCGGAAAAACTTCCAGATTTGGAAGTTGGGATGAAAATTAGTTATCAGTAGGGACGTGAGTGAGTGGATAAAAAGAAATTAACGCAAAGAACTTCTTGGTTTTGGAAATGGTTCTTAAACAGCCAAGTCGTCGTGGCGTTGATCATTGTATTATTGCTGCTGTTGATCGCGTTGGTATTTACGAAAGTCTCCTATCTATTTGAACCGGTAGGACAATTTTTTGCCATCGTCGGATTGCCAATAGTTATTGCCGGAATTCTTTATTATTTGATGAATCCGGTGGTAAATTTCTTGGAGAGTAAAGGTTTGAAGCGCACCTTTGCGATTGTATTGCTTTTTATTGTGGTCGTAGCACTGTTGATTTGGGGAATCGTCGTTATCATCCCGCAGATCAGGGAGCAAATCGGCTCTATGATGAAAAGCTTGCCGGGGTATTTTGATACGATCAGTGACAAAATAAGTGAGGTCTTTAAAGACCCATCCTTCAAGCCGTTTCAAGAGCACATTGATAATAGTCTGCAGAAGATATTAGAGTCCTTGACGGATACGGCACAAAAACTGTCGCGTGTGACTTTACAGGGCTTGGGAAGTGTCGTTTCGACGCTGGCGACGGTTGTGATCGCGTTGATCACAGCACCGATCATTTTGTTCTTCTTATTGAAGGACGGTGATCAGTTAGCGCCTTATATTCTTAAACTGTTACCGACGAAAGCTCGGAAACCGACGCTGCGGGTAATGACTGAAATGAACTCACAATTGGCTTCGTATATTCGTGGTCAGCTCACGGTAGCATTTGCGGTCGCGGTGATGTTTATTGTCGGCTTCTCGTTAGTGGGAATGAACTATGCGATCACCTTAGGAATCTTAGCAGGATTTCTAAACCTGATTCCGTACCTAGGATCATTTTTAGCGATGGTACCAGTGGTGTTTATCGCGCTTGTTACGGGACCAATCATGTTAGTAAAGGTGATCATTGTCTTTGCGATTGAGCAAACGATCGAAGGACGAATCGTTTCACCGCTGGTATTGGGAAATCAATTAGAAATTCATCCAGTAACGATTATGTTTGTCTTGCTGACAGCTGGCAAGATATTTGGTATTACTGGTGTGATTTTAGGGATTCCTTTTTATGCGGTAGCAAAAGTTATCGCGATCCATGTATTTGAATGGTATAAAGGTGTTTCAAAACTTTACGAAGACGAAGAAGAGACTCCTGTCGAATAAATCGACAGGAGCCTTTTTTCTTTAGTAGGGTTGGTTAAAATTGTGCTGCTAATGTTTTTGCTTTTTCTTTTGCAGCTGCCACGATCTCAGGTGCTCTAGCTGGATCATAATCGGCACCTTCGATATAGATGGAATCAAATTCAGTAATACCGATAAAATTCAAAATTCCTTTAACATATTGTGCTGAGAAATCTTGACCATTATATGTACCGCCGCTTGATTGGATGTGGAGGGCCTTTTTATCGCTTACTAAGCCGACAGGACCTTCTGCTGTATATTTGAAGGTTTTACCAGCAACATTGATTGTATCGAACCAAGCCTTCAATTTTGTTGGGATATTCAAATTCCACAAAGCATTTGCAATAACGATTTTTTCACTAGCTAAAAATTGGTCAGTAAATTCGTTGAAAACACGAACTTTTTCTTGTTGAACATTACTTAATTCAGTAAAAACAGTTCCCTTTTTCAAAGAATTCCAGGCGGATAAAAGGTCGCCGTCGATCTCAGGGATATCTGTATAATACAAATCTAACATGGTGAAAACATCTTCAGGATGGCTTGCTTGATGTGCTTCAATAAAGGTATCTAAAACAGTCACCGTTTGCGAGTCTTCTGCGGACAGCGGGTGTGCATTCACTACTAGAACATTTGCCAAAACTAACACTCCTTAAATTTAATTACTATCGAATAGTACACAAAATATTTAAAACAAACAATTTTTCTGCTTGAAATATTTAAATTAAAATATTTTTTGTTAACTTGCAAGATATTGCTGATAAGCTGAAGTGCCGCCGATCACATTTGTTACTTGGAAGCCTTCGTTGCGTAAAAATTGTGCCATTGTTTTTGAACGAACACCGAATTGAGTAAATAGGTAATACGTTTTACCTTTGTCAAGTTGGCTTAAACAGTTTGGCAGCTGGGTCAATGGAATCTGAAGGACATTCGAGCCTTCTAATAACTCAAAAGATTCATCCAGGTCATGGTCTCTTAAATCTAAAACATTCACGGGTTCTTTTGCAGCAAGCATCATAAATTCTTGAGTTGTTACCGAAT
>NZ_NGLG01000001.1:1775464-1785156 GCF_002140655.1 Enterococcus sp. 3H8_DIV0648 | reverse complement strand
TGGTGAAAACATCTTCAGGATGGCTTGCTTGATGTGCTTCAATAAAGGTATCTAAAACAGTCACCGTTTGCGAGTCTTCTGCGGACAGCGGGTGTGCATTCACTACTAGAACATTTGCCAAAACTAACACTCCTTAAATTTAATTACTATCGAATAGTACACAAAATATTTAAAACAAACAATTTTTCTGCTTGAAATATTTAAATTAAAATATTTTTTGTTAACTTGCAAGATATTGCTGATAAGCTGAAGTGCCGCCGATCACATTTGTTACTTGGAAGCCTTCGTTGCGTAAAAATTGTGCCATTGTTTTTGAACGAACACCGAATTGAGTAAATAGGTAATACGTTTTACCTTTGTCAAGTTGGCTTAAACAGTTTGGCAGCTGGGTCAATGGAATCTGAAGGACATTCGAGCCTTCTAATAACTCAAAAGATTCATCCAGGTCATGGTCTCTTAAATCTAAAACATTCACGGGTTCTTTTGCAGCAAGCATCATAAATTCTTGAGTTGTTACCGAATAATTCATTCTTCTTTATATCCTTTTCTTTCTTAATATCGATTCTAACTTTAATCTATATATAGACTGATTACAAGTGTTATCATAGATATTTTACTGAATTTTGATGGAAAGTAAAGAAAACATTCAAAAAAATTCCATATTAGGAAATTATTGATAAACATAATTGTTGCATTTAGCAAAAAGACTGTCTTTTTTTGTTTCGAAGGGAAACTTAAAAAGGATATTGCTTGCGTGAATCCGATAGCATAGTTAAAATAGGAATGATGGAGGGAAGAAAACAATGGGAAATTTTCATTTAGGGAAACTTAATTTAAAAACGATCGCCATTCGTGTGCGAGATCGTGACGGAATGATTCATTTCTATCGTGATATCATCGGACTGCATTTATTGCGGGAAGAAAACGAATTAGCGATTCTGGGATACAAAGATCCGGCCAGTGAACTACTTTGGTTGGAAGAAAGCCCACGAGCAGATGAACATCGTGGTGAAATCAAAAAAATGCAACGGTTTTCACTAGTTGTACCGAATGTCGAAGAACTAGCGAACGTTTATTATCGAGCAGAAAAAGAAGATTATCCGGTCAAATCCGCTTTACAAGCTGATGATGAAAAGGGCTTGCTATTTGAAGACCCTGAAGGAAATGAAATTGAAATTTTCTATGCCCCTAGTAAGGAACGTTCAACTTCGGAACCAATCAAAATTGATTTTGCCGAGTTATCAAAGAAAGCAACAAAACGCGAAAAAATTCATGGCGCGTATTTTGACAAGATTCATTTGAATGTCAGTGACATGAACAAGCAGCAAGCATTTTTAGCAGAAATTCTAGGTTTAGAAGTCCATGACGAGAGTGATGAGGAGATACTTTTGAACCGCGGCGAATTTAATGTAGGATTAAGCACAGCCACTGGCGGCACGATTGATCTGCCAACGGATAAAGTATTAGGACTGGATTTTCTGCAGTTTATCGTTTCGAAGGATAAATTATTAGAACTTTCGGAACATCTAAGCGGCAAACAGTTAAACTTTTTCTGTGATAAAAAGAAATCCTTGATTACCCTCTATGATGCAGCTGGCATCGAATGGTGGTTCGTATTGAAATAGAAAAAAACCGCGAGAAATCGCGGTTTTCTTTTTGTCATTATTTATAACTACAATGAAAAAGGATAAGGATTCCTATGACATCAAAAGCGGGTGTTACTGATTGAGCGTATCGGATCGCTGAATAAACCAAGAAATCCATCATCAGATTTGAGATGAGATTATAAGAAGGGACAGTAAAAATGCCCGTCTCAATATAATAATCAGTGAATCGGTAAAGCAGAATATTATCAATCACCAATACTAAAAAGAATCCGAATATTTTAACCTGCCAATCATCCACAAGTAGCTGCAGCAAAACAATCAAAAAAAGTGAAAAGGCAAATATAAGGATTTTTCGCGGCTGGCAAATTTGTTTGAGTCTACTGTTCATAAGAATCACCTCTTATTGAAGCATTTACTTTATTACTTTGATTCTACACGTTAACTTTGCAAAACTAAATTCATTTTTTATTTTATGCTATACTTTTTTAGAAAATAAGTTTAAGGAGGTCGTCATGTATCCTGAAACACTTCTGGAAAACCTGTCTCTTATACACATCTAGATGTGTATAAGAGACAGGTGCTGTTTTCCCCGGAACCGTCCTTCATTTTATTGAAGGAGAGAAAGAGGAAACAAAAGTCTTAGGATCTGCTCAAATCGAACCAACGACGACTGCGATGCAAGAAGATATGCTTTTCGATGTAGCTTCTTTAACAAAAATTGTTTGTACGACGACTGTTATGCTGAAGTTGAAAGAAGCCGGAAAGCTTTCTTGGGATCAAACGCTGCACGAGCTGTTGCCAGAATTTCAAAATGAGACGATCACATTACGTCATCTACTAACTCATACATCGGATATCCAGACCTACATTCCGAATCGCGATCAATTAAATGCGGAAGAGTTACGGAAGGCCTATTTGACTTTACAGCCGGGGGATCAACTTGGGAAAACGGTTAAATATACGGATGCGGGAACGATCCTATTGGGCTTCTTGATCGAGGCAATCTATCATAAGGATGTAGTTGACGTTTTTAAGGAAGAGGTTTTGCAGCCACTGGACATGACTGATAGCAGATTTTTACCTCAGCCGCCGTATGACAACATCGTACCGACACAAAGGCTAGCGGATGGAACAATTCTAAAGGGCTTGACCCACGATCCAAAAGCACGAATCTTAGCTTCCCATGCAGGCAATGCCGGACTCTTTACAAATATGAAAGATTTAAGTAAATTTGCAAAAATGTATTTGAATCTTGGCCGTGTTAGCGATATTATTTATTTGCATGACAAGACAGTTCAAGAGCTGCTTTATGATCAAACACCAACAGGAAAAGGGAAGCGCTCGATCGGTTGGGATTTAAAATTTAGTCCGTTAGAACAAGCACCGTTACTTTTCCATACCGGTTATACAGGTACTTTTTTGCTGCTGGATGTCGTGAAGAAATCAGCTTTCATTTTTCTGTCAAATCGTGTGCACACAGAAGATCATCGGGTCAGCTATGTTTCTCACCGTGATGAAATTTTAACCTGCTATTTAAATGAGCGTGCAAAAAACTATCAAAAGTAAAGAATACCAGCACAGCTTTTTGTAGTTTCGTAGGTCGAGGCAAGTTGAGCTGGTATACGACTTGAAAATAAATATAATAAAAAAGGAGCAATAAGCATGGAACCATTATTTTTAAAACCAGTTTTTCAAGAAAAAATTTGGGGCGGCGATCAATTACATACTGTTTTTGGTTTTGATATCCCCAACGACAAAATCGGAGAAGATTGGGCGATCAGTGGACACCCTCATGGCGTCAGTATTGTAGAAAATGGTCCTTATGAAGGTTGGAAAGTCAGTGATCTTTGGAGCGAGCATCGTGAATTATTTGGAAATGCCAAAGGGGATGTTTTCCCATTATTGACGAAAATTTTAGATGCAGAAGATGATTTATCTGTGCAGGTTCATCCGGACGACAGTTATGGCTTGAAACACGAAGGTGAATTAGGCAAAACTGAATGCTGGTATATTATCAATGCAAAACCAGGCTCAGAGATCGTTTATGGACACAATGCGAAAACTCGTGAAGAATTAGCAGAGATGATCGAAGACGAACGCTGGGATGATTTATTGCGCCGCGTACCTGTGAAAAAGGGAGACTTTTTCTATGTACCAAGCGGAACGATCCATGCCATCGGTAAAGGTATCATGATCTTAGAAACGCAACAGAGCTCAGATACGACTTATCGAGTATATGACTATGATCGTAAAGACGATCAAGGAAACACGCGTGAATTGCATATCCAACAATCAATCGATGTGACAACTGTTCCGGCTATCAGTCCTGAATTAGAGGTATCTGAAAGTAAAAAAGGAACATCATCTGTAATCACTTACTTAAAAACTGATTTCTTCAATGTCTATGAATGGGATGTTGTTGGAGAACTATCGCTTAAAAAAGCCGGCGACTATACATTGGTAACAGTTGTTGAAGGATATGGTAATTTGATCGTTGACGGTCAAAGCTACGAAATGAAACCAGGTTCAAGCTGCATACTACCAGCACAAATTACTGAATGGAAAGTTGAAGGCGAAATGAAGATCATCGCTTCAACACCGGGTACGAAATAAATAGTACCATTAAAATTTGAATCACGTATTTTTAAGGAGCACGCTCTTAATGAGGAGCAGTGCTCCTTTTTTGTCCCTATGTAAGATAGAATTACTTCCTAATCATTTAAGGTTCTCTTAAGTCGGCAAACCTAAACTGATCGATATCGTACTTAACAGGAGGAAAAAAATGCAAAATAAAAAAAAGATCGTTTATGGTGTTTTGTCTCTAGCGTTAACTGTCGGTTTATCGGCTTGCGGAACATCTTCTTCAAAAGAGGCTTCAACGGATGAATCTGCTGCTAGTACCGCGCAAACATCAAGCAATACTGCTGCTTCAGATTCTTTAGAAACGTTTCAGCAGACAGACACAGATGATCCGGTAGAGGATCCATCATTGTCAGATGTATTAACGGAAGTTCAAAGTAAGTTTCAACAATTAGAATACGTTGATAGTGAAACAGGAGTTACCCTGCGATATAACCTGTACATTCCTGATAACTATGACGAAACAAAAAAATATCCGTTACTTTCATTTATTCCAGATGATTCTATCGTCGGTCAAGATACAACGGCTGGCTTAACACAAGGATATGGCGGAAGCATCTGGGCAACAGAAACGGAACAAGAAAAACATGCCAGCTTTGTTCTAGTTCCTGTATTCGATACTTCAACAGTCGAAGGAGGTATGGGGCAATCCGGCTCAGCGGTAGTCGAAGATCAAGTGAACACTTATTTAGACTTGCTAACTTCCTTACAAAAGGAATACAGCATAGACGCGGATAGATTGTATGCGACTGGTCAGTCAATGGGCGGCATGACAATGTTTTATATCAATGCGAATCATCCAGATTTATTTGCAGCGACACTCTATGTAGCCTCACAATGGGAAGTTGCTCAATTAACGGCACTAAAAGATCAGAAATTTTTCTATATCGTTGGAGGCGGGGACTCAAAGGCAAGTACTGGACAATCAGATTTGACTGCTATGCTTGAAGAAGAAAACGTAACATACAGCAACGCTGAATGGGATGCTCAAGCGAGTGCGGAAGATAAAAATACAATGGCTAATGAATTGATTGATCAAAAGCTGAATGCGAATTTTGTTCATTGGACGACTGGTTCTGTTCTTGAAGGTTCGAGTCAAGGTTCAGAGCATATGGCTTCGTTTGATTATGGCTATACAATTCCAGCAGTTCGAGATTGGCTGTTTAATCAATCAAAATAATGAGTTCGATTGGTGGTAATTTCTAAAAAATTTGGATAGTCCTCTGTAAATTTCTCGCGAAAAAGTGTGTGGATTTATAGGGGATTATTTGATGTTGAATAGTTATAATCAACAAAAAGAGCTGGATCAATGCCCAAATGTAAGGGCATCGATCCAGCTCAATCGTATTTTTATGGTAATTCAGGCAATTCTACATCCTCACCATACTTATTTTTTAATGCGGTGTTGAGTAAACGTATAGCTAATGATTTATTACGGGCTAGGATTGGACCGTGGAAGTATGAGCCATACACGTTTTTGTATATAACACCTTCACCCTGATCCTCACCGTTATTTCCATTTCCTTTGATGATCGTGCCAAGAGGGCGTTCGCCTTCACCTAAGAAAGTGCGACCGTTATGATTCTCAAAGCCATAGTAGGTTTCGCCGAATTCTTCATTGCGGATCTCAATGTCGCCAATAAAGCGATGGTTATCTTGACTCAAGGTATAATGATCTAAAGCGCCGATACCATCGATTTTCTCGCCATTAGCACCGATGTAGTAGTGGCCTAATAACTGATAACCGCCGCAAATCGATAATATTACTCCATCGTTTTCGATGTATTTGATCAAATCTTCTTTTTTATCTTGGATATCTTTTGAGACGATGACCTGTTCATAATCCTGTCCACCGCCGATAAAGACAAAATCAAATTTATCAGGATCAAAATCTTGATAAATGCTGACGATCTCTGAATGAATCTCGATGTCCATTTGTTTGGCATAATAGTTCAAGGTTAAGAGATTCCCGTTATCACCGTAAGTGTTCAATAAATTTCCGTATAAATGTGCTAAGTTCAATTCGTATTTAGCCACGATCCATACCTCCATCAATATAGCCCTTTTGAGCTAATTCTTTGCGTAGTTGCAGAACAGCTGTGTAGGTCGCTAGAATATACACGTGTTCTGTCGGCAATAGTTTGATCTTTTCGATGACATCCGTCAAGCTTTCCGTCTCGGTCAGTTTTTCGTCTGGAATCCCAGCAACGCGCAACCGCAGTGCCATATCCTCATGACGATCACCGCCCGCGATTACTGCGGGAATATCCATTTCAGCAAATGCTTCATGATTGCCGTCCCAAATCCAGCTAATATCAATTCCGTCGGCGTAGTTGGCGTTCAATAAGGATACTAATGAGAAAGGATAAGGTGCTAAGCCAATCATATCAATAACTTGATTCAACCCGACTGGATTTTTTACTAAGACCAAGGTACATTTCTTGCCGTCAATTTCAAATTCTTCTTGGCGTCCAAAGACCTTTTCATCGTAGCCTAAGCCGCGTTTGATTTTCTCTTTAGAAACGCCGTAGTATTCTGCTACCGCAGTTGCGGCAAGAGCATTATAGACATTGTACATACCGCCAACTTCGATCTTGTAGTCTTGACCATCGATCACAAATTCAGAAGATTTATTGTCCATAGCTTTCATCTCAGTTAATTTATAATCTAACTCAGGTCGATGGAAGCCGCAATTTGGGCAATAATATTTTCCCAAATTGGCATAGGTAATCATTTTATATTTTAAGATGTGCTGACATTTCGGACAAAGCAAACCGTCTGTATTGTAATGTGCGTCTTGATCTTTATCAGGCAAATGATCAAATCCATAGTATCTTCGCGGATTGACTGTTTCTAAAGAATTAAAGATCGGTGAGTCGCCGTTACATAAGATCGGTGCGCTAGGTGATTTCGCTGCACCGTCAACGATTAATTTGTAAGTCGTGTAGATTTCACCGTAGCGATCCATTTGGTCGCGGAAGATATTCGTGAACAAGAAAAGTTCCGGCTTGATATATTCTGTAACTTTGCTCAAGCTGGCTTCATCGATTTCCAAAACCGCGATTTTCTTGCCGCCTTTTTTTCCTTTAGCATTTAAGAATGTTGAAACAATCCCTTGCACCATGTTGGCACCCGTTGGATTCGTCAACACGTAATCAAATTCTTGTTTTAAAATATTTACGGTCAAAGCGGTCGTTAAGGTTTTCCCATTGGTTCCTGTTACGACAACCACTTTGTAGTCTTTTACTAATGTATCTAAAATCTTCGGATCCATCTTTAAAGCAAGCTGACCAGGGTAGCTTGATCCACCTTTAAAGAACGTTTTTAATACCCATTGGGCGGTCTTGCCGGCTGAGATTGCCAGTTGACTTCGTAACCCCATTACACATATCAAAACCTGTCTCTTATACACATCTAGATGTGTATAAGAGTTCTTCTTTATATCCTTTTCTTTCTTAATATCGATTCTAACTTTAATCTATATATAGACCTGTCTCTTATACACATCTAGATGTGTATAAGAGACAGGCATATTATACTATTAAAAGCAGAGATGAAAAAAGGCCGGAGCAGTTATTTGCTCCTAGCCAATAATAATCTTTTCTTCTGGAAATTCATAGCCCAAGTCTTGAGTTTCTTTTGGTACGAATAGCATTAAGGTATAGAGCATTCCAACACGACCGATGAACATCAAAATAGCAATCATTGTTTTGCCAGTATTAGAAAGATCATCAGTAATCCCTAAAGAAAGTCCGGTAGTTCCAAATGCCGAGGTGACCTCTACGATGATCGAAATCAAAGAATGATCCTCTGTTGCCGTTAAAAAGAGAATACTAAACAGACACATACCCGCAGAAAGCATAAAGACCACCACCGATTTTCGCACATCTTCTTGAGCGATTTTACGGCCAAATATATTAATGTCGTTCTCGTTTTTTAAGAAAGAGTATAAATATAACCCGATGATTGCAATGGTCGTGGTTCGAATCCCGCCACCGACCGAACTAGGCGAGCAGCCGATAAACATCAGTAAAGAGAAAATAATCAATGTCGTATTTTGAAATAAATTCAGATCGTGAATCTGCAAGCCGGCATTTCGTGTCGTCATGGAGTAGAAGGAGGAGTTGAGCCATTGGTCAAACAAATTCATATTTGAAAAGTTATGATCTTTTTCCAGCAACCAGATTGCCACCGTACCGCCAATAAAGAGGACAAAGAATGCCAATAAGGCGATTTTTGAAAAGAGACTGAAACGGAAGGGCAGTCGTGATTTGGATTTTTTGTGGTAAATCCATCCGTGAAAATCCATCAAGACCGGAAAGCCGATACCGCCAATAAAAATCAACACCATAATCGTAACGATGAAAAAGACGTCGTGAGAAAAAGGAATGATCGATTCCCCTGTTACGTCAAAGCCAGAGTTAGTGACCGCTGAAATTGCTTGGTAAAAACCAAAAAAGATGGCTTGAGAGATTTTATGATAATAGCCTGATAAATAGAAATAAATTGAAAAGATCGTACCAAAAAGTACTTCGATCGCTAACAGCATCGTAAACGTGATTCGAATCAAATTAACGATTCCGCTCAGTCGTGGCTGGTTCATATCCGTCATAATCAATTGTCGCTGTTTTAGAGTAATTCGGCGTTTTGACACAATAAAAAAGAAGGTGGTAATCATCATGATCCCCAAACCGCCAATATGGAATAAAACTTCCAGCATCAATACACCGGCATCATTGAAGACCGAATTAATATCAAAGGTCGTCAAACCGGTCACTGAAATCGTTGAAATAGCCATAAACAGCATATCAAGGAATGGGACATGTGATCCTGGTTCACGAAAAATCGGCAAACTAAATAAAATTAATGAGAGGACCGTCATGGCTAGATAGTAAAAGACGATAATCTGAATCGAAGAAAAACGATTATTAATTTTTTGCCAGCTTTTTTTGAGAAAGCTTACTCGTCGATCAAACTTCATGGAAGACTCCTTAAATCATCTATTCGAAAATTTTTAATAATAGAGACAGTATATCACGCTTCTATAAAAAAAACTCCCACCGTTTTGGCAGGAGCGAGTAAGAAAAATTAGTTAATTAATTAAGCGTCTTGCGCTGTTGCAGCAATATCGATTTCGCGGATGTTCACTTCTTGCGGCATGTCATAAATGAATTTTACGCTTTCTGCAACATGGAGAGGGTTAAGCGTGATCCCACCCATGCTTTCTTTCCATGCTTGATAGTCTGTTAAAGCACCTTGATCTGTTACATGGGTCAATAACTCTGTTTCCGCAGCACCAGGAGCGACCATAGAAACGCGGACATTTGAACCGGAAAGTTCTTCACGAATCGTTTCACTTAACCCATGAACTCCGAATTTTGATGCAACGTAAGCAGCATGGTTAGTGAAAGTCTTCTTACCAGCAAGTGAAGACATGTTGATGAC
>NZ_NGLG01000001.1:1773913-1775364 GCF_002140655.1 Enterococcus sp. 3H8_DIV0648 | reverse complement strand
AGCTTACTCGTCGATCAAACTTCATGGAAGACTCCTTAAATCATCTATTCGAAAATTTTTAATAATAGAGACAGTATATCACGCTTCTATAAAAAAAACTCCCACCGTTTTGGCAGGAGCGAGTAAGAAAAATTAGTTAATTAATTAAGCGTCTTGCGCTGTTGCAGCAATATCGATTTCGCGGATGTTCACTTCTTGCGGCATGTCATAAATGAATTTTACGCTTTCTGCAACATGGAGAGGGTTAAGCGTGATCCCACCCATGCTTTCTTTCCATGCTTGATAGTCTGTTAAAGCACCTTGATCTGTTACATGGGTCAATAACTCTGTTTCCGCAGCACCAGGAGCGACCATAGAAACGCGGACATTTGAACCGGAAAGTTCTTCACGAATCGTTTCACTTAACCCATGAACTCCGAATTTTGATGCAACGTAAGCAGCATGGTTAGTGAAAGTCTTCTTACCAGCAAGTGAAGACATGTTGATGACAGTTCCATGATTGCGTTCTTTCATGCTTGGTAGCACGATTTGCATACCGTTCAATACTCCCATTACATTTGTATTCATCATTGTTTGCCATTCTGCAGGGTCTTGATCCAAGACATTACCAAGCAGCATCACACCAGCATTGTTAACTAACAGGTCAACCGGACCATAAACTGCTTCAGCTTTTTTGATGCTGGCTTCAAAAGCTTTGTAATCAGTTACGTCGACTTTTTCGATCATGACATTATCAAAGTTTAATGGTAATGCTTCGATTTTCTCAACACGACGTCCTAATAAAAGTAAGGGGAATCCTGCTTGGTTGAAAAGTTTGGCGATCTCTGCACCAAATCCTGAACTTGCACCTGTAATTACGACTAACGATTTTTCCATATAAATTGCCTTCTTCCATAAATGTGATAAACTTACCTTACTACCTGGAGTTAACTCCAAGTCAAGAAGGAAGTCTAAAAAAATGAAAAAATTTTTGATTGGCGATATTTCCGCCATGTATAATATCTCGCAAGATACTTTGAGATATTATGATAAAGCAGGGTTGCTGCCGTTTGTAAGGAAAAATAAAGCGGGTCGCAGAGAGTTTACGGAAGATGATCTCGGCTATATTGAAGTGATCGATTGCTTGAAACGGTCTGGGATTCCCGTTAAGGAAATCGCAAAATTTATGGACTGGTGTGTAAAAGGTGATCAGACGTTACCGCAGCGCTATCAATTTATGATAGAACAAGAAGCTGCTTTGGAGAAGAAAATCCATGAGCTTCAAGCCCAACTGGATTTTTTACGTTGGAAGAAATGGTACTATCAAACAGCTAATGAAGCTGGGACAGAAAAGGTCTTCTTTAAAGAGGGGACGCGACAAGTCGATAATAAATGGCATCAAAAATATTTAGAGACAAAAAGACGTGAATCTTAATTGGATTCACGTCTTTTTGTCGTCCATAGATAAAAGC
>NZ_NGLG01000001.1:1765513-1773813 GCF_002140655.1 Enterococcus sp. 3H8_DIV0648 | reverse complement strand
GATTCACGTCTTTTTGTCGTCCATAGATAAAAGCAGTCAATAATTTTAAAAATAAAAAAGCAAAGTGGAAATAATCGGCTGCCACTATTTTGAGCTGATTTTTTTCGAATATTAAGAAATCAATACACCAACGGCTAAGAAGGCGAGAATCAAGACAATGATAGTGACCAGTAATTTAGTAACAAACTTGATCCATTTATCAAAACCGATATTTACTACTGAAAGAGAAACTAAAATCAATCCAGTTGGTGCAACCAAACCAATCAATCCTTGTCCCCAATTATACGCATCGACGATCAATGCGCGATCGATTCCTACAACATCGGCCAATGGGGCCATAATCGGCATAGATAGTACAGCTAGACCCGAAGATGATTGAATGAAGAAGCCTAAAATGACGTACACAAGGAACATGAACCAAATGAAGATGACGTTATTCATGCCGCTGATTGCATTACTAAAGAAATTCATGATCGTATCGCTGATGAAACTATTCTCCATGACAATACCAACTGAACGCGCTAGACCAACGATCAACGCCACTCCTAGCAGATCGGCTGCTCCAGTGACAAAACTGTCGATGAATTTCTTTTCACCTAGACCAGAAACGAATGCTAAAACATAAGTGACTGCTAAAAAGACGACTGCGATTTCAGTGAAATACCAGCCCAATTGCTGTACACCATAGATCATTACAACAAAGCCTAAGGCAAAGACGAGTAATGAGAATTTTTGCCGATTAGTGAAATCTGTGCTTTTTTCTCTTTCTTGTCCACCTAAAAAGCGTTTGCGATCACTCTCAGCTTGATCAGCAACTAGCGAAGTCGCTGGATTTAAACGAACTCTTTCGGCGTAACGAATTGTGTAAAGAATTGAAATCCCAACAGCAGCAATCCACATCAAGATACGTAATGGCATACCGTCAGTAAAATTAATCCCCGCGGCATTCGAAGCAATAACGGTTGAGAAGGGATTGATTGTAGAGCTCATCGTTCCAATCGCCGTCCCAAGATAGATCGTGGCGACTGCCGTGAGCGTATCATAACCTGCTAGTAAGAAAATCGGTATCAGGATCGGATAAAAAGCAATAGTTTCTTCGGCTAAACCAAAGGTCGTTCCGCCGATAGCGATTAAGGTTGTTACGATCACAATCAGCCATTTTTGTTTGCCTTTTAATTTTTCTGACAAACGCATCATCCCAGCATCCATTGCCCCCGTCGCGTTGACAATCCCAATTACACCGCCCAAGATCAAAATGAAGATCATAATATCAACACTTTCGGTAATCCCTTGAACTTGAGATCTTAAGAATTGTGTGATAGTACCGATTACTCCACGTTCGGGCTTTTTTATTTGCTCATAAGAATTTGGAATCGCGGCTGGGCGATAGATGGTACCGTCGCGAAACTTGCCGACTTTGATATGGATATCGTACTTATCCAATGTTTTTTGTGTCGCAGGTTCCATGATCGTTTTGTCCTGCGCATCAGTGATCGCGAATTGATCTTTTCCGCTATCATAAGTCAGCGTACTGTACTTGCCTGAAGGAATAAAGAATGTCAGTGCCTGAACCAAAATCAGTACAATAATGATGACCGTGTAAGCGGAAGGAAAACTGCGTCGTTTCTTTTTTGTCGATTGTGCCATGAAAAAACCTCCTACTATTTATAAATAATTACCACGAAATTATAGCATTGAAGGCTTATATTCTTAAAAAGAAAGCCTGTGACTTTGTTGAAAATAGTCGTTGAATCTTCTAAGACGACCCTGTTTTGAAAATTATTACTGTAAATAATCCGGCTTTTCCGCTATAATACGATAGGAACAAAAGGGAAAGGTGACAAGAAATGGCCCAGCTTTTTTTTAAATACGGTGCAATGAACAGTGGCAAGACGATCGAGATCTTGAAAGTTGCCCATAATTATGAAGAACAAAATAAACCGGTGGTATTGATGACTAGTGGATTAGATACACGTGAAGGTGTAGGAACGATTTCCAGTCGGATCGGGTTGAGCCGGCCAGCCGTACCGATTTTTTCTGAGACTAATGTCTATGATTTTATCAAAAGTCTTGATTACAAACCTTATTGTGTCTTGATTGATGAATCGCAATTTTTATCGAAAGATCATGTTGTGCAATTGGCACAAGTTGTGGATGAATTAGACATCCCGGTAATGGCATTTGGCTTAAAAAATGATTTTCGTAATGAAATGTTTGAAGGCTCGAAATATTTACTGCTTTATGCAGATAAATTAGAAGAACTGAAGACGATTTGTTGGTTTTGTCATAAGAAGGCGACAATGAATCTGCATTATATTGACGGTCGACCTGTCTATGAAGGGGATCAAGTTCAAATCGGAGGTAATGAAGCGTATTACCCCGTTTGTCGCAAACATTATATACACCCAGAAATTACCAGTCCTGCTAGCGAAAACTAGCGGAATATTGATGTGATGAAAATCAGTATCATTTTTCTCAAAGAAGAATGATGTAAAGAATAATCAATTTAGGAGGAATTTAATCCATGTACGATCAACTGCAGGCTATCGAAGATCGTTATGAAGAGCTTGGCGAATTACTGAGTGACCCGCAGGTTATCAGTGATACCCAACGCTTCATGCAGCTTTCAAAAGAAGAAGCCAATACGCGAGATACGGTAGAAACTTATCGCCGCTATAAAAAAGTGGTAGAGGGAATCAGTGACGCGGAAGAAATGCTAGGTGAAAACTTAGATGCTGAGATGGCGGAAATGGCTAAAGAAGAGCTGTCCGATTTGAAAAAAGAAAAAGAAGTTTTAGAGGATGAGATCAAGATTCTTCTATTACCAAAAGACCCGAATGATGATAAAAATATTATCATGGAAATTCGCGGAGCCGCTGGTGGCGATGAAGCTGCCTTATTTGCTGGCGATCTATTTAATATGTATCAAAAATATGCCGAAAATCAAGGCTGGAAAACAGAAGTTATGGAAGCCAATGTCACAGGTATAGGCGGATATAAAGAAGTTATCATGATGATTACTGGTGACAATGTATTTTCAAAACTGAAATATGAAAGTGGCGCGCATCGTGTTCAGCGTGTGCCATCAACTGAATCACAAGGTCGTATCCATACTTCTACTGCGACTGTGGTAGTTATGCCGGAAGCAGAAGAAGTAGAGATTGATCTGGCTGATAAAGACATTCGTACAGATATTTATCACGCATCTGGAGCCGGTGGACAGCACGTCAACAAAACAGCATCTGCTGTTCGTTTGACCCACATTCCAACGGGGATTGCTGTTGCGATGCAGGATGAACGTTCGCAAATTAAGAACCGTGAAAAAGCGATGAAAATCTTACGTGCGCGAGTTTATGATAAAATTCAACAGGAAGCACAAAGCGAATATGATGCAAGTCGTAAATCAGCTGTTGGTACAGGGGATCGTTCAGAACGTATCCGTACCTATAACTTCCCACAAAATCGTGTAACTGATCATCGTATTGGTTTAACGATTCAAAAATTAGATCAGATCCTAGCAGGTAAGCTGGATGAGATTATTGATGCCTTGATTATGTATGATCAAACCAAGAAATTGGAAGATATGCAGAATGGCTAAAACTTATGTAGAAGTCCTGTCAAGGGCTTCTTCTTTTTTAGAAGCCGCAGGAAAAGAAGGTTATGCCATCGAGTATCTTTTCCTGGCTCGTAAAAACTGGGATAAAACGCATTGGCTAATGCACATGCGAGAGGAAATTTCACTTGCGGACGAAGCGCTAATTGAAAAAGATTTAGCAAGTCTTATGAAAAATATTCCGCCGCAATATTTGCTGGGCTATGAGTATTTCTTTGAGCGTCGCTTCAAAGTAACCGAAGATACTTTGATCCCGCGACCAGAGACGGAAGAATTGGTTGCACTGTGCTTATCTATGAATGATAATACAACGAAAAAAGTTGTTGATATCGGCACAGGTACAGGTGCAATCGCTGTTAGTTTGAAATTGGAGCGGCCAGATTGGGAAATGACCGCTGTCGATATTTCTGAAGGTGCTTTAAACGTCGCAACCGAAAATGCTCGGAACTTGCAGGCGAGAATCAGCTTTAAGCAAAGTGATGTTTTATCTGCGATTACTGAAAAGCAAGACATCATTATCAGCAATCCACCATATATCAGTCAAAGCGAATGGGATTTAATGGATGAGAGTGTGCGAACCTATGAGCCTAAGACAGCTCTCTTTGCTGAAAATGAAGGATTGGCGATTTATCAAAAAATTGCAGCAGAAAGTCGAGAATGTCTCCAACCAAATGGAATGATTTTCTTGGAGATTGGTTTTCGGCAGGGGCAATCTGTGAAGGAAATCTTTCAAACCGTCTATCCTGAAAAAGAAGTAACGATCCATCAAGATATGTCAGGAAACGATCGGATGGTTGTCATTTGCTAGAAATTATTTTTTGCGCAAAAAATAATAAAAGAACACTGTAGCGGTGGGGCTAAAAAGACAAAAAATGTTATCAACATGGTTATACACGCTTGACATTTTGTTTATCCACAACACGGGGATAAGTCGTGGAAGAAAGTTTTTATATTAGGAAAGTTAGGAAAAGGAGCTGTGGAGAAGCTGTGGAAACAAAAATTTTTCAATCAGATCAAATAAATCAAGCGGCAGCGTTATTGCGCCAAGGAGAATTGGTGGCTTTTCCGACGGAGACAGTCTACGGATTGGGCGCTAATGCGCTTTTACCAGAGTCAGTGAAGCAGGTTTTTACGGTCAAAGGACGTCCTAGCGACAACCCTCTGATTGTCCATGTCGCCGACTTTTCAATGACAGCAGAGTTTGTTGAAAGTTATCATCCTTTAACTGAAAAGATCGTCAAACATTTTTGGCCAGGACCACTGACCTTGATCTTTAAGATCAAAGAAGGCAGTTTAAACCCTGTTGTGACCGGTGGGTTATCCACAGCTGCCTTCAGAATGCCAGATAATAAAAAAACATTATCTTTAATTGAAAAAACTGATGCACCGCTAGTTGGACCAAGTGCAAATACATCTGGCAGGCCAAGTCCAACGACAGCATTGCATGTATATCATGATCTAAAAGGGAAAATCGCAGGAATATTAGACGATGGTGCAACACAAATTGGTGTAGAATCGACTGTTTTAGATCTAAGTGGTGAGGTGCCGACGATTTTACGGCCGGGTGCAGTTACGCAAGAGGCATTGGAGGAAATTTTAGGGATCGAGGTTCCTTTAGATAAGCATTTGGTCAAAGAGAGTGAGACACCAAAAGCTCCAGGTATGAAATACAAGCATTATTCACCAGACACGCCAGTTTTGATGATCAACTCTGACGACTGGGAAAAAGCATTAATTTGGGCGGAAGCAAATGATAAAAAAGTCGGTTTGCTTGTGACACCAAAAATTGCTGATAAATATTCTTCTGCGGATCGTTTCGTATTTGCTGATGAAACGGTTGAGGCTGCTACGCGAGGATTGTTCAGCGGGTTGCGGGCATTGGATGAAGCGAAGAAGGTAGATATTATTTTCGCGGAAGTCTTTCCAGAAGATCATTTGGGCTTGGCTTATATGAATCGTTTGAAGAAAGCGGCAGCACAAAATTATTTTAGTGAAATGTAAACAAAAGATTCGATTATCTGCTGAAACTTTCGTATACTTAAATCAGAAAATTGAAAGGTGGCGTTGGGATGGATTACAAAGCACTAGATCCCGAACTATGGGGAGCAATAGAAAATGAGGCGGAGCGTCAAGAACAGAATATTGAGTTGATCGCCTCAGAAAACATCGTGTCAGAAGCAGTACAAATGGCACAAGGAAGCGTCTTAACGAATAAATACGCAGAAGGATACCCTGGCCGACGTTATTATGGCGGTTGTGAATTTGTCGATGTGGTTGAGAATTTGGCAATTGATCGGGCAAAAGAATTATTTGACGCAAAATTTGCAAACGTGCAAGCACACTCTGGTTCACAAGCCAATCAAGCAGCATATTTCTCATTAATCCAGCCTGGCGATACTGTTTTAGGAATGGATTTATCAGCGGGAGGTCACTTGACACACGGTTCGCCGGTAAATGTCAGCGGAAAATTATACAACTTTGTCAGCTATGGAGTAGATCCTCATACAGAAACGATCGACTATGAAGTTGTTCGTATTTTGGCGCGGAAACATCAGCCTAAACTAATCGTTGCAGGTGCGAGTGCTTACAGTCGGACAATCGATTTTGCCCGTTTCCGGGAAATCGCTGATGAAGTCGGCGCTAAATTAATGGTGGACATGGCCCATATTGCGGGACTAGTAGCAACTGGCTTGCATCCCAACCCAGTACCTTATGCAGATGTCGTAACATCAACGACACATAAAACGTTACGCGGCCCTCGCGGCGGATTGATCTTGACTAACGATGCGGAATTAGCTAAGAAAATCAACAGTGCAGTTTTTCCTGGACTGCAAGGCGGACCACTCGAGCATGTCATTGCTGGTAAGGCTGTTGCTTTTAAAGAAGCATTGGCACCAGATTTTAAAGTATATAGCGAACAGGTTCTTAAAAATGCTCAAGCAATGGTCAAAGTTTTCAATCAAGCACCAGAAACACGTGTGATCTCTGGATCTAGCGACAATCATTTATTATTGATCGAAGTCACTGGTTTTGACATTACTGGACGTGAAGCGGAAGAATTGTTAGACAGCGTGCATATTACTGTCAATAAAAACTCGATTCCATTTGAATCGAAAAGCTTCAAAGAAACTAGCGGGATTCGAATTGGAACACCTGCCATCACGAGTCGCGGTTTTGAAGAAGAGGATACGAAGCAAGTTGCTGAACTGATCGTTGAAACGTTGCGTTCTAGCGGTAACGAAGAAAAATTAGCTGAGATCCGCAAAGCGGTTTTAGAATTAACAGATTCTCATCCAATTCATGCACATTAGACTAGTTTTCTTATAGCGGTTGTCTTATAATTAGGAGAAATGCAGAATAAAGGAGCAATTTATTATGGGAAAATTTCAAGTAATCGATCATCCATTGATCCAACACAAATTAACGATCATTCGTGATAAAAATTGTGGAACGAAAGTTTTTCGTGAAGTAGTGAATGAAATCGCGATGTTGATGGCGTATGAAGTTTCACGCGATATGCCGTTAGAAGATATCGAGATCGAAACGCCGATCACTTTATCTACTCAAAAAACTTTATCAGGAAAGAAAGTTGCAATTGTACCGATTTTACGTGCTGGTATCGGCATGGTAGATGGCATCTTAGAATTGATTCCCGCTGCAAAAGTAGGGCACATAGGAATGTTCCGTGATGAAGAAACTTTGGAGCCACATGAATATTTCTTCAAAATGCCAGAGGATATCGATAGCCGTCAATTATTCATCGTCGATCCAATGTTAGCAACAGGCGGTTCAGCGATCATGGCGATTGATTCATTGAAAAAACGCGGTGCTTCAAACATGAAGTTTGTTTGCTTAGTAGCTGCACCTGAAGGCGTAAAAGTTTTACAAGAAGCACATCCAGATGTTGATATTTATACTGCTGCATTAGACGAGCAATTGAACGATCAAGGTTATATCGTTCCTGGTCTTGGCGATGCTGGTGACCGTTTATTCGGTACAAAATAAAAAAAGAAGCGAACCTGTCAAAAGGTTCGCTTTTTGCTTGGAAAACTAAATCTTTTTCATTTGTTTATAATTGATGACGACAACACCATTGGAATGAGTAATCAAGTCTTCATTGTCTTTTTTCTCATCAATTTCAATGACTGCTGCGTTTTTCAATTGTTTAGCGACGACCCCGGTTTGGGATTCACCGCGAATAGTGAACATGACGTGTGTCTTGACGGGAAAACTTTTCCCAGCTTCGGAAGGATCAACGTGTGTTTCTATTTTGCCAAATGTAGCCATCTGTTTCGAACGCCTCCTTTTTTCACATACTTTATTTTAGCATATTTTCAAGTTTTTTTCATGTAATCGCTTTTTAAGAAGAATCTTACTTTACTTTTTCGGAGAAGTTTTCTATAATTTCACTTGTACGAAATGCCAGCTTAGCTCAGTTGGTAGAGCAACGCACTCGTAACGCGTAGGTCACAGGTTCGAATCCTGCAGCTGGCACTACTTATAAAAGTCGTCATATCAAAGTTCTATCTTTGATGTTGGCGACTTTTTGTTATTATCGGAAATAAATTCGGAAAAAAGTCCAAATATTTTGTTGAATTCTATGTTACCGTAA
Source organism: Enterococcus sp. 3H8_DIV0648 (assembly GCF_002140655.1). Classification (NCBI taxonomy): domain Bacteria; kingdom Bacillati; phylum Bacillota; class Bacilli; order Lactobacillales; family Enterococcaceae; genus Enterococcus; species Enterococcus sp. 3H8_DIV0648. The sequence goes on along the minus strand of NZ_NGLG01000001.1, from coordinate 1,765,588 downwards.
ATTTACAAGATCTTTTCTGCGTGATTCATTTTTACAAGCAAGGTTGAGGAGAATTATGAAAAAAATTTATACGTT
>NZ_NGLG01000001.1:1755802-1765413 GCF_002140655.1 Enterococcus sp. 3H8_DIV0648 | reverse complement strand
GCGATATGGTTATATATTTTATTTATGCATTTCGGTCAAACGACCTTTTCTTTTATGGGACTGAATGTTTTTTTAGCATGGCTGCCAATTGTTTTTGCTCAGCTGTTTATGCAGCTGAGAAGTTCATGGCGATGGATTTTTGTGCCATTGTGGCTTTTATTTTTCCCCAATATTCCTTATCTAATGACTGACTTATTTCATTTAGCTAGTTTAAGAATTTATCAGCCAGGCGGGCACTTTCTAATGGATACTAACGGCTGGTGGTCGTATCTTTTCTTAGTGTTGCCAATAGTCTTAATGGTTTTTATCGGGATGGCACAAGTCTTCAAATTATTTTCAGCTATTAAGCTGCGACTAGTGCAAAAATTTGGCAGTTTGCTGATATTATCGGTTCTTTCCAGCATTGCTGTCTATATTGGACGTTTTGATCGGATTCATTCTATCGAGTTGCTGGTTCATCCATTGTCTGTATTTAAATTATTGGTAGGTAATTGGGATGTAGGAAAGCTTCAGTTTGTCTTAATGTTCAGTATTTTACAGTTGGGGATTTGGGGATTGATCTACTTTTTGAAGCAGGATCAGCAAGAAGAATAAAGATTTTACAAAGTCAGCCATGCTTGCTTTTCTTTAGGTAAAGAAGCGTCTATAATAAAGCGAGTATACTGGTGGAAAAGAGATGAACGATGGATAGATTAAAAAAGAATAATGATGACAGCCGGATTGATTACGGCGTCATTTTACCTGTTTTTATATTATGTTTGATTGGATTACTTTCCTTGTATGTTGCATTGACTCAAGATCCCAGAAATCCCAATGTTTTTCGTGGGCTTGCCATGCAGTCAGTTTGGTATCTGGTTGGGGCATTAGCAGTTGTTATTATCATTCACTTTGATGCAAAGCTTTTATGGCGATTAACGCCATTTTTATATGTGATCGGATTGGCTGTCATGTTGGCCTTATTGAAATACTATGATCCGACGCTTGCAGCTTCGACGGGTTCGAAAAACTGGTTTAAATTTGGTACTCTGACCTTTCAACCTTCTGAATTAATGAAGATTGCTTATATTTTGATGATGGCGTTGATTATTACGAAGCATAATGTAACGAATAAACTTCACAGCTTGAAAACTGATGCAATGTTGATAGGCAAGATGGTGTTAGTTACGATTCCTGTTCTAGGATTAGTCTTAGCGCAAAAGGATTTCGGGACGATGCTGGTCTTTTTAGCGATTTTTTCCGGGATGTTTTTGATGTCGGGGATTTCATGGTTGATTTTGGTTCCAACGCTTATTTTAGCAATTATTTTAGGTGTTAGTTTGATCTTTTTAGTTACGACAGATCCAGGACGAGAGCTTCTAACACACATCGGATTTAAAAATTATCAATTTGCTCGGATTGATTCTTGGCTGGAACCTTTCCACGATCCTCAGGGAAAAAGTTTTCAACTCGCTCATGCATTGATGGCAATCGGTTCAGGCGGAATGCTGGGTACTGGTTACAACGTCAGTAATGTTTATGTGCCGGTTCGGGAATCGGATATGATTTTTACGGTAATCGGTGAGAATTTTGGTTTTGTTGGCGGAGCTTTTGTAATTTTGCTCTATTTTATTTTGATTTATCGCATGATTCGGTTATGCTTTGACATGAATAATGAATTCTATGCCTATATCGCGTCAGGAATTGTCATGATGATGCTGTTCCATGTCTTTGAAAATATCGGCGCGAATATCGGGCTGTTGCCGTTAACAGGGATTCCATTGCCGTTTATCAGTCAAGGTGGTTCATCGATTTTAGGAAACATGATCGGGATCGGCTTGATCTTATCGATGCGCTATCAAAGCGCGAATAAGAAACCTATTAGGAGGACACGCAGTGCTTAAATTTTATTGGTATCCAAAATGTTCGACTTGCCGCAAAGCAAAAGCTTGGTTAGACCAAGCTGGTATTGATTATGAAACGATTGACTTGGTTCAAGCAACACCTTCAGCAGATACTTTTGAAAAATGGCTGACCGCAAGTGAACTACCTGTAAGAAGATTTTTCAATACAAGTGGCATGAAATATCGTGAGCTGGGTTTGAAGGATAAGATGGCTGATTTGTCAGTGAAAGAGGCCAGTGAATTATTAGCGAGTGACGGGATGCTGGTGAAGCGCCCATTGCTGATCAAAAATGATCAATTTTTATTAAATGGTTTTAAAGAGACAACTTACGAAGGAGCGTTTTAAATAAAATGAGTTACTTGAAGAAAAATGAAGGTCTATGGATTTTGCACAATGATAAAGATTATTGCATGGGATTAACGTCTGAAATGGCAGAAACACTTGGCGAAGTCACATTTATCTCTTTACCAAAAATCGGCCAGGCGGTTAAAGCTGGTGAGCCTTTATTAGAAATCGAGGCTGAAAAAGCGGTACAAGAATTTAAAAGTCCGCTAACAGGTGTGGTTTCCTCTGTTAGTGAAAAAGTGTCAGCTGATCCTGCAGCATTGAATGTAAAAGAAGAATTAGATGCATGGATTTTGTCATTGCGTGAAGTCGACGTAGACGAGTTTGAAAACTTATAAAGAAATTTTCATTTGATGTTTGACAGGATAAAATCTCCTTGATATAATCCTTTCATACACATGAGAAAGCGATGAAAAGAAAAGTACATCTGATTAAAGTACAAAGAGAGCTCCGGTATGCTGAAAAGGAGTTGCGGCAATGAGATGGAAAATGGTCTTTGAGCAGGATGGACGAAGCAGGTGCCAAGTCTATCACGGGAGTGCCCGTTACAGCACCTCAGTATGCGCATAAAGCAAGTACTGGCAGAGGTTGTGATCGCAAGGTCAGAACGAATTTTAGGTGGTAACACGGAAGTTAAAGCTTTCGTCCTAAGTGTACAAACGTACACTTTTTAGGACGGAAGCTTTTTTGTTTGTTCTGCTTTTCGCAATTTGTTCAGTCAATTAGTTTAGCAGAAAGCTGTCATGACGAAAATTTTATTTTCGTGCATGGATAAAACGACAATGAGCCATCTAAAAGCTGTTCATTTAGGAGTAATAGAAAGGGAGTAAGAAGCATGGCATTGATTGAATTGAATCAAGTGGGAAAGAGCTTTGCCGGCAAAACTGGGCCGATCCACGCAGTCAATGGGATTGATTTGGCAATTGAAGAAAAGGATGTCTATGGCATCGTTGGTTATTCAGGAGCAGGGAAGAGTACGTTGGTTCGTCTGTTGAATGGACTTGAAACACCAACGGCTGGACAAGTCCTAGTGAATGGTGAAGATGTTGCGAAGTTACAAGGCGCGACGTTAAGAACTTTCCGTAAAAAAGTTGGAATGATCTTCCAGCATTTTAATCTATTGTGGTCACGGACAGTGATCGAAAATATTCAATTACCGTTAGAATTAGCAGGTGTGGCAAAAGATCAACGACGTAAGAAGGCGGAAGAATTATTAAGCCTTGTCGGACTTGATGGTAGAGGGGATGCTTATCCTTCTCAATTATCCGGTGGACAAAAGCAAAGAGTCGGTATTGCAAGAGCATTGGCTAATGATCCAGACATTTTGCTTTGCGATGAAGCGACCAGTGCGTTGGACCCGCAAACAACGGAAGAAGTTTTAGAATTATTAGCGAATATCAATAAAAAACTAGGTTTGACGATCGTGTTGATCACACATGAAATGAATGTGATCCGCAAAATCTGCAACAAGGTCGCTGTGATGGAATTAGGAAAAATCGTAGAGGAAGGTTCTGTGCGCGAAGTTTTCCGCCATCCAAAACAGGAAGTGACCAAGCTTTTCGTCCAACAGGATCTTGAACCAAAAGCTGATCCATCCGATTTGCTGAAAGAGTTTGTCAAAGAAAATCCAGCGGGCACGTTAGCGACGCTGCATTTCGTAGAAGACAATGCGAATGAGCCAGTGGTCTCTCAGGCAATTCGTAATTTTCCAATCAATATCAGCATCGTTTACGGCAATATCGAACGGGCAACTGGAAATTCTTTCGGTACATTAACGGTTCAGTTCACCGGGGATGCCGATAAGGTGGAAGAAGCCATCAACTTTATTGAAAGTCAGCAAGTTGAAGTGGAGGTGCTGCATCGTGGATAAGAGTTTTTCTGAGACATATTTAAACTTCCAGCAGGTTTCGTTTGACACCTTGAAGGAAGCCATTAATGATACGTTGTTTATGACAATTATTTCAATGCTGATCGTATTTGTTCTAGGATTATTATTAGGCTTGCTGCTTTACTCATTGGGAAGAAAGCATTCTGCCGCTCGCAGTATTCTCTATGGGGCAGTTTCCATTCTCAGCAACATTTTTCGATCAACGCCCTTCATGATCTTGATGGTGTTGATTATTCCATTTACTAAAGCATTGGTGGGCACGATGTTGGGGGCCAAAGCGGCGATTCCAGCATTGGTTTTATCAGCGGCACCCTTTTACGCACGATTAGTTGAGATTGCCTTTCGCGAAGTTGACTCTGGTGTGCTGGAAGCGGCGGATGCTATGGGAGCAAGCTATTTCCAAACGATCTATAAGGTTTTGATTCCAGAGAGTTTGCCAGCGTTGATCTCAGGATTGACGGTTACATCAGTGTCCATGATTGGCTTTACTGCAATGGCTGGTGCGATCGGAGCAGGCGGGCTGGGAGCTTTGGCTTGGCAAGAAGGGTATCAACGAGGAAATTACACCGTTACATTAGTAGCAACCGTGATTATTCTGATCATCGTATTCATTGTTCAAGGCGTCGGCGATTTTCTGACGAAGCGAACGGACAAACGCTAGCAATACAGGGAAAACAAGGATTATTATCGTTTAAATATAAATCAATTAAAACTATTAGGGGGAACTATCATGAAAAAGAAAATTTTAGGTTTTGCAGCAGCAGCATTATTAACAGTCGGCTTGGCGGCTTGCGGAAATGGCGACTCAGCTTCTTCTGACAGCAGCAGTAAAGAAAAAAATGACACATTAGTTGTCGGAGCATCACCAACACCACATGCTGAAATCTTAGAGCACGTAAAACCATTGCTTGAAAAAGAAGGCGTAAAACTGGAAATCAAAAAATTCGACGACTACGTTTTACCAAACAAAGCGTTAGCAGATGGGGATATCGATGCGAACTACTTCCAACACAAACCGTTCTTTGAAAAAGCAGTGAAGGAAAATGATTACAAATTTACCGATGCTGGTGCAATCCATATCGAACCAATGGGCTTATATTCTAAAAAAATCAAAGATATCAAAGATTTAAAAGAGGGCGCGACGATTATTACTTCAAGCTCTGAATCAGACTGGGGCCGAATCATTACGATCTTGCAAGATGCTGATTTAGTGAAGGTAAAAGATGGTGTTGATTTAGAAACAGCCACATTTGATGATATCGCTGAAAATCCTAAGAAACTGAAATTTGACCACTCGATCGACCCAGCATTGCTAGCAACAACTTACAGCAATGACGAAGGCGACCTAGTAGCGATCAATGCCAACTTCGCTTACGGTGCAGGCTTGAATCCGGTCAAAGATGCAGTGTTGCTTGAAAAAGATACGTCACCATACGCAAACATTCTTGCTGTTCGTACAGAAGACAAAAACGATGATCGTATCAAAAAATTAGTGAAAGTCTTGCATGAAAAAGACGTTCAAGATTGGATCTTGGAAAAATGGGACGGTTCTGTAAAACCCGTTGATAAGTAAAATGACTTCTTAACCTCAATACAATTTGTGTTGAGGTTTTTTTATTTAATACAAAAAGTTCAGTAATTATGATCTAAATCGATCATGATTACTGAACTTTTTTAACGTTAAAAGACTTTTAAACCGAAAAACAGTCAAAATATTGAACGCTTTGGATAGCGATGCTATAGTTATCACCATAAACAGGAAAGCGCTATCCTAGTTGTGAAGGTAGGTTTTTATAGTGAAGTTGGTTGATTTAATGATGAACGATTTGATTATTTTTGATGATTCAATTCGGTCAAAAGATGAGCTGTTTGAAAAACTAGGTCACATACTTGAAGAAAAGAATCGTGTGACAAAGGCTAAAAAGATAATCAAAGATTTGTATCGAAGAGAAGCAGAGACGTCTACAGGAATAGAAGCTGGTTTTGGAATTCCCCATGCAAAGAGCAAAGCTGTTTTGCAACCCACGATTTGTTTTGTGCATACAGGTAAGATGTCTGATTATGTCGGACTGGATGGGAAAAAATTGAATGGGTTTTTGCAATCTTAGTTCCTCAAAAAACATCAGATATCCATTTGGAAATATTAAGTAATTTGTCACGAAAATTAATGAATGAGTCGTTTAGAGATCAGTTGAAGCATGCTGATAATGGGATTGAAGTATTAGAGATTATGAGTAAGGAGGAATCATCATGAAAATTATAGGAATTACGGCTTGTCCCACAGGGATTGCACATACGTATATGTCTGCTGAAAAATTGGAAGTAACAGCAAAAAGTTTAGGTCATGAAGCGAAGTTTGAAACTCAAGGTGCAAAGATCGAAAATAAACTAACAACTGCTGAAATCGAGGAAGCGGATGCAATTATTTTAGCGGTGGATAAAGATATTGATACAAGCCGTTTTGCGGGTCGAAAAATTAAGCGCGTTTCAACTAGTCGAGCGATCAAAGAGCCTGAAAAGGTAATTGAGGAAGCATTGGAAAACATTGGAACTACAGAAATTTCTTTAGATAAGAAAAAGAATGGGCAAGAGCAAAAAAGCGGAATCTACAATCACTTTATGAATGGCGTCAATTACATGCTGCCTTTCGTAATCGCAGGCGGGATCATTATTGCATTGAGTTTTGCTTTTGGAATCACAGCTTCTGATCCAAAATCGGATGACTATAATGCTCTCGCAGGGGCATTGTCAACGATTGGGGGAGGAACAGCCTTTGCGATGATGGTACCAGCGCTAGGAGCTGGGATTGCTAGTTCAATTGCTGGAAAAGCAGGTTTTGCACCAGGGATCGTTGCAGGATTGTTGGCTGCTAATGGTGGTTCAGGATTCTTAGGCGGGATGATCGGCGGTTTATTAGCCGGCTACATGACCGATCTTTTAGCGAATAAAATCAACGTTAAGCAGCAATTAGCAGCTATTTATCAACTGATCGTTGTTCCATTAGTATCTATTCTAGTCATTGGTTTAGCGATGGTGTTCTTGATTGATAAGCCGATTGCTTGGGTATTGGATGCTCTGACTAGCTGGTTGAACGGTTTAGGAAATACTTCGGGACTTATGTTTGGATTGTTGATCGGTGTCATGATGGCAGCAGATATGGGTGGACCGATTAATAAGTCAATTTCAACTTTTTCGATCGGCTTAATGTCGGCTGGTGTTAATGCGCCAATTGCCGCTTGTATGGCAGCTGGGATGACGCCACCTCTAGGGTTAGCTTTAGCGACAATTTTATTCAAAAATAAGTTCACGAAAGAAGAACGAACTTCAGGACAGTCTTGTTGGATCTTGGGAGCGTCTTACATTACTGAAGGAGCCATCCCATTTGCGGTAGCCGATCCGATTCGAGTGATTCCTAGTTTGATGCTAGGTTCAGCAACGGCTGCGGGAATATCCATGGCAGCAGGTGTTACTTCAATGGCACCTCATGGAGGAATCTGGGTCATGTTGATTCCAAATGTAATGAATAACCTTCCGATGTACTTATTGGCAATTGTGGCAGGGACTTTGGTAACAGCAATAGCGGTTGGCTTATTGAAAAAGCCAGTAACTGTTGATGATAATAAAATGATTAATGAGGTGGAAATGTAATGTTGTATACAATGAAGGATTTATTGAAAGTTGCTAAAGAGAATCAATTTGCTGTACCTGCATTCAATATTTGCAGTTATGATATGATGAAGGCCATCATGGAGGAAGTCGAGGCACAAAACGCGCCTGTGATTCTAGAGATACATCCTGATGAAATTGCTTATTTAAATGATGAATTTGTGGCAGCAGCTAAAGACTATGCCCACAATAGTAAAGTACCTGTTGTTATTCACATGGATCATGGCGGTTCAGTTAAGGATGTCATGCGGGCAATTCGAAATGGGTATACATCTGTGATGATCGATGCTTCAACACAAACTTTTGAGGACAATATGAGTTTAACGAAGGAAGTTGTAAAATTAGCTCATGATGTGAATGTCTCAGTCGAGGCTGAATTAGGAACGATTGGTAACAACGGTTCAGCAGAAGGGGGATCGGCTAATATTATTTACACTGATCCTAACCAAGCAGAAGAATTTGTGAAAGAAACAGGTATTGACACACTTGCTGTCGCAATCGGAACTGCTCATGGACTCTATCCAAAAGATATGACACCGAAATTGAATATTGAACTATTAAAAGAGCTGAATGAACGCATTGATATTCCTTTTGTTTTGCATGGAGGCTCAGGCAATCCTGATTCTGAAGTTAGCGAAGCAGTAAAATACGGCGTGGCAAAAGTTAACTTGAGTTCAGATCTAAAGAGTGTCTTCTTTGATGCTTTGAGAGAGGTTCTAACTAAAAATCCGGAGATGTATGAACCTGGAGACGTCTTCCCAGAAGCAAACGATAAGGTTAAAGAAGTTGTCAAACATAAGTTGTACATCTTGAATACTATCGGAAAAGCTGAATTATATTAATAATAAAGACAGAACTTTCAATTTTTTTGAGAGGACTGTCTTCTTTTCCTTTAAAGAAGTTATAATTGGATAAAGCAGCGAAAGGTAAGCAGAGGGGGAGAAGAATGTTAAGTGCGATTGAAGATCGGCAGCAGCAGATCGTTAACTATTTAAAAGTTCATCAATTTGCAACTGTCGCAGATTTGATTGAGTTGGTCAACTATAGTGAGGCTACTGTGAAAAGAGATTTAGTTTTGCTGGAAGAAAGCGGATTGATTAGACGAACTCGCGGCGGTGCAATGATTATTGATAACAAGAAGATCGATGTTCCCTATTTAATGAAAGTCACGCGTTTAAACGAAGAAGATAATAAACAATATATTGCGGATGTGGCGGAGACTTTGATTAAGGATGACATGGTCATTTTTATGGACTCCAGTACGACAAGTTTGCATTTGGTAAAAAATCTTAGTAGGTTCGATGGCTTACAGGTCATAACTAACGGTGTCCTGACCGCTGCGATGTTGAGTGAGTTTACGACAGCACATGTATCGGTGTTAGGTGGTTCAATAGTGCCTAAACGTGCGACGATCAATGGATCAAAAGCATACAATGACATTTTGACCTATAATGCGGACATCGCTTTTATTGGTTGTCGCGGACTAGATTTTGATCATGGAGTGACTGAGACACATGAAGGAGAAGCGCTAATCAAAAAGGCCTTCCGCAGACAAGCGAATCATGTCGTTGTATTAGCAACAGAAGATAAACTGGATCATAAGTATATGTATCAAGCAATCGCTTGTCATGAAATCGACTATCTGATTACGGAGAAGCCTTTGCCAGAGAAAAAAATAGCTAAGTTAAACCATCATCATATCAAGTGTTTATATTAATAAGCGAAAAAATGCTGGAAGAATTTTCTTTCAGCTTTTTTTATATCGTTAACATACTTGTTAGTATGAAAAAAGAAGTTTTAATAAGAAGCCTATTCTTGATACACTAGAAGC
>NZ_NGLG01000001.1:1751016-1755476 GCF_002140655.1 Enterococcus sp. 3H8_DIV0648 | reverse complement strand
GGTTTGTATTCCATTCTCATTTAGTCTAAAATATGTGAGAACGAGAAAAAATTTTGGAGGTACTTTCATGTCAGTTTTAGAAATCAAAGACTTGCACGTTGCCATTGACGATAAAGAAATTTTAAAGGGTGTAGACCTTGTGATGAAAACGGGAGAAATCCATGCCATCATGGGACCAAATGGTACTGGTAAATCGACTTTATCAGCGGCAATCATGGGAAACCCAAACTATGAAGTCACAAAAGGCGAGATTCTTTTCGATGGTAAAAATATTTTAGATTTAGAAGTTGATGAACGCGCGCGTCTAGGCTTGTTCTTAGCGATGCAATATCCAAGTGAAATCCCAGGAATCAGTAATGCTGAATTCATGCGAGCAGCCATCAATGCTCGTCGTGAAGAAGACGATAAAATCTCTGTAATGCAATTCTTGAAAAAATTAGATAAAAAAATGGAATTGTTGAACATGCCGGAAGAAATGGCGGAACGCTATTTAAATGAAGGTTTCTCTGGCGGGGAAAAGAAACGGAACGAAATTCTACAATTATTAATGATCGAACCAACATTTGCGATCTTAGATGAAATCGACTCAGGTCTGGATATCGATGCGTTGAAAGTTGTTTCTAAGGGAATCAATGAAATGCGCGGCAAAGATTTCGGTGCTTTGATCATTACTCATTACCAGCGTCTATTGAACTATATCGTACCGGATGTGGTGCATATCATGATGGATGGTCGAGTAGTCTTGACTGGCGATGCAGAATTAGCGAAACGTTTAGAAGCTGAAGGCTACGCAGGCATCTCTGCTGAATTAGGTATCGATTACAAAGAAGAAGTTTAGGAGGGCAAGATAGATGAAAAAATGGACAGAATATCTTGAGACCGTCAAAGCTTACTCAGCGGAATGGGCCGAACCTCAATGGATGACCGACTTACGTGTCAACGCATTGAATAAAATCGACGAGCTGCCTTTACCAGTAATTGAAAAGGTAAAATTTGCTCGTTGGAATCTTTATAATGTAAAACCGGAACATCAAGAAGCATCAGGAACGATTCCCAGCTTCGATCAAATGAACGACAATCCTATGATCGTGCAAGCTGGTGAAACGACTGTATTCGAACAAATTTCACCAAAACTTGCTGACCAAGGGGTGATCTTCACCGATTTGATCACAGCGATGCAGGAACATCCTGAACTAGTCAAAGAATACTATATGCAAAAAGCAGTGCCCGTTGAAGAAAATTCATTGACTGCACTGCATGCGGCATTCATGAATAATGGTGTTTTCTTATATGTACCCAAAAATGTTGTGATCGAAGAACCGATTGAAAGTTTATTTATTCATAACGGCGATGCTGAGGCGCATTTCTTCAAGCATGTTTTGATCGTGGCAGAAGACAACAGTGAATTTTCTTACTTGGAACGCTTCGAATCACAAGGCGATACGGCGAAGAAATTATCTGGTAATGTTGTCGTCGAAGTGATCACGAAGCCAGGTGCACGGGTGAAATTCTCAGCGGTTGATTCATTAGGTGCGAATATCGCAACGTACATGAATCGTCGCGGCTACTTGATGCGGGACTCCATGATTGATTGGGCAATCGGGATTATGAATGACGGCAATGTGATCGCAGACTTTGATTCTGATTTAGTCGGCGAAGGCTCTCATTCAGAAGTGAAGATCGTCGCAATTAGTGACGGCAAACAAATCCAAGGGATTGATACTCGCGTAACGAATAAAGCTCCTCATACGATTGGGCATATTTTACAGCACGGGGTTATTTTAGATAAATCGACCTTGACCTTCAATGGAATCGGGCATATCTTAAAAGGGGCCAAGGGCGCCGATGCACAACAAGAAAGTCGTGTATTGATGCTGTCTGAAAAATCTCGCGGTGATGCCAATCCGATTCTTTTGATTGATGAAAATGAAGTAACTGCTGGGCACGCGGCCAGTGTTGGTCGGGTTGATCCGGATGAACTCTTCTATTTAATGAGTCGCGGGTTGGAACGCGCGGCGGCGGAACGTTTAGTTATTCGCGGATTTTTAGGACCTGTTATTACTGCTATTCCAGTCAAAGCCACTCAAGAGCAACTGATCGCGACGATCGAAGGGAAGTTGAGTAAATAATGAGGGAATTTTCTACTATTAGAAAAGATTTTCCGATTCTTTTCCAAGAAGTAAATGATGAACCACTTGTTTATTTAGACAATGCGGCAACGACACAAAAGCCGACGAAAGTCTTGGATGTGTTGCGCCATTATTATGAGAATGACAATGCCAACGTTCACCGCGGCGTGCATACTTTAGCCGAACGGGCGACAGAAGATTATGAGAATAGTCGGGAAAAAGTCCGCGCCTTCATCAATGCGAAGGAAACAGCTGAAGTTTTGTTCACTCGGGGAACGACTACTGGATTGAATTGGTTGGCACGCAGCTATGGCGATGCTTTTATTGAAGAGGGCGATGAGATCGTCATTTCGTATATGGAGCATCATTCCAATATTATTCCGTGGCAGCAATTAGTCGAACGCAAAGGCGCAATACTGCGTTATCTGCCATTGACGGACGAAGGCTTTATCGACATGACAGCCGCTAAAGAAATTATCAATGAAAAAACAGCGATCGTCTCATTGGCATATGTATCAAATGTCCTTGGTGTCATCAACCCAATTAAAGAATTGGGTGAGATGGCTCATGCGCATGATGCCGTGATGATCGTGGACGGTGCCCAAGCAGCACCGCATATGACAGTTGATGTCCAAGCGTTGGATGCGGACTTCTTTGCCTTTAGCGGGCATAAGATGTGCGGACCAACGGGAATCGGTGTATTATATGGCAAACGCAATTGGTTGGAGCAAATGGAGCCAGTAGAATTCGGCGGTGAAATGATCGACTTCGTAAATCTTTACGATAGTACGTGGAAAGAACTGCCATGGAAATTCGAGGCCGGCACTCCGAACATTGCGGGGGCGATTGCTCTAGGCGGTGCGATCGATTACTTGAACGAAATCGGTATGGAGAATATCCACCATTACGAACAAGAATTAGTCGCGTATGTCTTACCTAAATTACAGGAGATCGGCGGTGTCACTATTTATGGACCGCAAGATCCTGAACAGCATACCGGCGTGATCGCCTTTAATCTGGATGGTATCCATCCCCATGATGTGGCGACCGCTTTAGATATGGAAGGTGTCGCTGTGCGAGCAGGACATCATTGTGCTCAACCATTAATGAATTATTTGAATCTGCCAGCGACGGCGCGGGCCAGCTTCTATTTCTACAATACGAAAGAAGATGCGGACCGTTTGATCGAAGCAATCCAGGCGACGAAGGAGTTTTTCAAAGATGGCGCTATCTAAATTAGATAATTTATATCGGCAGGTGATCTTGGATCATTCCTCTCATCCACATCATCGTGGCAAGCTGAGTGATTCTACGCAAACGATCGAGATGAACAATCCGACCTGCGGCGATGTGATTGAACTTGAATTAATCGTCAAAGATGACGTGATCACGGATATTGCATTTTCCGGCAGCGGCTGTTCGATTTCAACCGCCAGTGCGTCCATGATGACTGATGCGGTGATCGGAAAACCGGTCTCAGAAGCAGAACATTTAGCAGTGATTTTTGCTCAAATGGTTCAAGGCAATGAGATCCCTGAAAAAGATGAGGAAGCATTGGGAGATGCGGCGATGCTTAGCGGTGTCGCAAAATTCCCAGCCCGCATCAAATGCTCAACACTTGCTTGGAAAGCTCTAGGCAAAGCTTTGACCAGCGAACAGGGAAAAGCTCGCGAAGGGCAATATCATAAAGAATAGGATGCCAGTTGCGAGTTCCACTTCGTATTTTTAATACGTTAGTGGAATCGTATGCCAACGACAATAAGAGAACTTGTTTAAAATTTTCACCTTTTCATTAGAGTTGGCGCCTCTTTTCGCTTCGAGAATTGTATAGAGGAATGACATACGGCATGAACATCAAACTTATTTTTCTGTAAGAAAAATAAATACATTAATAAGAATAAGGAGCGGGAATACATGAGTGTACCTGAAATGCAAGAGGAATATCAATTTGGCTTCCACGATGATATCGAACCGGTCTTTACGACTGGCGAAGGTCTATCAGAAGAAGTCATTCGTGAAATCTCCCACGCAAAAGGAGAACCCGAATGGATGTTGGATTTCCGTTTGAAATCCTTAGAAACATTCAGAAAATTAGACATGCCCGGTTATGGACCTGATTTGTCCGAACTGGATTACGATAAAATCAATTACTTCATTCGTTCAAGTGACAAACCAGCCCGCGATTGGGACGATGTACCAGAAGAAATCAAGACAACTTTTGAACGTTTAGGAATTCCCGAAGCAGAACGGGCATACTTGGCTGGTGCTTCTGCCCAATACGAATCAGAAGTGGTGTACCACAACATGAAAGACGAGTTCACTAAATTAGGG
>NZ_NGLG01000001.1:1749075-1750916 GCF_002140655.1 Enterococcus sp. 3H8_DIV0648 | reverse complement strand
ATACGGCATGAACATCAAACTTATTTTTCTGTAAGAAAAATAAATACATTAATAAGAATAAGGAGCGGGAATACATGAGTGTACCTGAAATGCAAGAGGAATATCAATTTGGCTTCCACGATGATATCGAACCGGTCTTTACGACTGGCGAAGGTCTATCAGAAGAAGTCATTCGTGAAATCTCCCACGCAAAAGGAGAACCCGAATGGATGTTGGATTTCCGTTTGAAATCCTTAGAAACATTCAGAAAATTAGACATGCCCGGTTATGGACCTGATTTGTCCGAACTGGATTACGATAAAATCAATTACTTCATTCGTTCAAGTGACAAACCAGCCCGCGATTGGGACGATGTACCAGAAGAAATCAAGACAACTTTTGAACGTTTAGGAATTCCCGAAGCAGAACGGGCATACTTGGCTGGTGCTTCTGCCCAATACGAATCAGAAGTGGTGTACCACAACATGAAAGACGAGTTCACTAAATTAGGGATCGTCTTTACCGATACGGATTCAGCCTTGAAGGAATATCCTGAACTATTTAAAGAATACTTCGGGACATTAGTTCCTCCGTCAGACAACAAATTGGCAGCATTGAACTCAGCTGCTTGGTCAGGCGGAACCTTCATCTATGTACCAAAAGGTGTGCAAACTGAGATTCCGATCCAGTCGTATTTCCGAATCAATTCGGCAAATACTGGACAATTTGAACGTACATTGATCATCGTGGACGAAGGTGCAAGTATCAACTATGTAGAAGGCTGTACCGCACCAACGTACTCTTCAGATAGCTTGCATGCTGCAGTCGTAGAAGTTTTCGTTAAAAAAGATGGCTACTGCCGTTACACTACGATCCAAAACTGGTCAAACAACGTATACAGCTTGGAAACTAAACGTGGACAAGCCCAAGAAAACGCGACAATGGAATGGGTTGATGGCAACTTAGGTTCAAAAGTAACCATGAAATACCCAAGTGTCTATATGGAAGGCAAAGGCGCGCGCGGTACAATGCTATCGATCGCTGTAGCCGGTAAAAACATTGTGCTAGATAACGGTGCTCGTATGATCCATAACGCACCAAACACATCCAGCTCGATCGTTTCAAAATCCATCGCCAAAGATGGCGGTGCGGTAGATTACCGCGGAACCGTCCGCTTCGGCCGGAACAGTGCTGGTTCATTCAGCCATATCGAATGTGACACGATCATCATGGATGATCAATCAAGTTCGGATACGATTCCTTATAATGAAATTTTGAATGGCAATGTTTCTTTAGAGCACGAAGCGAAAGTTTCAAAAATCTCCGAGGAACAACTCTACTATCTAATGAGTCGCGGCATTTCTGAGCAAGAGGCGACTGAGATGATCGTTATGGGATTTGTTGAACCATTTACGAAGGAATTACCAATGGAATACGCTGTGGAGCTAAACCGTCTGATTCAGTATGAGATGGAAGGGTCTGTGGGGTAATACTTGTTTATTAGCTAGAAACCTTGATGTGTGAGGTTTCTAGTTTTTTTGTTTTCTTCATTTTCTGTTGTTACACCGGAATTTACACCGTCTTAAAAACCTATATAATTAGCGAATTTTTCACCTGTATCCTCAATCATTTGAGGTGTTACTTGAGCATAGATATTCATAGTAGTTTGAACATCTTTGTGACCTAAACGAGACTGCACTTCTTTAATTGACGCACCAGCTTCGAATAGTAAACTACAGTGAGTAAATCGAAAACCGTGGGGTGTTATCCGTTTTAAGTCCAATTCATTCTTTTCAGCTTTTTGATAAATCCATTTTAACCAATCATTAACAACTTGCGGATAATAAAGCTCATTTTTCTTA
>NZ_NGLG01000001.1:1739204-1748866 GCF_002140655.1 Enterococcus sp. 3H8_DIV0648 | reverse complement strand
GCGGATAATAAAGCTCATTTTTCTTATTGGTAAAAAGAAATTGATCTTTACTAAAGGTATTGAATCCCAATTTTAAATACATTTCTCGTTGAGCCATTTGCCAATTTCTTAGTTTAAGGATAGTGATGTCATCAAGTTTGATTGTTCTTAACGAATTGGTTGTTTTCGGCTCTTGAATAATGATTTTGCCAAACTCATCAATAGCGAGTGTTTTACCAATTGACAAGGTCTTTTTCGAAAAGTCTACATCAGTCCATTGTAGAGAAAGAACTTCAGATTTTCTCATTCCAGTAAATGCAATAACACGAAAGAATGTTTCTAATTTGATTGTTCGCATACTTTCCAAGTGTTTAAAAAAAGTTTTTAACTCCTCTTTGGTATAAAACTTGATAGGTTGTTCAACTTCTTTTTTTCTGGGTGTGATAATTTTTTGCATGGGATTTGATTTCATGACCTCAATAGCCACACCATATTTCATGATTTTTTGAGCTTCTTTTTTAAGGTAACCATACTGCTTGTACTTTGAATGCCATCGATTGACGACTTTTTGACAGTAGGAAATTGTGATTTTATCTATCTTCATTTTGCCAAAAGCTGGTAGTACATGAAGTTCGCAATATCTCCTTGCTGTTGCTACCGAAGATGGTTTAACCGATAATCGATATTGTTCCAGCCACAAATCATATAACTCTCGAAATGTCATAGACTGTCTATGTTGTAACCCGTTTTCATCAAACTCTACCTGTAAACGACTTAATTCCTTCTGCGCTGCTTTCTTTGTTTTAAAACCTCTACGAGTAATTCGGACTTCTTTACCTTCATCGCTTTGACCAAGGTAAGCTCTTAATTCCCAGAAATTACCTTTTTTAGATTCATATTCACGAAACATTGCCATTTTTTTCCCTCCTTTATGTGTGGGGCACATAGGAAAAGAAACTTCATTTATTTTAAGGGCTGAATCTTTTTCATTCATGTCTTGGAAAAGATTCAGCCCTTGTTTTATATTTTTTCTTTATTATCGAGAATAAACTTAATTTGATTGTAGGTTTCATCAATCTTATCAAAAGGAATAGATTCTATTGCTGTGGAAGTGACGACATTGTGCTCATCATCAAACACGGGAGTTCCTTCATGATAGTTAATTTTTGGTGAACAGAATTGTTCAATGTATTGAATCTTTTCTACAAGATTCTCAATGGAGTCAAATGGAATCGTCTTGAACAAGGAATCAAGAAACACAAAGTTTCCGTTCTCGTCTACAATAGCAGCGCCTTCTTCGTTTGTATCGTGTTGATGGTTGAAGAAAAAGTCCTCAATGTATTTAGTGTTTTTGGCCAGCTTATCTACAGATTCACCAATGTCTTTCAACGTTTTTTCCGCTTGGAAGACTTGCCTTACTCGTTCATCATATTCATCAATTCTATTTAATACCACTGGGACGTCAGAAACCGCAATTTCTTTTAATGTGCCAAATAACTGTATGGGAGAAGCATTCAAAACCGAAGCAATTCGCTCTAGTGTTTCGAAAGTAGGGTATCTGTTTCCGCGTTCTATATTTGAAATCGATTGCTTTTTTAAGCCTACTCTATCTGCTAATTCCTCTTGTGACAATCCTTGATCTTTTCTGAGTCTCGTTATGTTTGATCCAAAATTTTCTATCATCAAATTCACCTCTTTCTTCATCATAGCTTCTTTCCTTGAATAAATCAACCTTGTTAGTATTCTTTTAAGAAGTAAAAGATTCACAAATAAATCATTGACATCTTTTAAGAAGAGAAATATCATTTGTTAAAAGAATACTTATAGTTTTATAAGAAGTTTAATATTCTTTTAGAGAAGAGGGTAGATATGACGACAATTGACGAAACACTGATTGAATGGCAGAAAGAAAATTTTAATGATGTTTACCATACGATGAAAGAAGCGTTGAAGGACGTGAAAGAAGAACGAGATGTTGTGAAGCAAAAATATTGTGCAAATTATTTTGGTGTAAGTGTCAATACCTTGAAATCATGGGTTCATATGGGATGTCCAGAGATTCGACTAGAATCAGGAATGGTTCTTTATAGTAAGCAAGGTGTTAGAAAATGGCTATTGCAGTATCAAAAATAAAAAATGTGTGGGGCACAAGAGTAAGAGTCACTACGAAATTGAAGGATTTTACGAGTATAAAGGTTGGAGAGAGCGAGAATGAATAGATTAGTTGACCACAGAAAAAAAGAAGAATCGATCTATCTAGTTTTACTTGTTGTAAAAATTTTACTTACTATTGAAAGCGATAACGTTGTTAATGAGTTTTACTATGACGAGCGTGGCGTGTGCACTTGGAACTGGCGCCAGCCAGGTAAAGTGCACACGCACACGCCAAAGTGTGCGTGGATGGTTTTAGTGCAGGCGCTTGCGCCTGCACAAAACCGTTCATCCCCCACTATCTAATAGGGGGGATAGAAATAAAATAACAAATGAAAAAAAGCGTGAATAAGCTTGAAATAAAAAAGTATATCGAAGATAAAGGCTTGTGCGGTTAGCGGATAATTAAAAGGGACACACAATTTAGAAATTAGTCATACTAACGATTTGTGCTCGTTTTTCTTTTTAACAGAAAATATAAAAGCGTTATTTAAAGGAGAGGGTAGATTGGAACCGAAAGAATTACGAGAATACCGGTATAAATTAGGTGTCTCTGATGGAAAGAACAAAAAGGTAGCCCCTGTTCCTCAACGGAAATTTGCAGAAATTTTAAACGTCTCTCTGTCCTATTACGAAAAGATGGAACGTGGGAAACGAGTCATTCCCAATAGTGTAAAAGAAACACTGGATACTTACTTTCGATTGTGTGTGAAAGAAGGTGCGGATATGCGAGTGATGATTGATTATTTGCGATTATCCTTCTTTGATGTGACTCCTGAAGAAATCATCACTCGTGTTTTGGGTATGGAGGAGGAAGACTTTGAAACGAGACCAACAGGACTCTACCTGTTTGATCGTGTGTCTGTCTGTAAAAATATTTGGGTGTTCTCGCACGAGAAAAAAATGAACAGAAATGTTCTTGTACAATTTTCAGGACAAGGATGCCGAGAATATGAACGACAATTAGAAAAAAAGCAAACAGATTGGCAAGGATTTCTATCTGAAATCTGGCAGAAACAAGGAAAGTTGGAAAGTTGTTATAGCCGAGTGCAATGTAGTCGAATTGATATTGCGATGGATGAGTTCTGGACACAAGAAGATAGCGAGTATTTCGATCTATTTTCCATTTTAGAAAAGCGCTCTAAAGGATTGATAAGCGATCGATTTAAAACCTTTGAAAACTATGGCGGGTCTATAAAGGACGTGGATGGTAATAGTAGAAACAAAGGATTATCACTCTATTTTGGTTCTAGAAAATCGCCCCTTTTCTTTAATTTTTATGAAAAACGATTTGAACTAGCGAATAAAGAAGGTCTATCCGAGGATGACGCATTGTTGAAATACGAAATTTATAATCGATATGAAGTTCGTTGTAGCGACGTTAAGGCAATGGAAGTGATCAAACAGATTATTTATGGGAAAAGACTCGGAGAGATTGGTGCAGGTTTAATCAATAGCAAAGTGATCGTGTATGATCTTTTGGATTCAGATACGAAAATTGTCAACGAGCGCTGGGCAAAGATGTTTCGGACAGTGGGAGAGTTGAATTTTAGTATGAAAGCAAAAGGATTTTCAATCGAACGCTCAGAACACTGGTTTGAAATACAGGTAGCACCAACCTTAAAATTATTGCAGAAAATAGATGAGATAGAAGGAGACGATTATGTTGCAAGGACTCTTGAGAAAGCCGAACTAAGTAAAGAGCATGAAAACTATTTGACGTGGTTTCAAGAGTCAGGCGAGGATTAAATTGACCTCTAAATCGAAAGGTGCGATCATTAACTCATTGGTACTATGAAGTTATAGAACAAATACCATCCATTTGAGATATGTGAAGCCGTATCATAAATGGGATATTTTTTTATTTTCCGCGGTATGATAGGTTTTATAGCAAGTTAAATAGATAAAAATGAATAGAAAGGACAGCTTATGACAGATAAAACCAGTTGCTATACTTATTTCAGCATTACAGGAGATTTTGAACCTGATGACATCACGAGATATTTGAACTTGCAGTCATTCGAGCAATGGCGGATCGGTGATGAGAAAGAGAATGGAAGAAAATTTGATTTTGCGGCATGGAAATTTGGACTTTGTGAGGAGTACGATGTTTTTGTCGAAAATCAAATGCATAGTACACTAAAAGAATTAATACCTAAAAAAGAAAAACTGAAACGTCTAAAGGCTGATTTTGATCTATCGTTTTCATTGGAGATCGTACCTTCAATATATATCGATGAAATACATCCGTGCATAAGCCCTAGTAAAGAAGTAATTGATTTTTGTTCAGAAACAGAGACTGCTATTGATATCGACTATTATGTTTTTGATTCAAGTGATGAGGAATGATGATTGAAAGAGGTCTTAATTGATTTTTTCAAAGAGTCTATTTATTGAGATATATGATGGGAAAAGGAAGTGCTTAATATGAAGAGATTATATCGACCTTTGCCAGAATTTGACGAAAAAGAAATTAAGAGAATTTTGCAGTTCGGTAGTATAGAGGAGCTAACGATATTGCCACTTTCCGTTGGAGAATATCATGCGAACTGGAAAACAGCACAAAATATATGTGTTGAGTTGTCAAACCATTCTGATGAACAAGTTCGAGCTAATAGCGCTCTGGGGCTTGCTTATATTGCGCGCACAAAAGGTAAATTAGAAAAACATATCGTTAAACCGATATTGCTGGAAACATTGAAAAATTGTAGTGAGCACAGAGATAGAGTAATTGATTCGATTCAAGATATTAATATTTTTATGGAATGGAGTATTGGAGAAAAGGCGATTGGTGGTCTAGAAAAGCACGAATAATGCAAGGGGATTGATAAGAGGATGGACCTTGCCGTTTAACTTATCATATAGTATAGAAAATGAAACGCCCCTTAGGAACTGGAACGCTAGATACTAACTTAGAATCGAGGCTTATTATGCAATCACAACAAGAATGGGAAATCCTATCAGGTCAACAAACAGATGCACTTTGGGAAACCGTCTACTAACGATTTTCTTTCGAACCAGATTATTATGCAAAAGATTCTCGTTATACAGTAAAGGAGCCTCACGATCTTTACAGTTGTAAAGGTGTAGTTGCTATAGCTGATTCAGATCCTAACTGGCGTGAAACGATCCGAGACATTTTTTGCACTTGCTTAAAAGACCAAGAGTATATGTATGCCCTCGATTGGCAGAGTACCTGCTACGAATATTATCCACAGGTAAAGACACGTAAAGAAAATCCGACATTTATTTTGGATAAAAACTATGAGCATGGGGGATACAATGCGTATTTCCCAGAATTTTACCCTGACGGAGATTATTATTTATTCTTCTCTAAAGATTTATCTTGGGGGTATTTAACTGATCCGTGGCGTCAACATATTTTTGTGTATGGTGAGCAATTGAGAAAAGAAATCGAAAAGAATGCACAGTATCTGGGATTTACACTGATTGAATCTATTGTCGGGATTTAGGAAGAAAATGTTTGGAAAATTTGAATGCTTGTGCTGCATTTGACCAATTGTATAGATTACTTGTACAATTACAAAAAATATTATTAAAGTGTTGCTTATTTGAGATAGACAGTTTCAATGCAGTGCTTGACAACGTTCTCATTTGTATATTATACTTCGAATAGATAGTTAGATAAGTTACTTTAAGTAGGCTAGATCAACATCTAAACTTTGTTTAGGTATTGGTCTGGCCCTTTTTGTATTTCTTATCGAAAGGAGGATAAAATGATTTTCAAAAAGGATAAAAGTATATATGCTCCCATTTCGGGTGATTATGTTGCGTTAAAGGACGTAAATGACACAACATTTAGTACAGGTCTAATGGGTGCTGGACTTGCATTTAATCCTGTTGACCAAATAATAACTAGCCCATTTAATGGAAAAGTAACGATGTTTTTTTCAACAAAACATGCACTTGGTTTAAAGAGACAAGATGGTTTAGAAGTATTGATTCATGTAGGGATTGAAACAGTCAATTTGCAAGGAGAAGGATTTACTCAATTAGTTCAAAAAAATGATTCTGTAAAAAAAGGCGTACCATTACTTAAATTTGATAAGCAATACATCATTGATAAAGGGTTAGACACTACTATTATTATGGTTTTAACTAATGGAGCTGATTACGACTTAGAGTTTAGTGACGTGAAAGGTTTTATCAATCATGGGGATGTGATTGGACATGCAAAAAGAAAATAACTATGAGATTTATAGGATTATAAATAATAATGTAATTACCTCTAGAAATAAGACAGGTAAGGAAATCGTATTAATGGGGAAAGGAGTTGCTTATCTAAAAAAAGTTGGTGATACTATTGAATCTAGTGTTGTTGAAAAAAGATTTGTACTTACCGAGAATGAGGTAACTCGTTATGTTGACGTTATTGAAGCGATTCCTGCTGAGTATTTTGAGATTGCAATTGATACTTTTAATCAAGCTGAACATCAGCTAAGGATAAAGCCTAGCTCAATTGCGTACGTCATGTTGGCGGATCATCTTAATTCTTCAGTTGAACGAGCCCATGACGGAATCTTTATGAGAAATGAAATGCTAAATGAAATAAAGAATTTTTTTCCGAAGGAGTATGAAATATCTAAAAGTACTTTAGCAAAGGTTGAACAAATAAGTAAGACTAAATTGCCAAGAGATGAAATTGGATTTATTGCTTTTCATATTTTGAATGTCTCTGGGGGAATAAAGAATGATGAAAGAATTAAGATGATTGATCAAGTAACCAAAATCATTGAGGATTTTTTCAATATAAAATTGAGCAAAGAAAGTATTCATTATGAGCGTTTTTTGACACACATGAAATACTTTTGTACACGTTTATTCTCCGAAAACAATACTCATTTAGAAAAAAATGATAATTCTCTTTTTGAGATATTGAAGGAACAACATCCCAATACTTTGAAATGTGTAAATACTATACAAGAATATGTAGATACAGCTTTTCACGTAAAGATCACAATGGAAGAAAAAGGTTTTTTAATCATTCATATCAATAATTTAATAATGAAAAGTAAGATGGTTACTGAATAGGCCAGACTTGAATTCATAATTTCGAAAGGATAATTATGTTTTTTTGTCTGGCTTTTTTATTACGAAAGGATGGAGCAAAATGAAGCATCAAAAAATGTGCAAAGAAATACTGGAATCTATCGGAAAAGATAATATTTTGGATGTATTCAATTGTGTGACTCGCTTGAGACTTGTGGTTAAGGATAAAGATGTAGTTGATTTAAAGAGGTTGGAAAATATTCAGGGGATAATCCAAGTGAAAACATTGAGCAATCAAGTTCAATGTGTGATAGGACCGCAGGTTGAAGAAGTATGTATGGAGTTTAAAGAGATGATCGGTTTCAAGGACGGTACCACTAATGAGGAGCAGGGTATCCAGGAAAAGCCGAAAGGTATCAATGGTGTTTTACAGACACTGTCTTCAATTTTTATGCCTTTGATTCCAGTATTTTGTACCGGAGGGATGATCAAGTCGTTAACTATTATTATTTCAACTTTTAATCTGGCAAGTGAGGGTAGTGGCTTACTTACTGTTTTGGAAATTATCGGAGATGCACCATTCTATTTTCTACCTTTTATGGTCGCATATACAACTGCAAAACGATTTAAGCTGAATGAACTACTAGGATTGATGGTAGCAGGTATTTTGATGTATCCAACAATGATTGAACATGCGGGAGAATCTGTAAAATTTATTTTCTTTAATATTCCTTACTATAATTATTCATCTACGGTGTTACCCGCGATTCTTTGTGTGATAGCAATGTCGTATATTTATCATTTCATTAACAGGTTCATTCCAAAGAATTTGAGTTTGGTTTTTACCGGTATGATTTCATTCGGTATATTCATTCCGATTTTACTATTTATTGTGGCGCCTTTAGGGAACTATTGTACTGGTATTGTATCAAATTTCTTCTTGATGCTGTTCAAAATAGCTGGACCAATAGCTGGTGCATTATTTGCTGGCTTGATGCCGTTCTTAGTGATGACAGGAATGCATTCAGCATTGGATCCAGTAATCATCCAAAATTTTGCTGCAACAGGAATGGATTATTTATTTCCGGCTTTCTTTGTCAGTAATATAGCTATTGGTGGAGCAACTTTAGCAACATCACTAAAAATAAAAGATAAAGAAATGAAAGCAGCTACATTTTCGAATGGTGGATTATGTATTCTTGGAATTACTGAACCAGCTATATACAGCGTATGTGTTAAATACAGAAATGCATTAATTGGTTCAATCATCGGTGGGGCTGTGGGTGGGGCTGCCTACATGTTGTTTAGTGTTCAAAGTCTAGCTTTTGCTATGCCAGGACTATTTTCAATCGTGTCATATATGAATGGAACAAATAATCTTTTATGGATGGTGTTAAGCCTAGTTTTAAGCTTTTTAACTGCTTTTGGGTACACATTTGTTTTCACGAAAAAAACTGATATTGATACAGAAGATATCAGTGAGATGGAAGCAAGTATCGAATAATATAATAATGGAGGAAAAAAACTATGACATTTCCAAAGAATTTCTTATGGGGTGGAGCGACTGCTTCTGCACAATATGAAGGAGGTTTTAATCAAGGCGGTCGTGGTAAATCGCAGCTTGATTTTATTGATTTTGTACCAAACGTAAATCGTGAAAATTCTATCGGAACAGATGATATGTCTCTTGAGCGTTTTTTGAAAATTCGAGAAAATGAAGCGGATTATAATTTGCCTTATCGAAGAGGGGCCGACTTTTACAATCACTATAAAGAAGATATCGCACTGTTTGCAGAGATGGGTTTTAAAACTTACCGTATGTCCATTTCTTGGTGTCGTATTTTCCCCACTGGCGAGGAGAAAGAACCCAATCAAGAAGGATTGCAATTTTACCACAATGTCTTTGACGAATTGCATAAATATGGAATTGAACCACTAGTTACTATGATACATTATGAAAATCCATTACCGTTAACAGAAAAATATAATGGTTGGGAAGACAAACGATTAATTGACCTCTTTGTTAAGTATTCTAAGGTTTTGATAGATGAATACAAAGACAAAGTGAAGTATTGGATTACTTTTAACGAAATCAATGCAACTCTTAGTACACCATATGTTGGTGCAGGAATTTTTGTTGAAAAGTCTAAAAAGAATCATTTATCTGTTTGTTATCAAGCACTTCACCATCAACTTATTGCCTCAGCATTGACAGTGGAATACGCACATAGAGTCGCTCCTCAATGTATGATTGGCTGTATGATTGCGCGATTAGAATGTTACGCGGAAACCTGTTCGCCGGCAGACGTTGAAGCAACTATGATAGAGGATCAAATCAATCTTTCCTTTTTCGATGTAATGGCTCGAGGGTACTATCCTAAAAGTATGCTAAACTATTTCCGAGATAATGATATCTCTTTTGATTACGTGGAAAACTATCAAGAAATTTTAAAGAATAATACAGTTGATTTTTTAGCTTTCAGTTACTATATGACTTATGTAGTGAGTGCAGATCCTAGTAA
>NZ_NGLG01000001.1:1737709-1738827 GCF_002140655.1 Enterococcus sp. 3H8_DIV0648 | reverse complement strand
ATAAGATATATGATAAATATAGATTGCCAATGTTTATTGTTGAAAATGGGTTGGGTGCAGTAGATACTCTAGAAACTGATGGGACTGTCCATGATGATTATCGTATCAATTATCTACGTGAGCACGTCAAAGCAATGGATAAAGCTTTAGACGATGGAGTTGAATTGCTCGGCTATACAACATGGGGCTGTATTGATATCTGTTCTGCAAGTTTTGCTGATATGACTAAGCGTTATGGATTCATCTATGTGGATGCAGATGACTATGGAAAGGGAACTTACGATCGTTATCGTAAAGACTCTTTCTATTGGTACAAGAAGGTAATTGCTTCCAATGGGGAAAGTATTGACTAGTCTATTTTTTGATTACTTAAGAAAGACGTCTAAATTTTAATGGGCATCTCTTTTGATTGAAGTTCACTTAGTTTCTATAAGCAATATTTAATTGACAGAATAAATGCTCATTTTTCTGTTCGCTTTTTCACTTGTGAGTTTTGAACGTGTACACTAGACATAAGTCGCATTGACTAAAATGAATGACTATACTTTGATGTAGTACTTTACGGACAGCACTTTGAATTTACAAGTATATATTATTACCATGAAGCTCAATCATCTTAATCGATGATTGGGCTATTTTTATGTTCAAAGGAGAAATAGCCAATGTTCGATATACAAGAAAATCGTTACATCATGAAAGGAGTAAACGGACAAGTTCCGAAAGAAATTCGGTTAAGCTGCTGATATTTGATTGACGAGAAGGTGAAGTAATCAGATATTCAATTGGATTACCTTACGAATCTTTGAATTCAATCGAGATGATCAACGCAAGATCATCAACATCACTTATCGACAAGAAGAACTGCTCTTTATCAACTATTACGAATGCCGAGTAACAAAGGAATTAACAAGTTTCCAAGTAAAGAAATTATGGATAATTGATGACCAGACACACCAGCCCATGTTATTACCAGACGAATACTAAGGAAAAGAATTAGACCATAAGTAGAAAATCATAAAAAGTAATAGAAAAAAGGTCTTCACAATGGGGAATGAAGTAGAATCAAAGAAACGTGTAACTATCGTTTCCTTACAGATGGTTAAAGGTACACTCTATAC
>NZ_NGLG01000001.1:1729204-1733670 GCF_002140655.1 Enterococcus sp. 3H8_DIV0648 | reverse complement strand
TATAAAAATGAGCTATCTGTTGAGGCAACATTAGACAATAGATTTAGCCCTAAACTTTACTTTGCTTTGGATTTGCCGAAAAAAAATGCTTAAATAAAAGAAGTCTCGCTGAATTTTGGAACAGCGAGACTCCTTTTTTTGATTCTAGCTAAAATCCCAAATCCAACTCAAAATCTTCTTCATCCCAATAATCCTCTGAAACACGATAAGACTTGATCGCCTTTACTTCTTTAGGTAGATGCTCACGAATCAGTAACTCCCAAAAATCAGGTAGATAGTTTTGATCAAAGAAATCATTTGTTTCACTTCCTATAGTGAATAATTGTTCTAATGCTAGAAGCAGAGGAAATGCATTCGCTGCCTGAAAGAACATTTGCGGAAAGGTATCAATAACTTTGATCGTAAACGCCTCGAACTGATTATAATATTTAAAACGGATGATTTTTTCATCCTGTCGCAGTAACCTTCGAGCAAAATCTGTCGTTGATTCATTTTTCCCTCGTGCTAAGGAATAGAAACTTTGTTCGGAGAATTCATCATAATTTTCAGAAATTTCTGGAGCGGTTTTAAAAAAACAGTCTATAAGGGCTAGTTCAGTTTGTTTTTTGTTATTGGTTGCGTTTAAGACCTTTTTTAAATCTTCGGTTGGTTGACAAGAAAGAGCCACCGTACTCAAATAGTCAGTATCTGTCGGAACGATGAATGTTAAGAGTGGTGTATCATATTTCGCTATTTCTCTAGGCATATTTGGATCGGCAAAGGAAACTGAGTAAATTTTTTCGTCTTTTATGTCTTGAAAAGCAACTGAATCTTTCTCAACAAAAGTTTTGAATACACTGAAAACCATGTTTTTTGGCCAACTGAGAATTACTTGCTTTTGAGCGGAAGTTAGATTGGGCAGCCAGTTGACGATTTTTTTAAATTGTTGTGTATCTTCTGAGATTAAATAGTACATCGCTAACACTTGGAGATAAGAATGAAGTGCTTCAGATTCTTGGCTATCTAAAAGAAAGTCATCAAGATCATAACGATTCCCAATCCGCTCAGCCAAAAATTTAGCGAAGCCATCGTTAGATTCTGTATTTAACGTAAATGTATAGCGCATGTTGAGACCTAATAAAGCAACTGTATAAGGATCGTTATTCACAGCCATTGCTTTTCTTAATACTTCTTTGATTTCTGCAAGTGATTGAGGTGCATCAAAATGAGTCATTCATTTCACTCCTTTTTTAGTAATACTTCTTGATATGAAACTGATTTAACAACTTAGTCTTCAGATTGTACTAATCATGTGTGTTTCAACTAAGTTTAGCATAATGAGTCGGGCTTTGGAGCCAAACATATAGATGAATTTTTCCTTTGTATTTTTATGATTTATTTATGAATGCGTTTTCCAACTAACCTGATTAATGCTATCATTAAACTAGCAACAAAAATATTTCCTCTACTTTTTTACGAGTCACTTTAAATCACCAAGACATCTGTCTGAAACTAAAATCCACAAACTGCAACTTGATTGAACAAATTCAACTGCCTATTTTGTTTGAAGTTTTTTTGCTTTGGAAAAGGGAGGTAGAATGGAATGTTCCAAGATTACAAAGTCGTTATCACTGGTGCGACCTCTGGGATCGGTCTGGCTACGGCTCGGCTGTTTATTGAAGAGGGCGCGACGGTCATTGGGATCGGTCGGAATTTTAGCAAGACGAAGGATTTAGGTGATCGGTTTATTCCTCGGATGTGTGATGTGCGGGATGCCGATGAGATCGTGAAGACGTGTGAGTTCATTAAAGAAACGTTTGGTAATGAGTTGGATGTGTTTGTGAACAATGCGGGTTTTGGTGAGAATACTACGATTCGTGATGTGACGGTTGATCAATTTGATCGCTGTTTTAGTCTTTTGTTACGGGCACCAATGTTGTTTGCCAAAGAATTGTATCCTCTTTTATTAAATGCTCCGCAAAACAACGCAAGTATCATCAACACTGCTTCTGCCGCGAGCCGAACTGTCAGCTCTGAAAATCCACTTTATAATTTAGCGAAAAACGCCGTGGTGCTGTATACCAAGCAGCAAGCTATGGGGTTTATTGGTGTGCGCTGCAATAGTGTGTCGCCGGGCTTTATCCAGACACCGATCTTCCAACGCGAGGGTGTCAATATGGAGGAAAACGATGTACTGGCGATGTATGATCAGATGGCGAAGGTGACCTGCGGGCGAACGGGAAAACCGGAAGAAGTGGCGGACTTGATCGCGTTTCTCGCCTCGACGGATGCACAGTATATCAATGGCGCCGATGTGCTGATCGACGGCGGCTTGATGACGGTCAGTAACTGATAAGGAGGAATCGAGATGTTAAATGATTATATCGTATTGATTACTGGTGCGACTTCCGGCATCGGTCTTGCCACGACAAAGGAGTTTCTGGATCAGGGGGCGACGGTGATCGGGATTGGTCGGAATTTTAGTCGGACGAAGGATCTTGGTGAGAAGTTCTTGCCTTTCAAATGTGATGTGACGGATGAAGAGCAGATTAAGGCGGCAGTTGATTTTGTGCAGGAAAAATTTGGCAAATTAGATAGTTTGGTTTGTAATGCGGGGTCAGCGATTGTGGGTACGGTGGAGAATGTTGATTCGGGTGAATTTGAGCGGGCGTTTCAGCTTTATGTACTGCATGCGGCGTTGTTTACTAAGTATTGTGTACCGCTTTTGCGCAAGTCGGAAAATCCTAGTATTACTCATACGGCATCGGTGGCTTCCTTCATGATAGGGGACTCGGTTCCTTATAATGTGTTGAAAGCGGCACTGCTGAACTATACACGGCAAAGTGCAGCGGCATTGTTAAATAATAATCCGGCCGATATGTTTGGCCGGCCAAAACAGGTGACGGAGATTGATGAAGGGGATAATACCTTCATTCGAGTAAATGCTGTTTGTCCGGGATTGATTCGCACGAATTTGATGCCGGATCAGGCATGGGAGATGTTGGGAACGGAAGCGGCATTGAAGGCAATTCCTAGTCGTCGGATCGGTGAGGATTGGGAGCCGGCGAAGCTATTTGCCTTTTTAGCTTCTGCTAAAGCCAGCTTCATCACTGGTGCAACAATCACGATTGATGGCGGCTGGTATACGACTCACGCGCGCGTATAAAAAGAAAGGATGGATCATCAATGAAGGAAAAATATGCAAAATTGTTTGAACCGCTCGAACTGAAACATGGCGGTCGTTTGGAAAATCGTTTCGCGATGTGTCCGATGGTGGTTTTTGCGGCTGATCCGGCAAACGGTCGACCAACAGAAGAAGATATCAAGTATTTTGAACGGCGCAGCAAGTTTGCGGATTTGCTTTTGACTGGGGCGATCACGGTTCAAGAAAATATCCAGGGGCATCCGAAGCAACTGGCGCTGTACAATGATGAGGCGCTCGAAGCTTATAGCAAGTTAGCGGCGGCGATGAAGAGCAATGGCAGTAAAGCGATCGGGCAAATCCAGCATCCAGGTCGGGAAGGTGCTTATGGCTGTTATGTGACGGGGAAAGCCTACGCGCCGAGTGCGATCGAGTTTCCGTTTTTACAATATAAAGTGACGGAGCTGACCGAGGATGAAGTTTGGCAGGTGGTGAAGGATTTCGGTCTGGCAGCGCAGCGCTTATTGAGAGCGGGATTTGATGGAGTGGAGATTCATGGTGCGAATCATTATTTGATCCAGCAGTTTTTCTCCAGCTATTCGAACCAACGCGAGGACTATTGGGGCGGTACGTTTGAGAAGCGGATGAATTTTGCGATCGAGGTAACCAAGGAAGTGTTAAAGGTTGCACGGGCAGAAAATCCACATGCGATCGTCGGCTATCGAATCTCGCCAGAGGAAATCCACGGCGATATGGTAGGCTACGATTTAGATGATTCATTGAAATTGATCGATAAATTGTTAGAACAGGATCTTGATTTCCTTGACCTATCCTCAGCGGCAGGTGGGAATTTCGGTAAAGATGCTTATAAGGCGATGCCGCAAAGAGGGGAGCATACTGAACCAGTAAGTTTGGTGATCAAGAACTTTGTGGCTGGCAGAGTTCCGGTAGTCATTTCAGGAACAATCCGGTCAGCTGATGAAGCGCTGGATGCATTGAACTATGGTGATGTGGCTTCAATGGGCGTGGCGGCGCTGTCTGATCCAGACTTCAAAGAAAAAATTCTGGCGGATAAAGAGGACACTATCCATATGAATGTCAAAGGGCACACCGATGATCTTGAACTGCCGTCTGGCTTGATTGAAGTATACACAGCCGGCATCGGACTGCCGCAGGTTGAAGGGTTGATTGAGAAATAGCGTGTAAGACTGACAGACAGGGACACCATTGCTTGCATATTGCGGGCAATGGTGCTTTTTTATAAATAATTCATTTCATACAATAATTATAAATAAAAAGTTTTATCCAAAATGTTCTTGAGGTCTTTATTATAGATTCAATAAAT
>NZ_NGLG01000001.1:1727689-1729060 GCF_002140655.1 Enterococcus sp. 3H8_DIV0648 | reverse complement strand
GTGACACACACTAAAATCAGACACAAAACACCAATAAACTCCATCTCTTCGCCTCCACAATCGCAAACTAAAAACTAGCGTTAATGCAATTGTATCTGTCTCTTATACACATCTAGATGTGTATAAGAGACAGATATAATAAAAAACGTTATTAAACGCTAAAATATGTGTATCATTATAAAAAAGTCATTTTATTAATTAAATATGTAGAAACTAATTTCTAAGGTGTTTAATAAATAAAACAGGGAGGCGAAGGGACTTACTTTTAGGGGTTTGGGAGAAAAAATATAAGGAGAAGCATTCAATTTGAATGCGTGGTGAAAAATGATTTCAGAAAAACAAAAACTAGCGATTGCTGCTTTAGCCGTTTTATTGGTCGGTGAAGTCATTGCGGTGATTAGTATTGGTCTGATTTATTTCAACAGAGATTTTTTCGGCGAACATATCGATATCATTAAAACATTTGTCAATGCATCAACGGCTTTCTTTGGCTGCTTCTTTTCATTTTTAGCAGCACTGCTGATGTTTCAATATTTGAAATATCGTGAAAAGCAGAAGGAAATCAAAAAGACAACGCGCTTGTTCCAAAAGCTGAAAAAGGAATATGATAATAATTATTCGGTTCTGTTGGAATTAGGCGGAGAGATCGCCAATGGGTCGGCAGATCTGGCAATATTATTGCGGGAAAATCAAAAAGTACGGGATTTGTTCGTATTAGCAGTTTATCGTTTGGATTTCGTCATGTACGATACTTATTATCATGATACGGATTGGCAGATGATCCGCGATATTGATCGCACTAGCGAAGGCTATCTTGAGCTGTTCGAGCAAAGTCATCAAGTGGAATATCTTTGCCAAGCGATCGTCGAGAACAAGGTCAATTCAGAAGAGAGCCTGCGACAGCTGTTAGTATTGATTACTCAAAAAATCGGTATGCTGCAGCAGCATCAACAAGCCATTTATTTGAAAGAGCGTCCAATGGAAACAGACAGTGATTACGCAGTTGAACCTGCTGGCGTTGAAATGGTTCGAGAATAAATTTAGGAAAGAAACCTTTTCGTGAGGTTTCTTTTTTTGACTATAAAGATTCGGGTGTCAAAACCTTCTAAATAAAAAGAGAAACAGTCAATCTGTAAGATAAAAATTTATTTTTATCATTAGATTGACCGTTTCCTGTCTCTTATACACATCTAGATGTGTATAAGAGACAGATCTATTCATGTAAAGATTTTATACTTTCTTTATAGATTCAGGTGTCAAAACCTTCTAAATAAAAAGAGAAACAGTCAATCTGTCTGTCTCTTATACACATCTAGATGTGTATAAGAGACAGTCTTAATACTTCTTTGATTTCTGCAAGTGATTGAGGTG
>NZ_NGLG01000001.1:1631784-1726769 GCF_002140655.1 Enterococcus sp. 3H8_DIV0648 | reverse complement strand
GTCATAAGACTTTTGACACCTGAATCTATAAAGTAAGTATAAAATTTTCAGATGAATAAATCGCTTTGTAGCGGGTATCTCCATGTCTGGCTTCACGAACTAGCTTTATCGGCAATAAGCAAAAATATTTCGAAATTTGAGAAGCAATTTAGAAATATTTTGGTCTTATTGCTCAAAAGCTGAGCGAGTTCGCGAAGCCTTTCTTATTTTACCGGATAGGCCGCCCCTTATACCGGAAAGGGAAAAGGTCTATTTTCTATACAGGAAATCGATTATTATAAGGATATTGAGGGGGGAGGCAGATGTTTAAAGGATTGAAGCTTCAAATAGAGATCGGGAAAAATTGGATAGCTCCGGAGGTTCGCATTCGAGCAGCGGAAGAGAAGTTGGCCGATCAAATCGCTAGTCGATTGGAGACGTATCAAGAGGATCAGTTGGTGATCAAAGTGAAGGATGAAATCATCCTGTTAAATAAATCAGAAATCATTTATTTGGAAGTATTCAATAAAATCGTGACATTGTTTACAGAAAATGAGCAGTATTCGATCCGTAAATCATTGGCTTCGTTAAAGGAAGAACTTCCTGCTGAGCAATTTTTACAGGTTTCAAAATCGGCATTAGTTAATACGAAGAAGATTCAAAAGCTGGAGGTCGCCTTTTCCGGCAGCCTGTATGCTTATTTGAAGAATGGACAGAAAATTACTGTTTCTCGGCGTTTTGTTGATCAGTTGAAACTTCAGCTTGGTGTTCAAAGGAGGAAGGCACAATGAAAAAAATAATCAAAATGCTGGCCCAATCAATTGGCTTCGGCAGTACCATCTGTATGCTGTTTGCATTTATTTTTGCGGATAGCGGGGTCAGAAAAATCGTGGTGAGCTTTATTTTACTATCGGTGGTGATTGGTTTGCTGAGCTTGATTTATGATGTGAAGAGGCTGTCGTTATTAGCGCAGACATTGATCCATATGGGCGGAAGCTTTATTGCCTTTATGATCGCAGCCGGGGTAAATCAGTGGTTTCCTTTTAGATGGCATGTCGTCTTATCCGCGTCTGTGACCTTTTTCCTTATTTTCTTTGGTATCTGGATTTTTTATTATTTGAAATACAAACGAGAGATTGAGCGGATCAATCAGAAGCTTGGGTAAAGGCTGACGGAATGAATCAATCACCATTAAAAGCACGCATAATTGCGTGCTTTTTTGTTTTGTGATAAAATAAACACAATAGGAAAAAAGGAGAGGCAAGATGGCGGGTACAATTAAAGAAATAGCTGAGAAAGCAGGAGTGTCAAGGGGGACAGTGGATCGGGCATTGAACGATCGAGGAAGGATCAATCCTGAGGTTGCAGAAAGAATCAAAGCAATCGCCAAGGAAATGAACTATGTTCCAAAGAAAAAGAAGGTCATAAAAGAGACAACGCTCAAGCTGGGGATTGTCACGCAATTGGCGAAATCTTCTTTTATGATCCCGATCCGATCAGGTCTGGAATCTATTATCGGGGATTTGAAAAAGCGAAACATTGATTGTTTTTTAGAAGAGGTAGACGGTGTCGATGAAGCGGCCCAGCTGCAGGCGTTGGATCGATTGGTGGAGCTTGGAGTTAAAGGGATCGCGATCATGCCAGTAGATAGTGATGGCATCAGAGAAAAAATTAATCAATTGACCGATCAGGGCATCCTCATCATCACTTTTAACTCGGATATTCTAGGTACGAATCGGCAGTGTTTTGTTGGGATGGACAACTTCAAAAGCGGAAAAACGGCTGCGGGATTACTAGGTATGCTGACGAAAGGAAAGGGCAAGGTTCTAGCGATTACCGGCTACTTTGGAAATAGCGTCAACAGCTTACGAGTGGCAGGCTTTGTTGAAGAATTGAAAGAGTCGTTTCCTGAACTGGAGCTGACGGGTGTTCAGAGCAGCTTTGATTCAAGCGCTGAGGTTGAAAAGATTTTAAGCAACACCTTGGAGAATTATTCAAACTTAGATGGCGTAGTCGTCTTTTCTGGCGGACAAGCGGGAATTGCCCGAGCGTTGGAAAAAATCGATGAAAGCAAGCGGCCCTATGTAATCATTTATGATTTGACTAAGAACAATATTGAGATGTTGAAAAACGATCGGGTTGATTTTCTAATCGATCAAGATGGATTTACTCAAGGCTATCGTTCATTACTGATGTTAGCGAATCAGCTGCAAAATAATAAAACGGTTACAAAGGATGCGCTATTTACTGATATAATTATTAAGACAAAATACAATATTTAATCTAGGCGTGAATCGTGATGTAAGGCGATTCACGCTTTTTTTGTCGTTATTTTCAAATGGCACGCAATCGTGCGTGCGAAAATAAATATTGCACGCTGTGTTTTAGCGTGCTATACTTGCCTCAGAAATAGAAGAACGGATAAAGAGGTGGATATATTGAGTTATATAAAGTTTGACCAATCAAAAGAATTTGACTTGCTGCTTTTAGGAAGAGTCGCTATCGATTTTAATCCTGCCTACAATGATCAAGTCAAAGAAGAGTTTAAACCGTTGAAAAAGGTCCATATGTTTGAAAAATTTGTGGGCGGATCTCCTGCCAATATTGCTGTGGGTGTTACCAAACATGGCATGAAAGCTGGTTTTATCGGAACAGTCTCGGACGATCAGTTCGGCGAATATGTGATCGATTATTTCAATGAACAAGGCATCGATACGTCTCAGATCAGCAAAGCGCAGCATGGTGAAAAGCTGGGGCTGACCTTTACTGAAATGCTCTCATCAAAGGAAAGCAATATTTTGATGTATCGAAATCAAGCCGCAGACCTGCAGCTTAGTGTTGAGGATATTGATGAGGACTACTTGAAACGGTCAAAAGCGCTATTAATCTCAGGCACTGCACTAGCAGAGAGCCCGTCCAGAGAAGCCGTAATCAAGGCAGTGATGCTGGCGAAAAGGAATAATGTCAAAATTATTTTTGATATTGATTACCGCGCTTATAACTGGAAGAACAATGATGATATTTCAATTTACTATTCGATGATCGCTAAGGAATCAGACATTATCATGGGTTCAAGAGAAGAGTTCGATTTAACAGAGAAATTGATCCAGCCTAACATGTCAGATAATGAAAGCGCTGCTTTTTGGCACAGTTGTGGTGCTGAGATTGTCGTAATCAAACATGGAATGAAAGGATCGACTGCTTATACGGCTGATCAGCAGCAGTTTTCAATCAAGCCGTTTCCGGTGGAAGCACGCAAAGGCTTTGGCGGCGGAGATGGTTATGGCTCGGGTTTCTTATACGGTTTATTCGAAGGCTGGGAGATTATTGATTGTTTAGAGTTTGGATCAGCGGAAGCGTCAATGATGGTCAAAAGCAATAACTGTTCAGATTCTTTACCGACGACTCAGGAGGTAAAAGATTTTATTACATTGGAGAAAGAAATATACGGCGAAATGATCGCTCGGATTTAAGGTGAAGAAAATGGAAAAGACGGTTTGTTTAACAACAGCACAAGCATTACTAAAATTTTTGAATCAACAATACATCAGCATCGACGGCAAAGAAACGCCTTATGTTGAAGGGATCTTTCATGTCTATGGTCACGGAAATGTTTTGGGGATCGGTCAGGCGCTGGAATTAGAGCCCGGACATTTGAAAAGCTATAGCGGAAAAAATGAGCAGGGGATGGCCCACGCGGCTACTGCCTTTGCCAGACAGAATTTACGCAAGAAAATTTTTGCCGTATCAACATCTGCTGGACCGGGCGCGGCCAATCTGTTAACAGCAGCGGGTACGGCATTCGCAAATAATATCCCCGTACTTTTTTTACCGGCGGATACGTTTGCTACACGTCAGCCTGATCCGGTCTTGCAGCAGCTGGAACATGCAGGCAGCGTAGCCTTTTCGACAAATGATGCATTTCAAGCTGTTTCTCGCTACTGGGATCGCATCAATCGACCAGAGCAGTTGATGTCTGCGTTATTGCGGGCCTTTGAAGTCATGACGAACCCGGCAACGATGGGCCCGGCAACGATTTGTCTGCCGCAGGATGTGGAGGCAGAAGCCTATGACTATCCGGAGGAATTTTTCAAAAAAAGAGTACATTATATTGATCGCAGGATTCCGACCGCTCGTGAGCTTGCTGGAGCGAGTCAACGAATAAAGGACAGCAAACGACCTGTCATCATCGTTGGAGGCGGCTGCAAATATTCGGAGGCTGGTGAGATTCTTGAACAAATCTCAAGAGATTGTCAGATTCCGTTAGTTGAAACGCACGCAGGTAAATCGACTGTTTCGTGGAAATTTAAAAACAATCTCGGCGGAATGGGGATTTTGGGAACTTCGGCTGCTAATAAAGCTGTGCAGCAAGCGGATCTGATTATTGGGATTGGCACACGCTACACTGATTTTACGTCAGCTTCTAAAAGTATTTTTAATTTTGAACAAGCGAAAATGATGAATATTAACGTAAGCAGACAACAGGCCGCTAAATTGGAAGCCTTTCAAGTGGTTGGTGATGCAAAAGCGACATTGGAGCAGCTTGCTCCAATGATCGAAGGCTATCAAACCGCCTATGGCGAGAAGATCAATGAACTGAAGGAAGAATGGATCAGTGAGCGAAATCGGTTGAAAGCTGCGCATTTTAAGCGTAAAGATTTTACGCCAGAAATCAAAGATCATTTTTCTCAAGAAATCTTGAATGAATATGCCGATGCGTTGGCTACGAATTTGACGCAAACAGAGGTCTTCATTCATTTAAATGATTTTGTTGATGAAGACGCGATCGTGATTGGTTCAGCCGGTTCATTGCCGGGTGATATGCAGCGCCTATGGAATCCTGTGAAGGAGAATACCTATCATTTGGAATACGGTTATTCTTGTATGGGCTATGAAATCGCTGGTGCGATGGGCGTACGAATGGCTCGACCAGAACAAGAGGTCTATGCCTTAGTAGGCGACGGCAGTTTCTTGATGCTGCATAGCGAGCTGGTTTCTAGTTTGCAATATGATAAAAAAATCAACATTGTACTTTTCGATAATTCTGGTTTCGGCTGTATCAATAATTTACAGATGGATAACGGCGGAGCTAGCCAAGGAACCGAATTCAGAAATACCAAGGACGAGATCATGAACATCGATTACGCCAAAGTTGCTGAAGGCTATGGCGCAAAAACGTATCGGGTAAACTCGATTGCAGAGTTACAAGCAGCGGTCGAGGATGCGAAGAAGCAAACACGATCGACGCTGATTGAGATAAAGGTACTTCCTAAAACCATGACAGACGGCTACGACGGCAGCTGGTGGAACGTCGGTATCTCAGAGGTATCGGGTAAAGCAGCTGTGCAGGAGGCTTACAAAGCCAAGCAAGCGAAACTTGCTACTATCAGAAAGTATTAAATATTGCTTTTTGTGATTGAAAATAAGGAGTGGATTGATTGGAAAAGACATTGAAGCATCAACCATTAATAAAGGAACTAGCACCTGGAGTAAAACAAATCCAAAATATTCGGCAGTCTAATTCTGATTTGAGTTATATCGAATTTCAGATTTTGGAGCCGGAAAAGGGTGCTTCTTACAAGGAAATCGGCAGTCAACTGGAGGTCTGCATCGTCGTTTTGACCGGGAAAATTAAGGTTAAAGCAGCAGACACTTGGTATGAAGATTTAGGAACACGAGAATCTGTTTTTGAGAAGATTCCAACCGACAGCATTTATCTTCCGGTGGAGCACTCGTTTGAACTTGTGGCAACTACAGACAATGTCCGATTGGCACTTTGCTATTCGCCAGCGAAAAAAGCGTTGCCGGTATGTGTGATTCGTGCAGAGGATAATACCGTCGAAGAACGCGGACTCTATCAGAATAAACGGCTCGTCCATAATATTTTACCGGACAATGTCGATACTGCCAGCAGCCTGCTGGTGGTCGAAGTTTATACCGAGGGCGGCAATTTTTCCAGCTATCCTCCTCATAAGCATGATCAAGAGAATCTGCCTCATGAGTCCTTTTTAGAGGAAACTTATTATCATGAGCTTGATCCAGAGCAAGGGTTTGTCTTTCAACGAATATACACAGAGGACCGTTCGTTAGATGAAACGATGACGGTGGAGCATCAAAATGTCGTCGAAGTTCCTAAGGGCTATCATCCAGTTGGAGTAGCAGACGGGTATACTTCCTACTATTTAAATGTGATGGCAGGACCTGAGCGAATTTGGAAATTCCACAATGAAAAGAAGCACGAATGGATCTTGCAGCGCAAGTAGTTATTTCGCTGTCAGACACATAAGGTTTAGTTAGGTTTTTAGGAGGAAAATAAATGACAAGATTTTTAAGAAATTATATTGATGGTCGCTGGGTTGCAAGTCGGGCAACAGAATTTGAAGAAGTCGTCAATCCGGCAACAGAAGAAGCACTGGTGAATGTACCATTATCCAGCAAAACAGAAACGGCCGAAGCAGTCAGAGCTGCTGATGCTGCCTTTCAAACTTGGAAAAAAGTTCCGGTTCCAGTTCGCGGACGTTATCTTTTCAAGCTGCATCAGCTTTTAACAGAACATAAGAGCGAATTGGCACGTTTGATTACGCTGGAAAATGGGAAATCATTTTCCGAGTCGCTGGGAGAAGTTCAGCGAGGAATCGAAAATGTCGAACACGCAGCGGGAATCACTAATTTAATTATGGGAGATTCCTTGTCGACAGCGGCGACTGATATTGAGATCACGAATTACCGTTACCCGATCGGAGTAATTGGCGGGATCACACCGTTTAATTTTCCAATGATGGTGCCCTTCTGGATCTTCCCGATGGCGCTGGCGGCAGGAAATACGGTGGTGCTGAAGCCTTCAGAAAAAACGCCGTTATTGATGGAAAAAATTGTTGAGCTGATCGAAGAAGCAGGATTTCCAAGCGGTGTTTTCAACGTTGTTTATGGTGCCCATGATGTTGTTAACACGTTGTTGCAAGATCCGTTAGTAAAAGGGATCAGCTTCGTAGGGTCAAAAAATGTCGGTGAATATGTTTACCGCGAAGGCACAAAAAATCTGAAACGGGTACAAGCATTGACTGGAGCGAAAAACCATGTTGTTGTGTTGAAGGATGCCAACATTGATCGAGCAGTCAAAGACCTTATTGGCGGAGCTTATGGTTCTGCTGGCGAACGTTGCATGGCAGCTTCTGTCATCGTT
This sequence comes from Enterococcus sp. 3H8_DIV0648, assembly GCF_002140655.1. Taxonomy (NCBI): domain Bacteria; kingdom Bacillati; phylum Bacillota; class Bacilli; order Lactobacillales; family Enterococcaceae; genus Enterococcus; species Enterococcus sp. 3H8_DIV0648. Next base: position 1,719,607 of record NZ_NGLG01000001.1, on the reverse strand, counting down.
TTGGAAGAGGCGATCGCGGATCAGTTTGTTGAAAAATTTAAGACTGCGGCAAAAGCAGTCAAGATCGGCAACGGCTTGGATGAAGGGGTCTTCTTAGGACCAGTCATTCGAAAAGAAGCGCAGCAGCGAACCTTTGACTATATTCAAAAAGGGGTCGATGAAGGGGCGGATCTATTGCTAGATGGTCGCGAAAATATTCCAGAAAAAGGTTATTTCGTGGGACCTACGATTTTTGACAATGTCACGATGGATATGAAAATCTGGCAGGATGAGATTTTTGCCCCAGTGGCATCGATCGTGCGGGTGAAAGATTTAAAGGCAGCGGTTGAGCTGACGAATGAATCTGAATTTGCGAACGGTTCGTGTCTGTATACCAACAACGCATCAGCGATTCGCTACTTTAGAGAAAATGTTGATGCTGGGATGCTGGGAATCAATCTTGGCGTACCGGCGCCGATGGCTTGGTTTGCCTTTTCTGGCTGGAAGCACTCTTTCTTTGGCGATCTGCATGCCAATGGCAAAGACAGTGTTGAATTTTATACCCATCGAAAAGTAGTTACAGCTCGTTATGCGCAAAGTGAGATATAAAGATTTGCTTCGAAGCTCTGTCAAAGAGCTTCGAGGATTCTGATATAGGCGATTAGCCAGAAAGAGGTTTTTTCTGTGAATATTCAACTGAAAATGCCTGCCAATTTAAGAATAGGCGGGGGAACGATCCAATTTCTTATGGAAGAATCAGAAAAATTAGGCAACAAGCCGTTAATCATTAGTGATACGGTTATGCAGCAAACAGGACATCTGCAAAAGGTCAAGGAGCTGTTAGGAAAAACAAGTGATCAGTTAGCCGAGTATACAGACATTCAAGCCGAACCGACACAAGAAAATGTCTCTGACGCGTTGAAGCTGTTTCAAAAGCATGAATGTGATCATATCATTGCTTTTGGCGGCGGCAGCTGTCTGGATACAGCCAAGGTGGTAGCCGTTTTGGCTGCTAATCAATTAAGTCTCGAAGCGATTCATGCAAAGAATTTTGATCAGCTGCAAGCGGGCATTCCACTGATTGCTGTTCCAACAACTGCGGGGACTGGATCGGAAGTGACCGATGTCGCAGTTATTACCAATACAAAAACGGCGGTCAAAATGATGATGAAGGATCTCGTTTTCATGCCTCAGATTTCAATCGTCGATTCTGATTTCACGAAAACTGTGCCGCCGAAAGTAACCGCGGCGACCGGAGTCGATGCCTTATGTCACGCGCTGGAATCCTATGTATCGGTCAAAGCCAATGAGGTGACACGACTATTTTCCCTAGAAGCGATGAAGAAAATTTTGAACACGCTTTCTCAGGCATACGAAAATGGCGACGACACTGAAGCCAGAGAACAAATGAGCTTAGCTTCAACTGAGGCGGGGATTGCTTTTTCGAATGCGTCAGTCACATTGATTCATGGAATGAGTCGACCGGTGGGGGCACTTTTTCACATTCCTCATGGGATATCAAATGCGATGTTATTGCCAGTCTTTTTAGAATTCTCAAAGGATGCTATTCAGGCTGAGTTAGCGGCGATCGCCAGATTTATTTATCCGGCAGCCGAAGAATTATCGACGGAAGAGGCTGCGGAGTATCTGATTAAAAAGATCCAAGAACTCTGTGAGCAGCTGTCGATCCCAACGATCCGAGATTATGGTATTGATCAGCAAGCGTTTATGGCAGCCTTAGACAAAATGGCCGCGGATGCCTTGGCCAGCGGAAGTCCGCAAAATAATAAAAAGGTGCCTAGTCATAGTCAAATAAAGGAATTATACGTACAAGCTTATGGGTAGTAAAAGGCGGAGCAAAGAGAGGCTCTACCTTTTAAGAATAAAAGCTACACAGGAATAATTTTGTAAGCGCATACTAGGTGTGCTTAAACAACAGAACAGGGGGATAAGTAATTGAGAGTAAAAGTAGGCGTTATCGGAACAGGTGCAATCGGCATCGAGCATATCGACAGGATCAATCAGAAAACACAAGGTGCTTATGTGACAGCAGTCTCAGATATCAATGTAAAAGCTGCTAAAGAGGTTGCCAAACGTGTCGATGCTAAATTCTTTGAAACCGGAGAAGCATTGATCGCTTCTGAAGATGTGGATGTCGTTGTTGTGACTTCTTGGGACCCGACCCATGAACAGTATGTGTTAGAAGCAATCAAGCACGGGAAATATGTTTTCTGTGAAAAACCATTAGCGATGGATGCAGCAGGCTGCCGCCGGATCGTTGATGCGGAAGTTGCTTATGGGAAGAAATTGGTTCAGGTCGGCTTCATGCGCCGCTATGACCGCGGCTACATTGAACTGAAAGAAGCAATCGAATCGAAGCAATACGGAGAAGCATTGATGATGCATTGTGCCCATAGAAATCCTAGCGCGGATGAAAACTACACGACACCGATGGCGATCAGCAACACCGCGATTCATGAGATTGATGTGCTTCGCTGGTTGCTAAATGAAGACTATGAATCTGTTCAAATGATCTTGCCTAAGAAAACCAGCAACTCCCATGCCGATTTGCATGATCCGCAGCTGCTGATCTTTCAAACAAAATCCGGTGTAACGATTGATTTGGAAATCTTTGTGAATTGCCGCTTTGGCTACGATATTAAATGTGATGTGGTTTTCGAAACGGCAGAAGTAGGAATGACGGACCCAGCCTATACACGAATTAAATCAGAAGAAAAAAATTACACACCTGTTTCACCAGATTGGCAGACTCGCTTCTTGGATGCCTATGATTATGAATTCAAGCTGTGGATCGATTCGATCAAAAATGATGCGGTTGTAGGTCCTACCGCTTGGGATGGGTATGTAGCAGCGATCACCATGATGGCTTGTCATGAGTCTCGTGAAACAAAAACAAAAGTAATGATTCAAATGGATGAACGACCAGCACTATACAATGAGTAATTCTCAGAAAACGGAGGTATTTCATGAACAATATTAGAGTAGGCATCGTCGGTTTAGGAAGATTAGGAAAAGTACATGCACAAAATTTAGCAACGGGTGTCAGTGGTTGTGAGCTTACGGCTGCGTGCAGTTTAGTTGAAACAGAATTAGCATTCGCACAGAAGAAATTAGGCGTCAAGCATACTTTTTCCAGCTATGAAGAAATGGTTAAAAGTTCCGTGATCGATGCAGTCTTTATTGTTTCACCATCAGGCTTTCACTGTGACCAAGTCCGCTTGGCGATGGAAAATGGCAAGCATGTCTTTACTGAAAAACCATTAGGCCTTGAAGTTGAAGATATTAAAAAGACCCAAAAAGTCATCGAAGAGCATCCTGAACAGGTCTTCATGTTAGGCTTCATGCGCCGCTATGATGAGTCGTATCAGTATGCGAAGAAAATGGTAGAAGATGGCGAAATCGGCGAAATCACACTGATTCGTTGTTATGGGATCGATCCGAGCGAAGGCTTAGAAAGCTTTGTCAAATTTGCGATGAATAACGACAGCGGCGGCTTGTTCTTGGATATGGCGATCCATGATATTGATTTGGTTCGCTGGTTTACCGGCCAAGAAGTCGATCAAGTGTGGGCGATTGGGAAAAATGCGGCGTATCCAGAATTGGATCAGGCTGGTGAGCTTGAGACCGGAGCTGCAATGATGAGCTTGAGTGATAAAACCATGGCTTTACTAGTTGCCGGCAGAAACGCAGCTCATGGCTATCATGTCGAAACAGAGATCATGGGAACCAAAGGAATGCTGCGGGTAGCACAAGCGCCTGAGAAAAATCTTGTGACGATCATGAACGATCAAGGGATCATCCGTCCATGTTCGCAAAACTTCCCAGAACGATTTAGAGAAGCCTTCATTCGTGAAGCCCAAGAATTTATCTCATGTATTCAAGAAAAACGTCAACCAGCGGTTAATGCAGAAGATGGATTGCAATCAACTAAGATCGCGTTGGCTTGTCAAGAATCATTCGATACGAAGAGTTTAGTACAGCTAAAAAAATAAGCAGGAGTGTGAGAATATGACCAAACAAATTCAATTAGCCATCGCACCAATCGCGTGGACCAATGATGATATGCCGGAGCTTGGTAGTGAAAATACCTTTGAACAATGTATCAGTGAAATGGCCCTTGCTGGGTTCACCGGAACAGAGATCGGCAACAAATATCCAAAAGATCCAGAGGTGTTGGAACAATATTTGAGTATTCGCGGCTTAAAAGTAGCCAGTGCATGGTTCAGTGCGTTTTTGACAACTAAACCTTTTGAAGAAACAGCCGAAGCCTTCAAAGCGCATCGGGATTTCTTACATGCGATGGGCGCGAAAGTCATCGTAGTAGCTGAGCAGGGTCATAGTATCCAAGGCATTATGACAGCGCCAGTCTTTGATGATAAACCAGTTTTCACTGATGAAGAGTGGAAAAAACTGGCGGAAGGATTAGAAAAATTAGGGGATTTGGCCCACGAAAAGGATATGGAGATCGTTTACCATCATCACATGGGTACCGGCGTTCAAACAACGGAAGAAATCGATCGTTTAATGGAAATGACTGATCCAGACAAAGTTAAATTATTGTTCGATACGGGACATTTGGTCTTTTCTGGTGAAAATCCAATCGCGGTTTATAACCGTCATCAAGATCGTATCAAGCACATCCATTTCAAAGATATTCGTCAAGAAACGGCTGAAGAAGTAGAAAAGGAAAAAGACAGCTTCTTAAACGGCGTGAAGAAAGGCGTCTTCACGGTTCCTGGTGATGGGATGATTGATTTCACTCCAATCTGGACAGCAATTCATGCCAGCGACTATGAAGGCTGGATCGTAGTTGAAGCAGAACAGGACCCGGCTAAAGCCAATCCATTTGAATATGCAGTCAAAGCCAGAAGCTACATTCGAGAGGTCACCGGTCTTTAATCTATTGAAAAGGAGCTAGACGATGAATCTTTTTTCTATAATCAGTTTCCTAGTGATTGTCATCTGTGTATGGTTGTTTGCCTATTCTAGATCCAGAAGTGTCGATACTTCTGGATCAGAAGGCTTCTTCATGGGCGGGCGAAGCTTAACGGCTTTGCCGATCGCCGGCACGATTATCATGACGAACCTGTCCACCGAACAAATAGTCGGACAAAATGGTCAAAGTTATCATGCAGGGATGGAAGTAATGGCCTGGGAAGTAACAGCTACGATCGCGATCGTAGCCTTGGCTGTAATATTCTTGCCAAAATATTTTAAATACGGCATCAATACGATCTCAGATTTCATCGAGATTCGTTATGATACAGTTACCAAACGAATTATTTCGATCTTATTTATTGTAACCTATATGACTTCCTTCTTACCCGTGGTTCTTTATTCTGGATCGCTGGTATTCAATAAGATCTTCCATATTGATGAGCTGCTGGGCGTCCAGCCGATCGTCGCGATTATAATTGTAGCGATGGCAATTGGTATTGTCGGCATTCTCTATCTGCTGATCGGCGGCTTGTCGTTAAGTGCCAATAGTGACTCTATTTATGGCGTCGGTCTGCTAGTTTGTGGTTTGCTGGTCCCAATTTTAGGCTTAATGAAGCTTGGTGACGGCAGCTTTGTTGGCGGGATCGAACACGTTGTGGTAAACACCCCATGGCTGCTTAACTCTGTGGGATCGATCGACTCGGCTGTTGTTCCATGGCCGACCTTATTTACAGGGATGCTGTTTAACAATCTGTATTTCTGGTGTACCAATCAAATGATCGTTCAAAAAGCGTTGTCCGGCAAGAATTTAGCTGAGGCACAAAAAGGGGCGTTCATGGTCGGCGTCTTCAAAATCTTTGGCGCGTTGTTCCTAGTCTTTCCAGGGATCGTCGCTCGGAATATTTTTGGGGATAGCTTAATGTCAAATCCAGATAACGCGTATCCTTTTTTAGTCAGTGAAGTATTGCCGAAAATGATCTTTGGGATTTTCGCCGCTGTTATCTTTGGCGCGATCCTATCATCATTTGCGGGAGCTTTGAACGCGACATCAACCTTGTTTTCACTGGATTTTTATAAACCGCTTATCAATAAGAAAGCAAATGACAAACAAATCGCTCGGGCTGGTAAAACAGTGACAGTGGTTGTGGGGATTATCTCTATTATCGTAGCGCCATTCATTTCTTTTGCGCCAGCAGGTTTGTATCAGTTCGTTCAGGAATTCAATGGCTTATACAATATGCCGCTGCTTGTGATCATCCTCTTTGCCTTTTATTCAAAAAAAGCAACCGCTTTCGGGGCAAAAACGACGATCGCTGTGCATATTGTGCTATACGCATTATCAAAAATGTTTTTCCAAAATATCCATTTCCTCTATGTTTTGACGGCATTATTCGTTTTAGACATTATCATTTTGATGGTAGTTTCCAAATTGAAGCCTGATGGAGAATTTGTGTTGAACTCATTCGATACAAAAGTCGATATCGAGCCTTGGAAATACACCAAGGTGACTGCTATCGTATTGGTTGTTGTTGTTATTTTAACCTATGTGGCATTTTCACCAATTGGCTTTGCCCGATAAAGAAGATAGGAGAATATTATGCATAAGGATCTACTGATTATTTGTGAGGCAGGTATCAGTGCATCGCTGCTCGTATCAAAAATGCTTGAAGCGATCAGAGCAAGAAATCTATCATATGAGATAGATTATGCACCGATAAGCAGGGTCGAAGAAAAACTAAATTTTAAAGACTATGACGTTTTACTTTTGACGCCGCAGGTCGCCCGTTCTGAAGAGAAAGTAAAAGAAATCATCAAAAGAGAAAAATGTACCGCACAGATTATTTTTATCAAACAAGAAGATTTTCGTTATATGAATATTGAAAACATCATTGCAAGTATTGAAGAAAACTAACGAAAACCTTGTTTATTAAGTGTCGAGGAGGTGGTATATGGAAAGTTGGCGCGTTCGCCCCGATCACCCCAATAGGAAGGGCGGACTTATTAGAAATACCCAATCTTGTATTTATTCAATAGGGTAAGCGGACCTCAATAGTCGGCTCATCCCCAAAAGTCGAATGGAGACACTTAAATGAGTGTACCTATTCGACTTTTTGAGTGGAGATAAAAGAGGCGTTCTTGTTTTTTTAAAACCCAATTTTTTGCGAAATCATCAAAAATATGGCAAGTGAAAAAGTGAGCAATCATTTATAATAAAGGTAAGGGGAGATTGGTTTTTATATAGAATTAGAAGCGGTCACTAAAACCATTTTCTTGCAGCAAGTTAGACATTCGATGGTTCCAGACGTTCATTTGGCAGAAATGACAGGAATTCAAGTAGAAGCAAAATGACCTAGCGAGCCCCTTGATTTTATGGAAGAGCGTGAAAACAATACTAAAGCAGCAGCTAGAATTCTTGATCGAAAGATTGCTTCTAGCTGTTTTTTTATTCTTCAATTTATTTTTGTTAAATAACTTTTGAATTTAGGTTTTGACGGAGCGGAGTCCTGCCTATATTATGGCGGAAAGGGGGTTAGAAAAAGTGTTGATCTATGTGGGGACATAGGAAACGGGGGTAAGGATTATGGAGACTAGGAAAAGGCGGAAAAAGAATCAGAGGTACGAACAATTTGATGCTCTTTGTCAGGAAATGCAGGAAAAGAATTATCGCAAGGAGGACAAAACGATTTCGATAAAGGAAACTGACTCACAGGGAATGCTGGTGGCGCTGCCCTTTATCGTATTGGTGGTGATTGGTTATTTTTGGCGCTGGGGAGCGGACGCCACACCTCTTTGGGAGATCAATTTTCGCAGGTTTATTTTTCTATTGCTTTTGTCGCTTCCGATTCATGAGTTGATTCATGGGCTGGCTTGGGCGAATTACGCCAAGAGCAGGATGAAAAGTATCCGCTTTGGTTTTAACGTCAAAGAGCTGATGCCGTATTGTCATTGTAAAGAGGCGTTGAGAGCAAAAGCTTATAAAATCGGTGTATTAGCACCAGTTGCGATACTGGGAGGCGGGTATTATTTCTTGTCGTTGCTGTATCCAAATACGGAGCTGATCTTACTGGCGGCCTTTAATATCTTCATGTCAGCCGGTGATTTGCTGATCTTTTGGGGTGCGCGGTCTGTTCGCAGGGGGTTAGTGATCGATCATCCTGAGTTGCCGGGTTTTGTGGTATTTACTAAATAAAACAAAAAACAGGAGTCCTAAAAAATAGGAATCCTGTTTTTTTAACATTAAAGGAAGTATAGAATTTCAACATGAATAAATCGCTTTGTAGCGGGTATATCCATGTCTGGCTTCACGAACTAGCTTTATCGGCAATAAGCAAAAATATTTCGAAATTTGAGAAGCAATTTAGAAATATTTTGGTCTTATTGCTCAAAAGCTGAGCGAGTTCGCGAAGCCTTTCTTATCGCTTCAAATACATGCCTAAGCTCTCTGGTGCGGTCTCCACAAAGCCGAACTGCTTATAAAGATTATCTGCCGGGCAATCGGCGATCAAATTGACATAGGCTTGCGGATCAACTTCATTTTCAATATGTGTCATCAATAGCTGCATGATGTTTTTTGCCAGTCCATTTCCCTGCTCGCTAGGATGAACGGCAATATCAACAATCTGATAGGCAGTCCCGCCATCGCCGATCAGTCTGCCCATTCCGACAAGCTCCTGATCCGTGCTTCTTCTAATGATAACAGAATAAATACTGTTGCTTAGTCCTATTTTACTGGCATCTTTACCGCGATCAGACAGCCCGCAAACCTTGCGCAGGGCCAAGTATTCATCCACTTCAGGAATATCGATTCTGATGCTATAATTCTCCAAATTGTCCATACCGTTCCTCCTTGAATCACTGTATAGGTGTTATTCTACGCTATTTATCAACGGAAGCAAAAAATAAGATACACAAATGAATAGATTTAACATTTTTTATTTTTTTAATCGCAAATTAAAAAAATAAAAATTTTACTGACAGAATTCAATCAGCCTCCTGCTTTGGGCTTGTGAAATGTCCTTTTCAAGAAAAAGGGGGTTTGACAGGAGGGATTTCTTAGGATTATAGTCTAGGCGTGATCACAAACAAAGAAAGAGAGGGAGTACTATGACAGAAACATTTTTAACACACCAGCAAATATTTTCACTAAAAAGAAAGACTTTAGAAAAACGAATTCGGAACTATTACGAAGAAACCCATGATGAAGATACAACGATCAAGCTTTTGATAGCGCTTCAGGTTCGTGATGAACTGGGAACGGCGGATTTTTCATTTTTCCTAAAGGACGTCGTTCGTAAGATCATGCTGCATACGAAAACAACCCGCGCATTACGCCGCTATTATATTTATTTTGAAAGCTATTTTGACAAGAAGGAATGGAAACAGCTGACTTCTCGTTTATTTGCAGCAACTTCTTTTATCGCCGAAAAAGCGAAAAAATTATTCGCGCAGTTTATCAAGGAACCCTTAGAAGGATTAGCAGGCTCTTGAAACGGATCAATTGATGCAGGGTCAAAAGAATAGCTTTAGCATAAAAGTACATCAAAAGTTTATTTGCTGTGGTGTCAAGCAGCTGCGATCTGTTCAGAAGTCGCGGCTTAATCACCCAATTTTCTGGTAAGCTACCAGCTTTGACCGATCACGAATACGCGTGATCCCATCAGTTTCAACTTCTTAATTACTCAATCGCTCAGGGCTTACTGACTCTGAGGTTTATATAGATTTAGTCCAGGGAACGAATCCGCTCACCTGCGGCAGGCAATTGCATTTTAACAAGCTCCCAGGCGTGTCCATTGTATTTTTCATAGGCTGCAAAGACGAAGGGCAGACCATTTGCCGTTTCGATTATTGCAGAATCCATTAACTGAAAATGCAAGTGGGGCTCGGTAGAATTTCCAGTATGTCCAACGTTGCCAAGGTAGTCTCCTTGCTGGATTGACTGGCCTTCGCTAACCGCGATGGAATCTTTTTGCAAATGGCAAAAAGCTGCGTAAATGCCCGCGGCTTGTTTGATGACGATATAATTTCCTGCGATTGCTTCAAAGCCGTCCTTCTTTGGATTGAAAAAGAGGGAGTGACGAATGGCTGTCGTTTGGTCATGAATCCAAGCAGCCTTTTCATCATCAGAGGTATTGTTTTTCACCGTGACGATCTCACCGGCAAATGGCGCAAAAACAGATTGACCAAAGCAGTAATATTTTTCTAGCGGAATGCCGCCTAAAAAATAGTTTGCCGCTTTTCCAGTATGAGAGCTGTTTTGCTGGTCCTTCTGAATAAAATCGAAGGCGTATCGCAACCCAAAACGATCTGTCCCATGGCTCGGAACCCGATCAACTGGGCTTGTTTCGGTGTACCATTCACCGCGCAAAGGAAAAGCGATAGCTATATTAGCTTCTTCCATCGTAGTACCTTCTTTCTGCAGAGGGGTATTTGCTGTGGACTGCTTCGAATATATCATCGCTAAAATCAAGATCGCTCCAACTAAGAATAGGCTTTTTTTCATTTAATTAGTGCGTGTAGAAAACGGTCTTGAGATCATCGAGGTATTGAGTCAGTTTGGCGCAGATCGCTTGATAATCGATTTGTTCGTAGTCAGTATTTTTCAGTTCTGCAAGAATCTCATTGGTGAAGCCGATATTTCCCCAAAGGATCAATTGTTTGCTGCGCTCAACATCAAGCTCTGGACGGAATTTTGATTCATCGATGGAGGCGAACAGCTCATCGGCACAAAGTGACTGCTGTGTTTTTGCCATCGCAGCTATTTTTTGATTGACCGCCGCCGAGTTTGTCTCAATCTTCAAATTGGTGAAGTCAAAGATCCACGGTTTTTTTTTCATTAATTCAATTTGCAAAGTGTAGGATTGCAGCAGGCGGGCGAAAATATCCTTTTCCTGCAAATCCATCTTATTTAAATAGTCCTCCGCAATCGTTTTTCGGCAATAATCCAGCAGCATCAAAAGTAATTCCTCTTTGCTTTTTACATAATGAAACATCAAAGCCTTCGACATACCAGCCGCTTTGGCAATTCGATTAGTGGACGCTTCTTCATATCCTCTTTGCGCAAACTCCTTTAACGCCGCGTTGATAATTCCTTGAATCTTAGCATCTTCCGTATTGATTTCAGTCAAAATGCTCACTCCTTTACCTATTAGGTCAATCCAAGTGTAACAAGCTTTACCTGATAGGTCAATCAGAATCCTAATAAAAAACCAATAACGTTTTTTTGTTATTGGTCCGAACGTATCTTTTAATTTGTTCTAGCAGAAATAATCCAAGTCACGCCGAAACTATCCTCGAGACAACCACTGATACTGTTGTCATCGGGCGGTAAATTGACCATCCTGAAAGGTGCATACCAGCGTTGTACTGATCGTAGGCAATATCGTTTGCTGTTCGGACATTGTGCTGGGATTGGTGAAGGTGTAGTTGGCAATGTAGGGACGCAGTAACTGATGGGGAGCAACGACGATGTAGTCCTGACTGACTTTAGGCAGAGAACTTTTGGTGATGCTTTCTTTATTTAGCATAGATACTCCTTTCAAAGAGCCAGCGCTCAAAAACCTTCCCGCACACTTTTGATCCATTTTTCGATCGCTTCAAATAAGAACAACTGTTGCTGCATCACGGCTTTACCTGTGGCCGGCAGGTTCGTTGAATTGGGATTGTCAGCAAGACTGTCCTGTAATTGGGTCGTCATCTTTTTAACATTGGCTTCGATAATACTGATGCAGGCCTTTTGATCAGCAGGCGCTAGACTATCCAGGTTAAGGATGACAGCGTTGAAGTCTAGGAAAATATTGATGGGACGAGCGGCGATCCCAAGCATTAATTTCTCGAATTCGGTTTTTCCTTTTTTGGTTAAAGAATAGACGGCTTTCTCCGGCATCTTGCCATTCTTTTTCGCGGTGCTTTTAACATAGCCTTGCTTTTCTAATTGCAGCATCTTTTTATAGATTGTAGGCGTGCTGACTTTTACCCATTGGGAGATGTTCTGGTATTCCACCAATTTCTGGATATCATAGGCGCTTAGCGACTCTTTTTTTAGGATACCTAATACAATCAAGTCAATCGTTCGCATCAGTAAAACCTTCTTCCTATCATGTTTTTTGTATACTATATGTACAAGTGATAGCTGATATACTACTATCTATTATAGTAGTTTGTTTTAAGCGGCTGGTCAAGCTAAATGAGTACGCTTCAACTAAGAATGCAACAAAAAAAATTCCTCAAAATAAGAGGAATTTTTTTTAATTACCATATTTCAATAATTTTTGTGCTGTACTGATATCAGTTACTAGCGAATTAATGATCCCGCTTTTAATGGCGGCGGCAATGGCAGATACTTTTTCACCCCCAGCAGCCACACCAAGTCGTACTGGGATATTTCTCAAATCTGCTAAATCAAGCGCAATAACTTGTTTATTCCAAGGGCAGTCGGCGATATTTCCGTTACGATCAATAAAAATATAAGATACATCACCTACCACGATGTCTCTGTCCAGACTGGTGAGGTCAGTCTTTGTGAGGTAAGTCGAGCGCATTTCTTCATAGATTGGTGCATTGCCGATTCCGAGTAGACAAATATCAGCTTTTTTTGCGACAGTAAAGATTGAGTCAACGAAAGATTCTTTTAATAGAATATTTTTAGTGAAGCTGGAGTCAACAATAATCGGTGCATGAAGTTGCAGATAATCTCCACCGCTATGTCGACTGAACAGTTCACAGTTCACATTGGCCTGAATATCCTGATGGGTCTTTCCCAATCCGCCAGACAATGGAACAAAAGTAACTCCTTCCATCGGCCTAGTATAAGGATAATTGTAAGCCATCTGCTGCATTGTACTTCCACCGGCTACCGCCACAATACTATCAGGTTTTGCGATACGCAAAAAATGATCGAGGGCTGTGTGTGCAAGTTGTGTCTTTTGAACGGAAGGGTCCACGGTAGCACACAAGATAACATTCTCCAATGAGAAGATATGCTTGATTTCTTGTTCTAGATCAGCATATTGATTCGCTATGTTGTCATGGATAATCGTTTCAACGATGCCTAATTTCTTAGCTTTTGCTAAGTACTTTGAAACTTGGGAACGACTTATATTCAAGGTATCTGAGATTTCTTTTTGTGGTCGCTCCTCTTCATAGTAGAGTCGCGCTAAAGTCACTAATAGATCAATGTCTGCTGGTTGCAAATTTTCCACCTCACACTTCTAAAAGAGCAAATTCATTATTTAGTATAGTCCGAAACTGAGCAGCCATGCAACAATCACTGCGATTGGTCCTGTAACTAAGCGAGTAAACAATACGGCAGGTGTTCCGATTTCGACAGTCTCTGGTGTTGCTTCACACAGGGTCAAACCAACAGGGATGAAGTCACAGACTACCTGAGAATTAATCGCAAAGAGTGCTGGTAGGGCATAAGATGGTGGAATAGTTCCTTTGCCGATTTCAACACCGATTAAGACACCGACGACTTGTGCGATAACGGCGCCAGGACCTAAAATCGGTGAAAGGATCGGAATCGCGCAGATAACCGAAAGAACCAGCAAACCGCCCAAATTACCAGCTAAAGGTTTTACTGCGTTAGCAATCATATTACCGACACCTGTATAGTTGATGATCCCAACCATAATACTAACGAAGGTCATAAAGGGCAGGATATTTTTAATCACAATGTCGATGGATTCACGACCACCCTGATAAAAGATATTTACAACTTTTCCGATAGTCTTTCCTAGACTGGTTACTATATCCATCAGCCCTTTTTTCTTGTTTACTTCAGATTGTGGAGGTTCTTCGACTGGCATTTCTACTTCGCTAATTGTTGTTGCTGGTTCACCAGATGAATCCACCTCAATATTTTCACTTACTGTTACATCGTCCAAAGATGTACCTGAAACAAAAATATCTTCGGTCATAAATTTACTCAAAGGGCCTGAAGGAGAAATAGGATGAACATCAATCGTTTTGACTCCTAATTTTGGATAAACACCACAGCGCAGTGTACCGCCACAATCTACAATTACGATGATGATTTCCTCGGGTTCTATCTTTTCTTTGAATCCGTCTTTTGTCGGGACATCTAACAGGTCGGCGATTTTTTGTGCAAGGGGATGAATGCCTCCGCCTGTTACGGAGACCACATATTTTTGTGTTTCTGTTGGGAAAACTTTCAGTGGACCACCCCAACCGTTGGGACCATGGTTAATAATTACTGACTTCATCATTATTATTGTGCCTCCTTTAGTCCTGAGCGTTTGATTAGCTGTTTAGTCATTGCTTCTGTAAACATTCCTCGGATTAAACAGACGATAAAGCCAGCAATCAAATAACGAACAGCTAGTGGTGAAATTGATAATCCCAGTTTGGTAATACCAGAAGAAATGCCGATCCATACGAATAATTCCCCGGGATTTGCATGAGGGAAAATTCCGGTCAAGGGGTGAGCCATTGATCCGATCGTATCAATAAAGGCCGGTTTCTGATCTTCATCTAAAAAGCGCCCCATAGTGAAACACATCGGGTTTGATAATAAGAATAAAGAACAAAAAGGTAATAATGTTGTACGTAAAATCGTAAAACGTGTGAGCTTTTGGGTGAAGTGTGAGACACGCTTTTCACCGATCAGAACGACTAAAGAATTGACAAAAGTTAATAAGACCAACAGATTCGGTAAAATGCCTGTGATGAGTCCAATCAGATTTTCACCGCCTGCATTAAAGATTCCGGTAAAACCTTCTGCTAATTTGACTAAAAAATCCATTATACAACCTCCTTAAGTATGTAAAAATCTTTGTTACAGTTTTTCAGGGCTTGCTCAAAGGCAGCAGCTTTCAAGTCTTTTTGCTGGGACAGTTGGCTGTAAGCAGTATCTAGTGGCAATCCAATCATCGAGTCAACAGATTTGGTGCGAGAAAAAATTGTGCGCCCAACCATTTCATGAAAGGCTAAAATCGCATTTTCCTCAGAGATCGAGATAATTACAAGAGCGCCTTTTCTGAGGGAATATTTGGATTTTGCTCGTCCCATGGTAACAATCGTATTGACAGCTTGATCGGCTTTAATTTCCACGATCGTCTTTTTGATATTGACGAATTGGAGATAGGAAAAAGAAAAATTTAAAACAAATAACAGGAACAGTGGTAAGAATAATGTCGTCATTTATAACCCCTCCTTATTAGTAATAAATGAAAGTTTAATGAAAGCGCTTTTACAACTTGAATGATAGATGAGTACTGGAACATAAGTCAATAGATCGAAGAAGAAACGAGCAAAATTTCCTATGTGAAAAAGATTCAAAAGTAAAAATGGAAATTATGTTCAAGTTCGCTGAGTTTCATTGACGAAATTTCCATCGGCTTTTAGAGTAAAGGTGTAAAGAAATGAAAGCGCGTTAAATTTAAAGAAGAGGTGAAGAAAATGTCAGTTACCACAAAAGCTGTTCGGCTTCATGGAGTAAAAGATCTGCGCTTGGAAGAATTTGAGCTGCCTGAGTTGCAGTCAGATGAGATTCTTATCAAGGTAATCACGGATAGTATCTGTATGTCTACCTATAAGTTGGCACAACAAGGAGAGAAGCACACTCGAGCTCCTGAAAATCTACAAGAGAAACCAGCAATCGTTGGTCACGAGATAGCTGGAGTAATCGTCGAGGTCGGAGGGAAATGGCAGGACAAATACTCTGTCGGGCAAAAGTTTACGATTCAACCAGCTCTAAATTATAAAGGTCGAAACGATGCGCCAGGTTATTCTTATCGCTTTTTTGGCGGTGATGCGACTTATTGTATTGTTCCATCAGAAGTGATGGAACTGGATTGTCTTTTGACCTACGAAGGAGACAGCTTCTTTTCAGCTTCATTGACAGAGCCGGTCGCCTGTGTGATCGCTGGATTCAAGCGAAATTATCATACTAGTAATCTTAATCATGCACACGATTTAGGCGTTAAAAAAGGAGGTAAATTGCTGATTTTGGGTGCTTGCGGTCCGATGGGACTGGAAGCTATCGATTATGCGGTTCATATGCCGAATGGACCAAAGATGGTGGTTGCTGTCGACACTTCTGCTGAGCGGATCGAGCGAGCAGAAAAAGTTTTACGAATAGATGAAGCTAGAAATAATAATGTTGAGCTTTGCTATCATAACCCAAATGACCATGAAGATTCCGAATCAGAGTTAAGGAAATTGAGCGCGGGTGAAGGATATGACGATGTTTTTGTCTATGCTCCAATCCAATCGTTAATTGAAGAAGGAGATCGCCTATTAGCGGATGACGGTTGTTTGAACTTTTTTGCTGGTCCATTAAGTAAAGAGTTGAGTGCGGTTATCAATATGTATGATATCCATTATAAGCGCACGCATTTTGCTGGCTACAGCGGCAGCGTAATGGAAGATATGCTGGAAGCTATTGACCTATCTTCAAAAGGGATCTTGAATCCAACAGTTATGATCACTCATATCGGGGGCTTAAATGCTGCTGCTGAAACAACGCTAAACCTGCCAAATCTGCCAGGCGGAAAGAAGTTGATCTATACCCACATTGATCTACCGTTAACGGCAATCGCGGACTTTGAAAAATTAGGTGAAAATAATGAGCTGTTTAAGCAGTTGGATGAAGCCTGTAAACGACATCGTGATTGTTGGAATACTGAGGCAGAAAAAATACTTTTGGCGCATTTCAATATCGAGACTGAACTAGTCAAGGAGGACACATCATGTTAGTGACATTAAAAGAAATTTTAGATACAGCAAATAAAGAAAAATATGGTGTGGGTGCTTTTAATACACCTAATCTGGAAGCCGTCAAAGCGGTGATAGAAGCGGCGGAAGAAGTCGATTCTCCAGTAATTCTACAACATGCGGAGGTTCATGAATCATTGATTCCGATCGAAGAAATTGGGCCAGTAATGTTAGATTATGCCCGGCGTGCCAGTGTACCAGTAGCCGTTCATTTGGATCATGGAGCAACCTTTGAGATGTGCGTCAAAGCCATTCGTCAAGGATTTACCTCTGTCATGTATGACGCTTCCAGCAAGTCATATGAAGAAAATTTGGCTGAAACGAAAGAAATCGTGCGGATTGCTCATGCAGCCGGAGTTTCAGTAGAAGCGGAGATAGGACACATTTTTACCTCTGAAGTGGGAAGCGGAGAAGGAGGTCAGGCTGATTCTAGTGAAGATTACGAAGATTTAGAGGATGTATACACTGATCCGAAAGTTGCAAAAGAATTCGTGAAAGCGACTGGAATTGATTGTTTAGCGATTGCTTTTGGTACAGTTCATGGGATGTATGTTAAGAAACCAAAACTCGATTTAGCTCGAATTACTGCAATCAAAGAACAGATTGATGTCCCTTTTGTGATGCACGGCGGTTCGGGAGTTTCAGAAGAAAACTATAAGATTGCGATTAAAAATGGTATTTGTAAAATCAACTATTTCACCTATATGAGCAAGGCGGGCGGTGAGGCAATCAAAGAATATATTGCCAATAACTCGATTGATACACCACTATTTTTTGATCAACTGTCCGTGGCTGCTTATGCAGGCATGAAGGCAGATGTTAAACAGGCTATCCAAATTTTTAGAGGATAATGAATGTCGCCTAGCTTTATGCTTTGGAAGAAAATGTATATTGAAAGGGAGTTTTTGCATGACGAGAACAAAGGTAATCAGTATTGGAGCTGATGCTTACTTTGAGGACTATCCGATTCTAGTGTTATTCAATGAGGAAGCACCAGACGAACTGAAAGATATTTGTATTTTGCATCGATTCATTGAGGCTCCCAAGCTAGAAACGTTTATTAAGGGTGCAAAAATCCGCTTTGATTATGAAGAATACACTATCACAAAAGTGGGTAACGTAGCTTTCAAAAACTTTAGCCAACTTGGGCACCTTTCATTCCATTTTGGTGCAGGAATAGAAGATATCTTGCCCGGATCGATTGGTCTTGATCGAAGCGAAGTTCCGCAGTTGCATCCAGGCAGCGTGATTGATTTTATCGCATAGAAAAAACGACACTTCACATGTGAAGTGTCGTTTTAGTTTTTTCATTTCCCATCTAACTTCTTCTTCAAGTTCCTGTTTCTGTTATACATGAAGATCACGATGGCTAGCAGAATGAGGATCACAGCAAGTCCGACCCAGATCCAAGGATTCGTTGTTTTCTTTTTGATCGAAACGTCGTTCGCGTTGTAATCTGCGGCTTTTTTTCGATCAATGGTGAAGGTCGGATGACCGGTCCATTTTTGATCACCGGAACGGATCGTCATTTTGACGGTATAAGTACCCGGTGAAAATTCTGTATTGTTCATTTGGATCAGGTAGGGCATGCGTGAACTTGGTGCTAGTGTTAACTTTTCTTTTTTGTCTTTGGCAATCGTTTTGCCATCCTTTTCGACTTGATATTCAAGTGCGGCGTCTTTGACATAGACCGCTTTTTCGTTGTCAACAGTCACGTTTATCGCATTGCGGCTGTTGGCTTGGACGGCTTTGGCCTTGGTAATTTTCAGAACGGGTTTTACCTCGTCAGTCTTATTTTGCAGCAAGACTGCGATCTCTCGCGAAAACACATTTCTGATATTCCCATCGATTTTTCCAGAGGCTGCTTGCTCTAGATATAAACCGCCGGCTAAGATTCCCTCAAATTCTTTTTCCGGCATTTTTACAGCTAGGTAAATATCCTTTGATTGATTGCCAGCTAATTCGATTTCTTGGTCACTTAGTTTGACGTAGTCGGTGATGTTGGGTCCGAAATTACTCTCATCTTTATTCATTCCCGAGTATTCCACGACTCCCAAACTGTTGGTGACTGCTCGATTGAATGACGCTTTCAGCTTGAGCGGCTGATCTGTCCGATTGGTCAGGGTCACCGTCAGGCGTTCGGCGGCATTGGGCTGGTACTGCAAATCATAATAAAGCTGATCCTTATCAATTTGCTGCTCCGATGGATGGATCACTGCATCGAAGGTATCCAACGACTCTCCATGAGCGACAATTGGTAAAAATGAAAGAGCTAAAACGAGGAACACGCCTCGTATAAATGATTTCGATCGTTTCTTCAGCATTTTCAGCCCCTTTACTTCAATTGTATTTTTTCGCGTAATGGAAGAGTCTCTCTCTTTTCTTATTCCCCTATATCTATAGATCAAAGGAAGGAACCATGGTCTGACAGTCTATAGCCGCCTTCACAGTAGGCGAGGCTGCTGACGGGATTCCATCCTAGTTTTTTTAGCTTGGTGTTGCTGAGAAGGTCCAGACTAAGGTTGTTTGGTACTGTGCCTGTTCCTTAGCAGTGTTTTTTGGTACGTTCAGTTCAAATTTAGTGATTGGCAGAGCGGTTTCGCCGGCACCTTCATTTGGCTGCGCGGTCAAAACGGTGACTGTTTGGTTGACCAGCAAGTCTGTTTTGGCACTATCTGCGATACGGGTACCGGTTGGCAGGGAGTTCACATTGTTTGTCAAAGCACCTACTGTGAAGCTTAATTCGGCACCAGTCAACGGCTTCGAGTTAGCAGTGAATTGAGTCGGCTCATTTACCTTGACTGTCCAGCCTGTGCTGGAATCGCCGCGATTATCGCTAACTGCGACTTGACCGGTAGTTACAGGTGATGTCTGAACACCATCCGAGGTAGCGGTCCAAGTTTCATCCGCAGTCGTTTGAATGGCGTGTGAACCAAAGTTTAAATCTTTAGGTAATGAAGCACTTGCATTTTCGGGATCTTGAGGGTCAAACGTGATACCGCCATCAGTATAGTCGACCGTACCAGTCGTATCCACAGCATGAGCACCAGTTGAAAAGGCGAACAGACTGCCTGCAAAAAGTCCAGCTATGAGTAGAGCACCTTGTTTCTTCATTCGTTTTTCCTCCTATTTTTGACGATTCGCCACCCTAAAAAAGCAATCGCGAGAATCATTATTCCAACGACGATTAAAAAGGGATTGCGTTGATCGTTTGTTTGCAGAAAGCGTGTGATGCCTGAGTGTGAAGTGCCGCCGCGATGATTTAACGAAGCGGATTCGCCCTCGTGATTCACCTCTTCACTTGTGGTGCTAAGAGGATGAGAATCACTTGTAGTATTGTTTTCCTGCGTTTCTGAAGTGGAGCTGTTGCTAGTTGCGGTACTGCTTTGGTAATAATACTGAACCTCGCCATTGGTGACGGCGGCTTCGGCCTGTGAAGAAAGAACAACGAAGAGCGGTAGAAAACCTAAGATGAAAATCATCAGATTCTTCAATTGCCTCCCCCTTTCTCAGTCCCTAGTAAAAAAAGCGGTTCTTTTCTGCGCAGAAAAGAGTTTGAATCTTATGCAGGGATTATATAGCCGGTTTCCAAAAAAGCGTTATCAAAGCGCTCATAGCTTCTTCACAGTTAAGCAAAATATTTTTCGCATTTATCTCCGCTGTGTTTAATTAAGGAAGAAAACAACGGGATTAACGGTTCTTTTCTGATGCAATTTGGGCTTATTTCACGGAAAAGGAACGATTTTTTTACCAAGCAGGGGCAGTCGTCGATTATTTTCTCGTAAAGGAAAATTTTGATGGGTTAAGTAAAATCAAAGATAGAGGGGGAAGCAATATGAAAAGAAAGCGCACGCGTTTGTTTCAGCAGATTTGCATCACAGGAGCCGCCTTGTTTCTATTTTTAACCAGCTCCAATATTATTGTAAGCGCAGTCTCGGTGGATTTATTTGCCAATACTCAGGTGAGTAACAATAGCGGGACTACTGCAGCAGCTCCTTATTTAAATGTTAGTCAACAACCGGTGACTTTTTCCATCGATGGAAGTACCACCGGAGTCAGCCTGATCAAGACCGGGAAAAAGTACGCGCTGATCTCAGTTCCGTCACAGCTTTCAAGCAAGGTCACACCGAACGGAACTGCGACAGTAACCACTACTGTGACGATCCCGCTGGCGGATTTGCCGATCGGAGGTCTGCTGACGCTGTTATCAACGCTGGTTACGACGATTAGTACTTTGCTGCCCTTGAATCCTTCGCTGCAGGCACCTTTGAACAGCCTCAACCAAGCCATCAATAATTTGAAAAATGAGAACTATGGCAATCAAAATCTGCCGATAACGACTGAACAATTGTCTGCCACCTTGCTGGGAGTCAATATCAGCCAAGGCCTGCTGCCGATTTTGACTAGTACGCTGTCTAACCGGCTGACTGATTTGAACAATGTGCTTAATACGCTGCCCCTCGGGTTGATTGGGTTAGTGCTGACACAGGTTTTATCTAGTGTCAGCGGTCTGCTTACCTCTTTGGGAAATCCAAACTCAGCGATCAGTACGAACCTTGTATCAGCCTCAATTTTAGGCAAAACCGACGTTTCCATCCCGACTTTTGTGACTAGTCCAAGCGGCTTGACCCAAGACTATACGGCGTTGATTCGCGGCGGGATCGTTCAAACGGATGATCTGACGATTCAGCTTTTGAGCAACTTCGGCGGCAATACGAATATTTATTTTGATGCGGGGGATTTAGCGCTGGAAAGTGAGCTGCTGCCGACGAATTTGAATTTCGGGACCCATCCGATCCAAACCAAAGTAGACGAGAGCTGGAATGCTCATGTCGGCGGCAACAGTGCCAACCCGCTTCAAACAGGGACGATCCGCATCGATGATACCCGCACCGCAGCCAAGGCTTGGCAGTTAAAAGTAGCTCAGGCGAATAACTGGATGAGCGGGCAAAAAAGTTTGACCAATACGCGTCTCGCTATTTCCCTAGGAGCATTGAAAACCAACTTTCAAAATTACTCCGCTGTAGCGAATCAAACGATCCAGATGCTTCCCAGCAATCAGGTCATACTGATGACTCTCGACAATACGACCGCTGCCGGCTATGTCGAACTGCCGCTGAATCAATTTCAGCTCCTGGTACCGAAAAATACGCCGCGTCAGACAGGAAGTTACCAAACAACCCTGCAGTGGACGCTTTCTAATACGCCCTAAAAGAGGAACAGTCAAAAGTGCCTAGGAAACTAGGTACTTTTTTTTGTGACTTTGTGAAAACTAATTACATTTGTTTTTCACTGTGCTATCATAAACATAGAAGTATACTGATAAAATCGTCGTTGAAGTTTGTGAATGAATTTGTGAAAAAAGGCGTATGAAGCGACCCGAGCCGCCGCCGCATTTATTCGTATGAGGATTATTTTTGAGTGAATTTATTTTATTAGAAAAGAGAACTGTCGCAAACTGATGATCAACAATGATTTTGTTGGACCACTGAGGAGGTTTGTCTATGGATACAATAACGAAAGCAATCGCAAAATTTAAAGGAGGTGTCAAAGTCCCCCATAATAAAAACACGGCCGAATTTGAAAGCGTTTTTATGGAACCGCCGAAAATTGTGACGATTCCGATGCAGCAGCATATCGGCGGAGTTTGTCAGCCGACGGTCAAGAAGGGGGATGTCGTTACAGTCGGACAAGTGATCGGTGATTCTGAAGCCTTTGTCTCGGCACCGATCCACGCATCTGTTTCAGGGAAGGTCAAAGGGATCAAACCGGTTTTGATGGCGAATGGTCAGATGTGTGAGGCTGTTCATATCGC
Source organism: Enterococcus sp. 3H8_DIV0648 (assembly GCF_002140655.1). NCBI lineage: Bacteria > Bacillati > Bacillota > Bacilli > Lactobacillales > Enterococcaceae > Enterococcus > Enterococcus sp. 3H8_DIV0648. The sequence continues at coordinate 1,697,121 of NZ_NGLG01000001.1, read as the reverse complement.
CAGCGACGGGTTGCCGGTGGAATTTCCCGAGCCAAATCCCGTTCCAATCAATTCTAAAGAGGACCTTTTAAAAGCCGCTCGTGACAGCGGCATTGTCGGGATCGGCGGAGCCGGTTTTCCGCTGCATGTGAAGCTGAATGTTAAAGAAGATACACCGATCGACACATTAGTAATCAATGGGGCGGAGTGTGAGCCTTTTATTACCTCGGATTATCGTGAAAGCTTGGAGTATCCGGAGCGGATCATCGCGGGGATGCAGACGATCATGAAGCATTTGAATATTGCCCATGGCGTAGTAGGGATCGAAAGCAATAAGCCAAAGGGACTAAGAAGTCTGCGGAAGCATTTGAGTGAATTGGCTGATCTTGATCCCAGTATTGATGTGATGGAGATTCCTTCATTATATCCCCAAGGGGCAGAAAAAATGCTGGTCTATGCCACGACTGGCCGGAAGATCCCGCCTGGCAAGCTGCCTTCTGAGGTGGGCTGTCTGATCACCAACATCTCGACAGTTTCACTCTTGCAGCGGTACATCGAGATTGGGATGCCGCTGACCCACAAACGAATCACGGTGGATGGAAATGTCGCGCAGCCGAAGAATGTGGTCGTTCCAGTGGGGACCCCGATCGGCGATGTTATCAAATATTGCGGCGGTTTGATCGACGAGCCTAGCAAGATCATTCTCGGCGGGCCGATGATGGGAATCGCACAATTTTCTACGGAGCTGCCGATCACCAAGCAGACCAATGCGATTACGATTTTATCTGAAGCTCAAAGCCTGCCGGAAGAGTCTCCGTGTATTCGCTGCGGGCGTTGTGTGGAAGCTTGTCCCATGTCATTATTGCCTGTTCAGATCGAACGCTGCACACGGAATAATGATGTAGCCGGGTTGCAGAAGCTGAATGTCTCCGCCTGTATGGAATGCGGGTGCTGCGCCTTTGTTTGTCCTGCCGGCCGCCGACTGGTCCAGTCCATGAAACGAGCAAAACAGTTAGAAAGGGAGGCTGCCCAATGAACAAATTACCTGTTTCCATCTCGCCCCATCTCCACAGCGGACGAAGCAGCCGCGGTATCATGCTGGATGTGATCATCGCTTTGATTCCAGCTATTATCGCTTCGACGATTATTTTTGGTTTTCGTGCTCTTATCTTGATTTTAGTCACCGTTGCGTCATGTGTAGGCAGCGAATATTTAACGCGAAAAATATTGAAACGACCAGATACGATCCACAACTTGACGGCGGTCGTCACAGGAATATTGCTCGCTTTGAATCTGCCGGTTACGCTGCCGTTTTGGATGGCGATTTTAGGTGGTGTGATCGCGATCGTCATCGTGAAGGAATTCTTTGGCGGTGTCGGTCAAAACTTTGTCAATCCGGCGATTACTGCCCGCATTATTTTGATGATGTCCTTTGCTTCTCAGATGACGACTTGGCAGCCGCCGCTTAATTATTATATGTTTCGGCCGGATGTTATTTCGTCGGCGACCTATTTTTCCGCTTCACAAACGGGTCAAAAAATCCCTTCCTTGCTGGATATGTTCTTAGGTATCCGTGCAGGAAGCTTAGGCGAAACGTGTGCTTTAGCGCTCCTTCTCGGCGGCGCTTATCTGGTAGCTAGAAAGGTCATTTCGCCGATCATTCCGCTTTGCTTTATCGGAACTGTCGTTATTTTCTCTACCTTATTAGGTGGAAATCCCTTGTACCAAATGATGTCTGGCGGACTATTGCTGGGCTCGATTTTCATGGCGACAGATTACACGACATCACCGATCACGAGAAACGGCAAGATCATTTTTGGGATTGGCTGCGGAATTGTCACGGTACTGATCCGTTTCTTTGCGGCATTGCCGGAAGGCGTTTCCTATGCCATTTTATTGATGAATATCCTAGTTCCTCATATTGAGAATTTGACGATTCCAAAGGTCTTTGGCGAGGGGGCGAAGGTGAAATGAAACAAGCAAACTCCAAAGTGATTTTTACTGATGCCCTGTGTCTATTTATCATTTGTCTGGTGATTACCTTTGCGGTCGCAGGCACACGTTCGTTATTCAAAGATCGGATCGCTCAGCAAGAATGGGAGCAAACGCAAAGTGTCATGAGTCAGCTGATTAAGGCCGATGATTTTCAAGAAGTGAAGGTGTCAGGAGACAATCAAGGATACAAGGCCTTAGATACATCCGGCAAGACGCTGGGTTATCTCTTTGTCACCAAAACCTATGGGTACGGCAGCGATGTGAGTGTCATGAGTGCCGTCAAGGATGGCAAAGTTGTGGGGGTAGATGTGTTAGACGCTTCGAACGAAACTCCCGGCCTCGGCCAAAATGTCACGAAAAAAGAATTTGTGAAGCAATTTGCCGGCCAAAATGACTCGCTAGAAGTTGTGAAAAATGAACCTTCCAGTAAAAACCAAGTCGAAGCGGTAACCGGAGCGACCAAATCCTCCAATGCCGTAGCCGCATCGGTCAAAGAAGCACTTGCGCTTTTCGAGCAAGTGGCCAAATCAGAGAAATAAGGGGGAGATGGAATGGAAAAAGAAAAAACATCCCGCATATTCACGAAGGGATTGATCACTGAAAATCCAGTTCTGCGGCTAACATTAGGGACCTGTCCGACCCTAGCGGTAACGACCACGGCCCTGAACGGCTTAGGTATGGGAGTCGCGGCGACAGTAGTGCTCTTAGGCTCAAATGTCATGATCTCTCTTTTACGAAAAGTGATTCCTGATCGGGTCAGAATTCCCGCATTTATCACCATCATCGCTGGGTTCGTAACGGTTGTTCAATTGGCAGTAAAGGCGTTGGCACCAGCATTAGACGCGACCTTGGGGATCTATTTACCCTTGATCGTAGTAAACTGCATCATCCTTGGTCGAGCAGAAGCCTATGCCAAAGATCACACGGTCCTTCATTCAGCCTTGGATGGGCTGGGAATGGGTGTAGGGTTTACCATGACGCTTCTATGCATGGGAGGCATTCGCGAGCTTTTAGGAAGCGGCACATTTTTAGGCTTCCCAATCACAGCAGGTGTGATCCCGCCAATGACGATCATGCTCTTGCCGCCAGGCGGGTTCTTCGTCTTTGGAATGCTGGTCATGCTGGCGAATAAATTAAGCGACCGCAAAGCGAAGGATCTCGATTGCACGGCTTGTCCAATCGCAGAAGCCTGCACCGTCGTTTGTGATGAAAAGGCGGGTGAGCAATAATGCAGATTTTTGTAACGATTATTGTCGCAGGTATCTTGACGGATAATTTTGTTTTGTCGCAGTTTTTAGGGATCTGTCCGTTTTTAGGTGTCTCGAAGAAATTAGACACGGCAGTCGGCATGTCACTAGCAGTAACCTTCGTTATGGTATTAGCAACTTTAGTGACCTACCCGCTGTATGCTTCTGTATTAGTGCCTTTAGGCTTGGATTATTTGCAGACGATCGTCTTTATTCTAACGATCGCAGCACTGGTGCAGCTAGTGGAGGTGGTAATGAAGCGCTACATGACGCCGCTTTATAATGCTTTAGGGATCTATTTGCCGCTGATCACCACGAATTGTGCGGTATTAGGAGTAACGATCCTGAACTTTTCAAAAAATTATTCCTTTATGCAATCAATGGTCAATTCATTTGCAGCGGGGATCGGCTTTTTAGTTGCTATGGTGATTTTCGCTGGTGTGCGGGGCCGCTTGGAGGGAAATGATATCCCTGAGTCGCTTCAAGGATTACCGATCACCTTGATCGCAGCAGCAATCGTCTCATTATCGTTTCTTGGTTTTGCCGGCTTGGCAGAAGGATTATTCCAGTAGGGGGGTGGAAAAAATGACAGAAATCATGATACCCATCGGCATTGTTGGCGGTATGGGATTGATCGCAGGCGTCATACTTTCCCTCGCGACGATCATCTTTCATAAGCCAGTCGATGAAAAGGAAGAAGCACTGCGAGACGCCTTGCCGGGGATCAATTGCGGCGCCTGCGGTTTTTCGGGCTGTGACGGCTATGCCAAAGCCATGGCGGAAGGTACAGCAGGAGCTACTAACTGTACGCCGGGCGGGGCGAGCACGCGTCAAGCCTTATCAGAAATTTTAGGTGTCGAAGTCGGTGATGTACAGAAGGTCGCGGCCTTTGTACGCTGCAACGGAACCTGCGAGTTCACTAATAGCAAAATGGACTACGCCGGAACCACTACTTGTTATGGAGCAAATCAGCTTTTTGGCGGTCCGCAGGAGTGTCGTTTTGGCTGCATGGGCTTTGGCGATTGTGAAGCGGTTTGTGAGTACGACGCGCTCCACATCGTCGACGGAGTAGCCAAGGTCGATCCTGACAAATGCGTCGGCTGCTTAAAATGTATTACCGCTTGTCCCAAGAATCTGATTAAAATGCTGCCAGCGGAAAACACGTCGATCGTGGCCTGTTCGAATCAGGATAAAGGCGGCGGTGTCCGCAAAATTTGCGACGTCGGCTGTATCACCTGTAATCGTTGCGTGAAGACCTGCCCGCAAAAAGCCATTAAGATAGAAAACAATGTGGCAGTGATCGATCCAGAGCTCTGTATCAACTGCGGAGATTGTATCGAAATCTGTCCGCAAAACTGTATTTTGAAAATGCCGGCAAAAGAAAAAATTCCTAGCTGATTCTCTCAAAAAACAGGAAGCCCTTTCAGAATTTATGCTATCATTAAAAGAAAAGGGCAGGTGTTGAAATGAAATTATTAGTCACAGAAAATTATGAGACATTAAGTCAAATCACAGCAGATATCGTTTTAATGAAGTGGGCAGAAAGTCGTCGAGTGAACTTAGCCTTGACCGCTGGCTCTTCACCCAAACGCGCCTATGAAATTTTAGCCGATCGCTTAAAACAAGTGGACTTTGATCAAAGCTTGGCACATTTTTATAACTTTGATGAGATCACATTAAAGGATCAGGAATACGGTTTAACCATGCAAGCTTTGACAGAAGAATTATTTCTGCCATTAGGAATCGAAGAAGAGAATATTGAAGTGCTGGATTCGAAAAATTATCAGGCCTATGATCAGAAAATCGCCGCAGATGGCGGGTTAGACTTTGTCTTGATGGGGATTGGCAGCGATGGCCATTTCTGCGGGAATCTGCCGGAGTTCACGTCTTTTGATTACGGTGTCTATCGAGTGCCGATGGCTCCAGAGGATGAGCTGTATAAAATGATTGATGAATCCAGCCCCCATACACCGGGCGAAGAAATGGTAACTTTCGGGCCGCAAACGGTTCTAGCTGCAAAAGAATTAGTTCTGATCGCAAACGGCGAAAAGAAAGCGGGGATTATCAAGCAGGCATTGGAAGGTCCCATCACAGAGGATGTACCAGCATCAGTCTTGCGTCTGCATCCTAACTTGACGGTGATTTTAGATCGCGCAGCCGCAAGCCAATTATCATAAAAAGTAAGACAGAGAAACGTCCGACGTTTCTCTGTCTTTTTGTCAATTTTAAAATCTGAGAAACGCCAAGTAGGTATCAATCAACATCAGCTCCTAATTGGTGCTCAGCTAACTCCTAACTAAGAAATCATTTTTCAAAAATCGTGAAAAATGAATCTGATTGTCGTTGCGCATACCATTCCACTAATCTCGCTAAAGCGAGAAGTGGAACTGGCAAAGCTGAGCGAGTTCGCGAAGCTTTTCTAATTTAGCTGATTAATTTTGCAGCATCTTCATCAGCGATCACAGTAATATTTGAATGCTGCCTTAAAAAAGAAGCAGGGAAGTCTTCAGTCAGCGGACCCTTCAGCATTTTTGCCAAGGCTTCGGCTTTGTTATCCCCATGAGCGATCAACAGGACTTCCTTAGCTTTCATAATACTTAGCGGTCCCAGCGTGACAAAGGATTTCGGAATCGCTTGATTGTAAGAACGATACAGCTCAGCGAAAAATTCATACCACGGATAGTCCGGCTTGATCTCAACCTCATAAGCCAAGCTGTTAAAATCGGTTGTTTGAGTCAGGTTGCCGCAAAAACGTCCGTCACTGCCTAAGCCGATAATGACTAGATCCAGTCCGCCATCGTCTGCGATTTGCTGATCAAACATCGAATAATTTTGCAGCGTTATTTCGTGAATATTTTCTTCTTCGATCTTCGCCGGCTCAAAAAATAGTTTCTTCATCTCAGCGTAGGTCGTCGTGTGCTGAGTATGCTCAAGAGGACTGCCATCCAACGTATAGACATGAAAATTGGAATAATGTTTGTTACACTTCATTCTTTCAATTACTAATTCGTATGCTCTTTTTGGCGCCGCACCGATGGTCACTCCGCAATTGACGCGCCGATCACTATTCATTTTCGACCAAATAGTTGCTGCTGCTAATTCACTCATTGCCTCATAGGTTTTCACTGTCGTAATTTTCATCAAACGAACCTCGCTTCTTTTTTATTTTGACTAAAAGCAATCAAGTCGTCGTTTTTAAAACGCTTTCAAAACAACCATACCATGATTCTCACCCATTTGCATAAAGACACTGGAAAAACCCGTAAAGTTTTTAATGAATGGCCTCTTTCGTTCCTAATAAACCAGCAATTGTTACACCCTGTGTCAGGATCGTCACAAGAATCTGATGCTGTTTCCTGTAACCGAAAGCCCCAATGCCGTTACTTTTTATCCAGCGGCCAGCTATACTCGGGATAAGCAAGGAAGGGAGCAGGAAAAATGAAAAAAAATAAACGTGAATTTCCTAAAGATTTTTTATGGGGCGGCGCGATTGCTGCCAATCAAGCAGAAGGAGCATATGATATTGACGGCAAAGACTTGAATGTTTCCAACATCAATGAGTTTGTCGCTGATATTCCATTAGCCGATCGGATGGAACGAGACACGACATCAACCTTTGTCAACGAAGCGATCGAGAGTATCAAAAACCACGAAGGCCGTAATTTTCCTAAGCTGCGGGGGATTGATTTTTATCATACGTATCAAGAAGATCTGAAACTCTTAAAGGAACTAGGGCTGAACACTTTCCGAACGTCAATTGATTGGTCACGGATTTTCCCTACCGGTGTTGAGGAAGCCCCCAATGAAGAGGGCTTAAAATTCTACGATCAGCTGATCGATGCGATCCTAGCAAACGGGATGGAGCCGATGATCACATTGTCCCATTATGAAATGCCGATCTTTTTGACCACTCATTATCACGGATGGTACTCACGAGAACTGATCGAGCATTTTGTGAGATACAGCAAGGTCATTTTGGAGCGTTACAAAGACAAAGTGAAATACTGGATCGTCTTCAATCAAATCAACTTGATTGGCTATCAATCCTTTTGTCATCTGGGGGTAACAGAGGATACCCAAGAAAACTTGCTTGAAGCAAAATATCAGGGCTTGCATAATATGATGGTAGCCAGCGCAATGGTTAAGGAAGCTGCGGTAAAGATCAATCCTGACATGGAGATCGGAATGATGGTCTTTGCCGATCAAGTTTATCCGGCTTCGACCAAACCAGAGGATGCACTGGCGGCCTTGCAATATTCGCAAATGGACTATTTTTATAGCGATGTGCTGCTTCGCGGCAAGTATCCTAATTACGCGTTTAGATATTTTGAGGAACAGGGGATTAAAATCGCGTTTTATGAAGGGGATGAAGAAGTCCTGAAAAACACCGCTGATTTTCTTTCCTTCTCCTATTATTATTCAAGTTTAGTTTCTAAGGAATCGAATGAAAATAATCGCTCTTTCTTGAGTAATCCCGAATTGGAAAAGACACCTTGGGGCTGGTCGATCGATCCAGTTGGCTTGCGGATTGTTTTGAATCAATTTTATGATCGTTATCAATGTCCAATCTATATTACAGAAAATGGGTTGGGAACCACTGATGTCGTTGAGGAAGGCGAGATTCATGATGACTATCGCAGCTACTATTTGGCTGAGCATTTGAAGCAGGTGAAGGAAGCCATTTATGATGGTGTGGATGTTCGCGGGTATTATGCCTGGGGACCGATTGATATCGTGAGCGCCTCATCACATCAAATGAGTAAACGCTACGGCTTCATTTATGTGGACATTGACGACTACGGCCAAGGCAGTAAAAAGCGACTGAAAAAGGACAGCTTTGCTTGGTTCCAACAAACGATTCAGCAAAATGGCGCCAAGCTATAATAACCATTTATATTTGCCCAACATTTTTTTGCCGATTGCATTAGCTAGCTCCAACCAGTACAATCTATTTGAGATTGCACTGGAGGAGATGCCGATGTTTTCAGTCGAACAGCTATCAAGTTTTAACGATTTAGACTACTTAATCTATAATTTTATTATTGAAAATCCAGCGAAAATTCCTTATATGACCATCCGAGAACTAGCTGCCGAGACCCATGTTTCCACAGCGTCTATCACACGTTTTGCTAAAAAAGTCGGATGCGGCGGGTTCACCGAGTTCAAGCTGCTTTTCAAAAAAGAACAAACTCAAACCGAAACGGAGATAATCGATGACATCTCTGTTGCCGAGGCCTTCTTTGCGCGGGCGAAAGAAACAAATTTTCAAAAGAAATTAGACGAAACGGCTCAAGTTCTTGCGGATGCTCGTATGATTATTTGTGTCGGGACAGGAAATTCTGGGGTAATGGCGATTTATGCGGCCCGCTATTTTTCTTCATTAGGAAAATTCGCAGTCAATGTTGACAATCCAATGTTCGCCATCGATATACCGACTTCATCAGACACTGTGTTCATTTTCTTCTCTGTGTCAGGAGAAATGTTTTTGAAAACATTGCCCTTGATCAAAGCCAGCGAAGCAAAAATTATTTCGATCACCAACAGCCGCAACAATCCGTTAGCTAAAATCTCGGATTGCAACTTGGCCTATTATGTTCAACAGGAAAAGAAAACGATCGAGTCCTATGAATACTTGATCGACACCACGACTCAGATACCCGTCATCTACATGATCGAAGTATTAGCCAAAAAAGTCCGCCAATTAATGCAATAAAAAAAGAGCGATCACTCGCTCTTTTTTTTTATGCATTCTCTTCAAGCTCGTCTTCTTTTGTTTCAAAATATTGCGAATGAACCACAACTAAGACAATCCCAATAAAGACCATCGCGCTGGCAAAATAGAAGGTATAGTTTCCACCGAATCTTGCACCGATCAGACCAGCGACAAAAGGAGCAAGGGAACCACCGAAGAAACGGACGAAGCTGTACGTTGATGAAGCGATATTCCGTTTAATCCCCGGAATCTCCATCGCGATCGTAGTCATCAAGGTATTGATGATCCCTTGAAAGAAACCCGCGACGATTAAAGCAGCCGCTACAAGCGCAGGTTGATCCGCATTGATTCCCATCAGCAGTAAGCAAATAACAAAACCGATAAAGCCGATCATTAAAGTATAAAAAGTCCCGATTTTTCTTTCAAACCGTGTTGCCAAGAAGATAGAAGAAAGCGCCAATAAAATTCCCCAGCCGAAGAAGGTCATCCCGATTTCCATTTCTGAAAAGTTCGGCATTAAAAAGGGAGCATATGCTAGTAAAGTGAAGAAACCAAAATTATAAAGCAGCGCGATCAAACCAACGGAACGCAGTTTACGATTTTTCAATGCTTTGACACCAGCAAAAAATTCTATTTTTTCTTTCGCGCCTTTAGGTTCCTTGAACATGATCAAAATTGATAGGAATGAGATCAGCATCAACACCGATACACCGGCAAAAGGCCAGCGCCAAGAGATCGAACCAAGTGATCCGCCGACTAGCGGGCCAATCGACATGCCTAGTCCCATTGCCGCTTCATAAAGCATGATCGATTTTTCCGTTTGACCGATCAAAACACTGACGATCGCTGATAATGCTGTTGAAATAAATAGCGCATTACCTAAGCCCCAGCCAGCTCTGAAGTAGATCAGCGCATCGATTGTATTGGACAAGCCAGCAAAAAGTGCGAATAAAATAATAATAAATAGTCCCAGCATTAAGGTTCGCTTGGTCCCGATCCGGCTAGAAACAAACCCGGTGAACAGCATAACGATTCCCGTCACCATCATATAACTGGTAAATAATAGCGTTGTTTGTGCAGGCGTTGCTTGTAAGGATTTCGCGATCGAATTTAAAATAGGATCTACCAATCCGATCCCCATGAAGGCGATCATGCAGGCAAAGGCGACAACATAAGCAGCCTTGCCATTTTCTTTTTCCGTAACTAAGTTTTCGTTTAAATTTTCCATTAAGTCACCACTTTCCATCCAACAGTTTAATCACAATCTTTATTTGTGTCAATATTTACATAAATATTTTTACATATATTTTCAGAAAAAAAGAAACAGATCGCAAATGATCTGTTTCTGCTCGTTACTATTTGAAGTATTCATCGATTTTCTCTTCGGCCCAAGCACACCAAGCAAGTTCTTCTTTGCATAGACGAATCTTGCGTTCAAGAATCAGCTCGCGGCCAAAATTTTTACGACGTTCTTCCGCACTTAATTCCTCCACGCTGGCTAAAACCTGTGAATATTCGTTAAGCTGCTCATGGAAATATTGTTTTCGCTCCATGATCAAAAATTTCGATGTATCTCGATCCAAAGCAGAAATCGTAAAAACTTTGGCTAAGAATTCATCCTTCTGAGAAGGCGCATGACTCTTCGTAAAGACCCATTCCTTTACTAATTCTTTTCCTGCTGGCGTAATGTCATAGATTTTTCGCTTACCATCAGGAATATCGATGATCTCGATCAACTCCTGTTTTCGCAGCTCTTTTAAGGTTGGATAGATTTGACTATGATGGGCTTCCCAAAAAAGATTCAAGAAGCGTTTCAACTCGTAACCGGTCAAAGGCGAACGCACAAGCATCGCTAGAACAACATAACTAATCGTATTCATCCTGTGATCCTTTCCATTAAGGATTTTGTTTAAATATTTTTTTCATGGAACTTTTCTCAGAATCTATTGTATCACTGTTTAATAATTTTGCTAACTGAGTCAATCAATGTTGGAACAATTTCGTTTTAAATAACAAAAGATTTTATTTGTTAATCGATACATTAAAAAAATAGAATTAGCAACATTTGAAGAAAGCGTTGACATTCATATGCGCATCCCTTAGAATGAAGTTATTAAATAATAAAGAGAAAAGACCGATCATGGCGCTGGAGTCATGATTGTGAGTATGTTACTGAAGATAATCAGGCAGAACTCAAGGAAGCTAATCAGGAGACCAAGGTCTCACTGTATACTTTCTTGGGTTTTTTTTCTGGAAAGGAGGAAAAAATGAAGATCAGCCAAATCTTAAATAATAACGTTGCATTGGTGAAGCGTGGAGGAAATGAGGTCTTCGTCGTTGCAAAAGGAATTGGTTTCAAAAAGAAAAAGGGGCAGCAGATATCAGAAGAGGAAGTCGAAAAAATGTATATTCTCGATTCCTTTGATATGTTGGATCATTTCAGTTATTTATTATCTCATTCTGACCCCAACGATATTCTTTTGATCAGCAAAATTATTTCCTATGGGGAGGAACAACTTGGCATCAAAGCAAGTGACTATTTGAGTTTGGCTCTTCTTGATCACCTGGAGTTCCTGTTGAAACGAGTAGAGAAACAGCAATTTATTAAGAGTCCATTGATTTGGGATACGAAACGATTTTATCCGGATTATTTCAAAGTTGGACTTAAAGCATTAAAAATGATTGAAGAGCAAAAGGGGCTGCAGCTGCCTGAAGATGAAGCAGTATCGTTATGTTTACACTTTGTCAATATGGAGGAAAGTCGCGAAGGTCGTAAGGATCATGTATTGGAGATGCGTACATTAGGCGATTTGGTTTCAATTGTGGAGCATCATTTCAATGTGAATCTAGATGAACAATCAACGAACTATATGCGATTTACCACACATCTGCAATATTTTGTGCAGCGAATTATTGATGGTGAAATTTTTAATGATGGATCAGAAACCTTAGAACTGTACAAACAGGTTTGTCAGTTGTATCCAGAATCCTTTAAGGCTGTTCAAAAAATGAAAATCTACGTGCAGTCGCAATTTAATTTAGAAATTTCCATCAATGAAGAGACCTATTTGATGCTTCATATCAATCGTGTGACAGAAAGAATGGAGGACAAAAAATGAGTTATGAAAAACTAAATAAGCAGCTGATCGAGTTGGTCGGCGGAAAAGATAATATCAAAGCAGTCGCGCACTGTGTGACACGCCTGCGTTTGACACTAAATGACCGCAGTCTAGCTAAAACAGAAGAAATCAAGAATTTAGATGGCGTGATCGATGTTGTTTCCAATGACGTTGCGTATCAAATCATCGTTGGGACACATGTAACGGACGTTTACAATGAATTCATGGCAATGCTTGGTTTAAAGCCCGACGGTGAGGAAGCCGAAAAACCAAAAGCAAAAGGTATCAAGGGTGTCGCTTCATCGATTCTAGTCATGATTTCGGAGACAATGACTTCGATTATTGAGGTATTACTGGCGGCAGGTATGATTGCCGGCATTATGGCAATTATTTCATTAACAGGGCTGGTCTCAAAAGACAGCTCAACTTATATGATTTTTGACACATTACGCGGCGGGGTTTTCCACTTTTTACCAGTCTTTATTGCGGCCTCCGCAGCTAAACGAATGAAGCTGAATGAGTATGTAGCGATGGCCTTAGCGGTGGCTCTACTTTCAACTAGTATTGATGGTGTCAAAGGACTAGAGTTGTTCGGTTATAATTTACCGACGATTGGTTATGCCAATACATTTATTCCTATTTTACTTGGTGTATGGTTTTTAAGTGTTGTGACGAAATATCTGAAGAAAATCATTCCAAGCGGATTGCAGTATTTCTTAGTACCAGCTTTGTCGCTTGTCTTGACTTTCCCAGTCATCTTAGTAGTTTTTGGCCCGATTGGAACATTGATCGGTGACGGAGTAAATGCATTCTTCAGCATACTGATGAATACAATCGGAAACTGGATCGTAGTAATGCTGTACGCGGCGTTCCAACCATTCTTGATCGTCTTAGGAGCAGCGAATTTTACTTATCCAATCGTGTTGAATTTCTTGGGAACATTAGGCTATGATCCAATCATCAACCACGCAGCAACGATTTCTGACATTGCGGTTTGTGGTGCTATGTTTGGCTACTTCTTACGTGCGAAAAAGGGTCATGAACGACAAATGTTCGGTACAGTAAGCTTTAGTGCCTTAATGGGGATCACAGAGCCAGCGGTTTTTGGTGTCTTTGTAAAATATCGTCGACCGTTCTTAGCCGTTATTATCGGCGGTGGACTTGGCGGATTGATCGCTGGTTTAACTGGTGTGAGAACAATGGGATTTGTTTGGGGCTTAGCTGCCTTGCCAACTTATTTAGCTGGCGGGACCAGCAATTTTATTTGGATGTTGGTCAGTGTCATTGTTGGCTTTGTCGGTGCTGCAGCAGTAGCTTACGGTGTCGGTATTCCAAAAGAAGTTTCTGAAGAAGAACTTGAAGAAAAAGAATTAGTGGAAGCATTAGAAAGCAATCAAGGGTTAAAGCAGATTTGTATTGGAAAAATTGCTGAAGGTACAGCGATTCCATTGAGCGAAGTCAGTGATAAGGCCTTTGCCTCAGGTGCATTAGGAAAAGGTGTCGGTATTTTACCTGCTAATGCCGAAGAGACAATTGTATCTCCTGTTGAAGGAACTGTCACGGTTGCTTTTCCAACTAAACATGCATATGGCATCAAAACTAAAAACGGTGTAGAACTGCTGATTCATATCGGCGTTGATACTGTGAATCTGGAAGGAAAATACTTCGAGGGCTTTGTAGAGCAAGGTCAAGAAGTGAAAAAAGGTGATATTTTAGCTAAATATCAAGCAGATAAAGTACAAGAAGCCGGTTTTGATCCAGTAATCATTGTGGTTGTAACAAATTCAAATGATTACCTTGATGTAATTTCAGCGGGCAATGATCAAGACGAAGAATTACTAACAGTGATTTTATAAAAGGAGCAGTTTATGACATTAAGAAAAGATTTTTTGTGGGGCGGCAGCATCGCCGCCCATCAATGTGAAGGAGCTTGGCAAGAAGGCGGCAAAGGACCAGCGATTATGGACTTTGTTACAAAAGGGTCAAATAAAGAACCGCGACTGATTACTGAATCGATTGATCCCAAGCTAGATTATCCTTCCCATCTAGGGATCGATTTTTATCATCATTACAAAGAAGACATCCAATTATTTAAAGAAATGGGCTTCAACGCATTACGTATTTCGATCGATTGGTCACGGATCTTTCCTAATGGTGATGAACAAACACCAAATCAAAATGGACTTGATTACTATGAGAAAGTTATTGATGAACTGCTAACAAATGGGATTGAACCGATCGTGACACTTTATCATTTTGAGCTGCCAATCTATTTAGTTCAAAAATATGGTTCTTGGAAAAATCGGCAAGTCATCGATTTTTATCTGCATTATTGCGAAACAGTTATGCGCGCTTATGACGGCAAAGTAAAATATTGGATCACCTTTAATGAGATGAATCATCTTGATCCGCAGTCCGAGCAATCGGATATCTTTACCTACTTAATTGCTGGTCTAAAATATAGTGAGATGAAAAATCCTGCAGAAGATTTAGCGCGAATCGGATACAACATGACTCTAGCAGGTGTTAAGGCGGCTCGTTTAGGACGAACAATCAATCAAAAAAACAAAATCGGCTGCGTTTTCGGATTGAATCCAATCTATTCATATGATTGCCAGCCTGATAATGTCTTGAAAGGATTTTTAGACAACGATCGAGATTACTATCAAGTTGATGCTATGTGTAATGGCAAATTTCCTAAATATAAATTGAAGCAATATGAATCATTGAATATTGATTTAGAAAATCAACCAAATGATGTAGAGGATTTTGCTAAAGGTTCGATCGATTTTATTGGTCTGAATTATTACATGTCCAGCATTTCAGAACCGAACACACCAGTTGAGGCAGAAACAGCCTTGTTCGGTGGTATTCAAAATCCTCATATAGAACAATCAAAATGGGGTTGGGGTATTGATCCAACGGGAATTCGTTATGTGATGAATTACTTGTATCGAAAATATGAATTGCCAATCATAATTACTGAAAATGGCTTAGGTGCTGTCGATCAAATAGAAAATGGAGCGATTCACGATGATTATCGTATCGACTATTTGAAAAAACACATTAAGGCAGTTAAGCAAGCCGTAGAAGAAGATTATGTAGAATGCTTTGGATATCTAACTTGGGGACCAATTGATCTGGTCAGTGCAACTACGGGAGAAATGAGTAAACGATACGGGTTCATATATGTTGATTTAGATAACGAGGGTAAAGGAAGTTTAGAACGTTCTAAAAAAGATTCCTTTGATTGGTATCAAAAAGTTATCAAGAGCAATGGGGAGGAGTTATAGGAATGAAAAAAATTTTACGATTATTATTCGTTGCATTACTAGGACTTAGCCTGACTAGTGGGATTTCTGCTCAGGCGAAGGAAAAAGCAGCAGACAAAAAGGACGAAATAACGATTTATCTTGTTCGTCATGGGAAAACTTTTTTCAACACAACCGGTCAGGTCCAAGGCTTTGCGGACTCACCGTTGACCGATAAAGGGATCGAACAAGCGAAGCAAGTAGGCAAAGGATTGAAAAATACTAAATTTGATTTGGCTTATTCAAGTGATTTAGGTCGTCAAAGAAATACAGCGAAATTGATTCTTGCGCAAAACAAAAATAAGACGCCTAAAATAAGCGAACACGATGGTTTTAAAGAATGGAATTACGGCGGCTTTGAAGGGAAAACAAATGCAGAGATGTGGACACCAATCTTTGAGGCAAATGGTCTTAAGTTCGATGAAGAGTGGACTGACTATGACAAATTGGTGAACAATTTAGGCGATGAGGGTGTAGCGGACGCCATAGCAGAAAGTGATCCATTAAAAGTAGCGGAAACGTACGAAGAAATCACTACAAGAGGTCAAGCTGCTATGGATAAAGTAGTTGCCAACGCGAAAAAGAAAAAGGCCAAGAATGTATTAATCGTTTCTTCTGGCAGTATGATTCCTACTTTATTAGAGATGTTAGTTCCTGGCGAATATCAAGGAGAGGCAATTGATAACTGCAGTGTAACTACACTTAAGTACCATGACAATAAATACTCTGTAGATAAAATCAATGACACTCAATATGTAGAGTAAATACAAAAAAACTTTCGATAGCAATCTATCGAAAGTTTTTTGCGTTTAAACCTCAGACTTACGGCGGATGTTTTTTCTTTCAATCTTTAATAAACTTATTTCAGAGAGGAAGATCGTCATGAAAGTTTTATTTGTATTTGATGACCAAGAGTATTCAAGTTTTTTTGTTTATGATTTGACCAGCGGAGTAAATAGTCTGTTGCGGGTCTCGCCTGAAATAAAAATTCAGAAACTGACACTTGGTGAATTGTACACGCAAGTGCCAATTGAAAAGTTTTTAGCTTATTTTTCAGTTGCCTTTTCTATAGAAGTAAAAAAATATCTAATCCTAAAAAAAGAAGACAGTTTGCTTGGTGTGAAAGAAGCAGGTCTCGATGAGGATGGAAAAATGCCAGTAACAGTCTACAAAGACTTTATTGCTTTAAAAAATGGACAGCAGTTTATAAAAGGCGAACAGCGGCTAACGTTGGATGAAATTGATGCTTACATCAGCTATCAGATTGATCAGGATGGTCGCATCGATGTATTTGAACGGCAAGAAGATATTATTCGCTTGATGAAACGCAAAACGGTTCGTCCGAGTTTGTCTGCTATCACCAATAATTATGTAACAGTCAAAGAGCATTCAGGCAGCAATCTCAACTTAAAAGATATGCTAAAGTTGGGAACAGGTTATTTGGCCAAAGGCAATGCAAGGATGAACAAAACCAATGTGCCTGAAAACGGAAGTTATTCATTAAGTGGAAATTTTCCCTATCATTTAGATAGGATAGATTGGGAGAAAAACAGGGTGAAACTTCGATCAGATTTAATTGAATAAAAAGTTATTCACAGGTAGTCGTGAAAAAGCGTTTTAATTGCTCGGATTAGCCGCTTACATAGGCATAAAAGCGATCATATCAGTCTTTTTATAAGTTTCACAACTGCGAAACTTTTTGGATAAACTATGGTTAGGTACTTGACATTTGCGATTGACGCTTTTGTTTTAGGAATAAAAAAAGGATTTTGCTACATTTAAAAATGGAGGGATAATTATGATTTGGACTTTAATAGTAGGTGCCGTGATCGGAGCGATCGGCGGAAGCCTTTCTGGACGAGGAAAGCAAATGGGATGTATCTTTAATATTATTGCGGGTTTGGCAGGATCGTATATCGGTCAAACGATTTTCGGACATTGGGGTCCTCACTTAGCAGGAATGGCTCTAGTACCGTCGATTCTAGGGGCAGTAGTCGTTGTGGCAGTTGCCTCATTTTTAACAGGGCGACGATAAGATTTAATTAACAGAAGCTTGAAAAAGGCTTCTGTTTTTTTGTGTTCAAAAGTAGTCTTTTTTGTTTTTCTAGTCGTGTTCGTTCTGCTTTTTGAAACTCTTTGTTATAATGGAGGGTGGGTGATAAGAATGATAAAACGAATTGAAAAATTACGTGCATTGATGAAAAAAGAAGTAATCGATGCATACTTAGTAACGAGTCCAGCGAACCTTCGCTATCTGACAAATTTTACAGGAACAGCAGGCTTAGCATTTATTACTTTAGAAAAAGCTTTTTTTATTACTGATTTTCGTTACACTGAGCAAGCCGGTGAGCAAGTTCAAGCGATGACGATCGTCCAACAACAAGGAGATGTCGTAGGAGAAATTATCAAGCTGATGGAAAGTGAAGGTATCAACGTCCTTGGGTTTGAGGATGCTTTCATGACTTATGCTGAGTACTCTGTTTTTGAAGAAGTAATTGATGCGGAATTGGCTCCGGCTAGCGGTTTGATTGAAACGTTGCGTGAGCAGAAGGACGATGGAGAAATTGCCATCATTGAGAAGGCTTGTACAATAGCTGATGAAGGATTTGAGCATGTTTTAAAAATGATTCGTCCGGGAATGACAGAAATCGAGGTTGCAAACCAATTAGACTTCTTTATGCGCTCGCTGGGTGCAACGGGAACGTCATTTGATACGATCGTAGCTAGTGGAGTTCGTTCTGCTTTGCCTCATGGTGTTGCTAGTACAAAAACGATCGAGCAAGGCGATTTGATCACGCTTGATTTTGGCTGTGTCTATCAAGGTTATGTTTCAGACATCACACGTACTTTTGCAATAGGTGATCCGGGACAGCAGTTAAAAGACATCTATCAAATTGTGTTAGAGGCACAACAAAAAGTTATTGATGTAGCGCAAGCTGGAGTTACCGGTGCACAACTGGATGCAATAGCCCGAGATTTTATTACTGAAGCTGGCTATGGCGAGGCTTTTGGTCACTCTACGGGGCATGGTATTGGGATGGAAATTCATGAAGGACCAAACATTACTCGTTTCAATGATGAACCTTTAAAAGTCGGCAGCATTATTACTGACGAACCAGGTATTTATATAGCTGGTCTTGGCGGTGTCCGGATCGAAGACGACCTAGTGATTTTAGCTGGGGGCAATCGGATTTTAACGCACTCACCGAAAGAATTGATTATTATATAGTAAGATCAGGGCAATGAACGTCTTAAAAAATAGTTTCATTAAAAAGAACTAGCCGTGATCGAGTAGTGGTAGCGTAAGTAAACAAGAAATGATAAACTAGAACCAAATCTGTAAAGATGGTGCAACGTGCAGGTAATCAATTTTACTGGACATAAAAATCCATTGATTACCTTTCATTGAATTAGGAGGAAGTATCATGATTTCAGTAAACGATTTTAAAACTGGTTTGACTATCGAGGTGGACGGCGGCATTTGGCGCGTAGTCGATTTCCAACATGTGAAACCAGGTAAAGGTGCGGCCTTCGTTCGTTCAAAACTTAAAAATCTGCGTACTGGAGCTGTGCAAGAAAAAACGTTCCGTGCGGGCGAAAAAGTAGCGAAAGCTCAAATTGACAATAAAAAAATGCAGTATCTTTATGATGACGGAGATAATTATGTTTTCATGGATATGCAAAGCTATGAGCAAATCGAAATGCCCAAACAACAAGTGGCAGAAGAAATGCTTTACGTATTAGAAAATACAGAGTTAACGGTTATTATGTATGGCAATGAAGTTTTAGGTGTTGACCTTCCAAACACGGTAACATTAAAAGTTGCAGAAACGGAGCCAAACATTAAAGGTGATACTTCGTCAGGCGGCTCAAAACCTGCTGTGATGGAGACTGGCTTGACAGTCAACGTGCCATTTTTCGTAAATCAAGGAGACAAACTGATTGTTAACACACAAGATGGAAGTTATGTGTCCCGAGCTTAAATAGCCTGTGTTCCAAGAAGTTAGCTAATTATAAAAATATATCTAATGAAGATACATGAACATCAGACTTATTTTTTCTTATAGAAAAGATAAGTACATTGGAGTAATAAGGAGAGAGTAAGATGGCAGATGAAAAAAATTTGGTTTTAGGCGAAAGTCCTGAACCTGTCTCTTATACACATCTAGATGTGTATAAGAGACAGCACCAGAAGTGATCGAAGTAATTATCGGAATCGCGGCTTCTAAAGTCGATGGTGTCTATGGCATGCGTGGCTCTTTAGCCAGCAACGTGAATGAGTTGCTTGGTAAAGCAGCTCACGGAAAAGGTGTTTATCTTAAAAATGATGAAGACGGTTTGAAAGTCGATATCTATTCTTACTTTGACTACGGCACTTCTGTACCAAAAGTGGCTATGGCCATGCAAGAACGAGTAAAACAACAGGTTTTGTTTATGACAGATGTAGCTTTAAGTGAAGTAAACATCCATGTAGTTGGTGTTGTTGCTGAAAAATTAGAACAACCAACCCTAGAAGAATTATTCAATGATGAAGAGGAAAATAATGAGTAAAGAATTATCACGACACGAGATTCGGGAAAAAGCCTTACAGGCGTTATTCCCATTAGACGTTAACCAAGAATTAACGAAAAAAGATGCCATTAACCATGCATTGAGTATTGACCAACAAGAGTTCGTCAGTGAAGACGAAGAAGCTTTTGTTCCAGTTTATCTTGATGAGTTAGTTGGCGGAGTCGTAGAACACCAAGCAGAACTAGATGAGATTATTCAAAAACATTTACGTTCTAACTGGTCGATTAAACGAATTGCAAAAATGGATTTGATTATCTTACGACTAGGAATTTATGAGATGTTGTATAACACTCAAGTACCCAATCGAGTGGTTCTAAATGAAGCAATCGAATTAGCCAAAACTTTCAGTGATGACCAATCAAGAAAGTTCGTCAATGGTATCTTATCTAATGTAATGAAAGAGATCGATGAAGCTGGGGCAAATAGCTGATAAAGCTATTTTTCCCAGCTTCATTTAAACTATATAGAGAAAGAAGCGGGGAATGAATATGGCACAAATTATTAACGGTAAAGAATTAGCAGAAAAACTTCAACAAGAAACAGCAAAACAAGTTGAAACATTGGCAGAAAAAGGTGTTCATCCAGGTTTAGTCGTATTATTGGTCGGAGAGAACCCCGCTAGTCAAATATACGTGAGAAATAAGGAGCGGGCAGCGAAGAAAATCGGAATTCATTCTGAAGTAAAGCGTTACCCTGAAACAATCACAGAGGCTGATTTGATTAAAGAAATTGACTATTTCAATAAATCGGATGAATTTCATGGGATTTTAGTGCAGTTGCCATTACCAGAACATATTGATGAAGAAAAAGTGCTCCTTGCAATCAATCCCTTAAAAGATGTTGATGGGTTCCATCCAATGAACATGGGTCGATTATTTGCAGGGATGCCGCATACGATTCCTTGTACACCATACGGTATTATGAAAATGTTTGAAGAATATGATATTCCATTAGCTGGGAAACAAGCGGTTGTGATTGGACGCAGCAATATTGTCGGTAAGCCAATGGCGATCTTACTCCTAGGTGCTGATGCAACGGTAACATTAACCCATTCGAAAACTGAAGATTTAGCAAAAGTTGCTAGCAAAGCAGATATTTTAGTCGTAGCAATCGGTAAAGGTCATTTTGTTACGAAAGAGTTTGTTAAGCCGGGAGCAGTTGTAATCGATGTTGGTATGAACCGTAATGAAGCAGGCAAGTTAATCGGCGATGTGAAGTTTGATGAAGTTGAACCGATTGCCAGCTACATCACGCCTGTTCCTGGTGGTGTAGGTCCTATGACCATTACAATGTTAATGCAACAAACAGTAGAATGTTGCGAACGACAAGTGTTGAATCACGAATAGTAAAGAGGTGTTTAAATGGCACAAGAGTACTTAACTGTCAGTGCTTTAAACAAATATATTAAACGAAAATTCGATGTAGACCCCTATTTAGAGCGGGTCTATTTGACCGGGGAAATATCAAATTTCCGCATGCGTCCGAATAATCACCAGTATTTCAGTTTGAAGGATGAACGTTCAAAAATCAACGCGATCATGTTCAAGGGAGCTTTCCAAAAGCTGAAGTTCACTCCTAAAGAAGGTATGAAGGTTTTAGTCGTTGGGCGCGTAGCTTTGTATGAAGCAAGCGGGATGTATCAAATCTATATTGATCATATGGAACCCGATGGTGTCGGCGCTTTATACCAAGCACTTGCAGAACTGCGTGAAAAGTTGGATAAAGAAGGTCTGTTTTCACAACCTAAGAAACCATTGCCGCGCTATCCTAAAAGAATAGCCGTGATAACAAGTTCTAGCGGAGCTGTTATTCGCGATATCATCACGACAGTGAAACGTCGTTATCCAATCACACAGTTGGTACTATTCCCAACGCTTGTACAGGGGGATAAAGCCGCGGCTGATATCGTTAAAAATATTAAAAAAGCCGAAAACTTAGATTTCGATACTATGATTATTGGACGTGGCGGAGGATCAATCGAAGATTTGTGGCCCTTCAATGAAGAAATAGTCGCACGAGCGATAGTTGCTTCTCCCATACCGATAATTTCATCAGTTGGTCATGAAACTGATACGACGATAGCTGATTTAGTGGCAGATGTTCGTGCAGCCACGCCAACGGCTGCTGCGGAATTAGCTGTGCCGGTTTTATCAGAAGAAATCTTACGAATAAAAGAAAAGCAGGCACGTTTGGAACAAGCTTTTTTATATCAATTGCAACGAAAAAAAGAGCGTTTTGAACGATTACAGCAATCATACATTTTTAGACAACCAAATCGCTTGTATGAAGCCCAAAGCGTTCAATTAGATCGATTAATCCAACAGTTACAGCAGAATATGACTGTCTTAGTTAATCAACGTGAGCGAGAATTGATGCAGTATAGTAATCGCTTAGCCCAAGCCAATCCTATTAATCGTGTTAAACAAGCACAGCAACAAATGGACTATTTGCAAGAACGTTTACAGCAGCAAATGCAGAATTACTTAGAAAATCAACAGCGACGCCTTCAACAAGCAATCACATCCCTTGATTTGCTAAGTCCATTGAAAACGATGGGACGTGGTTTTACTTATACGACTCAAGATGATCACGTGATTCGCTCGGTAAAAGATTTAAAAGAAAAAGAAATGACGGTACATTTTACCGATGGTACCGTAAAAGCATCCGTTTTAGAAATTGAAATTGAGAAAGGAACAAAATAATGGAAAATACAACCTTTGAAGAATCAATTGCTCAACTCGAAACTATCGTAACACAGTTAGAACGCGGCGATGTTCCGCTAGAAGAAGCATTAGAAGCTTTTCAAAAAGGAATGGTTTTAAGCAAGCAATGTCAGGATACTTTGACAAAAGCAGAGAAAACATTAACTAAAATGATGAGTGAAGATGAAGAAGTGCCATTTACTGGTGAGGAGGAAGCCTAAATGTTACAGCAGCTTTCTGCTGAAGAATTGCCTAAAGTTGAAAAAGAAGTCATCGATTTTATCAGCACTTGCACCACTCATGAAGAACTAAAGAAGAGTATGCTTTATTCAATTGAAGCAGGTGGTAAAAGAATTCGCCCGTTGATTGTTTTAGCCACTGTGCGAGCTTTTCAAAAAGAATTGACAGTTCCTGTTTATCAAACTGCTGGAGCACTTGAGATGATTCACACCTATTCATTGATCCATGATGATCTTCCAGCGATGGACAATGATGATTTACGTCGTGGAAAACCAACTAATCATAAAATTTTTGGAGATGCCTTAGCAATTTTAGCTGGCGATGGACTTTTAACTGGGGCTTTTCAATTAATTAGTGAGACAACTTTAGATTCAGCAGAGAATGTATTATTGATACAGTTATTAGCTAAAGCTGCTGGTATCAGCGGCATGGTTGCAGGCCAAGCAGGGGATATGGCTGCAGAAAAGCATCATGTTCCTCTAGAGGATTTAAAAGCAATTCATCGCGGAAAAACCGGTGCTCTTTTAACTTATGCTTTTGTAGCTGGGGGAATTTTGGCAAATCAGACTGAGTATGTGATTGAACTTCTTGAAAAACTTGGTGGTCATGTCGGATTAGCTTTTCAGATTCGTGATGACTTATTAGATGTTGTAAGTACCACCGAAGAATTAGGTAAACAGGTTGGTCAGGATGAAAAATCAGATAAAAGTACTTACCCAGCATTGTTAGGAATTGAAGGTGCTAAACAAGCATTAGCTGATGAATTAGGACAAGCGGAAACCACGATTCAACAATTAATGGAAGCAACGGAATTTCAACCTGAAATATTTGAAGAATTACTAGCGCTTTTTACCTTGGAGAAGTAAAATATGTCGGCTGAAAACTAAATCTATTAAAAAAGTAGGGGACAACATGAAAAAAGAACGTGTCGATGTGTTAGCTTTTAATCAGGGACTTTTTGAAACTAGAGAAAAGGCGAAACGCGGCGTAATGGCTGGCTTGGTCTATGATCAAAAAAATGAACGTCTAGACAAACCAGGTGAAAAAATTTCAATAGAGACGATTTTACAAATAAAAGGTCAACGTTTAGCGTATGTTTCTCGTGGTGGGTTGAAATTGGAAAAAGCTTTGAAGGAATTTGATGTAGATATCGAGCAAAAAATTTTATTAGATATCGGTTCTTCTACGGGTGGGTTTACAGATGTCGCGTTACAAAATGGTGCAACATTAAGTTACGCCTTAGATGTTGGGTATAACCAATTGGCATGGAAATTACGACAAGATGAACGAGTAGTTGTAATGGAACGAACGAACTTCCGCTATTCTAATTTAGCTGACTTTGATCAAGGACAGCCAAATTTTGCGACAATTGATGTTTCCTTTATCTCTTTGAAATTAATTCTACCACCATTACATGAAATCCTAACAGAGAATGGAGATGTGGTTGCATTAATCAAACCACAATTCGAGGCTGGAAAAGAATATGTTGGGAAAAAAGGGATTATTAAAGATTCTAAAATCCATTTGATGGTGTTAGAAGAGATTACAGATTTTGCTGTATCACATGGATTTGATGTGCAAGAATTAACTTTTTCTCCAATTACTGGCGGTGAAGGAAATATTGAATTTCTGGCCCATTTGAAAAAAGTAGCGGAAACGGGTGTATTAAATCCAGAAATTAATTTAGAAACAGTTGTGTCGGAAGCACATCAACAACTAGATAAATAATTGGAGGAGAAGAAATGCGTAAAAAAGAGCGGCACCGTATTATTACTCAGTTATTGAGTGAGCATGATGTGAAGAAACAGGAAGATTTTGTTGAGATTCTTGCGCAACAAGGTGTGACGGTAACTCAAGCAACAATTTCACGAGACATCAAGGAAATGAAGTTAATCAAAGTTCCTGCACAAAATGGTGGTTATCGCTACAGTATTCCCCGTAAAGAGCAAGAAGATGTGAACGAAAAGTTAACTGACCTTTTAAAAGAAGCAGTGATTGCCGTTGATCGCATGGAAAAGTTCATTAGCGTCAAAACTTTACCGGGAAATGCTTCAGCATGTGCAAATTTATTAGAAAAGCAATTTATGAAGAGTTTGTTTACGACTTTGAATGATGATGATAGTGTCTTGATGATAGCGCGAACTGAGGAAGATGCTATGCGTATCCAACAGGACATCACTGAGAAAAGTCAGAATGTTTAGTATGTCTCATTAAAAGGAGAATATAAAAAATGTTGCAAGAACTGACAATCAAAAATTTTGCGATCATTTCTTCATTGCATTTAGGCTTTACTGACGGAATGACAGCCTTGACTGGTGAGACTGGTGCCGGAAAATCAATTATTATTGATGCGGTTAGTTTGCTGGCAGGAACTCGTTCTTCAATGGAGTATATTCGTCAAGGCAGCGATAAATGCTTAGTCGAAGGTCTCTTTGATTTACCAAAGCAGCAAGAGTTTCAATTATTAATGGAAGAACTTGGAATTGAAGTTGACGAAGCTGGATTAATTGTCCAACGAGATCTGAATATTTCGGGGAAAAGCGTTTCACGAGTGAATGGAAGAATTGTTACCTTAGCGAATTTGCGACGAATTGGCCAATTCCTAGTTGACATTCAAGGGCAAAACGATCATCAAGAATTGATGCATCCAGAATCCCATTTACGACTTTTAGATAGTTTTGGTGATGCAGATTTTCAAGAGTTAAAAACTGTCTATCAAGCAGCTTATCGAAGCTACAATAATTTGGTGAATCAAGTAAGGAAATTTAAACAAAATGAACAATCCTTTGTTCAACGGATCGACATGTTAACTTTTCAACAAGAAGAAATCGGAAATGCAGAACTATCTTTTGGCGAGGAAGAGCGCCTAGTAGAAGAACGTGAAAAACTTACGAATTATCAAAAAATCGTTGATAGTCTTTCATATAGTTACCAGGCAATGACTAATGAAGAGTCGAGTTCATTAGATGTGATCGGTTCGGCTAGCCAAGAACTCCAAACGATTGCTTCCTTGGATAAGGATTACGAAAATATTTCTGATAATGTTCACAGTGCTTATTATCTATTGCAAGATGCGGTCACTGAAATCGGTCGTCAATTAGATCTGTTAGAGTTGGACGAGGAGCGTCTAGATTTGGTTAATGAGCGCTTAGAATTGATTCATCAGTTGAAAAGAAAATACGGAGATTCAATTGAGGCTATTTTGAATTATTATGATAAAATCAGTCAGGAACTTTTAGATTCAGATTTTTCTGGTGATAAACTTGAAAAATTGGAAAAAGAATTGATTTTAAAGGAAGAAAAGTTGCATAAATTGGCTGTGAAATTACAGGTATCACGAAAAAAAATGGCCAAAAAATTGGAAGCTGCTATCCAAAATGAATTAAAGGACTTGTATATGGAAAATGCTCGTTTTGAAGTGAAGTTCAAAGAAATCAACTTTGCGTCTGAAGGAATTGACGAAGCAGAATTCTATATAACGACAAATCCCGGTGAGCCATTGAAGCCGTTAGTCAAAGTAGCCTCAGGTGGGGAAATCTCTCGGGTCATGCTGGCTTTGAAGACAATTTTTTCAACAACACAGGGATTGACGAGTATTGTATTTGACGAAGTAGATACAGGTGTAAGCGGACGCGTAGCTCAAGCAATCGCAGATAAAATTTGTCAAATTGGGAAGAACTCACAAGCACTTTGTATCACCCATCTGCCCCAAGTAGCAGCGAAGGCTGACCACCAACTCTTTATTCGCAAAGAGATAGTGGATGGCAGGACATTGACCAAAGTGGAAGAATTAACGGAAAAAGAACGTACCGAAGAGATTGCTCGCATGTTAGCTGGGACTGAAATTACAGACTTGACTGTTAGACACGCGAAGGAATTATTGCAATTAGCCAAAAAATAGCCGGAGCTGCTGCTCCGGCTATTTGCTTACATAATACTTAGTAGACTACTCAAAACTAATGAACCAATTGTTAAAATTAACATGGTCCAAATAACAACCTTGGTAACTTTAGAAAAAGTGCTCGTGGATTTTTTTTTATTCATACCGTCACCGTCCTCAAAAAAATGTCAAATCCATCATACTTCATTTCTCAAAACTCCGCAAATAACTGAAAAAACTTTTAAAGAATACTAAGAAATCTTTTCGCGTCAATATCGCGAATTCAATTGTTAAAACTTGCTAAATCCTTTATATTTTAAATGAATTGAAACACGAATGTAACGATAATGCAGTATAGTGAGGGTAGTAGTTTGAAGAGGAAGGACTGTGTTTGTTGGCATCATTTTCACCAATATTATTGTTATGGTACATTTTTCCGATTATCGTCTTTTTAGCGTCTGATTATATCGTAACAACTTTCAAATTAAAACAACGCTTCAATTTGAAAACGCCAGATATCACTGTGCCATATTTTTTATTAACTATTCTATTATTGGGCATTAGTGTAGTTGTTTTTCAAGCCTATCGCTATCGCGAAATCATGTACGGCCGCTTCTTTAAAATGTTTTGGCGCTTAACGTTTTTGTTGTCGGTTTTAGTCTACTTCATTTTGATTATCGCAAGTGTTATTAATGCCTTATAATTGAAAAAAACTTTAAAAAAACTCTTTATTACCGCTGTAATATACACATCTAGATGTGTATAAGAGACAGCTCTAACGCAGTCAACCTCACTGACGGGATAGATGGTTTAGTTTCCGGTTTAGGAACAATCTCTTTTGCAACATATGGAATTATCGCGTGGAACCAGCAACAGTATGAAGTTCTAATTATCTGTCTGGCAGTAATGGGCGGGTTAGTCGGTTTCTTTCCTTATAATAAAAAACCAGCAAAAATTTTTATGGGTGATGTCGGTTCTCTTGCATTAGGCGGGCTATTAGCGGCCGTTTCGATCGTCTTACATCAGGAGTGGACGTTACTATTAGTCGGTCTGGTTTACATTTTTGAAACAGCAAGCGTGATTATTCAAGTCACTTCCTTTAAAATGACAGGGAAACGTGTTTTTAAAATGTCACCATTGCACCATCATTTTGAGATGTCAGGTTGGTCGGAATGGAAAGTAGATACCGTATTCTGGGCAATTGGATTGATTGCATCTATTATTGTTTTATTGATCGTACTGTAGGAGATGACTAGGAAATGAAACAAATCAAACAATATGAAAATGAAAAAGTACTAGTGTTAGGATTAGCGAAGAGTGGATTTAGTGCGGCCAAGTTGTTGAATGACTTGGGCGCACTTGTTACGGTAAATGATGGAAAGCCTTTTGAAGAAAATCCAGAAGCACAAGGCTTATTAGAGCAAGGAGTACGAGTAATCACTGGACACCATCCGATTGAATTATTGGATGAAGATTTTTCATTGATGGTAAAAAATCCTGGTATCCCTTATGACAATCCGTTAGTGGCGAAAGCCGAAGAATTGCATATCCCAATTTTGACCGAAGTGGAGTTGGCCTATCAAGTCGCAGAATGTCCTATCGTTGGTATTACTGGAACGAATGGTAAAACGACAACAACTACCATGATCGGTCTATTGTTGAATCAAGAGCGGACAGCAGGCAAAGCACATTTGGCTGGTAATATTGGTTTTCCAGCTAGTGAAGTAGCTGCTAAAGCGTCAGCGGATGATGATATCGTTATGGAATTATCAAGTTTTCAATTGATGGGCATCAGGGAATTCAAGCCGCAGATAGCTGTTATTACGAATATCTACGAAGCTCATTTGGATTATCATAAAACTCGTAAAAATTATGTTGCGGCCAAATGGGCAATTCAAGAAAATATGACTGCTGATGACTATTTGGTTTTAAATTGGAATTCTGAAGAATTGCAGGAAATGAGCAAACAGACAAACGCGCAGATTGTTCCTTTTTCGACGAGGGAAAAATTATCAAATGGTGTTTATGTAGTTGATGATAGTATCTATTATAAAGAAGAAAAGATTATGGCTACTTCTGATACACATCTAGATGTGTATAAGAGACAGGTGTGGTAGATTGTGGGGGATTGTGGTAGACTAATCTCATGCGGTGGTAAAAAGGGGTGAAGTCTAAATGTTCATGGGTGAATTTCAACATAACATTGATACAAAAGGACGATTGATCGTTCCATCAAAGTTACGTGAACAATTAGGCGAAAAATTTGTTGTTACCCGTGGTATGGATGGGTGCTTATTTGGTTACCCTTTAACCGAATGGAACGAATTAGAAACAAAGTTGAATGAAATGCCGCTTTCTAAAAAAGATGCGCGTGCATTTGTTCGTTTCTTTTACTCCGCAGCTACCGAGTGTGAGATTGATAAACAAGGTCGAATTAATATACCAGTGTCACTTCGTAACCACGCTTCTCTTGAAAAAGAATGTGTGATCATTGGTGTAGCTAACCGTATTGAAATTTGGAATCAAGCACGATGGAATGAATTTACAAAAGAAACAGAAGCTAGTTTTGATGACATTGCAGAAACAATGGTCGATTTTGGATTTTAGAGAAGAGGATTATCAATGACAGACTTTCAACATACAACCGTTTTGCTTCGCGAGACAGTTGATGGTCTAGCAATCAAACCCAACGGTATTTATGTTGATTGTACATTAGGTGGAGCTGGTCACAGTGAATATCTACTGAGTCAGCTGAATGCAGATGGACATCTGTATGCTTTTGATCAAGATCAAAAAGCTATTAATAATGCGAAAGTTCGTTTAGATGAATACGTCGCAAAAAAACAAGTGACCTTTGTTAAAGCTAATTTTAGAGAACTTAAAACAGAGTTGAATTTCTTAGGTGTGACGAAAGTTGATGGGATTTTATATGATTTAGGTGTTTCTTCTCCACAACTAGATGAAGCTGAACGCGGGTTTAGCTACCATCAAGATGCACCATTAGATATGCGGATGGATCAAGACGCTTCATTGAGTGCTTACCAAGTGGTAAATGATTACTCATATCATGAGTTAGTAAAAATTTTCTTTCGCTATGGTGAAGAGAAATTTTCTAAACAAATCGCCCGTTTGATTGAACGCAAGCGAGCTGAAAAGCCGATTGAAACGACTGGCGAACTTGTCGACGTAATCAAAGAGGCTATCCCAGCTCCGGCAAGACGAAAAGGCGGACATCCTGCTAAACGGGTCTTTCAAGCTATTCGCATCGCTGTGAATGATGAGCTGGGTGCGATTGAGAGTTCGTTAGAGCAAGCAATCGATATATTGGATCTTGAAGGAAGGGTCAGCGTGATCACCTTTCATTCATTAGAAGATCGAATCGTTAAGACAATGTTTAAAGAATTTAGTACACCTAAAGACATGCCGCCAGGCTTGCCGATGGTGCCGGAAGAATTCCAACCAATATTGAAGTTAGTTAATCGAAAACCAATTATTCCTTCAGATGAGGAATTACAAGAAAATAATCGCGCGAGAAGTGCAAAATTACGGATCGCTGAGAAAGTGAAGAAAGGATAGGAATTATGGCAGAATTAAAGAATAAACAACAGTTTCAATTTGATTCTCAGCAAGAAGAGATTCACCAAACGCCAGATTCTTTCAAAGTCTTCGTTTCTCCTGGAGATCGTTTAAAGAGAATTACACGAGTGGAAAAAATCGCCGTGTTAGCCTTCTTAGTGATGTTGATTGGACTATCGATTGTGATGGTTAATTACCGTAACGAAATCAGCAAAACCCAAAACGAAATTACTAGTATTCAAACCGATATTGATGCGAAAGAGAAAACAGCGACACAATTACAACAAGAAAAAAGTGAATTGTCTCGTTCGGATCGTTTAAAAGAAGTTGCTGAAAAAGCAGGACTTTCGATCAATGACGCGAATTTAAGGAAAGTGAAGTAAATGAGCTTTAAAAGGCTAAGAAGAAAAATCCGAAAAAAGAATTTGACTCCGATGAACAATCGCAAAAAAGTAGGCGTTATTTTGTTTGCTACGAGTATTGGATTGTTCTTTTTATTTGCCGTTCGCATGATTTATGTAGTGGCAGGAGGTCATGTAGCAGGAACCTCGTTAAAAGCTAAAACCGAAGAACTTTATCACGGTGGTGAAGTTGTCAAGGCTAAACGGGGGACAATCTATGATCGTAATGGTGAGGTAATAGCAGAAGATGCGACTTCTTACTCAGTATATGCGATTCTTTCAGAAAGCTATGTTTCAGGAAAAGAAAAACTATATGCCCAAGAGAAAAATTTTGATGAGTTAGCTTCAATTTTACATAAGTATTTAGGAATCAAAGAAAAATCAGCGTTGAAGACTCTGGAAAGCGGCATAAATAGTGATGGAACAAGTAAGTATTACCAAGTTGAATTTGGTAATAAGGGAAAAAATATCTCTGAAGAAACCAAACAAAATATTGAAGATGCGATGAAAAAGGCCAAAATAAAAGGTCTCTATTTTACCGATCATACTGATCGAATGTACCCAAATGGAAACTTTGCTTCTCATTTTATTGGTTATGCTCAACCAGATAAGAAAGAAACATTAGTTGGAATGATGGGTGTTGAAGCAGCTTACGATGATGTCTTAAAAGGAAAAGATGGTAAGGTAGTATATCAAAAAGATGAAAACCAACGGCCAATCCCAGGCAGTGTCGCTGAAGAAAAGAAGGCGGTAGACGGTGAGGATATTTATACTACTTTAGATGCAGGATTACAAAGTTATTTGGAAACATTGATGGATAAGGTTAATTCAGAAGCTAAGCCTACTGAGATGACTGCAATGCTGATGCAGGCGAAAACAGGAGATATCCTTGCGATGTCTCAGCGTCCAACGTTCAATCCTGAAACTAAAGAAGGGTTAGGAGAGTCTGACGCTTGGCGAAACTTTTTAATAGAAGATAGTTATGAGCCAGGATCAACAATGAAAGTTTTTACCACTTCCGCGGCAGTTAACGAAGGTATCTTTAATGAAAATGAAAGCTATGTATCAGGTAAGATACAAGTGGCGGATGCGACCATCAATGACTGGGATCTAGGGAAAAAAGGGATTCTGACAATGCGTCAGGCGCTTTCTTGGTCTAGTAATGTTGGTATGGTCAAATTAGAAGAGCGATTGGGAGATCGCTGGCCTGAATATGTGAAACGTTTCGGTTTTGGCCAAAGTACCTATTCTGGTTTGCCAGGCGAGTCAAAAGGAACGTTACCTACAAGTAATATTGTTGACCAGGCGATGAGTTCTTATGGACAGGCAATTGGAGTGACTAACTTCCAAATGATGCGTGGTTTTACTGCTGTAGCAAATGACGGGAAAATGTTGCAGCCTCATTATATCGAAAAAATTTCTAATCCTAATAATGGCAAAGAAATTATTACAAAACCAGAAGTAGTTGGTGAGCCTATTACAGCTGAAACTGCTCAAAAAGTCCGTGAATATATGAGGGACACCGTTGAAAGTGAAAACTATGGCTCTGCTTATGATCAATACAAAGTACCTGGATATAACATTTCTGCTAAAACTGGTACAGCACAAATTGCAGAGAATGGCAGATATTTAACAGGTGAAACAAACTATATTTATTCAATTGCATTGATGCTTCCCTCAGAGGATCCTGAATATATTTTGTATTTAACGTTGAAACAACCGCAAGAAAATAAAGAAGGTATTTTGGGAGAAATCGCGAACCCATTGTTGAGTCGTGCGATGGAATTTCAAAACAATGATACTGATTCGGCGGACGAAGAAAGCAATACTAAGGTTACTGTAGAAGATTATCGAAATCTTTCAACATCTAAAGCAGCAGCAGATGCAAATAAACGCGGATTCACAGCTGTAGTGGTTGGTGATGGAGATAAAATCACCGAACAATCAGCGAAACCAGGCGAGCAGGTTATGGCGAATGAGCACTTGATCTTGTTAACAGATGGCAAGAAAGAGATGCCAGATGTTCGAGGATGGTCGAAAGCAGATATCTTAAAATTGACCAATCTGCTAGATATTGATGTGAGCTTTAAGGGAGATGGCTATTGTACGAAACAGAACATCGCTCCTTACACAGAAGTATCAAAGAAGAAATTGAAAATTACGTTAGGTTAGGACTGGAGAGAATAAAATGCAACCGGCACAACTATTTATCGCTTTTGCCAGTAGTTTCGCAATTACTGTTGCAGGCATGCCTTTTATAATTGGCTATTTTAGAATGAAGAAACAAGGACAAGAAATTCGTGATGAAGGGCCCAAATGGCATAATTCCAAAGCAGGGACCCCAACAATGGGGGGATTAGGTTTTTTAGCTGCAGCAGTGATTACTGCAATTTGGTTTAGTCTTTGGACTCATCAAATGACAACGTCACTGATGATTTTAGTATTTGTACTATTACTATATGGAATCATAGGATTTTTAGATGATTTTATTAAACTGGCGAAGAAGCAAAATGAAGGATTGACCTCAAGTCAGAAATTTATTGCGCAAGTTGTTGTGGCTATCATCTTTTATGTCATCTATCGAATGGAAGGTTATCCTAATACCTTGAATTTCTTCGGTATTGAATTACCGCTAAATATTATATATGGTTTGTTCGTGATTTTTTGGCTGGTTGGTTTCTCTAACGCAGTCAACCTCACTGACGGGATAGATGGTTTAGTTTCCGGTTTAGGAACAATCTCTTTTGCAACATATGGAATTATCGCGTGGAACCAGCAACAGTATGAAGTTCTAATTATCTGTCTGGCAGTAATGGGCGGGTTAGTCGGTTTCTTTCCTTATAATAAAAAACCAGCAAAAATTTTTATGGGTGATGTCGGTTCTCTTGCATTAGGCGGGCTATTAGCGGCCGTTTCGATCGTCTTACATCAGGAGTGGACGTTACTATTAGTCGGTCTGGTTTACATTTTTGAAACAGCAAGCGTGATTATTCAAGTCACTTCCTTTAAAATGACAGGGAAACGTGTTTTTAAAATGTCACCATTGCACCATCATTTTGAGATGTCAGGTTGGTCGGAATGGAAAGTAGATACCGTATTCTGGGCAATTGGATTGATTGCATCTATTATTGTTTTATTGATCGTACTGTAGGAGATGACTAGGAAATGAAACAAATCAAACAATATGAAAATGAAAAAGTACTAGTGTTAGGATTAGCGAAGAGTGGATTTAGTGCGGCCAAGTTGTTGAATGACTTGGGCGCACTTGTTACGGTAAATGATGGAAAGCCTTTTGAAGAAAATCCAGAAGCACAAGGCTTATTAGAGCAAGGAGTACGAGTAATCACTGGACACCATCCGATTGAATTATTGGATGAAGATTTTTCATTGATGGTAAAAAATCCTGGTATCCCTTATGACAATCCGTTAGTGGCGAAAGCCGAAGAATTGCATATCCCAATTTTGACCGAAGTGGAGTTGGCCTATCAAGTCGCAGAATGTCCTATCGTTGGTATTACTGGAACGAATGGTAAAACGACAACAACTACCATGATCGGTCTATTGTTGAATCAAGAGCGGACAGCAGGCAAAGCACATTTGGCTGGTAATATTGGTTTTCCAGCTAGTGAAGTAGCTGCTAAAGCGTCAGCGGATGATGATATCGTTATGGAATTATCAAGTTTTCAATTGATGGGCATCAGGGAATTCAAGCCGCAGATAGCTGTTATTACGAATATCTACGAAGCTCATTTGGATTATCATAAAACTCGTAAAAATTATGTTGCGGCCAAATGGGCAATTCAAGAAAATATGACTGCTGATGACTATTTGGTTTTAAATTGGAATTCTGAAGAATTGCAGGAAATGAGCAAACAGACAAACGCGCAGATTGTTCCTTTTTCGACGAGGGAAAAATTATCAAATGGTGTTTATGTAGTTGATGATAGTATCTATTATAAAGAAGAAAAGATTATGGCTACTTCTGAATTGGGAGTACCGGGCACCCATAATATTGAGAATGCCTTAGCAGCGATTGCCGTGGCAAAATTAAAAGGTATTACTAATGAAGGAATCCGATCAGCATTGAGTAATTTCCATGGTGTACCTCACCGAACACAATATGTAGATACAATCAACGGCCGTAAGTTTTATAATGACTCAAAAGCAACAAACAGTTTGGCGACTGAAATGGCCTTAAGCGGTTTTGATAATGAGCGCTTGATTCTATTGGCTGGAGGCTTAGATCGTGGAAATGGTTTTGATGAATTAATCCCTTCGCTTGAAGGACTAAAAGCAATCATACTCTTTGGTGAAACCAAAGATAAGCTCGCTGATACCGCAAAACGAGCAGGTATCCAAACCATTATTTTGACTTCAAATGTTGAAACGGCTGTTCCTTTGGCCTATGAACAAAGCGAGGCAGGAGACAGCATCTTATTGTCTCCCGCAAATGCAAGTTGGGACCAATATCCGAACTTTGAGATTCGCGGAGATAAATTCATGCATGCGGTGAAGCAATTAGAAAAGTAGGGAAATAAAAATGAGAATACTTGTAACAGGCGGTGGCACGGGCGGACATATTTATCCAGCCTTAGCATTTATCCGCTACGTCCAAAAAATCCAACCTGATTCTGAATTCTTGTATGTAGGAACGCATCGCGGATTGGAAAATAAAATCGTGCCTGAGACAGGCATCTCTTTTAAAACAATCAAAATTCAAGGTTTTAAACGGAAGCTTTCGTTTGAAAACATTAAGACGGTTCAATTATTCATTGAAAGTATTAAACGTTCAAAAGAAATTTTACGTGAATTCAAACCAGATGTGGTGATTGGAACCGGCGGGTATGTATCTGGTTCAGTGGTATATGCAGCGGCTAGGATGAAAATACCAACAATCGTTCATGAGCAAAATAGCGTTCCAGGAATTACCAATAAATTTTTGAGTCGTTTTGCAGACAAAGTTGGTATCTGTTTTCCTGATGCGGCACAATATTTTCCAGAAAGTAAAACGGTCTTAGTGGGAAATCCGCGAGCACAAGAGGTTGTCACTAGTGGGAAATCCGAGGTTTTGGAACAATATGGCTTGTTGCCGGATATCCCTACAGTCCTGATTTTTGGAGGAAGTCAAGGTGCGCTTAAAATAAATCAAGCCGTTATTCAAGCGTTACCCCAGTTTTCTCAAAAAGAATATCAGGTGTTATATGCATCCGGGGATCGTTATTATAACGAGATATCAGAGAAGTTTGACGTTGAAAAAATTAGTCGTAACCTTTCGCTTCAACCGTATATTAAAAATATGACTGATGTTATGGCAAATGTAGACTTATTGATAGCTCGTGCTGGTGCGACATCAATCGCAGAGTTTACTGCTTTGGGATTACCAGGAATTTTAATTCCAAGTCCCTATGTTACGAATGATCATCAAACAAAAAATGCTCAAAGTCTTGTTAATGCAGGAGCTGTCAAAATGATAGCTGACGCTGATTTAACTGGTGATAAATTAGTAGAAGCAGTAGATGAAATTATGAATGATCCGGAAAAAAGAGAGCGGATGGCGAAGGCCTCGCGTCAAGAAGGAATCCCTGATGCTGCTGAGCGTCTGTGGACACTGGTAAACGAACTCGTCAATTAATTTTTGGAGGTGAGGATCATTAGTCGTGAAGAGTTTCCAGAAGAAAACAAAACACAAGAAGACAAGCCAAAACACGAGAATTTAACTCCTTGGCAATTAGCCAATATGGAGTATTTGAAACAAAAAGCTCTTGAAAAAGGAGAACCAGAATCACTCCTAAATAATTCTGAACAGACGGCTGAAACTATAGACACTAGTGAACCCGCCGACGATAAAAATGAAGAGACGGATGAAAAAAATTCAACAGCTATTGAAAATGAAATGAATGAAAACGAAGAAGAGCCTGTTAAAGGACCCAAAAATGGCTCATTTTTAGATCGACTCCCCAATATCAAGCATGAACGAAATCAGCGACTTGTAAGAAGAGCTTCAGTTTTGATTGGATTATTTTCAATTCCGGCGTTATTACTATTATATTACATATCACCGTTAGGTAAGTTAGGTGGAGTGAGTGTAAAAGGCAACGAGAAGATTTCGACGGAGATAATAAAAAAAGAACTCAATTTTACTGTTGGCGATAATCTATGGAGCCAGTATTTTGACCGCAAGGATAATGTTGAAAATTTGAAGAAGCAAGAACTTCAAATTGAAGACGCCGAAGTGCATATTGATGGCTTTAATCATTTTGAGGTGCAGGTTAAAGAATATCCCGAGGTTGCCTATTTGGAAAGTAATGGAAAGTATTCTCCCGTTATATCAAATGGAAAGATTATTCCGATTGAAGTTGAAAAAAGTGATGGTGAGTTGCCTATTTTAGAAAACTTTACCGGATCAAAAAGAATATTAAAGGTACTTGAAGGCTATAAAAAGCTATCTGAAGAAGTCAAACAAGGTATTTCTCAGATAAAATATGCCCCAACTAGTGAAAACAAGGAACTATTGGAAATTTTCATGAATGATGGTAATAAGGTCTTGATAAGTATCAATGACTTAGCAAGTAAAATGAAGTATTATCCTCAAATCGCTAAGGAAATGAGTGATAAAGAGATTAAGGGTGTTGTTGATATGGAAGCAGGAATTTACAGCTATCCTTATACTGAAAATTCAGCTACTGAGGATTCGACACAAGTCTCAACAGACCAAACTGAAACGCCAATTGGAAATGATTAAATTTATTACAAGAAAATGTTGAATCTTCTTTTTCATTCTGGGCAAAATGTGTTAAAATTGAAAGCAGTGAATTACTTGCAAAAAATTATATTTCATGCTTAACAGTAACTTAAAATATTAAATCTGAATAAAGCATTTTATTTGAAAATAGGAGGGAATCCCATTCATGGCAAAAGCAGGAATGTATGTAGGCCTTGATATCGGGACAACATCGATAAAAGTTGTTGTAGCCGAGTACATCGATAGCCAAATGAATATCATTGGTGTTGGAAACGCAAAATCAGAAGGAATCAATCGTGGGATTATCGTAGACATCGATAAAACAGTACAGGCGATTCAACGAGCAGTAAAACAGGCCGAGGAAAAAGCTGGGATTCAGATCAAAAGTGTCAGCGTGGGACTACCTGCCAACTTGTTAGAAGTTGAGCCTTGTCAAGGTATGATCGCTGTAAACAATGAATCGAAAGAAATTATGGATGATGATGTTCGTAATGTCGCTTCAGCAGCAATGGTTCGTTCGGTTCCTCCTGAAAGACAAATAGTTGCACTATTACCTCAAGAATTTACCGTTGACGGTTTTGAAGGGATCAAAGATCCACGAGGAATGATTGGTGTACGACTGGAAATGTTCGGATTAGTATTTACTGGTCCTAAAACAATCATTCATAATATCACAAAATGTGTGGAAAAGGCAGGGTTATCCGTTGCTGAAACAGTGATCACATCCTTAGCCTTAACTGAGTCTATTCTATCTGATGGCGAAAAAGATTTTGGTACGATCGTTATTGATATGGGCGGAGGACAAACCACGACGTCTGTTATGCATGACAAACAATTAAAATTCACCCATGTAGATCAAGAGGGCGGAGAGTTTGTTACTAAAGATATTTCGATCGTTTTAAACACTTCATTTAATAATGCGGAAGCGTTAAAGATCAATTACGGAGATGCCTATCCAAGCAGAACATCAGCTGATGAGGACTTTCCAGTTGATGTGATTGGGAAAACTGATCCGGTGAAAGTGGATGAACGCTATTTAGCTGAAATCATTGAAGCACGTTTGGAACAAATATTCCGTAAAGCTAAAGAAGCTTTAGATGAAATCGAAGCTCTTGATTTGCCAGGCGGTGTTGTACTTACCGGTGGTGCTGCAAGTTTGCCTGGTGTAGTCGACTTGGCTGAAGATATTTTTGGAACGACAGTAAAACTGCACGTGCCAAATCAAATGGGCTTGAGAAATCCAGTCTTTACAAATGTCATTAGTATCGTCAATTACTCAGCTGAGTTAAACGATGTTTATCATTTGGCAAAATCGGCTGTAACAGGGGAAAAGGTTTCTTTATCTGCTTCCCCACAACCAAACGCTGTTTCTACAGCACCTGTATATGACGATTATGAAGCATCAAATGATTATGAAGAAGAAACAAAACCAAAAAATGAAGAAAAAGTTACCGGGAAGATTAAAGACTTCTTCTCTAATATTTTTGACTAATTTGTAGGAGGAATAGAAAATATGGAATTCTCAATAGATAACAATATTAACGAAGGTGCAGTTATTAAAGTTATCGGTGTTGGCGGTGGCGGTGGCAATGCCATCAACCGCATGATCGAGGAAAACGTCAAAGGCGTAGAATTTATCGCTTCAAACACTGATGTACAAGCCCTTAAAAATTCAAAAGCAGAAACAGTTATTCAATTAGGTCCTAAATATACTCGTGGTTTAGGCGCTGGATCACAGCCAGAAGTTGGTCAAAAATCAGCAGAAGAAAGTGAACAAGCAATCCGCGATGCATTAGAAGGTGCAGACATGGTCTTCATCACTGCCGGTATGGGTGGTGGAACAGGAACAGGTGCTGCTCCGATCGTTGCGAAAATCGCAAAAGATCTTGGTGCATTAACTGTAGGCGTTGTTACTCGTCCATTCAGCTTCGAAGGACCGAGACGCGGACGCTTTGCAGCCGAAGGTATTTCCTTATTAAAGGAAAATGTTGATACATTATTAATCATCTCAAACAATCGTTTACTTGAAGTTGTTGATAAGAAAACTCCGATGCTTGAAGCATTCCGTGAAGCGGATAATGTTTTACGTCAAGGAGTTCAAGGTATCTCAGACTTGATCACAGCTCCTGGATATGTCAACTTGGACTTTGCTGATGTGAAAACAGTGATGGCCAATCAAGGTACTGCCTTGATGGGTATCGGTGTTGCCAGCGGTGAAGACCGTGTAGTTGAAGCAACGAAAAAAGCGATCTCTTCTCCATTGTTAGAGACATCTATTGATGGTGCGGAACAAGTATTGTTAAACATCACTGGCGGCTTAGATATGACTTTATTCGAAGCACAAGATGCTTCTGATATTGTTGCAAGTGCAGCAACAGGCGATGTAAATATTATCTTAGGTACATCAATCAGCGAAGAATTAGGTGATGAAATTCGTGTTACAGTAATTGCGACAGGAATTGATCCAACAAAAAAGGAGCGTAAGGCTACTCGCAACACACAGCGTGCTAGTCAAATCCAATCAGTTCCACAAAAACAAAATTTAGATATTGAACCTGCAAGAAATAATGAAGGTCAATCTGCTTTTGGTGAATGGGATATTCGTAAAGAAGAAAATATTCGTCCAAAAGTTGAGGAAACGCAATTTGATAATATCGAAAAGAAAGATTTCGAAACATTCAATCGTGAAGAAGTAAAACCTGAAAAAGACGAAGAACTAGATACACCACCATTCTTTCGCCGTAGAAAATAAGAGGGGGAGAGCACATGATCGCTGAAAACTTGCATAAAATCGAGCAAGAAATTCAGGAGTCGTGTGCTCTTGTTTCACGTAAGCCACAGGAGATTACTATGGTTGCGGTGACCAAGAGTGTCGACTCCAAAACAGCAAATGAACTCGTCGAATTAGGTGTTTCGGATTTAGCTGAAAATCGAGTAGATAAATTACTAGAAAAAAAGCAAAGTCTTTCACAACATCAGCAGATTAAATGGCATCTTATTGGTAATTTACAGCGTCGCAAGGTAAAATTGATTATAAATGAAATCGACTACTTTCATGCATTAGACAGTTTACGTTTGGCACAAGAAATTCAAAAACGTGCGGAACATCAAATAAAGTGTTTTATTGAAGTAAATGTTTCTGGGGAGGAATCGAAACATGGTATTAAGCCAGATGAACTTCATTCCTTTATCAATGAACTAGAAGGATTAGATAAGATACATGTGATCGGTTTGATGACGATGGCTCCTTATGAGGCTAGTCAGCAAGAAGTACAAACTATTTTTTCTACCTTGAAAAAACTTCAAGAAAGTGTGAAAGAACAAAACTTGCGGTATGCGCCATGTACAGAATTAAGCATGGGAATGAGCCAAGACTTCAAAACGGCAATTGAAGAAGGTGCCACGTTTGTTCGCATCGGAACGGCACTATTTAGGAAAGGTTAGGTAAAGTTAATGGGAATTAGTCTAGCAAAGATCACTGATTTTTTTGGTTTAGCAGATGATGATATGTATGAAGAAGCAGCAGCACCTGCCCCAAAGAAGCAGGTTAGCCGCCCACAAAGCGCGCCTAAAAAAGAACGAGTAACGGCACGTTCTACATATCAAAAACAAGAACGACCAAAAGAAAGAGTGCAGAAAAAAGCACCAGAAAGAGTACAGCCAGTCGTTGAGACTCAAACAAATCGACGTGCTGAAGCTGTTATGAAAAAGGCAGAAAGTATGCCTAAGAAAAATGAAAAAGTTGTCTCAATGCCCAACAACACCAGTCGGGCACAGCGACTTACACCAAGAATGGAAGAAAAGAAAAAAGACCGGATTTCGGTGGTGGAACCAAAAGCTTACAACGAAGCAATGACTATTGCAAAACGTGTAGGTCAAGGTGAAGTGGTTTTGATCAACTTCCAATCGTTAGATGAAATGAAAGCACGCCGCGTAGTGGATTTTTTAACTGGCGCAGTATTTATGATCGATGGTGATATCAAACGTGTTGGAAATGAAATGTTTTTATGTACACCAACGAATGTTGAAATCACTAATTCGACATTGAGTTCGATGGTTGATGAAGATATTTATGGATTAGGAATGTAAAGGAGCCGCTTAGTTGAATCTACTTATTACACTTTTTTACTATTTAAATCGTCTAGTTTATCTCTATACGATACTTTTAGTTGTTTATGCATTGATGTCATGGTTCCCTGGAGCCTATCAATCTAAATTTGGTCAACTTTTAGGCCGGATTTGTGAGCCGTTTCTTGATTTGTTTCGGCGCTTGCCTTTACAGTTTGGCGGGATTGATTTTTCAGTGATGGCCGCAATTTTAGCATTGAATATTGCAATGGAGGTCTTGCAAAAAATTCTGATTAATATTATTTATTAAGGAGGTGGCAATATGAATGCGAATGTCTATCAACATTTTAGACCAGAAGAGCATCCATTTGTTGACAGTGTTGGCGATTGGTTAGAACAAGTTGAAAGCCAGTACGCTCCTTATTTGACGAATTTTTTAGACCCGCGCCAAGCTTATATTGTAGAGACTTTGATTCGTGAAAATAGCGAATTAAAATTTTCTTTTTATGGCGGTTATGAACATGCTGAACGTTGTCGCTGTATGATCTATCCGGATTATTATGAACCGCAAATCGATGATTTTGAACTTGTGATGATTGAGATTAATTATCCGCAAAAATTTACAGAACTATCTCATGGGAAGATTCTGGGAACTTTAATGAATGCGGGAATCAAACGCGATTATTTTGGTGATATTATTTCTGATGGGGATCGTTGGCAAATTTTTTTAGCGAAGGATTCTGCCAGCTATATTGTAAATCAGGTAACTAAGATTGGTCGTGTAACAGTTCATTTAGAGGAACGTCCGTATACGGATATTATTATTCCTAAAGATAGTTGGGTAGAAGAAACTACTACAGCAACTTCGATGCGATTGGATGCAATTATTTCAACGGTTTATAATATTTCTCGTCAGCGTTCCAAACAGTTAGTTGAAGCTAGCAAGGTAAAGGTTAACTGGTCAGTTAATGAACGACCAGATTACTTGCTTGATTTATTAGATGTCGTTTCAGTTCGCGGGTTTGGTCGAATCCAAATCCAGGGCTTAGAGGGAAAAACAAAGAAAGAAAAATTCCGTTTACGCTTAGGCGTTTTACGAAAATAAATTTTATGAGGTGAACAAAAAAATGGCATTAACTCCATTAGATATCCAAAACAAGAGTTTCTCCACCAAGATGCGTGGCTATAACCAAGATGAAGTCGATGATTTCTTAGATATGATCGTTCGTGATTACGAGGATAGTATTGCAAAAAATCGCGAATTAGAAAAAGCGTTGAAGCATTCAGAAGAGAAATTAGAATATTTCAATGAATTGAAAGAAGCCTTGAACCAATCTATCGTCGTGGCACAAGATACTGCCGACAAGGTAAAATCTTCGGCAAGCAAAGAATCTGAAGTAATCGTGACTTCTGCGCAAAATCGTGCGGATGAATTAATCTCAAACGCTATGCAAAAAGCGAACCTATTGACAACAACTGCTGAAGACAAAGCTAAAGAGATTTTAACTGATGCTACGTCTAAAGCACGACAATTAGCTGCTGAAACAAACGACTTGAAGAAGAAGACGCGTGTGTTCCATCAACAATTACTTTTATTGTTAGAAACACAAATCGATCAAGCACGCAGCGGCGACTGGGAAGAAGTATTGAAACCAATGTCTTCATATGTTGGTGATGGCCATGAAGTCTTGAGAGAAGTTTTGGCTAATGAACTTGACAATGATGCTGAGGTTGCAGTAGACTCAGATGAACCAATTATTACCCCAGAACCCCACGAGGAAGATATGGGATTAACGATTGATATTCCTGAATTAATTAAATCAGACGAAGATTAATCTAGAACAGAAAAGCTGATTAGATTCTTTAAGCGAGCCGATGGTAGTGAGAGTTCGGCAGACCCTCTAGTTGGAAAGATCCTCTAGATCATTCGATTGTGAACCATCAGTAGCAGTCGACGTGTCATTACGTTAGCGATGATTAGAGGAAACTTTTTGAGTTTCAAATTTTGGGTGGTACCACGACAAGCTCGTCCCTTTGCGGATAAGCTTGTTTTTTTGTGTTTTTTCATTCTTGATTTATCAAGGAATATTTACTAGTAATTTAAGATAAAAGGAGACGATCGATAGTGAAGACAAAAGAAACCCTTCAACTAGGGAAAACCGGCTTCCCGATGCGCGGTAATTTACCAAATCGTGAAGGTCAATGGGAAAAAGAATGGGAAGAAAATAAAATTTACGAAAAACGTCAGAAGTTGAATGAAGGCAAACCAACCTTTGTTTTACATGATGGACCTCCATATGCTAACGGAAATATTCATATTGGCCATGCTCTAAATAAAATCAGTAAAGATATTATCGTCCGTTCGAAATCAATGTCAGGATTTCGTGCGCCTTATGTTCCTGGTTGGGATACACACGGACTGCCAATTGAACAAGTTCTTACTAATAAAGGAATCAAGCGTAAAGAAATGACAATGGCTGAGTATCGTAAAAAGTGTGAAGAGTATGCATTGTCACAAGTTGATAAGCAGCGAGATGATTTCAAACGTTTAGGAATCGCTGGTGAATGGGACAATCCATATATCACATTGGCACCAGATTACGAGGCTGCTGAAATTCGCGTATTTGGAA
This sequence comes from Enterococcus sp. 3H8_DIV0648, assembly GCF_002140655.1. Classification (NCBI taxonomy): domain Bacteria; kingdom Bacillati; phylum Bacillota; class Bacilli; order Lactobacillales; family Enterococcaceae; genus Enterococcus; species Enterococcus sp. 3H8_DIV0648. The sequence goes on along the minus strand of NZ_NGLG01000001.1, from coordinate 1,652,946 downwards.
AAATGGCGGAAAAAGGCTACATTTATAAAGGCTTAAAACCGATCTATTGGTCACCATCAAGTGAGTCTTCATTAGCCGAAGCCGAAGTTGAGTATAAAGATGTTAAATCGCCATCAATTTTTGTGGCATTCAAAGTTAAAGATGGTAAAGGAATCCTAGATACTGATACGTCATTCATTATCTGGACGACGACGCCTTGGACTTTACCTGCGAACCAAGGGATTTCTGCTAATCCTACCTATACTTACGTGGTTGTGGAAGCTGCGGGTAAAAAATATATAGTTGCGAAAGATTTACTGGACAATGTCGCGAAGGAATTGGATTGGACAGAGCCTAAGATCATTAAAGAGGTCAGCGGCAAAGATTTGGAAAATATGACTGCGCAACACCCATTCTATGATCGCGAATCATTAGTTATTTTAGGGGATCATGTCACGCTAGATGCCGGTACTGGTTTAGTTCATACTGCTCCTGGACACGGGGAAGATGATTACTTTGCTTGGAAGAGATACCGCAACGACATCATTTCGCCAGTTGATGACCGCGGTGTTATGACTGCTGATGCTCCCGGATTTGAGGGTGTCTTTTATGATAAAGTCAATCCGATGGTGACAGAGCTGTTAGAGAAAAATGGGGCATTGTTGAAGTTGGAATTCTTTACTCACAGCTACCCGCATGATTGGCGGACGAAGAAACCAATTATTTATCGAGCAACACCGCAATGGTTTGCTTCGATCGATAAATTCCGCCAAGATATCTTAGATGAAATCGAAAAAGTTGACTGGATCATTCCTTGGGGCAAAACACGTCTTTACAATATGATCCGCGACCGCGGGGATTGGGTAATTTCTCGTCAACGTGCTTGGGGCGTGCCGTTGCCAATTTTTTATGGTGAAGATGGGGAAGCGATCATCACACCGGAAACAACAGAGCATGTAGCACAATTATTTGCTGAACATGGCTCAAATGTTTGGTTTGAACGTGAAGCCAAGGATTTATTGCCAGAAGGCTTTACACATCCAAGCTCACCAAATGGGGAATTCACAAAAGAAACGGATATCATGGATGTTTGGTTTGACTCAGGTTCTTCTCATGAAGCAGTGTTGCGTCAACGTGACAACTTAACGTTCCCAGCTGACATGTATTTGGAAGGCTCTGACCAATATCGCGGCTGGTTCAACTCAAGTATCACTACTAGTGTGGCGATTAATGGAGTTGCGCCTTATAAGTCTGTGCTTTCTCAAGGCTTTACGTTGGATGGCGAAGGCCGCAAGATGAGTAAATCTTTAGGCAATACGATCGTTCCTGATAAAGTCATCAAACAAATGGGCGCCGACATTTTACGTCTATGGGTCAGCAGTGTCGATTATGAAGCGGATGTTCGGGTATCAATGGACATCTTAAATCAAGTTTCAGAAGTTTATCGTAAGATCCGCAATACGATGCGTTTCTTGTTAGCGAATACGACAGACTTTGAACCGGCTAAACATGCGGTGGCTTATGACGAATTGCGCTCCGTCGATAAATATATGCTGGTCCGCTTGAACGAAGTAATCAAAACGATCCGTGAAGAAGGCTATGAAAAATACGACTTCACGCAAATTTATAAAACGGTTGTAAACTTCCTAACCGGTGATTTATCTTCATTCTATTTGGATTTTGCGAAGGATGTTGTTTACATCCAAGCAGAAGACAGCTATGAACGTCGTTGCATGCAAACTGTTTTCTATCAAGCAGCGGTAGCATTGACGAAATTATTGACGCCAATCATTCCGCATACAACAGAAGAAATCTGGACATATTTGAAAGAGGAAGAAGAGTATGTTCAATTAGCAGAGTTGCCAAGCTATGAGGAATATCCTAACCAAGGCGAATTATTAGATACATGGAAAGCCTTTATGGATTTCCGTGATAAAGTATTGAAGGCCTTAGAGGAAGCTCGTAACGAAAAAGTAATCGGTAAATCTTTGGAGGCTAAAGTAACGATCTATCCAAATGAACAAGTTGCAGTATTGCTGACTGCTTTGGATGCTGACTTAGCTCAATTATTGATCGTATCGCCTGATTCATTTAGTATCTCGAAGGACGCGGCACCGGAAAATGCACTGGCATTTGATGATGTGGCGATCCTAGTGGAAAAAGCTGAAGGGGAAGTCTGTGATCGTTGCCGTCAAGTCCGTACAACAGTCGGTGAAGATGAAAAGCTGCCAACTTTATGTGCTTCATGTGCTCATATTGTGGAAGAAAACTATCCAGAAGCAGTAGCTGAAGGGCTAGAATAAGATAATATAATAGAAGAAACCCGTGTCGAATTACCGGCACGGGTTTCTTTATATAAAAAAGAGGCTGAGAATTTCTCCCAGCCCTTATCTAACTATTTTAATTTTCCACGCTCGCGATACCATTGATCTGGCTGCCAAGCCCATTCATGTCCGTTCTTTGCTAAAAGATCGAAGGCGCATTGTGGCCCCATCGTTCCGGCAGCATAGTTTGGAAATCCTGGAGTGGTTTGATCCCAAGTATTACGAATTCGATCAACGATCTCCCATGAGTTGGCCACTTCATCCCAGTGAGAGAAGTTTGTTCCGTCACCGTTTAAGGCATCCAGCAATAATTTTTCATAGGCTTCTGGACTATTCTCAGTGACCTCAGCGCTTTGACGGAAGTCTAATTTAACTGGTTCAGTATTCAACCCTTGCCCAATCTTCTTTCCGTTTAGAGTTAAAGAGAATCCTTCGGTTGGTTGGATATAGATAGTTAAAATATTTTGCGGTAGTTCCTCTCCTTCAACCTCTTCTTGTTCAAAGTTGAAAACATTGACAGGGACTTGCTTGAAGACGATATTGATCCGCGTTCCTTTTTCAGTCATGCGTTTACCTGTTCGAACGTAGAAGGGAACGCCGGACCAGCGGAAATTATCGATCAAGAATTTTCCTGCAACGAAGGTTTCCATCAGGGAATCTTTGGCAACATTTGGCTCATCGTGGTATGCAGCAAATTCTTTGTCATCTAACGTACCAGCGTCATATTGACCTCGCACGAAATTTTGCAGAACTTCTTCTGAATTGTAGCGGCGAATCGCCTGTAAAACTTTTACTTTTTCTTCACGAATTGATTTGTTTGAAAAAGAGGTCGGCACTTCCATCGCTAATAAAGCAACAACCTGTAAAATGTGATTTTGCACCATATCTTTTAGCGCACCGCTGTGTTCATAGTAGCCGCCGCGATCTTCCACACCAAGTGCTTCAGAAAACGTGATCTGGACATTTTCGATATAACGGTTATTCCAAAGGGATTCAAAGATATTATTGGCAAAACGAATCACCGAAATATTTTGGATCATTTCTTTTCCTAAATAGTGATCGATCCGGAAGATATCTTGTTCAGGGAAAACATTTCGAATTTGATTGTTCAGCTCATTGGCAGAATCGTAGTCAAAGCCGAATGGTTTTTCGATCACTAATCGGTTATAGCCAGTTGTGGTTAAAATTTCTTGTGATTTCAAATGATTCACGATCGTACCGAAAAATTGAGGTGCCATGGCTAAGTAATATATCCGATTGCCTTCTAGACCATATTTTTCATCTAAGTCGTCAGACAAAACTTTTAGTTGATCATAATGTTCTGTATCGTTGACGTTGTGTGATAGATAGTAAAAGTGTTCAGAAAAATCCTGTGCTTCTTCATCGGTCGCCGCGATATCTTTAATGGTTTCGCGAACAATCTCACGGTAATGGTCATCGCTCCATGGCCGTCTTGCAGTGCCAATCACAGCAAAATGCTTTGCTAGGTTGCCTTTTTTATAAAGACGAAATAACGAGGGATAAAGTTTCCGCTGCGCCAAGTCGCCGGTTCCACCAAAGATGGTGAATAGTGCTGCTTGTTCCATATGGTTCACTCCTATTTCAAAGTATCTTCATTTTTCAAGTGGAAAACGAGTTTAATTTACAATCATCCAATTAAGAGGTTTCCCCAAGAGTTTATCACTTATATTGTGATAACTGCAAAAAGTTGGTTTGGTATTTTGATTCGTCTTATAAAGTATCGACAAATATTGTTGATGCTGCCTTGTAACTGATAGCCACTTCTTTTTGATCGTTGGCTAAAGTAATCGGTCCTTCATAAGCAGCAATATTTGTAATCGTGTATTCTTCGTGGATATTAATACCAAGATCCATCAAATAATCCAGCAGATCCTTCTCATCCAAAACACGAGCGATTCGGACAATTGTACCTTCCGGGTAATTTGCTAAGGTCTGACGATCCTTTTCGTGAACGATTTGATCTTGTTGTGGAATCATTCCGCCGTGAGGACAAAAAGTCGGGTGCTTCAAGTAATTATCCAATTTTTGTTCTAATTGTGAAGATGTCACATGCTCTAAGACTTCTGCCTCATCATGAACCTCGTTCCATGAGTAGCCTAAATGGTCAACGAGAAAAACTTCCCACAAACGGTGTTTACGGACAAGGGTACTAGCCTTTTCCAGCCCAGCCGGTGTTAGTTGAACCCCTTGATAAGGAGAATGCTCAACTAATCCTTCTTTTACTAGCTTATTGATCATTTCGCTGACAGAAGCTCCGGAAATGGACAAACCAGCAACGATTTTTTTATTACTAACTTTTTCTTTATCGCCACCTAATTCTAATATTAATTTTAAGTAATCTTCGCGATTTGGTGTCATTGATGTTCATCCTTTCATAACGAAGCATATCAGATTAAGTTTACCAAATAAATTTTGTTTTTTCCATTTGATCGGTCTTTTCTTTTTAAAAGATCAGGGCTTCGATAACATGAGTAATTAAAAAAATATTCTAAGAACACTTGCCTATCTTTTTAAAAAAAGGTAGTATATTAAAAATAAATGAGAATTGTCAAACTATTTAAAGGATGATGTCTATGACAAAGCAACAAGTAACAGAAGGCCCGACCATGTATGATCCCTCTTTTGAGAAGGATGCATGTGGTATGGGCTTTATTGCTCAGATGGAAGGCCAAGCTTCACATCAATTAGTGAAGCATGCACTGACGATGCTGGAACGAATGAATCATCGTGGCGGAACTGGGGCGGAACCTGAAACTGGTGACGGTGCAGGAATATTAGCGACGATTCCAGACAAATTTTTTCAACGGGAAGCAAAAGCGGCTGGTGTTACTTTACCTGAACATGGGCAGTACGCGGCAGGAATGTTCTTTTTGCCCCCAGACGAGAAACACAAAAGCGGGTTGCAGCAGTCACTTGTAAAAGAAATCGAAGCCGCTGGTTATTTAGTTTTATGGCAGCGGGATGTGCCGTTTCAGTATGAAAATTGCGGGCCCGGGGCGCAAAAAGTCATGCCCAGCTTTGTTCAGTTGTTCATAAAACGGCCGTTAGAAGTCCAAACGGATCGTGAGTTTGAAGATCGGCTGTATCGTTTGCGCCGTAAGTTGGAAAAAACGTATCATGCGAATGAACTGGCGATTTGCAGCCTATCCAGTAAAACAATCGTTTATAAAGGGATGCTGCATGCCTATCAGGTTGGAATTTTTTATGATGATTTGCAGGATGAAGATTTTGCGGCAAGTATCGCAGTAGTGCATTCACGTTTTTCTACCAACACGTTTCCAAGCTGGGATCGTGCGCAGCCCTTCCGTTTCTTAGCCCATAATGGTGAGATCAATACATTACGCGGGTCAGAAAATTGGATGAAGAGTCATGGCATCGAAGTGTATAACGAAGAAGACTCTGACTCGGCTAAGTTAGAGAATTGTATGGAGTATTTATATCGCAACGGTCGTGACATTCCTCACGCACTGATGATGATGGTTCCAGAAGCGTGGTCGGAAGAAGCGGGACTGGGTGAAGAAATGACGGCTTTCCAAGAGTATAATGCCAGCTTCATGGCGCCATGGGATGGACCAGCAGCTTTGTGCTTTACAGATGGCGAAATGGTCGGGGCGACGCTGGATCGCAATGGTTTGCGGCCTTCCCGCTATTCCATAACAAAAGACGGCTTTGTGCAAGTTGCTTCAGAATCTGGTGTTGTTGACTTTGCACCATCAAATGTGATTGAAAAAGGTGTGCTGGGACCTGCGAACATGATCCTAGTTGACACCATCAATGGAAAATTCTACCGCAATCAAGAAATCAAAGAAAAATATGCAAAGGCTCATGCTTACAAAGAATGGTTAGCTGAAAATCGCATCGAATTAGCACAGCTTGCTGAAGTGGAAAACGAAGCAGAGGCAATGACTGAAAAGGAATTGCAAAGACTGTGGAAGCTGAACGGTTATACCGATGAAATCATTCGCGGGGCATTATTACAAATGGCGGAAAAAGGCGAGGAACCTGTTCTTTCAATGGGGTACGATTCTCCTTTAGCCGTTTTAAGTGACAAGCCGCAATCGCTGTTCACGTATTTTAAACAGCAATTTGCTCAAGTAACGAATCCACCGATTGATGCGATCCGTGAACAATTGGTGATCGGAACAGAAATGTTCTTAGGTCGTGATGGCGATATTCGCGTAGACGATGCACATAACTGTCAAAAATTGAAAATCAAGAGTCCGGTTCTCAGCAGTGCTGATTTTCAAAAAATTGCCCAATTAAATACCAAAGAACAAAAAGCGGTGACGATCTCAACATTATATCCAGTCGGCAGCCGGAATGCTTTGGAAGACGGGTTGGAACAGATGTTTAAAGAAGCTGAGTCGGCGATTGATCATGGCGGTACGATTCTGATTTTAAGCGATCGCGGTTCAGAGCAGAAAAAAATGGCGATGCCGATTTTATTAGCTGTCTCTGGTTTGCATAATCATCTAGTTCGTAAAGGGAAAGCTTCCATGGCAAGCTTAGTTGTTGATTCTGCGGAGGTTTGCGAGGTTCATCACTTTGCGACTCTCATCGGATATGGTGCCAGCGGAGTCCATCCTTATGGCGCATATGCGACATTGAATGACTTTAAGATTGAAAATGGTCTGGAAAATTATCGGAAAGCTGCTGAAAAAGGTATCGTGAAAGTCATGTCGCGGATGGGAATCTCAACGATCGCCGGTTATCATGGCGCACAGTTATTTGAAGTTGTGGGGATCAGTCTACCGGTGACGGAGAAATATTTTACCGGGACAGCCAGCCGAATTGGTGGACTATCCTTGCAGCAAATTGAAGAAGAATATCTGCAGCGACACCAATTAGCCTATGGCCCACAGCAAGACGATCGCTTAGCCTCAGGCGGAAGCTTTCAATATAAGGCCGATGGCGAGCATCATTTATTCAATCCAAAAACGATCTATAACTTCCAACAAGCGGTCCGCGCAGGGGATTATCAACTATTCAAGCATTATGTGGAGCAAATGAATCAGGAAGCCTTAGAGGAACCAACGAATTTGCGGGCACTGTGGGAGTTCAAGCAAGATCGTCCAGCAGTCAAGCTGTCTGAAGTCGAGCCTGCTAGTAAAATCGTGAAACGCTTCAAAGTTGGGGCGATGTCGTACGGTTCATTAAGTGAAGAAGCCCATCAATGTATTGCTGAAGCGATGAATAGTATTGGCGCGAAATCTAACAGCGGTGAAGGCGGAGAGAACCGCAAACGATTCAAACCACAAGCAGACGGCAAAAACTTCAACAGTAAAATCAAACAAGTTGCCTCTGGACGTTTTGGCGTGAATGCAGAATATTTAATGAGTGCCGAAGAACTGCAAATCAAAATGGCACAAGGTGCGAAACCAGGTGAGGGCGGACAATTGCCGGGGAATAAAGTTTTCCCTTGGGTCGCAGAGATTCGCGGATCAACACCAGGTGTACGTCTGATTTCACCACCGCCGCATCATGATATCTACTCGATCGAAGATTTGGCCCAGTTGATTTACGATTTAAAGGCAATCAATCCGTATGCGAAAATCAACGTCAAGCTGGTTTCTAGTACCGGTGTGGGGACTATCGCTACAGGCGTAGTGAAGGCAGGCGCAGATGTTGTCGTGATTTCCGGCTATGATGGCGGGACAGGTGCATCGCCGCGCAACTCGATTCGTGATGCGGGTTTACCATGGGAAATGGGTGTTGCTGAAGCGCATCAAACATTGGCAATGAACAATTTGCGCCAACGAATGACGTTAGAAACCGATGGAAAACTAATGACCGGCCGCGATGTGGCGATGGCGATTTTACTTGGAGCGGAAGAATACAGTTTTGCTTCACTTGCTTTAGTTGCGATCGGCTGTGTCATGATGCGGGTTTGCAGCTTGAACACTTGTCCGGTAGGTGTTGCGACACAAAATCCGGCATTGCGGAAATTCTTTGTCGGCAAACCTGAGCATTTAGTCAATATGATGTATTTTATCGCGGAAGATTTACGCGAGATTATGGCTGAGTTAGGTTTTAGAAGTATCGATGAAATGATTGGACATACCGAAGTATTGGAGCCGCGCTTTATCGCTAAAGGCAAAGCGAAATCGTTAGACTTCTCACGGATCTTAGCGACCAGTGTTGGAATCGAACGTAAAACCGAAGACCCATTCAAAGAAAAACGGGAATGGCCTGAATTGGATCATTTTGCTGAAGGAGCCATTAAAAACGGTGAACAAGTAGAAATGACATACTCAATCAATAATGTTAATCGTACGGTCGGCGCGCGAATGGGCGGCTGGATCGCGGAACGTTTTGGCAACTATGAGCTGACTCCGGGTCAGATCAAATATACTTACACCGGGATCGCTGGCCAAAGCTTCGGTTCATTCATCACACAGGGAATGGAGTTGAAGCTGATTGGTGAAGGAAATGACTATGTTGCTAAAGGGCTGAGTGGCGGCCGTGTGATCATCGTACCGCCAAAGGATGCTGCTTATGATGTCGAAAATTCACCAATCGTCGGAAATGTGGTTTGCTTCGGTGCAAATCGCGGAGAAGGCTACTTCCGCGGAAAAGCAGGCGAGCGTTTCTGTGTCCGAAATAGTGGCGCGCATGTTGTTGTTGAAGGTGTCGGCGATCATGGCTGTGAATACATGACTGGCGGTGTCGCGGTGATTCTAGGCCCAACTGGTCGAAACTTTGCAGCCGGGATGTCAGGCGGTGTCGCCTATGTTTATGATCCGACTGATACCTTTGCTGGTAAATGCAATTTAGAAATGGTTGATCTTTTCAAATTAGGTGAAGCAGGCGACGATTCTATCTTGAAGGAAATGATCGAGAAGCATTTAGCTTATACCGATTCATTGAAGGCAGCCGAATTATTGAATGATTGGGAAAATGCCCAAAAACATTTTACTAAAGTTTATCCAAGAGAATATCATGAAATGGTTCGAGTAACTGAGGAATTGGCAAAAACTGGTCTAAGTGGTGAAGAATTGATCGAGAAGGCATTCGTTGAAGTGATCGGCGAACAAACAGTACCGGCTGGAAAGGAGCGTGGCTAGGATGGCAGATCCTTTTGGATTTTTAAAATACCCGCGGAAGGACAATCCTTATCGACCAGTCGAAGAACGGATTCAAGATTGGGAAGAATTGCAAACGCCGCTTAGTGTAGAAGAACGAAAAGAACAAGCAGCTCGTTGTATGAACTGCGGCATTCCATTTTGCCATACGGGAATTTTCTATGGCGGCAAACGAGCAGTCTCAGGTTGTCCAAATGACAATTTGATTCCTGAATGGAATGATTTTGTTTTCCGAGGCGATTTCAAGAATGCCTTTGATCGATTGGCGAAAACCAATCCGTTACCGGAAATGACAGGGCGCGTCTGTCCAGCTCCTTGCGAGAAATCTTGTACAGAAGGGCTGAATGGTTCAGGTGTGGCGATCCACGACAATGAGCGCTTCATCATTGATAATGCGTTTGAAAATGATTGGGTCAAAGCAGATGGGCTGCCGAATGAACGGACAGACTTTAAAGTAGCGATCATTGGGTCAGGCCCGGCTGGTCTTTCAGCGGCTTGGCGCTTAAATCAATTAGGCCATCAAGTAACGGTCTATGAACGCAGCGACCGTGCTGGCGGTTTGTTGATGTATGGCATTCCAAATATGAAATTGGATAAAGAAATTGTTCAACGCCGGATCGACGTGATGGAAGAAGTTGGGATTACGTTTGTTTTGAATACCGAAGTTGGCATAGATATTACTGCTTCTGAGTTGCAAGAAAAATACGATCGAGTGATTATTGCTAGCGGCGCGAGTGTTCCTCGAGACCTGAAAATTAAGGGACGAGAACTGCACGGTATCCAGTTTGCGGTGGACTACTTAACCGAATGTACGAAGGATGTTTTACAGCATGGGAAAAAAGTCAGTGACAAAAAGCTGGCAGGTAAGCATGTTATTGTAATTGGTGGTGGTGATACAGGAAATGACTGTATCGGTTCAGCAATTCGTCAAGGTGCGGCATCGGTGAAACAATTAGAGATCACGCCGCAATTACCTGCAAGTCGAGCTGCCAACAATCCATGGCCGGAATATTCAATGATCAATCGTGAAGGCTACGGTCAAGCAGAAGGCTCTTTAAAAAATGCTGAGTTAACAGCTTACAATACATCAACAACAGCTTTTATCGGAGCAGAACGCGGACAAGTAATTGCGATTGAGACGACACAAGTGGATCATCAGTTCCAGCCAATCAAGGGAACGGAAAAAACGTTAAAAGCAGATTTAGTTTTACTGGCGATGGGTTTTACCGGAGCAGAAAAACAGTTGTTAGATGCATTTGATGTAAACGAGATTTATGAAGACTATACGACGAATAACGAAAAAGTATATGTGGCTGGCGATGCTAGACGCGGACCGAGCCTAGTGATTTGGGGAATTCGTGAAGGGCGCAAAGCGGCAGAAAATGTAGATCAGATTTTACGTTCTTTAATCCATCAATAGAAAAAGGATGCCAGTCGGCATCCTTTTTTCTTACTAATTTTTAACAGGGACGATTGGAAAAGACACATCGTCTAATTCGTCATAAAGCGTCTCAGGTATGCCATTTTTTGTTTTGATCAACAAGTGATAACCGTATTGATCCTGAATCGCCAATTTTTGTTCACTCAATTCAATCAGTTGATAGATGATGGCTGTGCCATCTAAAATAATCGATAAATCAGGATAGATCGTAATAGTGTGATGTTTGTGTTCTTTAGGATGAGTGAACTCCCAAGAACCGACATATATACTATTTAAGTCCTTCGCTTCACGTTTGCGAACAAATTTCGAACTCACTGCTGCCACACCGAGAGAGGTCGCACTTAGGAAGACGGGCCATTTCAATCTCATCAAAAAACTCCTTTCACACTAGCTTTGTTATACTATATAATAAAGTCTGTCATCTTTCCATCAGCCTTAAGGACTATTTAACTTTTTTTAGAAGGATTTTGATAAAAAATGAAGTATTCTGCCATTCACTTAGCTATTTTTATTGAAAGAAGCAATCGCTTCATTGCTCGCTGCCGTTTATTGGAGACAGGAGAAGAAATTATCACCCATGTAAAAAATACCGGCCGCAGCAAAGAATTATTACTACCTGAAGTTTTGGTAGCAGTGAATCATCAGCCATCCGCCAAACGGAAAACGGCTTATGATCTAATCGCAGTTAAAAAAGGAGACATGTGGATCAATATTGACTCGCAAATACCGAATGCGTTGGCCGCTGAAGGAATCCTAACAGGTAAAATCCAACTGCCTGGATTGAAGGGATCAATTAATTACTTAAAGCGCGAATACACTTTTGAACATTCGAAGTTTGACATTTATTTTGAGACGGATCAGCAAGAAAAAGGATTCGTGGAAGTAAAGGGGATGACGTTGGAAAATCGAGGGATCGGTGCTTTTCCCGACGCACCAACGTTAAGAGGCTTGAAACATGTTGAAGAATTACGCGTGGCTCAGTCAATGAGCTATCATTGTTATGTTTTATTCGTTGTTCAGTTTCCAACGATTCAAGCCGCAACGATTCATCGTGAGATGCAGCCGGCACTTTATGAGGCGGTAAAAATGGCCATAGCAGACGGTGTCCAGATTTTAGCGTATAATTGTGATGTAGATCAGGAGAATATCTCAATCAAAAAAGCTGTTCCCTTTGATTTGGAACAAAAATTTATTGATCCGAATCAGTGAGACGTTTTCCAACCCTTTACAGTGTAAGTAAAAGAACTTAAAAAAATACCTTGGAGTGAAAAGGGAGGAAGAAACATGATTAATTTAGGTATCATTGGGACAAATTGGATCACCGATCAATTTGTTCAAGCGGCACATGAAACAGGCAAGTATCAACTAGCAGCAGTTTATTCACGTCGACTAGAAACGGCGCAAAAATTCGGTGAAAAATACGGCGATGTCGAATATGCGACTGACCTTGATACGTTTTTTGGTATTGAGCATTTGAACACGGTCTATATTGCTTCACCAAACAGCTTGCATTTTGAACAAGCCAAACAAGGAATTCTAGCTGGTAAAAATGTCATCGTGGAAAAACCAGCCTTTTCAACACCTAAAGAGATGGATGAAATTATTGAACTAGCCAATCAGAAAAAGGTCTTTTTCTTTGAAGCGGCTCGCAATATTCACGAGCAGGCGTTTAAAACGGTGGCTGATTTCCTACCTTTTAAAGATCAGATCATTGGGGCGGATTTTAGCTTTATGAAATATTCATCACGTTACGATCAAGTGTTAGATGGCCAAGAACCAAATATTTTTTCACCGCACTTTTCAGGCGGTGCATTGGCTGACTTAGGTGTCTATCCAATTTATGCGGCGTTAGCTTGGTTTGGTATGCCGAAAGAAAGCATTTATTTTGGCCAAAAAATTTCGACCGGCGTTGATGGAATCGGGACCGGCGTATTGCGGTATGATAACTTTGATGTTACGATTCGTACGGGCAAAATCAGCGACAGCTTCCAGCAATCAGAGATATATTTAAGTAACGGCACCTTAGTGATGAACGCAGTTAATTCGATTAGTGAAGCCGTCTTCCATGATCGTGATCATCAACGCAGGGAAAAACTAAACGTTCATCAATTGGAAAATCCAATGGTGGAGGAAGCGAATGTATTTGCTGAAGTCATTTTAAATCCGACAGATCGTGAATTAGGAACCGATTATGAGGAATGGGTCGAATTAGCCCGTAATGTAAACCAAGTGATTTATGATATGCGAAAAAGTGCGGGCATTGTTTTTGATGCTGACGAGAAATAGAGGAAACTATGAACAATCAGGAATTTGTACCATTTTTAAAGAACAATTGGGAGGAGGCCGGCTTTCAAAAGCCAGCCTTGATCCAAACAAAAGTTTATTCACCAATTATTGAAGGAAAAAATCTAGTTGGAATCGCTCCAACCGGCAGTGGAAAAACGCTGGCCTATTTATTACCCTTAATTAATCAAATGGAAGCAGGTAAAGCTAGTCAAGTTTTAGTATTGACCTCTTCGCAAGAATTAGCGATGCAAGTGGTGGAAGTAGCTCGCAAGTGGCTGACAGGTTCCAGCATGAAGGTGCAAGCTTTAATCGGCGGTGCAAATGTTAAACGCCAACAAGAAGCACTGAAGAAAAAACCGGAATTGCTGATTGGGACCCCTGGTCGTGTGTTGGAATTGATCACAGCCAAAAAAATTAAAGCGCCCAATATCAAAACATTAGTCTTTGATGAGGTCGATCAGCTAATTCAAGGACAAAGCCTGCAGCTGATTCAAAAAATTCTGAAGGCCAGCGATAATCAGGCGCAGCATTTGTATTTTTCCGCGACAGCTGATGTCGTACTGGATGAGTTGAATCAGCTTGAGTCTGATTTATTAGTTGTAGATGTCTCCGATGAAGATGATAGTCAAGGTGATGTGCACCATTTCTATTTAGAAACAAGTGATCGAAAAAAAGTTGATCAACTGCGACGTCTGCTGAATCTGCCCGCTTTTTGGGGGATGATTTTCTTCAATCAATTAAACGATATGGGAAGTGCCGAAGAAAAACTGCTCTTTCACCAATTACCTGTGGCAAGTCTTGCTTCAGATCAATCAAAAATATCTCGTAAGAATGCAATCGAACAATTCAAAAAGCATCAAGTATTAGGATTATTAACAACCGATTTAGCTAGTCGCGGTTTAGATATCGAGTCATTGCCATTTGTGATCAATGCGGATGTACCGATGAGTGAAGAAAGCTATCTTCACCGTGCTGGACGCGTTGGACGAATGGGAGAAAGTGGGATTGTTATTTCTCTTGTTACACCACAAGAAAAATCGGATTTGACTAAAATTGCTAAAAAGCTCGACTTGAAGCTTGAACCAATCTATCTATTTGGCGGAGAGCTGCTAACTGAAGAACCAGTAAAACAGAGCGAACCAAAAAAGAAAAAAAGCAAAAAAAGTAAAGGGAAAAGACGAAAATAGGTCTTTTCCCTTTTTTTACTTTAGCTCAGTAATCTCAGTATAAGGCTCGAAAGTCTTCTGGATTCTTATTTGATAAAAATTCATAAATTGCTAATAGTCGGTTAGTGAAAATTTTCATTTTTTCGAAATAACTCCCTTAAATTTAAGTTAGCCAGCTTGCTAAAATAAGTTAAAATCGCTACAATAGTATAGGCACGTTCTCGTAGCTCAGTAGGATAGAGCGATCGCCTCCTAAGCGATAGGTCGCTGGTTCGATTCCAGTCGAGAACGTAAAAATAGCCACTTAGAAAAATTTTTCTAAGTGGCTATTTTTTGTTTTTTAATTAAGCCCAATCACCATTTCTAAAAATTGGAACTTTTGTCCCATCTTTTCGAATACCATCGATATTCATTTGGTCTGAGCCCACCATGAAGTCGACATGAGTTTGGCTGCTGTTTAGTCCAGCATCTGCTAATTCGGTTTTAGACATTTCAGTTCCGCCTTCCACACTGAAAGGATAGGCGGCACCGAGGGCTAAATGGTTTGAGGCATTTTCATCAAAGAGGGTATTAAAAAAAGTAATCCCTGATTGAGAGATTGGTGAGGGATCAGGTACTAGGGCAACTTCGCCTAAGTGTTTAGCCCCTTCATCAATATCTAATAGCGATGCCAATACATCAGCGCCTTCTTTAGCAGAAAACTCCACCACTTTGCCGTCTTTAAACGTAAATTTCATTTCATTTAATGTGGTTCCAGCATAACTCAGCGGTTTTGTACTAGTAATATAACCATCTACACGATTACGATCTGGTGCTGTGAAAACTTCTTCGGTCGGCATGTTGGCCATAAACTCATTTCCATCTGCGGCGAAACTGCCAGCGCCCTCCCAAACATGATTCGCTGGTAAGCCTATAACAATATCTGTTCCTGGAGCAGTGTAGTGCAGAGCGTAAAACTGTTCCTTATTTAGAAGCTCTGCTTGTTTTCGCATCGTAGCATCGTGTTCTTCCCAAGCTTTGACTGGATCATCGGCATAAATTCGAGTTGTTTTAAAAATTTCATCCCAGAGCTTGTCGACTTGTTCTTCACTTGAAGTCAATTCTGGAAAGACTTTTTTTGCCCAAGCAGGACTTGAAGCCGCTACGACTGTCCAACGTAGTTTGTTAGATTGTGTTGCTTCCATCACTGCTTGCAGAGCTTTTCCTCGAGCCGCTTGGAAGGCTGCAACCCGGTTTGTATCGACTCCTAATAAGGCATCTGGATTTTGAGAAACGATACTGATACGAGTGACTCGTTTTTCAGCAAATGTATTAGCCTCATCCACTTTATAGGCTGGAACTTCGGTGATACGATCTTCGGCCGCATGACTTAAGAATTCCCGTTGGATCTCATCGTCATTCCATTGAACGATGACTTCTGCAGCACCTAGTTGATAAGCTTCCTTTGTCACAAGACGTGCCAACGATGCTTGTTGAATACTAGCGTAAACGACCACTGTGTCATTTTTTTGAACATTCACCCCAACTTTTGTAATCAAGTGGGCATATTTTTTTAAAAGTGTCTCAAAATTAGGTAGTACCATTATTATCCCTCCGTTTCATTAGTCTTATCTTAGCATTTCTTAGAATTTCGCAAAAGAAAATGCATTTAAAAAAGATGTGCCAGACAAATCTGGTACATCTTTTTTCGAATAATTAGGATGCTGCTGCGACAATTTTTTTGGCGAAAGCTTCTAAATTTTCGATATCCTCTTCCTCGGCTGCCATTTCAACTTTTACACTGTCAGCACCGCGAGTTGCGCCGGTTTTCGCAAAGGCCGCTTCAAAATCATCAACGGATTTGCAGTATTGATCATAAAAAGTATCACCAGAACCGCATACGCCAAAAATTTTCCCGCTTAAATCTAATTCTTGCAGATCTTCGTAAAAGTCTACAATTTCATCAGGCAGATCGCCTTCACCATAAGTATATGTAGCAACAACACAGATATCCGCGTCTTCAAAATCTTCTGCTTCTACTTGTGTACACTCATCAATTTCTACATCAATATCTAGGTTTTCGAAGGCTTCGGCTACAATGTCCGCGATTTCTTCGGTATTTCCAGTCATGCTGGCATAAACAATTTTTGCTAATGTCAAAAAAATTCCTCCTTAGCTTTAAGCTAAATTTATGGTCATTATATCAAAATAAAAATCAAAAGGAAATCACTGCTCTCTAACCATTTGTTCGCTTTATAGGGTTATGTTAAAATGGACAAGATGAAAAAGGATGTTCGTCCAGATTTTCACAGACTTGTTTTATTGCTTAAAAAAAGATTATGAGACGAAAAATCCAAGTATTAACTGGACGACCTATGAAGATATTTTCACCAAAAAAATAGATATATAATATAGTAGAAATATCAATATGAGGAGACGAGAACATGATTACATTAAAATCACCCCGGGAAATAGAAATGATGAATGAGTCAGGCGAGTTGCTAGCTGACGTTCATCGTCATTTGCGCGATTTTATAAAACCAGGGATTACCAGTATGGATATTGAAGATTTTGTTAGAGACTTTATTGAAAGTCATGGCGGCGTTGCAGCACAAATCGGCTTTGAAGGCTATGAATATGCTACATGCTGCAGTATCAATGATGAAATTTGCCATGGATTTCCAAGGAAAAAACCACTAAAGAATGGTGATTTGATCAAGGTTGATATGTGTGTCGAATACAAGGGCGCGATGTCTGATTCTTGTTGGTCATATGCAGTAGGAGAAGTTTCACCTGAAATCAACCGACTTATGGAAGTTACTAAAAAAGCGTTGTATCTAGGTATTGAGCAAGCGCAGGTTGGAAATCGTATCGGCGATATCGGTCATGCAATTCAAACTTATGCTGAAGGCGAAGGCTTTTCAGTCGTACGTGATTTTGTTGGTCACGGCATAGGGCCAACAATTCACGAAGAACCAGCGATTCCACATTATGGTGTTGCTGGAAAAGGACTGCGTTTAAAAGAAGGTATGGTCATTACAATCGAACCAATGATCAACACTGGTGTTTGGCAAATGAAGATGGATCCAAATGGCTGGACTGCCTATACACGTGATGGTGGTTGGTGTGCGCAATATGAACACACCTTAGCAATCACGAAAGAAGGACCGAAAATTTTGACTTCACAAGGTGAAGAAGGAACATATTAGGACGACGAGGATTTTATGGGACCAATAGATAAAATTAAAAAAAATAAGAAACTAATGGATTTTATCCAATCGATCCAAAAACATTTAGCAGAGACAGAAATAGGCGACCGTTCCGTGGTAGTCGCCTATTATTTGTTGCTGTCCTTTTTCCCAATATTGATCATAGTCGGCAATTTGCTGCCATACTTTAATATCACACCAGAAACAGTTCTGCCCTATCTAAGTGAGGCTATTCCGCCGAATGTTTACAGTTTTTTGAAACCGGCGATCACAGGATTGTTAGAAAGCACTTCTGGCGGTATGTTATCAATCTCAGTTTTAGCTGCTTTATGGTCATCTAGTCGAGGAATCAATGCCTTGCAGACAGCCTTGAATCGTGCTTATGGTGTTGAGGATCGTGGGAATTTTGTTATTAGCCGTATCGTATCAGTAGGTATTGTTGGTGTGTTAATGATGGCAATCATTGCTGTTGCGCTATTTTTCAGTGCGGGTCAAGTAATTTTAGATGCCTTGCAGCAATTATTACGTTTTTCTCCTGATATTATTGATACATTCTTGGCTTTACGCTGGCCTGTCACATTAATTGGTCTGCTGGTAATACTAGGTGGCTTGTATATCGTTATTCCTAATGCACACGTACGTGTAAAATATGCACTTCCTGGGACAGTCTTTGCCACAGTCGGTTGGATAGTTTTGGCACAAGGATTCAGTATTTACGCGCAGACTTTCGCACAACGTGTCTCCGGTTATCAAATCATCGGAAGCTTCATTGTGCTGATGTTTTGGTTAAATTTCGCTGCAACGATTATTATTTTAGGTGGTGTGTTGAACGTAGCCATCGAAGAATATCGTACAGGACAAGAGGTTACAGAGGGATCAAATCGTGTCAATAAATGGTTCAATAAATTGAAGGATCGTTTCATAAAAAAGAAAAAATAATCTCAAGAATTTTGAAAGATTTTATGAGAACCTTGTAAAGAGTGTTTAATCCTATATAATAATTTTAGTAAAAAGGCAGGTGGCAATATGTTAGTATCGTTCGGGCTGATCATCAAGTATTTTTTAACATTTTTGATTGCGTTGGTCTTAACCCCGATTTTTAAAATAATTTCGGTCCAGACTGGGTTGGTAGACAATCCAAATGCGCGCCGAATGAATCAAGTGCCGATGCCTAGTGCTGGCGGTTTGCCAATTTTTGTTGCATTTGCTATTTCATCGTTAATTCTATTTCGTGATGCGATCCCTTTTGATTATATTAGTAAGATTTTATTAGGTGGTCTAATTATTATTATCACTGGATTACTAGATGATAAATTTGAATTATCTCCTAGACAAAAAAGTGTGGGGATATTACTGGCGGCTTTGATAATTTATTATGTTGCAGAAATTCGTTTTGACTTCTTCACAGCACCATTATTTGGTCGAATTAATTTAGATTGGTTGAGTCTGCCTGCTACAGTTTTTTGGATTTTTGGCATTACGAATGCAATGAATCTAATTGATGGTTTGGACGGCTTGGCATCAGGAGTTTCAATTATAAGTTTGACAACAATAGGTGTCATAGGATACTTTTTCCTGCATTCATCAACAGTCTATATTTCATTAGCGATTTTTTGCTTAGTAGCAAGTATTATGGGATTCTTTCCGTATAATTTTTACCCCGCTAAGATCTATTTAGGCGATACAGGAGCTTTATTCTTGGGATTTATGATGTCGGTACTGACATTACAGGGTCTGAAGAATGTTACTTTCATTTCTTTGATCACACCATTGATTATCTTAGGTGTTCCAGTGACAGATACGTTCTTTGCTATGGTTCGACGCAAAGCTAAAAATATGCCGATTTCTGTTGCAGATAAACAGCATCTGCATCATCGCTTACTGAATCTAGGGTTTACTCATCGTGGAGCGGTTTTGACGATTTATGCAATTGCCGTATTATTTTCTTTTTCCGCGTTGCTATTGAACTATACCAGCCAAGTGGGCACGATTGTTTTGATTGTTGCCATGGTTTTCGCTTTAACATTCTTATTAGAATTGATTGGATTAATTAGTGAAAAATATAGTTTTATTACGAAAAGTTTCCGATTCTTTGGGAACAAGGAGTACCGTTCGCAGGTATTGCAAAAATATTTCAAGAAATGAGTGTTGTCGTCCGTTATGAATATGAATGATACTAATCTAACTGTCAGCATCGTGACGCACAACAGCGACAAGATTTTTCTAAGCTTGGATTCTTTGATTGAAACGTTGAGTGAAGATCAGGCGATTCAGATTAAGATTTTTGACAATGCCTCAGAATCAGCGTATCGCGAGCGTTTAAGAAAATACCTCGATTATCCATTTGTCAAAATAGAATTTCATGAGGAAAACAAAGGTTTCGGTTTTGGTCATAACGCCAACCTTTTAAATACTACAGGATATGGGATTATTTTTAATCCAGATATTATATTGTCAGAAAATCATCTAAAAGAAATGGTCATCCATTTGGCTAACTATCCGAAGTGCGGATTGTTAGCACCGAAAATATTAAACGAAGATGGAACGACTCAATATTTGATTCGCAATCATTTAAATGTTTTTGATTATATACTGAGATTTATCCCGTTTAAGATTGTCAAAAGGCTATTTGCAAAGCGATTGGCTAAATTTGAGTGTCGTGATTTACCAGAAGGGCAAGATAGTTTTGTACGAATGATTTCTGGCAGTTTCATGGTAGTGGATCTAGCAAAGTTTAATGAGATTGAAGGCTTCGATGAGCGTTACTTTATGTATTTCGAAGATAATGATCTTTGTCGTAAAATGGAGCAAGCAGGTTATAAAGCAATTTATAGTCCACAATTCGCTGTCGTTCATTTATATGAACGCGGCGCAGTTAAAAATCGCAAGTTGTTTTTTATTTTTTTACAGTCCATGAAAAAATATTTTCAAAAGTGGGGCTGGCAATTTTTTTAATTTTGGAGGTAGGGAATGCAAAAGAAGTCCAAGATGCGAATTTCCGTTTGTATGGCGACATACAACGGCCGTCACTTTATTGAAGAACAATTGAACAGCATATTCCCTCAACTTTCAGAACATGATGAGTTGATTATTTCCGACGACCATTCTACGGATGGCACGTGGGAATTTTTATTAGAATTAAAAGCAAATGATCCGCGAGTAAAACTTTTTCAAAATGATGGGAAAGGTTTGATCGCGAATTTTGCTAATGCGATTCAGCAAAGCAGGCACCCGATCATTTTCCTAAGTGATCAAGATGATATCTGGCATGCTGACAAAGTTAAAAAGATGCTCCCGTATTTCAAAAATCCCAGAACAAAAGTGGTTATTTCTGATTTAGTTATTGTTGATAATGACTTTGAAATTTTGATGCCTTCTTATCAAGCGATGCGTCATACTCACTCTGGATTCTGGCATAATATTGTGAAGAGCAGTTATATTGGTGCAGGGATGGCCTTTCGATCAGAATTAAAAGAAATTATTTTGCCAATCCCACAAGGAGTGCCGATGCACGACATGTGGATTGGTTTACTAGCAGATTATTATCGCGGAGTGGTTTTTATTCCTGAACAATTGGTTTATTATCGTCGTCATGGCTTGAATGCATCGGAGATCAAAACGACTGCTTCAAGAGTTCAGCAGTTCAAATGGCGTTGGAATGCTCTACAATTAGTT
>NZ_NGLG01000001.1:1627311-1631666 GCF_002140655.1 Enterococcus sp. 3H8_DIV0648 | reverse complement strand
TCGTACAGGACAAGAGGTTACAGAGGGATCAAATACACATCTAGATGTGTATAAGAGACAGCGTTTATACCCTCTAACTAAAGCAACTTCGAAACAATTAATGCCGGTTTATGATAAACCTATGATTTACTACCCAATGTCTACATTGATGTTGGCAGGAATCAATGAAATATTGATTATCTCAACACCTCAAGATACACCACGTTTTGAAAATCTTTTTGGTGATGGACATGAATTAGGGATTCATATCGAATATGCGGTGCAAGAAAGTCCGGACGGCTTGGCTCAAGCATTTATTATTGGTGAAGATTTTATTGGCGATGATAGTGTCTGTCTAGTTTTAGGAGACAACATTTACTATGGCGATGGACTATCACGTATGTTGCAGCGTGCTGCGAAGAAGACGGAAGGTGCGACGGTCTTCGGCTATCACGTAAATGATCCAGAACGCTTCGGTGTGGTAGAATTTGATGATGATATGCAGGCTGTTTCTATTGAAGAAAAGCCTGAAAAGCCTAAGTCGCATTACGCAGTAACAGGATTATATTTCTATGACAACGATGTAGTTGAAATTGCAAAAAACATCAAACCATCCGAACGTGGCGAATTAGAGATCACTGATGTTAATAAAGAATATTTGAAGCGAAATAAATTATCTGTAGAAGTGATGAGCCGTGGTTTTGCTTGGTTAGATACGGGTACTCATGAATCTTTATTAGAAGCTTCTACCTTCATTTCGACGATTGAAAAGCGTCAAAACCTAAAAGTGGCATGTTTAGAAGAAATTTCTTATAGAATGGGCTATATTACAAAAGAAGACCTAATTGAACTTGCTCAACCATTGAAGAAAAATCAGTATGGTCAATATTTATTACGTTTAGCAGAAGAGGAATAGATATGGGGAAAATTAAAGTAACAGAAACGAATTTAACAGATGTAAAAATTATCGAACCTGCTGTATTCGGTGATCATCGCGGATTTTTCACTGAAAGTTATTCAGTAGAAGATTTTAAAGCAGCAGGGATTGATTTTGATTTTATTCAAGACAATCATTCACTTTCAACACAGCCAGGGGTTTTGCGGGGTTTACATTTCCAAAAAGGAAAATCAGCACAAACGAAGCTAATTCGGGTCGTAACTGGTGCAGTTTTAGATGTGATTGTGGATATTCGTAAAGGAAGTTCGACTTATGGAAAATGGGAAGGCTACATTCTTTCGGAACACAATCATCGTCAATTATTAGTACCTCGTGGTTTTGCTCATGGATTTGTGACACTGACTCCAAATGTCAATTTCATGTACAAATGTGACAACTATTACGATGCAGAAGCAGATGGCGGTATCTCATTTGCCGATCCAGACTTAGCAATTGATTGGCCGATTGATATCGAAAAAGCTATCACATCAGAAAAAGATGCAAAACAACCGACCTTGAAAGAATTTGAAGCTGAAAATCCTTTCGTGTATGGTGAAATTTAAGAATACTCATTCCATTTTTTCAATCTAAATGAACCGATCATTTAGTAGAATGGTATGAGTGGTTAGAATCAAACTCATTTTTCATTTCTTGAAAAATGAATATCTTATTACGAAATAGGAGTAAAGTATAGATGAAAAATATTATCGTAACAGGAGGAGCAGGTTTTATTGGCTCTAACTTTGTTCACTATGTGGTAAATAATCATCCAGAAGTTCATGTAACAGTTTTGGATAAACTAACGTATGCTGGAAACAAGGAAAATCTAGCTGGACTTCCTGAAGACCGAGTAGAACTAGTTGTTGGAGATATTGCTGACGCTGAACTGGTCGATCGTTTAGTTCAAAAGACTGATGCAGTTGTTCACTATGCAGCTGAATCACATAATGACAATTCATTAAAAGATCCTTTTCCATTCGTACAAACTAACATTATCGGTACTTATACATTGATTGAAGCGTGCCGTAAGAACAATGTTCGTTACCATCATGTTTCTACAGATGAAGTTTATGGCGATCTTCCATTGAGAGAAGATTTGCCAGGCCACGGTGAAGGAGCAGGCGAAAAATTCACGGCAGAAACGCCGTATAATCCATCAAGCCCATATTCATCAACTAAGGCTGGTTCTGATTTATTAGTTAAAGCTTGGGTTCGTTCATTTGGTTTGCAAGCAACAATCTCAAATTGTTCAAACAACTATGGTCCTTATCAACACATTGAAAAATTTATTCCACGTCAAATTACAAATATTTTGAGTGGAATTCGTCCAAAACTTTATGGTGATGGAAAAAATGTGCGTGACTGGATCCATACAAATGACCATTCTTCAGCTGTTTGGTTAATCTTAACTAAAGGGAAAATCGGAGAAACTTATTTGATTGGCGCTGATGGTGAAGAGGATAATAAGACTGTAATGGAAATTATTTTAGAAGAAATGGGCCAATCAAAAGACGCCTATGATCACGTAAAAGATCGTGCCGGTCACGATTTACGTTATGCGATCGATTCTACTAAATTACGAGAAGAATTAGGCTGGTCACCAGAATTTACCAATTTCCGTGCGGGTATGAAGGATACTATTAAGTGGTATACTGAGCATGAAGATTGGTGGCGTGCTGAAAAAGAAGCGGTCGAGAGCAACTACGCGAAAAACGGCCAATAATACAAATTAAATGAGGCAGGTGCAACCTGCCTTTTTGTTGGTTAACCTTTTTTTATTCATACCAAAATGAGTTGAATTTGAGAAGGCTATATCAAGTTGTTTAAAAGAAGCTAATTACATTACTATATAAGGAGTAGATAGATATGATCTTAATTACAGGCGGACATGGACAATTAGGAACTGAACTGCGCAATTTGTTAGATGAAAAGAAAATTGAGTACGTTTCAACTGATGCTGATCAACTGGACATTACTGATAAAGAGGCTACAAATAAGTTTATTACTGATATGAAGCCAGAAATCATTTATCATTGTGCGGCATATACAGCTGTTGATAAAGCAGAAGATGAAGGCAAGGAGCTCGATGAAAAAATAAATGTTGAAGGCACACGGAATGTGGCAGAAGCCGCAAAGGCTGCTGGTTCAACATTAGTCTATATCAGTACGGACTATGTTTTTGATGGAAAGAAAAAAGATGGCATGTATCAGGTAAACGATGCAACGAATCCGCTGAGTGAGTATGGCCGTACAAAACTTTTAGGTGAAAAAGCTGTGCAAGAAATCATGGATAATTATTATATTATCCGTACTTCTTGGGTATTCGGTATTTATGGACATAATTTCATTTACACGATGCAGAAGTTGGCTAAAACGCATGATCGCTTGACGGTTGTGAATGACCAATTTGGTCGACCAACCTGGACACGTACGTTAGCTGAATTTATGACATTTGTGATTGAAGAAAAGGCGCCTTTCGGAGTTTATCATCTATCGAATGAAAACAGCTGTTCTTGGTACGAATTTGCTAAAGAAATTCTGAAAGATACAGACGTGGAAGTAGCTCCGGTTACTTCAGAAGAATATCCGCAAAAAGCAACTCGTCCGCAGTATTCGATTATGGACTTGAGTAAAGCAAAAGAATTAGGCTTTGAGATTCCTACTTGGCAAGAGGCTTTAGCTAGTTTCCTTGAATTAGAAGCAAAATAATAAAAATTTAGAGGTGAGAAGTTTGTTTGAAATCGTGATAGTTCTGTATCAAATGACGTATCTAGAATCGTCGACGATCACCAGTTTGAACAAGCTTCTTGCTTCAAATAAATTTTCTGAAATTAAACAAGTATTGATTTTTGATAATAGTCAACAGGCTGAGGAACCTCAGGGATTGGATGAACGCTTTATTTACTATCACAGTCCGGAAAATGTGGGGTTAGCGCAAGCGTATAATTACGCTTTGAGTCAAGTCGATGAACATATTGAATGGCTAGTGACGTTGGATCAAGATACTACGCTTACAAGTGACTATTTAGAAGAATTGATTGTCCAAGCTAATAGTCAGCCGCAATCAGTTGCTGCAATAGCGCCAATCATCAGAGATAATAATCAGCAAATATCACCTGTACGCAGCGATACATTGCGTCCATTACATACAGAATTACCTAAGAGTGATCAAACATATTCTCAAGACATTATGGTAATCAATTCAGCAACTGCACTTCGTAAAAGTTTCTTAAATAAAATCGGTGGGTACAACTTAGAGTTTCCATTAGATTATCTAGATCATTGGATGAGTTGGCGAATTTTTTTTGAGAAAAATCAAATTAGAATACTTTCAACGGAATTGCAACACCAATTATCTGTATTGGATTATGCGAATCATATGAATTTTTCTCGTTATCAAGCGATTATTCAAGCTGAAAAATGCTATTATACTTTATAT
>NZ_NGLG01000001.1:1624233-1627111 GCF_002140655.1 Enterococcus sp. 3H8_DIV0648 | reverse complement strand
CACATTTAAATTTTTATTCTCAGGAGGAAAAAATGGAGACAAGGGCACAAAAGCGAACGAGTGAAATACCATATGAAAGAACAAGGAAAAATCCTTTTGTGTGGATTGTTGATCAAATTATTCGTTTCCGTTATCTTATTGGTGTACTATTTCTAATATTAATCGTTGTGCTAAATTTAAATGGAAGTTCAATCGGCTCTTGGGACAGAATCGTTTCAGAACGTAGTGATGACAAGAAATCAGATGTTATCTTCGGAGAAAATCGGGAAGTCCGTTCAGACGAGTGGATGGTACAGACACCGTTTTATTTCTCGCAAGCTGAAAGTGACTATCCAGTTGTGAATAAACAGTATGGCAAAGAAGGGCAAAATATGATTATTGCCTACAATTCACCAGTCAAGGACTTGACTGTAATTGGAAAGCCATTCAATTGGGGCTTTTTCTTTTTAGGAAAAGAACGTGGACTGTCCTTTTATTGGGGCTTCAAAATCATCGCGATGCTTCTATTAAGTTTTGAGATGGTCATGATTTTGACGAAACGCAACAAATATCTGTCGTTGTTGGGATCATTCTGGATCACTTTTTCACCATCGATTCAATGGTGGTTTATGCAGCATGTAGGAGATTTGATGTTCTTCACACTGGCAATCATGGTAGCCAGTTATTATTATATTGCGAAACATAAAAATGTATTACTGCGTCTGCTAATGATGAGCTTGATTGTTATAAACGGAATTGGATTTGTTTTAGTTTTGTATCCAGCCCATCAAGTACCGCTGGTTTATCTGATATTATTTTGGTTGTTTGGTACATTGATTCACTTCAGAAAAGAACTGGTATTAGACATTTGGGATTTGCCAATTATTATTGGTGGTCTTGGAGTTATTAGCTTTGTTCTTTTACACTTTTACAGCACGTCAAAAGAAGCAATCGATGCAACGCTAAATACAATTTATCCTGGACATCGGGAAGCCGAAGGAGGAGGACGTCCGCCGTCTGATTTTTTCCTGTTTTTGACAAACTGGAAAATTCCTTTCGAGAATTTCAATTTTCATGGAACAAATAATGGGGAAGTTGCCTCTTATTTCAACTTTCTACCATTGACTGTACTTTTATCCCCGTTTATTTTCTTTTCTAAAAAAGGAAAAGAAGAAAAATATTTAGGAATTATCTTGGGATTGTTCTGCTTATTTATTTTTGGATGGACATATTTTGGCTACAGTCATGGAATTGCGAAAGTCTTGATGCTGACTTATGTAACAAGTACACGTAGTTTGGTGACATTAGGCTTTGGTGCTGTATTGTTATCATTATGGATGATCAACTTCATCTGGGAATACGTAAAAATCCCTTGGTGGATAAAATTTATTTTCTTAGCTCTAATCATGATACTGGCGACACATTCGGTGACATCGTCAATTATGGGATTGTATTTCAATAACTTTGAGATTTTTATGACTTTAGTAGTTTTCGCGTTAATTATGTTTGCTTTATTGTTCAAGCTCAAGAAGTTTTTTATATTGGCAATGACTGTCATCGTGCTGGTTTCAGGAGTATTTGTTAATCCAATTGTTCATGGCACCGGGGCAATTGATAAAAAGACCTTGGCTGAAGAAATTGTTAAGATCAAAAAAGAAGATCCGGATGCTATCTGGTTGTCGGAAGGCGATCTTTATAACTTTACACCTGCTTTAGGTGTGAAGACGATTAATTCGGTTCGCTTTTATCCAGATATGAAAATGTGGCACAAGATCGATCCTAAACATAAGAATGAAGAGATTTATAATCGGTATGCGCATGTAAGGGCCTTTATTGATAAAGGTAAAACAGAATTTCGTTTAGATCGACCAGATAATTTTACTGTCAATCTCAATTTTACTGATTGTAAAAAGCTTGGGATCAAATACGTGATCAGTAAACGTCCATTAGAAGATTATAATCCACTTAATTATGCGCAATTTGAGGAGATATATGGTCCTGACAAAGATAAATGGTCAATTTATCGTTTGAGCTTTACTTCAGATGAGTTGCAGGCAGAGGCCGCAGTTGATCCAATTGGTGGAACAGATAATTATCAAGAAATTCCTCAACCAGCGCCTACTGAAGATGGCTATATCAATTAGAAATTGTTTTATTTTTTAGAATTGTTCTACTCGAAGGGTTAAGAATAATAAACTAGGTCATTTATAAAAGGTATTATGAATTTTTCTATAAAATTAGGAAGAGAATGGGTGTGTATATGAGTTACTTACTTTTCATAGGCGTTGGAAGTTTGACTGCAGTTTTTAGAAAGAATAAATTCTTGTGTATTATACTTGTCACTCTTTTTTGGATTGCGATGACATTCAACACTACGATTGCGGACAGAGGGCAGTATATAAATTTTTATAAGGATCCCATTGCAGCAAACGAAGAATGGGGATACACATACCTTCAATTAGCAGCTAAAGCAATAGGGTTGCCTTTCCAAGCATTTTTTGCTATTGTAATTGGTTTGTCACTACTATTGATGCTTTACTCTGTGTTCAAGGCATCAATTAATCCAGGGTGGACGCTCTTTTTCTATACAATTTTTCCGTTTACAATGGATGCTGCGCAAATTAGAAGTTTTGTAGCAGCAGCGTTTATTACTACTGGCTTAGTAGTTTTAGCGAAGGATCGTAGTTGGTTAAGTATTGTTAAGTACTTAGCACTTGTAACAGGAGGTGTGATGTTCCATTATTCGGCACTTTTTTTCTACTTGGTCATAATCGCCTATTTTGTTCCACCGCTCATTTTGTATCTTATAACAACTTCGTCGGCTATTTTTATTTCATTAAATCTTGGGAGTGTAGTGAAGACTTTAGGACAGTTGCTACCGTTTATCGATTATAAAATA
>NZ_NGLG01000001.1:1619388-1620236 GCF_002140655.1 Enterococcus sp. 3H8_DIV0648 | reverse complement strand
GTTTTGGAGCATTTGACGGATTCGGAAAAAGCATTAGACGAAGCCAGCAAATACTTGGCGCCTAATGGCGAGATTTTACTGACTTTTCCCAATTTGGCACATAATTCTGTCTTGATCGATCTATTTAATAATAAGTTGGATTGGAGACAGGTATACGATAGGGAAAATTTAATAGATAATGAGAGACAGTGAAATATTAAATCAGATCGAAAATCTTAATGAAATTTTAGCTCGCTTATTTAGCGACCTATTTGACGTGTGAACGAAGCAGAATGAAGTTTATTCATTAATTTTAAATCTGACCGACCAGCGGCTGATTGTAGCGCCAATTTCAACCGATAATTTATAGAGTTAGCAGGTGGTCAAGCGGTGTTTGGAATTAACGAAGCTTTTCTTAATAATCTTGCTTTTACATATATCTTTCTGTAGAATAATAACGTTAATCAACTGTAGAAATAATAAATCAAGCGTTAGATGAGAGGAATAAAAATGTTCAAAGACTTACTGAGTTTTTTTAAAGAAATTTTTCAAAATCGTACCTTACTAAAACAATTTTCTGTGAATGACTTCAAGGCGCGTTATGCTGGATCGGCTTTAGGTGTTTTTTGGGCTTTTGCTAATCCCTTGGTGATGGTCGTAACCTATTGGTTTGTGTTTGGAGTCGGCTTTAAAGCTGCCATGACAGATGGAAAATATCCCTTTATTGTTTTTCTATTAACAGGGCTAGTTCCATGGATGTATTTTTCAGAAGTATTGGGTTCAGCAACGAATGTTTTTCGGGAATACAGCTATTTAGTTAAAAAGGTTGTATTTAACATTCGTATTTTGCCATCGGTAAAATTATTTTC
>NZ_NGLG01000001.1:1616327-1618975 GCF_002140655.1 Enterococcus sp. 3H8_DIV0648 | reverse complement strand
GTATTTAACATTCGTATTTTGCCATCGGTAAAATTATTTTCGGCTTTGTATATGCATATATTTTTTATCATCATTGCCTTTATCGTGGGGATTTTTAATCATGTAACACCTGGTCTGCATATTTTGCAGATGTTCTATTATCTCTTTGCGATGATGATGTTCTTGACAGGATTGACTTGGATCACGTCTTCGATCCAGCCATTCTTCCCGGACATTAATCAGTTCATCACGGTTATTATGCAAGCATTAATGTGGGGAACTCCCGTCTTATGGAGTATCAATCAATTTGAGGCACATCCCACAATTCAATTTATTCTGAAATTTAACCCAATGTTCTATGTTGTCCAAGGTTATCGGGATGCATTCTTTGGGGAGCAATGGTTTTGGGAAAAGCCGTTATTAACGATCTATTTCTGGGTCGTAACTTTAATTCTATTAGTGGTCGGCAGCATTGTCTTCAAACGCTTGAAGCCACATTTTTCTGATGTTTTATAAGGAGATAAATCTAAATGACTGAAACAGTAATTGAAATCAACCACTTAACAAAGAAATACGATATGTATAAAAAACCTTCTGATCGTTTGAAGGAAGCGCTAAGTCCTACTAGAAAAACCTATCATGAAGTTTTTTACGCCTTGAATGATGTAAATGTAGAAGTAAAAAAAGGTGAGATGATTGGTTTTATCGGAGAAAATGGTTCTGGTAAATCAACGATTTTGAAGATCATTACCGGGGTATTGACTCCTTCAGAAGGTGAAATCAAAATCGAAGGAAATATTGCAGCGCTTTTGGAACTTGGTTCTGGCTTCAATCCTGAATACAGCGGCTATGAAAATATTTTTCTTAATGGGATGGTTTTAGGCTTTTCGCGTGAGGAAATGCAGGAAAAGGTCGATGACATCATTAATTTCGCGGATATCGGCGACCATCTGTATCAGCCAGTCAAAACGTATTCCAGCGGGATGTTTGTGCGTCTTGCTTTTGCGGTGGCGATCAATGTCGACCCTGATATCTTGATCGTCGATGAAGCCTTGGCAGTAGGTGACTTGGAGTTCCAATTGAAATGTATGGAGAAATTTACTGAGCTGCGAAATGCAGGTAAAACGATCCTCTTTGTATCTCATGATGTAAACGCAGTTCGTCGTTTTTGCGATCGAGTTTATTGGTTGAAGAATGGTGTGGTTGAAGCTGAAGGCGAAACGATGGAAATCACCGAGACCTACGAAAACTTTTTGAAGAAGAAATCATTAAAAACGATTGATCGTGATAATTCTACATCAGAAGATTTTTCTGCTTATGACATTGTAGAAGTAAAATCAGCTGAATTGCTGGATGGCGATTTACAACCGTTAGAAATCATTGAACAAGACAGCAAAGTCGTTGTCAAAGTAATTTATGATGTGAAAGATGACTCGATTAAGAAGCCAGTACTTGGTGTAGCGATTCGAACGGTCGACAATAATTATGTTTGTGGATTGAATACGTTATTAGATGAAGAATCGATTCCTTGGAAAAAGGGAGAAAATGTTTTCTATTTAGAATATGAAAAAATGGCACTTTTAGGCGGCGAGTATTATTTCGACGTAGCCCTTTTTGAAGAAAATGCAACTGTGCCGTTAGTATACAAAACAAGATATGTGACCATGTTCATTACTGGGAAATATGTCGGCGAAGGCATCGTCGTTTTGGATCATAAGTGGAAGGATACGATTTAATTATGAAGTATGATTTTGATTTGTCGCTTGAAGAGCATACGAGTGTAGGAAAAATCATCAGTCAAATCACTGACGGTTCTTCTGTTTTAGAATTTGGTCCCGGCAATGGCCGAATGACCCAATATTTGATCAACGAAAAAAAATGTGAAGTATCGATCGTCGAATTTGATCCGGTCTTATTTGAGCACGTCATGGGCTTTGCCCAGGACGGCTTTTTAGGAAACATCGAAGAATACAAATGGAACGAACATTTCGCTGGTAAGAAGTTTGACTTTATTATTTTTGCGGATGTTTTGGAGCATTTGACGGATTCGGAAAAAGCATTAGACGAAGCCAGCAAATACTTGGCGCCTAATGGCGAGATTTTACTGACTTTTCCCAATTTGGCACATAATTCTGTCTTGATCGATCTATTTAATAATAAGTTGGATTGGAAACAATATGGCTTACTAGATCGGACTCACAATAGTTTTTATACGCAGCAGGGCTTTGAAGAGCTGTTCGAACGGATCGGCCTATCAATTCGGCGAGAAGATTTTACCTACTCGCAGGTTGGACAAAATGAGTTGTCAGCCAGCTACGAGGAATTGCCGGAAATGGTCCGCTATGATTTTAAAAATCGACCGTTTGGCGAAGTTTATCAGTATTTCTATGCGCTGCGTAAAGAAACAGTTGAACATCCGGAACGGGTGGAGCCAATCAATTCCAATTACAATAAACAGATGCAGCTTGCTTATCTAATCAATGACAAGTTTGAAGTTGAGCCTTATATTTTTAATAATCAAACCAATGAGAATAAAACGACGGTCCATCAAGCACCAGCGAGTACTGAGAAGTTACGGATCGTTATCGGCAAGGTTCCAGCGTCGATCCAGCTATCCGTTGTCGTTGATAATAAACTGCTGAAAATCGAGGAAACGAATGCTTCTTGGT
>NZ_NGLG01000001.1:1611388-1616227 GCF_002140655.1 Enterococcus sp. 3H8_DIV0648 | reverse complement strand
AAGAGCCTTATGTTGTCATTGACGGTGCAGCGGTAGCCGGTAAAGAATATACCGTGAATGTAAATGTTCTAAATGAAGAAGAATTTTTCCCATCTGAAGTCAAAGTGATGGATGATGTCGCGAGTGAAAAAGAAAAGAATCGTTTGCTTCAATTAAAATATCCCTTATGCGGAGGCAAACGCTGAAATTGAAGGGATCAAACTGACAATTGAGTCGATCGAAAACAATGAATCGGAAAATGAGGCAATCATCAAGGGCTGGGGCTTTTCAGAAAAGACTAAACAACCGCTGGATTATTTATTAGCCGAATCAATGAATCCACTGCAAGTAAATCTAATCTATCGCCCAGATGTGAATGAAGTCTTTGGGATTGATTCAACTGAAAAATTTGGTTTTATTTTAACGGCTAAGGATATGCAAGTGTCTGATGCTGTTAAGCTGTTAGTTTTAGACCATCAGGATCAAGTTTATCCAATCATAGCTAAAAATTCGCAATCTGCTAGTACTCCAGTGACGAGAAAGATTCGCCATTTACTTGGCTCAATCAAGCGGAATGGTTTTTCAGGAGCGGTTAAAAACTACCAGCGTTCAAAACAGCAAAGTGCGAATTACGAAGAGTGGATGACGAAGGTTGAAGAGCCAACCCGTGCACAACTTATCGAAGCGTCAAAGGACTTAACCTTCCAACCTAAAATTTCTTTGGTAGTGCCAGTTTACAATGTTGATGAAAAATGGCTGCGCGCTTGTGTGAAGTCGCTGACAGATCAGGTTTATTCGAATTGGGAACTTTGCTTAGCAGATGATGCTTCGCCAAAAGCGCATATCAAACCGTTGCTGGAAGAATTAGCGGCTGCGGATGAGCGGGTAAAAATCGTTCTTCGTGAAAAAAATGGACACATTTCAGAAGCAACAAACTCAGCGATCGAGATCACAACTGGCGATTATATTGGTTTTATGGATAATGATGATATTTTAGCTGATACGGCATTATTAGCAGTTGTCAATGCACTGAACGAAAACCAAAATCGCGAATTTATTTATACGGATGAGGACAAATTGTCCATGAGCGGCAAACGCTTTGACCCTTTCTTTAAGCCAAATTGGAATGAAACCCTATTGCTAGGTCACAATTACATTACCCATTTTGTAGTCGTAAAACGTTCGATTGTTGAAACAGTTGGCGGATTGCGAACGGAATTTAATGGTAGTCAGGACTATGACTTTGTTTTGCGTGCTACCGAAGCGGCGAAGGAAATTCACCATGTTTCAAATATTCTTTACCATTGGCGTACGATCGAAACATCTGTCGCCATGGACCCGCAAAGTAAAGAGTATGCCTATGTGGCTGGACAAAATGCTGTGCAAGCGGCTCTTGAACGACGCAAAATTGATGGTGTCGTATCAATGACAAAAAATTATGGTGCCTATAAGATCGACTTTAGGTATGAAACAGAGCCTAAGGTTTCAATCGTTTTAAGCGGCAAACCTAGCGAAAAGCAGTTGATGAAACTCTTAGCGACTGAATGGAACGAGTTTGAAATTTTAGCAGGCAGCACAGACATTAAAGATGCACGCATTCGAGCTTTTGCTGGCAAGAATGAGAACGAATTAGCTAGAGAAGCTGCTGGAGAGTTCTTAGTATTCTTAACCGTAGACTTGGTGCCTACAGAAAGTACTTGGCTGCAAGAAGCGATGAACTTTGTTCGTTTACCGAATGTTGGAGCAGTCGCGGGAAAAGTCATCAGTAAAGACGATGCCATTTTAAACTGCGGTGTGATTATTGATCCAGCTCATGAACGGGTAGTGTATGAGCAGCAAGGATTATCCAATAAAACAATTGGGACTTATTTCCGTCCTGCGTTACCGCGAGAAATCTATACAGCAACAGAAGATGCGTTGATCCTCCAGAAAGATGCGTTTTTGACTCTGGGTGGTTTTGATATGGAGCTACCTGCAGAGATCAAAGGAATTGATTTTTCGATTCGCTTAGCGAAGGAAGAGAAAAAGTTGATTTTTGATCCGTATTTTGAAGTGCGCTATTCTGGCGAAAACCATTTTAATGTAAAAAAAGAAGCATACGAGGCTTTGACTAATAAATATTCTCAAGAATTGAACGATCCATTGATCAATCCAAATCAATTCAGCATAGGAGGTTAATCCGATGGCAAAAAATGAACAAGTTTGCATTGATCAATGCAGGTTTCAGCCAGAAACAAAACAATTAGAAATTACAGGCTGGGCACTCGACCTTGCTTCAAAAGAAGTGCCGACATTCGCCCTTTCTGCGGAAAATGTGATCAGCAGCAAAATTGAATGGTATCCTCGTTCAGATGTGGCTGCTGCCCACAAAACGAGCGCAAGTTTGCAAATGGGTTTTAGTTTGAAACTTGATGTGGAGAATCCGGCAGAAAAAATTACGTTTGATTTTCGCTTTGGTGATCAAACACAAACGCAAACCTTTGTCCCCAACGAAAACATTGTAAGAGAGCCAAAGCAGCCATCTCAAATACAGGCACTTTACGGCAAAACACGTAAAGCGCTGAGCTATTTAAAACGTAATGGTTTAAAAAATACCCTGCGGAGGGTCAAGCTGGAACAAAGCAAGCAATCCGATGAAAGCTATCAACAATGGATTGCCGAAAACGAAAACTGGAACATAGAAGCGATCAAAGCTGAAATCATGGCATTCGAATACCAACCGGTAATCTCGATTTTGATGCCCGTTTATAATGTAGAAGAAAAATGGCTGGCGAAATGTATCGAATCTGTCCAGAATCAGTTTTATCCAAAATGGGAATTATGTATGGCTGACGATCATTCTACTGACGCGTCAGTAAGATCGTTACTAGAAAAATATGCAGCTCAAGACTCGCGAATCAAGATCGTCTTCCGTTCTGAAAATGGACATATCTCTAAAGCGACCAATTCAGCATTAGAAATCGCGACAGGTGAGTTTGTTGCCTTGCTGGACAACGACGATGAATTAGCACCGATCGCCTTATACGAAGTGGCAAAATGCTTGAATAAAAATGCCGATTTGGATTTGATTTATAGCGATGAAGACAAAATCGACATGGCAGGCAAACGATTCGACCCAGCCTTCAAACCAGATTGGTCGCCAGATCTATTACTGGGAACAAATTACATTTCCCACTTAGGCATTTATCGCCGTTCAATCATGAAGAAAATTGGCGGTTTCCGTGTCGGTTATGAAGGCTCGCAGGATTATGATTTGGTTCTACGCTTTACAGAGCAAACCACTGCTGATCGAATCGCACATATTCCGCAAATTCTATATTACTGGCGGATCTTACCAAGTTCAACGGCAGCCGATCAGTCAACGAAGAGCTATGCCTTCGATGCTGGCTTAAAAGCTGTCCAGGATGCAATCAATCGTCGTGGAATCAAAGCGACAGTCAATCACGCAGCAGGAAATGGGTTGTACGATGTAGACTATCAAGTACTTTCGGAGGATCTAGTCAGTGTGATCATTCCTACACGTAACGGCTATGACGATGTGAAGCGTTGTGTAGATTCCATCGTCGAAAAAACCACCTATCCTAATTACGAAATCGTAATGGCGGATAACGGCAGCGACCAGCCTGAGATGCAGGAGCTCTATGCAAATTATCAAAAACAATTAGGTGAACGATTTATTGTCGAATCAATCGACATTCCCTTTAACTATTCACGTATCAATAATTTAGCTGCAAAAGTCGCTAAAGGAAAATATCTGTTGTTTCTAAACAATGATACCGAAGTGATTACACCAGAATGGATGACAAAAATGGTCTCCTTCGCACAGTTCGAGCGGATTGGCTGTGTTGGTGCAAAATTATATTATCCCAACAATACGATCCAACACGCGGGTGTCATCCTAGGAATGGGCGGCGCTGCTGGACACGGACATCACACCTTCCCTCGTGGAGACTTCGGTTATTTCGGAAAACTTGAGATTAACGTAGATTATTTAGCAGTTACCGCAGCCTGCATGATGATTCGTGCGAAAGACTTTATAGAAATCGGCGGGTTCAATGAAGAGCTGACTGTCGCCTTCAACGATGTCGATCTATGCTTAAAAGAGTACGAAAAAGGCCATAACAATGTATGGCTCCACGCTGTAGAATTGTATCACTTCGAATCCCAATCCCGCGGATACGAAAATACACCAGAAAAACAGGCTCGCTTCGACAAAGAAACGAAGTACATGGAAGAAACTTGGGCTGGTTATATTGAGAATGATCCATATTACAATCCCAATTTGACAAGAGTTGGAGGAGATTTTTCGGTGAGAGTAGGGAATTTTTGTAACACAATCGATTAAATTAGTCGTTTAAGGCTGTAGACAAAGTTCATTTTTTGTGGATGCTGTCTACAGCCTTTTTTTATGGAAAGTCCGTAGAGCTCTTCAATATGCTAAAATGGTTTTAAAATAAATAAAAAAATGTTTGGAGGATAGTCAAATAATCTTTTTAGATTGTTTAGCAGTTAATTATGAAAAAAAGAAAAGTGTTATGGGTATATGTTCTATTAATTTTTTTATGCTGTTCGTTATTAGGGTTTAAATTTCCAATTGTTGATTCGGCGGCTGAAGTTACTTCTTCATCAACTACCACATCACAAGAAGAGGTGGAGTATACATCAATTAGCTCAACTACATTTGGAAAAATGAGAGAAAGCTCAACAAATTATTCAGAAGAAACATTCTCTACATTAGATAAAGATAACGAGAAGATACTAGAGAGTGATAAACAAGATGTTGATAAATTAAAGGCAAGTGTCAAAAATGAACCTATTGGTGAGAAATTCTTCGTATCTATTATCGATGAAAATTATATA
>NZ_NGLG01000001.1:1605108-1609718 GCF_002140655.1 Enterococcus sp. 3H8_DIV0648 | reverse complement strand
AACGTACCGAGTAACGGGTTGGTATTGGCATGTTAATGGCACAAAATATTTATCTGTTTATGATAACAAAGGAGTCTGGCAGGGATACTTGAACGACGGAGGGGCCAATGTCGTTAGCTCGCTGGGAGGGAAATGGAATTCTACTAATCAATATGTGACAATTACCAAAAATAATTGGATGATTTGGAAAGACTTCAACTTCAAAAATGGTAGCTCAACGAAAAATATGTATCAAAAAACGTATAGAGTAACGGGTTGGTATCGTCATTATAATGGTACGAAATACTTATCCGTGTACGATAGTAAGGGAAAGTGGCAAGGCTACCTGAATGAAGGCGGCGCCCAAGCTGTAAACAACCCAGGAGGAAAATGGAATGCCACCAATCAATACGTGACAATTACCAAAAGTAACTGGACGATCTGGAAAGACTTTAATTTTAAAAATGGCAATTCAACGAAAAATATGTATCAAAAAACATATCGAGTAACGGGTTGGTATCGTCATTACAATGGTACAAAATATTTATCCGTGTACGATAATAAAGGAAAGTGGCAAGGCTACCTGAATGAAGGCGGCGCCCAAGCTGTAAATAATCCAGGAGGGAAATGGAATGCCACTAATCAATATGTGACAGTCACTAAAAAAAATTGGACGATCTGGAAAGATTTTAACTTCAAAAACGGAGTATCAACTAAGAATCTCCAAAGTAAAACATATCGAGTAACGGGTTGGTATCGCCATTTCAACGGAACAAAGTATTTATCTTTGTACAATAACAAAGGAAAGTGGCAAGGCTATCTGAATGAGGGTGGTGCTGCTAAAGTCAGTGGAGCTCAAGGAACTGGTTTCTCTATGAATAAATCAGTACTGGTAATTAAGAGTGGATACTCTATTTGGAACAACTTTAAATGGCAGGAAAAAACTCGAACCAATTCTCTGATTAATAAGACCTACCAAGTAAAATGGTATTACAAGCATATGAACGGCTCAACCTATTATTCTTTGTATGATTCGAATGGAAAATGGTTTGGCTACGTTAATAGCGGAGCAGTCAGAGAACGAAGAGGTGTGGCACATTATCTTGGAACTACACGACAACGGGTAGTAAACGAATTATCAGCCCATAAACATGATCGTTTCTATTTAGGAACACCATTCCGTTTAGCTGGCTTTAGTAATCCAGAAATGTTCGTTGTTCCTAACGGTGTGGCTAGCCCATATGGTCCAGGAATGAATTGTACGGGATTTGTGGCCTGTGTATCGCGTAGAGGTGGAGGCAATCTAAATCGGATTTCGGGAATTACTTCTAGGGTCGGAGGTTATGTCAATGCTTATAATTGGCGTGATGCATTGACGCGAAACACAGAATATTATTCTTTCGGTTCAATTGATGAATTATTGAGAAGCGGAAGAGCACAAAAAGGAGATCTCATTTATTTAGAGGCAGTTTTTACGGATCCTTTTCACGACTGCCACATTGGAATTTTTTGGGGAAATAGATCAAATGAAAATAGATTTTGGCATCAAGTAATTGATGGAAATAAAATATCTCATATCTATTCAGGTACGCCTTATTCGAAAGTCTATCTGTTTCCGCAAGATTAATTATTTTAATAGGTCCATTTTATTTAAGATTTAGAAGAGATTGAACAGTTAGGTTTGTAGTGGACTCTAAAAGTTAGACTTTTTTCGGAGTGGAGAAATCCACTCCGTTTTTGGGGTTATCATCTAAACTGTGGAAGTTAATTAGGGGCCTGCAACACTTTAGTTAACAGCCAGTTAGATTACTTATTTTTTTTCGGTTCAAATTGTCGAGGAATCATCATAAATTTTGTGTGGATTCTTTTGTTTGGATAGTAGTCTTCCAAATAGTCTTGGATCAACACCTTTATTTATATTTTACTTTTGTGCTTGTTGGGTTCGATTAATTTTCGTTTGATCGAACGATGAAACGATTCGACTACTGAGTTGTCAACAGGAGTTCCAGATTGGCTCATTGAATGTGTGATATGGTAGTCGGTCAACAGTTCTTGATAGGTAAAAGAACGATATTTGCTACCTCTATCGGAATGAATTACCCTAGGTAATTCACCTTTGTAAATTTCTAATGGCTGGACGACAATTTCTTTTTTCATACGTGAATCTACCACACAGCAACGTGGAATACGGGTTGTTAAGTCAGTATAGTTGGACAAATAGAGGCGACCATCACTACAATAAATGTAAGTAATGTCCGTCACCCAAACAGCATCGATTTGACTCTGTTCAAATTGTCGATTCAACGATTTTTCTTTTACAATTTCTTCAATTGCTTTTCCTCTATCATAAGAATGATTTTCGTCGATGAAATCCTTTTGCACATAAATTCATTCCACGCCTACTTACATTTAAAATCCTTCACAATCCTTGAATTGAATATTGTAGGTGATGTTTGTGAACAAACTCAAAACGAACTACTTTTTTTCTTCACAAGCGTGTCGAACTTTTTTAGAATTTCATTTTCCTCTTTTAGCTATTTATTTTACTGCTCAAGAATGTAGAAATCTGCTTTATCAGGTAATCTTTTTCCATGTCCAGCAAAAGCCTTGTTTCCGTTTCGACGGTATTCTGAGACCCACCGGGAGATTGTTGGATGAGAGATATTGTATTCTTCAGAGATTCCCTTGATAGTTACTTTCTTCTCAAGGATATCCTTAGAAACCTTAAGTTTAAATTCACGGTCACATGTTTTTCTCAATAGAGTTCATTCCTTCTGGTAATGTGACTGATACTCAAGAAAAGTGTACCATAGCCCTTCGCTTTCATTGTCAATTCTATTTTAGGCAGTTCTCAATGCTGCTTCTCTAAATTGTACAGGACTCTGCCAATTTAGTTTTCCCTTTATACGTTCATGGTTGTAGTAATAAATATAAGCTTCGATTGCTTGCTTCAATTCATCAACGCCATGATATTCTTCTCCATGATAGATTTCCTGTTTCAACAGACTGAAAAAATTCTCCATGATCGAATTATCCAAGCAAGTACCTTTACGGGACATACTTTGGAAGATTTTATGTTCTTTCAACTTATGATTGTAAGCGTTCATTTGATAGGGCCATCCTTGATCGGAATGAAACGTGCGTCGATAAACGCAGTCTGCCGTTACATGAATCGCTTCCTCTAAAGCCTCCATGATCGCCAATGCGTTCGGTTTCTCTGAAATGCGATAAGAGATAATCTCGCTGTTGTACATATCTAAAAATGGATCAAGATACAGTTTCTTTTCACGAATAATACCAGATTTGTCCGGTTCAAAATACTTTAGCTCTGTCGTATCTGTTGTAATCTTTTGATGACAAATGCTTGTGTAAAAGCGTCGATGAATTCGATTTTTCGCAATCGTTCCGATCTTCCCACGATAAGAGTTATAGCGGCGGGATTTTCTCGTGAAGGAACGGACTTCTAGTCCTAGCTTTCGAATCAAACGTTGCACTTTCTTTTTGTTTACATGGAATCCTCGATCTTTCAGTTCATTTGTCATACGTAAGCAGCCATAATTTGTATGTTTCTCTCTTATTTTAAGCATTTCCTCTTCGATTTCTTGATCTGGATTTTCGCGATCAAACCGTTTTTGCCAATACATAAAGGTTGATTTAGGAAATTTCAAGGTTTCAAGAAGCTCAACTAATTTGAATGATCCTCGGAGGCTGTCGATGATGCGTGCGACTGATTCCTTTGTCTTTGTTGGGCTTCCTGTTTTCGCAGCTTCCTCAATTCTTTTAAAAAAGCATTCTCGATCTGAAGGGAACGCACTTGTTTTTCTAGTTCCTTAATTCGGTCGCGTTCTTCAGGTGTTTCCTTATTTGTCTTTTTAGTTTCTTTTTTCTTAGACACGATGGTTGGACGTCCTTTCGGTTTTGAGAGTCCGTCTAAACCTTCTGCACGAAAGTTTCTCATCCAATTGGCAATTAGCGTAGGATTATTCATCCCTAATTGATTCGCCACTTCGCGATAGGACAGCTCAGTTGTTTGATATAACTCTATCGCATCCATCTTGAATTGAACAGAATAAGTTTGATTTTGCCGTTTTCGAAGGAGCCCTTCTTCGCCGAATTCTCGATAGACATTGATCCAATCTTTTACTTGTCTTTCAGACTTTATCCCGTGTTTCTTTGATAAATAATTCGCTCCTCCTTTCCCTTCAAGATACTCTTGAACGATTTTTACCTTGAGTTCAAAACTATATTTAGCCATAAAAATACCGACCTCCAGAAGTTAGATTTTTGGTCTAACTTTTGGGGGTCGGTATAAACTTGCTTGTTTAGCCCTTTTTTATTTTTATCTTTTTTATTAGTTTTCTTAGGAAAGCTACTCTTTTTTTAGCCTGTATGGTAAGATGTGTAATGGATTATTTCGTGGATTAGGAGTGTTTATATGAATAAAAGTGGTGAATGGAGCGCCGCCCGTCGATTTTTTATTATTTTGATGGACGTGATCGTTTATAATTTCTCCGTTTATCTTAGTTTTTTGCTAAAATTTGGAGGAGCCATTCCAGAAAGAAACTTTCAGACCTTTGAGAGCTCCGCATTATTTATTTCAGTTTTCTTTATAATATTGAACGTTTTGCTAG
>NZ_NGLG01000001.1:1596597-1598753 GCF_002140655.1 Enterococcus sp. 3H8_DIV0648 | reverse complement strand
TATCTAGTAGTGGCTCTGTCCACAGATGAGTTCAATTGGAATGAAAAACAAAAAAAATGCTATTTTGAGTATGATAAAAGAAAACAACTATTGGAAGCTATTCGTTATGTGGATCTTGTTATTCCTGAAAATTCTTGGGAACAAAAAGTAAGTGACATTAGAGAATTCAAAATTGATAAATTTGTGATAGGAGATGATTGGGCAACAAAATTTGACTTTATTGAAGATGAAACTGATGCTGAAGTTATTTATCTTCCGAGGACTCCTGAGATTTCTACAACACAAATTAAGAAAGATCTAGAGGCTAAATAGAATGATTAGTTACTTAATTACCGGCGGTGCTGGATTCATCAACGGTTCTGTCACTGATGAAAAATTAATGGAAGATATTCTTTCGAACAATAAGTTTGACTACATTTTCCATTTAGCAGCAATTGCTAGTGTAGCAGATTCAGTTGAACGTCCAGTTGAGACGCATCAAATTAATTTTGAAAGTGTTTTGATGCTTTTAGAACTGGTTAGAAAATATCAAAAAGATTTGAAACGTTTAGTTTTTAGTTCTTCAGCAGCGGTATATGGTGATGAACCAACCTTGCCGAAAAAGGAAGAGTCTGTTATTCGTCCGTTGACCCCGTATGCGGTTGATAAATTTGCGGCAGAACAATATGTCTTGGATTACAATCATCTCTATGGGATAAATACTAGTGCAGTGAGATTCTTTAACGTTTATGGACCGAATCAAAATCCAGAATCTCCTTATAGCGGTGTAATCTCGATTTTAGTTGATCGTTACAAAAAAATGCAAAATGGCGAAGAAGCACAATTCACTTTATTTGGCGACGGATCTCAATCGCGTGATTTTGTTTTTGTGGAAGATGTTATTCAAGCGTTATTGCTAGTTGCAACTAAAGAAGAAGCCTTAGGCCGACAGTTCAACGTTGGGACAGGAAATGCACTTACGTTGAATGATTTGATTTCAGTTATTGACGAGGCATTAGGTATTAACTTACGAGTAAAATATGAAACTGAAAGAGACGGTGATATCAAGGATTCAGTTGCTGATATTTCTAGATTAAAGAGTTTAGGGTACAAACCTAATTTTAGCGTTCAAGACGGAATGAAGAAGTATTTGGTGTCGGAAAAATTGATTTAAAAAGTCGGAGCATATCCGGCTTTTTTTTGGTATCATGGTAGATAGCTGTGAAGTTAGGAGAGTAAACATGAACAATGAAAAAATAGCTATCCTCATCCCTTGTTACAATGAATCACTCACGATAAAAAAAGTGATTAACGATTTTCAAAGGGAGTTGCCTGAAGCGGATATCTATGTCTATGACAATAATTCTACGGATAACACATACAATATTGCACTGAACGAAGGAGCAATTGTTAAGAAGGAACCGCGCCAAGGTAAGGGAAATGTTATTCGTCAAATGTTTTTTGATATTGAGGCAGATTACTACTTGATGGTTGATGGAGACGATACTTATCCAGCAGAGAATTCTCACGAGCTGATTGCGGCTTTAAGGGAAGGCAGTGCAGACATGGTGATCGGCGACCGATTATCAAATGGTACGTATTTTAATGAGAATAAACGAGCTTTTCATGATTTCGGAAATAATTTAGTTAAGAATTCGATCAATCGCTTATATCAAGCGAATATTAAGGATGTTATGACGGGTTATCGCGGATTTAATCGCATGTTTGTTAAAAGTTTTCC
Organism: Enterococcus sp. 3H8_DIV0648; assembly: GCF_002140655.1. Classification (NCBI taxonomy): domain Bacteria; kingdom Bacillati; phylum Bacillota; class Bacilli; order Lactobacillales; family Enterococcaceae; genus Enterococcus; species Enterococcus sp. 3H8_DIV0648. The sequence continues at coordinate 1,597,033 of NZ_NGLG01000001.1, read as the reverse complement.
GGTGATGAGTTCCGGCTTTCAGATTGAGACTGAATTTACTATCCATGCTTTGGACAAGCGGTTTAAGTTGGTAGAGATTCCGATTGATTATCGGGATCGTCCAGAGGGTAGCGAATCTAAATTAGACACTTATTCTGACGGACTAAAGGTGCTATTAACAATTTTGAAAATGTTTAAAGATTATAAACCATTATTATTCTTTTCGGTATTTAGTTTGATTTTCTGTGTTTTTGGACTTGTTTTTGGTGTTCCAGTCATCAATGAGTTTATTCATACTGGTTTTATTACGAAAGTACCTTCTTCGATTCTTGCGACAGGATTGATGGTGTTCGCGCTACTTTTGTTAATTACTGGTTTAATTTTAGACACGGTTGTAACAAATGCCAAAAAAGAGTATGAGTTACACTTATATCGATTGTATGAAGAAACTATTCAA
>NZ_NGLG01000001.1:1591052-1593411 GCF_002140655.1 Enterococcus sp. 3H8_DIV0648 | reverse complement strand
GATATATTAGAAGATGGCGATGTTATCCGTGATGGCATGGTATTTAACTTCTACACGAAATTCAAGAACTTAACGAATTTCCAAGCCGGTTATTATCAATTTTCACCAAACATGACCTTGGATCAAATTAGTAAAGAATTACAACAGGGAGGCAGCGCTGAACCATTGGATGATGCTTCAAAACTGACTGTTCCTGAAGGGTACGATGTTGATAAGATTGCAAGCTTAGTTGCTAAAAAGACAGATTTCAAGAAGGAAGACTTCATCAAAGTAATGAAAGATGAAAAATTCTTCGAGCAATTGAAGACCCAGTATCCAGATCTATTAACGGATGCCAGCAACGCTAAAGATGTTCGTTATCGTTTGGAAGGATACTTATTCCCGGCAACTTATAATGTCCATAAAAACAGGAGCCTAGAAGACTTAGTAACTCAAATGGTAGATACTACCAACCAAGTTTTAACCCCTTATTATAATCAAATTAAAGAAAAAGGGTTAACGGTTCAAGAAGTCATGACTTTGGCTTCATTGGTAGAAAAAGAAGGGGTTACCCAGTCTGATCGTAAGAAGATTGCTCAAGTGTTCTTTAATCGAATCGATGCTCAAATGCCGTTACAATCAGATATTTCGATTTTGTACGCATTAGGTGAGCATAAAGAGGTTGTAACGATCAAAGATACTGAGGTTGATTCACCTTATAACCTTTACACAAATACTGGTTACGGACCTGGACCGTTTGATAATCCGAGTCAAGAAGCGATCTTGGCTGTTCTTGATCCAACTGAGAATGATTATATTTATTTTGTTGCGGATATCTCAACCGGAAAAGTTTATTATGCGAAGACTTATGAAGAGCATATGGAATTGGTTGAAAAATATGTCAATAAAGAGAAATAAACAATTTACATTACAGTAATTACGTGGTAATCTTTTGTGGATAAATTCTATAGAAGATTACCATTCGTAATTTTGTTGATTGAAGGAGAAGAAAAATGGTGGAAAAAACATATCCAATGACTCTAGAAGGAAAAGAAAAATTAGAGCAGGAATTAGAAGAACTAAAAACAGTAAAACGGGGAGAAATCATTGAGCGAATCAAGATCGCCCGCAGCTTTGGCGATTTATCGGAAAACTCTGAGTATGAATCTGCTAAAGATGAACAAGCATTTGTCGAAGGTCGAATCAGTACGTTAGAAAATATGATTCGTTTTGCTCAAATTATTGATAATGAAAATGTTGACTCCGATGAAATCTCAATCGGGAAAACAGTAACTTTTGTTGAATTGCCTGATGATGAAGAGGAAGAATACACGATCGTAGGAAAAGCGGAAGCCGATCCATTAACAGGGAAAATTTCTAATGATTCACCGATCGCGCAAGCCCTAATCGGTAAACGTGTTGGTGATGTCGTAACGATCGCGACACCAGGTGGAAACATGGAAGTTAAGATCACGAATGTGCAAGCTATATAATATTTTTTTAATACAGGGAGAATCAACATGAAAATTAAAGTGTTATCAATTTTTGGTACTAGACCCTGTCTCTTATACACATCTCAGAAGATAAAATTTTCATTACCGGAAATACAGCGATTGATGCAATGAGATATACAATAAGTAATGAGTATGAGATTCCTATGGATGTCACAAAAGGTAGAGAAAAACTCATTTTAGTGACAATGCATCGGCGTGAAAATATTGGACTTCCCATGGCAAAAGTTTTTTCAGCTATAAAAAAAATTGCAATTGAATATGATGATATCCAGTTTATTTTTCCAATGCACAAAAATCCAAAGGTTAGAGAAACTGCAGAAGAAATCTTGGGGAACTTAGAAAATATTTCACTAATAGAGCCTTTAGATGTAGTTGATTTTCATAATTATGCTCAAAAGAGTTTTCTAATTTTAACTGATTCAGGTGGTGTGCAAGAAGAGGCCCCTTCACTAGGTATCCCAGTTTTAGTATTAAGAGAACAAACAGAACGTCCTGAGGGTGTTAATGCAGGTACTCTTAAATTAGTCGGAACAGAAGAAAGTACAGTCTACGATACAGTGTTGGAGCTTTTAAAAAACGAAAACATTTATAAAAAAATGTCAACAGCAAATAATCCATATGGAGACGGATATGCTTCTGAAAGGATAGCAGATGCAATATATTACAAATTTAGGCGTGGAAACAGACCAGATGATTTCATTGGTCTAAATAGCAGTCACTTATAGTGGCTGCTTATTTTTTACATCTTTAGACCGATAGTATTTATTATCTAAAGAAAGTAGAATAAGGTATAAATAAAAAGTTGGGAGGAAAGACAAAATGAAAAGTCCATGGCGCTTTTTCATTGTAATTGAAGCCTTACTTGC
>NZ_NGLG01000001.1:1589999-1590952 GCF_002140655.1 Enterococcus sp. 3H8_DIV0648 | reverse complement strand
ATGAAAATTAAAGTGTTATCAATTTTTGGTACTAGACCTGAAGCAATAAAAATGGCACCATTGATTAAATTTTTAGATAAAGATAGTCGTTTTGAATCACATGTAGCCGTAACTGCTCAGCACAGAGAGATGTTAGATCAAGTATTAAATTTTTTCAATATCATTCCAGATTTTGATTTGGACATTATGAAACAAGGTCAAACATTATCTGATATTACATGTAGAGTAATTACTCTACTTGAATCAGTTTATGAAAAAATTCAGCCAGATATAATTTTAGTTCATGGTGATACAAGTACAACGTTCGCAGCTTCAATTTCAGCATTTTATCATCAGATTCCAATAGGTCACGTGGAGGCGGGTTTGAGAACCTTTGATAAATATTCTCCATTTCCAGAAGAAATGAATAGACAATTAACAGATGTGTTATCCGATTTGTATTTTGCGCCAACGGTTAATAGTAAAAATAATTTGATTAATGAAAATCATGCAGAAGATAAAATTTTCATTACCGGAAATACAGCGATTGATGCAATGAGATATACAATAAGTAATGAGTATGAGATTCCTATGGATGCTGTCTCTTATACACATCTAGATGTGTATAAGAGACAGAGACACGGTTGTAACAAATGCCAAAAAAGAGTATGAGTTACACTTATATCGATTGTATGAAGAAACTATTCAAAAAGAAAAAATATAATTTCCTTAACTAAATAAATTTTACATTTCACTCCTCTACACATCTAGATGTGTATAAGAGACAGGGTTAAAGTTATGACATGAAGTAAGGAGGAGTTGTTTTTGTCTGAGGATCAAAACCAACACTCAGAAGAAGGATCTTTTAAAGAGCAGATCATGAAAGCTTTAGAAGAGGGTCGGAAGAATCGTGAAGCAGAGTCTGTAAAAAAAGCTGCTACAAGACCTGAACCTTCGAAAGTAAAAAAGGATAC
>NZ_NGLG01000001.1:1581321-1589770 GCF_002140655.1 Enterococcus sp. 3H8_DIV0648 | reverse complement strand
CAATATATTACAAATTTAGGCGTGGAAACAGACCAGATGATTTCATTGGTCTAAATAGCAGTCACTTATAGTGGCTGCTTATTTTTTACATCTTTAGACCGATAGTATTTATTATCTAAAGAAAGTAGAATAAGGTATAAATAAAAAGTTGGGAGGAAAGACAAAATGAAAAGTCCATGGCGCTTTTTCATTGTAATTGAAGCCTTACTTGCAATTTTCTTATTATGGCAATTATCTTCAACTCCTGCGATGTTGATTATGTTACTCTTTGGGGTATTAAATATATATTGGGCATTGCGAAAACATCGTCGTCGAAAATTCCAATTGATCTTAGGATCAGTGATTGTGATTATTTGTTTAGTGAATAGTCCTGCGACTTGGTTAATGTTGATTTTTGCAGTAATATTTCTTGGCCTTAAGGGCTTCGAGATTGCAGGTATTTCAATGCCGAATCATTCCTTAAAAAACAAAAAAAGCATCGTGATGGTTGAGACAACTGATCCGACAAGTCACAATGGTGAGCGTAAAAAGCAAAGCTGGATCGGTAATGATCGAATTGGTACGCAAGTTTTTGAATGGGATGACATTAATGTAGCTATTTTGGCTGGCGATACGATTGTTGACCTAGGAAATACACTATTGCCGAAAGACGATAGTATTGTGATCGTACGCAAGGGCTTTGGCCGAACACGTATTTTAGTTCCGTATGGTATCGGAATACTCTTTGAGCATGCGACCTTATATGGTAAAGTTGAACTTGATGATGAGACACAAGTTCTTCGTAATGAAACGATCAAAATGTACAGTGAGGATTATGATGAAAGTCCTCGTAGATTGAAAATAGTGACTAACACATTGGTTGGGGATGTCGAGGTGATCCGCGTATGATGGGGAAATACTCCCGTTTACAGATTTCTCTTTACTCTGGTTTGATCTCCTTTTTGCTGATTTTAACAACACTCTTTTTATACATGTATGCTATTGGGAAAAAGCAATTACTTGCACAGTTATTCATTGCGCGAATCTTTTATATTCCACTGTTTGTTCATATTATTGTGATTTCTTTGACGGTAAGCGCAGTGGTCTATTTTCTTGTGACATTTTTGGAAAAACGTCAACTAGGAAAAATTGAAGGAAAGCTACAAAGCTTAGCTTCAGGTAATTATGATCAACCTTCATTGGATGTCGCGATTTCACAAAATAAGGAAATGCTGCTGGTCGATCATGATATCAAGCGCATCAAAGAAAAACTTGTAAGTATGTCGCGAGAGCTGCAGCAATTGAGCAGTCAGCCTCAGATGGTAGATGGTACGACGAAAGAAAAGATTTTAGAAGAAGAAAGACATCGTTTAGCTCGGGAACTGCACGATTCCGTTTCTCAGCAGCTTTTTGCGGCGATGATGATGATGTCTGCGCTCAATGAACAGTCGCAGTATTCGGAAGAGTTAGAGCCTTATAAAAAGCAATTAGCGATGGTAGCTGATATTATTAATGCGGCTCAGTCAGAAATGCGGGCGCTGCTGCTTCATTTGCGACCAATCAGTTTAGAAGGAAAAAGTTTACGACAGGGTATCGAGCAATTATTGAAAGAACTGCAGACAAAAATCCAAATTCAGTTAAAATGGGATATTCAGGATATTTGTGTTTCTGCCAGTATCGAAGATCAATTATTCCGAGTAGTACAAGAATTACTATCTAATACGTTACGGCATGCAAAGGCCAATGAATTAGAAGTTTATTTAAAAATTGTCGGACAGAACATTTTATTGCGTGTGATTGATGACGGTGTCGGTTTTGAATCGAAAGACGAACACGCCGGCAGTTATGGACTGCGTAATATTCGCGAGCGAATTGCTGGTGTTGGCGGCTCAACAAAAATAATTAGTTTTAAAGGACAGGGAACAAGCATTGAAATCAAGGTTCCCGTTGTAGGAGAGAAGCGTTCAACGATGGACAGCTCTTTAAAGATGGACGAAGCAGATTAGTCATATGATAAAGCAGAATCTGTAATGAACGAGATGAATGCTTCGTAGCATGAACAGGTATTTTAAATTAATAGGAATTAGGAGGCAGAGGATGATACGAGTGTTATTAGTGGATGATCACGAAATGGTTCGGTTAGGGGTTTCTTCTTATCTATCGATTCAAGCGGATGTAGAAGTTGTAGGAGAGGCCGAAAACGGCGAAGAAGGCTATGAGAAAGCCATGGACCTTCGACCAGACGTGATTTTGATGGACTTGGTAATGGAAGTAATGGATGGGATCGAATCGACCAAGAAAATTTTAAAGGATTGGCCAGAGGCAAAAATTTTGATCGTAACTAGTTTTATCGATGATGAAAAAGTTTATCCGGCTATTGAAGCGGGCGCATCTGGCTACTTACTTAAGACGTCGACAGCTCATGAGATCGCCAATGCCATCCGCAAGACCTACAATGGTGAACGGGTGCTGGAACCTGAAGTGACTACGAAGATGATGGAACAATTATCCAATCGTAATCGACATGTTCTTCATGAAGAGTTAACGAATCGTGAACAAGAAATATTGCTGCTGATTGCCCAAGGTATGAGCAATCAAGAAATTGCCGATGAATTATTCATTACGTTGAAAACAGTTAAGACGCATGTATCAAATATACTTGCTAAATTAGAGGTTGAGGATCGCACACAGGCTGCAATCTATGCATTTAAACACGGGTTAATAAAATAGAGAGTCATTCTCTGTTTTATTAACCCGCTCTTTGTTATACTATGAATTGTAAGTTTTACAAGTGATGGGAATCAATTAATACAATATTGTGAAGTGTAAGGAGATATCATGAAACAAAGTTTTGTCATTATTGGTTTAGGAAGATTTGGCGGGAGCATCTGCCGGACATTGATCGAATCAGGTCAGGAAGTTTTAGCGATTGACAGCAGTGAGGATCGAGTGAATGAGTATATGAATATCGCGACGCACGCTGTGGTTGCTAACGCGCAAGATGAGATGACTCTTCGTTCTTTAGGTATTCGAAACTTTGACCATGTGATCGTAGCGATCGGAGAGGACATTCAAGCAAGCATCTTGGTGACTTTGATGGTCAAGGAAATGGGCGTGCCGAATATTTTGGCAAAGGCGCAAAATGAGTATCATGCCCGTGTATTAGAAAAAATCGGCGCTGACCGTGTAGTACATCCTGAACGTGATATGGGGCAACGAATCGCCCATAATTTAGTCTCGAAAAATATTTTAGATTACTTAGAACTTTCAGACGAATTTTCATTGGCGGAGATCAATGTGACCAATCGGAAATTTTATGGCAAAACATTAGATGAACTTGATTTTCGTCAACGATTTGGCTTGAATGTAGTGGCTATTCGCCGTGATAACCAAGATCCGATCGTTACACCGCCAGCCGAGGAGATTGTGCAAAAGAATGATCATTTAGTGGTTATCGGCAGAGACGAAGATGTGGACTATTTAGATGAAAAAATGAATGGATAGGTGAAATCAAATGAAATTGACTATAACACCCGAAGCTCAAGAATGGTTCAAGCGAGAACTTGAATTAGCAGAAGGTCAAGGTATTAAGTTTTATGGTAAAGTATACGGGAAGACTCAGGTTCATGATGGTTTTTCAGTGGGAATGGCAGTGGACAGTCCAGAAAGCCCATTAGTTAAAACAATGATCGATGATCAGCTTTTTTATATCGAGGAAGCAGACGAATGGTTTTTTAAAGGGTATGATTTAGTAGTAGATTATGATTCCGAACTGGATGAACCCAAATACGATTTTAACCAAGTTTAGGAGTGGCTTGAATGATATCAGTAATTGTTCCTTGCTTTAACGAAGAGGAAGCAATTCCTCTTTTTTTTGCGGAGATGGAGAAAGTAAAAAAGAAGATTTCTCATGATTTTGAATATATTTTTATTAATGACGGATCGGCGGATCAAACGCTAGAGGTGCTGCGTGAGTTAGCGCTAAAGAATCGTTTTGTTCGCTATATTTCTTTTTCTCGAAATTTTGGGAAAGAGGCTGCCTTATATGCGGGGTTGCAGGCTGCAAAAGGAGATTTAGTCACAGTAATGGATGTTGACTTGCAAGATCCGCCAGAGCTGCTGCCGCAAATGATTGAAATGATTGAGACAACAGATATTGATTGTGTTGGTACTCGTCGAGCTGATCGTAAGGGAGAGCCATTAATTCGTAATATATTTGCGAAAGCTTTTTATCATTTGATTAATCGAATCAGTGAAACTGAGATGGTGGATGGCGCACGGGATTATCGCTTGATGACTCGTCAAATGGTGGATGCAGTATTAGAATTGACTGAGCATAATCGTTTTTCGAAAGGTTTGTTTAGCTGGGTTGGTTTCAAAACCGAGTATATTTCTTTTGAAAACCAAGAGAGGATTGCTGGGAAAACATCTTGGTCCTTCTGGGAATTGTTCAATTATTCAATTGATGGAATAGTGAATTTTTCTGATATTCCGCTAAATATTGCTTCTTTTGTCGGTGCTTTTTCTTGTTTGGCCTCAGGAATCGCGATGATCTTTATCATTGTTCGTGCCTTAATATTTGGCGATCCAACGTCAGGGTGGCCGTCATTGGTGACGATTATTCTATTTATTGGCGGCGTTCAGCTGCTGTGCATTGGTATCATCGGAAAATATATTGGTAAGATATTTATGGAGACGAAGAAACGTCCTGTTTATATTGTTAAGGAGACTGAAAAAAAGTTGGAGCAATAGGCTCCAACTTTTTTAATACCCTCGTTTCAATTCTACTTGATTAACTGACAATTCTCTATTTGCTACATAGTTTTTCAGATTTGCTAAAAAGATTTTCATAAACTTGTTTTGAAAATCAACGGTCAAACCAGAGATGTGAGGTGTAATTAAAACATTTTCGAAATCCCAAAATGGACTTTCTTTTGGCAGCGGTTCTTCTTCAAAAACGTCCAGAGCAGCAAAAGCAATATGTTTTTCTTCAAGTGCCGTTATCAATTCTTTAGTGTGAACAGTATCGCCTCGTCCGACATTTATGAATATGGCGGACTTTTTCATTTTCTCAAAAATGTCGCTGTTAAAAATATGATAGGTTTCGTGTGTTCCTGGCAGGATGCCCACTACGATGTCCATCTCAGATACAATTTTTGACAAGTTTTTGATTGAGTATGTCTCAGTGAAGCCTTCGACAGGATGGCCTGTGGTGTTGATTCCATAAGTATTTACACCTAAACTGCGAATTGATTTGGAAAGTTGCTGACCAATATGGCCGGTTCCTACAACTAATAAATTTTTTCCAGCTAATTGATCATAATGAATGGCATCTTGTCCCCAGATTTTTTGTTCTTGGTTCTTGACGGATTGGTTTAATCCGCGGTAATAGCCCAGCAAAACGCCGATGATGTGCTCACTGATGGAAAGAGCGTGGATGCCGCTACCATTAGACAATAAAATATCTCGATCAGAAAAGTCATTCAACGGCAAGTAATCAACGCCGGCAGAGATGGATTGGACCCATTTTAACCGATCAGAAGCAAGAAGCTGTTCACTAAATTTTTTTGACCAGCCAACGGATATTTCTACAGCTGGCAATTCGTCTTCGGTTAGTTCTGTCTTAACCTGATAATCGGGAGCGATGGCTTGAATCTTGTCGCTGAATTCTTCGCGAAATTCGCGTTGTAAGAAAATAATTGGTTTCGTCATAGTAATCTCCTCATTTCTTTTAGACCTAGAAATCTCGATTTTATTCTAACAAAAATCCCAAAAAAAAACTGCTTACAGAATCGTAAGCAGTTAGTTGGTCGGTAATTCAATTTTTGGGAAATAATGAGTGACTCGCAAAAAGATGAATAGGCTGATGAACGTAATTAGCAGACTCGAATCAAAATTTGGTTGGAACAACAAAATGATTGTTGCTAAAATGGTCGGGATTGTGGCACAAAAGATGATTGTTTTAAAGCAATCAAAGAATGTCACGCGTCTCAGTCTCAATTTTGCGACGATCATCCCGGCAATGCCTGCAAAGACTAATGTCACAAACAAATTGATGAAGGAAGGATAAATTCCTGCCAGCAACATTACAAGTGGTGTCCAAACGGGCATCTCCCAATCTTCCAGTCCATCTCTGATTTTATCGCCAGTCATATTTTTAAATGGTTCTTGCTTGTAAGAAAATTTCAGCACATTATCACCGAACATTGCGGAGCTGACACCGCCGTAGTCTGGTAAAACGAGTAATGCCTGATTTTTTAATAGTCCCACACTGAAATAATTTCCAACTAAATCCTTTTCAACGTCTTTTTGTGTACGCTTGCCCTCAGGATCAAAGGTCAAGATGATCGAATCCGTTTGATAGATGAATCCTTTTTCCGGCTTCGTTGTTTTGATCTCGCCATCTTCGATTTTGAAATCCGGGATCTTTTCTACGATCTCCAGACTATCTGTTTTGATTTGATTCATTACCTGAAGTGCTTGATAGACACTTGGAATCGCTAGAAGCAGGCTCAAACCAAGCAAGTAAACAATCGATTTCCAGAATGGTGTGTCCTTGGCCGATTTTAAATCCTCAAAACGGAAAAGAGATCCTTTGATTAATTGACGAAAAGTCATGTGATCGCTCCAATCTTTTTATACAAGTGCCATTGTAGCGAAGTAAGCTTGAAATAACAAGGCGATCTGTAAAAATGTAAAAAGAATTCAAGAAAGAATTGACTATTAGTTTCAGCTTCGCTATCTTAATTTAGAAGAGAAGAATAGGAAAGAGAGCAATCATGAAAATCTATCAGTCGTTTAGAAATTATTTGGAAGAAAAAAAACTATGGGAAGTTTTTATCTATCTATTTTTCGGCGGATTAGCCACCGTTGTAAATATTGTTACATTTACTTTAGCGTATCAGGCTTTTCATTTGAGTTGGCCGGTCTCTAATGCTATTTCATGGATTTGTTCCGTATTATTTGCTTTTGTGACGAACAAATTATGGGTATTTCAATCAAAAACAGAAGGCTTTCAGGCTTTGGCATGGGAATTTGGTAAGTTCATCTTTTACCGTGTGCTTTCTTTTGGAATGGATATGGCTTGTATGTACGTATTTATCGACATGCTGCGCACGGGCAATCTGATCGCCAAAATAATCACGCAAGTTGTAGTCGTAGTCGCGAATTATGTTTTCAGTAAAGTCTTTATCTTCAAGAAGGTTGAGTTCATCGAAGACGAGAAAACGAATTCTTCGCCACGATAGGCATATACTTTGAAGATAGTTGCATTGTTTGTTACAGTTAGGTTGTAAGATATTTTAAGGAGGAATTTGAACATGGCTTATACTTTACCAGATCTACCTTATGGCTACGACGCGTTGGAGCCTTATATCGATGTTGAAACGATGCACTTGCATCATGACAAGCACCACAACACTTATGTAACCAATTTAAATGCTGCGATTGAAAAATATCCAGAATTAGCGGAACAATCAGTCGAAGAACTCGTGACAAACCTAAATGAAGTTCCTGAAGATATTCGTACAGCAGTGCGAAACAATGGGGGCGGACATGCAAACCACAGCTTCTTCTGGAAAATCATGGCACCAAATGCTGGCGGAGCACCAACTGGCGCAATCAAAGATGCAATTGACGAAGCATTCGGCAGCTTTGAAAAAATGAAGGAAGAATTCAAAACAGCTGCAACTGGTCGTTTTGGTTCTGGCTGGGCTTGGTTAGTATTGAACAACGGCAAATTAGAAATTACTTCAACGGCAAACCAAGATAACCCCTTGACTGACGGCAAAACACCAATCATTGGTTTAGATGTTTGGGAACATGCTTATTACTTGAAGTATAAAAATGTACGCCCTGACTACATCGCTGCATTCTGGGATGTTGTAAATTGGGATCAAGCAAACGAAAATTTAGCAGCTGCTAAATAATCAAATAAAAAGTTACAGAAAGAAAGATTGGCTTGGCTAATCTTTCTTTTTTTGTGATCATTTTTGCTTAAGTTTGGTGTCCTTCCAAAAATCTTCATATTTTTATGGTATAAATCAAATTTAAAGGGCGAATAAGCAATTAATACTTTTTAAATTTCTGTTATATAAAATTAATTATTTTTAGCCTGTCTCTTATACACATCTAGATGTGTATAAGAGACAGATATATTAGAAGATGGCGATGTTATCCGTGATGGCATGGTATTTAACTTCTACACGAAATTCAAGAACTTAACGAATTTCCAAGCCGGTTATTATCAATTTTCACCAAACATGACCTTGGATCAAATTAGTAAAGAATTACAACAGGGAGGCAGCGCTGAACCATTGGATGATGCTTCAAAACTGACTGTTCCTGAAGGGTACGATGTTGATAAGATTGCAAGCTTAGTTGCTAAAAAGACAGATTTCAAGAAGGAAGACTTCATCAAAGTAATGAAAGATGAAAAATTCTTCGAGCAATTGAAGACCCAGTATCCAGA
>NZ_NGLG01000001.1:1575115-1581221 GCF_002140655.1 Enterococcus sp. 3H8_DIV0648 | reverse complement strand
CTATAAACTAAATCTAGAAAAAGGAGTAGATGGATGTACATCTAGATGTGTATAAGAGACAGAGCTGTGGTTGAACAGCGGCCCGATTTATGAGAAAATGAAACGTAAAAATCGTTGATAGAGGTGTGCTATGAGCCGTTGGAAGAAAGTTGTCGTAGGATTATTGGTCCTACTGAATTTATTTATAGGTGGGATTACCTACTACGCCGTCCAAGTGACAAATGATGCCAGTAGGATGGTTGATAATATTCGCCAAACCGTTAAGCGGACGAGTTTGAAGCGAGGAAGCGGCGAAAAACCGAACATCGACAATGCGGAGCCATTTTCAATCCTGCTTGCGGGAATTGATACTGGGGATCTTGGACGTTCAGACCAAGGCCGTTCGGATAGTATGATGGTAGTGACCATCAATCCGAAGCAAAAAAAATCAACGATTGTCAGTCTCGACCGGGATATTTTAACTAAGATCGTCGGCTACGGTACGAATGATAAATTGAATCACGCCTATGCTTTTGGCGGTGTAGAAATGTCGATGGATACTATCGAAACGCTTTTAGATATTCCTTTAGACCATTATGTATCGATCAACATGCGTGGATTGAAGGACTTGATCGATGCAGTTGGCGGGATCGAAGTGAATAATAAAATTGAATTTACGTTAGACGGCATTCATGTAGAAAAAGGCAAGCAGACTTTAAATGGTGAGAAGGGTCTTGCCTATGCTCGGATGCGTTATGAAGATCCAGAGGGCGATGTAGGACGGCAAAGACGTCAGCGTGAAGTAGTAACCAAGATTTTACGCAAAGCAATGTCCATCAATGGTGTCGGTAATTATAAGAAGATTTTAAAAGCAGTAGAAAAAAATATGAAGACCGATTTGACCTGGGACGATATGATGGATATTGGTACGAATTATTTACCTGCTTTCGACACGATTAAGCAAAAGCAGCTAGTCGGAAAGAGTCAGATGATTGACGAAATCTACTATCAGATTTTAGGAACGACTGAATTATTGGATGTTCAAAATACTTTGAAGAAACAGTTAGGAAAACCAACTGCTGAAACCTTGCCGAATCTTAAGGAAGAGGATGCAGATAGTTTATACTATGATGATTCCGATGGAAAAGCCAGCGAAGACTCAAGTCAGTTTGCGCCGGGCTATGACGATCCGAATAATTATGATGACAGCGGCGGCTATCAGCAGTACGACGATACAACTCAGAACGATCAGGGCTACACTGACTCCGGATATACTGATCCCAATCAAGTCGATCAAGGATACGGTGGAGCAACAGATCCCGATGCAGCATACGGACAACCAGCAGCCGGATATTAAAATAAGAGGCATGACCAATTTCGGTCACGCCTCTTTTACTTTCTAATTAGCTTTACAACGACTTCACAGCGGGCAGTTTGCGGAAACATATCCACCGATTGTAAATATTCGACACGATAGATTTTAGAAAGACTCACGAGATCACGAGCCAGCGTTGAAACATTACAAGAAATATAGACCATTTCAGGACTTGGGGATTCTTGGATCGCTTTTAGCAGTTGATTGTCCAAACCGGTTCGCGGCGGATCAACGACGATCGCAGCAGGTGCAAATCCGTCTTTCAACCATTTCGGTAATAAGCTTTCGGCTGTTCCCACTTCATAATGGGTATTCGTCAAATTCATAGCTTCAGCATTTTTCTTGGCATCATCGATTGCTTGCGGAATAATATCCATGCCTCGGACTTCTTTAGCTTTTTTAGCCAGAGATAATCCAATCGTTCCTACGCCGCAGTAAGCGTCCACGACGGTTTTAGGCGTCGATAAATCCAAAGCGTTGATTGCTTCTTGATAAAGAACTTTGGTTTGCTGCGGATTCAACTGGAAGAAAGCTCGCGGTGAAAGCTCAAAGCTGACTTCGTTGATCTTTTCATTGATGACATCTTTGCCCCAAAGATGAATCGTTTCGTCCCCCATAACGACCGAAGTTTTTTTGTCCTGCACATTTTGCATAATAGAAACAACTTCCGGCAAACGATTCGTGATTTCCCGGATCAAAGCATTTCCTTGCGGCAGCTTTTTCGTTTTGGTGATCAAAACTAGTTGTACTTCACCTGTTTCAATACCAATCCGAACCATTAAGGTCCGCATGATTCCAGCATTTGAACGCTCATCATAAATAGGCATCTCGTATTTTGTTAATAATTGTACGACGGTATTAATGACTTTTTGCGTTGTCGGTTCCTGAACTAAGCAGTCTGTGATTGGTACTAATTGGTGGGACTCCGCTTGATAAAGTCCGGCTTCAACTTGCTGGGTCTTTTTATTTTTACGCAATTGGAATTGAGCTTTGTTTCGATAGTGCCAAGGCTCATCCATTCCAATCGTGTCACGCAATTCAAATGTTTGATAACCAGCTGGTTTGTATTTTTCCAATGCTTGCCGTAGTAAATCTTTCTTGAAGTCTAACTGTTTGTTGTAGACTAGATGTTGAAGCTGGCATCCGCCGCATTCTTCATAAACAGGACAAGGCGGCGTGATTCGATCAGGACTTTTTTTCGTAATTTTAACTAAGCTGGCTTCAGCAAAACGCGGGGTTGCTTTTGTGATTCGGGCAACAACCGTTTCATTTGGCAAAGCACCAGTCACAAAAATGATCAGGCGCTTATAATAAGCGATTCCTTCACCGTTGATGCCTAATCGTTTTATTTTCAATGTCAATGTCTGGTTTAACTTAAGTTGAACAGCCATATTCAGCCTCTTTCTTAAAAGTATTTTTCAATTATTCAGCGCAGTTCATTTTAGCATATTTTTATCGATTGGTTGATTATCTATGATAGAATTAATTTTTGCTAGGGTGTAATTGTGAGCGTAGTGTATGTAAATAAAAGCATTTATTCGAATAGGAGGAGTAAATGATGTTAACAGTAGTGAAAGTCAGTCAAGGTCGAGGACCTTTTTATAAAGTCGAATTTTCTAATGGCGAGAAATTACGGTTATCCGAGGATACTGTTGTCCGTCATCGGTTGTTAAAAGGGCAAGAACTGGATGAAAAAACATTAGATGAAATCAAGCAAGAAAGCAAAGAGGACATGGGCTTTCAATTAGCGTTGAACTATTTGAGCTATCAATTGCGAACAGAAAAAGAGATCCGAACCTATCTAAAAGACAATGAGATCGAAAGTGTAGATCGGCATAAAATTGTTGAACGATTAAAAGAATTGAATTTGGTGAATGATCTGGTTTATGGTGAAAGCTATATTCGCACTCAAATGCGTCTAGGTGATAAGGGACCGCGTGTGCTTCAGCAAAAGCTAAAGCAAAAAGGCTTGCAGGACAACGATATTCAGCAGGCACTCTATCTGTATGAAGCCGACGAGCAATTCAATGTTGCTTTACATACGGCAAAAAAGGCGTTGAGGAAATTTCATCATAGCAGTCAGCGAGAAGTCCAGCAAAAACTCCAGCAGCTGCTTATGACGAAGGGATTCAACAGTGATATCAGCAAAAGTGTGTTAGCCGAGATTGATTTTTCGGAAATCGAGGAGCAAGAAAATGATGCGTTAGATTTACAAGGTGAAAAGCTGTGGCGCAAGAACCAGCGCTTTGAACCCGCAAAACGCCGTCAAAAAGTAAAACAAAGTTTGTATCAGAAAGGCTTTCAGTTAGATCAGATCGATGCTTTTATCCGCGGAAAAGAGGAAGCAGATGAGTAAGGGCTGGGAAAGCTGGACAGAACAAGATGTAGCAAATTTTCAAACGGAGTTTCTAACGTGGTATCAACAGGAAAAACGCAATCTTCCTTGGCGCTACAATCATGATCCCTATCGGATTTGGATTTCGGAGATCATGCTGCAGCAAACACGCGTCGATACGGTAATTGACTATTTTTATCGTTTCATGGAACAATTTCCAACGATCCAAGACTTGGCAAACGCACCAGAAGATAAATTGCTGAAGGTTTGGGAAGGCTTAGGCTATTATTCTCGGGCACGTAATCTGCAAGCTGCCGCAAAACAAATCATGGAAGAGTTTGGCGGTCAATTTCCGACCACCGTTGAAGAGATTCGTTCGTTAAAAGGCATCGGACCATATACGGCTGGTGCGATCAGCAGTATCGCTTTTGAGATTCCCGAGCCAGCGATCGATGGGAATGTGATGCGTGTAGTCAGCCGACTCTTTTGTATTGAGGCCGATATCGCCAAAGCGAGCAGCCGCAATATTTTTGATGAGGCAATGCGCAAAATCATTAGCCAGGATCAGCCGGGAGATTTCAATCAAGCGATGATGGATTTAGGCTCTAGTATTTGTACGCCGACTAGTCCGCAGTGTGAGCTTTGTCCGATCCAAAATTATTGTCAAGCGTATCGTGAAAATCGTCAAACGGCTTTTCCTGTTAAATCAAAAAAACAGAAACCTAAAGATGTTTACTATGTGGCAGGTATTATCGAAAATAGACAACAAGAAATTTTTCTGCAGCAACGCCCAGAGACTGGCTTATTAGCAAACATGTGGCTGTTTCCCTTGGAAGAAATCAGCGCATCGCGTTTTAAAGAGCTGCAGGAGCAATATGATCCGGATGCTTGGGATCTATTTTCCAGCACATTAGTTGCGGAGGATAGTCCAGATTTCTTCCCAGAGCAAGAAATCGTATGGCAGAAAAAAGTATTAGGTGAAGTCAAACATGTCTTTAGTCATTTGCGTTGGCATATTTTAGTTTTTTATGGAAGAAGCGCCGAAATGTTGACACTTGATGGACAATGGGTGAAACCAAAAGATTTTCCTCAATATGTTTTTCCAAAACCACAGCAAAAAATGTTGGAAGTTTTTGAAAATAATTTAGCTGACGACAAAGATTAGTAGGCAATCTTTCATTTTATTGCTATAATAATTCTGATGTCGGTGTGATAACACCCAAACAAATGCGAAAATTATCTTTCGCTGAGGGAAGGGTAGCTATGGGAGTTCCAAAAGAAGGAGAGTTTGTGACTATTAAAAGTTACAAACACGACGGCAGTTTGCATCGAACGTGGCGTGATACCATGGTATTAAAAACAAGTGAGTGTTCACTGATCGGCTTGAATGACCACACATTGGTTACAGAATCAGACGGCAGAAGATGGGTCACTCGCGAACCAGCAATCGTTTATTTTCATCAAAAATACTGGTTCAACATAATAGCAATGATTCGAGAGAAGGGAGTTTCTTATTATTGTAATCTAGCATCACCTTATGTATTAGATGACGAGGCACTGAAGTACATTGATTATGATTTAGATGTCAAAGTTTTTCCTGATGGCGAGAAGCGTCTTTTAGACGTAGATGAATACGAAGCCCATAGTCAGCAGATGCATTATTCTAAAGAAATTGATTATATCCTCAAGGAAAACGTCAAGATCTTAGTGGACTGGATTAACAATGAAAAGGGGCCTTTTTCCCAAGGCTATATTGATATTTGGTATGATCGTTATAAGCAATTGTCGCGGAAGTAGAAAGAAAAGGCTGTACCAATTAAATTTGGTATAGCCTTTTTTGCGAGTTTTAATATGAATTGAAAAATAGATCTGCACGAACTTGTCAGTGAACGATTTCTACAATTTTTTTTTCATATGCACATGATCGATTCCAGCATCTTTAAAAATTTCGCCATATGCCGTATAGCCTAACTTTTGATAGAATTTTTCTGCGGTTAGTTGTGCGCCTAGTTCGATCGTTTCAAAGCCTTGCTGTCTTGCGAATGCTTCTGCTTCGACGATGATCTTAGCTCCAAGGCTGTTTCCGCGATAGTCTTTCAAAACTGCCATTCGCTGTAATTTGAACGTTTGATCGTTTAGCGGTAACAGCCGTACTGTTGCCGCCGGCTTTTTATCATCTGTATAAAGAACGAAATGAACGGAATAGGCCTCGTTTTCATCGATTTCCAGCGTGGCAGGTACGCCTTGTTCTTGGACAAACACTTTTTGCCGAATGCGGACAGCGTCGAGATAAATATCGCTCATCGTATCCTTAGTGATTAAAATTTTCATAATGACACCTTCCTCAAGGGGATTTTTCTCCACATGATGTATACTATAAACTAAATCTAGAAAAAGGAGTAGATGGATATACATCT
>NZ_NGLG01000001.1:1563298-1574955 GCF_002140655.1 Enterococcus sp. 3H8_DIV0648 | reverse complement strand
AGATGGATGTTTGAGAAAATAAAAAATTCAAAATTAATGTTTTGGTCGGTAGAACTATTGATCATTGCCACCTTGATTTTGGTTTCATCAAAAATTGATTTTGTCTTTCAACCGATCGGGACATTTTTTACCACATTATTTGCGCCGATCTTGATTGCCGGCTTTTTGTATTATTTATTAAATCCATTAGTAAATCTTTTGATGAAGCTGGGTGTGAAACGCCTAGTAGCGATCGCGTTGATATTTATATTACTGATTGGAATGATCGTCTTGATCTTTATGAGCGTTATTCCCAATTTAGTAGAGCAGCTAGTTTCGTTGGCTAAAAATATACCTGGTTTTATCAATAATATGCAAAACTGGCTCCAAGAAGCTGCTAATAATGCGACGCGTTTCCCGCTCTTTAAGGAACTGGATGTTGATAAATATATCAGCAATCTGGATGTTTCAGCAGGGAGCATCATTCAACAATCACTGACAGGCGTGACGAATGGTTTAGGATCAATCATCAGTAAGGTTACTACAGTAGTTCTATTATTGGTGACAGTGCCGTTCATTCTATTTTATATGCTCAAGGATGGAGAAAAGCTTGTTCCAAATATTGAACGTCTTTTTCCTGAAAAACAACGGGTAAATATTAAGGGACTTCTGCATCAGCTTAATAAGACGCTGTCTGATTATATCAGCGGACAAGCAATCGAATGTTTATTTGTCGGTACCTTTACCTTTTTAGGTTATTTGCTGATTGGTGTTGATTACGCCTTTTTATTCGGTGTGATCGCCGGCTTGACGAACTTGATTCCCTACTTAGGACCATATCTAGGGTTGGCACCCGCGTTGGTTTATACTTTTTTTGATTCACCAACGAGAGCACTACTTTGTATTTTAGTCGTCTTAATCGTGCAGCAGGTCGATGGGAATGTGATCTATCCAAATGTTATTGGAAAAACATTGAACATCCACCCCTTGACGATCATCTTGATCTTGTTAGTAGCTGCAAATCTTTCCGGCATCTTAGGAGTCTTTCTGGGCGTTCCAGTCTATGCTATTTTACGAACAGTCGTTGTATTTATCGTAAAAATAGTAAAACAGAGCAAACAAGAAGAACGCGAACACGAGTTTTTGAACTAGCTGTCGGCTCTCAGTTCGGAAAAGATTGCATTAAAACAAGCGATGTGATACGATTTTATCGTGGCCTTTGTGCCACTTTTTTTACACTTAAAAATAAGGAGCGAATGCAATTATGAATGCTGACCCCGATAGTCAGTCGTTAATTTTACAACTAGGTTTATTAGTAATTTTAACGTTAATCAACGGATTTTTGGCTGCGGCTGAAATTGCGGTGGTGTCGGTCAATAAAAACCGGGTAGAACAAAAAGCAGAGGAAGGAAATCCCAAATCCAAGAAATTATTGCAGATCATTCACGATCCAAATAATTTTTTATCAACGATCCAAGTAGGGATTACCTTAGTCAATATCTTGTCAGGGGCATCTTTGGCAGATGGCTTGTCTGCACGTTTAGCACCAGTTTTAGGCGGAAGTGCGGTGGCTAGAACACTGGCTACTGTGATTGTCATGATATTATTGACCTATGTTTCGATTGTATTTGGTGAATTATATCCCAAGCGAATTGCTATGACCAAGACCGAAGAAGTAGCTCAGTTCACTTCTGGTGTTGTTCGTAAACTAGGAATAATTACAAAACCGTTCGTTTGGTTATTAACGGCTTCGACAAACTTATTGGCAAAGATTACGCCGATGACGTTTGATGATGAAGATACGAAAATGACCCGTGACGAAATGCGTTATATGTTAGAAACTGAAGGCGTTTTGGACAATGATGAGATTGAAATGCTGCAAGGTGTCTTTTCATTGGATACCAAGGTAGCACGAGAAGTGATGGTTCCGCGGACCGATTCCTTCATGATTGATATCAATGATCCAGTGATGGAAAACATCGATGATATTTTAAACGAAAGCTATTCAAGAATTCCCGTTTACGATGAAGATAAAGATAAAGTCGTTGGTGTCTTGCATACGAAGGCATTATTAAAATCCGCACGCCAATTTGGATTTGAAAATGTTGAATTACGAAAAATTTTGCAGGAACCATTATTCGTACCAGAAACGATCTTCATTGATGACTTGCTTTATGAATTGAAGAAAACTCAAAACCAAATGTCGATTTTACTCGATGAGTACGGCGGAATGGTTGGATTAGTGACCTTAGAGGATCTATTAGAGGAAATCGTTGGTGAAATCGACGACGAATCTGACGAAGTTGAGAAGCTTTATGAAAAAGTCGGTGACAATGAATACTTGATCAACGGAAAAATGCTGATTGATGAGTTTAATGAAGAATTTGATTTAAACTTACACATGAGTGATGTTGATACGATGGCAGGCTACTTAATCACTGCATTAGGAACGATTCCTGATGCAGGAGAAAAGCTTTCCTTTGACGTGGATGATTTAACCTTGATTTCTGAAGAAATGGAAGGGTCGCGTGTCTTAACATTACGTGCGATTTTCCATCCGGAAGAACACGAAAATGTCGAACCAGAAGAAGAACGTCGACTGTTCACCAAAGATTTTGACGATAACGAACCACGCCGATAATATTGTTTATGTAGAAAACATTCTGCCACGCAGAGTGTTTTCTTTTTGCCAGTTTTTCTTCACACTTCAGCACAATTAGAAAAACAGTATGCAAATAAAAACCTAACTCTGTTTTTTTACGAAAAACTAAACAAATGTCAGAGCGATTCAACTTTCCATCAGAGTAAAATCCATGCTATACTGATTGGGTTGAAATTTGAAAGATACTAGAGATATGAATGGAGCAATAGAATGAACAATCCTAATTTAAAACAACAAGTGGACAGCCGTCGAACCTTCGCAATCATTTCCCATCCGGATGCTGGTAAAACGACGATCACTGAACAATTACTATTATTTGGCGGAGCGATTCGTCAAGCAGGAACCGTTAAAGGAAAAAAGACTGGGAACTTTGCAAAATCTGACTGGATGGATATTGAAAAGCAGCGGGGAATTTCGGTAACGAGTTCTGTAATGCAGTTTGATTTTGATGGAAAACGTGTCAATATTTTGGATACACCTGGGCATGAAGATTTCTCAGAGGATACTTACCGGACACTGATGGCAGTGGATAGTGCCGTGATGGTAATCGATAGCGCAAAGGGTATTGAAGCACAAACTAAAAAACTTTTCCAAGTTGTGAAACGTCGAGGTATTCCAATCTTTACGTTTATTAATAAGTTAGACCGTGACGGCCGTGAACCTTTAGAACTGCTAGAAGAGTTGGAAGAATTATTGGATATTGAATCTTATCCGATGAATTGGCCAATTGGTATGGGAAAAGGACTAGAAGGAATCTATGATATTCATCGGAATCGAATCGAGTTCTATCGACCTGAACAATATGAAGGTGAACGGTTTGTTGAATTAACCGATGGCGAGATTACTGGTGACCATCCACTAAAAGAAAAATCAATCTATGAAGATGTTTTAAGTGAAGTTGAGTTGGTTCGTGAAGCTGGCGATCAATTTGATCTTGAAAAAATCGAACGCGGCGATCAAACGCCAGTATTCTTCGGATCGGCGTTAACAAACTTTGGTGTCGAAACATTTTTAGAAACATTTGTTGATCTGGCACCAAAACCCCATGCACATAAAACTGAAGAAGGCGAAGCTATTTCTCCTTATGAAGAAGAATTTTCCGGTTTTGTTTTCAAAATCCAAGCGAATATGAATCCAAACCATCGCGACCGGATCGCATTTGTCCGTGTGTGTTCAGGAACCTTTGAACGGGGAATGGATATCACACTAGGTCGGACCGGCAAGAAGATGAAACTAAGCAATGTGACACAATTCATGGCGGATGCTCGTGAAAATGTCGAAGAAGCAGTTGCAGGCGATATCATTGGCGTCTACGATACAGGAAATTATCAAATCGGAGATACTATCTATGAAGGAAAATTGAAGGTTGCTTATGAAGAATTGCCTTCATTTACACCTGAACTCTTTATGAAAGTAACCGCGAAAAATGTGATGAAACAAAAATCCTTCCATAAAGGAATCTATCAATTAGTTCAAGAAGGCGCGATCCAGTTGTATAAGACCTATTTAACAGAGGATTACATCATTGGAGCGGTTGGTCAGCTGCAATTTGAAGTTTTCCAACACCGGATGTTAAACGAATACAACGCCGAAGTCGTAATGACACCGATGGGTAACAAGATCGCTCGCTGGATCGATCCAGAGCAATTAGATGAACGGATGAGTTCAAGCCGGAATATTTTAGCTAAAGACCGCTTCGATCAACCATTGTTCTTATTTGAAAATCAATTTGCAATGCGTTGGTTCGCAGACAAGTATCCAGATGTTGAACTGAAGAGCTTGATGTAGAAAGCGAAGAAAGGGACCTTTGATGCAGAAAGTAAAAAGCGGCACAAAAATCATTTTAACAAAACTCAAACAACCGAGCAGTTTGATTCTATTAGTTGTTTTGATTAGTTTAACAATGTTTCGTTTAGGATTGAGTGCCAAAGCTCCCTATTTTATCAATTTATTTGCCGGTTACGATGATCAGCTGTTTATTCATTATAGCGAAGAAATCCTCAAAGGAAATTGGCTAGGAAGCTACTCAACAAAAGCGTTATCCAAGGGAATTTCTTATTCTCTTTTTATGGTATGGGCCAATAAGCTTCATCTATCTTATGGTATATTTTTGGGCTTATTCAATATACTAGCTAGTTCGACTGCTGCGCTTGCTTTACGACCATTAGTTAACAACCGTTGGATTTTAACTTTTATCTACGCATTCTTTTTGTATTCACCGGTCACTTTAACTAGTGAATACAGTACCCGAATCTATCGAAACACATTAGTTGTTCCGGCAGTATTATTGGTGGTGGCTTGTCTCGTAGGCTTGTATTTTAGACGAAATGGAAAATTACGATCGTTTATTTTATGGAGTGTCGGACTATCGCTGATTTTTCCTTTTTATTGGTATATACGTGAAGATTCATTATGGCTATTGCCATTATTGATGGTAGGTTTGCTGATTATCGCTGGATCAGTTGTTTTTGAAAATGTTCCGAATTTTAGAGTAAAGAACTTTCGTGCTTCGCTTAAAAAATTCTATTTTACTAAGAAGCAGCTGGCTAAGTTGATGTTGTGCTTTTTGCCTTTTATCCTGCTTTTTTCAACAACTAAGGTTTTGAAGAATATCAATCAAGAGCATTATGGGATCGCACTAGTTAATGATCGAACTGGTGGTGCTTTTGGAAACGTGTCGAAGCATTTGATTCGAATGGATGATGGTACAAAGCTGAATGAAACCAATAGTAAAGTTTGGGTTTCGAGAAAAGCATTGGAGAAAGCCGAAGCGGTATCCCCAACGTTGAAGCCAATCGCTAAAAATATCGATTGGATTTATCACGGAAGTCCATGGAGCGGCGGTGAGGACATTGCTGGGGACATTATTTTTTGGGCGTTGCGAGATGCCGCGGCACAAGCTGGTTATTACAAGGATGGGGAGAAGACTGAAAATTTTTGGCATAAAGTCGACTCAGAATTATCGGAGGCCTACAAAAAGGATCAATTGAAGCAGAAAAAAGAAATCTATCTGACTGCTACCGGTGATGGGAAATTAAGAAAAGACCTGCCGTTAGTAGGAGAATTTATGAAAAGTGGTTTTTCCTATAATGTTTTCTATAAGGATTATGGTCAGGGCATGGATGCAACACTTGGTCCGAAAGAGGATGTGGCAAAGGCGGAAGAATTACTGAATTATTCATTTTCGGAAAATTGGCAAGACGTCAATGCTCCTCGGACTGAGCCGAATAAGGTCACCAAATCTGCAGAAATCTCCAATCGTATTATCCAGTTGTATCGTGATACAATGCCGATTTGGCTAGTATTGTGTGTGTTAGGCTTTTTGATTATTGTAGTGGGAAGTCTTTTTTCAAAGGCGCAGCTGAAAATCTTTCGCGGAATGCTGTTGATAACTTTGGGGCTAATGCTATCGTATTTGATTTTTTTAATTGGTGTCTCTTGGTTTTGTTCATGGGCGCCTGAACGAAAAGAATTGTTTATGATGACCTATACAGGCGCTGGAGTACCAGTGATTCAATGGATTGAAGTGCTAGCCTTTGTTGGCATTATTCAATTACCGATCATCGCTAAAAAGATAAATAAAAAATAGTTGAAGCTTTTATGGCTTCAACTATTTTTTTGTTATCGACATTTCAATCAGTCCAGGAGATTCTAGATAAGAAATGTTGGTAAAATCGTAAGTCTTTTCATCTAATTTTCGTTTAAAGTATTTATGTACAAACTCAACTTCCGATGGCTGAATGTTTCGATTGTCATTTTTTAAAACAATCTCCGCATGTTTATAAGCATCGGTATATATCACAGTAGTATTTCCAATCGTATAGACCTTTATCATATTTGCATCAGTGTTCTCCAACTGATTATAGACCATTTGAGAATGGCTGTTCGTTACATTGATAAGTTTCATCTCGAAACACCTTCTTCCTAACCTTACTTCATAGTGTAATTATATAAGAAATATTAAGAAAAAAGAAGGAGGATGCTCACTTTAATTAGAATATTTGAATAATTTGGTAAAAGAAAAGGATTCTCGTTGGCAACGAGAATCCTAAAAACTATTAACTCTTATCTTCTTTTGCTAAGCGTTCAGGCTTTGATGTGATAACGATGTGATCTTCTTTGTCGAGTTTTGCTTTAAGGTCAGTAATTGTTGGGTGATCTAAATAGAATTCAGCAATTCCATCTTCGATATTTTCTTGAATTGTCCGACGGAGTGGGCGAGCCCCCATTGCAGGATCATAACCTAGATCAACCAATTTCTCTTTGACATTATCCGGGACATCGATGTGGAGTTTTTGTGAAGCTAACATTTCGTTAACATCATCCAACATCAATGAAACGATATTCATCAAGTTTTCTTTTGATAATGGACTGAATTCGACGATACCATCGAAACGGTTCAAGAATTCTGGTGCAAAGAAATCTTTTAATTGACCTAAGACAGAACGAGTGACACCTTCTCTTGCAGCACCAAAACCAACATTAGCTTCGATCTTACCAGTTCCAGCATTGCTGGTCATAATGATAATTGTATCCTTGAAGCTTACCGTTCGGCCCTGTGAGTCAGTCAAACGACCATCATCAAGAATTTGCAAGAACATGTGCAGCACATCAGGGTGAGCCTTTTCAATTTCATCAAGCAAGATTAGGCTGTATGGATGACGACGTACTTGTTCAGTCAATTGACCTGCTTCTTCGTAGCCGACATAGCCGGGAGGAGAACCAATCAATTTAGAGACACTGTGTTTTTCCATATATTCACTCATATCGAAACGAATCATAGATTCACTGGAACCGAATAATTCTTCCGCTAATTGACGAGCCAATTCCGTCTTACCAACACCAGTAGGTCCGACAAATAAGAAAGAACCGATTGGGCGGTTTTTCTTATTTAGACCAACACGGTTACGACGAATGGCCTTGGCTACTTTGTCGACTGCTTCATCTTGTCCAATAACATGTTGTTTTAAATCAACAGCAAGATTTTTCAATTGTGTTTGTTCTTTTTCCTTCAATTCACCAACAGGGATACCCGTGCGTTTTTCAACGATTTTCTCCATGTCTTTTTCAGTAATAACTGGTGTTTCTTCATCAGTTAATTGACGTTCTTTCATTTTTTGCAGTTTGTTGATTTGATCACGGTAGTAAGCCGCTTTTTCAAAGTCTTCTTCTTGCGAAGCCTGTGATTTTTGCTGTTCAGCTTCTGCTAACTTTTTATCGATCGTTTTTGGATCAACGATTTGAATCGTTAAGTTTTTCTTTGAACCTGTTTCATCTAACAAGTCGATCGCTTTGTCAGGTAAGAAGCGATCTTGGATATAACGATTTGATAGTTCAGCAGCAGCTTTGATCGCATCATCCGTATATTTTACATGATGGTAATCTTCATAACGCGGTTGTAAACCTTTCAAGATTTCAATCGTCTCTTGAACAGAAGGTTCTTCAACACGTACAGGTTGCATCCGACGTTCTAATGCAGCGTCCTTTTCAATGATTCGGTATTCATTTAAGGTTGTAGCTCCAACCATCTGCAATTCACCGCGGGCTAGTGCAGGTTTCAAGATATTGCCAGCGTCCATGTTGCCATCTCCGGCAGCACCAGCACCCACGATTTCATGCACCTCATCAATGAAAAGGATGATATTTTCTGCCTGACGAATTTCTTCGATCAGTTTCTGCATCCGTTCTTCAAATTGACCACGAATTCCAGTGCCTTGAACAAGAGAAGCGACATCTAAACGAATTACTTCTTTGTCCATTAATTTTTGCGGAACATCGCCATCAACGATTTTTTGAGCCAATCCTTCGACAACTGCCGTTTTACCAACACCCGGTTCACCGATTAGGACTGGATTATTTTTTGTACGGCGATTTAGAATTTCAATGACACGTTGAATTTCATCGTCTCGCCCAACGACCGGATCAATGTTACCTTCACGAGCTAGTCCAGTGATATTGATACCATATTCATCTAGTAACCCGCCTCCGCCGTTTCCGCGAGGGGGTTGATTGTTAATACCATTACCACCGCCGAATTGTGTCGGTGGTGTTTGATCTGCTGCTCCTTGTCGTTGTTGCATTTGTTGTGACATTGAGCGGAACAAATCATCTAAACTTCCAAAACCAAAAGGATCATTTCCAGCCATTTGTGGCGCACCTCCAGCTTGATTCTTTAATTTTTGATAACAACTCTGGCAATAATCTAATTGCTTTCGTTGACCATTGACATTTGCATATAAATGAATGGTTGCTTCATTTTCATGACAATTTTGGCAAAGCATCTTTTTCACCCTTTCAATAGTTAATTGTTTCTTCCATTGTACATCGAGTAAGCGAATCTCGTAAAAGGATACGCTGATCAGTTGTTTGACTATCACTGACCTTAAGAATAATTATAGCGAGAATTTTTATAAAAGCAAACAGTTTGTCTCAAACTTTAGCAATCTAATAACGAGAGTGCTAAAAGAAACATGAACTTGCTTTTTTACAACACAGTATTGTTATGGAAAAAAAATGAAAACACGATAAATCAATAACTAAGTCCAGCAAACAAGATATTTTAAGAAAGGGCATACATTCTGTTAGGATAAATCGACTAAAATTGTTGTATCTACCGCAAAAAAATGGTAATCTAAGAAAATGAAGGGTCCAAAATGATGGATGTTATCATTAAAGCCCTAACATAAAAAAACATTTTTTTATAAAGGAGAACGGTCAATATGGAAAAAAAAGATTTTCACGTAGTAGCAGAAACAGGGATTCATGCACGTCCCGCAACTTTATTAGTGCAAGCTGCAAGCAAATTTAACTCTGATATTAACTTAGAGTATAAAGGAAAATCAGTTAACCTTAAATCAATCATGGGCGTTATGTCTCTAGGTGTTGGCCAAGGGTCTGATGTTGTTATCTCTGCTGAAGGTGCTGACGAAAAAGAAGCAATGGAAGCTATTGTAGAAACAATGAAAAAGGAAGGATTATCTGAATAATGGTTGAACTACTAAAAGGTATTGCCGCAAGTGACGGAGTTGCCGTTGCGAAAGCTTATCTGCTAGTACAACCGGATTTATCTTTCAAACAAAATAATGTAGAAGATACTGCTGCCGAAGAAAAGCGTTTAGACGACGCTTTGGCGGCTTCTTCTGCTGAATTAGAAAAAATTCGGGATAAAGCAGCTAAAAGCTTAGGTGAAGAAGAAGCACAAGTTTTTGATGCTCATTTGATGGTTCTTTCAGATCCAGAAATGATTGGTCAAATCAAACAACATATTCAAGATAATAAAGTGAACGCGGAAAGCTCACTTAAAGAAGTTACAGATATGTACATCGGCATGTTCGAGGCAATGGATGATAACGCTTATATGCAAGAACGTGCAGCAGATATCCGTGACGTTACAAAACGTGTAATGGCTCATCTATTAGGTGTATCGTTACCAGATCCTTCTATGATTGACGAAGAAGTTGTCGTTGTGGCACATGACTTGACTCCAAGTGATACTGCACAATTAGACAAAAACTTTGTAAAAGCCTTTGTTACTGATATTGGCGGACGTACGTCTCACTCAGCAATCATGGCTCGTTCATTAGAAATTCCAGCGATTGTTGGCACGAAGGAAATCACTTCTAAAACTAAAGAAGGCGATGTTCTTGCAGTTAACGGTATCACTGGTGAAACAATTGTAAATCCAACTGATGAACAAGCGGCTGAATACAAAAAAGCCGGCGAAGCATATGCTACGCAAAAAGCAGAATGGGAAAAATTAAAAGATGCTGAAACAGTTACTGCTGATGGCAAGCACTTTGAATTAGCAGCAAATATTGGTACACCAAAAGATCTTGAAGGTGTTCATAATAATGGTGCTGAAGCAATTGGTTTATATCGGACTGAATTCTTATACATGGATTCTTCAGATTTTCCAACAGAAGATGATCAGTTTGAAGCTTATAAAGCTGTCTTAGAAGGTATGGACGGCAAACCAGTCGTTGTTCGTACAATGGATATTGGTGGAGATAAAGAATTACCTTACTTAACTTTACCTCACGAAATGAATCCATTCTTGGGCTATCGTGCATTGCGTATTAGTTTGTCTGAATTAGGCGATGGTATGTTCCGTACACAATTACGTGCCTTGTTGCGCGCTTCTGTTCACGGTAACTTACGTATCATGTTCCCAATGGTTGCGACACTAAAAGAATTCCGTGCAGCGAAGAAAATGTTCAACGAAGAAAAAGAAAAACTTGTTAAAGAAGGCGTGAAAGTTTCTGATACGATCCAAGTCGGAATCATGATCGAAATCCCTGCTGCAGCTGTTCTAGCTGACAAGTTTGCTAAAGAAGTTGACTTCTTCAGTATTGGAACAAATGACTTGATTCAATACACTATGGCGGCTGACCGTATGAACGAACGTGTTTCTTACTTATATCAACCATATAACCCGTCAATCTTGCGTTTGATCAAAAACGTGATTGATGCAGCACACGCTGAAGGTAAATGGGCTGGTATGTGTGGCGAAATGGCTGGCGATCAAACAGCAGTTCCATTGTTAATGGGTATGGGATTAGATGAGTTCTCTATGAGTGCGACATCTGTTCTTAGAACCCGCAGCTTGATGAAGCGTCTAACAACGACTGATATGGCTGAACTAGCTGAAAAAGCGTTGAAAGAATGCGATACAATGGAAGAAGTAGAAGAGTTAGTTAAAGAATACGTAAAATAGATTTTAACTTTTTGACCGTTGTCTTTTAGGCAACGGTCTTTTTTTGTTATAAAATACGATTCTCTGGTAACTGAAAATGATGCAGACTGTTTAAAATCAGACTAGAGGTTGAGATAAAGTTCAAATGCTTATGATATAATTGATTTGTTTTTAAGGAGGCTGCATATGAAAATATTACTTTACTTTGAAGGTCAGAATGTCATTGGTAAATCTGGGATAGGTCGTGCTTTAAGTCATCAAAAGAGAGCCCTAGCTTCAATGGGAATAGAATACACACTTGACCCAAAGGCTACAGATTATGAT
>NZ_NGLG01000001.1:1549590-1563198 GCF_002140655.1 Enterococcus sp. 3H8_DIV0648 | reverse complement strand
GAATACACACTTGACCCAAAGGCTACAGATTATGATATATTACATATTAATACTTATGGGCCGAAGAGTCT
Source organism: Enterococcus sp. 3H8_DIV0648 (assembly GCF_002140655.1). Lineage (NCBI taxonomy): Bacteria > Bacillati > Bacillota > Bacilli > Lactobacillales > Enterococcaceae > Enterococcus > Enterococcus sp. 3H8_DIV0648. Next base: position 1,563,127 of record NZ_NGLG01000001.1, on the reverse strand, counting down.
TCAACTAGTCAGAAAAGCGAAAAGACTTGGAAAGAAAATTGTTTTTCATGCGCATTCGACGGAAGAAGATTTTCGTAATTCATTTGTTGGTTCGAATCAGCTGGCGCCTTTATTTAAAAAATGGTTGGTCGCTTTATATCGACAGGCGGATCATTTGATTACACCGACCCCTTATTCAAAAAAATTGCTGAGAAGCTATGGATTGGAACAACCAATCGCTGCGATCTCAAATGGAATCGATTTAAAAAGATATTATCCGGATGAGCGTAAAGAAGCGGCTTTCCGAAAACATTTCAATTTGACCGAAGATCAGAAAGTCGTCATTTGCGTTGGATTGTTTTTTGAACGTAAAGGAATCCTTGATTTTGTAAAAATTGCAGAAGAGATGCCTGAATATACCTTTATTTGGTTTGGGGATGTGCCGATGCTCTCAATTCCGGCGAATATTCGACGGATTGTAAAAAAGGATCATCCTGAAAATGTTCTTTTTCCGGGATACATTAACGGGGATTTAATTGAAGGAGCCTATTCTGGAGCAGATCTATTCTTTTTCCCATCCTATGAAGAAACAGAGGGGATCGTTGTATTAGAAGCTTTAGCAAGCCAACAACAGGTACTGTTAAGAAATATCCCTGTGTACGAAGGCTGGTTAAGTGATGGTGAAAACTGTTATATGGGAACCAATAATCAAGAGTTTGAAGAATTGATTCATCAATTAGTGAATCATCGGTTACCTAATCTATCCATGGCAGGTTTTAGAACTGCCCAAGAAAAGAGCATCACGCAAATTGGTGCTGAATTAAAATCTGTTTATCAAGCAGTTTTAGAACTGCCTTATGATCATCAGGTTTATGCAAAGGTCACGAAATAGTTTGGAGGAGTAGTCGTGCGCATCGGTTTTTTTACAGATACTTATTTCCCTCAGGTCAGTGGGGTAGCAACATCGATCAGAACATTGAAAAATGAACTCGAGAAGCAAGGTCATGAAGTCTATATTTTTACGACGACTGATCCAGATGCTGAGGAGTTTGAAAAAGATATCGTACGAATGCCCAGCGTTCCTTTTGTATCCTTCAAGGATCGTCGTATCGTAGTGCGGGGGATTTGGTTTGCTTATCAAGTGGCAAAGGAATTGGAATTGGAGATCATTCATACGCATACAGAGTTTGGCGCCGGATTTTTAGGTAAGATGGTAGCGAACCGTTTGCGCATTCCGGTTGTTCATACATACCATACGATGTATGAGGATTATCTTCACTATATTGCTAATGGTAAAGTTGTCAGACCTACTCATGTAAAACATTTCATTAAAATGTTTGTAAATCACTCTACAGGAGTAGTGTGTCCAAGTAAACGGGTAGTTGATACGTTGAAACGTTATGAAGTAGACATTCCGATGCGAATTATTCCAACTGGGATTGATGTAACACGTTTTGTTCGTCCGGATATTACAAAGGAAGATACTGATCGATTGAGAGATGAGCTAGGTATACAGAAAGAGGATTTGATGATTCTATCATTGAGTCGAATTTCATATGAGAAGAATATCCATGTCATCGTACAGCAATTTCCAGAAATTCTTATGAGTTATCCCAATGCGCGATTAGTAATTGTAGGAAAAGGTCCTTATCGTGAGAATCTGGAAGAAATGACAAATGAATTAGGTATTAAGGACTACGTTCAGTTTACGGGAGAAGTTTCTCATGAAGAAGTTGCATATTATTATCACGCGGCGGATTATTTTGTTAGCGCCTCGACCTCAGAAACGCAAGGCCTGACTTATGCCGAGGCGATTGCTTCTGGTACGCAATGTGTCGTTGAAGGAAATGATTATTTAACCCAATTACTAAGTGACGAGTCTTTAGGGATAACCTTTGAGCATGATGAAGATTTTAGTGACAGTTTCATCCGTTATGCTCAACAACAAATTCCAATCGACCCCGAAGTGCAGGATAATAAATTAATTGAAATTTCGGCGGAGCGCTTTGGCAATGAAATTCTAAAATTCTATCAAGAAATGATTGTTTATTATGCTGAAAATCACACGGAAGTGAAATCTCCTGTTCGAACAGTTCAAAAAATGCGGGTAAGAATTAATTCGCTTAGAAATAGCGAGGATAAATAAAGCTGAAATCCATCTCTTCATGTATACTGGAGATGGATTATTTTTATTTTGGAGGTTAATAGCATGAAAATAGGATTTATCGGAACTGGTGTGATGGGCAGATCCATCGTCAAACATTTTTTAAATGCAGGTCATGAAGTTGCAGTTTATAATCGCACGAAAAGCAAGACAGACGAACTAGTAGCAAATGGAGCTGCTTGGCAAGCAACGCCAGCAGAAGTGGCAAATGTCAGTGAAATTATTTTTTCAATGGTTGGATATCCAAGTGATGTCGAAGAAATTTATTATGGAACGAACAGCATTTTTTCAGCGGATATCGCAGGAAAGATTTTAGTCGATTTGACGACTTCTACACCAACGTTAGCAGAAAAAATTTATCAAACTGCTAAAGAAAAAGGTGCGGAATCGCTGGATGCCCCAGTTTCTGGCGGTGATTTAGGAGCTCAAAATGGAACGTTAACCATTATGGTAGGCGGCGATCAGTCGACCTTTGATCAAGTTGTATCGTTATTTGAGATCATGGGGAAAAGCTACTCCCTTCAAGGTGGACCTGGAGCTGGCCAGCATACTAAAATGGCCAATCAAATCATGATTGCGGGAACAATGACCGGGATGACTGAGATGCTGGTCTATGCGAAAGCGGCCGAATTAGATGTGCCAAAAGTTTTAGAGACACTAGGTGGCGGAGCAGCACAAAATTGGTCAATGACAAATTATGCACCTCGTATTTTAAAATCAGATTACTCTCCTGGCTTTTTCGTTAAGCACTTTATTAAGGATCTGAAAATCGCTTTAGATGAGGCAGAAAAAATGCAGCTTGACCTGCCTGCAACAAAGTTGGCGACGGAGCTTTATGAACGGTTAGCCGACCAAGGGTTTGAAAATGATGGCACTCAAGCTTTGATTAAATTATGGTGGTCAGAATCTTAAGTTAGATTTAGTAAAAAAATCATAAATTAATTGATGAAAATCAATGCAAGATACGGTCGGATTTGATACAATAAGACAGAATTGAGAAGAAGGGGGGCACCTAGATGAAACATTCACAATTAGTTGCCATTATTAAACGCTTAGAAGCAATGACTGAATCGACTGATAATGAAGTACAATTGCGTCGTTTTGAAAAAGAAGGCGTAGAGAAGTGTACTGTAACTTATGATAATACGACAGAAACATTTGAACTGACTGAAAGCGACAGCAAACAATCTTATCAATTTGACAACATCGACATTGTTGCGATGGAAATTTATGATTTGATTCAATAAAACGGGGAAACCCGTTTTTTTTTGTATTCTTTTTTGTCAGGGTTTTCATAAAATTTTTGATTATAATTTTATGAGGAATTCCTATTTTTTTAGCTAACTCAGGGCAAATCTTTTGAACTTATTAAGCTTTAGTCAGAAGATATCATGAGGGAGGCAATAATATGGTAGACAAAGAAGTATACAATCAATTATTTAAACCATCTTTTTCTCAAAGAACACAAGTAACTTTCTGGGATGGATCCACGAAGGAGTATGGAAATTCTGAAGGAGAAGTTATCTTCAAAATTATTTTCAATGAGAAGATTCCGGTGAAAGAACTTATCAATAATGCTTCATTGGCTCTTGGAGAAGCGTACATGGAAAAGAAAATCGAGATCGAGGGCAATTTACAGGCTTTGATCTACGATGTATATAACCAAGCAAACGGTTTTTTTCATAATACGAATTTCAAAAAATGGATGCCGAAGGAGAAACATACAAAAAAACAATCGGCTCATGATATTCACAGTCATTATGATTTAGGAAATGATTTTTATGAAATGTGGTTGGACCGTACATTAACATATTCGTGCGCTTATTTTGAGACTCCAGAAGACACTTTAGAACAAGCGCAAATCAATAAAGTACATCACATCCTTGATAAATTATTTATTCAACCAGATGAAACATTATTAGATATCGGTTGTGGTTGGGGAACATTAATTTTAACTGCGGCAAAAGAATATAAGGTTAAAGCCAAAGGAATTACATTAAGTGAAGAACAATACCAACACATCCAAGAAATTATCAAGAAGGAAAATTTAGAGGATGTAGTTTCTGTCGAATTGATGGATTATCGTGATCTAAAAGGAACATTCGATCACATTACAAGTGTCGGTATGTTTGAACACGTCGGTGCTGAAAATCTAAAAGAGTATTTTAGTGTTGTTGAAAAACATTTAGCGCTTAATGGAACTGCTTTGATTCACGGTATCAGTCGTCAACAAGGCGGTGCAAAAAATGCTTGGATCAATCAATACATTTTCCCAGGCGGCTACATTCCAGGTGTGACAGAATTAGTCGGTCATATAACGGAGAATAATTTGCAGTTAATTGATCTTGAGAGCTTACGTCGTGATTATCAACTAACTCTTGAACATTGGACGAAGAATTTCCATCAAGTAGCAGATAAGGTTATCAATCATAAGGATGAAGCATTTTATCGAATGTGGGATCTATACTTGCAGGCATGTGCAGCTTCATTTCAAGCCAGCAACATCGATGTCATTCAATATTTACTGGTTCATCCAAATAATAATGCCATTCCGATGCATCGGAATGTTTAAGAAGCGGGATTTCCGCTTCTTTTTTTGTTAATTCCTTTGACGATCAAAGTATTTTTTTATCTAAAAAATAAATAGGATTCAATAACAATCATTAATTTTTGGTTAATTGAAAAAATGTGGTTGCATTCAGAAAAAAAATAAGATATAGTTTGAACATCAAATGATTTGATAATCAAACTAATTAGGTGAGGACATGGAAAGAAACTGGGAAGAATTAAATGCCTATTTAGTTTCAATTTTCAACGACGTTTTGTCGATTGAAGAAAACGAACTAAAAAAATCACAATTCAGCGATTTGACGATTACAGAAATGCACACCATTGATGCAATCGGGATGTATAAAAAGAAGACAACGACAGAAGTTGCTAGGGAACTACTGGTAACCGTCGGAACTTTGACGACATCAATCAATCGTTTAGTGAAAAAAGGCTATGTAGAACGTATCCGCAGCGAAGATGATCGCCGAGTAGTCAAGCTAGGATTGACGAAAAAAGGACGCTTAGTCTTTCGAATCCATCAGCATTTCCATCATGAAATGGTCAAAAGTGCCATTAGGGATTTGAATGCAGAGGAACAAGAGGTTTTCTTGAAAGCACTAGTGAATCTATATAGTTACTTAGAGGAGATCAAATGAGTATGAGCTTCGGAAAAATAATTGCAACAGCACGTTATTTGCCTGAAAAGATTGTGACAAATGATGACCTGGCTGAATGGCTGGATACTTCAGATGAATGGATTCAGTCGCGGACAGGAATCAAGCAACGCCATGTTGCAGAAGCAGAGAATACTTCGGACATGTGTTTGCAAGTTGCAAAGAAATTGGTTGATAAAGCAACCATTGATCCTATGAGTTTGGATTTTATTATTGTCGCTACGATGTCGCCGGATTATACATCGCCATCTGTAGCTTGTCAGGTCCAAGGTCAGCTGGGGGCAAAACAGGCGATGGCTTTTGATGTAGCTGCCGCTTGTGCTGGATTTGTTTATGCACTAGCAACAGCTGAAAATTTTATGCGCGGTGGAATGAAGCGCGGTATTATTATCGGCGGTGAAAAAACCTCAAAACTGTTAGATTGGCATGATCGTTCGTCAGCTGTACTTTTCGGAGATGGAGCTGCGGGAGTTTTACTAGAGTCGAATGAAGAAGCTTCTATTATAAAGCAAATGCTGCGAGCAGATGGTGAACGGGCAAATGCATTGACTTCCGGATTTCGCAAGAACAGTAATATTTTCCACGAAGGTGCAGAAACTAGTACGGCTTTGTCAATGGACGGTCGTGGAATCTGGAACTTTGCCTTAAATGATGTAACTAAAAGTTTGAAAGAATTTATTGGTGATGAGCCAGTTGATTATTACTTGCTGCATCAAGCCAATAAACGAATCATTGAAAAAATTGCTCGTAAAATGAACGAGCCGATTGAAAAATTTCCTATGAATCTGATGAATTATGGGAATACTTCAGCAGCGAGCATTCCGATTTTATTGGATGAACTTGTTGAAGCAAATGTTTTATCATTAAATAGTAATCAAAAAGTGGTATTGACAGGCTATGGAGGTGGATTGGCGTGGGGCAACCTGCTCATTCAGCTGTAAGCTTGTTAAAAATATAAAATTAAAATTTAAAATTATCGGAGGAAACAACTTATGACATTCGAAAAAATCCAAGACATTATCGTAGAAGAACTAGGAGTAGAAAAAGAAGAAGTGAAATTGGAAACAAATATCCAAGAAGATCTTGAAGCAGACAGCTTGGACCTATTCCAAATTATCAACGAAATCGAAGACGAGTTTGATGTGAAGATCGAAACTGAAGATGGTATCACAACTGTTAAAGATTTAGTTGAATATGTTGAAAAACAACAAAACGCTTAATTAATAAAATTCCGGGACAAGGCTAGGCGTAAGGCCTGGCCTTTCCTGCTATTAGGAGACGATCATGAAAACAGCATTCTTGTTCAGCGGGCAGGGCGCTCAATATGTCGGAATGGGCAAAGAGTTGTACCAGCAAGAAAAAATCGTAAAAGAAACATTTGAAGAGGCTAGCGATTTACTTGGTTTTTCAATGGAAGACTTATGCTTCGATGAAAATTCCCAATTAAATGAGACAAAATACACTCAGCCAGCAATTTTAACTGTAAGCACCGCTTTTTTACGTGTGTTAACAGCTAAGGGATTTCAGGCTGATGCAGTCGCCGGTTTGAGCTTAGGCGAGTATACGGCATTAGTTGCTTCCGAGGCTTTAAAGTTCAGCGATGCAGTACAACTGGTCCATAAACGCGGACAGTTCATGAGTGAGGCTGCACCAACCGGCAGCGGAAAAATGGTAGCTGTAATGAATACAGCAGCCGAGGTGATTGAAGATTGCTGCAAGCAAGCTTCTGCCATAGGAATTGTTTCACCAGCAAACTATAATACTCCGCAGCAGATCGTGATTGGCGGCGAAGTAGCTGCAGTTGAGAAAGCGGAAGAATTATTGCAAGCTGCTGGAACAAAACGTATGATTCCGTTGAATGTGAGCGGACCATTTCATACAGCATTATTAGAGCCTGCCAGTAAACGATTGAACGAGGTATTGAACATAATCAATTTTGAGGAGATGCAGATTCCGCTAATTTCAAACACCACTGCAAAACCTATGCCTCAAAACGAGATCGTTTCATTACTAACAAAACAAGTGATGTCGCCTGTACGATTTAGCGATAGTATCGTAACCTTAAAAGAAATGGGCGTTGAACAATTGATCGAGATTGGTCCTGGAAAAACATTGACCGGATTTATTAAGAAGATTGATCGTTCGCTCTCAACGAGTCGTGTAGAAGATGCGAAGACATTAGCAGAAACAATCAGCTTTTTAGGAGGTTCGAATGGAATTAACGAATAAAACAGTGTTTATTACCGGCAGCAGTCGTGGAATCGGCTGGGGCATTGCAAAAGCTTTTGCTCAAGCTGGGTCAAATATCATATTGAATGGACGTAAAGCTATTCCTGCAGATAAAATTACTGAGATCGAAGCCTTTGGGGTGAAATGCACCGCAATTTGCGGTGATATCAGTTCATTTGAAGAAGCTGGAAAAATGATCAAGGAATGTGAAGATACTCTGGGGTCTGTCGATATTTTGATTAACAATGCTGGTATTACAAAAGATCAACTGCTTTTACGGATGAAGCCGGAAGATTTTGATGCCGTTATGGATATCAATTTGAAGGGGACCTTTAATATGACTCAGCAAGTTTTGAAGAAAATGATGAAAAAACGTGCTGGAGTTATTATCAATCTTTCCAGCGTAGTTGGTTTGATTGGAAATGTTGGACAGAGCAATTATGCTGCGAGCAAAGCGGGTGTCATTGGCTTCACAAAAGCAGTAGCAAGGGAAGTTGCACCGCGTGGTATTACTTGCAACGCAATTGCTCCCGGTTTTATCAAAACAGATATGACAGATGAACTAAATGATAAAGTCAAAGAACAAATGGAAGGTCAAATTCCGCTAAAATGTTTTGGTAGTGTGGATGATGTAGCAAATACTGCTTTATTCTTAGCACAAAACAGTTACATCACGGGTCAAGTATTGAACGTTGATGGCGGAATGGTCATGTAAAGAAAGGACGGAATAAAATGAATCGTGTCGTAATTACAGGCTTTGGTGTTGCCTCACCGATTGGAAATGATGAAGAAACATTTTTAAAGAATTTAAAAGAAGGAAATCATGGGTTTGGACCGATTACCCGCTTTGATGCCAGTGAAACAGGTATCACGGTAGCGGCCGAAGTAAAAGACTTCCCTTTGGAAAAATATTTTGTCAAAAAAGACACTAAACGAATGGAAACTTACTCATTATATGCGATTTATTCTGCGCTTGAAGCATTAGAAATGAGCGGTATTGATACTGAAACAGAAAATATGGAGCGTTTCGGTGTAATGATCGGTTCAGGTGTCGGCGGTCTAGGTACAATCCAAGATCAAGTATTGAAGATGGATGCAAAAGGACCTGCTCGTGTTTCTCCTATGTTTGTTCCTCTAGCAATCGTTAACATGGCGGCAGGAAATACTGCTTTGCGTATCGGAGCAAAAGGTATTTGTACAAGTACGGTAACCGCATGTGCCAGTGGAACTCATTCAATTGGCGAAGCTTTTCGCAATATTAAACATGGTTATTCTGATGTCATCATTGCTGGTGGCGCCGAATCTTGTATCAACAAGATCGGAATCTCAGGTTTTGCTTCATTAACAGCATTGAGCACTTCAGAAGATCCAGCTCGTGCATCAATTCCTTTTGATAAAGATCGTAACGGCTTTGTCATGGGAGAAGGTGCTGGCGTCTTAGTTCTAGAATCTTTAGAGCATGCACAAAAACGCGGCGCAAACATCCTTGGTGAAATTGTAGGATACGGTGCTACTTGCGATGCTTATCATATGACGGCACCATCACCAGATGGCGAAGGAGCAGCAAGAGCTATTACGGAAGCAATCAAAGAAGCAGGTATCACTCCGGCTGATGTTAATTACGTGAATGCTCACGGAACGAGTACACAAGCAAACGATAAAGCTGAGAGTAAAGCAATTGAAGCGGCTTTAACAGAAGCAGCCTATGTCAGCAGTACGAAATCACTGACGGGTCATCTATTAGGCGGTGCCGGCGGTGTTGAAGCGGTAGCATCATTGATGGCTTTACAGCATCAATTTATTCCACCAACCGCAAATATTCAAGAAGTAGATCCAGAAATCAAAGCAAATGTTGTTGTGAACGAGGCAAAAGAAACACCGGTTAATTACGCCGTAAGTAATTCTCTAGGTTTTGGCGGTCACAACGCTGTGATCTGTTTGAAACGCTGGGAGGATTAAGAATGGAAATCAACGAAGTCAAAGAACTGCTGAATCAATTCAATGATTCAAATTTAACCGAATTTGATTTACGAGAAGGCAGTTTTGAATTATACATGAATAAAAATCAGACGAATCGTCAAACTGTAGCGCCAGTTCAAACTGAACAGTCTGTGGAATCAACGCCAGCAGCACCGGCTGTCCAAGCAGCTCCGACTTCGAACTCAGAAACTCCTTCAGTTGTTGAAACCAAAGCTGAAGGACAAGTGATTACTTCGCCAATAGTCGGGATCGTCTATTTGCAGCCATCGCCTGAACAAGACGCGTATAAATCGGTCGGTGATACAGTAAAACAAGGCGAGACTGTTTGTATTATTGAAGCTATGAAGTTGTTAAATGAAATCACTAGTGATTTTGATGGTACCATCACTGATATTTTGGTAGAAAACGAAGATGTTGTCGAATATGGACAACCGTTATTCCGTATAAGCTAGGAGGAAAAAATAAATGTTAACGATTGAAGAAATCAAAGAAATTATCCCGCATCGCTACCCAATGTTACTGATCGATCGTGTGGAGGAACTAGAAGCAGGAAAAAGTATCCAAGCGAAGAAAAATGTTTCTGTTAACGAACCATTTTTCCAAGGTCATTTCCCGCATGAACCAGTTATGCCCGGTGTATTGATCGTTGAAGCAATGGCTCAAGCTGGAGCTGTCGCTTTATTATCAATGGATGATTTTAAAGGTAAAACGGCTTATTTCGGCGGAATCGACAAAGCGAAATTCCGTAAAAAAGTTGTTCCAGGAGATACATTGATTTTAGAAGTAGAATTAACAAAAGTTCGTTCTTCAGCTGGCTGCGGAAAAGGCATCGCATATGTCGATGGAAAAAAAGTGGCCGAAGCAGAACTGACTTTTATGATTGGATAGATGTCTATGTTTTCAAAAATTTTAATCGCCAATCGTGGCGAAATCGCTGTACGAATCATCCGTGCCTGTCGTGAACTAGGAATTCAGACAGTCGCGGTTTATTCTGAGGCGGATAAAGAAGCTCTGCACACAGAGATGGCTGACGAGGCAATTTGTATCGGGCCAGCTCGTTCAAGCGAGTCCTATTTAAATATGCAAGAAATCTTAAGTGCGGCGATTGTAACGAATGCTGAAGCGATCCATCCCGGATTTGGTTTCTTATCAGAAAATAGTTTATTTGCAACGATGTGCGGGGAATGCAATATCAAGTTCATCGGACCAAGTGAAAAAACCATTGATGCAATGGGAAATAAGATTCATGCACGTCAACTAATGAAAAAAGCAGGTGTTCCTGTTATTCCTGGTAGTGACGGCGCAATTGAGACACTAGCAGAAGCGGAAGCACTGGCTGATAAAATCGGTTATCCTGTTATGCTAAAAGCTGCGGCAGGCGGTGGAGGAAAAGGAATTCGTAAAGTTCCAACGAAAAGCGAACTTGAGAAGAACTTTTTATCTGCTAAATCAGAAGCGAAAGCGGCTTTCGGTGATGATGCGATGTATATGGAGAAAATTATTTATCCAGCACGTCACATCGAAGTACAAATTCTAGGTGATCAGCAAGGTGATGTGATCCACCTCGGCGAACGCGACTGCTCATTACAACGAAACAATCAAAAAGTTTTGGAAGAAGCTCCTTCAGTCGTAATTGGCGAAGAAAACCGTAAAATGCTGGGGGATATCGCGGTAAAAGCTGGAAAAGCTGTTAATTATGAAAGTGCTGGAACAATCGAATTTCTTCGCGATGAAGAGGGCCATTTCTACTTTATGGAAATGAATACTCGGATTCAAGTAGAACATCCAATCACTGAGATGGTTACTGGGATCGATATTGTGAAAAAGCAAATTAAAATTGCGGCAGGTGAACCCTTGGGTTTGAAACAATCAGATGTAAAATTCCAAGGCCATTCTATTGAATGCCGAATCAATGCCGAAAACCCAGCATTTAACTTTGCACCTTCTCCTGGTAAAATCAAGACTTTGCTTTTACCTAGCGGCGGTTTAGGCTTGCGAGTGGATAGTGCGATGTACAGCGGAGTGACGATTCCGCCATATTATGACTCAATGATTGCCAAGATCATTGTTCATGGCGAAGATCGTTTTGATGCCTTGATGAAGATGCAGCGGGCCTTGGGTGAGTTTGTTTCTGACGGAGTCATCACAAATGTTGAATTCCAAATGGATCTTATTAGTCATCCAAGTGTTCTGTTTGGCGACTATGATACAAGTTTTTTACAAAAAACATTTTTACCTGAGTGGCAACAAAGCGAGTAGGAGGAATTTAGGTGGGACTTTTTAATAAGAAAAAAAACTACATTCGGATCAATCCTAATCGCGACAGCGCACCAGCGACGAAACCAACCGTCCCCGACGATATGTGGGCGAAATGTCCAAATTGCAAACGGACGCTGTATAAAAAAGAAATTGGTGCTGAAAAAGTTTGTCCTCATTGTGGTTATAGTTTCCGTATCAGTGCTTGGGAACGATTAGCTCTGACAATTGATGAAAAAAGTTTTGCAGATTGGGATAACCAATTAGAACAAAAAAATCCGATTGATTTTCCTGAATACTTAGCCAAAATCGAAACAACTAAAGAAAAAACTGGGTTGGATGAAGCTGTGCTAACAGGAAAAGCAACGATCAATAATCAAACGGTTGCTATTGGCGTGATGGATGCTAATTTCATCATGGGAAGCATGGGTACCGTTGTTGGAGAAAAAATTACTCGATTATTCGAGAAAGCTTTGACCGAAAAATTACCTGTCGTACTTTTTACTGCTTCGGGTGGTGCTCGGATGCAAGAGGGAATTTTTTCATTGATGCAAATGGCAAAAATTTCGGCCGCAGTCAAACGACATAGTAATGCCGGTTTGCTATATATTACTGTCTTAACGGACCCAACCACAGGTGGAGTAACTGCCAGCTTTGCGATGGAGGGCGATATTATTTTGGCTGAACCGCAGACATTAGTTGGTTTTGCTGGTCGGCGTGTGATTGAGCAGACGATTCGTCAACAACTGCCAGATGATTTTCAGAAGGCCGAGTTTCTTTTACAACATGGCTTTATTGATCAGATTGTTCCAAGAATGAAGCTGAGAGATCGTTTGTCGCAATTATTAGCATTTCATCAACAGAAGGGCTGGTGTGAAGAATGAGCCTAACTGCTGGAGAAATTGTTAAGTTAGCAAGACATCAGGATCGTTTAACGAGTCTTGATTATTTCGAAAAAATCTTCACGGATTTTCAGGAATTTCATGGAGACCGTTTGTTTGGTGACGACCCTGCAATTGTTGGCGGGGTAGCCAACCTTGCTGGTAAACCAGTAACGGTAATCGGTATTCAAAAAGGTAACGATCTGAAAGAAAACATGGAGCGTAATTTTGGGCAGCCAAATCCTGAGGGATATCGTAAAGCACTGCGCTTAATGAAACAGGCTGAGAAATTTAATCGGCCAGTAATATGCTTTGTTAATACACCTGGAGCATTCTGTGGTGTTGAGGCAGAGGAACGTGGTGAAGGCGAAGCAATTGCTCGAAATCTTTTAGAAATGTCTGATTTAAAAGTTCCAATCATTTCAATCGTGACTGGTGAAGGCGGAAGCGGTGGAGCACTAGCTTTAGCATTAGCTGATGAAGTTTGGATGATGGAATATAGTATTTACGCAATTCTTTCACCAGAAGGATTTGCATCGATCCTTTGGAAAGATGGCAAACGTGCAGATGAGGCGGCAGAGCTGATGAAAATCACTGCGGCTGAATTATTAGAATTAGACGTTATTGATCGGGTGATTCCTGAAACGCTGAAGGGGAAAAAACTCAGTGAAGATAAGATCATTCGCATGATGCAGAAATCATTAATTGAAAAAATCACTGAACTCTCAAAATATTCCACAGAAGATTTGATTGAAAAAAGATACCAACGATTTAGAAAATTTTAAGCAAGTTAAAAAGGGACAGCCGCGGCTGTTTCTTTTTTT
>NZ_NGLG01000001.1:1521341-1549455 GCF_002140655.1 Enterococcus sp. 3H8_DIV0648 | reverse complement strand
ATGCTATACTATACAAAACTGATTATGGGGGAAAGCAAATGAAAAAAGGGCTGAAGGTTGTTTTAGCAGGTCTTGCTTTATTAGTATTAGCAGCATGTGGAAGCAAGGAAGAAGAGGATAAATTAGACACTATAAACGAGAATGGGGTCATTAAAGTAGCGACTTCACCAGATTATGCACCTTTTGGTTTTCATACAACGATTGATGGAAAAGACAAAATTGTTGGTGCCGATATCGAGATGATGGAGACCATTGCTAAGAAAATGGGTGTAAAAGTTGAATGGTTAGACATGAGTTTTAATGCAGTTTTAGCTGCAGCAAAGGAAGGAAAGGCAGATGTCGCCGTTTCAGCGATTTCAGTTACCAGTGAACGTAAAGAAAGTTTTGATTTTACTACAGATTACTATACATCCCCGCAAGTAATTGTGATTAATAAGCAACATGCAAATGATTTTACTTCAATTGATCATTTTGCAGGCAAGCAGGTCGGAGCTCAAAAGGGGACGATCCAAGAAAATATTGTCAAGGAACAGTTGAAAGATGCCAAATTAGTATCAATTGAAAAATTGCCAAATATTTTTGTGGAAGTAAAAAGCGGTTCTTTGGACGGTTTAGTTGTGGAAAAAACAGTAGCGGATGCCTATGTTAATAAAAATCCGGAACTGATGATTGCGAATATTTCATTGAAAAGTATGAAGGAGGATTCTTTGTGCATCGCGGTTCCAAAAGGTAATGAAAAATTAGTCAAAGAACTGAATAAACATATCAAAGAAATGAAAGAAGACGGTACCATCGAAAAAATAGTTGAAGAAAACAATCAGTTAGCTCAAAAAGGCGGAGATTAAAAATATTTATTCACTAAAAGGGTGGATATATACATTATAGGAACTGATATGCAAACTATTTTTAATATTTATACAACAAATTGCTTGTTTTATGAAAATTTCATGTTATAATAAATTCATTGAAAAAAGCCTTCAAAAAATAGCTAGTAAACCAACTGTTTTTTGAAGGTTAATTAATAGTAAAACATTTTTAGGAGGAAATAGGATGAAAAAGATTACCGGCTTAGTTATGACATTAGTAGCATTATTCACTTTAGCAGCTTGTGGAGGAGGCAGCGATAAAACTGCGGATTCTTCAAATGCAAAATCTGAGGATCAATTAGCAGCAATTAAAAAAGCGGGCGTGTTAAAAGTAGCGACATCCGCTGACTATGCACCGTTCGAGTTCCATACAATGGTGGATGGTAAAGATAAAATCGTTGGTGCTGATATTGATTTAGTTAATGCAATCGCCGAAGAGTTAGGCGTGAAAGCAGAAGTATCTGATATGAGTTTCAATACCGTTTTAGCTTCATTAAAAGAAGGAAAATCTGATATTGCAATCTCTGCGATCTCTGCAACCAAAGAACGTAAAGAACAGTTCAACTTTACTGACAATTATTATAACCCGCCACAAGTGGTGATCATTAACAAGAAAAATCAAGACAAGTTTACAAGTATTGATTCTTTGAAAGATAAAAATGTTGGTGCGCAAAAAGGTTCTATTCAAGAAGATATCGTTAAAACACAACTAAAAGACGGAAAACTTGTTTCAATCGAAAAAGTTCCGAATATGGTGATCGAAGTAAACAGCGGCTCATTAGATGCTATGGTCGTGGAAAAAACGATCGCTGAATCGTACGTACAGCAAAATCCAGATTTGATGATCGCAAATATCGAACTGGAAGCCTCAGAAGATGAAGCATTTGCGATTGCATTGCCTAAAGGCAGCAAAGAATTGCAGACAGAAATAAATAAAATCATTAAAAAGCTAAATGATGAAGGCAAGATTGATGAGTATGTTAAACAAAATCATGAATTAGCTGAAAAATCAGCAAATGAATAGAATTGAGGGTATAAGTTTTGGACTTTTCTTTTTTAGATAAATACTTATCTTACTTTGCTTCCGGAGCAGGGATAACAGTAGTCATCTCACTGGTGACAGTCTGCTTAGGGACCTTAATCGGTCTGGCAATGGCTTTGCTAAAATTATCGAAACACAAACCATTGAACTGGTTAGCGAATGTTTACATCGAAGTGCTGCGAGGCACTCCGATGTTATTGCAAATTACGATCGGCTTTTTAATTCTGCAAGGCTTCTTTCCGTCAAAAGATTTAGATGTCGGTGTGTTATCGGTCGGTGTGAATCGTTTATTTCCTGGGATGATCATTTTATCCTTGAACTCTGGGGCTTACGTGGCGGAGATCATTCGCGGCGGAATCACAGCTGTTAACTTTGGTCAAACTGAAGCGGCTCACTCATTGGGTCTGCGTCCATCCCAAACGATGCGTTACGTGATCTTACCTCAGGCGTTGAGAAATATTTTACCACCGCTAGGCAATGAATTTGTTACCTTAATTAAAGATTCCTCTTTATTAGCAACGATTGGAATCAATGAATTAATGGGTTCTGCTCAAATTGTTGTATCAAACTCCTATATTCCGTTAGAACCATTGATCGTGGCGGCGGGACTATACTTTGTGATGACATTTATCACGTCGCGTCTGCTAAACTTATGGGAGAAAAAACTTGGAAAAGGATATCAACGATAAGAGGTGGATATAATGACAGAAGCATTGATTCAGATTGAACATTTAAATAAAAAATTTGGCGACAACGAAGTTCTTAAAGATATATCCGCGGAAATCATTCCGGGGGAGGTTGTTGTAATTATCGGACCCTCTGGATCTGGTAAAAGCACTTTTTTACGTTGTGTCAATTTATTAGAAGTTCCGACATCTGGTACGATCAGATTTGAAGGTACGGACATTACAGATAAAAAGAACGATATTTTCAAGACGCGGGAAAAAATGGGAATGGTCTTCCAACAATTTAATTTATTTCCTAATATGACGGTTTTAGATAACATCACTTTATCACCCATTAAAGTTAAAAAGATGACTAAATCGGAAGCTGAAAAAATTGCTAAGGAATTGTTGGAGAAGGTCGGGTTGTCAGAAAAAGCGGATGCTTATCCGCAATCTCTATCTGGAGGACAGCAGCAACGGATCGCTATTGCGCGAGCATTGGCGATGCAGCCGGATGTTATGTTGTTTGATGAGCCAACTTCAGCTCTTGATCCTGAGATGGTCGGTGATGTGTTGCAAGTTATGCAGCAGTTGGCTAAAGAAGGAATGACCATGATGATCGTTACACATGAAATGGGCTTCGCTAAAGAAGTTGGTGATCGTGTAATCTTCATGGATGGTGGTGTAATCGTTGAAGAAGGAACACCAGAAGAAGTTTTCGATCACACAAAACATTCCCGAACCATCGATTTTTTATCAAAAGTATTATAAGATTAATGAGACTAGGCGGAGAAAGCCTAGTCTTTTTTTAAACCTTTGTAGTCAAATGTAGAGTTTTCAAAAAATTTGCGTTATAATCAGGTTTTGTAGAAGTATAAATAAAGTTATAGGAGTTGCCATGTTAGATAAATTCAAACCAACGTGGATGGTCGAAGCCATTTATCAAATAACCCCAGAACAATTGAAGGCTCATGGATTTAAAGCAGTATTAACTGACTTGGATAATACACTGATTGCTTGGAATAATCCAAATGGTACCAAAGAGCTGATTGATTGGTTAAAAATGATGGATGAAGCGGGGATTCCTGTGGTCGTCGTTTCAAATAACAAAGCCAGTCGTGTAGCCAAAGCGTTAGAGAGTTTTCAATTAGATTTTGTTTCACGGGCAATGAAACCTTTCTCGGTAGGAATAAAGAATGCACAAAGACAACTAGGTGTTTCAAAAGATGAAATTGTCATGATAGGAGATCAAGTGATGACTGATATTCGCGGCGCAAGTGCAGCGGGTATTCGCAGTATTCTTGTTCGGCCGATTCTTGATACGGATGGCTGGAATACAAGAATCAATCGTCTCTTTGAACGTCGTGTGATGCATATTTTATTAAGCAAAGATCCTGAGATGAAATGGAAGAGTGAATTATAAATGGAAGAAGAATTATTTTGTATCGGCTGCGGCGCAAAAATTCAAACGGAACATCCCAATGAACTAGGTTATACTCCGCAAACAGCATTAGAAAAGGGTTTGGAAAACGGTGAAGTATATTGTCAGCGCTGTTTCCGTCTTCGTCACTACAATGAGATTCAAGATGTTTCATTAACTGATGATGATTTTCTTCGTCTATTGAACGAATTAGGCAAAGCAGACGCATTAATCGTGAATGTGGTGGACATCTTTGATTTTAATGGTTCGTTGATTCCTGGACTGCACCGATTTGTCGGTGATAATCCGGTATTACTAGTCGGTAATAAAGTTGATCTACTGCCTAAGTCATTAAAAAGAGGCCGATTGACACAATGGATGCGAGAACGTGCTCATGAAGAAGGTCTGCGTCCAGTTGATATTCTATTAACCAGTGCGCGTAAGTCTAACGAAATGGCTGAGTTATTAGAAAAAATCGAAGAATATCGGGAAGGCCGCGATGTTTATGTAGTGGGCGTGACTAATGTTGGCAAATCAACATTGATCAATCAAATCATCAAACAAACTGCCGGTGTCCAAAACTTGATTACCACTTCGCAGTTCCCGGGTACGACTTTGGATAAGATTGAGATTCCGTTAGATGATGGTCACTATCTTTTTGATACACCGGGGATTATCCATCGTCATCAAATGGCTCATTATCTTGGTAAAAAGGATCTAAAGATCATCGCACCGCATAAAGAAATCAAACCCAAAGTTTATCAGCTAAATGCTGGACAAACTTTATTTTTAGGCGGATTGGCACGTTTTGATTTTATTCAAGGAGAACGAGCATCTTTTGTTGCATATGTGTCGAATGATATCGATCCGCATCGAACAAAATTGGAAAAAGCTGATGCTTTTTATGAAAAGCATGTGGGTGGATTGTTGCAGCCTCCACGTCCAGATGAGGTAGCAGATTTTCCTGAATTAGTCCGGTTTGAATTTTCAATCAAAGAAAAAACCGATATTGTTTTTGCTGGACTAGGTTGGGTTACAGTATCCAAGCCAGCGGTCGTTGCTGGTTGGGCGCCAAAAGGCGTGGATGTATTGACCCGTAAAGCATTAGTCTAAAAAACTTTTATCCGAATAAGGGGAGTATTAATGGAATTAAGAGGAAAACAAAAACGTTTCTTGCGCAGTCAAGCACACCATCTGCAACCGATTTTCCAAATCGGCAAAAATGGGATCAATGATGCAGTGATCATTCAAATCGCTGAAGCGTTGGAAAAAAGAGAATTAATCAAAATTAATTTATTGCAGAATACAGATGAGATTGCCGAAGAGGTGGCACATGTTTTAGAAGACCGAATTAACTGTGAAATTGTTCAGATTATTGGACGTGTGCTGGTTTTATATAAAGCTTCAAGCAAGGAAAAATATCAAAAAATATCTAAAGAAGTTCAAGGCATTTAAACGTCAATTTATCAAAAACGAGGGGGAATAACCGTTGTATCAAGATGTCTTAACAATTCCAAAAGTCAAACCAATGACAGATACCGCAATGCCTAAAAAGCAGGTCGGACTGTTAGGTGGGAATTTTAATCCGATTCATCACGCGCATTTAATGATTGCGGAACAGGTCGGGCAAAAAATGGGATTTGATGAAGTGCATCTGTTGCCGAGTTATTTGCCGCCGCATGTAGATGAAAAGAAGACGATCGATAGTAAACATCGTTTGGCGATGGTGAAATTAGCGATTGAAGATAATTCATTTTTGTCAATCGATATGAGAGAATTAGCGCGTAAGGGCAAGAGTTATACAATCGATACGATGTTGGAATTAACAGCAGAAAATCCTGATACGGAATATTATTTTATTATCGGCGGGGATGAAGTGGCTTATCTGCCTAAGTGGCACCGAATCGATGAATTAGTTCGGATCGTCAACTTTGTGGGTGTGAGACGGGCTGGCTATGCTCCGGAGAGTCCTTATCCGATTATTTGGGTAGATGTTCCTGAGATACAGCTATCTTCTTCATATATTCGCAAACAAGTTAAACAAGATTGTTCGATTCGTTATCTTGTACCTGATCGGGTAAGGGAATATATCACGGAAGAAGGCTTGTATCTTGATGAAATATAGTGATAAGTATACAGCAATGGACCGTGAAGCATTAATGCAAGCTGTTCAAATGCGAATGAGCGAACGTCGGTTTAAACATGTGTTAGGTGTAGAAGAAACGGCTGTGGCTTTAGCCGAGCGTTTTGGTGAATCGCCGGAAAAGGCGAGCATCGCTGCATTGACACATGATTATGCGAAGGAACGATCTGATGAGGAATTTCAACTTGCTATCGAGCAAGGGGTTTATGAAAATAAAACGGAATTGTTAAAGTATGGCAATGCCATCTGGCACGGACTGGTCGGTGCTGATTTTGTTGCTCGGGAGTTGAAGATTGCCGATGAGGAAATCCTAAACGCGATTCGTCTTCATACCACGGGGGCAGCCGAGATGACTTTGTTAGATAAAATTATTTATGTGGCAGACTATATTGAACCTGGGAGAAATTTTCCTGGGGTAGAAGATGCGCGGGTTATTGCTTTTAGTGACTTAGATCAGGCTGTTGCCTTTGAAACCAAGCATACTCTGGCACATTTAGTTGAAGCAGAGAATCTTGTTTACCCGAAAACGATCGAAACTTATAATCGTTGGGTTGCCGGGATACAATAAATAAGAGAGCTTATTCTTAACAATTATTGAAATGTTTAAGTTTTTTAGAGAGAATGTAGATGGTAAGAAATAAGGAGGAGAATTATCATAGAGAGTAAAAATATGTTAGAAATTGCCGTGAAGGCAGCCGATTCAAAGCGTGCGGTTGACATCGTGGCATTAGATGTTTCGCAAGTATCATTATTGGCGGATTATTTCATGATTTGTTCAGCTAACTCTGATCGTCAAATCAATGCGATCGTGGATGAGGTTGTCGATAAAGAAGAAGAAGCACAAGTTGAAGTGAAACGTGTCGAAGGAAAAGACGGCGGAAAATGGGTCTTGATCGACTTAGGCGATGTGATCGTGCATGTATTCAGTACTTCAGAACGTGAGTTTTACAATTTAGAAAAATTATGGTCGGATGCACCGCTTGAAAATATCGAGGCTTGGTTGGACTAATGGCGTATGAGACCTTTGCTTTTGTCTATGATGAGGTAATGGATGATTCTTTGTATCAGCAATGGCTTGATTTTTCATTGCGTCATTTGCCAAAGGCTACGAACCAAGTTTTAGAGCTGGCTTGCGGAACCGGTGCATTAGCAGTGGAGTTTGCTAAAAAAGGTTTTGATGTGACAGGCTTAGATTTGTCAGAAGAAATGCTGACATTGGCCAGTGATCGTGCAATTCAAGAGGATGTTTCTATCAACTGGGTTGCTGGAGATATGCTGGATTTAACCGATATTGGAAAATATCAAGCTGTGACGTGTTTTTCTGACTCGCTTTGCTATATGCAGGATGCTACGCAAGTCCAACAAGTTTTCAAGGGCGTTTATCAGCTATTGGAGGAATCGGGAACCTTTATTTTCGATGTTCACTCGATCTATCAAATAGATGAAGTTTTTCCCGATTATAGTTTTCATGATCAAACCGAAGACTTTGCTTTTCTTTGGGATAGTTATTCTGGTGATTCATCCCATAGCATTGAACATTTTTTAACCTTCTTTGTAAAAAAAGAAGGCGAGATGTTCGAACGATTCGATGAACTTCATAAAGAACGAACTTATTCTTTGGAAATGTATCAAAAAATGCTGACTGAGGTTGGTTTTAAGGTGGAAGTTTTTGCAGACTTCATGGATGATGAACCAATGGAGACAAGTAAACGCTGGTTTTTTGTCTGTCAAAAATAGCCGAGAGGAATCTCGGTTTTTTTGTTATTAGAAAGGGGCAACAAGATGCGAAGTTGCGGGATCGTAGTAGAATATAATCCATTTCATAATGGGCATCGTTATCATGCGCAGATGGCTCGCAAGTTAAGTGGTGCAGAGGTTGTTGTCGCAGTCATGAGCGGCAATTTTTTACAACGTGGGGAACCGGCAATCATTGATAAATGGGCGCGAGCCAAGGCAGCATTACAGAATGGTGTTGATTTGGTTGTTGAATTGCCGTTTTCTTGGGCGGTCCAATCGGCAGACTATTTTGCGAAGGGCAGTATCAAACTATTACAAGCGTTGAACTGTGATGCATTATGTTTTGGTACTGACAGCGGATATCAATTTGATTATGCTGCTTATGGCCGTTTCTTCATTGAAGAGAAAGCTGCGATCGACCAATTATTCCATGAGTTGCCAATTGGCTGGAGTTATCCGGAAAAAATGGCAGAAGTTGTTTCACGGTTATATCCGAAGGCCCAAGATTTTCCTCCGAATCATATTCTAGGCCTAAGCTATGCAAAGGAAAATGCTCTTTATGAGCATCCGATGGAAATTTTTCCTTTGGCTAGAAAAGATCAAGGATATCATGATGAATCATTGATTGTGGACCAGTTTGCAAGTGCTACTGGAATTCGGCAGGCTGTTTTGGCTGATGAGAATGTTTCTTCATTTGTCCCAACTGAGACACTGGAAGAATTAAGTGATACGCATATTTCGTGGACAGATTTATGGCCGTTTCTAAATTATCAATTACGAGCCAGCTCCTTAGCCTGCCTTCGAGAGATTTATCAAATGAGAGAAGGGCTTGAACATCGTTTAATTGAACAGGAAGCAGATAGCTTTTCAAAATATTTGCAGATCATCAGTACCAAACGCTATACTCAACCGCGGCTTCAACGGCTCTTAACGTATGTTTTGCTGCAAATCACAGAGGCGGAAATAAAAAAAGAGCAAGAAAATTCAATGCTTCATATATTAGGCTTCACTGAAAAAGGTCAAGCTTTTTTGAATGAAAAGAAAAAGCAATTTAGCTTGCCGGTTGCCGCAAAGATTGGACAACAGGAGAAGGAAAAGCATTTTTTGACCTATCGTGCTGATCAAATCTATCAATTGGTTCATCCCAAAGAACAAACAATCGGTCGATTTCCTATTCGAACATAAAAAATACTTTCCAAAGCGCAAGTGAGTCGTTATAATGGGAAAGTATGAAATTAACGAAAGAGAAGTGAAAACATGGGACGTAAATGGGCGAATATCGTAGCTAAAAAAACTGCGAAAGATGCAAACAACAGTAAAATTTACGCTAAATTTGGAATCGAGATTTATGCGGCAGCGAAATCAGGAGAACCTGATCCGCATGCCAATCAAAAATTGCGTTTCGTAATTGAGCGTGCCAAAACGTACAATGTTCCAAAACATATTATTGATCGAGCAATCGAAAAGGCTAAAGGCTCTGGCGATGAAACTTTCCAAGAATTGCGTTATGAAGGTTTTGGACCGAATGGTTCGATGGTCATCGTAGATGCTTTGACAAACAATGTAAACCGGACAGCTTCAGATGTTCGCGCTGCTTTTGGTAAAAATGGCGGTAACATGGGTGTTTCTGGTGCGGTTGCTTATATGTTCGACAATACGGCATTATTTGGTTTTGCTGGGGATGACGCGGATGAGATCTTGGAGTATTTGATGGATAAAGAGATTGATGTTCGCGATGTTGTAGATGAAGAAGGACAAATTATTGTTTACGGCGAACCAGAAGACTTCAATGCGATTCAAGAAGCCTTGAAAGAAAAAGGCATTACAGAATTTACAGTTGCGGAAATGCAAATGATTCCTCAAAATGAAGTGACCTTAACTGGGGAAGACTTAGAAAAATTCGAAAAAATGATTGATGTGCTGGATGAACTAGAAGATGTTCAACAGGTCTATCATAACGTTGAATTAGACGATTAATCTAAATAAAAATAGCCGACCAAATCTTTTTAGATTTGGTCGGCTATTTTTGTTTTTTGTCTGAGAGATACTAGTTTAATGATTCTGGAACATATAGATTTTCTGGCATCATTTCTAGTAAAGGACTTCTTTCACCAATGACTAAAAGATTCAATTCATGCATTGCACGGGTGCAAACGGTGTAGAGAATTAGTTTATCCTGCTCAGTATGATAATTTTCAGGTGAAACATTCCAAGCGAACACGCGATCGAACTCCAAGCCTTTTGCTAAATAAGTAGGAATGATGATCAGACTTTTTTTCATAAAGTCTTCTTCATCCGTCAGCAATTGGACTTGATCTTTTTGTTCAGGTGTCAATTGTTCATAGAGCGCTTGACAGTCTTCAACAGTTTTTGCGATAATCGCTGTTCGCCAGTATTTGGCCAGCTCTGAAGTTTCTTCAATCTGATGAATTAAACCATCGATCATTTGCCGAGAATCATTTGCATAATAAACCTTTGGCAGATCACCAACACGCGCAGTCAATTCGACGCGGTTTTCCTGAGTTAAGAATTGATTTGCAAAGTTAGTGATTTCTTCAGTCGAACGATAGCTGGTTGTTAATTCAAAGTGAGTCAAGGTTTGATCTGGGAAAATCTCTTCTAACGAATGAACCATACTTTCGTTGCCGAAAACTTTCTGGTTCAAGTCGCCGCATAAAGTATAAGTAGCTTTAGGATATAGGTTTTGTAATAAAGCGACTTGCGCTGGCGAGAAATCTTGCATCTCATCAATAAAAATGAATCGAGCTTTTTGCTTCACGTCTAACGGATGGATGGATTTCATTAAAAGAAACATCAAAGTCCCATCTTCTAAACTGATATCCTTCCGTTTGAAATCATTGCGCAATTCCTCAAGCATCGTTTTCCAATGCTCTTCTGTTAATTGATAGTGGACCAATAACTGGTTTGGCACATTTTGTAAAAAGTGCAGGTATTGTTTTGCGTAATTAATGAAAGCAAAACGATTGATTTGTCTGCGGATCGGCCGCATTTTTTTACGGACGACTTTTTGCGCCATTTGCCGCCGTAAACGACGTTCTGCTTTTTCAGAATCTTCCATATCGGGATTATTGGCAAATACCGCTTCAACTAATTCATCTGCGGCTTTTTTAGCCCAATCCTTTTTCATTTCATCTTTTTCTAAGCCACCCAATTTTTTCAAGAGCTTCGTCTGTAATAACTGCATTCGCTGATACATTGGTAATTCAGGATTGGCTTCTTGATACCAATTGCGAATTTGCTTTTTCGAGATCAAAACATCTTGGTTCAACTTGAGATCGCGGAACAATGGGCCAAGGTCTGTGATCCGTTCGACATATTTGTACAATTCTTGCACGATTGCGTTACTGCTCTTTGCGCGTAATACGCGGTCATCTTGCCCTGAAAGAAAGACCTCTTCGTGGCTTTCTTCTGTGTGAATCTGATAAGTAGGCAATAGGGCACTTAAGAAAGTCTTGAATGTTTCAGTTGGTATGCCGCTTTCGCCAAGTGAAGGTAAGACAGTTGAAATATAATCCGAAAAAATATGGTTAGGTGAGAATAGTAAGACTTGCTCGTTATCCAGCCATTTCCGATTATGATAAAGCAGGTAAGCGACCCGTTGAAGCAAAGCGGAAGTTTTTCCGCTTCCGGCAATTCCTTCCACGACTAAAACTTTACTATTTGTATCACGAATAATTTCATTTTGTGAATGTTGAATCGTCGCAACGATATTCTTCATATGGTTAGAAGAAGCCTCGTCTAAAATCTCCAATAGAAAATCATCATTAATTGCCTCTGAGGTATCAACCATCGATAAGATTTGACCTTCGCGAATTTTAAATTGTCGTTTTAATAAGAGTTCGATAGGAATAATCGCATCATGAGCTTCATATTGTGTTTGACCTAAAGTTCCTTCGTAATAAAGATTAGCGATTGGAGCGCGCCAATCAATGACGACTGTTTCCTCTTGAGTGTCACGCAAAGAGGCGATGCCTAGATAAAGTGTTTCCGCTTCTTGATCTTCTTTGAAATCAATTCGCGCAAAATAAGGATTGGCACCCATTAATTTCAATACTTTTTGCCGCTTTTCCTGTGAGGCAAATGTTTGATAGCGTAAAAGCAGTTCGGCTTCGTGTTGGCGTGTCTCCGCCATTGTTTCCGCCAATGCTTCAAAGGAACCGCCTTGAACTCTTTGCCCGGCATTTTCCCGCATATCGTTATCAAATTTTGATTTTGTTTCTTTCTTTTGGTTGTCTAAAAATGCAATTTCTTGTTGGATCAAAGCGCTTGTCTGTTGGACGTGCTCTTGTTCATACTCTCTCGCATTCATTGAGCATCCTCCTTTGTTTTTCCGTCAACTGTTTATAACAGCATAATAGTATATCACATAAGAGTGAGGAGAAGCAAAAGGCTGATTTCAGCAAAAAAAGGAGACAGGCAGTCCCATCTCCTTTTACTGAAATTAATTTAATCCATCGTGTGCTCGTTGAATCTGAGCGAGATCGATTTTTTTCATTTTATACATTTCTTGCGTTGCGCGCTGAGCCTTTTCTATGTCTGGGTCATTGGTCCAGTCCAGCAATTTTTGATTAACTGTTTGCCAATAGACGCCATAGCGATCCTCCATCCAGCCGCAAGGCCATTCTTTGCCGTCACGAGTAATTGCCTCCCAAGCCTGATCGATATCTGCCTGATCCTTAAAATAAAAGTAAAAGGAATTTCCCATAGAAAAATCAAAATCGTGTTTTTCTGGACTATCCATGATAATCAACTCCTGTCCGCGAAGTTGAAAGCCGGAGGCACGCAGACGATCTTCTTTTCCTTTGATCACAAAGGTCTGTTTTCCACCGAAAGCAGCAATCCACTCGTCAATTGCCGCTTGAGCCAGACCGTAGTTTTCGTTAGCGAACATGATACATGGAACTATTGTTTGCAAACTGTCGCCTAAGCGAACTTGCCATGAAAAACCATAGCGATCATTTGTCCAACCAAATTTTCCAAGCTCAGGATAAGTAGTTAGGGGCATCAAAGTTTCTCCATCCTGATTCAACCGACTCCAGACGTCATTCAACTGTTTTTCATTTTCGCAGTTGACGACATAGGAAATCGCAGGTGTCGGTTTGAAATCTGATCCGCCATTCAATAAAAGAAACTCGCATCCAGCTAATTCTAAAGCGATGGTTAACAAGTCGCCGATTTTTCCGTGTTCATCCGTAATATAATGAGTCTCATCTATTTTTTTACTGTCTTCAAATGTTTTCAAATAAAAGTCAGCCGCTTCGGTCAAGTGACCATCAAACCAAAGACAGCAGCCAAATTTCTGTTCCATGAAAGATCATCCTTTCTTATTAGTAAAGATTAATGTGCCAAACTACCCCATATCGGTCTTTGACCATTCCGTATAATTCTGCCCAAAAGGTTTGTTCAAGAGGTAATAAAACAACACCCTTTTCTGCTAATAGTTGAAATATTTCTGTGGCTTCTTCAACACTAGCTGCATTGAAAACTAAAGCGACATTATTTCCGATGATTAAGGGAGGAGCCATGCCTTCAGGACTGTCAGAAATCATGACATTGGTATCATTGATTTTCAGATTCGAGTTCATTACTAGATCCTTCATATTTTCATCAACAGGGTGCTCATCGTCGTGGGGCATATCGCCAAAAGTCATAATTTTCGCGGGTTCTGTCTTGAATACTTTTTCGTAATAAGTGATTGCTTCTGCTGCCTGATCTTTAAAGTGCAAATAGATATCCATATTATTTCCCCCATTCTTATGCCTATACTGTACCATGGAGAAAGGGCTATCAATAACGATTTGACTCAGGAAAATGTTTTTTGTAAAGGTTAATAATTGAAATCGAAAGTTTTTGATGAGACATTTTAAATTAATGGAGAAATGTTTATAGGTTTAAAGGAAAGAAAAGCAGTTGGCTCGTTTGATAATTACCGACAGCTATGTCGGATGTCAGTTAATATCATTTAAAGTTTTGAAAAAAATAGGGATGTAGGTAGAAGACTCATTTTATTCCTCATTATGATAAAATATGAAACGAAAGAATATAAAAGTCAAAGGAGCGATTCATTATGCCATTTGTTCACATTGAGTTAGTCGAAGGAAGAACAGAGGAACAATTAACTAAGATGGTGGAAGAGGTAACCGAAGCAATATCAAGAACAGCTGGTGCCCCTAAAGAAAATATCCACGTCATCATCAATGAAATGCAAAAAGGAAAATACGCACAAGGCGGCAAGTGGAAATAATAGTTCATCTTATACTTGCATTTCAAATCAATAAGTGTTTATAATTACCTTGTAATTGATTGATGAAGAAAGACACCTGAACTTGAAAGCTGTTTATCAGAGAGGAAAAGCACGGCTGAAACTTTTCCAGACAAGCACAAGGGATGACCACTTTCAGAGACTTCTGCGTAAATGCAGAGGCGGGCAGCGCCGTTATCGCTTGTGAGAGGCAGAAATTCTGCTCAAAGATTAGGTGGAACCACGTTTATTCGTCCTAGTACCGATTATCGGTACTAGGACTTTTTTTTATCAATCAAAACTAATTAAGGGGGAAGTACAGGATGGTAAAAATTTCATTTCCAGATGGATCAACAAAAGAGTTTGATAATGGTATTACTGGTTTAGAGATCGCAAAAAGTATCTCTAGTTCATTAGCCAAAAAAGCATTAGCTGTCGTAGTAAACGGCGAGTTAGAAGATTTAAATCGTGCAATCGAAGAAGACGCGGAATTAAAAATCGTGACTGAAAAAGATGAAGAAGCGTTACCGCTTGTTCGTCATTCCAGCGCTCACTTAATGGCGCAAGCAATCCGCCG
Organism: Enterococcus sp. 3H8_DIV0648; assembly: GCF_002140655.1. Classification (NCBI taxonomy): domain Bacteria; kingdom Bacillati; phylum Bacillota; class Bacilli; order Lactobacillales; family Enterococcaceae; genus Enterococcus; species Enterococcus sp. 3H8_DIV0648. The sequence continues at coordinate 1,534,743 of NZ_NGLG01000001.1, read as the reverse complement.
CCTGTTTCCAAATATGCATTTTGGTGTAGGGCCAGCGATTGATTCAGGGTTCTATTACGATACTGACAATGGCGAAAGTCAAATCAGCGAAGAAGATTTTCCAGCGATCGAAAAAGAAATGAAAAAGATTATTAAAGAAAACTTGCCAATCGAACGTAAAGTGATGAGTCGTCAAGAAGCATTGGATTTCTTTAGCTACGATCCTTATAAAGTAGAATTAATCACTGATCTTCCTGAAGATGAAGTCATCACTGCTTATACACAAGGGGAGTTCACTGACTTATGTCGCGGACCGCATGTGCCATCAACAGGAAAAATCAAAATCTTCAAATTGTTATCTGTTGCAGGTGCTTACTGGCGCGGAAATTCTGATAACAAGATGATGCAACGGATTTACGGAACGGCTTTCTTCAACCAAGCAGACTTAGATCATTTCTTGAAGATGCGTGAAGAAGCCAAAGAACGGGATCATCGTAAACTTGGAAAAGAATTAGATTTGTTTATGATCTCTCAAGAAGTAGGCTCAGGTTTGCCATTCTGGTTGCCAAAAGGTGCAACAATTCGTCGGATCATTGAACGTTACATCGTTGACAAAGAAATCTCAATGGGCTATGAACATGTTTACACTCCAGTTTTAGCTGATACTGGTTTGTATAAAACATCTGGTCACTGGGATCATTATAAAGAAGATATGTTCCCAATCATGGATATGGGTGATGGCGAAGAATCATTGGTGCTGCGTCCAATGAACTGCCCGCATCACATGATGATCTACAAAAACCATATTCATTCATATCGTGAATTGCCAATTCGTTTAGCTGAACTTGGCATGGATCATCGTTATGAAAAATCTGGTGCACTATCAGGATTGCAGCGTGTTCGTGAAATGACAATGAATGATGCGCATATCTTTGTTCGCCCAGACCAAATCAAGGAAGAATTCCGCCGTACGTTAGATTTGATCTTAGAAGTATATAAAGATTTTGGTTTCGAAGATTATCGATTCCGTTTAAGCTATCGCGACCCTGAAAATACTGAAAAATATTTTGACGACGATGAAATGTGGGAAACATCTCAAGGTCTATTGAAGGAAGTAATGGATGAATCCGGCTTTGATTATTTTGAAGCTGATGGCGAAGCTGCTTTCTATGGTCCTAAGCTGGATGTTCAAGTATCCACAGCACTAGGAACAGAAGAAACACTTTCTACTATTCAATTCGATTTCTTATTGCCTGAACGTTTTGATCTAACTTATATCGGCGAAGATGGTAAGGAACATCGTCCAGTTGTTGTTCACCGTAGTGTTGTTTCAACAATGGAACGCTTTACTGCTTACTTGATTGAACAATATAAAGGTGCTTTCCCAACTTGGCTAGCTCCAGAACAAGTAGCGATCTTGCCGGTATCACCAGAACATCATGGCGACTATGCATATGAAGTGAAAGATCGTTTGGTTCGTGAAGGTGTGCGTGTTGAGGTTGATGACCGCAATGAAAAACTTGGCTACAAGATTCGCCAAGCACAAACACAAAAAATTCCTTATCTATTAGTAATTGGGGACAAGGAAGTGAATGATGCTTCTGTTAATGTTCGCCGTTATGGTAGTGAAGAACAAGAAGTACAAGATTTGAATATGTTTGTTGAAGCAATCAAAGATGATATTGACAACCTAAGTCGTAATTAAGCTAAAACGGTGAGTTCGCTCACCGTTTTTTTTTTGGTCAAATCTATTTCAGCAATTAGTAGAATTAAGCAGCGTACGAGAAATTCCAATTCATTTGTGGAAAACTTTTTAAAGAAAATGCGTAATAGTCGCTGTTTAAATTGCAGGAGTTTTCCACAAATGAAATCGAAAAAGAATGTTTCACGGAATATGAGTTTTGAGCTTGTATGAAATCCAGCTATTATGCAAACGAATGGATATGTGTTAAAAAAATAATTGTTTGTGTGAAACACTTCGGCCATTTAAACGTAAAAGAACTTAAAGTTTTTAAACTATCGTAAAGGAACTACGATTAATCCTTTTGAAAAAATCCTTTTTCGGCTACAATAAGACAAGTAACTGTCAAAGTGGAAGGAACAGATGAATGAAAATAACGAATCCATTTAAGAAATTTTTCGAAAAATTGAAGCTTGCGGACGAAGGCGGACGTAATCAAAATAAAAGCCATATCCCTTTTAGGTTGAACTTTCTGTTTTTTGTCATTTTTGGCTTGTTTGTAATCCTAGTTTCACGATTAGGCTACTTACAGATCGTTGAAGGTGACAAGATGAAAGCCGAAATGAAGGCTTCAACAACGATCACTGTAAAGGAAAATGCGCCTCGTGGGGAGATATATGATGCCAACGGAACAGCATTGGTCAAAAATACAGCAAATCGTGCGATTACCTTTACTCGCGGAAATCAGATGGAAGCTAAGGACATTCTTAAACTGGCGATTGAATTAAATAATTTAATTGATGTGCCGGCAGATGATAATTTGAGCACGCGTGATAAAAAGGATTATTGGTTAGCCGATGAGGACCATCTGAAGGAAGCCGAAGAACGGCTATCTTTCAAAGAAAAGAATCTTGATACTACGAATGAATATCAAAAATTAGTCGATAAAGTCAAAGACAGCGAAATTCAACTCAATGATGAACAGTTGAAAATCGCAACGATCTTTAAACGAATGAATGCTGCTTCATCACTCAGTACCGTCTTTATAAAAAATGAAGGTGTGACAGATGAAGAATTAGCGGTGGTTGCCGAACGTGCTTCAGACTTGCCAGGTGTATCGACAGGTCTTGACTGGGATCGCTCATATAACGATGCACTTGAAGGTTCATTGAAAAGTATTTTAGGAACGATCACTACTGAAAAAGAAGGCTTGCCGGCTGAAGAAGCAGATGCTTTGTTGAAAAAGGGCTATGCCCGCAATGATCGTGTTGGTAAGAGCTATTTAGAGAAGCAATATGAAGAACAGCTTCAAGGGAAAAAAGGCGAGTACAAAGTTACTTTGAATCAGAACGGGAATATCGAGAAGCAGGAAGAAGTCAAAAAAGGTGAGAAAGGGTCAAATATTGTCCTAACGATCAACTCAGACTTCCAGAAAAAGGTCGAAGATATTCTGAAAAAGCATTATCAGGGATTAGTCGATAGCGGTGTTGCGAGATATTCACCAGGTGCCTATGCTGTCGCGATGAATCCAAATACCGGTGAAGTTTTAGCGATGACTGGTTTCACTCATGATGCTAATAGTAAAGAAATAGAAGAAAATACTTTAGGAACGATCACTAGTGCTTTTGAACCAGGTTCGGTAGTTAAAGCAGGGACAGTTACAGCGGGCTATCAAACTGGTGCAATAACAGGAAATGATACGTTGATTGATCAGCCGATTAAATTATCCGGTACAGCACTAAAAGGATCAATCTATAATAAAGCTTTAGGGAATCAAATTCCTCTAAATACAGTAAAAGCTCTTGAATGGTCTTCCAATGCTTATATGATGCAGATCGTCTTGCGGATGCTGGGGGTTGAATACCAGCAGAATATGACTTTACCTGAAAGTGCATCTTCCAAAGAAATGTACGATAAGTTGCGGAATGCTTTCGCTGAATATGGTATGGGGGTAAAAACGCAGATTGATTTACCGAATGAATCTCCCGGTTTAGTCAATGACCAATTTGGGACAGATAATGCACCTGGTGGCGGTAATCTGCTTGACTTGTCATTTGGACAGTACGATACGTATACACCGATGCAGTTGGCACAATATGCCTCAACTGTTGCCAATGGCGGTACAAGAATTGCTCCTCATGTTGTAAAGGGAATCTATGGCAATAATGACAGCGGCGGCTTAGGAGCTCTGCAAAAAGAAATCACTGGCAAGAAGCTAGATCAAGTCAATATTACAGCTGAACAGATGGGAATCATTAAGCAAGGTTTCTACCAAGCGGTCCATGGCTCAGATCCATATACTACTGCTAAAGATTTAGCTTCTGCTAAACTAGATCCGGCTGCCAAAACAGGTACGGCCGAAACGGTGGCAAAGGATGGTACAAACACCATCAATAGTAATATCGTGGCTTACGCACCTTATGACAATCCTCAAATTGCCATTAGTGTGATGCTGCCAAACTTGGATGAAGAACATGACGATACGAACAAAGCCATTGCAAAAGACATAATAAATGCATTTGCCGACACATATGGCGTACAATAAAGCTGAGGAGCGATGCTCCTTAGCTTTTTTTGATGAAATTTTAACTTGAATAATTTATACAAAAAGGAGTGCTAAGTATGTCAGTCTACAATTTTGAAGTGAAACAAACAGACGGAAACGAAAAGTCTTTATCAGATTATCAAGGAAAAGTTCTTTTGATTGTCAATACCGCAACTGGTTGTGGCTTCACACCACAATATGAAGGATTACAAAATTTATACGACCAATATAAAGGCAACGGATTCGAAATTCTGGATTTTCCTTGCAACCAATTTGGAAATCAAGCACCAGGGACCGATGTGGAGGTGGCGGAATTTTGTCAGTTGAAATATCATACAACCTTCCAAACATTTGCTAAAATTGATGTGAACGGAGAAAACGAAGATCCATTATACAGCTACTTGAAGAGTGCGCAAGGTGGTTTACTTAACAAAGCAGTCAAATGGAATTTTACAAAATTTCTCGTCGACCGTGAAGGAAACGTGGTAAAACGCTATGCATCGCAAACGAAGCCAGAAGATATTGCTAAGGACATTGAAGTGCAGCTTTAAAAACGTCAAGTAGAACTACTTAACAAAAATAGCAAAAAGACTAGTCAAAGAAATAAAAACATGATATGATATCAAAGTCTGAGAAATATCTTGGAAAACTTGTATTTGCAGGGGAGGGAAAATCATGCGCGTAAACATCACTTTAGAATGTACTTCTTGTAAAGAACGTAACTACCTAACAAATAAAAACAAACGTAACAACCCTGATCGTTTGGAAAAAATGAAATATTGCCCACGCGAACGCAAAGTTACTTTGCATAAAGAAGTAAAATAATTGCACTTACGAGTCAGCAATCAAATTCGATTGCTGGCTTTTTTATTTTTTCTCACTGACTAAATGGCGCTTGCGAAATTTTTTAGAAATCTACATAGAATCTTCACAGAATCCTAAACAAAAGCTAACTTTACAATGATAAAACTAGTTATTAAACAAATCAATTATAGAAAGGAAGGATCAGATGCGCAAAGTGCCACCGATTTTGAAGCCGATTGCTCTTCTAACATTGTCGATTTTGATTGCTACAACTTCTGGAATTTTGAATAATTCCAGCTATCGTCAAGTGAAGGCTACGACACCGACGACAGAATCTTCTACCACCAGTATGACCGATTCTTCTTCTGATTCAAATAGTATGACGAATGAGACAGGAACGACTAATGAGCAGTCGTCACTTGAAGAACCTGATGCAAACAATAATGCAGGGGAGAGCACGATTGAAAGCGATCAAATCGAAAATTCGCAATCTTCAATCCCTAGTGAATCCACTGTTCCGTCTTCATCAACGGTAGAATCACAAACAACACCAACACAACAACAGCAGCCAGCGAATGAACCTGCTGGCTCAGAAGCGGGTGATAATCAATGACAATACTTTTAGATGTTATCAATGGGTTAAACAAGTTTTTAGGCTTCTTGGATATCAGTCCTAAATATTCGAATCGAGCGTATACGTTATTGAGCATTATTCCAACTGTTTATATTTTGCGAATCGTTTATGGACTCTGGCTGAACCAAAATTATATTCAATTAGTGATCTACAGTTTGGTTTTTATTGGATTGGTCTATTTCATTGTTTTGAATTTCTTCTATTATTTTTTGGATAAAAATTTAAAAGGGGATATCACGCAGCTTTTCGTTAAATATTTACCAGACGATGCGTTTAATATTCAAAATGAAGAGTCTAAAAAACAGAAAAAAGTTTTTGAACAGGCCGAGGAAGTCCCAGTTGATTTTAATGAAGACTATCAATTGATTTTAGTAGAAAACATTCAAGCATTGATTGAGGGAAAAGAAATTACAACGAGAGATCTAACGAAGCAAGAGGGTTTCTTGATTGAAGAGAATACATTGTATCCTTATTACTATGTGAAACAGATAGACGCAGGAACATATCAGTTACAAATTGGAAAAAATTATCGTGAACTGGAAACCATTGGGACAATCCGACAAAGCGAACCATTAAGACCAATTGGCTTATTTATTGTTGGCGGAGATTTTGTTAAGGATGGCGTTCGTTATCATGAACCTTATCGTTTGAAATTTTTGGCTAAAAAAGAAGAAGCGACAGCTGTTACCCGAACACGTCGCAGTAAAAAATAAAATGCCGTCTGATCGAGAAACTGCTATAAAGAAGCAGTCTCGATCAGCTCGGCATTTTTTATTTTAAAACATCACGAATGCTTTCAACCATTTTGGTATAGGCGATTGGTCCATTGTATAACCAGCTTGATTCACCGTCAAATTCATATAAGTGATTATTTTTTACCGCCGGGATATTGCTCCATAACGGATCTTTAAACATTGCAGCACCAGAATCACTGTTAACTAAGAAAATATAATCTGCGTCCAACTGGGACAAACTTTCTAATGAAACTGGAGAGAAGTCCGCGGTTGCCTTTTTGCTGATATCTTTAGTTAATTGGGGAACGACAAAACCTAATTCTTGATAAAGCAGCTGGCCGCTAGAACGAGTGTCGGCCACCATAAAGGCTGAATTATTTGTCACCCACAAAACAACAGCAGATTTGCCTTCGATTTTATCTTTCAACTCTGTTTTTGTTTTGTCGACTAGCTGATCATAATCCTTTTCGACGTCTTTGGCTTTATCTTCTTTACCTAGAACTTTTCCAATATCTTCTAATTGCTCACGCCACGTAACCTCTTCACCGTTTTTTACGACATAAGTTGGCGCAATTTTTACGTACTCTTTGTATTTTCCACCTTCAAGTGAGCCGTTTGAGCCGATTAATAATAGATCAGGTTCAAATTTCAGCACATCTTCGTATGGCAGGTCATAATTAATTGTTGGAATACCTTTTAATTTATCTTGCAGATAATTTTGAATCTTACCTTCACCAACGGTCCATTGTGCAACAGGTTTTTCGTCCAAAGCGACTAGGTAATCCTCTAAATATGAGGCGATGATCCGCTTTGGTTTTTTAGGAATTTCGACCTTGTGATCTTGAGCATCGGTCAAAGTCCGAGTATCGTTACTTGTATCTTTACTGTCACTGCTTTGTCCACAAGCAGCTAAGCTAAATAGCGCTAACAGAGAAGCGGTTCCTAAAACTATTTTTTTGAACATAAAAAAACTCCTTCATGCTTAATTGAGAAAAGTTCTCAATTGATATTATTACCGAAAGCACAAGGGGTGTCAACAGGGATTTTTCTTTAATTGACAGTTGACGATGATGAAAAAGAAGGTCATAATTGAGAACGATTATCAGAGAAATGAGGAAGATCTATGACAAAATTAAATACGACTGATCTTTCAATCGGATACGATAAAAAAATAGTTGTGAATGATATCACAGTAGAAATACCCAAAGGACAGATCACTAGTTTGATTGGTCCAAACGGCAGTGGCAAATCGACGTTTCTAAAAGCCTTAGCCCGGATTCTTGAGCCGGCCAAAGGAGAGGTCCTGATTGATGGTGAAAATGTTCAGCGATTAGACACTAAAACAGTTGCACAAAAAATTGCCTCATTATCACAAACTAGCAATCAAATAAATGGATTGTCTGTTGAAGAAATCGTGGCCTATGGCAGATTTCCTTATCAAAAAGGTTTTTCAGGATTAAAAGAACAAGATCATCAATTAATCAACTGGGCTTTAGAGGCTACGAATCTGCAAGATTTAAAGAATCGTAATTTGACCACCTTATCTGGTGGACAGCAGCAGCGTGTGTGGATAGCGATGGCTTTAGCACAGGATACGGATATTTTAATTTTAGATGAGCCGATTACTTTTTTAGATCCGGCCCATCAATTGGAAATCCTAGAGTTGCTGCAAGAAATCAATCGGCAAGGAAAAACGATCTTGATGACGATTCACGATTTAAATCATGCTTCGCGTTTTTCCGATTATTTATTAGGAATGAAAAAAGGTGAGTTGGTTTTTCAAGGAACACCGAAGGAAATTTTTACGGCAGACAAATTATTAAATCTTTTTGATATACAAGCGACTTTTGCCACTTTGCCTAATAGCGACAAACCCTTAGTTATTGCGTATGACTTAGTAAAGGAGCATTAGGAGATGGCTAAACGAAAATATTTTTTTCCTGTTGTTGTGATTTTACTTGCTGCAGCAATGATCTTGTCTTTGAGATATGGGGCAGTTACGAGCAAATGGTCCGATGTTTCTCAAGCGATCTTGAACTTCGATCCTGCGAATCAGGGGGAACAATTGGTTCGTTATTTACGGCTGCCAAGAATGCTTGGCGCGGTTTTAGTCGGAGCGTCCTTCGCCATATCTGGCGCCTTGATACAGGGAATCACATCAAACCCCATCGCTGATTCTGGTTTATTAGGAATCAATTCCGGCGCAGGCTTAGGCCTCGCATTGGTCTTTGCACTAAATGCCAATCCTTCGCCAGCAATGGGTGTAATTGGTTCATTCATCGGAGCATCAGTTTCGATTTTATTGATTTATTTGATTTCGACTAGAGTGTCCTTTAGTTTATCGCCAGTTCGAATCGTTTTGTTAGGGGCCGCGTTAAGTTCATTTTTTGCTGCTGTCAGCCAAAGTATCAGTCTGATCTTTGATTTGAATCAGGATATGACCTTTTGGTTTGTTGGCGGTACCGCTAATATTTCGTGGCAACAGTTGCAAACGATTTTTCCGCTGATCCTGCTTGGAATCTTAGGTTCTTGTTTGATTAGTCCACAAATTACTCTATTAAGTTTAGGTGATGATACCGCAATTTCGTTAGGTAAAAATCCTAGTCGAATCCGGCAATTGAGTCTGTTCTTTGTTTTATTATTGGCGGGCAGTTCAGTGGCTTTAGTTGGAACGATTAGCTTCATCGGTTTGATTGTTCCTCACGTAGTTCGTTTTTTTGTTGGATATGATTATCGCTATGTGATTCCAGCTTCTGGAATATTTGGAGCTTTATTTTTTGTTGTAGCTGATATTGCTTCAAGGCTGATCGCACCGCCTTTAGAGACACCTGCTGGAGTGATCATCACGATCATTGGGGTACCATTTTTACTTTTACAAATTAGGAAGGGAAGCTTATGAGGAAAAAAATAGGTTGGCTGATATTGCTTCTTTTACTGATTATTGGAATGCTGCTTAGCTTGACTGTCGGTACCATTCCATTGACGATAAATGATCTGCTGCGAGTTTTTCAGAATACTGCTACGACCAGTCAGCAATTGATTGTCTTTGATTTTCGTTTCCCGCGACTGCTGGTTTCGATCCTAGCGGGAATGGGTTTAGCGGTATCTGGGTACTTATTTCAAACGATTACTCATAATGATTTGGCTGATCCGGGAATTTTAGGGATCAATGCGGGCGCAGGATTGACGGTTTTGATTTATTTAGGTTTTTTTGCTACCGGAGAAAGCAGCGGGTATTTACCGTTGATCGCCTGTGCAGGTAGTTTTATTGCAACGGGAATGGTTTATTATTTTGGTCGGCAATCTGAACGAATTACACCTAATCGATTGCTTTTAGCCGGGGTTGCAGTCAATGCAGGGATTTCGGCATTGACACTGCTGGGAACCATTCGAGTCTCTAAAGATAATTATCAATTCGTGACGTCATGGCTTGCCGGAACGATTTGGGGCACGACTTGGCAGCATGTTTTATTATTACTGCCATGGATTATCTGTCTCTTGCCTTTGGTCTTATTGAGGGGGCGTTCGCTGGAAGTCTTGGAGTTAGGTGACGATGTGGCTGTCGGATTAGGTGTGAAGCTAAAACGAACACAGCTATTCTTTTTAATTTGTGCAGTTTGTCTAGCAGCAGTGAGTGTCTCGATTGCCGGAAGCATCAGTTTCATCGGTTTGATTGCCCCTCACATTGCCCGTCAATTAACAGGGCGTAAGAATAACCAAACGTTGATGATGACTGCTTTGATCGGTGGGATTTTATTACTGTTTAGTGATGTTTTAGCAAGGGTAATTTTACCTAGTGGTGAAATGGCTGCTGGAATTATTGTCGCGTTGCTCGGTGCACCGTACTTTGTTTTGCAGTTGTTGAGAAAAAGTAATTAGAAATGAGGAGGGATAAGATGACTTGGACGACGATCTGGAGCCACGCGCAAAGAGGAATTACCCACCACAGTGACACAACAGGACTGATTCAATTAACGCTGCGGCAAATCGCTCCGGTTGAAAAAATCCGCTTGGTATTTACGCATGAATATGGTGCGCATGAGCAACAGATTCAAAATTTATCTTTTAAAACAAATGACAAGTGTCAAATGCTTCCTGATTTTTCTATAGCGCCGAATGAGGTCTTTAAAACAGCTCCTATATTTATTGATCCCGAAGCGAAAAAATGGCAGATTATTTTTCGGGCAAATGAAAGTGAAAGCGGCTTTTCTTATAATGATGCTGATATTTTTGCTGAAAATAGAGAGACGGGCTTTTGCTCAGGATTAACGGCAATTGAGGCGGAGACTAGTGGAGAATGCATAGTGGCATTGGGAGACTCCTTAATTGAGGGTGCAACTTGGACAGCACCATTGCAAAGAAAATTGCGTAAACAAAATCTTTATTTGGTCAATCAAGGTATTAATGGCAGCTGTTTGTTAAAATCGAGTACTGACACTGTTAGTAAAGATCCGCAAAACCTTTTTTATGGCTATAATGCTTTGAAGCGATTGGAAAATTGTTTGAACAGCCACAGCAATGTTAGGAAAGTGATCGTATCGATCGGTATAAACGATTTGATTAATGATGAACTTACATTGGAGAGTTTTCAAACAGAGATCAAAAAAATAACTCGATTTTGTGAAAAACAAAATATTGCTTATCAAATGTGCACCTTAACCCCCTGTCTGGGCAACTCCGGTATGAATGAAACGAAAGAAAAACTGCGTAAGGAAATTAACGAATGGTTAGCTAAAAATTATGATGATCTATGGGACTTTGCCGACATCGTAGAAGGAGCACCAGGATATTTAAAGATGAATTTTGATAGCGGGGATCATTTGCACTTTAATGCAATCGCTGGTTTGGCTATTGCTAGACAAATTTCTAGTGATTTTGTTAAAGGGGAGTAATCCCCTTTTTATTTTGTTTCGATTTTGTTAGTATTTCTAGATAAGAAGGTGAATGGATGGAGAAAGAAAAACTTCGACAGCTTGCAATTACACGACTACAAAAATTAGCTAATAACGGAGAAAGACAAATTCAAGTTGAGCTTATTTTGGATAAGTTTTTTCAGAGTGAAGCGTGGAGAGAAGCGGAGACTATTGGTGTGACGATGGCAACCAAATTCGAGTTTCCAACTTCACCATTGATTCAACGAGCCTTTGGGGAAGGGAAAAAGATCGCTGTCCCTAAATCGCTACCAAAAGGTGAAATGGTTTTTCATTGGATTGATCATGAAACAGATTTTAATCCAACAAAATTTGGTGTTGAAGAACCAGCGGTTGAAGCCGCAGCAAAGTCAGATGACTTGGACTTATTAATTGTTCCCGGTCTAGTCTTTAATCGAGCGGGCTATCGCATTGGTTTTGGCGGCGGCTACTATGATCGCTATTTAGCAAATTTTAAAGGAAGAACCTGCAGCTTTGTTTTTGCTGAACAGTTAATGGAAGAATGGCAGAAGGAAGAATTCGATCAACCGGTTCAGCAATTATTTCTGTCTTAGGCTGAGCCTGTTTTCCAAGAGAAATCAAAGATGAGAGAGGTAGATATATGAGAAAAGATAAACCGTATGTAATGTATACACTTTTTGCAATTAATACAATTGTTTTCTTGATGCAATATTTATTACCAGGGTTATCAATTGAAAATCAATTAGGGATGTTCTCGCCGTCGGTTATTTGGCAGCATCAGTATTGGCGTTTCATTACACCCATGTTCATTCATTTTGGCCTGATGCATTTTGCATTAAATGGCGTTGTTCTTTATTACATGGGACAGCAGTGTGAAGCAATTTTTGGACACTGGCGCTTTGCGATTATTTACTTATTGAGTGGCATAATGGGAAATTTTGCAAGTTTTGCTTTTAATCAACCAACTACTTTATCTGGTGGAGCCAGCACGGCAATCTTTGGTTTATTCGGTGCTTTTTTGGTAGTAGGCCTTCATTATCGTGATAACGGAGCGATTCAAGCGCTGACCAGACAATTTGCATTGTTCATCTTAATGAATCTAGCTTTCGGGCTGTTTGATTCAACGATTGATATCTGGGGGCATTTAGGCGGTATCATAGGAGGAGCCTTGTCAGGCTGGGCATTAGCTGTTCCTTATTCCCAAGATCGCTTTTCTACACGTGCACGAGTTACTGCTGTTCTATTTTTTATTTTTGCGATCGTGCTTTTTGTCTTTTTCGGGTTAAGAAAATTTAGTATGTATCAATAGCTGCGGACGAAACTGTCCGCCTTTTTTTGGAATGAGGGATTTAAACGATGCGATATCTAGCATTCTTTCGTGGAATAAATGTTGGTGGAAAAAATATAGTTAAGATGAAAGAGTTAAGAGAACTTTTTACAGAACTCGGTTTCGTGAATGTCCGCAGTTATATTCAAAGTGGGAATCTTCTTTTTACAAGCGACAAAGAGTTAAATGAACTCTCTAAGTTAGTGACAGATGCTTTTGTTAAGAAATTTGGGTTTTCGGTACCGATCATTTACCGAACAAAATCAGAAATGCTGTCAATGGTTCAAAGTCTGCCATTTACAGTTGAAGAGCTTGCTGAAGTAGAAAGTAGTGATTCTCAAATAGCACATCTTTACGTTTATTTTTCTGGAAAAGAAATAGCAGAACAGGAGCTATCTTATGCAGGAGAGCGAGCAGTTGTGAGATCAAAAAATATTTATTATCTTACGGAAAAAAATATTCGACTTTCAAAATTGACTTCTCAATTAAACAGACTATCTGATGAATTAACCGCGCGTAACTGGAAGACGATCTTGAAATTAGTTGATTTACTGAACGAATAAGACCTATTCAATTTGCGACTGTTGCGACAATACTATAAAATGTAATATGGACTAGATCTGTCTCTTATACACATCTAGATGTGTATAAGAGACAGCTTTAAAACAGCTCCTATATTTATTGATCCCGAAGCGAAAAAATGGCAGATTATTTTTCGGGCAAATGAAAGTGAAAGCGGCTTTTCTTATAATGATGCTGATATTTTTGCTGAAAATAGAGAGACGGGCTTTTGCTCAGGATTAACG
>NZ_NGLG01000001.1:1493678-1521219 GCF_002140655.1 Enterococcus sp. 3H8_DIV0648 | reverse complement strand
TGAGCGTCTCGTGGGCTCGGAGATGTGTATAAGAGACAGGTATAATACTAGGGATGTGGTTTGATGGAAAGTTTGTATGATGTGCAGCAGTTGTTGAAGCAGTTTGGTATTTATGTTTACGTTGGAAAGCGGATCTATGATATCGAATTGATGCAGATTGAGTTGAAAAATTTATATGAGAGTCGCGTGATCGAACGGGACACTTATATGCAAGGATGGCGCATTTTAAAACGGGAACATCACATTGAAGAAAGTCGAGAAGGTGACTAGAATGGATAAAAAATTACTAGGTATTGATTTAGGCGGGACGACCGTGAAATTTGCTATTTTGACTGAAGCAGGTGAAATTCAGCAAAAATGGAGTATTGAAACGAATATTTTAGATGATGGTTCACATATTGTGCCAGATATCATTACTTCGATCAATCACCATTTGTCTCTATATAATATGACGCCAGAACAATTCATCGGGATCGGCATGGGAACTCCAGGAAGTGTCGATATTGAAGCTGGAACAGTTATTGGAGCGTATAATTTGAATTGGACGACATTGCAACAGGTTAAAAGCGAGATTGAAAAAGGAACGAAGATCAAGTTTAGTATCGATAACGATGCCAATGTCGCTGCTTTAGGCGAACGCTGGAAAGGCGCTGGCGACAATGAGCCGGATGTAGTCTTTATGACTTTAGGAACGGGCGTTGGCGGAGGAATCGTGATGAACGGACAATTGCTTCATGGAATCGCTGGTTGCGCCGGTGAAGTCGGGCACGTGACGGTCGATCCAAATGGTTTTGAATGTACTTGCGGCAAACGCGGTTGTTTAGAAACAGTCGCTAGTGCAACGGGGATTGTTCGAGTGGCTCGTCAACTAGCAGAAGAATATGCCGGCGGTTCAAAACTAAAAGCACGTTTGGATAATGGTGAAGACATCACAAGTAAAGACGTTTTTGAATTAGCGGAAGGTGAAGGCGATGATTTAGCATTAATGGTCGTTGACAAAGTAACTTTCTATTTAGGTTTAGCTTGCGGAAATATCGGAAATACGTTGAACCCGTCAACAATTATTATAGGTGGCGGCGTATCTGCTGCCGGCGAGTTTTTACGCAGTCGTGTCGAAAGCTATTTCAAAGAGTTTACTTTCCCCCAAGTACGGGAAAGTACTAAAATTAAATTAGCAGAGTTAGGAAATGAAGCAGGCGTGATCGGCGCGGCTTCATTGGCTAAATAGATTAAGGGTAAGAGAGGAATCAATTCATGTCAATTTGGTGGAAAATTAATATTGTACTAATTTCGGTAATCGCTCTGTATGCTCTTTATGAGTTAGTGGTTCGGATTATGATGAGACGTTCTGCAAAAACCATTTCTCAAGAGGAATTTCAAGCTGGGATGCGTAAAGCACAGGTCATTGATGTTCGTGAACGGGATGAATTCAATGCAAAACATATTTTGGGAGCACGTAGTTTCCCCTATAGTATGTTGAAAGAAACATTCAGCTCTTTGCGAAAAGACCAACCGATTTATATTTACGATCAGAATAAGGCGGTTAGTGCCCGAGCAGCAAATATGTTGCGTAAAAAAGGCTATACGGACTTATTCATTCTTAAAGGCGGTATGCAAGAATGGACTGGGAAAATTAAACAGAAAAAAATCGATTAGTTTTTAACGGCTGGATAGATGTCTGGCCGTTTTTCTCTATTTTCGTTTCAGTATTAAGTATTAGTGGGTTTATAAGTTAGAGTGAATATTTTGCAGAATTGACGGAATAATGAATTACGCTTATTATGAAATCTGTAAACTTTTTATAGAGTGCTATAGAACTTTGCCGTTTTGAAACTACAATTGAATGAGTAAAATTTAGTTATCGTCTAATCAAAAGGTTTAGTTGATAGTAAAAAAAGAAGAATTAGGAGAATTTTATGAGTATAAAGTTAGTTGCCATCGATTTAGATGGAACATTGTTGAATGACCATCACGAAATTAATCAACCAGTCGTTGATTGTATTAAAAAAGCGCGTAAAGCAGGAGTATATGTGGTTCTTTCCACGGGCCGGCCATTATCGGGAACTAAGGCACAATTAGAAGTTCTTGGTTTGGATAATGAAGATGATTATATCATTACTTATAATGGTGCGTTAGTTTTGAATACAAAAACTTGGGATATTGTAGCAGAACATAGTTTAACGAGAGCCGATTATTTAGAGATCGATTATTTGGCTCGTTTACTGGATGTTCATTTACACATTGCAGATAAAAAGGCCATGTATACTGCTAATCGTGATATCAGTCCGTATACAATTTTAGAATCTTATTTAGTTAATATGCCATTACACTATCGAACTCCAGAAGAAATTGCTGCGAATGTGTCGCCGGTTAAGATGATGATGATTGATGATCCGAAAATTTTAGGAGAGGCCTTCAAGAAAATTCCAGCAGAGTATTTCGAAAAATATACGATTGTCCGTAGTACACCGTTTTTCCTTGAAGTGCTAAATTCGAACGCCAGCAAAGGCTTGGCATTGAAAGAATTGAGTGAGCATCTAGGGATTCAACAATCTGAAGTAATGGCGATCGGTGATGCAGAGAATGATCTATCAATGATCGAATTTGCAGGTACTGGCGTAGCAATGGGAAATGCCAGCGAAACAGTTAAGTCAGCCGCTGATTATACCGTGGCAACGAATTTAGAAGACGGTGTGAAAGAAGCTTTTGAACGCTGGGTATTGTAATAATTTTTTGAGTTTCTGGTGGATTGAGCATCAGAAGCTTTTTTTTATTGCTTATTCTACGATTTTTCTCTACTCTTAAAGAAACGAAAAGAGACGAATCTATCAAAAAAGAGGAATGTGTATGAAAAAAATTGCAATTATTGGAGCAGGGCCGTATGGATTGATCGCATTGGATCGGCTAATTAAGCAATCTCCAATAAATGAGCAGGTTGAAGTCTTGCTATTTGACCCTGATGGCCCAGGTGGAAATGTTTGGCGTGAAGATCAAAGCGATCAAGTCATTATGAATACTGTCATGCAGCATGTGACACTATTTTCCGAAGATGAAGGTCCGAATCTAGCCGAATGGAGTCGAGTGGAAGCACCAAAATATTTATCTTCTTTAAACTATGAAGAAGTTTTTTCAGCGGAGACCAAACTTGGAAAAAATGATTATTGTCAGCGGCGTTATTATGGCGTTTACCAAAGTTGTTTTTTCGATGAGTTGTTAAGAGATTTGCCAGAGAATGTTACTGTTGATTTAATCAAAGAAAAAGTCATTGATTTAAATATGACAGAAACGGCCATTTTGATTCAAGCTTCAAGAAGCTATCAAGTAAATGATGTCATTTTAGCGACGGGTCACTCTGCCAATTATTTGAGTAAAGCTGAAATGGAAAATCAAGAGTATGCAGAAGCGCATAAGCTTTTTTATCAAGGACCCGGTAATCCTTCTGACACTCAGCTGGATCATTTAGTTGAGGGAGATACTGTGATTCTCCGCGGTTTGGGGTTAAGTTTCTTTGATTACATTGCGTTGTTTGTTGCTAAATGGGGTGGTAAGTTTTCTGAAGAAGAGAATTGCTTAGTTTATGAGCCTTCTGGAAAAGAACCGCTTTTGATTGTTGGTTCTGGAAGAGGTCTGCCGTATCATGTACGACCAAATAATCAGAAAAATCCTGGAGAAGAGGCTCAACCGCAAATTTTAACACAAGAATTTATGGAACAGTTTCAAGGCAGTGCAGAGGAACTATTTGATTTATTAAAAAAAGAAGCTGAACTGGTTTTCTATCAGAAGAAATTGGCGCATTCAGAGCTTGATTTAGAAAAATTTTTACAAGATTATCGCAAATACGACCGAGAAAAAGTTTTGAACGACTATCAAATTTCTGCCGAGAATCGTTTAGATTGGCTAGCACTTTTAGATCCGGCGAATAACGTTTCTCCAGAAGAGTTTCCTGATTTCATTCAAAATTATCTGAAAAAAGATATAGCTGAAGCTGAATTAGGGAATCAAACAGGTGCAATCGCTGCGGCAATCGATACGTATAAAGAGTTGCAGGCCCCGTTTAATTTTATGCTGGATCAAGAAAAATTTACACCAAAAGAATATTTTGAAGATTTCTTTGGGACGTTTAATCGAAACTATAGTTTTCTAACGATCGGGGCACCAGTGATTCGGCAAAAACAATTATTGGCGTTAGCAGAGGCGGGAGTTATTGAATTTCTGGCACCTGAAATGGTGATTGAAAGAACAAATGGATCATTTTTGGCTTATAGTAAAAAGAATCCAAACCGTTCTTTTAAAGGAAAAAATTTGATTGAAGCTCGTTTACCTGCGACTAGCCTGGAGCGGACGAAAAATTCTCTGTTGTTGAAAATGCGGGGAAAAGGCTATCTATCCGCTCATAGCTTAACGTTTGACGGTAGTAAGCATGCCACAGGAGCAATCCAAGTAGCTCGTAAAACGCATCAAGTGATTGATAAAAATGGTACTGTGTTGCCACATATCTATTGTTATGGGATACCTCTTGAAGGATTGGATTGGCTGAATGCTGCTTCACCACGACCAAAAAGCAACGATCGTGTCTTTTACTTAGCTAATCAGATCGTCAACTCAATTTATAGATAAAAAAGAAAGCCAAGCGGCTTTCTTTTTTATCGTGCGATTCTTTTTCTGCGAGCTTTTTTACGATTTTCATCGATTTTTGATTCTTTTTCTTCGATAGGATCGATTACTTTTTTCTTAACACCCATCACCACACCAGCTACTACTGCTGCTGCAGTTAAAGTACCAGTAACGAATCCTGAGGCAAATTTACGCATCGTTTCATCACTCCTTTCTCAGCAACATAATTTCCAATGAAAATTATGTTTTTGTTTACGAGCTGTAAACTAATTACTTCGTCTTACATTCATTATGAAGCAAAACTTCAAAAATGAAAAGTTTAATGAATGCAAAAGGGTCTTGCATTTATTTAGTAAACAAACTATAATTTGTTTACTAAATAAAATAGAGATGACAGGAGTAGATCAAATGGCAATTTTAGTTCTAGGCGGGGCAGGATACATTGGTTCTCATACAGTCGATAAACTAGTTTCTCAAAATTATGATGTAGTCGTGATTGACAATTTATTAACAGGACATCGCAAAGCTGTCCATCCAGATGCAAGATTTTACGAAGGAGATTGTCGTGATAAGGCCTTTATGACAGATGTTTTCAAAAAAGAAACCATCGACGGAGTTGTGCATTTTGCAGCTAGTTCATTGGTTGGGGAATCAGTAGAGAAGCCCTTAAAATATTTCAATAATAATGTCGTCGGAATGGAAAGCTTATTAGAAGTTATGGAAGAGTTTGGTGTGAAAAATATCGTCTTTTCTTCAACAGCAGCGACTTATGGCGAACCCGGTGTCTCGCCTATCACAGAAGAAGTTGCCACTAATCCGACCAATCCTTACGGTGAAAGCAAATTAATGATGGAAAAAATGATGAAGTGGTGTGACAATGCTTATGGCATGCGTTATGTGGCTTTACGCTATTTTAATGTTGCTGGTGCAAAAAGAGATGCAAGTATCGGTGAAGACCATGATCCTGAAACGCATTTAGTACCAATCATTTTACAAGTTGCTTTAGGACAAAGAGATCACTTGACGATTTTCGGTGAAGATTATGATACACCTGACGGCACATGTATTCGCGATTATGTACAAGTAGAAGATTTAGCTGCTGCTCATATTCTTGCTTTAGAATATTTAAAGGCTGGAAATCCCAGCAACTTCTTTAATCTAGGATCAAATAATGGCTACTCCGTTAAAGAGATGTTAGATGCAGCTCGTGAAGTAACTGGTAAGGAGATTGCAGCTGAGATTGGTCCGCGTCGTGCAGGGGATCCAAGCCGCTTAGTCGCTTCCAGTGAAAAAGTCAAAGAAACGTTAGGCTGGAATCCAGAATATACGGATATTAAAGCAATCATTGAAACAGCGTGGAACTGGCATGTTAGTCATCCACATGGATATGAAGACTAGGGGGAGAAAACGTGTCAGTCAGTCAAACAATCAGAGATTTTATTACCTTAGCGATCCAATCAGGCGGTTGGATGGAAATGGATCGTCTGTATTTAGAAAATCGAGTTATCGCTATGATTGGAGAGGATTCTCTAACACAGGCAGAAATCCGAAGAGTCACTGAAAGTGCGGTAGATTTAGTGGACCTGCTTTTAATTCAGGCAGAAAAAAATAAAGTAATTACTGATCTGCAAGCAGAAAAAGATATGTTAGAAGCCCAGCTGATGGATTTGATGACACCTCCGCCATCAGTAGTTAATGCCTATTTTGCTCAATATTATTCTAAAGATCCAGTGCAAGCAACGGATTATTTTTTCAAGCTAAGCAAAGACAATGATTATATCAAAACACGGGAAATTTCACGCAATATCATTTTTCCCGCTGAAACTGAATATGGTGAGTTAGAGATCACAATCAACCTGTCAAAACCAGAGAAGGATCCGAAACAAATCGCTGCAGAACGTCAGGCGGTAAAAGTAGATTACCCCGAATGTATGCTGTGTATGGAAAATGAAGGGTACAAGGGTCGATTAAATTATCCGGCAAGGACCAACCATCGCATTATTCGGATGAATCTTGATGGGGAAAGCTGGGGCTTTCAATATTCGCCGTATGCTTATTATGATGAACACTGCATCATTTTATCAGAAGAGCATCGCCCAATGAAAATCACCAAAGCAACATTTCAGCGCCTATTAAAAATCACGGAGGTTCTGCCGCATTATTTTGTCGGGTCAAATGCTGATTTGCCGATTGTCGGTGGTTCGATTCTTTCTCACGATCACTATCAAGGCGGACGCCACACATTTCCAATGGCGATAGCTGAAATGGAGCGAACCTTTGAGTTAAAAGCTTTTCCAAATATTAAAGCCGGTATAGTCAAATGGCCGATGTCTGTAATTCGGCTGCAAGGAAAAAATCAAAAAGATTTAATTGAAGCAGCGAATATGATCTTTCAAAAATGGCAAACTTATTCAGATAAAGATTTACAAATCGTTGCTGAAACGGAAGATGGTATACAGCATCATACAATCACACCAATTGCTCGTCGAAAAGATGATCTTTTTGAAATGGATCTTGTTTTACGCGACAACAATGTTTCAGAGAAATTTCCTGACGGCATTTTCCATCCGCATCCTGATGTGCAGCATATCAAGAAAGAAAATATCGGTTTGATTGAAGTAATGGGGCTGGCTGTTTTGCCTCCACGTTTGGAATCTGAATTAAAAGAGGTCGAAAAATACTTATTGGATGAGGACAACAGCATTGCTGATTATCATGCTGAGTGGGCGGATCAATTGAAAACTAATAATCAAATCACACATGAAAATGTGACGGAGATCGTTCAAAAAGCAGTTGGGGCCGTTTTTGCCCGCGTATTGGAAGATGCTGGTGTTTTTAAACGTGATGTTGTGGGACAAGAAGGGTTCACACGATTTATCGAGACTTTGTAGAAAGGGGCAGCGATGGCAACTATTCGTGATATTGCAAAACTAGCTGGTGTATCACCTGCTACAGTTTCCCGTGTATTGAATTATGATCAAGAGTTATCCGTCGCTCAAGAGACAAAGCAGCGCATCTTCGAAGTAGCGGAAGAATTGAATTATACCAAACATAAACGAGCTAATAAGATTGGGAAAGCAGTGATCCGTCTTGTTCAATGGTATGATGAAGCCGAAGAGTTGGCTGACCTATACTATTTATCTATCCGTTTAGGAATCGAGAAAAAGGCGGAAGAACTGAATATCCAAGTTCGCCGTGAAACGCTGAATGAGCTATCAGATATTCAAGTTAGCGGAACAATCGCTTTAGGCAAGTTTGATGCGGAGCAGATTCGGCAGTTAAAAGAAATCGATGAGAATTTGCTTTTTGTTGATTTTGATGGAATGAGTCTAGGATTAAATTCAATGGTCGTTGATTTTGATCAGAGTGTGGATCTTGTAATTGATCATTTTATCCGTCATGGACATCAAAAGATCGGAATTCTTTCAGGAGAAGAAAAGACCAAGCATAATTTTCAGCCTATTGA
Organism: Enterococcus sp. 3H8_DIV0648; assembly: GCF_002140655.1. NCBI lineage: Bacteria > Bacillati > Bacillota > Bacilli > Lactobacillales > Enterococcaceae > Enterococcus > Enterococcus sp. 3H8_DIV0648. The sequence goes on along the minus strand of NZ_NGLG01000001.1, from coordinate 1,513,139 downwards.
AGATCCGCGACTATTGGCCTTTAAGCTTAAAATGAAACAAATAAATCTATATCGTCCGGAGTTTACATTGACGGCAGCTTTTTCAATGGAAGCTGGAAAGAAAGCAATGGCTGATTTCCTATCGAAAACGCAGGAACTGCCCAATGCTTTGTTCGCGTCGAGTGATGCGCTGGCTGTGGGTGCGATGCAGGCAATTCAATCAGCAGGGTTACGAATTCCAGAAGACATCTCGGTGATCGGATTCAATGATGTCAGTGTAGCAAAATATGTATCACCGGCCTTAACGACGATTAAAGTCGAAACTGAATGGATGGGGGAATTAGCGGTCTCAACGATTCTGGATTTAGCAAAAGAATTTTCGCCGGTCCCCAGAAAAATTATGCTGGGAACGAAGCTCATTCAACGAGAATCGACAAAATAATTTGGAGCAGCGTGTTTTGCTGCTCTTTTTGATCTTAAAGAAAGGATAAAAATTTCTCAAGTAAAAACATTGAATCAACAGCTTTAACTGTGTCCGGCTTCACGAACAAGCTTTATCGGCAATAAGCGAAAATTTTGTTAAGTCTGAGAAACGACTTATCAAAATTTTAGTCTTATTGCTCAAAAGCTGAGCGAGTTCGCGAAGCCTTTCTAATGTCGTCAATTAGGGAAAGAAGAAATTCTTACACACTTAGTAGGAAAGCAAATATGGTTTGTGTTAAAATATTGCTATCTTAAATGCGAGGAAATGAACTTTTATGAAATTATTAGCGATGGATACATCCAATCAAACTTTAACCGTGGCAGTTTTAGAAGATGAGCAGGTATTGGCTCATTTTCAGCTGAATCGAAAAATGAATCATAGTCTAACCTTAATGCCGGCGATTGAATCTGTGATGGAGGCCAGCGGATTGAAGCCTACTGATTTAGATCGAATCGTTGTAGCAAAAGGTCCAGGCTCATATACGGGTATCCGAATCGCGGTAACAACTTCAAAAACATTAGCGGAGACATTAAAAATCGAGTTGACTACGGTCTCTAGTTTGGCTGTAATTGCTGGGAATGCTCGGACTAATAAATTAATTATTCCATTGATAGATGCACGTCGGAATAACGTTTATGCTGGAGTTTATCGCTGGGAGAATCAACAGCTGATAAATGTCTTGGCGGATCAGCACATCGCATTAACTGATTTATTGGATCAGATTAAGGAACCAGCTTTGTTCGTTGGGGAAACAAGTAAATTCAAAGAACAAATTGATTCAGCTCAATTGACTGCAGACATTTCAGAGGCAGATGAGATGAATTTACCCAATGGAATAATTTTAGGGAAATTAGGTTTTCTCGCGAAACCGATCGAAAATATTCATGGATTAGTACCTGCATATTTAAAACGGGTAGAGGCGGAAGAAAAATGGCTGGAAACGCATCGACCAGAGGACGATAATTATGTTGAAAAAATTTAGCGGATTAGTAAAAACGATCTTATACGGAAAGCAGTATCCTTTCAATTCAAAATATGTAAACTTAAGAGATGAAGAATACTTATTAAGAAAAATTATCGATCAGGATATTAAAGAGTTAATCGCACTGGAACGCGATGTTTACTTTGGCGAGACTCCATGGACGAAAAGTGCTTTTCTTTCAGAGATTCATTCGCCAATTCCTCATTTATATATTTGTATTGTCACTCAAAAAGAAGAAATTGCCGGTTTTATCGGCAGCCGCTTGATTGGAAACGATACGCATATTACAAATATTGCTGTGGGTACAGGCTTTCAGAATCGCGGTATCGGTAAGCTTTTGATTGACGAAGTAGAAAAATTCGCTATAATGAACGATTGTGAAACTCTCTCTTTAGAAGTACGTCTCAGTAATACGGATGCCCAACGTCTATATCGAAGGCTGGGGTTCTCGGCTCGGAATATTCGCAAAAATTATTACACTGAGAATAATGAAGATGCTTTAGATATGATCAAACGTTTGGAAGTGGAATAGATTGGAAGATTTAGCAAATAAACTCTGGGAAATCAGTCAGACAGCATATGCTTATGAGTCACCCTGGTCTGTTGCCCAATTCGCTAGTGACATGAGGCAAGCGCATAGTCACTACTTTATCGAGGAAACAGAATGTATCGCTTTTTTAGGATTTCATCAAGTATGCGATGAAATAGAAATTACCAATATTGCGGCCAAAGTCAAGGGTCAAGGGCATGGTAAAAAACTACTGAAGCGTTTGATTGAGCACGCTGAATCAGAAAAAATAGCGAGTATTTTTTTAGAAGTACGTGCTTCGAATCGAGAGGCGCGTCTTTTTTATGAAAAGTTTGGGTTCCAAGAAATTGGAACGCGTAAAAATTATTATCAGCACCCTCAAGAAGATGCGGTACTGATGTCTTTGAAAGTAGGAAATGCAGATGAATGAATCAGAACTTATTTTAGCGATCGAAAGCAGCTGTGATGAAACGAGTGTTGCAGTAATCGAAAACGGTGAAAGAATTCTATCTAATATTGTTGCTTCACAAATAAAAAGTCATAAGCGATTCGGCGGAGTCGTACCGGAGGTGGCCAGTCGTCATCACGTCGAACAGATCACGATTTGTATTGAAGAAGCATTGAGTGAAGCAGATGTGACGGCACAGGATCTTCGAGCAGTAGCAGTAACTTATGGTCCCGGACTGGTTGGAGCGCTATTGATCGGATTGAGTGCAGCCAAGGCCTTTGCTTGGGCGAATGGATTACCCTTATTACCAATTAATCATATGGCAGGACACATCTATGCCGCACGTTTAGTTGAACCTTTGGAGTTTCCTTTGATGGCTTTGTTAGTTAGCGGCGGTCATACAGAGTTAGTTTATATGTCAGAAGATGGCTCATTTGAAATTATTGGCGAGACTAGAGACGACGCTGCTGGAGAAGCCTATGATAAGGTTGGTCGAGTATTAGGATTAAGCTATCCTAGTGGGAAAGAAATCGATGAATTAGCTCGTCAAGGGGAAGACACGTATGATTTTCCACGCGCAATGATCAAAGAAGAAAATTTTGACTTCAGCTTTAGCGGATTGAAAAGCGCCTTTATTAATCTTACCCATAATGCGGAACAACGTGGAGAAGAATTAGACAAAAAAAACTTAGCAGCTAGTTTTCAAGCAAGCGTTGTTGATGTATTAGTGACAAAGACGATCAAGGCCTGTAAGACTTATCCAGTTAAGCAATTGATTGTAGCCGGAGGTGTAGCGGCTAATCAAGGTTTACGAGAAAGAATGTCTGCAATGATAAAAACAGAATTACCTGAAGTAAAATTGATTGTACCGCCATTACGTCTGTGTGGAGATAATGCGGCGATGATTGGGGCTGCTGCTCATGTTGAATTACAAAAGCATCATTTTGCTGGTATGAGCTTAAATGCTAATCCAAGTTTAGCTTTTCAGCACATCTAACTCCTTGCTATAATGAGCATAAGGAGGCGATATGATGGATCAAAACTGGCAGAGAAAATTTTCAATAGATGAAAAGCCGACATTGGAAGACATGAAAGAATTTGCTGCAGATACTTATTTCGAAAAGTTGTTGGATTATTTGTCGGAAAAGTATCAACCTAAATTTTCTATTGAATACTCAAAGGAAAAAGGGGCATTTGGCGGTTGGCATCTAAAAGCAAAAAAGTATGGCGGAAACTTTGGTACAATTTATCTTAGAGATGATTGCGTAAGAATGATGATTGTTGTGTCGGAACTTTTTGAAGAAGAACTAGCAGAGAACGTTTCTTCGATGTCTGAACAAGTACAAAAAACATTTAAAGAAAGCAAACCTGTTATGGGAGGATACTGGTTCGTCGTGGATATCACCTCTGAGAAAACGTTTAGGGATCTCCAGTATTTAATTACTTTACGTGTTCGAAAATTGAAGACTAAATAATGACTAAAGCAGCTAAAATTTTAGCTGTTTTTTTGTGTAGAAAAAATAAAGCTCGGGAAAAGGTGTATATTAATCCCTTATACACATCTAGATGTGTATAAGAGACAGCCTTAGAATTATGGAAATGGTTCCGAAGTGAATCTTTAAAAGAATTCAATAAAATTTACGGTATGTTGGAAGTTGATTTTGATTCTTTCAATGGAGAAGCTTTCTATAACGATAAGATGGATGAAGTTGTGACGATGTTAGAAGAAAAACATTTGTTGCAAACCAACGAAGGTGCAGAAATTGTAGACCTTGAAAAATATGGTTTGAATCCAGCACTGATCAAAAAATCTGATGGAGCCACATTGTACATTACTCGTGATTTGGCGGCAGCTCTTTATCGCAAACGTGAGTATAACTTCGTTAAGTCATTATATGTCTGTCTCTTATACACATCTAGATGTGTATAAGAGACAGATACTATATAGTGCAAGTGAATAATTTTGGAATGGAGGCGTTAGAATATGTATTTACATCAAAAGTGACTTTGATCAAAAATAGAACTTAGAGTTTCTAAGGGAGTAAATCCATATTCTTATGGATATCATTCGTTTATTAATGTGAAATAGATCACTTGTGTAAAAATGAAATCGTTTAATAATAGAATATTCATCCCGCAGAAGCTCAAATTGAAAGATCGGTGATCTTTATCAAACAATTTGAAATGGAGTGGTTAGGTGTTATTAGCAGTATCTTTTCTTATCGTGTTGGGTTCATTGTATGGACTAATCTTTTTGAAACAAAAGAAATGGTCGTTTTCCAAACGAGTTGTAACGGCTTTGGCTATCGGGATCATTTTAGGGTTGATCTTTAATCAAATTCTACCAAAGGCAGATGGAGTAATTCTATCTGATTGGATTGGAATCATAGGCAGTGTTTATGTAAAACTATTACAAATGATTGCAGTACCTCTGATTTTCGTTTGTGTGCTGTTGGCATTTACTAAAATTGAGATCAAAACCAATGTGTTAAAAGTCGGAATGTCGATTATTGGTACGTTAATCGTAACTGCTGGAATTGCCGGAATCGTTGGGATTGTAACAGGATACTTTTCAAATATTGACGGAAATTCCTTCAATATTTCTCAAACAGCATTACATTCAGCAAATGAGATCCAAAAGAGCTATGTTTCTGGCGGTGAGCAAACATTGACGATGCCGCAAAAAATTATCGCGATCTTTCCTTCAAATCCATTCTTTGATTTGACCGGTCAAAGAGCGAGTGCAACATTGGGCGTTGTTATTTTTGCTTTCTTTTTGGGGATCGCTTATTTAAAAATTAAAGATAAAAAAGTCAAAGAGGCGCAACTATTTAAAGATTTTCTCGACAGTGCTTACGAAATCATTATGTCTGTCGTGCGTCTATTTATTTCTTATGCACCATATGCAGTCTTAACAATCATGATCGCAACAATCGTTAATAATGATGCTTCGGCTGTTTTGAAACTAGCTAAATTTTTCGCAGTTTCTTATATTGGAATGCTGATAATGTTCCTAATTCAGTTGGTGATTTTAACAATTTGCGGCTTACCACCAGTTCGGTATTTGGCTAAGGCATTTCCGGTGCTATCCTTTGCCTTCATCACAGCATCAAGTGCTGGATCAATGCCGATGAATATTGAGATGCAAGATGAACTGAATATTCCTCGAGGCGTATCAAGCTTAGCTACATCCTTTGCAACATCAATGGGAATGAACGGTTGTGCTGGAGTATATCCCGGAATCATTATTGCAATAGTCGCAATGACACAAAATATCAATCCTTTATCTCCGCAATTTTTACTTTATGCAGGCTTCATAATCGCAATGACTTCATTTGGTATTGCGGGAACAGGAGGCGGAGGAACCGTCGCAACGATTATCTCTTTATCGGCCTTGGGGCTGCCTGTTGGTTTGGTAGGTGTCTTCATTGCTGTGGAACCACTTATTGATATGGGACGAACAGCAATTAACTTGAATGGCGGAGTAGTAGCGAGTGCCGTCACCTGTAAGTTAAATCGAATTAAATTGTCGCAGGCAAAATAGATTGAATGACTTCCTCAAGAAATTGGGGAAGTTTTTTTAAATAAAGCATAATTAAGCTTGATACTTTCTGATTATTCAGTTATTATGAATAAAAATGAATTTCAAGCGTGTTTTATCGAATTAATATTCAAAAATGGAGGAGTTATGATGACAAGTATTTTTCAAGGGAAAAGTTTTTTAAAAGAAATCGATTTTACTAAAGATGAATTACTCTATTTAATTGATTTTGCCGCGCATTTGAAAGAGTTGAAGCAACAAAATATTTCTCATAAGTATTTAGCAGAAAAAAACATTGCATTGCTGTTTGAAAAAACGTCTACTCGGACGCGGGCAGCCTTTACCACAGCGGCAATTGATCTAGGGGCTCATCCTGAGTATTTGGGGAAAAATGATATTCAATTAGGAAAAAAAGAATCTGTCGAAGATACTGCAAAAGTTCTTGGAAGCATGTTTGACGGTATCGAATATCGAGGATTTTCTCAAACAGCTGTCGAGGCTTTAGCGGAGCATTCGGGCGTACCGGTTTGGAACGGTTTGACTGATGAATGGCATCCTACGCAAATGTTGGCAGACTTTTTAACAATCAAAGAACATTTTGGAAAGTTGGAAGGACTAACTTTAGCCTATGTAGGCGATGGTAGAAATAATGTAGCTAACTCTCTTTTAATCACTAGCGCGATTCTAGGTGTAAATATTTCGATCGTGACACCAGAAAAACTATTTCCTGACCAAGGCTTGATTGAGATGGCGAAAAAGTATGCTGAAGCTTCAAAAGGAAAGATTTCAATTACAGCTGACATCGATCAAGGTGTAGCACAAGCGGATGTGGTATACACAGATGTTTGGGTTTCAATGGGTGAGGAAGAGGCATTTAAGGAGCGAATCGACTTATTATTGCCGTATCAGATCAATCAGGAGTTGATGGCAAAAACGAAAAAAACTGAAACGATCTTCCTGCATTGTTTACCCGCTTTTCATGATCTTGAAACAGAAGTAGCAGAAGAGATCAAAGAAAAGTACGGTCTAACCGAAATGGAAGTTACTGATGAAGTCTTTCGCAGTGAAAATGCTTTACAGTTCCAGCAGGCTGAAAACCGCATGCATACGATAAAAGCAGTAATGGCTGCGACTTTGGGAAATCTCTTTATTCCAAAAGCATAAAAATATCCTACTTGACTAGTCAGATGAAGAATTTTCTGTTAATATGAATGCCAGATAATTATTTCATCGATGAAAAAGAGAAGTCTATGGTCTGTTTTGCAGCGAGTTCGGGCAGGTGAGAGCCGGATAAACAAAAATAGAGGGCGCACTTTTGAGATGAAACGGCAGCTACCGTTATAGCCTAAGCTGGTCGTTTACGACAATAAGAGTGGTACCGCGGGAATTCTCGTCTCTGATGTATTTTATACATCAGGGGCTTTTTTTTGCGATTTCTACAGCTAGTTTTTAGCTAGTTGAGTAGAATCGTATGCGAAACGGGAATAAAATACTTTTTTGGAAAATGAGTATCTTAATCTTGAGATAGCTATTTGGAAAGGGAGGAAATTTGGATGAATAATAAAGAAATCGTCGCACAAGCTGTTTTCGAAGTAGTTAAAGAAAACCTTACGTTGGCAGAAGTAGAACGTTTACTAGAAAATCCTAAATCAGTGGATCATGGAGATGTCGCATTTCCGGCTTTTGCTTTGGCAAAAGTTTTTCGAAAGGCACCACAACAAATTGCTGCGGAATTAGCAGAAAAAATCAGCCCCGAAGCATTTGAAAAAATCGAGGTTGTAGGACCATATTTAAACTTCTTTATGAAAAAAGAAGTGATCTCAAGTATGGTTTTAAAACAAATTGCAAAAGAAGAAAATCATTTTGGAGATGGTAATATTGGAAATGATGGCAATGTAACAATCGATATGTCCTCGCCAAATATTGCTAAACCAATCTCAATGGGACATTTACGTTCTACAGTAATTGGTAATTCAATCAGTTTGATTTTAAGCAAGATCGGCTATAATCCAATCAAAATCAATCATTTAGGAGACTGGGGAACGCAATTTGGTAAGTTAATCGTTGCTTATAAAAAATGGGGTTCGGAAGAAAAAGTTAAAGCAGAGCCAATCAATGAGCTGCTGCGTTTGTATGTGGAATTCCATGAAAAGGCCGAAGAAGAACCAGAATTAAATGATGAAGCACGTGCCTGGTTCAAGAAATTGGAAGAAAATGATGAAGAAGCCTTAGAATTATGGAAATGGTTCCGAAGTGAATCTTTAAAAGAATTCAATAAAATTTACGGTATGTTGGAAGTTGATTTTGATTCTTTCAATGGAGAAGCTTTCTATAACGATAAGATGGATGAAGTTGTGACGATGTTAGAAGAAAAACATTTGTTGCAAACCAACGAAGGTGCAGAAATTGTAGACCTTGAAAAATATGGTTTGAATCCAGCACTGATCAAAAAATCTGATGGAGCCACATTGTACATTACTCGTGATTTGGCGGCAGCTCTTTATCGCAAACGTGAGTATAACTTCGTTAAGTCATTATATGTTGTAGGAAATGAGCAAAGCGGCCACTTTAAACAATTGAAAGCTGTTTTGAAAGAAATGGATTTTGATTGGTCAGATGAAATGGTTCATATTCCATTTGGATTGATTACAAAAGATGGCAAGAAGCTATCGACTCGTAAAGGGAAAATTGTTTTATTAGAGGAAGTTCTAAATGAAGCGAAAGATTCTGCGCTAGCCCAAATCCAAGAAAAAAATCCTGATTTGCCAAATAAAGAAGAGGTGGCCCATCAGGTTGGTGTCGGTGCAGTAGTCTTCCACGATTTAAAAAATGATCGTTTGAATAATTTCGACTTCAACTTGGAGGAAGTTGTCCGCTTTGAAGGTGAAACCGGTCCATATGTTCAGTACACACATGCTCGTGCAATGACAATTTTGGAGAAGGCAGGATTTAGTATTGATACTGAAGCTGTTTATGCATTGAATGATGCTGACAGTTGGGAGATTATCAAGTTGTTGCAAAGCTATCCTGAAATCGTGATGCAAGCAGCGGATCAATACGAACCGTCAGTGATTGCAAAACATTCGATCAGACTAGCACAGGCCTTTAATAAATATTACGCACATACGAAAATATTGGTGGACGATGACCAGAAAGAAGCGCGACTAGCATTAGTTCATGCAGTAACAGTAATCTTAAAAGAAGATTTACGATTATTAGGTGTTCATGCCCCAAATAAAATGTAAACAAAAAGCCGGAGAAAATTTTCTCTGGCTTTTTTTGCTAATTGAAAATCGAACTATTTGTTGGATCTTGTAAAAACTCAGTAACTCGTTGCGCGTCATCAGCTGTTCTTGAAATAATGATAATTGTATCGAAGCTCGCCATTGTTGCGACGATCAGCTCGCTTGAAAGATCATCTAAAACAGAAGCTAATAAATGTGCATTGTCTGGCAGGGTGCTGACGATTGTCATAAATTCAACAGTATCAACTTTAACGATTACGTCGTTCGTCATACGAATCAGACGTTTGATGTCATCATCTTCAGAAGGTACCTGCTGTTCTTGAAACAATTCAAAACGCGGTTTACCAGATTCGTCGATTGTTTTCACGATTTTCAAATCGCGAATATCTCTTGAGATGGTCGCTTGAGTAGCTGTAACTTGATATTGCTGTAAATAATCCATTAATTCGTTCTGATTTCTAATGGGATTATCTGTGATAATCCGTTTGATTAACTCATGTCGATCTTTTTTTCGCATAAAAAAACTCCTTATTCATATGTAGTGAACTAATTTATCCAGAATAGTTGAAAAATTAGTTTAAACTCTAGTCAAATTCCATAAAGGATTATAGTAGTTATTCTAAACGACAGCTTTTTTAGACTCACAGCGTTAAGAAAAACTCTCGAAATTATAATTATGCACCCAGTATAGCAGAAAAAGTTTTTTTAAACAGTATTCCTTTATAAATATTAATGTATCAAAAGTGAAAGAAAAAAGATTGATTTATTAAAAAGACTCTTGTATAATTACTAATTGTGTGTAGGCGACTATACATAAAAAATCCACATTCTGACTTGATTTGTAAGGCGGTGCTGCTTGTCAGTTCCTTATAAAGAAGAGAGCAGGAGAGGAAAACAAAAAACCAATTGGAGGAAACACAAATGTCAGTATTGTCTATGAAACAATTACTAGAAGCCGGCGTACACTTTGGTCATCAAACTCGTCGCTGGAACCCAAAAATGAAGAAATATATCTTCACAGAAAGAAACGGAATCTACATCATTGACTTGCAAAAAACAGTCAAATTAGTAGATGCAGCTTACGATTACATGAAAGATGTTGCTGAAGATGGCGGCGTTGCATTGTTCGTAGGGACTAAAAAACAAGCTCAAGAAGCAATCAAAGAAGAAGCTGTCCGCGCTGGTCAATACTATGTAAACCATCGCTGGTTAGGTGGAACTTTAACTAACTGGGATACAATTCAAAAACGTATTGCTCGTTTGAAACAAATCAATGCTATGGAACAAGACGGTACTTTTGAAGTATTGCCTAAAAAAGAAGTTGTTGGTTTGAACAAAGAACGTGAACGTTTAGAAAAATTCTTAGGCGGTATTGCTGATATGCCTCGCGTTCCAGATGTTATGTATATCGTTGATCCTCGTAAAGAACGTATTGCCGTTCAAGAAGCTCATAAATTAAACATTCCTATCGTTGCTATGGTTGATACAAACTGCGATCCAGATGAAATCGACGTAGTTATCCCTTCAAACGATGATGCTATTCGTGCCGTGAAATTAATCACTGCAAAAATGGCTGATGCTTTCATCGAAGGTAACCAAGGTGAAGATCAAGTAGCAGAAGAAGACTTCGTAGCTGAAGATGGCGGACAAGCAACTTCAATCGAAGAAATCGTTGATGTAGTGGAAGGCGACAATGCTTCTACTGAATCAGCTGAATAATTTCGTAGCATATGCTGCTTCAAAGTAAATATTTTCCTTTGAAGCAGCTTTTTTAGAAAAACTAAGGAGGCCCTTAAAATGGCAGACGTAACAGCTAAAATGGTAAAAGAACTACGCGACATGACTGGCGTAGGGATGATGGATGCTAAACGAGCATTAGTAGAAGTAGAAGGCGACATTGAAAAAGCTGTTGATCTTTTACGTGAAAAAGGTATGGCTAAAGCAGCTAAGAAAAACGACCGTATCGCTGCTGAAGGTTTAGCTTCAGTCGCAGTACACGGAAATACTGCTGCAATCGTAGAAGTAAACTCTGAAACAGACTTCGTTTCTAAAAATGAAATGTTCCAAGACCTAGTTAAAGAAATTGCAGAGTTAGTTGCTGAAAACAAACCAGCTGACATGGATGCAGCAATGAAATTGACTAATGCTAAAGGTGAAACTTTAGAAGCAGCTTTAATTGAAGCAACTCAAGTTATCGGTGAAAGAATTAACTTCCGTCGTTTTGAAGTTGTTGAAAAAGAAGATAATGCGGCATTTGGCGGATACCTGCATATGGGTGGACGTATCGCTGTATTAGCTTTATTAAACGGTACAACTGACGAATCAGTTGCAAAAGACGTTGCAATGCACGTTGCTGCAATCAACCCTCGTTATGTAAACGAAAGCCAAATTCCAGAATCAGAATTAGAACACGAAAAAGCTGTTCTTACTGAACAAGCATTAAATGAAGGTAAACCAGCTAATATCGTTGAAAAAATGGTTATTGGCCGTCTAAATAAATTTAAAGCAGAAATCGCTTTGGTTGATCAACCATTCGTTAAAGATCCTGACATGACTGTTGAAAAATATGTATCTTCTAAAGGTGCTACAGTTGCAAGCTTCGTTCGTTTCGAAGTAGGCGAAGGTATCGAAAAACGTGAAGATAACTTTGTTGAAGAAGTTATGAGCCAAATCAAAAAATAATACTGTTTTTTAAACAGTCGGGAACGCACGGAAGATGTGCGCTCCCTTTTTTTAAGCTAATTCAAATTGGGCTGGCTTCAATGGCAGAGTATGCTAAAATATCAATAGAGTGACAGTGGAGGTATTGAGATGAATGAACCAAAGTATAAACGTGTAGTATTGAAACTTAGTGGAGAAGCCTTGGCTGGCGATGAAAAATTTGGCATCAATCCACCCGTGATTCAAGAAATTGTTGAAGAAATCAAAGAAGTTCATGATTTAGGGATTGAAATGGCCATCATTGTCGGCGGCGGAAATATCTGGCGTGGACAAATCGGTGCTCAAATGGGTATGGAACGAGCGCAAGCAGATTACATGGGGATGCTGGCAACAGTGATGAATGCCTTGGCATTACAAGATGCATTGGAAAATATTGATGTCCCAACACGTGTGCAGACATCAATCGAAATGCGCCAAATCGCGGAACCATATATTCGCCGTAAAGCGGAACGCCACCTTGAAAAAGGCCGCATTGTAATTTTTGCTGGCGGAACAGGAAATCCTTACTTCTCAACTGATACAACTGCGGCATTAAGAGCAGCAGAAGTAAATGCTGATGTAATCTTGATGGCCAAAAATAATGTCGATGGTGTTTATTCGGCTGATCCAAAACTTGATGAAAATGCTGTGAAATATGAAGAATTGACTCATTTAGATGTGATCGCTAAAGGATTACAAGTCATGGATTCAACCGCAAGTTCATTAAGTATGGACAATGACATTCCACTTGTTGTCTTTAATTTGAACGAAGCAGGAAATATTAAACGTGTTGTACTCGGTGAAAACATCGGGACGACTGTAAGGGGGAAATAAAATGGCAGATACAGTAATGAATGAAGCAAGAGACAAAATGAAAAAAGCTCAAGAAGCTTTGCAGCGTCAATTAGGTCAAATTCGTGCTGGTCGTGCAAATGCGAGTTTGCTTGACCGTATCACAGTTGATTACTATGGCGTACCAACACCTGTGAATCAAATGGCATCCATCACTATACCAGAAGCGCGTGTATTAATGGTTACACCATTTGATAAAAACATGATCAACGATGTAGAAAAAGCGATTTTAGCCAGCGATATCGGATTAAATCCTGCTAATGATGGAAATGTACTACGTTTGGTGATTCCTCAATTAACAGAGGAACGTCGTAAAGAATTAGCTAAAGAAGTGAAAAAAGAATCAGAAGGTGCCAAAGTCGCTGTTCGTAACATTCGTCGTGATGCGATGGATGATTACAAGAAACAACAAAAAAATGGCGATATGACAGAGGATGATCTGCGCAATGCTGAAAAAGATATGCAAGCTTTAACGGACGAAAACATTAAAGCGATTGATTCGATTGTCGCTGAAAAAGAAAAAGAACTATTGGAAGTTTAATCTATTCGAAAAAACCTGAAGAGAGTTTCTTCAGGTTTTTTGTATGCTCAGCACTTCCAAACTTCCGAGGTTCTATATGGTTTAAAAATCCGAGTGCATTCATTAAAAAAAGCATTCAATAAGCATTCAATAAGTAATTGTTTGGCGGAGGTAAAATTGCGTTGGGATAGTTTCTAATGTACGATAAAGTATAAACATTTTTCCGAATCTAATTAGCGAGGCTTCTGATATACAAGTTTTTTACATAGCTTAAAAAGCGGCAGGTGTTATTATTTTTCTGAGTATTTACCATAATGAATAGCGAATGTTCTTTAGGGAAAGTAGGTGGAGTCATGGATTTAATGAAAAAAATGCAACAAGAGATCTTCACAGATAGCGAGCAGGCAGTGATCAATTATATTATGCAGCATTCAGAAAATATTCTGGATCTTTCAATTTATCAGCTGGCAAAGCTAAGCTGTTCTTCCACTTCAACGATTGTTAGAGTATGTAAGAAACTAGATTTTAACGGGTTTAAGGATTTTAAGACTCAGCTATTCAAAGAATTGAAAAACCAGTTTTTGCTGGAAAAAACAGTAGATGTAAATCTCCCGTTTCAAAGAAATGATTCAGATTATCAGGTTTCTTTGAAAATAGCCCAGCTTACTTTAGAGAGCATCAGTCAAACACAGGCCTATCTTAACGAAAAAATACTTCAACAAAGTGTTGATTTGCTGATTAATGCTCCTACTTTGATTGGTATCGGTATTAGCCAGAATCATGTTCGCTTACAGGAGTTTCAGATGAAATTGCTGCCGATTGGGCGATACATTCGGTTGGTGAACTCGCAGGCAGAACAGTTTCATTTAGCAAATAATGGAAATAAGGACGATGTCGTTTTAATAATTTCCTATAGCGGTAAAACAGCAGATGTGGTAAATGAAGCACGAATGTTTCATGAAAATGGCAGTAAGATCATCGCCATTACCTCAAATATCAAAAGCCCGCTCGCTGAGTATGCTGATTTAATTTTGGACATTCCTAAATTTGAGAATCTTCATTTCAAGGTTTCGAATTTCTCTTCTCAGATTGCTATCGAATATATTTTGAATGTTTTGTACTCTTGTATTTATAAACGCAACTTTGATATGAACTATGCTTCTGTACAGTTAGGCCCTGATTCCACTTTTTTATTCTGATGTTTTGGAACAAAGTTCCAAAACATCGTTTTTTTTTGCTTAAAGTGAGAAACATCCGAAACTATGTGCCATATCTATTAAAAAACTGAACAAAGGAGTGATACATGTGAAACGATTATTAAGTTGTAATGCAAGCGATTTCATGGAGATGGACCCGCAAGAATTAAAACAGGCAATCCTAGCTTCTGAAGGTAGAACAGTTTGTTCTGAAATGGTTATTGTTCATGAACCGGTGATTCATGATGTTACAAATGCTGAGGTTGCACGGGCAGCGGGTGCTGATTTGATCTTACTGAATCTGTTAGACTGTTTGGAGCCGTTGATTATGGGAATGGATGGCGTCTCTTTTCAGAATTATGCTTCTATCAAAGAAGCAAAAACATTCAATAAAAATCTTATTCGAGATTTAAAAAAATTGGTATGTCGACCAATAGGCGTGAACCTAGAACCTGTTGCTGAGGAAGGGACCAGTATGTTGGAAGGGCGTTTGGAAATACCTGAAGGTCGAAAATGCACTGAAGCGACTTTAAAAGCAGCGAATGAGTTAGGCTTTGATTTTATTTGTTTGACAGGTAATCCCGGTACAGGTGTTAGTAATCAGACAATTGGTGAATCAATTAAGCTGGCAAAAAAATACTTCAGCGGTTTGATCATTGCAGGGAAAATGCATAGTTCTGGAGTCAATGAACCAGTGGTAACTAAAGAGGCGATTGAAGAATTTGTAGAAAATGGTGTTGATATCCTGCTCGTGCCAGCTGTTGGGACTGTTCCGGGATTGGGAGAAACTGATTTGAGGGAAATCGTTTCATTTGCTAAGGAAAAAGAAATTCTTACTATGTCGGCCATCGGTACAAGTCAGGAAAGTTCAAGAGTTGAAACAATTCGACAAATTGCTATTGAGAACAAAAAAATCGGAGTGGATATTCAGCACATCGGCGACTCTGGTTATAACGGTATGGCAAATGTAGAAAATCTGTTTGAGATGGCCATAGCGATTCGAGGCATGCGCCATACCTTGAGTATGATCGCTCGTTCAATTAACCGCTAAAAGAAAGAAGGGGTTCGAATGAAAAAAGTAAACAGTTTTTTGGAAACGAAACTGGCACCTATAGCCGTTAAGGTTGGTACACAAAGACATCTGCTAGCTGTTAGGAATGGTATGCTTTTCGCTATGCCGCTAATTATTATTGGTTCGTTCTTTTTAATTTTGTCCAGCTTGCCATTTCCTAATTATGCAGAATGGTTAGCCAGCCACTGGGATCTAGGTACTTGGTTTAACAAAATTGTTAACGGTAGTTTCGGTTTAATGGGTTTGGTAGCTTCTTTTGGAGTGGCGTATAATTTAGCCAAAAGCTATAAGCTTGACGGAGTAGCACCGGGAATTATCTCACTTTCTTCATTTCTGATTTTGACACCAGAAATTGTCGATAAAAATGAGGTCAGCGGATTTGGTTACACTTATCTTGGAAGCGGCGGTTTATTTGTTGCTATTATTGTAGGTATCGTTTCAGTGGAAATCTATAAAATATTTATTCGCAAAAATATTGTAATCAAAATGCCCGAAACTGTACCTCCTGAAGTTAGCCGCTCGTTTTCTTCTTTGATTCCAGGATTTGTGATTATTGCAGTATTTGCAATTATTCAAAAATTACTCGAAGTTTCTGATTTGGGAAATGCCCATGTGCTAATCACTAATCTTTTAGGAGGGCCTTTAAGTTTAATCGGCAGTTCTCTCTTGGGGACAATAGTAGTCGTGATTATCACTTCCTTGTTCTGGTTATGTGGTATTCATGGAGCTGATGTAGTCGGTTCGGTACTTTATCCTATCTGGTATATGAATTCTGATATAAATCGAGTAGCTTTTCAGGCCGGAGAAGCGATTCCTCATATTGTCAGTTATCCATTTATGATGAATTTCGTCTATATGGGCGGCGGAGGTGCCACATTAGGGTTGGTAATTGCTATTGTGCTCTTCGGAAAAAGTAAGCAATCCAAGCTGATGGGAGGCCTTACTCTGGCACCCGGGATTTTCAATATAAACGAGCCCTTGATGTTTGGTCTACCAATTGTAATGAATCCTATGATGTTCATTCCATATATCTTAGTTCCGGTGATGAATGTGCTTATCTGTTATTTGTCAATGGCCAGCGGATTGGTGGCTAAGGCAGTAGGAATAAATGTAGGTTGGACAGTACCGCCTATTATTAGTGGCTATTTAGCAACTGGCGGACATATTAGCGGATCAATTTTGCAAATTATTGTTCTTCTGTTGGACGTGATTGTTTATATGCTGTTCTTCAAAATTTATGATAATCAGTTGTTGCAAGAAGAAGCGATATCCGAAGCACAATGATTACAAGCGTTCTTTGAGTGGTGTCAGCTACTTGAAGGACGCTTTTTGTGTGCTTAAATTAATTGTGGTATTCAGGAATAATGAAATTGAAACACATACTTTAAGGAGGGATACTTGGTTTTACATTAGGTATAAGATCGGTTTTCAAAGTGTCCAATAGAAAATGAAGATCAAGTTTATGGTTCGATTTTAAGAATGTCAGCGTTCAAAAATCATTGAAAAAGCCTAAAGGTATTCATTTTTCGTAGGAATAACCGTACTTTATTGTTATAATGGCAGATGACTTTTCAAAAGTTTTTTATTTGTATCTTAATAAAGGAGGGAAAAACATGGTGTTGCGATTTTTTCCACAAAAACAAAAATATACGCCAGAAGCAGCGCAATTCGTTTTTGATCCTGAAGGTGCTGTGCCAAAACATATTGCAATCATTATGGACGGTAATGGGCGTTGGGCTCAAAATCGACGTTTGCCAAGAATTGCTGGGCATAAAGAAGGCATGGAAACAGTAAAAAAGATTACCAAACATGCTAATCGCTTAGGCGTAAAAGTTTTAACGCTTTATGCTTTTTCAACAGAAAACTGGAAACGTCCAGAAGAAGAAGTGAACTTTTTGATGCAGCTGCCTGTAGATTTTTTTGATACCTTTGTACCAGAATTGATCGAAGAGAATGTACAAGTTCATGTAATGGGTTACGAAGAATATTTGCCCGCTCATACGCAAGATGCGGTAAAACGAGCAATCGAACAGACTGCGCAAAATGACGGTCTTGTTTTGAATTTCGCGTTGAACTATGGCAGTCGTGCTGAAATTATCACGGCAATCAAACAAATGGCACAAGAAATTAAGGATGACGAGCTTTCTGTTGAAGCGATCGATGATGACATCGTAGGTGATCATCTAATGACAGGTTTCTTGCCTAAAGAGTTACGGGACCCTGAACTAGTCGTAAGAACCAGCGGGGAAGAACGGATAAGTAATTTTTTACTATGGCAACTAGCCTATAGCGAATTGTATTTTACTAAAGCCTTATGGCCAGATTTTGATGGGGACCATTTAGAAGCGGCAATTGCTTCTTTTCAACAACGAAATCGACGTTTTGGTGGCTTGAACAAGGAGGATAAAAAATGAGACAGCGAGTCATTACCGCAGTTGTCGCCTTGGCAATCTTTATTCCGATTCTTTATGTCGGCGGCATTGCAGTTGAATTGGCGGCAGCAATATTAGGCGGGATTGGTGTATATGAATTGTTTCGTATGAAGGGACTTGCAATCCTAAGCTTTGAAGGAGTACTTTCAATTTTAGGTGCGGTTTTTCTAGTGTTACCAGCGGATCGTTGGATGCCCTTTTTAAGTGGCGATAACAGCAATTTTCTATTGTTCTATTTAACAGTGATGATTATTTTAGGATTCTCTGTTGTTTCGAAGAATACTTATACTATCGATGAAGCAGGTTTTCCAGTGGTTGCCAGTTTATACGTGGGAGTTGGATTTCAAAATCTAGTTACAGCACGTGCGGATGGCTTGGCAATCTTACTCTTTGCTTTCTTTGTTGTTTGGGCAACGGATATCGGTGCATATATGGTAGGACGGAAAATAGGAAAACATAAACTATGGCCAGATATTTCACCCAACAAAACGATTGAAGGGGCATTAGGAGGGATTGCTAGTGCAGTTGTAGTAGCAATAGTATTTGTCTTAGTTCAACCAGCAGTGTTCCAACACAATCTCGTAACAATGATTATCTTTACAATTATTTTCTCAGTTGTGGGGCAATTTGGTGATTTAGTAGAGTCAGCAATCAAGCGTCATTATGGGGTGAAAGATTCAGGGAATATTTTACCAGGACATGGCGGAATTCTAGATCGTTTTGACAGTATGTTGTTTGTTTTTCCAATGATGCATTTGTTAGGTGTATTTTAAAAAGAGCGGAGACGCTCTTTTTTTCATGATGAAGTTTACACGGAATTTTTTTAAATTTTCTATGAAATGATCAGTAAAGGAATATATTTTTTCGATACTATGATAAACTGTCTCTAAGAAACTAGTGAAGGTAGGAAAATTATGCGTACGATTATTACGTTTTTAATCGTTTTCGGTGTCCTTGTAATTGTTCATGAGTTCGGACATTTTTTCTTTGCAAAACGAGCAGGAATTTTAGTTCGGGAATTCTCGATTGGCATGGGACCAAAACTTATAGCCCATATGGGAAAAGATGGCACTACATATACGTTACGTCTATTGCCGATCGGCGGCTATGTTCGAATGGCAGGTATGGAGGATGAGGAAACTGAGTTGAGTCCGGGGATGCCGCTATCAGTTGAACTGACCTCCAATAATGAGATTCGTCGAATTAATGTTAGTAAAAAAATTCAATTACCTAACAGCATTCCAATGGAATTAATCTCTGCTGACCTTGTAGATGATTTGGTTATTAAAGGTTATGTGAATGGCGACGAGAGCCAAGAAACAACTTACAAAGTTCAGCATGATGCCACGGTGATTGAAGAGAGTGGAACAGAGGTCCGGATTGCACCAAGAGATGTGCAATTTCAGTCTGCTAAGTTAGGCTCGCGTATCCTGACTAATTTTGCAGGACCAATGAATAATTTTATTTTAACTATCATATTG
>NZ_NGLG01000001.1:1485287-1493551 GCF_002140655.1 Enterococcus sp. 3H8_DIV0648 | reverse complement strand
TGAGCGTCTCGTGGGCTCGGAGATGTGTATAAGAGACAGATCATATTGTTTATCGCTCTGGCTTTCTTACAAGGTGGAGTTGCAGACTACAATACAAATCAGATCGGAACGGTGCAAGCAGAAAGTCCGGCAGCTGTTGCGGGGCTAAAGGATCATGATGCCATCGTTTCTGTAGATGGAAAGAAAATCTCTTCTTGGGATGATTTAACTGATACTGTTACGAAAAAGCCAGGAAAAGAATTGTCGGTTGTGATCGAGCAGGATGGCAAAGAGAAAACCGTACAAATGACACCGAAAAGTGTTAAAAGCAATGGTGAAAAAGTTGGTCAAATCGGTGTAACACCTTATATGAAGACCAGTTTCACAGATAAGGTTGTCGGCGGTTTAACGCAATCATGGGATATGGTTACAAGAATTTTCGGTGCGTTAGGTTCACTATTCACTGGATTTAGTTTAGATAAACTTGGTGGACCCGTGATGATGTATCAGATGTCTGCGGAAGCCTCGCGTGCGGGGATTAAAACGGTCATTTATTTGATGGCGCTCTTGTCAGTCAACTTAGGAATTGTCAATTTGCTGCCAATTCCAGCCTTCGATGGCGGTAAGATTTTACTGAATTTAATCGAAGGGGCACGGGGAAAACCGCTTGATCCAGAAAAAGAAGGTATGATTACCATGATTGGATTTGGGTTTATCATGCTTCTGATGATTTTAGTCACATGGAATGATATTCAGCGTTTCTTCTTTTAAATGAAAGGATCGAAATTTTTTCGATCCTTTTTCTAATGCAATCATAAAAAAAAACAGGTATACTGGAACATACTTGAAAAAGTGAAGGAGATGTCATTTTGTCTAAAAATCGTGAGCTGTTCGAAAATTTATTACGACAAATTGAATTAGCCGAGACAGAGCAGCAACATCCAATGATCCAAGCAGCAGAGATCAAAGAGGTTGTTGTTCATGAGAAATCACGTGTTTGGGAATTTTATATTCAAACACCAGAAATTTTACCGGCGAAATTATTTTATGCGTTTTACCAAAAGCTGCAAATCGCTTTCCAATCTATTGCGAAGGTGAAATTACATATCGTCCCAGAAGACAATCAATTTGAAGAAGAGCTTCTGCAAAATTATTGGCAGTTGGCTTTGAGTGAGCAAGATTGTGATACGCCGCTAGTGAAGCAAGTTTTGAGCAAACCGCTGCCAGTTATCCAAGGCAAGCGAATTGTATTATTGATCGATAATGAGACGGTTATTCCATTTTTGAAGCAGCAGTATTTGCCGTTGATCGAAGAAAATTTAGTCTCATACGGCTTTCCACATTTGCGAATCGATCCGGAAGTAGACAAAGAGCAAGCTGATAAAAAATTACAAGAATTCGAAGTTCGGAAACAAGCGCAAGCACAGGCGATGCAAGAACAAGCAGCAGCCAGCATAGCGCAGTACGAATCGAAGAAAAAAGAACAGAAAGTAAGTGCTGCCCACTTTGACGGACCGATTCAAATGGGCCGCAATATCCCGGCAGATGAAGCCATCACACCGATGGGCAATATCATTGAAGAAGAGCGTCGGATTACTATTGAAGGATTCATTTTTGATAAAGAAGTACGTGAGTTGCGTTCAAAACGGAAAATTTTGATCATAAAAATGACTGACTATACGTCTTCCTTTGTAGTAAAGAAATTCTCAAATGGTGAAAAAGATGAGGCAATTTTTGAAGCAATTGCCAACAATAGTTGGATTCGTGTGCGAGGCAGTGTGCAAGAAGATACCTTCATGCGTGATTTAGTCATGAATGCCCAAGATATTCAAGAAGTTAAACATCCAGAACGGCAAGATACAGCAACAGAGAAACGTTCAGAGCTGCATCTTCATACTAATATGAGTACGATGGATGCCATTAATGGTGCTAGTGAGTTGGTCGCACAGGCGGGAAAATGGGGACATAGAGCAATTGCGATCACTGATCACGGCGGAGCTCAATCATTTCCTGATGCCCACGCCGCCGGAAAAAAAGCCGGTGTAAAAATTCTTTATGGTGTTGAAGCAAATGTCGTTTCTGATGGTGTACCGATTGCTTATAATGATGCTCATGAATCATTGACAGATGCTACGTATGTCGTTTTTGACGTGGAAACTACGGGGTTGTCTGCCGTATACGATACAATTATTGAGTTGGCCGCGGTTAAGATGCACAAAGGAAACGTCATTGATACCTTTGAAGAATTTATCGACCCGGGGCATCCGTTATCAGAAACAACGATCAATTTAACTGGGATCACTGACGAAATGGTACGCGGCTCAAAACCAGAAAAAGAAGTCATGGAATTATTTGAAAAATTCTGTGAAGGTTCGATCCTAGTGGCCCATAATGCGACATTTGATATTGGATTTATCAATACTACCTATGTTCGACATGATATGCCGGAAACACCAAATCCAGTTATCGATACTTTGGAATTGGCTCGTTTCTTATACCCAGAGTTTAAGCGATTTGGTTTAGGTGTCCTGACTAAGAAATTTGGCATCAACCTAGAGCAACATCACCGAGCTGTTTATGATGCTGAGGCAACAGGACATTTAGCATGGATTTTTGTTAAAGAAGCGATCGAAAAACACGACATGAACTATCATGACCAATTGAACGATCATGTTGGTGAAGGTGATTCTTATAAACGTGCACGACCGTTCCATGCAACGATTTTAGCGAAGAACCAAGCTGGTTTGAAGGATTTGTTCAAATTAATTTCGATGTCTAATGTTGAATATTTTGAACGTGTTCCGCGGATTCCGCGTTCCCAACTAAATAAGCTGCGTGAAAACCTTTTGGTTGGTTCTGCTTGCTCGCAGGGCGAAATATTTGAAGCGATGATGCAAAAGGGCGTTGAAGAGGCTAAAAATCGTGCAGCTTTTTATGACTATATTGAAGTGATGCCAAAGGCTGTTTACGCACCTTTGATTGAACAAGAATTAGTTAAAAATGAGTCGGACTTAGAAGATATTTTGCGGAATTTAATTCAGATCGGCAAGGACTTAAACAAAACAGTGGTTGCAACTGGAGATGTTCATTATTTGAATAAAGAGGATGCAATCTATCGTAAAATTTTGATTAGTTCAATGGGAGGAGCTAATCCGTTAAATCGTCACAGTTTACCGGATGTACATTTCCGGACTACGGATGAAATGTTGCAGGCCTTCAGTTTCTTAGGTCCAGAACTAGCAAAAGAGATCGTTGTTGATGGTCCCAATGCAGTGGTTGACAGCTGTGAAGAAATTGTTCCAGTTAAAGACGATCTTTATACACCTAAAATTCCTGGTTCAGAAGAAGAAATCAAAAAATTAAGTTATGACCGTGCTCGTGAGTTATATGGTGATCCATTACCTGATATCATCGAGAAACGTTTAGAAAAAGAATTAACTTCGATTATTGGAAATGGCTTTTCGGTTATTTATTTGATTTCACAAAAATTAGTGCACAAAAGTAATGCTGACGGCTATTTAGTAGGGTCGCGTGGTTCGGTTGGATCGAGCTTTGTTGCCACTATGACAGGTATTACAGAGGTAAATCCATTACCGCCGCATTATTATTGTCCAGATTGTCAATATTCGGAATTCTTTGAGGATGGTTCTTATGGTTCTGGTTTTGACTTGCCAGAAAAAGCTTGTCCAAAATGTGGTGCTCGTCTAAATAAGGATGGACACGATATTCCTTTTGAAACTTTCTTAGGTTTCCACGGGGATAAGGTTCCCGATATCGATTTGAATTTCTCTGGGGATTATCAAGCGAAAGCTCATGATTATACGAAAGTGCTGTTTGGAGAAGACTACGTTTATCGAGCAGGTACGATCGGTACAGTCGCTGATAAAACCGCCTATGGATTTGTTAAAGGATACGAACGAGATCATAATCTGCATTTTAGAAATGCTGAGATTGATCGATTAGCCAAAGGAGCAACTGGTGTTAAGCGGACGACAGGGCAGCACCCGGGCGGAATCATTGTTATTCCTGATTATATGGACGTTTACGATTTTACACCGATTCAGTTTCCGGCAGATGACCGGAATTCCGAGTGGAAAACGACTCACTTTGATTTCCATTCGATTCACGATAATGTTTTGAAGCTCGATATTCTGGGACATGATGATCCGACCGTGATTCGGATGCTCCAAGAATTATCGGGAGTCGATCCTAAAACGATCCCAACTGATGATCCGGAAGTAATGAAAATTTTTGCTGGTCCGCAGGTGTTAGGCGTTGAACCTGATCAGATTTATTCTAAAACGGGCACTCTAGGCATCCCTGAATTCGGTACACGATTCGTTCGCGGAATGTTAGAAGAAACGGGACCAACAACTTTTGCCGAACTGCTGCAAATTTCCGGCTTGTCACACGGTACCGATGTTTGGTTAGGAAATGCAGAAGAATTAATCAGTCGTGGTGAAGCTAACCTGGCCGAGGTTATCGGTTGTCGGGATGATATCATGGTCTACTTAATTCACGCAGGACTTGATAGCGGAATGGCCTTCAAAATCATGGAGACGGTACGTAAAGGTCAGTGGAATAAAATCGACGATGAGTTACGAGAAACATATTTAGCTGCGATGAAAGAAAATAATGTTCCAGACTGGTATATCGATTCATGTTCGAAGATCAAGTACATGTTTCCGAAAGCCCACGCGGCAGCTTATGTATTGATGGCGTTGCGAGTGGCTTACTTTAAGGTCTATTTTCCAATTCTTTACTATTGTGCATATTTTTCTGTTCGTGCTGACGACTTTGACTTAGTTGCAATGGCTAAAGGTAAGGATGCAGTTAAAGCAGCGATGAAGGCCATCACTGATAAGGGGATGGACGCCTCAACAAAAGAGAAGAATCAATTAACTGTTTTGGAATTGTGTAATGAAATGTTAGAACGTGGTTTTCATTTCGGGATGATTGATTTATACAAATCGGATGCTCAAGATTTTGTAATTGATGGAGACACATTGATCGCACCTTTCCGTGCTGTACCAAGTCTTGGCATGAATGTGGCAAAACAAATTGTTGAAGCACGTAAGGATGGTATCTTTTTATCAAAAGAAGATTTGGCCTCTCGAGGTAAAGTATCGAAGACCTTAATCGAGTATATGGATACTCATGGTGTTTTAAAAGATTTGCCGGATGAAAACCAACTTTCATTGTTTGATATGTAAAGAAAAAGATAAATTCAGCTTTAAAATGAAAGAAAATTCCACTATGAAAATGAAGCGGTTGAATTTTCAGTATATATGTGTATAAGAGACTAATCATAGAGTGATGGTGAGTGAGCGGATTTTTCGCTCACTCTTTTTAATGGAATAAAGGAGGCTGACAGTTTGAGCAGTGTAGTCGAAACAGTGACTGACCTAGTAACACCTATTTTAGATGAGCATAATTTTGAGCTGGTCGAAGTGGAATTTGTGAAAGAAGGAAAAAGTTGGTTTTTAAGAGTATTTATTGATAAAGAAGGCGGAATCGATATTGAAGAATGCGCCCTTGTCAGTGAACAACTTAGCGATAAATTGGATTCAATCGATCCAGATCCGATTCCGCAAGCATATTTCCTTGAGGTTTCTTCACCAGGGGCCGAACGTCCATTGAAAAAAGAAGAAGACTATCAAAAAGCGCTGGGACAATATATTAATGTGTCATTATATCAAAATGTTGATGGTGAAAAACAATATCAAGGCTTTTTGAAAGATTTAACTGAAGATGAATTGACATTAACAGTTAAAATTAAGACCCGCACTAAAGATATGGTTTTTGATCGTAAGAATATTGCAAAAGCCCGCTTTGCGATCGAATTTTAATTAATTGAAATCAAACCTATTTTTTCTTAGTAAATTGATATACGTGGTGAAAGCCAGACTTATTTTTACTCTGAGAAATAGATTCGTTAATATGAACTAGGAGGAAAGTTAGAATGAGTAAAGAAATGCTGAATGCGTTGGATACTCTAGAAGCAGAAAAAGGTGTTTCGAAAGAAATCGTAATCGAGGCGTTAGAGGCAGCTTTAGTCTCAGCATACAAGCGTCATTACGGTCAATCGCAAAATGTTGAAGTGGAATTCAACGAAAAAAAAGGCGATATTCATGTATATGCCGTGAAAGAAGTAACGGAAGAAGTTATGGATTCACAATTAGAAGTATCGCTGAAAGATGCAATGGAGATCAATCCAGCATATGAAATCGGTGATACGATTCGTTTTGAAGTAACACCAAAGGATTTCGGCCGAATTGCTGCTCAAACAGCGAAGCAAGTTATCCTGCAACGTGTACGTGAAGCCGAACGCAGCATCATCTACAACGAATATAGTGCTTATGAAAAAGACATTATGCAAGGTGTGGTTGAACGTCAAGATAATCGTTATATCTATGTCAACTTAGGCAAGATCGAAGCGGTTCTTTCGAAACAAGACCAAATGCCAAATGAACACTATAAACCACATGATCGTATCAAAGTTTATGTTTCTCGCGTAGAAAACACATCAAAAGGACCGCAAGTTTTTGTAAGCCGCAGTCATCCTGATTTGTTACGCCGTTTATTTGAACAAGAAATTCCTGAAGTCTATGATGGTATCGTCGAAATCGTCAGCATTGCTCGCGAGGCTGGTGATCGCGCGAAAGTTGCTGTTCGTTCAACAGACCCAAATATTGATCCAGTTGGAACTTGTGTTGGGCCAAAAGGACAACGAGTACAAGCAATTGTTAATGAACTAAAAGGCGAAAATATGGATATCGTTGAGTGGAACGAGGATCCAGCAGTATTTATTGCGAACTCCTTGAATCCAGCTCAAGTTGAAGATGTAATCTTCGATATTGATAATCCAAAAGTTTGTACCGTAGTAGTACCTGATTACCAACTATCATTGGCAATCGGTAAACGCGGACAAAATGCTCGCTTAGCTGCGAAGCTAACTGCACATAAAATTGATATCAAATCTGAATCAGACATGGAAGAATTTTACGCAAACTATGATGAATCAGAAATTGAGGAAATTGATCCTAGTGCAGAAGAGGAAATTGAAGAAGCAACACCAGAAATGACAGAAGAAGTTGAAAACGACGCTTCTGTTCAAGATGAAGAATAGTTAATTAGGAGGACTGCAAATGAAAAAAAGAAAAGTTCCTTTGCGCAAATCGGTCGTTTCCGGTGAAATGTTCCCTAAAAAAGAATTGATTCGCATCGCTAAGTCAAAAGAGGGTGAAGTTTCAATTGACCCTACAGGTAAGAAACCAGGACGAGGCGCTTATGTTGCGCTGGAACCGGCTGAAGTTGAAGAAGCTTGGAAAAAACGCATCTTAGACCGTACACTGGACATCGAATTGACTGATGATTTTTATCAAGAACTACTGGATTATGTGAAACACCAAAAAGCCAGAAGAGAGCTCTTTGGCAATGAATAAGCAGAAGGCCTTGAACATGTTAGGCCTTGCAATGCGTGCAGGCAAACTGATCACAGGGGAAGAAATGACGATCAATGAGATTCGCAGAAATAAAGTGAAGCTTGTGATTGTCACTACTGATGCGAGTGGAAACACTCAGAAAAAAGTATCAGACAAAAGTAAGTATTATCAGACGACATGTTTTGTCGAATTTACTCAAGGAGAGATTTTAGGCGCAATCGGCAAACCACGAAAAGTTATCGGGGTTTTGGACCAAGGATTCGCCGACAAAATTATGACGTTAATAACAGGTTAGGAAGGTGATTGCATGGGAAAAAAAAGAGTATACGAATTTGCCAAAGAAGTGAATCAATCAAGTAAGGATGTTGTAGAAAAAGCACAGACCTTAGGTATTGATGTTAATAATCATATGGGTTCATTATCAGGAGACGATGAATCAAAATTGAAACAAGCTTTTTCTAGCAAGCCGAAACAAACTACTCAAGCAAAACCATCAGCTAACCAGCACGAAAAACCAAAATTCCATGGAAAGAGCTCGAAGAACAACCCAAATTTCCAGAATAGAAAAGGAAATAAAGACTTGACACAAAACAATAGACAGAATAACTCAGCGAACGCAAACCGTTCAAACCAAGGACAACGTCCAAATCAAGGTACCAATAACAATGCACAACGCCAAAATTCAACACAAGGCAGTGCGAACAATGCACAGCGACCAAACCAAGGTCAACGCCCAGCACAAGGCAGTGCAAACAATAATACACAACGACCAAACCAAGGTCAGCGTCCAGCACAAAGCGGTGCAAACAATGCACAACGCCAGAACCAAGGTCAGCGTCC
>NZ_NGLG01000001.1:1473081-1485187 GCF_002140655.1 Enterococcus sp. 3H8_DIV0648 | reverse complement strand
AACCAAGGTCAGCGTCCAGCACAAAGCGGTGCAAACAATGCACAACGCCAGAACCAAGGTCAGCGTCCGGCACAAGGTAGTGCTGCAAACAACACACAACGTCAAAACCAAGGCCAACGCCCGACACAAGGCAGTGCAAACAACAATGCACAACGCCAAAACCAAGGTCAACGCCCGGCACAAGGCGGTGCAAATAACGCACAACGTCCAAATCAAGGTCAACGCCCAACACAGGGTAATGCTAATAATACGCAAAGCCAAGGCCAGCGTCCTGCTCAAAGCGGAACGAACAATGCGCAACGTCCGGCACAAGGCGGTTCAACAAATCAAAGTAGTAACCAAAACCGCAATAAAAATAATTATGGCAATCAAAACCGTAATAATAATTTTGGCGGCAATCAGAATCGCAACAGAAACAAATTCAATAAAAAAGGTAAAAAAGGCAGACAGCAACAAAGCAATAAGCCTGCTGTGCCTCCACGTAAATTCCGTGAATTACCCGAAATCTTGGAATATACAGAAGGTATGAATGTGGCGGATATCGCGAAGAAAATCCATCGCGAGCCAGCTGAAATCATCAAAAAATTATTTATGATGGGTGTTATGGTTAACCAAAACCAACCATTAGATAAAGATACAATTGAATTGTTAGCTGCTGATTACGGTATCGAACCACAAGAGAAAGTTACAATTGATATTGCTGATATCGATCGTTTCTTCGATGTAGAAGATGTTAACGAAGAAAACTTAGTTTCTCGTCCTCCAGTAGTAACAATCATGGGGCACGTTGACCATGGTAAAACAACATTACTAGATACATTGCGTCATTCTCGTGTAACGAGTGGTGAAGCAGGCGGAATTACGCAGCATATCGGTGCTTATCAAATCGATATCAACGGCAAGCCGATCACTTTCTTAGATACACCTGGACACGCGGCCTTCACTAGCATGCGGGCCCGTGGAGCAAGTATCACAGACATCACGATTTTAGTTGTAGCAGCTGATGATGGAGTGATGCCGCAAACGATTGAAGCAATCAACCACGCGAAAGCGGCGAAAGTGCCGATTATCGTAGCAGTAAATAAAATTGACAAACCTGGTGCAAATCCTCAACATGTCATGCAAGAATTAAGCGAATATGAATTAATTCCTGAAGCATGGGGCGGCGATACGATTTTCGTTGAAATCTCAGCGAAGTTCAACCAAAACATTGAGGAATTACTAGAAATGATTCTATTAGTTGCCGAAGTGGAAGACTTGAAAGCTGATCCAACGTTACACGGCATCGGAACAGTTATCGAAGCACGTCTTGATAAAGGAAAAGGACCAGTTGCAACATTATTGGTTCAACAAGGTACGATGAGAGTCGGCGATCCAATCGTTGTCGGTAACACTTATGGTCGTGTTCGTGTGATGACCAATGATATTGGTCGTCGTGAAAAAGCTGCAGGACCAGCAACACCAGTGGAAATTACTGGATTGAATGATGTTCCTCAAGCAGGAGATCGTTTTGCTATCTTTGAAGATGAAAAAACAGCGCGTGCAGCCGGGGAAGAACGTGCGAAACGTGCGTTGCTTGAACACCGCAGTTCAAGTGCTCGTGTGACATTAGATAACTTATTCGAATCTCTTAAAGAGGGCGAATTGAAGGAAGTTAATGTAATCATCAAAGCTGACGTTCAAGGATCTGCTGAAGCATTGGCTGCATCATTGAAGAAAATCGATGTTGAAGGCGTTCGTGTGAAGATCGTCCATTCAGCAGTAGGTGCTATCAATGAAAGTGATGTTACTCTAGCTGCCGCAAGTAATGCGATCATCATCGGATTTAACGTTCGTCCAACACCGCAAGCGAAACAGCAATCTTCTGCTGAAAAAGTAGATATTCGTTTGCACCGTATCATTTACAAAGCAATCGAAGAAATCGAAACAGCGATGAAGGGAATGCTTGACCCTGAATACGAAGAAAAAATCACTGGTCAAATGACTGTTCGCGAAACGTATAAAGTTTCTAAAATCGGTACCATCGCTGGCTGTTATGTCAACGAAGGTTCGATCCAACGTGATAGCGGTGTGCGGATTATTCGTAACGGTATCGTTATTCTTGAGGGCAAGCTTGCCAGCTTGAAACGTTTCAAAGACGATGTGAAAGAAGTTAAGATGGGCTACGAATGTGGCGCTATGATTGAAAACTTCAACGACATTAAAGTCGACGATGTAATCGAAGGCTTTATTATGGAAGAAATCAAACCAAAATAGTTGCCAGCTCCGCTGTGTATTCTTAATATGCAGCGGAGTATCTAAGGCAAATGAATTAGTATGAACAAGGAGGCAGTCGTTATGCCAAATTATCGCGATCGTCGTCTCGCTCAAGAGATTTTAAAAGAGGTCAATGACATCTTGCGAAAAAAAGTTCGTGATCCGCGGGTCCAGGATGTAAACATCACTGATGTTCATGTCACAGGCGACTTGCAGCAAGCGACGATTTATTACAGCCTATTATCTGATAAGGCATCAGACAAAGAAAAGGCACAAGAAGGATTGAATAAAGCAAGCGGCTTGGTTCGTCGTGAATTAGGCCATGCCCTATCGATCTATAAAACACCAGAATTATTTTTTGAATTAGATGAATCAGTTGAATATGGTTCTAAAATCGATCAAATGATCCGTGACTTAAATAAAGAATAAATTCGTAAGAACCCGAAGAATTTTTCGGGTTCTTTTTTGACAATTTGCTCTTTTTCGGTGCAGTTTAATTGAGAAGTTTAATAATTAATGGTTGGTTGTCGAATTGGATACTGTGTTGATTGCATTATTGGACAAATCCTGTTAAAGTGTATGCAGTTTGTATTTAATCCTTTTGCTGGATATTTTTTCAAGGAGGCAAAGTCTAAAATGACTACGGAATTTGAAGAACGGATGAAGGCTCTCCATAAAGAATTTGAAAACCTGAGCCCTGAAGAACGTAAAGCCGTTAAACAAAAAATAAAGAGAATCAATGTCTTAACTTCTCGTAAATTAGAACGAATGAAGCATGATTTGCTGCGTATGGAAACAAAGCGTGCTCAGCTTTCGTTAGATGGTGAATCAAAAGAACTGTCTGATTTGGAAGACCGAATCATTATCAAGAAAAGAGAGTTCTTAAAATTATTATTTAAGGCAAAAGAGAATTGTTCCAAGAGGTGAGTGAATGGGCTTAATTGAGATTATTATCATTTTAGCCATTGCCATTACCTTATCGAATGTTTTAGCAAAAGTTTTCCCGTCGTTTCCAATTTTTATGATCCAAATCATTATCGGTATCATTCTTGGATTTACCGAAGTTGGCAGCTCCATCCATTTTGAGCCGGAAGTATTTCTGGTAATGATCATTGCGCCCTTATTATTCCGAGAAGGTGAGACCGCAGATATTCCGTCGATCTTGAAACATTTCGGTTTGATCTTGCTTCTGGCTTTTGGCGGCGTGATCTTTACTTTGTTTGGTTTGGGTTTTGTTTTGCATAGTATTTTGCCGGCGATTCCGATCGCGGCTTGTTTAGCTTTTGGAGCTTCTTTAGGTCCAACTGATGCGGTGGCGGTTAGTTCGCTGGCGAAACGTTTAAATATTCCTGAATCGGTGATGCACGTCTTAGAAGGTGAAGGGCTGATCAATGATGCAACGGGTGTAACAGCCTTTCAGTTTGCTGTAGCTGCGTTATTGACTGGTCAATTTTCTGCGGCGGATGCGTCAGTTTCTTTACTTGAATCAAGTATCGTGGGTGTTTTAGTTGGTTTAGTAATCATTTGGGTCAAAAATGAAGTCATAAAAATTATTGAGCGCATCTCGGCTCAAGACGTATCGGCGTATCTGCTGATTGAATTGATTTTGCCATTTGCGGCCTATTTTATTGCGGAATTATTTCATGCTTCCGGAATCATTGCTGCGGTTGTTACAGGTGTCTTGCAGGCAACCGGCTTCCGGAGAGTTAATTTATTCGAAGCCCAGCTTTCTAATGTAACTGAAAGCTCATGGAGCACGATCAGCTTTATGCTGAACGCATTAGTATTCATCTTCTTAGGGATTGAACTTTCCCAAGTCTTTTCTCCAGTCTGGAATAGTCGAAATTATTCCAACATTCATCTATTAGGCATCGTATTGTTACTCACGGTTCTATTATTCGTTTTACGATTCATGTTTGTTAGTGGTTTTTACATCGTTACCCAAGGCTGGAAGAAAAATCATGAACAGTTGAGAGATCGATTGTTGTTGACCTTCGGCGGTGTTAAGGGGACTGTCAGTATCGCTACAATTTTCATTTTACCGACAACGATCAATGGTTTGGAGTTTCCCGAACGATCGCTGCTATTGTTCATTACAGCCTGCGTGACTTTTTTGACCTTAATCATCGGTATGATTTTGTTGCCGATTCTATCGGAAGGGGAAGTTGTACCGCCTACCGATCCTAAGTTAATGTTGATTCTTCGCGAAGTGATCAGCGAGCTTTACGAAGATTTAGATAATAAAAAGTTAAGCGAAAAAGAACGCTTTGCACTACTTGCCGTAATTGCGAATTATCAAGGGCGTATTCAAATGGTCTTTAATAATTCGATGCCGGAAAGTGCGCAGCAGGAATTTCAAGAAATCCAGGCATTGATTATCTCGGTTGAACGCGACGGACTGGATGAAAGCTTTAGACGCCATCAAATTGATTCAGGCGCTTATCGCTTGTATTCACGTTTTATTTCAAACGTGTCTGAATCGGTTACGAAACAAATGTTGTCCTTACTTAGTTTTTGGTTGATCTTTGTTCGGCGTATTATTCGTGTCATTATGCATCCAAAAATGTTTTGGCAGCGGCGGCAGAAGCGTAAAGAGACAGTGGATAATGAAGATATTTCTACACTTAGAAAAATATTTATTCGCAACAGCGAAGCGATATTAGATAGTTTGGAAAACCTGCGGGATGTTTATGATGAAGATTTGATTGATTTCTTTGTAGATGAACGGAAAAATTTGATGCACCAAGTCAGCGGTCATGGATTATTTGGCACCTATTTGATTCAGCAAGATCCAATTTATGCGAAAGAATTGATTCGCGGGTTTTATTTGGAAAGAAAACTCATTGATAAGTACGAAGGCAATGAGGACATTTCTAATTTTGCGGCCAATAATTATCGACACCAAGTCAATCAATTAGAATCCTATGCAATGCAGCAGCCATCTGATCCAAGTATTTCATTTGTGATCAATCGGCAACGTCAAAAGAAAAAAGCTAAAGAAAAGAATTACTAAACCGTCAGTTATAATTGACGGTTTTTTTGAGCTTTGAGAAAGTAAAAATACATTGTTTAGAAAGTCTAGTCGAATCGTTTGTCTGCTGAGTGAGATATGTATTCTTCGACCGTGAAATACAGTGTCAAGCAGCCAGCGTTGACTTGCCATTTCTCAGAGCAGCTATGCTATAATGGGAACGTTGATTATAAATGGAAATGAGGAAACAGCGATGGACGGTATTTTGCCGTTATGGAAAGAACGCGGCATGACGAGTCATGACTGTGTCTTTAAACTAAGAAAAATTTTACAAACAAAAAAAGTCGGTCACGGTGGCACGTTAGATCCTGATGTGGATGGTGTTTTGCCAATCTGTATTGGAAAAGGAACCAAAGTGATCGAGTATTTACAAGATAGCGGAAAGATTTATGAAGGTGAGATCACACTGGGTTTTTCTACCACAACGGAGGATCGCAGCGGTGAAGTTGTCGAGACTAGAGCCGTAGAGCAACCACTCTCAATAGAAGAAATTGATCAAATGATGGCAACATTCATCGGAACGATTAAGCAGATCCCTCCGATGTATTCGGCGGTCAAAGTCAACGGCAAGCGTTTATATGAATATGCACGAGCTGGTGAGACGGTGGAACGACCAGAGCGCAAGGCGGTAATTGAAAGTTTTAAACGGACGACAGAGCCGGTTTATGATGAAGCGAATAAAACGCAAAGCTGGCGGTTTCAGGTAACTTGCGGCAAAGGGACCTATGTTCGAACCTTAGCGGTGGACCTTGGTGAAAAACTCGGCTATCCAGCGCACATGTCGGATCTGACACGTTTAGCCAGCGGCGGCTTTTCAGTAGGGCAGGCGGCTACCTTAGCTCAAGTCAGTGAGTTGATGGAAAAAGGTCAGATTGATCAAGCGCTGCAGCCGATTGAAGAGGCGATGAAAGAATTTCCGCGGATCGATTTGACGGATGATGATTGGCAAAAAGTTAAAAATGGGCAGGTTTTACCAATGAAGGCTTTTGGAATCAAACAAATGCCGGGCGAACTGATTGCTTTCTTTTATAATGATCAGTTAGTCAGTCTGTATGGACAACACCCAGAAAAAAATTGGCTGCTAAAGCCCAGCAAAGTGATACGAAACGAAGTCAGTCCTGCTAGTCACAGTTTGTCTGATAACGAATAATAGACGACTTAAATAAATTCATGGATAGGAATCAGGAGGCATGTCAGATGGAAATTATAAAACTACGTCATCCTTATAAACCAGAAGAAATTCCTGCAGGAGATTGTGTGTTAGTCTTGGGTTTTTTTGATGGTGTTCATCGGGGACATCAAGAAGTGATTAATACTGGTAAAAAGATTGCGCAAGAAAAGAATTTAAAATTAGCGGTGATGACCTTTAACCAACATCCTGCAGTTGTATTCCAGCAAGTGCAAAGCAAACCAATCAAATATCTTTCTACTTTAAGACAGAAAGAGGAACGCATGGCAGAGTTAGGTGTGGATCTTTTATATGAAGTAGCATTCACCTCGTCATTTGCCGCACTGAATCCGCAAGCGTTTGTTGATCAGTATATCGTTGGGCTGCATGCTAAAGCCGCAGTTTCAGGCTTCGATTATAATTTCGGCAAGGATCAAACCGCCGATGCCAAGCATCTTCCTAAATATGCCAAGGATCGTTTTGAAGTGGTGATCGTTGCGAAGAAAACAGAAGAGCATGAAACCGAAAAAATCAGTTCTTCGCGTATTCGCCGATTGCTGTCGGAGGGACGTTTGGATGAGGCGAATCATTTGTTAGGGTATATTTATGAAACTAGCGGCACTGTTATTCATGGGGAAGCACGCGGGAGAACTCTCGGCTATCCCACGGCAAACATTCAAGTGCCTGATGATATGAAATTGCCTAAAGAAGGGGTCTATGTTAATCAGATCAAAGTTGGCGATGAGTGGTATCCGGCAATGGGGTCGATTGGACATAATGATACCTTTGGTTCGAATCGGATGCTGACGGTTGAGATCAACATTTTTGATTTTAATCAAGAAATTTATGGTGAAAAGGTCAAGGTACGCTGGTATCATATGCTGCGCGGACAAGTAGCCTTTGAATCAGTTGAAGGCTTGATTAAGCAGCTGGATGCGGATGAGCAGGCTGCGCGAGATTATTTTGAACAGAACTAAGACATTCAGAAATGGATGTCTTTTTTTTTGACAAAATTTACCGAAGCAGAACCGAATCGTATTTGCTATCATAAAATAAAAAGGAGTCACTCAAATGGAAAATGATTGGTATATTCGACCTTATAAAAGAACTGACGAAGATGAATTATTCGCGATGATGGAAAAGGAAACGGAGTGGAACGAATATTGTCGCGGTGAAGAGCGAAAAAAATATTCGACTGCTTTGCAAACTTCTCTGACCTATTTACTTTTCGAGGCTGAAAAGCTTTGCGGCTATGCTCGCTGTCGCGAAGATGATGGCTTTGGTGTTTATGTGTACGATTTATTGGTAGATGCCAGTTGTCGCGGGAAAAATTATGGCCGCTACCTGATGGAGCAAGCTTGCAGGGATTTCCCTGAGCAAACGGTGTATGTAATGAGCGATGTTGATCCTTATTACGAAAAGCAAGGCTATCAGAAAGAAGGAACGATTTTTATCGTGAAGCAGCAATAATTTTTTTGCCGTTGACTCTCCCTTAACAGGAGACAGTATTCTGTTAATGAAAGGGGAGGATCAGAGTGAATCCAGCTATCGAAGCAAAACAAGTAACAAAAGAAATTGGCGGAAAGAAAATCGTCAACCAACTATCCTTCACCATCAATAAAGGTGAAGTTTTTGGTCTGTTGGGGCCAAATGGAGCGGGGAAAACGACTACGATTGAAACACTGTTAGGAATCAAGCGACCCGATCAAGGCTCTACCAAAATTTTAGGGCTGGACCCGCGTAAACGGCGCCGTGAAGTTTTTGAACGAGTGGGCGTACAACTACAATCTTCCAGTTATCAAAATAATATCCGAGTGGGGGAATTATGCCGAGAAATCTCAAGCTTATACAAAGAGCCGCGAGATTATCAAGAATTATTGAACTTATTTAAGTTGGAAAGATTTGAAGCGCAGCCTGTCGAGAAACTCTCCGGCGGTGAAAAACAAAAACTTTCTATTGTACTCGCTTTGATTCCAGATCCAGAAATTATCTTTTTGGACGAATTAACGACGGGATTGGATACTGAAGCACGTAGAAATGTTTGGCAAACTTTGCTCAAACTCAAGGAGACGCAACTGACAATCTTCTTGACGACTCATTATATGGAAGAGGCCGAGATTCTTTGTGATCGACTCTTTCTGATCAAACGAGGCAACATGGTCGCGGAAGGAACAGTCTCAGAGTTATTGACTGAGAGTTGTCAAAATAATCTGGAAGATGCCTATCTTTGGTATGTAGGGGAGGATGTAGATGAATAAGGTACTTAGCTTAGCGAAAATCGAAGGAAAATTGGCGCTTCGTTCAATTGATGGTGTTCTTTTTGGGATCGGCATGCCCTTAGGTGTCTTGCTATTGACCACCATGATTGCGGGGAATAAACAAGCGGGCAATGCTTCTTATACTTTTTTAGACAGCAGCTTTAGTTCTCTTTTAGCCGTAGGTATTTGCGCGACTGCTTTCATGGGTATCCCGCTGACAATTTGTGATTATCGCGACAAGAAAATACTCAAGCACTTTTTCGTGACACCCGCTTCACCGGCTCATTTGATCGCTACTCAGGTAGTCGTTGCCATGGTCACGGCAATCATCTCTGCTGGATTAGTAGCACTTGTATCGGTTGTTTTTCTAGGTTATCGGATGCGGGGAAGCTGGGGATTATTGATTGCTAGTTACTTTTTAGTTATGATTGCTATGTATAGTTTAGGGCTATTGATCGCCAGTGTGTGTAAAAACATGAAGATCGCGAATCTAGTTTGCAGTTTAGTCTATTTTCCGATGCTGTTTTTATCGGGTGCAGTGATTCCTTTTGAAATCTTTCCAGAAGGAATGCAAAAAGTTGCAGGTGTTCTGCCATTAACACAAGGCGTTCAACTACTAAAGAGTGTCAGTCTGAATCAACCAGTCGGTAATCCGCAGTTTGTTCTGATTCTATTGGGTGTGATCACAGTCGCAGGCTTCGGATTAGCTGCGAAACTATTTCGTTGGGAATAAAAGGAGGACTTCATGGAACAAGAATGTGAAAAAATCGAAGAAAAACTCTATCGCATCGGGATGTTTTCTAAAATGAATCAAGTGACAATCAAAACATTACGGTATTACGATGAAGTGGGGCTGCTGCGGCCCCGCTTCATCGATCCTGATAATGGGTATCGCTATTATAGCTCCAGCCAGCTGGAGCCGCTGCATCGTCTTTTAGCACTGCGAGGAATCGGCTACAGTATTGAAGAAATCAAGCAAGTGCAAGACGGTGTAAGTGAGCAGCGCATCTTGCAACGGAAGAAGCAGCAGTTAATGAAAGAAATTTCCGAACGCATGTCGATGCTTTCTCAGATCGAAGGCTATCTACAACAGGAAGAAGAAAATTATCATATGGTAGTCAAAAAGCTGCCGGAAGCAATCGTCGCTTCGATGCGGAAAACTGTCCCGAATTTTCAGGCGCTGTTTTCGACGATTCCTGAGATGGGTGCGCAGATGGAAAGAGCGGGATGTGTATGTGCCGTACCGGAATATTGTTTTAATATCTACCACGACAATGAGTATAAAGAGGAAAACATTGATATCGAAGTCT
Source organism: Enterococcus sp. 3H8_DIV0648 (assembly GCF_002140655.1). Lineage (NCBI taxonomy): Bacteria > Bacillati > Bacillota > Bacilli > Lactobacillales > Enterococcaceae > Enterococcus > Enterococcus sp. 3H8_DIV0648. Next base: position 1,475,164 of record NZ_NGLG01000001.1, on the reverse strand, counting down.
GCGAAGCTGTGACTGAAATGAAGGAAGATGTAGGTGACTTAAAATTCAAACACATTGAAGAAGTACCTGAGGCAGTTTGTACAATGCATAAGGGCTCATATAAAGGTATTCCTAAAGCTTATGCCGCAGCAATCGAATTTGTTGAAAATAATGGTTACGAGATTATTGATTCAGCTCGAGAGAATTATATTGATGGGCTTTGGAATAAGGACTCTGAGGATGACTGGCTGACAGAAATTCAAATTCCTGTCAAAAAAATATAAGGATTAAAAGAAATCTTTGCAAAAAGATTTCTTTTTTTGACTATAAAGAAAGTATAAAATCTTTACATGAATAAATCGCTTTGTAGCGGGTATATCCATGTCTGGCTTCACGAACTAGCTTTATCGGCAATAAGCAAAAATATTTCGAAATTTGAGAAGCAATTTAGAAATATTTTGGTCTTATTGCTCAAAAGCTGAGCGAGTTCGCGAAGCCTTTTTTATGATTTATTGAAGAAAAATGACAAAAATTAATTGTTTGGTTAAGTCGGTTGTGCTACGCTAGATTTAGTTTCAATGAAAACGCTATAAAAAAAGGAAAGAAGGAAAGAAAAATGGCAAAAGAACGTTTTGTAAGGGTATATTCTCAAGGGAAATTGGACGCAATCATGGTCTTTGTTGATCGTGAAACGGGTGTGAACTACATGTTTAACAAAGTTGGTTATGCTGGCGGGTTAACGCCATTATTAGACAAGGATGGTAAACCAGTCATCACACCAGCCGAAGAGTTAGATAAATTATAAACGGCACTAGCGAACAAGCTTGTATTTTACTCTTATGCTAAACTTTTATTATAAAGGAACAAGGTAATCGAGTGAGGAGGGAGTAAAATGCATGCTTGGGAAGCTATCCAAAAATCAGTAGACCATATTGAAGAGCACATCAAAGAAGAATTAACGATTGAAGACTTGGCAAAAGTTTCCTATTTGTCGCTGTACTATTTTCAAAAATTATTTAGCCGTCTGGTTGGAAAAACAGTGAATGAGTATATCAAAGCTAGAAGAGTTGCAAATGCGAAACCTTTATTGAGATCGACTGATCGAAGAATCGCAGATATTGCGCTGGAGTATGGTTTTAATAGTCATGAAACGTTTACTAAGGCCTTTAAAGAAATTTATGGAATCACACCTGATGCGTATCGCAAAAGTAAAATCTTGCTAACGGATTTTTTGAAGCCGGATTTGTCGATTTATTACACCCTGGTGGATGAGGGCGTGCCGCTGATGGTTGATGATATGGTGTTGGAAATAAACCAGCGGAAACTTGAGAAAAAAGAATATTACACCGGTATCTCACGCCAAGTGGATGCGAGAGAAATGAATACTGCTGGTGTGAACACACTGATTGAATTGTGGGATGAATTTCATGAGAAGAAAGATACGATTCCCAATTTGGCGGAAGATGGACTAGAAATAGATTATTTTACGACCGATGCCACACCGGGGAAAGTTCAATATTTTGTAGGCGGTCTATCTGATAGTAGTGAAGCGGCTGGGTTTGATCAATTTTGTCTAGAGTCTGGTAATTTTTATGTCTGCACATTTGAGGCGGAGAATTTTAATTATTTAGTAGAAGATGCTTTGTATAAAGCAAACAACTATTTTTTTGGAACGTGGCTGCAAAAACATGACATCGGAATGGAAGAGATGGAACCATTTTTGATTCAGAAATATGTAAATGTGACCAATGATCCAAAAATCGAAATATGGATCAAACCGACAAATAACAAATAAAAATCTTCGGATCAATTTAACGATCCGAAGATTTTTAATTTTCTTTTTCTTTATCAATTGAAAGTGCTGCTTCTTTGTGGAACGCGTAGCCCCAAAAAATACCAGTCAGCTGTGTAATTAGAAATAGTGCGATCAAGGGGACGGCTGCCGTGAAGGGCGAAGATGTATGGTACAGAGTAATCAAAGGACTTTTAAAAATGATTAGTAAACTGCTCAATAATATATTGATGACATTTCCAATGATCAGCAAGGAAATCTGTTGCGTTATTTTAGCATAAAACCCGATAATCACCGTAAGAATTAAAAATA
>NZ_NGLG01000001.1:1471146-1472508 GCF_002140655.1 Enterococcus sp. 3H8_DIV0648 | reverse complement strand
GGCAGAAATCAGCGGGAATTTGGCTAAGATAGCGATTACTAAGCAAATAGACAGGAGATATTTTTTCTTTACTATCTGAGAGATTGTGATAATATGATTAAAAATGGAGGGGTTATATGAATAAATTGCAAGATCGATTTAACAAAAATGTTTATGAAATCGCCGTCTCATTGATTCGTCAATTTGATGAAAAAGTCTCTGGAATTCCTAATATGCTGAAGCTGACATTAGGCGAGCCGGATTTTAATACCCCCGAGCACGTCAAAGAAGCAGGACAGCAAGCGATCAAGGATAATTTCAGCCATTATACCGGCATGTCTGGTTTGATCGATGTTCGAGAAGCAGCGAGCCGTTTTTTATCTGAGAAATATACAGTGAATTATGAACCGACGACCGAAGTTTTGGTGACGGTAGGAGCAACCGAAGCGCTGTCGGCTAGTTTGTTAGCCATTTTAGAGGCAGGGGATAAAGTATTGCTGCCAGCACCAACGTATCCAGGATATGAACCGCTGATATTATTGGCAGGTGCTGAGCCTGTTTATATCGATACTCGGGAAACTGGTTTTGTTTTAACACCAGAACAAATCGATCAGGCGATGGCAGAGCATGGGGATAAGGTCAAAGCAATCATTATCACATCGCCATCCAATCCAACGGGTGTGGCTTACAATGAAGCAGAAGTTTCTGCGTTGAGCGAGACGTTGAAAAAATATCCAATTTTTGTAATCAGCGATGAAATTTATAGTGAGCTTAATTATGAGACGAAGCATGTTTCATTCGGAAAATATTTGCGTGAACAAACGATTTTAATTAATGGCTTGTCAAAATCTCATGCCATGACCGGTTGGCGCATCGGCTTTATCTTCGCACCGGCGGAATTGACTGAGCAGATCATCAAAGTCCACCAATATTTGGTAACAGCGGCTTCGACGATTTCCCAAAAGGCTGCAGTTCGTGCCTTAGTACAAGGGATTTCTGACGCTGAGATAATGAGAGAAGAGTATCGAGAACGCCGTGATTATGTCTATCAAGCCATGACGAAACTAGGCTTTGAAGTAGCACGACCTTCTGGGGCATTTTACATCTTTGCAAAAATACCGGCAGGCCTTGAACAAGATTCGATGACTTTCTGTATTGACCTTGCCGAAAAAAATCAATTAGCAATTATTCCGGGAATCGCCTTTGGACCAGAAGGTGAAGGCTATGTTCGAATCAGTTATGCGGCTTCAATGGAAAATTTAGTCGAAGCAATGAACCGCTTGGCAGCATATGTAGAAAATTAAAAAGAAACGATCAAATCAAAAAAGATTTGATCGTTTCTTTTTTAGTTATTTAAGTAGTTGAAAAGACCGCTGATGGTCT
>NZ_NGLG01000001.1:1452359-1471046 GCF_002140655.1 Enterococcus sp. 3H8_DIV0648 | reverse complement strand
GTTGAAAAGACCGCTGATGGTCTTATCAGCCAAGTCGACTTCTTTACCATCAATAGTTGCTCTCACTACATGATAATAATCTGGCAGATCAGGAACTTCTTTTAACTGTGCCGCAACAAAATCATTGGCACTAGGATACGTTTTTTCTTTTTCAGAGTCGTTTAGTTCATAGGTGATTACTAACATCTTTATTCGCTTCTCTCATTTGTAATTTTCATTGCAAACGTATTGTACATCAAAACTAATAAAAAGTAAGCTAATATGTCTTTACCAAACATTTACAGTTCTTTACCGATCGTTTACATGCATTCAACAGGATATTTACTTTCCATTGGTAAAGTAACCATGTACTAAAGATATGAGAGGCGGCCCAATGGATTGCGTCGATTTCTCAAAAAAGCATGATCTATTATAAGGAGTGTACATGATGAAGAAAATTATTTTAGCATTAGCATTTTCAGGGATTATCCTAGCTGGGTGCGGTACCGGCAATGCAACAAAGGATTCCAGCTCAGCTAAAGAGGATACAGCGAAAATTACAGCAGTAGGTTCGACCGCTTTGCAGCCGTTAGTTGATGCGGCGCAAGAAAGCTATACTCAAGATCATCCCAACGTTCAAATCTCTGTTCAAGGCGGCGGAAGCGGTACAGGCTTGAGCCAAGTTGAGAGCGGTTCGGTAGAAATCGGCAACTCCGATGTATTTGCTGAAGAAAAAGACGGCGTGGACGCTAGTAAATTAGTGGATCATAAAGTCGCAGTAGTTGGCTTTGTCCCAGTTGTAAATAAAGATGTAGGTGTGAAAGATGTCAGCAAACAACAATTAATCGATATCTTTACAGGAAAAATCAAGAATTGGAAAGAGCTTGGCGGAAAAGACGAAGAGATCCAAGTAGTGAACCGTGCATCAGGCAGCGGAACACGTGCGACCTTCGAAAAATGGGGATTAGACGGTAAAGAACCGATTCAGTCACAAGAACAGGATTCATCGGGTACGGTGAAAAAAATCGTGGCGCAGACTCCAGGTGCAATCAGCTACCTTGCTTTATCTTACGTTGATGATAGTCTGCAAGCACTGCAATTAGATGGTGTAACAGCCAACGATAAAAATATCACTACTAACAAATGGCCTATCTGGTCTTACGAGCATATGTATACAAATGGCAAACCAGAAAAGGCATTAGCCGATTTCTTGAAATACATGACCAGCGATGACATCCAGTCAGGACCAGTCAAAGAATTAGGCTACTTGCCAATTACTTCAATGAAAGTTGAACGCTCTGTTGACGGCACAGTGAAATAGACAGCTTCACAGGAGTGAGTGAAGACAAATCAATAGCTTCCCTAAATGAAAAAAGGATCGCGGATTATTCCGCGATCCTTATTTGTTTGGTAATTTAAGAATGAAGGTTGAGCCAAGTTTTGGATGACTTTCAACTTCAATCGTTCCGCCGAGAATCTCGCTGTATTCTTTGACGATCGCAAGTCCTAGTCCGGTTCCCCCAGAGTTGCGGGCACGTGCTTTGTCTACGCGATAAAAGCGTTCGAAAATACGTTTTTGATCATTCTGAGACATCCCAATCCCGTGATCGGTAACGGTTATTTCCAATTCCTCTGTTAGGCGATAGCTTAACTCGATCAGACTTTCTTCAGGTGAATATTGAATCGCGTTCTCCAAAAGATTTTTGATGATCGGTTGGAAGAATGTTAGGCGTGTTTGATAAAAACAGTTTTCTGCACCATCGACAACGACGGTGATTTGTTTATTTTTCAGTAAATGTTCGTATAAGTCTATTTGCTGGTGGAGAAAATGATTCAGTTCGATCGTTTGCCGATCCTCAGCCAGATCATCACTGTCTTTTGATAATTCGATGATATCTTGAATCAATCGCTGCAAACGCTTCGCATCATTTTGCATAATGTTCAAAAATTCTTCGGTCAATTCTGGATCATCCTTGGCACCATCTAACAAAGTTTCCGTAAAACCTAATAAAGAGGTTACCGGGGTTTTTAATTCGTGTGAGACATTTCCCACAAAGTCGCGTTGGATTTTTTCCAAGCGGCGAACATGGGTCAGATCATAGACGGTTCCCATGATTTGATCCCCTTTGATTTCATTTTCAATATACCGCAGACGAATATCCAAATTCATCGAGCTTGGCAGCTTGGCTGAAATTTCTTGGTGGACTTGATTTTTATCCACTAGAACTTGCTGGATCAACTGAATAAACTTATTGTCCTCAATCACTTGCCAATAATAGTGCTCATTGGCCCCGCCAATTTGTAATAACTCTTCCATCGCCGGATTGATCATGATGAAGCGTCCTTCGGTATCAAGAATGAAGACTCCGATAGTCAGTTCATGAAAGAGCGTTGAGAATTGCTCCTCGGTTGAGGTGTAGGCCGCATAGGTTTCATTCAGCTGTTCACTAATTTGATTGACTGTGAGATAGAGCTCCTGCCATTGCGGCGAGTCCTGCATGACATAGTTGCTCTTTTCGGGTTCCTTCAACATTCGCTGTAAAACCGGCAGCACTGTTTCGATCGGCCGATTTCGTTGATAAGTCAAATAACAGATAATCAAATAGATAAACGCATAAAATAAGAACAAAATAATAAAAATCGTCCGCTGAAAATTTCGCGTTTTAGGTTGAAAGGCGGAGGTTCTTTTTGCGACACGCAAAATCCCGACCGTTTCATCGCCAGAGCGAATTGGCTGAGCAGTATAAAGCAATTCCGTTTTTAACGTTGTACTGTAGCGAACCGATGAACCAACATCATTGCTGTTTAAAACTATTTTTACTTCCGGTCTATTTTCACGATTCCCAGTAAGATTCGGTTCCGTGCTGTCGAAAATTATTTTTCCTTTTTCATCTAATAATGTAATTCGATCATGGGCTTCTTTAGAAAAACTTTCGATCGCTTGTTTGTTATTGCTGGAATCCAGCTGATTTAGGTCTAACCGATGGATCATAAGCTCCCCATTACTAGTCAGAAATTCTTCCTGCTGCTCTAATAATTCTTTTGTGTAGAAATGATTGGCTAATTTCCAGCTGCCAAAAAAGAGCAGACAAATCAGCAAGAAGGGAATTAGATAGTCTAAATGCTTGCGTTTCATTGAGCCGGCACCTGAAATTTATAGCCGAAGCCCCGGACAGTCTGCAGATATTGCGGATGCTTGGGATCAACTTCGATTTTTTCCCGTAAATGGGACACATGAACATCCACGATCCGACTTTGCCCAGAAAAATCATACTGCCAAATTCGGTCAAGCAGAGTGTCGCGATCGATCACACGTTCTTTACGCTTCATAAAGTAGACCAGCAGTTCAAACTCTTTTGGAGTCAATTCGATTTTTTTATCTCGTACAGTCACTTGATAATTAGAAAGATCGGCTTTAATCTCGCCGGCTGTTAAAAATTCATGTTCGATAACTTCTTGGCGCGGCTCCACTCGCCGGAAGATGGCTTTCATTCGGGCCAATACTTCTCGAGGAGAGAACGGTTTAGTCAAGTAATCATCGGCTCCGATCTCCAACCCTAAAATGCGGTCAATCGCATCGTCTTTAGCGGTGAGCATTAGAATAGGTGTGTCGACTTTTTCTTGCCGTAATTTTTTCGCGATTTCCAAACCATCCATCGATGGCAGCATCACGTCTAAAATAATAAAATCAAATTTTTCATTCAAGGCCAGCTCGTAGCCTTCTTTTCCGTCTTCGGCGGTAGTGACAGCATAACCTTCTTTTTCTAAATTAAAGCTTAGCAGCTTTACGATCGAAAGCTCGTCGTCTACGACTAATACACGTTTCATAAGGGTCTCCTTTTTTAAAAAACTTTTCATTTGTGAAAGACTATTTCCATACCTGAATAAATGGTATAATGGGAAGGCAGTTTTGTCACCTATTTTCTATTAATTTGATGGGAGAAATAACGATGTTGGGAATTAGTGCTTGTTTAGGCGGCATAGCTTGTCGTTATGACGGTGGATCAAATGAAATCACAGAGCTGAAGCATTTGGTGTCAGCAGGTCAAGCAATCATGGTTTGTCCAGAAGTTTTAGGCGGACTGCCAACACCACGGCATCCTGCAGAGATACAAGGCGGCGATGGTTTTGATGTGTGGCAGGGCAAAGCACGGGTTTTGGACAATGCAGGAAATGATTTGACTGAAGCCTTTAAGCAAGGGGCAATCAAAGCCTACGAAGAATTGCGCGATTTGCAGATTACAGGCTTGGTTCTAAAGGAAAGAAGCCCGTCCTGCGGCAGCAGCTTAATCTATGATGGCAGCTTCTCCGGTACGCGAATCAAAGGAGCGGGTGTGGCAACCGCGTATTTTATCCAACAGGGATTACCCGTTTATTCTGAAGAAAATTGGCAAGAAATGAGGATGACGTAATGGAGATCGAAAAAACGAATCGCATGAACGCGTTGTTTGAATTCTATGCGACGCTGTTAACAGAAAAGCAGATGAACTATATGGAGTTGTATTACGCTGATGATTTTTCTTTAGGAGAAATTGCCGAGGAATATCAGGTGAGTCGGCAGGCGGTTTATGATAATATCAAAAGAACAGAAAAAATCTTGGAAGATTACGAGCGCAAGCTGCATTTATTTTCTGATTACATCGTAAGAGAAGAGCAGCTGGATAAGCTGGAGCTGTATGTAACCGAGCATTACCCTAAAGATGAATTCTTAGCCGAAACAATCACGGGCTTACAAGATTTAGACGAATAAAAATGTCAGATCGATTTTATAATTTGGTAAATTGATTGACCGTTTGGACACAGGATTTTTTTGAGAAAATTTGTACCTTAATAGTAGAAAGGAAAATAAGCAATGGCATTTGAAAGTTTGACGCAGCGCCTACAAGCTGCGATGGGAAAATTACGTAAAAAAGGAAAAGTGACAGAATCAGATATCACTGAAATGATGCGAGAAATTCGTCTCGCTTTACTAGAAGCCGATGTTAACTTACAAGTCGTGAAGCAATTTACGAAGGAAGTACGTACACGAGCTTTAGGTGTTGAAGTGATGGAAAGCTTGACCCCAGCACAACAAATCGTCAAAATCGTTGATGAAGAATTAACTAAGACACTGGGATCTGAAGCAGTCGGTATCGAAAAATCACCAAAGATCCCGACAGTCATCATGATGGCTGGTTTGCAAGGGGCAGGTAAAACAACCTTTGCCGGAAAACTTGCTAACCAATTGATTAAAAATGAAAAAGCGCGTCCTTTAATGATCGCGGGTGACGTGTATCGTCCAGCGGCCATCGACCAATTGAAAGTCTTAGGCCAACAATTGAATGTTCCCGTTTTTGATATGGGCACGGATGTCAGTCCGGTTGAGATCGTACGCAAAGGGATGGAACAAGCCCGAGAAAATAAAAATGACTATGTCTTGATCGATACGGCTGGTCGTTTGCACATTGATGAAGCTTTAATGGACGAGTTAAAACAAATCAAAGCAATCGCCGAGCCGAATGAAATTCTGCTAGTTGTTGATGCCATGACCGGTCAAGATGCTGTTAATGTCGCAGAAAGCTTTAACGAACAGCTGGGAATTACCGGGGTGGTCATCACTAAATTAGATGGTGACACTCGTGGTGGTGCGGCGCTGTCGATTCGTGCTGTGACAGGTGCGCCGATCAAGTTCATCGGTTCAGGTGAAAAGCTGACTGATTTAGAAGTCTTCCATCCAGATCGGATGTCTAGCCGAATCTTGGGTATGGGGGATATGCTGACCCTGATCGAAAAAGCCCAACAAGATTACGATGAGAAGAAAGCGGAAGAGCTTACCCGCAAGATGAAGGAAAACAGCTTTGACTTCAATGACTTTATCGAGCAATTGGATCAAGTAATGGGGATGGGCCCAATCGAGGATCTGCTGAAAATGATTCCTGGTATGAGTCAAATGCCTGGGATTGAAAACGTCAAAGTCGATCCTAAAGATGTCGAGCGAAAAAAAGCTATGGTCTTCTCAATGACACCGGCAGAACGGGAAAATCCTGATTTGTTGAACCCAAGCCGTCGCCGGCGTATCGCCGCTGGTTCAGGCAACTCAGTGGTAGAAGTCAATCGCATGATTAAGCAATTCAAAGAATCACGCAAAATGATGCAGCAAATGAGTAAAGGCAGTATGCCAGCAGGAATGGATCAAATGTTTGGCACAGGTATCAAAGGGAAAATGGGTAAGATGGCCATGAATCGTATGGTCAAGAAGAACAAAAAGAGAAAAAAGAAACGCAAATAAGAAAAGCAGCGTCTGTCTGGAACTGCCCCATTAAACTGAAACAAAATAAAAAAGCATCTCTAGTTGAATTCACGTTAAAATGAATTTAATATGGAGGTGTTTTTTATATGGGAACTAGAGTTGCTTACCCAATTGAAATTAAGGAAAAAGCTATTCAAATGAAGCAGAAGAAAATCCCTGTAAAAACGATCATGGAAGATCTTGGTATCAAAAATAAAACGCAAATAGAAACGTGGTGGCGGTGGTTTCGAAATGGAGAAAATCATCGGTTTATTCAACCAGTCGGAAAACAATATTCGTTGGGTAAAGGTCCGGAAGACTTAACGACTGAAGAGTACTTACTAAACGAAAATAGATTCTTGAAAATGCAAGTTGAAGTGCTAAAAAAGTACAAAGAATTGGAAAGGACGTGGAACCGAAACTAGTTGTAGAATTAGCCAAACAACTGAAAGGGAAAATAACTATCACGGCGTTATGCCAACTCTTTAATATTTCGCGCTCCACTTATTATCGTTGGGTACAACGTCCATGCTTAGGAGAGTTGACAGAACTCGAAGCAGCTATTCAACGTGTCTGTGTGGAAAATAAATTTAGATATGGTTACCGAAAAGTTGCCGCTTTGATCACTCCCTCTCGCAAGGTAAGTAAAAATACGGTTCAGAGAATCATGCAAAAATATCATTGGAATTGTCGCGTAAAACCGAAAAAACACCGGAAAGTCGGAACTCCTTATAAAGTGTACGAAAATAAATTAAACAGAGAATTTACAGCAGAAGCTCCTTTAAAAAAGTTGGTTACGGATATTACCTACCTTCCTTTTGGGCAAAAATTATTGTACTTATCCTCAATCATGGATTTATATAATGGTGAAATTATTGCCTATACGATTGGAGATAAACAAGATACTTCGTTTGTTCTCGATACACTGGATCAACTACCAGACACACTGGATTGCTTATTGCATAGTGATCAAGGTTCGGTTTACACCTCTTATGATTATCAGGAACAAGTAAAAACAAAAGGCATTACCATGAGTATGTCCCGAAAAGGAACACCGTCAGATAACGCCTGCATCGAATCGTTTCATGCCTCACTAAAGTCTGAAACGTTCTACTTAGATGAGCTCACGAATGAGCCTACATCTATTGTAATAGAAACGGTAAAAGAATACATTACTTATTATAATGAACAGCGAATTCAACAAAAACTAGGCTACCGATCACCAGTAGAATATCGGGAATCAGCAGCCTAGGAAAATGCTTTTTTATCACTGTCTCAGTATTTTAGGTCAGTTCCGTCTCAAATACGAGATAGACGCTTTTTTTGTGCGTTAAACTTTTCATAATGCGGTGCAGCTATTTCAAAACAAATCGTTGTTAGTGTTGAGTATACAGTGATATGTGCATTGGGGTAGATACATTTTTTATTAAAGAGCCAGCTTCAGAAAGAATCGCCAGTGAAAAAGAAAGAAGACTCCAGCAAGACTTAGAAGCAGATAGATTTGCGGTTCTCGTTTAGGAAATGTCTGAATATCTTTAGGAACTTTGTGAATGATCCTTTGACTGAAATTCCAAATGAGAAAACCAATGAGCGCACCGAGAGTGTTCATGAGCAAATCATCAATATCCGTCGCTCTGCGATTAAATAATTGAAGAAGCTCAATCATTAACGAAAACTCAAAGCCTAACAAAACTGTAGTTCCTAAGTTGCGACACTGCTTCCAAATCAGCGGTAGTAAAAATCCTAGCGGTGTAAACATGATGATATTCAGAATATTCAGCATGCCAACACCCGATTGAAAGGGAATGAGATTAATTTCCTCAGATCGAATCAACTCTGGGTAGCTGAAAATATCCTCAAGTGTTCCAATCCCAGTGACATCGATAACTAGATAAAGATAAAACAGAAAGACCCAACGCCAAATCATGGATGAAAGAAAAATATTTTCATTTTTCCTTCTTAACGTGAAGAATTGATAGATCAGACACGGTAAAAAGATACAGGCAACGCGATAGATTAGGAATAGAATATCTAAAATCATCAAAGAATCACCCCGTTCGCTGGTTTAGTTTGTTCAAGGCGCGGGTCAGAGTTTTTGTAAACCCACGGAAAAAAATGATAAATGCGCAGATTAGACCGACAATCAAAGTTACAGTAATGTTTGACAAGATTGGGCTGCTGATTGAAATATCGACCTGCCCATAAATTTTTTCGCTAAAAAAGTAGAGCCACGGATCAAAGAAACTAGTATTAAGGATAAATGAGGTAAAAAGCGTCATTATTCCCCAAATTGGCCAACGAGATTTTTTGTGCAGTAAATAGGCGTTATCATTTTCCAGCGAGATAGTTTGATATTTTTTGAATGCCCAAAACATAAGGAGTGAACCGAGTAAAATAAATAGTAGATTCATCCACCAGTGGCCACCCATTTTTCCAACTGAACTAACAAATAAAGTTTCAGGAAATTGTTTATGTGTGATTTGCTTTGCTGTGTAGATGATATTTCCTACACTATAAACACTACGTGGGAAATTAAGCATTAACCACCAGTAAACGGACCAAGTTAAGGGGCCGAAAACAATATTTCCTACCATTGATCCAATGAAGGCGCTGCTGGCAAACATGAAGGATAGTAAACAAAAGTTGCTGATAACAGAAGTAAATAGTTGTCCCAGCGTTGCATTCATATATGGCGCAGGAATTAATGTATGAATCAAAACGACGTAAAGTGATTGTCCGACTAGAATCGAAAGCAGAAAAGGCAATGCGATATATAAAAGCTTTTTCTTGAACAGTTCTTTTCTTGAAGCCCCTAATGAGAATAAAAACTGGTTAAAGCCGGTTTTTTGATCAATAAAAAAGAGTAAAAAGCCAATCAATGGAACGAACAGTAATAGAAATGCCTCAGACATATAGGAGAAATTTGAAACATAAGGAAACATTTTGGAATAGTTGGATGCTTTTGAAATTATTTCAAAAGTGACTCCTTCTTGTGTATAGAAAGAATCAGGTGAGCCAATAGTATAAAAAATAAGGTGCTCTTGACGATAATCCTTATATGAAGCAAACGGCACTTCTTTCATTTCAACATTGTCCCATGAAGAGGACAGATTTTCTTTGTGCTCTTCGTAGAATTGCTTATCGTTCGGATCATTATATGCATTTTTCCACTGGTTATTTTGGATCGCAACATTGAAGAGGCATGATCCAATGACTAGCACGCAAGCCGCAATCAAAACTTTCTTATAACGTTCAAAGTAAATGGACCGAATCATTTTAAGCTCCCCTTTCTATGTTGTTTTAGATTTGCTTCGAAGAGGTCTTCTAAGGACAAAGGTAATTCTTCGTAAACGAGAGGATCAAATTCTTTGATCGCAGCCTCAAGTTCTTCTGAAAAATGCTCAAAGACAACCGTAACCACTCGCCCTTGAAAATCCAGCATTTTGGAATTTTCCTTCACCACGGAAGGGACTTTTTTTGTTTTGAAAACAAGTTGAAGCTTTTTGGCATTTTCCCGCATTTCCTCCAAGCGATAGTCTTTGATAATCGACTGATTCTTTAAGAGTAAAACACGATCAACCAAATTCTCTAATTCAGTCAGATTATGGGAAGAAATTAGAGCGGTTCGAGAGTGTTCGCTCAAATGCTCCATTAATAATCCAATTACTTCTTTTTTTACAATGACATCCAACCCGTCGAAGGGCTCATCCAACAGTAAATAGCGTGCGTTGGAGCTGACCGCTAAAATAATTTGGAATAATGCCTGCTGTCCTTTTGAAAGCTGACGGTAATTCTGTTTTAATGAAAATTCGTGTTTTTTGACTAAGTCTGAAAATAATAGTTGATTAAACTTCGGGTAAGCTATTTGATAAAATTTGGCGATTTTTTGCAGAGAATACGTTCGTAAAAAATTTTCTTTTTCATCAATGAAAAAGATTTCTTGTTTAACGATCGGATGTTGAAATACTGATTTTTGGTCGATCGTGATATCGCCCGTGTCTGGTAGATATTGTCCAGCTAGTACACGTAGTAAGGTAGTCTTTCCGGAACCGTTGCGGCCGACCAGACCAACAATTTCACTTTCAGATAGTTCAAACTCGATGTCTTTTAGGACTGAGCGGTGATCGATTGTTTTGGTTAGCTGTTTGACAATCAAGATGAGTGACCTCCTAAACTTTTTTCTGCATCTTTAATCCATTGCACTAATTCTTCCTGTGAGATTTGTAAGTGTCGCGCTTCAATGACTAATTCATTTAAGTCATTCTTTAGTTCTTGAACGCGAATTTCATCTCGCGGCGTTTCTTCAATCGCACGAACAAAGGTGCCTTTGCCTTTGACCGTAACTAAAACTTTTTCTGTTTCCAGTACTTTATAAGCTTTACTGATCGTGTTGGAATTCATCAAAAGCTGTTTAGCCATTTCTCTGACTGAGGGAATCTTGTCACCAGGCTGCAGAATTCCATGTAAAATATCTTCTTTGATTCCTAATACTAATTGTTCATAGTAGGCTCGACTGCTGTTTTTATCGATATGAACCATCTCATCACCACCCTATTCGGCTGTTTATGTGTACTAGTATACATAGTACACTTTAGTTAGGCAATGACTTTTTTTCATTTTCTGCTATACTAAAGGGGAGCGTATGTTCGTTTTTGAAATTTAAAAGTAGGAGTGATGAAGATGTATCGTTGTCAATGGTCAGGTAATAATGAAAATATGCAGGTGTATCATGATACGGTGTGGGGTGTTCCGGAATATGATGATCAGCGTCTGTTTCGCAAGCTGGTTTTGGATATGAACCAAGCAGGGTTAAGCTGGCAAACTATTTTGAATAAAATGGCTAATTTTGACCAAGCATATGAACAATTTGAGATCGAAAAGGTCGCTAATTTTGATGAAGCAAAGGTAGAAGAGTTAATGCAAGATGCCGGGATTATTCGTAATCGCCGCAAGATCGAAGCTGCTATAATCAATGCACAGAAAATTTTAGAGATGCAGGCTGAAGGATTAAGTTTTTCGGATTATTTATGGGGCTATACCGACCATCAAGTAATTGATAATAAAGTGGGGGCCGCTTCAGAGGTACCTGCTAAAACTGAATTATCAGATAAAATTGCAAAGGATTTGAAAAAGCGGGGCTTCAAGTTTGTTGGCAGCACGACGATTTATGCTTTTTTACAAGCAGTTGGAATCGTAAATGACCATGAAACTGAGTGTTTTCGACATAAGGAGTTAGTGCAAGATTAGTGCTGACTGATTTTCAGAATGTTTGTGACGCAAAGAAATTGAATAGAAGGCAGGGATTTGATGGCAAGAGCAATTTTTTATGGAGCGATCAGTTTAGATGGCTATTTAGCAGATAAAGAGGACCGACTAGAGTGGCTGTATCATCAAGAAGGCGGAGAGCTTGTACCTTATGAAAAGTTCTATCAAACGATTGACTACACGATAATGGGACGGCGAACTTATGAAGTTGGTAAACGTGATGCGGGGTCAGAAGTCTTCTATCCAGAAAAGAAAAACTATGTTTTTAGTCATTCGGCGATTGAAGTCGATGATAATATACAGGTGGTTAATGAAGATCCAGTTGAATTTATTAAAAAGCTTCCTTCGGATAAAACCGTTTGGGTCGTTGGTGGAGGAGCACTATTGAAGTCTGTGATTGAGGCGGGCTTGATCGAAGAATGGTGGATTCAGATTGTACCGATTTTATTAGGTGAGGGAGTGCCGTTATTCTTGCCTCAAACCAATCAGCAGAAATTCCAATTGTTGGAAACGGAACAATTTGGCCAATTTGCTCAATTACATTTAAAAAAATAAAAAGAAGATTCCTTCTCCAATGAAAACTGGAAAAGGAATCTTTTTTTTGATGTAATTAATTAGTTTGTATTGTGGCCGGATTAAAAGTTTTATCAGTCAAAAATTTTATCTATACTCTGTCGGTATGCAACCGCGGAAGAAACTCTCGCTTGCTTTGAGTTTTACGATCAAAAAAGGTTCTTCACTCACAAAATTTAAACTAGAATACTATAACGCTTCCAAAAACTTGCTTTCTATATGTTAAGCTTAGATAAATTCGGTGAATCCATTTTGTCTCAGGATTTATTTTCTTAACCAAAATATCCTATTGACAAGACGCGTGCTAGTAATAGTTTAATGCAGAATATCTGGATATCGGGATTAATTATTGGTTTCTGTATTTTGACGGGTTGGTTTGTAAAACTAGCATTAGAACCGAAAAAGAAGCAGAAGGAGAGTATAGATGAAGAAGTATACAGAAGATTTAAGAAGCACGCTGGCGAAGCTGCCAGTTCCTGATTTGGAAAACACATTGAAAGAACTGAATGAATGGGTAAAACCAGTTGTTTCTTCGGAGGAGTTGCTGCAATTTGAAACATTCTCTGAGCGTTTTGCTAAGCAGGAGGGACCTGTTTTGCAACGTGCCTTAGAAGAACATGCTCAAAACACTACAGGAAGCTGGCTTGCACCTTTTTGGATAAAAAGTTATCTGAATACACGTGGAAATCTTCAAAGTGAAACCAATTTTTCCTTGACGATTCGTCCCGAATACCACCAGCACCTTGGTTCAATAAATTCTAAAGCAGCTCTAATCATTGAACGGATGACTTTGATTTTTCTTTCATTAATCAATGAGACCTATCCGCTGGAGCTTGATCCTAAAGGAAATAATGTGGATATGAGCTATTATCGTAATCTTTTCAAAAGCTGTCGGTTGCCTGATAGTGAGGAGGACCAGTTTTATGTTGGTGACGATTCTCCTGAAAACAATCATATTATTATCATCAAGGGTAGCAACTTCTATCAATTAAAAGTAACTGATGATAAAGGAAAAGCAATCAGTGCAGATGAGCTGCATGCAAATCTGTGCTCTCTTAGTGCCGATAAAAATGAGCAGGGCTTTGGTGTTGAAAGCCTGAGTGGTGCTAATCGCGATTTAGCTTATCAAACATATGAAGAGTTAGGAAAGAAAATCGAAAATCAGCATATCCTTCATTTAATTAAAAATGCGCTGTTTATTATCGGACTTCCTAGCTCAGCACCAGAATCTACTCAAGTTCAAATGAAGGAAGGCCTGCTAGGGTGGCAAGATCAGTGGTTTTCTAAAACTATGCAATTATTGATACACGAAAATGGCGCTGTCAGTCTAAATTTTGAGCATACTGCTATCGATGGTGTACCGGTTTTAAATGTTTTAAGTCAAGTTTTCACGGAATGCAGTGCAGCTCCGTTGATCGAAAAACGACCGGCAAATCCGTTGCTGACAAAGCTGGATTGGTTATTGACACCAGAAGCAATGGATTTGCTGAATGAATGCAAAGAAGAGGTACAGCAGGTATATGAAGGACACGCTTTTGTACATCACGAGTTTTCACACTTTGGAAAAGGGTTGATCAAAAAAGCCAAAATCAGTCCGGATGCCTTCTTTCATATTGCTTTGGCGTTAGCGCAATATGAACAGTTTGGTCAACTCCAAAGTGTGTACGAACCAGTTGCCATGCGTCATTATTACGAAGGAAGAACAGCCTCTGCCCGCTCGATTAGTCAATCAAAAAAAGAGCTCGTTTTTTACTGGTTCCAAGAAGAACAGGCACCGGATCGTTCTTTGCTAATTGAAAAAATTCATCAAGCTGCGGCTGCACATACTCAACGAATCGGAAAATGTCAAATGGGGCAGGGTGTAGAGCGTCATTTATTCGGTTTAAGCTGCATCAATCAGCTGACACAAGCTCAACCAGAAAAGGCGAATTATTTTCTCCAAGCTGACAGTTTGAAGAAAATGCAAAGTGACTTTATTTCCTCGACCGGAATTCCTTTTCCTATTCTAGCAAGCTTTACCTTTAGTCCGGTGAATCCAATCGGTTTTGGTCTTTACTATAGTCTGCTGAGTGATCGAATCATTATCGATATTTCTGCAAAAAAAGAGCAGCAGAATGCCGCAAAGGAACTGTCTGAAAAAATAGTGAAATATCTGGAACAGTTAGCTGAACTGTTGGACTTAGTTTAGCAGTATTACTTTGCTTTTCCGTTCAATAATTAAAATGCCTATGCTATCAGGAGATTTTCTCTTTGATCGGATAGGTTTTTTTGTTGTGAAGCAGAGCGTAAAGTAAAATTAGTGGACAGCAAAAAAAATACCCGCATCTCTACAGGTATTTTCAGCATTAATTATTTCGTTAATTTATTGAAGAACTCAATATATTTGTCAGTGATTGTCTTGAAGAATTCGACTGTACCGTCAGCGATATGACCATCATTGTCAACTAAGTTCATGATACCACCAATGTATGCTTCAGGCTGTTGGAGAGTTGGAACATCTAAGAAGACCAAAGATTGACGTAAAGCATGGTTTGCACCAAATCCACCAGGGCCGCCAGGTGAAACAGTCACTACTAAACCAGGTTTGCCGCCCCAAACGCTGCTGCCCATTGGACGAGAGCCAACATCTAAAGCATTTTTCAATGCGGCTGGAACTGAGCGGTTGTATTCAGGTGTTACAAAGAATAAACCATCCACTTCGTTAATATCTTTACGGAAGCGGGTCCAAGCTTCAGGAGCAGCTCCTTCTACTTCAAGATCCTCGTTGTAGAATGGAAGATCATCGATCTTAATAAATTTTGCTTCGAATCCTTCCGGTAATAATTCTGCAAATTGTTTTGCGACGATTTTGTTATAAGAGTCTTTACGAAGACTGCCTACTAAGATACCAATTGTTTTTGTCATAATATTTCCTCCTAATGTGTAATAACATTACATTTGTTATGCTATGAATATAGCTTACAAAAAATAAGTAAACATTGCAAACAATATGACTCGAGAGGAAAATCAGACTGTAAAGAAAAAACTCTTTACAGCTACCCAAAAGCGTGGTAGACTACATCTTGTGATTAATTATATGGAGGTGTAGTTATACAATGGCAGTTAAAATTCGCTTGAAACGTATGGGTTCTAAAAAGAAACCTTTCTACCGTATCGTTGTTGCTGATTCTCGTTCTCCTCGTGATGGACGTTTTATCGAAACTGTGGGTACTTACAATCCTTTGAAAGACCCTGCAGAAGTCGTATTAAAAGAAGAAGATGTTTTAAACTGGTTACAAAAAGGTGCACAACCTTCTGATACAGTTCGTAACATCCTTTCTAAAGAAGGCATCATGCAAAAACACCACGACGCTAAATTCGCTAAGAAATAAGGTGATCAAATATGCAAGATTTAACTAACCTTGTGTTGACCATTGTCCACCCTTTGGTGACAAAACCTGATGAAGTGAAATTAGAGATCGAAGAGTCTAAAGATTTCTTAGAGTACAACTTAACGGTTGCACCCGAAGATATCGGCAGAATTATCGGGAAACAAGGCCGAGTTGCAAAAGCGATCCGTACGATCGTGTATAGTGTTCGGACTAATGGACCGAAAAAAGTTCGTCTTAACATCGTGGATGGTAAATAAAGCAAAGCACTCGAGTCAGTTTGATTCGGGTGTTTTTTCGTTAGAAATACGGTAAACTATGGGTGGAGGTGTTCCAATATGAAAAAATATTTGTTGTTGTTTAGTACATTGTTTGTTTTGGCTGCTTGTAATTCGGGAAATAATGATTCAAAAGATAGCACCACGAAGTCGACTGCAGCAGCGACTGAAAAAACTAGTTCGAAAGCAACTACAGCCACTTCAGAAAATAGTTCAAGTAAAAATTCGTCAACTACATCAAATACAAAGACGCAAACCAGTTCAACAAAAACAGATTCGTCTCATGGCAATCATGCGATGTCGGCGATGGATGAGCTGCAAGCCAATTATCCAAATGATAAATTTCCTGATCCTGCAACAATCAGCGGAGGGAAACAAATCGGTATCACTGCTTCAGAGGAGCAAGGAACATTGAAGGTCAATTATTATGTTGTGAATGAAGAGACGCCTTTTAATGATCCGGCGCTAAATGACCAAACACCAGTTGCTCAATTCCAACGCAAGGCGTTTGATTCAAAGGAAACAGCTCAAAATGAAGTTGGACAAACCTATGATCCAAATGGTCAGCAGGTTGATCTAGGGCACAACATTACTGGCTATCGCAGTGCTGGGGCTGGTTCGAGCTTCATTATGTGGAAGGAAGGCAATTGGAGTTTAGCCGTGCGGGCAAATAATCTTGAACAAGAAGATCCTGTTCCGTTAGCAAAACAAACCGTTGAATACCTTGAAGGTGCTTTCTTGCCGGTTCCTAAAGATGCTGGACAAATTTCGTTACGGGTAGCCCCTGGCGATTTTCAATCAAATAGTGTGGTTTGGCAAGATAATCAAACCGTTTATACAATCATGAACAGTGATGCAATGAGCAGCCTGAAGATGGCTGTCTCAATGGCAAAATAGATGAGACAGAAAGAGGAAGATTCGTGACTAATTATTATAAAGTCGGAAAGATCGTTAATACTCACGGAATTCGTGGGGAAGTGCGCGTGATTTCTACTACTGATTTTACGGAAGAACGTTATCAAGTCGGAGAACAGCTTTTCTTGTTCCGTGACAATCAGGATGTTCTTACTTTGACGATCGCAAGTTATCGCAGACATAAAAATTTTGATTTACTAAGCTTTGAAGGCTATGAGAACATCAATTTAGTAGAACCTTTTCGCGATGGGATTCTAAAAATCTCTGAAAAGCAATTAGGGGAACTGAATGAGCATGAATATTATTATCATGAAATCATTGGTCTGACAGTCGTTGACGAAGAGGAGAAGGAAATCGGCAAAATCACTGAGATTCTATCTCCAGGGGCAAACGATGTTTGGGTCGTCAAGCGTAAAGGCAAAAAAGACGCATTGATTCCCTACATTGAATCAGTTGTGAAGGACATTGATTTGACCGAAGGCGTTGTTCACGTGGAAATTCCAGAAGGGTTGTTGGACGATGCGGATTGATGTATTGACCATTTTTCCAAAAATGATCGAGGGCCCATTAGGCGAATCTATCATTGGAAAAGCTGTTGAAAAAAAGTTGTTGGAGATTAATGTCCATGATTTCCGTCAATATTCGGACAACAAGCACAAACAAGTAGATGATTATCCTTATGGCGGCGGTGCAGGTATGCTTCTGAAGGTGCAACCGATCTATGACAATTTGAAGGCGATCGAAGCGGAGACTGGCAATCAGAAAAAACGTGTGATCCTGCTTGATCCAGCAGGCAAACCCTTCAACCAAAAAATGGCGGAGGAATTTTCGCAAGAGGAACAACTAGTGTTTATTTGCGGACATTACGAAGGTTATGATGAGCGGATTCGTTCATTAGTGACCGATGAAGTCTCGTTAGGAGATTATGTGTTGACTGGCGGGGAGCTTGGTGCGATGGTCATGATCGATGCGACTGTTCGATTATTGCCAGATGTTCTAGGCAATCAAACATCTGCTAAAACAGATTCTCATTCGACCGGTTTATTGGAACATCCCCAGTACACACGTCCCGCAGAATTTGAGGGCATGAGTGTGCCGGAAGTTTTGATGAATGGCAATCATCGATTGATCGAGGAATGGCAATTAAAAGAATCATTGCGCCGTACCTATTTACGCCGGCCAGATATGCTGGCTAACTTGGAATTAACGCCAGAGATGGAAAAATTCTTAATTGAGATCAAGCAAGAAGAAGAATAATTTTTTGAAGGAAGTTCCTTATTAGTGGGACTTCCTTTTTTTGCGATTCTCGTTTTTCACCGTTTATTAGTAAGAAAAGCAAGTGAGTTACGCTTCGTAACCCACTTGCTACAAAGAGAATCTTCCTTTTGCTGTGGATTTCATTGTATGATGGGATCAAGAAATCAGATGGAGGAAAGCAAATGTTATGTGGAGAAAAAATTCAAATGATGAGAATGGAACATAATTTATCCCAAAAAGAGTTAGCAGAAAAGTTGGGTGTATCCAGACAAGCGATCGCGAAGTGGGAGACGAATCGCGGTATTCCAGATATCGAAAATTTGAAACAAATCGCCCAATTATTTGATGTGAGTATTGATTACTTAGTAAATGAAGAAGAATCAATTCAAGAACATGTAATGAAACTCCCGATTGATCTTGAGCAATATCCCATACCTAAAGGAAATGCCTTAAGAGAAGATCAAGTAGTCTTAGAAAAATTTCCAGATGCTGGCGCCATTCGAGAATTGTATCGCAGAAGGAAGATGACTACTAAAGAGAACATGGTGGATTTCTTATTATTTCCGGGGATTCAAGAAGTTCAGGATCATTGGCGGGATGCGAGTAAGTATTATTTAATAGAAAGAAACAGCTGCCATTTTCTAGTAAATGTAACAGAAAATGCTGTACTCGTCTCTTATACACATCTAGATGTGTATAAGAGACAGGTAAATAGCTGGGTAAAATTTTTTCGAGTCGGTAGGATCTAACTTTGCAAACGCTAATCTAAATGCTATTCTAATAA
>NZ_NGLG01000001.1:1449803-1452259 GCF_002140655.1 Enterococcus sp. 3H8_DIV0648 | reverse complement strand
ATGAAGAAGAATCAATTCAAGAACATGTAATGAAACTCCCGATTGATCTTGAGCAATATCCCATACCTAAAGGAAATGCCTTAAGAGAAGATCAAGTAGTCTTAGAAAAATTTCCAGATGCTGGCGCCATTCGAGAATTGTATCGCAGAAGGAAGATGACTACTAAAGAGAACATGGTGGATTTCTTATTATTTCCGGGGATTCAAGAAGTTCAGGATCATTGGCGGGATGCGAGTAAGTATTATTTAATAGAAAGAAACAGCTGCCATTTTCTAGTAAATGTAACAGAAAATGCTGTACTCACTCGCAGATTAGCTATTGATGTTAGCGGAAAATCCTTTGAACTTGCGGGAGATAAGTTCATTAAGACACGGCGGAAATTAAAATAAAGTATTTCTGACAAGAATTTTGTCTTTACAGATAGAGAATCCTCTGTTACAATGTTCAGGTGAGTGTAAAACTCATCTATTATACGATATTCCGCTGGGGCAGCCGTCCTAAGAATGTTTGGAATAAGGAGAATGATAAAAATGAATCCATTGATTCAAGAACTAACTCAAGAACAATTACGTACTGATATCCCAGCTTTCCGTCCTGGGGACACTGTTCGCGTTCACGCGAAAGTTGTCGAAGGAACTCGCGAACGTATCCAGTTATTCGAAGGCGTTGTAATCAAACGTCGTGGAGCTGGCATCAGCGAAACTTATACTGTACGTAAAATCTCTAACGGTGTTGGTGTGGAACGTACTTTCCCACTACACACTCCACGTGTTGCAAAAATCGAAGTTGTTCGTTACGGTAAAGTGCGTCGTGCAAAACTTTACTACTTGCGTGCATTACACGGAAAAGCAGCTCGTATCAAAGAAATTCGTCGTTAATCTTAAAGATGTCTTTCGAACCCTTGAGAAATCAAGGGTTTTTTTGTGTATACGGAAAAAGAGCTAGTCTGAGAAGGCCAGCTCTTTCTTATTGAGTTAATTTTACTTATCAGGCAGCTGGCCATCATGGGCAGGCCATTGACAGTCTGTCAACTGCATGTCTGTAAAGACAGCTTTAAAAGAGGAAGCCTCCGGTGAGCAGGCATAGACGCCGAATTTGACACTAGCATTTCCCTCAAGCATGTGGCAGATCCGCATTTGCTGGAATTTTTTGCCATCAGTGGAACATTCGATGCAGTAATCATCTTCACGTCTACTTAGACGGTACCACATAGATTTGATGTTGGCATCAATTTCGGTCGTTGCCCAATCGGAGTATCCGTGATTTGTGACGACACTGCCTAAGTGCTGATAGTTTTCATGTTCATACTCAATCGACCCCTTTAGCCAGTTCTGACTATCTAGATACATCACGATACCGCACTGATCGAAGCGATGATGGCTCTCAGTAAATGCAGTTTTTACAATAAAGCTAAAATATTTTTGGTCTGTTTCTATTTGGAAAACCGGTGCGTTATCGTTTTGGAAATGATAGTAGGTATTTTGCCAAAGATCGGTATGAGGTTTTGTTATGACTTCGAGTCTATTTTCCGATAGTTGATAGCTTTCCGGTAAACGCGTCCAGTTAAACTTTTGCAAATCCATAATAGGCCTCCTGAAAATTTGTCTTAACAAAAGACTAGCAAAAACCCAGCGAGATAGCTATCAAAAACTCTAGCTTAGGTAAATAGCTGGGTAAAATTTTTTCGAGTCGGTAGGATCTAACTTTGCAAACGCTAATCTAAATGCTATTCTAATAAATGAAGACCAATCGTTGGGAAAGGTGGAACGTATGAAGAAGACTCGTGTGCTGTATTTAGAAGTTGCTGAAAAAATAAAAGAGGATATTTTTTCCGGTAAATATCCGGTTGGCACGATGCTGCCGACAGAAACTGAACTTGAGAAGCTTTTTGATGTAAGCAAGATCACGGTAAGAAAAGCTATTGAGTTATTGGCAGCGGATGAATATGTGGAGAAAAAGAGTGGAAAAGGAACGACCGTTCTGAGTGAACGACCTTATAACAAATTATCAAAAGCGATCAGTTTTACTCAAATTTTGGAAAACTCCCATTTGACTATTGAAAAGATCAATCTTGATGTCAAAGAGGTTAAACTGACTGTGGAACATAATGCCTTCAAATATTTTGGTGCTGAGGCGGTTTGCTTTCAACGGATGTATTTATTAGATGGAAAACCATATATTTATTTCAATCATTATTTACCTGTTGGATTGAAAAGGGTTACTAAAGAAGACTTGGAGCAAGAATCTTTGTATAGAATTCTTTATCAAAATGGCTTGGATATCGAACGCTTTATAGATGATTTTGTGGCAATTACATTAAATGCGGAAGAACAGCAGCTGCTTGAAACGGATGAAAAGCTCGCTTTGAAAAGAATTCGTAAATCGTATGATTATGATCGAAAAGTGGTCGAGTATTCAGAAGGACTGTACAATACATCTGATCATGCGTATCAAAT
>NZ_NGLG01000001.1:1406591-1449703 GCF_002140655.1 Enterococcus sp. 3H8_DIV0648 | reverse complement strand
ACTGTACAATACATCTGATCATGCGTATCAAATTGAATATGAGACTTAAACTTGAAGCTGCGACGAATTTTTCGTCGCAGCTTTTTCTTATAATTAAACATAACAGGTTTAATTTTGAGTGTATCTCGGAATTTAGCTTGATTTATAAATCTTTATAGCTGAAGTTAATTCATATTTTCAAAAAGGAGTTAAAATTAATTTCGAAAAAGCGTTTACACATGAAAGTGAGTGTGCTATTATTCATCTGTAAACATTATAACGTTATAAACGGAGGTTAAAAAATGGACAGACTTGTAAACTCGCTTGAACAAAAATTGATGCCGTTCGCTAATAAAATCGGTACGCAGCGACATATGATGGCAATCAGAAAGGGAATTGTAGCGACGATGCCGCTGACGATCGTCGGGTCATTTTTCACTATCTTCTTAAATTTCCCGATTCCTTCAGTTGCTGCGATGATTGAACCGTATTTAGCAATTTTAGATATCCCATTTCGTTATACAGTTGGAATATTGGCTTTGTATGCAACTTTTGGTATTGCCTCTCAACTAGCGAACAGCTATAAAGTGGATTCTTTGACTGCTGGAATATTGTCAGTCATGGCCTTTCTAGTGACTGCAGCTCCACCGCTTCGAGTATTTGACAATGTGGACGGCGTAATCGACGCGGGCCGCTATATCAATATTGCCAATTTAGGTGCAGCCTCATTATTTGGAGCGATTGTTACTGCTATTATTTCTGTTGAAATCTATCGAATATTTATTGAAAAGAACATTACTATCAAAATGCCTGATGGTGTTCCGCCGGAAGTAACCAACTCATTTATGGCTTTGATTCCTGGTGGGGTCATTCTGCTATTCTTCTGGGTTGTTCGTCATATGATCGGCTTTGATATCAATGGATTCTTGAGTAATTTGTTAATGCCGTTTAAAGATGTACTGGCTGGAAATAGTTTATTCGGCGGGTTGCTGACAGTCTTCTTGATTTGTTTCTTCTGGGTGTTAGGGATTCATGGACCAGCGATCATGGGACCGGTCATCCGTCCTTTCTGGGAATTATCAATTGCTGAAAACATGGAAGCCTTCGCGGATGGAGCAAGTGCGACTGCAATGCCGAACATTTTTACGGAACAATTTTTACAATGGTTCATTTGGATCGGAGGAGCCGGAACGACACTGGCCTTGGTGGTGTTCTTCATGTTCTCGAAATCAAAATACTTGAAGAGCTTAGGTCGTTTGTCCTTCTTACCAGGACTGTTCAATATCAATGAACCTATGATCTTCGGAGCACCGATTGTTATGAACCCATTACTAGGGATTCCATTTATCGTAGCGCCATTGATTACAACAACATTGTCTTACTTCTTGACTGTGTCGGGATTGATTCCAATGATGGTTGCTCGTTACGGCTTTACGATTCCTGCACCGATTGCGGCTTGGATGAGTACTGATTGGAGTATTGGGGCGGCGATTCTGGTTATCGTCAACTTCTTGATCTCGATGGCGATCTACTATCCATTCTTCAAGGTTTTTGAAAAACAACAATTAGCACGTGAAGCGGCAGAGTTGGAAGCAGAAGAAAAAGCTAAAAAAGAAAAGGCTGAAAACTTGCAAGGTGCCACTTCTAACTAAGAACTAATCATTTTCTATAGCAGAAAGGATTGAGAGGATGGTCAACTGACCGTCCTCTTCGGTGATACTATGAACTTAATTTATTTGATTATCCTTTTTCTAGCGAGTCATATTTATTTGGAAAAGGGAAAGTTGCCAGTAAAGATACAAGAAATGAAACTTAGATATATTTTGTTAGGCTCATTGGGCATCATCTTATTAGCAGTC
This sequence comes from Enterococcus sp. 3H8_DIV0648, assembly GCF_002140655.1. Classification (NCBI taxonomy): domain Bacteria; kingdom Bacillati; phylum Bacillota; class Bacilli; order Lactobacillales; family Enterococcaceae; genus Enterococcus; species Enterococcus sp. 3H8_DIV0648. Next base: position 1,447,865 of record NZ_NGLG01000001.1, on the reverse strand, counting down.
GTGTTAGGTATCGTCCTGCATATCGCTTCATTCTTAGTAATGACTGTTACCGTATGTTCAGCCTCATTGATTGCTTATAAGTACCGCTCAAAATTTGATGAAATGGAACGAGGGAAAAGTGTATGAAACGTGTGTTAGGAATTTCAGTTTATCCGGATCATAGCGACATCGATCAGGATAAGGCATATATCGATCTGGCTCATAAATATGGGTTTGGCAGAATTTTCATGAGTATGTTAGAGGTTACGGAAGGAAAAGAAGTCGTCAAAAAGAAATTCAAAGAGCTGATCTTCTTTGCAAAGGATCTAGGTTATGAAACGATTTTAGATGTGGCTCCGAATATTTTCGAGGAGTTAGGGATTTCGTATGATGATATGAGTTTCTTCCATGAACTTGGGGCAGACGGGATTCGATTAGACTTGGGATTTGATGGAAGTAAAGAAGCGATGCTGACCTATAATCCTTTTGGTGTAGCGATTGAATTGAATATGAGTAATGATGTTGCTTATTTAGATAATATCTTAACTTATGAAGCCAACACGCCATTTTTATATGGCTGCCATAATTTTTATCCGCAAGAAGGAACAGCTCTGCCGTATGACTTCTTTGTAAAATGCAGCGAACGTTTCAAAGCTCATGGTATCAGAACAGCGGCCTTCGTTACTTCACAAGTTGGAGAGATTGGTCCGTGGGATATCAATGATGGATTGCCAACATTGGAGATGCACCGTCATCTATCGGTCGAGACGGCGACTAAGCATTTATTTGCTACTAAATTGATTGATGATGTGATTATCGGCAATGCCTATGCTTCGGAAGAAGAGCTGAAGGCAATGGGAGAAGTCGATCGTTATCAAACGGAATTTTCTGTGGAGTTTGTTTTAAATATCAACGAAGTAGAAAAACAAATCGTCCTGAATGAACAGCACTATCGTCGAGGAGACATCACGGATCAGATGGTTCGTTCGACTTTTGTACGGAAAAAATATGGACAGTCAGCCAATCCACCGCATGACAACGAAATCGAATTTCAACCGGGGGATATCGTGATTGGAAATGACGGCTTCGGTAAATATAAAAATGAGCTGCAAGTTGTTTTGAAGGCTCATAAGGATGCTAGAAAAAATAAAGTAGGTCAGATCATTGCCGATGAACAGATTCTTTTACCATTTATTCATCCATGGTCAAAATTCAAATTTACAGAAAAGTAGGAACGAAAATGTTGGATTTAGTTGTACGAAACGCCAAAACGATCGATGGACAGAAGTTCGAATTAGGAATTTCTGATGGAAAAATAGTTGAAGTTGCCGATGAAATTATCGGAGAAGGACATCGCGAGCTTGTTCTGGATGAGGATCACTATCTTTCTCCAGGCTGGATCGATGATCATGTGCATTGCTATGAAAAAATGACACTGTACTACGATTATCCTGATGAAGTTGGGGTAAAACGAGGAGTGACGACAGTTATCGATGCCGGAACGACAGGAGCAGAAAATATCGGAGATTTCTGTGAGCTGGCTGGAAAATCAAAAACAAATGTCTATGCTCTATTGAATATTTCTAAATGGGGAATCGTTGAGCAGGATGAACTGGCCGATTTAACTAAGGTGCAGCAAGATGCGGTAAGAACAGCGATAGAAGAGTATCCGGATTTTATCGTTGGCTTAAAGGCTCGAATGAGTAAAACCGTGATCGGATCAAGCGGGATCGAGCCATTAAAATTAGCCAAAAAATTTCAAAGTGAATATGGCGAACTGCCTTTGATGGTACATGTTGGCTCCGCACCGCCGGAATTGTCAGATATTATGGCTTTGATGGATAAGGGCGATGTGCTGACCCATTGTTTTAATGGAAAAGAAAATGGTATCCTTGATCGAGAGCGTCATCAGATCAAAGCTTTTGCGTGGGAAGCCTATAAAAAAGGGATCATTTTTGATATCGGTCATGGGACTGACAGCTTCAATTTCGATGTTGCAAAACAGGCTTTGAATGAAGGCATGAAGAGCTCTTCTATTAGTTCTGATATTTATGTCCGCAACCGTCAGAATGGTCCGGTCTATGATTTAGCCACGACGATGGAAAAGCTGTTCGTAGTAGGGTACTCTTGGGAAGAGATAATCAAACAGGTCACAGAGAGCCCAGCGAAAAACTTCTATTTAAAGAACAAAGGGAAATTAGCCGCGGGTTATGATGCGGATATTACGATATTTACGATCAAGAAATCAGATAAAGTGTTAACTGATTCCAATGGGCATACGCGTACAGCGGAAGAGGAGATCGTACCTGTGAAAACGATCATTGGAGGTCAAATCTATGACAATTGATTTTGAAAAATTAGGATTGAAAGAAGTGATCAATGCTTCTGGGCGCATGACGATTCTAGGAGTTTCTAAAGTATCTGAGTCGGTACTGGCGGCACAGCGTTTTGGCGGAGAACACTTTTTCGAAATGGCTGATTTAAGTGAAAAGACGGGCGCTTATATCGCGAAGCTTTTAAAAGTGGAGGATGCACAGATCGTATCTTCCGCTTCAGCCGGAATTGCTCAAAGTGTTGCGGCAGTGATCGGTCAAGGAGACGTGTACCATGCGTATCATCCTTACACGGAGCGAATCACAAAACGGGAGATCATTTTACCGAAAGGGCATAATGTCGATTATGGTACGCCGGTAGAAGTAATGGTTGAGCAAGGCGGAGGACGAGTGGTAGAAGCTGGTTATGCCAATATGTGTTCAGCGGAGCATTTAGAAATGATGATTACGGAAAATACTGCGGCGATTCTATACATTAAAAGCCATCATACGGTTCAAAAAAGTATGCTGTCGGTAGAAGATGCGGCAGCAGTGGCAAGGAGAAATCAGCTTCCGTTGATCATAGATGCGGCTGCGGAGGAAGATTTATTCTTTTATAGTAAAGCGGGTGCTGATTTAGTGATTTATTCTGGGGCAAAAGCGATTGAAGGACCGAGCGCTGGTTTGGTAATCGGTAAGCAGGATAAAATTGAATGGATTCGATTGCAGGGCAAAGGGATCGGCAGAGCTATGAAAATCGGCAAAGACAATATTCTCGGCTTTACCCAAGCAATCGAGGATTATTTAAAAAACGGCAGCGAATCTGGGGATTCTATGAAGGCAAGATTAGCGCCGTTTATTGAATCAGTTAATCAGATCAAAGATTTATCCGCAAAAATTGTCCAAGATGGCGCCGGACGAGATATTTATCGTGGAAGCGTGCAGGTTTCAGGAAGTCGGACAGCAAAAGAAGTCATCGCCGAACTGAAAAAGGAATCACCAGCCGTTTACACGAGAGAATACCAAGCGAATAACGGGATTATTGAATTTGATATCCGTTCAGTGAATGAGCAGGAAATGGCAATGATCACGAAACGTTTACGCGATATTATGGAATAAGAAGGGACAAAACAATGTCATTACTACCGAATTATTTAGAAGATCGAATTTGTTTAAATGTTTTGGCTAACTCAGTAGAGAATGCCAAAGATTGTTATGAAGCAGCCGAAGGGCACGTCGTATTAGGTGTTTTATCAAAAAATTATCCGAACGATGAAGCAGCAATTACAGATATGAAAAAGTATCAGGAAGCAACGAACAATGCTTTATCAGTAGGCTTGGGAGCAGGTGATCCCAATCAAAGTCAAATGGTCTCGCGAATCTCAGAAAAGCTGCAGCCGCAGCATGTGAATCAAGTGTTTACGGGAGTCGGTACATCTAGAGCGTTATTAGGCCAAACGGAAACGGTCATTAACGGGCTGGTATCGCCAACAGGAAAAGTCGGCTATGTAAATATCGCGACGGGTCCGTTAAGCTCACAAGGAGCAGAAGGAATTGTTCCAATCGAAACAGCGATCAAGCTGTTGCAGGACATGGGCGGAAGTTCAATCAAATACTTCCCAATGAAGGGCTTAGCGCACAAAGAGGAATTTAAGGCAGTTGCCGAAGCTTGTGCAAAATATGATTTCTATCTGGAACCTACTGGCGGAATCGATTTGGAAAACTTTGAAGAAATTCTTCAAATCGCGGTAGATGCCAGCGTTAAGAAGATCATTCCACATGTCTACAGCTCAATCATTGATTCAGCAACGGGTGATACTCGACCAGAAGACGTCAAGGAATTATTGGAAATGTGTAAAAACACATTGAAATAAAAAGGAATTTTGGCTATAAAGAGAAATACATTAAGAGGAAAAAGGAGAAATTCTATGAGATTTGCGGCTTTTGGCGAAGTGATGTTGCGGTTATCTCCACCAGAATATCTGTTGTTGGATCAAACGAATGAATTGCGGATGGATTATACAGGAACTGGCGTCAATATCATGGCTAATCTGGCGCAGTTCGGTTACCGGACATCTCTGGTGACCGTATTGCCGGATAACCGTTTAGGTCAGGTTGCTAAATCGGCCATTGCGAAATACGGGATCAATACGGAGTTATTACAGTTTGCTCATCATCATATTGGCAGTTATTTCGCAGAGAACGGCTATGGTCAGCGTCCGACTCAGGTAACCTATCAGAACCGGCATCATAGCTCGTTTGGTGTAAGCAGTCATGAAGCTTATGATTTTGATGCAGCTTTGGCGGTCAACGATTTGATTCATACTTGCGGGATCTCATTAAGCTTAACTGACGAGACGCGAAGTGCTGCACATGACTTGGCTAAAAGGGCAGCTGAGGCTGGCAAAAAAGTTTGCTTTGATTTTAACTTCCGGCCTAGTTTGAATACTGAACCGAATAAACTAGCTTTTATGAAGCAACAGTATGAAACGATTTTACCTTATTGCGACATCGTTTTTGGCAGCACAAGAGATTTGACTGATCTGCTGCAAATGCAGCGGACGGAAAATGAGGACGAGTTGATTCGCAGCTTTATGGAGACCTATCAAATAGAATGGTTCGCTGGAACGAAAAGAATTTCTGCGGGGAATCAGAAGCAGCTGCAGGGCTTCCTTTATAATAGGAAGGAACAGGCTGTCAGTACCAGTCGTGAACTGACTATATTAGATCGGATCGGTGCCGGTGATGCTTATGCTGCAGGTGTTTTGGCAGGCTATGCTGATAATTGGTCATTAGCTGATACGGTGGAATTTGCGACGATGAATGCTGTCTTGGCGCATACCATTCACGGAGATGTGCCGTTGACTACTAAGGAGCAGGTTCTTACGGTGCTGGAAAATCCCGGAATTGATTTGATACGTTAATACAAAGAAAGCCTAAGCAGTTGGACGATATTCTGACTGCTTAGTTTTTTTTGCTTAATTTATTCTGCTTTGGGAAGGCGGGCAGTATTTCTACGAATCATTCCATGCAAAATAATAATAAAACACGCATCAAAATGGTTTTCTTTACACTCCCTAAATCTGGTACAATAATTATATTAAGAAACAAATAGAAATTATTCATGATTTACTCATCTTCAAGTAACAGGCACCTAAATCGAAATGAGAAGGGAAGTGAAGAGGAAACTATTTGGGATTGTGTAGTCAAATAGTTCACTCGCAGGTATGAATCGAAGAGCTTTATGGGTTACTCAAACAGGTGTGTTATTGGCATTATTGATCGTAGTCCAAGCAGTAACTTCTGGTCTAGGAAATACCTTGGTGACAGGATCGTTGGTTAACTTGATCCTGATCGTCGCTGTGACCACTGGTGGTTTGGCCAGCGGCTTGACAATCGCGTTGTTATCACCGATTTTTGCTTTCATGTTTGGCATCGGACCGGCATTTCCGCAAATTGTGTTCTGTATTGCGATTGGAAATGCGGTTTTGGTAACGATTTGGCATTTGATCGCAGGCTTCAACAAGAAACAGAGTATTGTGAATTTTGTCATGGCAACAGTGGTTGGCGCTGTTGCTAAGTTTGGTGTATTGTATTTGTCAATCGTGCAGTTTGTTGTTCCGATCTTACTTAAAATGCCTGCTCCGAAAGCGGCGATGGTCTCCGGCGCCTTTTCATTTCCGCAGCTGATCACCGCATTAATCGGGGGAGGACTGTCGATCTTAGTTGTTCCGGTATTGTCTAAAGCGTTGAATCGTCAAAGAGCAAGATAAGAAATTATTTTTGAGTAATTTTGCTATATAAATACCAGAGACTTAGAAATCTGTTTTGATTTCTAAGTCTCTGGTATTTTTTTGCGGCTATAACTGGGGAGACTTGAATTTCTTTTGAGCAATTTTCGCGAAGGCTTCGGTTATTTTTTCATAGTCAGAAGCGACCAGCTTTTGGTGGCAATAAATGATCGGCTGATTCAATCGCAATGCAGAAATCGTATCGATCGAGATAGGAACCTCACTAATGATAATATCCACACTCTGGTCAAGGCTTTCTGCTGGTTTCAAGTTGAAATAGGATGAAAAATACTGGCAAACATCATTTTGCAAAGTTTGGTTCGAGATCAGCGAGATGAATGCAACAGTGATAGGAGCAGTGTGTTTTTCGAAATTAAGCTGTTTGTCATAGATCAGGCAGTATTGAGATAAAAGATAATCGTAGAAGTCTCTGCCCCAATCAAATTCTTCTGAGGCCATCTCTGATTCGACAAGGTATTGGATATGCTGGATTTTATGCTTCTTGCGCAAATCGATTGTTTCATGGGAATAGTTGGGCAGAAGTGTTCCAAGATAGTTCAGCGATTTTCCGACATAAAAAAGACGATAGTGCAGACACAAGATTGAATATAGGATATTGTTTCGTTCCTTATGGGTCAACGGGGTATACAGGTGGTAATTGACCCGATCAATAATATAAAAAGCTTTATGAGCAAATTTCTGTTCGTTAAATTTCTCATTCAAAAGGAAAAAGTCCGGTACAGTCTCAACAGAGGAAAAACTGCCCATAGCAATTAAACTGCTGCAGATAAGTTGTGCATCTTCTATTCGTTTTTCTTCCGAGTGATGAGGCAAGTATTTCTTGATCGACGTGGAAAATGTTTTGAAGGCTTCTTTGTTTGAAACAGAAAAAGGTTCATACAAGGGAATGCTGATCGCCTTTGTATCGATACCAAATCCTTGGCGTTCTCTTAATAGGTGAATCGCCAAGTAGTAATGTGCCAAAACATTTTTGTCCAAAGCTCTTGATTTGAACACTTCAGCGGGACAGTCGTCCAATAGTGAAGATAGGTCTAAATAACTAAAGGAAGAGAATGGCCAAGAACCGATACCATAGGTTGATACAGATAAGATAGTATAGAAAAATCTTTGGCTGATCTCATTTCCAGCTAAATAGACGTTGCGTCGAGAGCGGATTTCCAACCCGATTTCATCTAATGAGTCATTCAGCTCAGTAATAATTCTTCGTACTTGTGTGTAGGATACATGAAGAGTATCAGCAACGCTTTGAAGCGTTTCAAACTTTGTCGTCAAAAGCGATTCCAGCAGTTTAAACTTAGTCGACCTCATAATATAGAAGTTTATAACGGTCTGAATATTTAAGGACTGAGAAATATGAAATTCAAATAGTTGATTTGCAGGAGAATATGTTAAGTCAATCAGATCAGAAAAATCAGCGTCTTGGATATCATCAGAAATAGAGTGGAAAAGTGAGTTTGCCGTTTGGAAATTAATAGGGACTGTTTGTAACAGCCTGTCCATGGAACACATGTGATGATTTGAATCAAAAACTGTTTGAATGAAAAGAATCTTGTTTCTATCCAATTTATCAACGAGGAAATTCATTTCTAGCTCCTTCAGGGTCGTATTTATTGAAGGGTATCACAGATATTTTTTTTTGTGTAGAAAGGTGCTTAAAAAGTGCTTTAATCTAAATTTGTTTAAAAAGAAATTTATTATTGCTGTGTTGAAAATATTTATAAGCTGTCTCTTATACACATCTAGATGTGTATAAGAGACAGGTTCCAAGATAGTTCAGCGATTTTCCGACATAAAAAAGACGATAGTGCAGACACAAGATTGAATATAGGATATTGTTTCGTTCCTTATGGGTCAACGGGGTATACAGGTGGTAATTGACCCTGTCTCTTATACACATCTAGATGTGTATAAGAGACAGGAGGTGATCAAAATGATTCTTGACTTAATGGATATTCGCTATTTAAGACGTTTTTTGATACTTGATCATTTACATAAGAATCAGAATCATTCAATCGAGTTAATGGAGTTAGTAAAACTTCTGAATGTCTCATATCCAACCGTCAAAAAAATTATTACAGAAATTAAATTGGACATACAGGAGCTTGGATACGATGACCATGTAGAATTAGTCGATCTCTTTGAGCAAAAAAAAGTGATATGGAATGTAAAGATTAATTTTTCAACGACGATCTTTCGTTTGCATTATTTGGAGCAGTCTTATCGCTTTCAGCTATTCTCGCTATTTATCGAGCCGAAGGAATGGATGATCTCTGAGATTACAAAAAAATTGAATATCACTTATGCCATGGTCAAAAAAGAAATTTTATACTTAGAACGCTACATACAATTATATGCGAGTAATCTCACATTAAAAACCAAGCGAAAGCTGGCTCTTTTAGGAGATGAAGCCACGATCCGACTTTTGTATACGGGAATATATCAACATGTATATGGCGGATATAAGTGGCCGTTTCTATTTACGAGTACATATGAAATATTGGATATTTTGAATGTATTAGATGAGAGTATCTATCAAAAATTTTCACCGAGGTTTTTGACTATCCATTACGGATTAGCCATCTCATTGTTGCGGGCAAAAAAAAGCCCAATTCCTGCTAATGATTATTACTGGAAGCCGATGACTGATGCGGATAAAAAAATGTACGACAATTTTGTTCAGCTTCTAAGAAAAAAAAGAGCAATGATCAGTACAGATATTTTGAAGACCGAAGCTCGTTTTGCAATCAGCTGTATCATTGCTACCAGTATGGGTCAACACGATGGAAAACTCCCAACCTTCTTTTCAAACTCTTCTAAACTACATGAAATAGATTTCTTACATAGAGTAAATGAAAAACTAAAAACAATTGAGGAATATGCCTTGAGAGAAATGACTTGTGAAGAAAGGGAAACAACATTCGCACGATTAGTCGGTGTATTCTATCAAATACTTATTTACAAAAAAGGGCTGCAGCAAAGAATTGTGGATCTTTATGTTCATCATCCTTTTGAATTTCCTGGAAACAAGGAGCGTGAAAGAACCTTTTACGAGGTTTTCATGAATAAATCCAGCAAGAATTTAACTACGATCGAATCGGAATACTTGGAGTATTTGTGTGTGGCTTATTACAAAATTCTGTTCTTTGAACTAAATCGGCAGCTTTTCCATCCCAAAATTTATATCTATATCGTTAGTAATCGAGCACCAGAAATGCTGGCAAGTACGAAGTTGCAAATGATTGGAAACTATTTTTGCATCGAAATCGTGAATTTTTTGTCAGAAGAAACGGATTTGATTCTCACTGATATGGCTTTATCTAATCAAATAAAGTTTTACCTAACTAAAAATGTACCGATTCTTTATATGAATGAGGCGTTCTGCGCGAGGGATAACGAACTTTTACAGGAAGAACTGACCAGGATAGCCGACATAAAATATCGAAAATTAAAAAATGAAATTGAGGACAGCTTTTAATGAAGAAAAAAATACTATGGGTTCTGAATATTCTTTTCTGGATCGTATTATTAGGAATCGTCGCTTCGGCAGTATGGTTCAGATTCAATGATCAAACGGACAAATCACTTTTTGGGTATCGCATCTACACTGTTAAGACGAACTCTATGAGAACGGATAAATCGTTAGGCGAGCGTTTTAAAGGCGAAGCCTTTGAAAAAGGAGATCTGCTGATTGTGAAGATGACCGAACCTTCAAAGGTTGAGGTGAAAGACGTAGTGACTTTTGTCCCTAGCGGAATCGAAGATGGCTCCGTCTACCTGACTCATCGAGTTGTGAAGAAGGACGCGGAGAAGAAGACCTTCATCACACGAGGCGACGCAAATAATATGGATGATCCTGAGATAGCTGACAAGCAGATAATCGGGGTCGTGGTGGGCGCTGTTCCTTTTATTGGAAGACTATTAACGTCCGTTCAAGATAATCCTTATTTAGCGATCGGCCTTGCCGTCATCTTTCTCTTGTTATTAAGTATTATCTCAAAATATTTTTTTAGTAAGGCTTAACAAAAGGTGGCAATCACTTTTTGATAGCAAAATATATATAAGGGGGATTCATATGAATTCGAAAAAGAAAAAAGCAGTAGGGTTATCACTCATTATGGTGGTGGTCTTGATATTGATTGGGACTTTTGCCTGGTTTACATCTACGGACAATGTTACCAACAAATTTAAAACAGGGTCATTACCAGACGGCTCAGTTAAAATCGTCGAGGATTTTGAAGAGCCAGGCGGCTGGGAACCAGGACAAGAAGTGAAGAAGGAAGTTGGTGTCCTAAGTAACAGTGACACTGACGTTGTCGTTCGTCTGTCATTTAAAGAAGCTTTGCAAAAAATGGAAGCAGATGGAAACAGCTTAAAGCAATACGCTTATGATGCAGAACAAACAGATGAAGATTTGATTCCAGTGCCATCTATTGATTTTTCAAGTAATGGCTATTCTGATCCTGGAACTTTAGGTTTAACAGTTAACGGCGTCCCATCAGGCGTAACGATTGTCGGTAAACAAGTTTTTACCAACAAATACGAGTTTGCTTTATATCGTGAGGTAAGTGGCAAGCTTTATAAGATGGATGCTGACTTTGCCTATGATTTAAGCACACAAACAGTAACAGTTACAAACGTTAAATACCTGTACTACAAGCTGGGCACTTCAAGCAATAAAGATTGGGCAGTTGCTCCGCATCCTTTAGCAACAGCTATCACTAAGTCAGCATTGGATGATAAAATCTTACTTGGTTATTCTTCAGATGTAGAAGCAACAACAGTAACAGCTAATAAATGGGTATATGATGCTGATGGCGGTTGGTTCTATTACATCGGCACACTATCTCCAGGGGAAAGATCTCCATTGATCTTAACGTCTGTTACTTTGGACGGAAGTGCAAACAACACCTATCAATTGATGGACTATGAATTAGATGTACGAATCGAAGCTTTGCAAGCAACTGAAGAAGCAATCGACGGCGGCGGATTCCCAGGAATCCCGGCAAATATTGCCAATGCGATCAAAGCGGCGCTATAAGCCTTGCTCACTTGCAGAAACAATTCTTGCAAAAGATAAACTCTTTTTGCTTAAAAATAGTCGGTTAGCAGGCCGTATGAAATGGGAGTGAGGCGGTGAAACGACTAAAAAGATTTTTGTTTTTATTAATGGTCGTACTCCTGCCTGCGATCTCTATTCAAGAAGCTTCAGCAGCTGAAAAGAATTTACCAGAAGGCTTTTTACTTGGTGACGAGAATGGGATCAATGTCTCTAAGGATGGGGGATATTTCTTCAACTTAGAGGATCTACGACCAGGAGATACGATTAAACGAACGTTGACGATCAAAAACTTCCGAGACGAGCCTTATGACTTACGCTTAGTTATTGAACCGAAATCAAAAACCGGAAAAATTGATCTGATCGAGAATATGTCCATGCAGATTCTATTAGAAGATCAAGAAGTTTATCAAGGCAATCTGAGTACGAGTAAAGAAGGAAGTAAAGAAGTACCATTTGGCTTGGTTGCTGCCAGATCAGAAAAACAAGCAGTGATCGTATTAACCATGAATGATATTGAAAAATGGAACAAATTATATTATTCAGGGCCGAGTGAAGCGGAAGTCGAGTGGCAGTTCATCGCGACGGCTTCGGAAAAGACGACTGATGAGGGCGAATCCGAGGTGCCAAAAAGCCCCGGCGGCTCTCAAAGTTCAGAACCTAAAGGACTATTCCCTCGAACAGGAGAAATTCTTTCGAACGGCTTCGTCTGGATAGGTCTTATCTTAGTCGCTATCGTGTATATCCACTCAAGCAAAAAAAGACGATCAAAGTACAGATAGCAATATCGCGGTGCATGTGACTTGAGAATACGAATGAAACTGGTGCACTTCGAACTTTGTTGAGCACCAGTTTATTGTTTGAAATGAGGTGATGCAGTTTTGAAAAATCAGCTTCAGATTTTTTTTCGAAAGCTTCGAATAAAGATTCAGGAAAAAGGAACATCAAGAAAAAGCACGCTTATTATTTTAGCGGTTGTTCTAGTAACGCTCTCGACATTTGCTTGGTTTACTACTAGTGATTCCATGCAAAATAAATTCAAATCGGGCAATCCGCTGTTTGATGTGGCATTAGTCGATGATTTCACTTCGCCTAATGAGTTGACGCCTGAGACAGAAATCAGTAAAGTTGTCGCGGCAAAAAACACAGAAACTATTGATGCATTTGTACGCATGATGGTTTTTCCAGCAGCGTTGAAGGATGGAGAACCCTTTGAAGTGCAATTAGAGGATCATGTGCAATTGATCGGACTAGATACGAGCAAATGGAAAGATGGAAAAGACGGGTATTTTTACTATTTAGATAAGCTCGCTCCCGGCGAGACATCTTCTAACCTATTTGAAAAAGTCAAACTCATCATTCCCAATGATCAAAAAGACAATTACAAAGATGTAACATTCGATATCGTCGCAAAAACAGAAGCGATCCACACGAAAAAATATGATTATCGAATTTCGTGGTGGGGTACGGATGATCCTCAGACTGCGGAGCCGCTGAAAACCATCGATGAAACATTAGCAGAAAAACGTGCCGAATAGAAGGGAGTATTTCATTGAATAAAAAAGTAATTAAATTTTTATTAGCCGTTTTACTCCTTTCTATCGGAGGGAATATCGGCGTTTATGCAACAACGACAGATTCTATTGAAAAACATTCCACTGTTATGACAACTACAACAGAGGAGGTCGCTGAAACATCTGAGAGCAAAGATCAAGAATCTAGCAGTTCCTCGGAAGCAAAAAGCAAAAAGACCAAATCAAGCCAAGCGTCTGAAGAGAGCAGCTTAGAAAGCGAAAAGGATGAAGAGGAAACCACAGAGTCTGCGTTTGTCCAGCCTTCTTTAGCTGCTGGAAGCCTGAAGCGGAATTTGCCGACGTTGGAGAGTTCATTAATGGCACCAACACCTCCGTTATTGTCCGCAGTTAAGTTTGTTGATTCAGTGACTATTTATACTGCAGGAGCAGCACTTGATAATCATGGCTCTGTATGGATCTGGGGCTATAACGCATATGGTCAGCAGGGCGTGGGTTTGCCTACTAGTTATTTTAGGTATCAGGGTGGTATGAAGAGAATTCCTTACTTTATTGATAATAATATAAAAATTTCTAAAATTTGGGGAGGGTACCATACACTATATGCCCTAGCCGATAGTGGAAAACTTTATGCTTGGGGAAGAGGCTACGAGGGTCAAATGGGAATAGGAACTTCCTATGGAGCTGGTGAAATAAACCCCTTGCCTGTTGAAGTAGATTTTCCTTCAGATCAAAAAATCATCGAATTATATCCAGGTACAGAAGCAGCACATTGTATTTATGCTACAACGGAGAGTGGAAATGTGTACGCTTGGGGCTATAGGGATGGCGGAAGAATTCCTTTCATATCAACAGGTATTTATGTCACACGTCCGACCTTGATTGACCAGTTAACTGATTTGAACAATGATGAATCAATTATCTCGATGTCGATGGGGAATTCTCACGGAATCATCGCGACTGCTGCCGGTAAGGTTTATACTTTTGGTACAAATACTTACGGACAAAGAGGAACTGGCGGTACTGGCGGTTCGCAACAGTTAGCTGAAACGTCGTTCTTCACAACGCAGAATTTGACACCAGTAGAAGTAAGTGCAGATTTGGATAACAGCTTTGTATTAACTGATGAGGGAGATATTTATCAATTTGGGCGTCTTTATCATGGAAGTACTGCGGGCAGCAATTATACAACACCAGTAAAAGTTGAAATTGATGCAACATCTGCTGTATATACGCCATTTTTTACTACAGTCAATGCAGGGAAATTTGCGACAAATGCGTTGGATCAATATGGAAGGGTTTGGGTTTGGGGCAAAAACAATTATTATCAGTTTGGAACTGATGGACCATTGTACGGAACAACCTCTACGGCAACACCTTATGATTACAGAGATCCCTTTAAGGGGAAGCTAGATACTTATTTAAGGCTAGCCACCCAACTACCTAAAACGCTGGGAGACGGCGATACAGAATTTTATGCTTATACTAATACAAGAGCGCTAAAGGCCCCCGTTTTTCAAAATATTCCTACGGCACAAATCGACCGATTGACTCAAACGCTCAATAATTACCGAGATACAGGTATGTGGTCGAATGTTGCAGATGGTGATGGTAAGCATCCGACAATTTATGATAAGAAGTATTATAAAACGGTTGGGGAAAAAGGCACAATCAATCTTGCAGCACCAACTCGTGCGGCACAAAGGAATGCACACAATAAAGTGTATATGATTGATGAAGATGAACGAAGATTGGTTTATGTGATTAGAAGAGACGGGACAAATACATTAAGCGGTAATTTTTATGTTGCCAAAGACGAATATGATGGTTCATGGTTCGTGGATAATCGTGCTACGACGGCGCTTCCAGCGAATGTTACCGAGCAAACGAGCGTACCGGATGTCAAAGAAGATGAGCAAAATTGGATCGAGCTGGCTACAGGTGGTGAAACGAATGATTTTACTGGTAATCAACTGTCTGAATTAGCAGCTGTAAACGATATTTCAAGTTATCAATCTGCCATGCAGTTCTTAGATATTTCAGGTAATTTGTACAAAACTGGTTTGGATGGATCAGGTGCCATTGCTTGGGGCTGGGATTATGATCCTGTATATGACTGGTGGGCCGATGTACACAATTATGGATCGGGAACTGTCCCGAGGCATTCAGTTGACGGGCTTTTTGATTATTACTGCTATGAAATCATGTTCATGCGAGGGGCGCCGCGAGTAATCCCTGGGAACATTGACATCGATGCTCCGAAAGAAAAGCATTACAAATCACAAAATGCAAAAGAAAAAGTAAAAATCGAGATCGGTCTGGGGAGTGCCTATCATAGCGCTCAATTAAACTTGACGGTTGAACCAGAGCTGCAGGAAGCTAAGTACTTGATCCTGCCTTACGATACCGATGATCCAAACATGGAGCTGAGCAGTCCTTCAGAAGATGAGTTCAATGCAGCTTACAGTCAAGCTTCTTCATTGGGGTACACAGCTTTTGATCTAGCTGATGCCAATGGCTGGAAGGGAATCAAGCAAGGATTAGACGAGCCTGAGGTTAAGCTGAAAGATGAAAGCATTGAAGTCACGGATAATTGCGTTGTTTGGGTGCTAGTCAAGACTAATTACTATGGTGCAGAGCCGGCTGTTGTAAGTCGGAAGGTTTTCGATAACTATTATACGGAAGCAGAGATCAAACACAACGGGGTAGAACATGCCGATACAAGCAAGGTACTCTACGAAGCTACAAGCACGAATGTATCCAAGGTAACCAATGATGGTATCGAGAAGCTGGTTGGTTTTCCTTTAGACAAAAACGGGAAAATTATTGGCACAACAACGAAACCGCCGACCTTTGGCTATGATGAAACAAAGGTTGCTAGATTAACCGAAGCGCAATGGAATGCATTGTTTGAGTCGGATAAAGTCAAAGAGGATCAAGTAGCGAAGCATCGAACCGAGCTGCTTGCGAAAACAAAAAGTGATTTTGTCGCTTCGGGAACTGCTTGGTCGCAAAAGCTTGAGGACCAAGTGACCGCCTGGATCAATAGTTGGATCGAAGAATGGGTCGAAGAGGAGTGGCTGCCTCAGTACAAAGCGGCTTGGAAATTCTATTCACCGCAGGCATCAGAGAAGACCTATACACTTAATGGAGTGGAAGATGCCGCGAATAATGATGATCTTGAAGCTGACGAGGGCGAATTGGCAGTGTGTGATAGTTATGTTCATTCGTTCCACTATGAAAAAGAGGCTGAGGCATATGCGAAGGTTCATTATTTAGGTGTGGATGATGAAGGGGAAAAGCTGGACCCATTTAAAATGGCTGCAGAGGACATTTTGAGAAAGGTTACGTATAAACGACTTGTTCCAGAATTACTAATCGATGAGGTGGACTATCTGCCATTCGAGTACAAGCCGACAAATGGAGCACCTGCAACAACTTTCCCAATCAATGTGAATAACGCGACAGAAATTGGCGAAAACAATGAAGTGACCTTCACGGCAGCGGCAACGGTAGACGAAATGACAGTAAACGTCATTTATAAGGCACACACGTCGATTCTATTGAATGTTCGACAGGTGATCCAAAATCCTCACTCGTCGATCAAGCGTCCAAGCAATGGGTTTATGTCATTAAGCAATGTCAAATTGCCTAACTACGATCAGAAGTTCTCAACTAAAAATATCGTGACCAACAGCGGGGATATTAATAAAACTGTTGCGTATAATGAATACGTGGTTTCCTTACAAACAGGGTATAAGGGAATCAAGGTTGATTGGCTCACGCCGCAGTATTATAAGTATCTAGGGTTTGTGTTGACGGAAGAGGAGAATGCGCAAAACATCTCAAATCTCGACAGTTCACAAAATATCCATTTGGATTGCGATGGTAAAGAGGCTTACTGGCTAACGGTTTATCTCGAACCGGACACGGAAATCAATGACTATGCTTGGGATCAAAAGACCAATCATTTTGGCGAACTAAAAATCCCATAGTTAAAACTGGACGTTCCTGTAAAAGTTTTTAAAATTTGCGGGAATGAAGAGTGAATCTGTAGTACACAAGAGGAACTAGCAAAAGGAGTGCTCTTTTGAACACTCCTTTCAGACGAAAGCCATCATCGAAAGGGATGATGGCTTATTTTTTTAAACTTTAACCTTTGTCCGATCACGGTAGCTGGTATGGAGAATATGGTGCGCTTTTAAGCTGCCGGGTTTTTCTAAGAATTCCTGATAGATTTTTTGGACGATCGGACTTTTATTTGATTTGCGCAGACCTTTGCCTTTATCTTCTGAATAAAGAGCAGCGGCACGTTTGGTCTTCAAATCAACAAAGTTGCGAACGGAAGCTGGTTGGACCGGTTGTCCGCCGCCGTTGATACAGCCGCCGGGACAGCCCATGATTTCTACGAAGTGGTAGAATTTCTCGCCGGATTCGATTCGTTCCAATAGCTTCTTAGCGTTGCCGATTCCTGATGCCACGGCTACATTGATCGTTGCGCCGCTCATTTCATAAGTGGCTTCTTTGATTCCCTTCATTCCGCGAACTTCAGTAAATTCTACTTGCTCTAAAGAATGCCCCGCCAAAGTTTCGGCAGCAGTTCTCAAGGCTGCCTCCATAACGCCTCCAGTGGCACCGAAGATGTAGCCGGCACCAGTAGCTTCGCCTAATGGGTTATCAAAGGCTTCGTCTTCAAGTTCCACGAAGCGGACACCGGCCTTGTCGATCATTCGCGCTAATTCGCGGGTCGTCAACGCTACATCACAGTCAGAGTAGCCGGCTGCGGCTTCATCTTCACGTGTGACTTCGAATTTTTTAGCGGTACAAGGCATGATGCCGACGACAAAAATATCTTTTGGATCAATGCCTTCTTTTTCAGCATACCAGGTTTTCGCTAGAGCACCGAACATCTGCTGCGGTGATTTACAGGTCGACAGGTTCGGAATCAGCTCTGGATGATAATGTTCACAGTATTTGACCCAGCCTGGCGAGCAGGAGGTGAACATCGGGAATGGTCCATTATTTCCGACCCGTTCCAAAAATTCATTGGCCTCTTCCATAATCGTAAAGTCGGCCGCAACGTTGGTATCAAAGACTTTATCAAAGCCGATTCGCCGTAATGCTGCCACCATTTTTCCTTCAACATTGGTACCAATTGGCATATTGAAGGCTTCGCCTAATGTCACTCGAATTGATGGGGCGGTTTGGACGATGACGTGCTTGGTTGGATCTTCCAGCGCATCCCAAACTTCTTGAGTCTGATCCTTTTCATGAATCGCGCCAGTAGGACAAACGACGATACATTGTCCGCAGGAGATACATGGCACATCGCCTAAGTTTTGTTCATAAGCGCTGCCGATGTGGGTGTTGAACCCGCGATCGTTTGGTCCGATCACGCCAACTGCCTGCCACTTTGAACAAGCGGCAACACAACGGCGGCAAAGAATACATTTATTATTGTTGCGCACCATGTGGACCGCGCTGTCGTCAAATTCGTATTGGCAATTTTCGCCGTTGAAATAATCTTCATCCGCGACATTGAACTCTTTACAGAGCTTTTGCAGTTCACAATTTCCGCTGCGAATACAAGAAAGGCATTTTCGTTCATGAGTTGAAAGAATCAGTTCCAAAGTAACTCTGCGGGAGTTGAACACTTTTTTCGAATTCGTCGTGATCTCCATGCCTTCGCTGATCGGGTAGACACAGGCGGTCACTAGACTGCGGGCGCCCTTTACTTCTACCACACACATGCGGCAGGCGCCGATTTCATTGATTTCCTTTAAAAAGCACAGGGTAGGGATCTCAATATTGTTTATTCGTGCTGCTTCGAGAATCGTCGATCCTTTGGGAGCAGTACAGATTTTTCCATTGATGGTAATCATAACCTCTTTCACTTGCTCCACCTCCTATATGACCGTGATCGCATCGTAGCGACAAGTATCAATACATAAGCCGCATTTCGTACAGATCGACTGATCGATTTCATGGGGCTGCTTGACTTCACCGCTGATGGCGCTGACTGGACAACCTTTCGCACATGCTCGACAGCCGGTACATTTTTCTGGCAAAATACGATATTGAATCAAGTTCTTGCAGACACCAGACGGACAGCGCCGTTCTTCGACGTGGGCCACATATTCATCGCGGAAATAGCGAAGAGTAGAAAGCACTGGATTTGGGGCGGTTTGCCCTAGTCCGCAAAGTGAGTTTTCTTGGATGTGATGACAAAGCTCTTCCATTTTATCCAAGTCGTCTAAGGTGCCATTGCCCATGGTAATCTTATCCAAAAGCTCTAACAGACGCTTCGTTCCGACTCGGCAAGGTACGCATTTTCCGCAGCTTTCTTCGACGGTAAATTCTAAGAAGAATTTCGCGATATCCACCATACAATTATCCTCATCCATGACGATCAAACCGCCAGAGCCCATCATCGAACCGATTTTCTTCAGATTTTCATAATCGATCGGTACATCATAATGCTCCTGCGGAATACATCCGCCAGATGGTCCGCCTGTCTGAGCAGCTTTAAATTTTTTGCCATTTGGGATACCGCCGCCGATGTCTTCCACGATCTCTCGCAGGGTGGTGCCCATCGGTATCTCGACTAATCCAGTATTTTGAATCTTGCCTCCCAAAGCAAAAACCTTCGTCCCTTTGGATTTTTCTGAACCGAAGCTGGCAAACCATTCTGGTCCTTTCAAAATGATCTGCGGGATATTGGCCAGTGTTTCAACGTTGTTTACGATCGTCGGTTTGCCAAACAATCCCTTAACAGCAGGGAAAGGGGGGCGTGGCCGCGGTTCGCCGCGATGGCCTTCGATACTTTCTAATAAGGCCGTTTCTTCGCCGCAGACGAAGGCGCCGGCTCCTAAACGCAGGTCCAAATCAAAAGAAAAATCACTGCCTAAAATATGCTTGCCTAGCATACCTTCCTCCCGCGCTTGCTTGATCGCGATCCGCAAACGATTGACTGCGATCGGATACTCTGCCCGGACATAGATGTAGCCTTGGTTTGCGCCAATCGTATAGCCTGCGATCGCCATCGCTTCGATGACCGCATGGGGATCGCCTTCTAAAACGGAGCGGTCCATAAAGGCTCCCGGGTCGCCTTCGTCGGCGTTGCAGATCACGTATTTTTGATCGGATTGGCTGGCTTTAGCAAATGACCACTTCATGAAGGTTGGAAAGCCGGCGCCGCCGCGTCCGCGCAGGCCCGATGTTTCCAAGGTCCTCAATACATCATCGCGAGAATACTCATTCACTACCTTGGCTAAGGCTTGATAACCGTCAAAGGCGATATATTCTCCGATCTGCTCGGGATTGATCCGCCCGCAATTTCGCAGCGCCACCCGTTTTTGCTTGTGATAGAAGGGGGTATCCATTAATTTGTTGATGATTTCTTTGCTTTCATTGTCGTGGTAAAGCAGCTTTTCGACTAATTTCCCATTGACTAAATGATCCGAAACGATCTTTTTCGCATGCTTTGCCTGAACCTGATGATAAAAGACCGCTTCTGGATAAATAATTACGATCGGACCCTGCGCACAAAGTCCAAAGCAGCCTGTTTTTACGATATTCACTTTATCTGTCAATTTATTTTTGGCTAATTCGACCTTTAACGCCTCGACAAACTCGCCGCTTTTAGAAGAGATACAGCCTGTTCCCGCACATACTAATATCTCTTTTTCGTATGGATGTTTTTCATGCTCTTCATCATCTAAACGCATCGTGATTGTCTGACGATAAGTGTCTCGAAGCTCCTTTAATTCATTCCAATCTTTCATATTATTTACTCCTGACTCTTAAGAAATTCAGCTAACACACCAAAAACTTTATCAAAATTAAAGAAACGTACAAGAGGATTTCCCCTAGTATCAGACCTTCGGGGAAACGAAGGAGCAACAACCTGTTATTTTTTATTCTGGTACGTCACCAGCACTTTATCTGCCTTTTTCTTGGATAGGCGACCATAGACTTCTTCATTCACTGTCAATACAGGGGCTAGGCCACAGGCACCAATGCACCGACAGGATTCCAAAGTGAATTTACGATCGACAGTGGTTTCGCCTGAGTTGATTTTCAGCTCCGTCGTAAATGAATCCAAGATATCTCCGGCTCCTTTGACGTAACAAGCCGTTCCCATACACACACTGATCGTGTACTCGCCTTTAGGCACAAAGGTGAACTGGGCATAGAAGGTGGCTGTGCTGTAAAGCTCTTCTAAGGGAAGCTCCAGTTCTTTAGAAAGCCTTTTCATAATCTCGATCGGTAAGTAGCCATAGATCCGCTGTGCTTCTTGCAAAGCCGGCATTTGTGCGCCGCGCTGGCCTTTTAATTCTTCAATACAACTTTGGAATTCTTGCTGCTGACTTTCTGTTTCTATAAAGTCAAATACTGCGTCTGTACTCATCAATTTTTGTTTCCTCCTTTCTAATACTGAATCAAATTTTCGGACATGATTATAATGACTTTGCTGCTAAAAAAATTATGATATATAGATTAAGTATATCAAAAACAGAGACGAGTTTGTGAATATTCAGTCAAATGAGAATGAGAACTGTTCTCGTAAAACGGCGTGGTTGAGGGAATCTTGGCGTTTTTTGCGAGGGACGGATAATGTGAAATTCTTGTTTGATGAATAGGTGTTATTTGAAATTCGACACGCTGCTCTGAAAGTTAATGTATGATGGGAAAATGATTAAAATATTAAGATAAATATTTATTGTTAGTTATTTAATACCTGTGGATAAGTCTGGGCTTTTAATTTTTAATAAGAACGATTTTTTAACAATATTTTTAATAAATGATAACAATTATAGTTTGGATTTATAATCATTCTAGTTGTATGATTAATATATATAGCAAAACGGAAAAGCAAGTAAGAAAAAAATGAAAACGTTTAATATAAATCGACAGAAAGCAGGGAACGAAATGACAAGTCAAAAGTTGAATCAGCGTCAAATTTTCGGAATGAAGAAAGAGAATCTAGCTAAAAAAATTAATCAATACTATTCAGAGACACGCGATCTAGCATCGGTTCTGGAATATATCATAGCGATCCTTGTCAGAAACGCATTAGTGACAAGCGACTTTTCGCTTTTTATGAACGAACTAGTCAGAGAGCTGTATCTTTCCGCGGAACCCAATGAGGTATTAAGAAGGATGTCTCCTTATTTTCAGGATTATTTTACAAAAAGAGAATGGGATGCTGTCATCAAACGACTATTCAAGAGCAAAACGAATTATTTTCAAAATACAAAAACCGCGCGGGAGAATTATAAACATTTAACGAAGCCTAATACCAAGAAGGTGCCTCTTGACGACCGAGAAGTCGCGATCGAATCGGTCTTCCAAGATGCGAATGGCAAGAATCATAAATGGACGTTGCGGGATGCGGATCCTTTGAAGGAAAAAAAGGACTTTGAGCCGATTTTGGCAATTCTTACGACGTTAAGTATCTTTGAAAACAATGGTGTTCGCCGTTTTGTCCAACTAGTGGGGTCAAAACGAATCTTTAGCGAGATCGAGGTCATTGTAGAGAAAAAAGCAAAGGCCAAAAAAGCGAAAAGTGAAAAAGGAGTATCGAAGAAAAACGCAACCAAGAAAATCCCAACCAAGAAAGAACAGCCGCAGTCTGCCCAAAAATCACCTGCCGATTCAATGAATACGCAGAACCGTCAAATGAAGCGGACCACCTTGCCTGCTGATTTTGACCCATACAGCTTGAGCGAGGAAGAGCTGGTGAAATTGGTAGAGTCCACTATCCCCGCAGATGCTGTATTGAAAGAGTTCCATTTTGAATACACCGATCCAAAGACGGGAGAGGTGAGTCAGCTTCCGATTGGCGCGCAATCAGATCTGGATGCAGGTGGGAACAGCCCGGATCAGAATTTGACTCAGCCGCTTTCTGTCAACACGCCTGAAAAAGCCGCCGTCGCGGTTTCTGCCAAGGCAGGCCTTGTGACTAGGAATGATTCAGGGGAATCACTGATGGATAATCCTGCGCAAGAACAGCCGCTTGAGAACCAATCGAATAGTACGTTGCGCAATTTATTGCGGAGGTTTAGACAAAAATAGGGAAAAGAAATTTCGCGGATAGGCGGTTTATTTGTTGCGGCTTGAAAAGCTTTCTAAAATCAAATAGTAGAAAAATACCTCACTCCCAGTTTGAGAATGAGGTATTTGTTGTGTAGAAATGAGCATCAGCTATTTTCTGCCAGAAAAGAAGTGACCTCATCCAACGTTGGAATCGAAGTCTGTCCGCCAATTTTCATGACTGATAAAGCGGAGGCGGCGGAAGAAAGAGCGATCGTTTCTTCGAGCGAACGCTTCTGATCCATACAGAATGCAAAGGCTCCGTGAAAAATATCGCCTGCTCCAGTCGTATCCACTGCTTCAACGTTAAATGCAGGGAAATGCTGGATCGTTTCCTGATCTTGCCAAAGACAGCCTTTATCGCCGATCGTGATTAGTAATTGATTGCTGTTAAGTGTACGCAGCTGCTTGAAAACTTCCTTTAACTGCTGCTTTTTCTCCAGAGTAATTTTGATTCCAGTAGCTTGATAGGCAAAGTCCTCAGAGCAAACCAAGTAATCGACTGCTTGGATCAATTCTGCCAGTTCTGGTTTGTAAGTTCCGGCATCCATAATCGAGACAGCCTCAGGATAGTGATTGATGACTTCTAAGGCTGCCTTCAATTCATGCCCGTCTACGAGTATAGTAGTGGGCTTCTTTTTTGGTGAATTGATGGGAAATGCTTGTTCCTTCATGGGAGAGTTTAGGATCGTTCGATGTCCGTTTTGCTTATTGACCACAATACTGCTGATACTTGTCGCTTGTTCTTGGTCCAAATAGAGTAAAGAGGTGTCGACGTTCCCTGTTTTTAATGTACGGACGATCTCTTGACCAAATAAGTCGTTTCCGATACGAGCAAGCAAAGCAGTCTCGGCGCCCCATGAACCGCATAAATAAGCGGCATTTGCAGCAGGCGCCCCCATACATTCATGTCGCTCGGGAATTCGATATTTTTGATTTTCTATCAGGGTCTCATTAACAGGAAAAGTCAAATCATAGACTGCTTGGCCGATACATAAAATACTCATACGAGCTCCTTTCACAAAATGAAGTTATAGGCCGATATATTCAATAATCGTACGCGTAATGACTAGCAATGGAATCCGTGAATAAACAATTTGCTCGCTGGCCTCCATAATTTTCTCAGAATGGCCGATCAAGGTAATATCTGAATACTTTTCAAGTTCAGTCGGTGTTTTGCAGCAAATAGTGACCACCTTGGCATCGCAATCACGGGCGGCCTTGGCTGTGAGCGCTAGTTCAGGGGTACTGTTTTTAAGAGAAAGGACGACCAGCACGTCTTTTGCAGTGATAATCCGATGAAACTTTTTCATCCACATAACATCCTTGACGATAATCGCATTGTAGCCTAACAGCTGCAGGTACATTTGCAGCTCATCGGCAATCAAGGCAGTGAATCCGCGGGCGCAAATGAAGATCCGATCGGCATTTTTCAGGTATTCGATTGTTTGGTAAATATCGGTCGAGCTGATGGAATTGATCGTCTCAGTACATTCACGGTAGGATTTTGCCAAAATATTATTGACGACATAAGGCGCATTGGCGGATTCTGCCGACTCTTTCTGCTGAGAAATCTTATAGCGCAGTTCATTGATTCCTGAAAAACCGCATTTTTGAATCGTTCTTGAAATCGTTGCAGAAGAGGTGTAGGTTTTTTCTGCGATCTTGGTGATCGACAGCTCTGGAATCAGCTGTTCATTTCGATTCAAGAAATCAATTACTTTCTTTTCTGATTCTGACAGACTTTGATAAACCTCTTTCTTTATATCAATGATCATGATCTTCCTCCTAACTTATTTTCTCACAGTTTATCATGAATGGATTTTCAAGATTTCGCAAAATCGACGAAAAGCTGTAAGGGTTTTCCTTTTTAGCGTATAGCTTTTCCAAAATTGGCATTATATGATTAAGGCGAATCAAACGTACGTATATTCTAACATTTTTATATTTCCAGAGGATATAAAAAGATGGCCATCTTTTTGTTAGGGATTCAGACAACGCTTAGGAGGAATTTTGATGTACGTTACTTTAAAAGAAGTTTTGAAAGATGCAAATCGATTGGATATGGCAATCGGTGCGTTCAACACCCATAATTTAGAAATGCTGCCGGCGATCATCAAAGCAGCTGGAAAACAAAAAACCCCCGTGATCATCCAAACAAGCTGCGGAACAGCAAACTACGTCGGTCATCGCAATTTGGTTGCGGTATGTAAAGCGATGGCAGAAGAATATGGTGTAGATGTGGCTTTGCATTTAGATCACGCCAAGGATTTTGACGAAATTCGCAAAGCGATTCGCGCAGGTTACAGCTCAGTGATGTTTGACGGTTCGTCACTGCCATTTAAGGAAAATATTCTAGGAACGAAGCAAGTCGTTAACTTCGCAAAGGAATATGGTGTCAGTGTTGAAGCTGAATTAGGAACTGTCGGCGGTACGGAGGACGGACTGGTTGTCAGCCAAGACGAAGTGTTCTATACAGATCCGCAAGATGCTGTTGAATTTGTAGCTGAGACGGGGATTGATGCGTTAGCTGTTGCGATTGGAACCAATCATGGTCAATATATGTCGAAAACAGAAATTAGTTTTGAGCAGCTGGAGAAAATCAAAGCGGCGGTTGATATTCCCTTAGTTATCCATGGCGGAACCGGAGTGAAGGATGATGACGTGAAGAAGGTCATAGCACTTGGGATTCGCAAGTTTAATGTTGGAACCGAATTATTGGTTGGTTGGAATCGAAAATCAAAAGAATGCTACGAGGCTCATAAAGAAAATGTTTCAAATCGGGACAATGTCGTTCCTTGTTTAGAAACAATTGAAGCGATCGTGGCACGAAAAATCAACTTATTCAAAAATATGAGTGAGTGAGAGGGTGCAAAATGAAAGCAGGATATTATGTAGGAGATTACACGTATGAAGTTCGCGATATTCCTGAAAAAGAACCGGTGAATGACGAGGTCAAGATTCGGGTAGCCTGGTGCGGCTTATGCGGGACGGATGTTCACAAGTTCCAAGGAAAGAATGGAGCAAGCGTGGTCGTTCCCCCGATCATTTTAGGACATGAATGTTCTGGCGTAGTAACAGCCGTCGGACCTGAGTGCAAGTATTTTAAGCCCGGAGATCGCGTGGCCTGTGATCCCAGCTATGGCTGCGGCAAATGCAGCTGGTGCCAGCAGGGCTTTCCGAATTTTTGTCTCGAACGTCATGGTGTGGCAAAAGGTTTTTCAGAATATGTTTATCCGCCCGAACAAAATGTTTATCCGATCGCCGATTCTCTGGATTTAGAGACAGCGGCATTCACAGAGCCATTATCGTGTACGATTCACGGATTGGACCTGATTCAAATCGAAAGCGGAAAAACAGTCGCTATGTATGGTATGGGGGCGATCGGTTCTTTGATGCTGCAATTAATTAAATACAGCGGAGCTGGCGAAATCATCGTCATTGAACGAGAAGCAGAAAAAAGAGCGTTAGCGTTGAAACTGGGAGCAACTGCTGCTGTAACGGATCAGGAGATCGAAGCACTGGCAAAGGACAAAAATATTGATTATGTGGTCGAGTGTATCGGCTTGAAGCAAACGATGGAACAAGCAATTACAATCGCGGGAAAGAATGGCAAAGTCTTGCTGTTTGGTTTAGGCGATCCTGATGAGCCGGTATCTTTCAATCAGTTTGAAGCCTATACAAAAGAATTAAGCATCTATACGTCTTACTTGAATCCGCATACTTCTGAAAGAGCCGTTAGATTATTAGAAAGCGGACTATTAGATACAAAAAGCATTATTAGTGCTGAATTAAGCTTGGAAGAAATCGGCGATGAACTTGGTGCGCTGGATTATTCGCGAAAAGGAAAAGTGATGGTTTATTTAAGTAAAGAACATTAGGGAGGAAATAAAATGGTATTATCAGCAATTTTGGTTGCAATCTTGGCAACGATGGGTCAGTGGTGGTTTTTTGGTCCTGTAACAAAATGTCTCGTTTACCCATTGACTACAGGAACCTTGGTAGGGGTATTCATGGGTGATCCGATGCTGGGTATGATGGCAGGGGCCAATATCCAATTAATTTATCTGGGCTACATTTCTGCCGGTGGTACGATGCCGAGCAACACGATCGTCGCAGGAGTATTCGGAACTGCGATGACGATCCTATCTGGTGCCGATCCGAAAATGGCGGTCACCTTTGCAATTCCGTTTAGTATGTTAGGCCTACTTTTAAACCAAGTATATATGACGGTCAATGCAGCTTGGATTCATCAGGCAGACAAATTACTTGAAAAGGGCAACATCCGCGGCGTTCGATTAATGAACTTCGTTCCATCTGCTTGTATGGCATTCATTTTATATGGTATTCCAGCATTCTTACTTGTTTATTCTGGCAGCGGTTGGGCACAACAATTGATTGATTTAGTACCGAAGCATGTGATTAGTGCGCTGGAAGTTGTCGGCGGTATCATGCCGGCACTGGGGATTGCGATGTTACTGAATTATTTAGGCAAGAAGACTTTGATTCCGTGGTTCTTTGCCGGCTTCTTCTTAACGGTTTATTCTGGACTGGGAATGACTGCCATCTCGATCTTCTCAGCGATCATCGCACTTGTAATGTATTTGAACGGTAATAAAGGGGAAGAAAAAGTCGAGAAGAAAAAAGTTAAGAGACTGTCTGTGAACAAGAAAATCGATGCTGTCGAAGTAGCAAAAGTCGATGACCGGGGAAATGCGCCGGCCGTTGTACCAGAATATACGAAAAAGCTGTCTAAGAGTACGTTAGTGAAGACATGGCTGTGGACGACGAGTACAGAAGCTTGCTACAACTATGAACGTTTGCAGGCATTAGGTGCAGCCAACTTAATGATCACACCGATTCGAGAATTGTATGATACGAACGAAAAACAGGTTGAAGAATTGAAAAAATACATGGTCTTTTACAATTCAGAAGTATTTACGATTGGACCAATCATTAACGGAATTGCTTGTTCGATGGAGGAAGCGCGGGCGAATGGCGAAGACATCGAAGCTAAAGATATCAATGCTGTTCGTACTGGATTGATGGGACCGGTTGCCGGTATCGGGGATACGGTTATGCAGGGAATTCTATTCCCGATCTTATTTGGGATTGGCTGTTCGTTAGCCTTAGAGGGCAGCTACCTTGGACCAATATTGTCATTCGTAGTGTTTGAAGCGTTAATTTTTGGTTGCGGTTACTTTATGTTTATGACAGGATATAAACAAGGTAAGACATCTCTGTTGAAGATTTTAAAAAATGGAACGATTGATAAAATCATCAATGCCTTCAGTATCGTTGGGTTAATGGTCGTGGGTGCAATGGCGGCAAGCCGTGTCACAGTTAATACGCCGTTAGCAGTTAAAATTGGACAAGGGTCAACCAAGCTTCAAGAAGTGTTAGATTCTCTTGCTCCGGGATTAGTTCCGTTGGGAATCACGTTATTAGTATGGTGGATGCTGAAGAAAAAGATCAACACACTGTACATTATTGTGGCAATTTTCGTAGTTGGAATCCTAGCATATTATTTAGGCATTTTAGGATATGCAGGCTAAAAAATGAGGTGAACAAATGGTTAATGTCGTCATAATAAGTCATGGGGAATTTTGTGAAGGCTTGTTAAGCAGTTTAAAAATGATCGCAGGAGATACTTTCGGGGTCAAAGCAGTGCCTTTGATTCCGGGCGAATCGCCTGAAAGCTACCGCGAGAAATTAGCAGTGGTGTTATCAGAATATACAGACAAGGAAAGCGGCTTTATCATTCTTTCAGATATTGCCGGCGGGACACCTTTTCAAAGTGCCGCCTATCTATCCAAGGATTTTAAAATCGGGTTAGTTTCAGGGATGAATATGCCTATGCTATTAACGTTAGCATTGGGACGAACGGAAGAGGACACATTAGATTCCTTAATGGAAAAGGCAACAACGAAAGATGGTATCGGAATTCAAAGCAAGGTATTCGGTAGAGGGGAGCGGAAGCAGCGTGCAAAACTTAGTATTAACAAGAATTGATGATCGCTTGATTCACGGACAGGTGATGACTGCTTGGATCAAAAATAAAGGTGCCAATCAAGTGGTGATCGTAGATGATGGTACGGCCAATGATGACTATATGATTGAGGTTCTGGAAATGGCGATCCCAGAAGAAATCGCGATCGGTATTTTTACCAAAGAAGAAGGGGTTCAATTTTTCGGTCAAGGCTTGGACGAGCCAACGATTCTTTTAGTAAAAGGCCCAGAAGCGCTGAACTATTTGGTGGATAACGGAATTCAAATCGATGAGGTCGATGTAGGCGGAATGGGCACAAGACCGGATCGCAGTGTTTTATATAAGAATATTTCCACCAGCCAAGATGAAAATCAACAATTCAAAGCATTGCTTGATAAAAATGTGAACGTCTTCATTCAGGTGATGCCGCAGGACAAACCTGTCGGAGTCGACAAGTATCTAAAATAGGAGCACAAAAATGGAAAAAATGGATGGAAAAGTCATCATTATTACAGGCGGCAGCAGCGGAATGGGTGCAGCTATGGCGAAAGATTTTGCTATGCGTGGTGCCAAGGTCGCGATCTTTGATTTGAATGAAGAAAAAGGTCAGCAACTAGCTGCTGAAGCTGGGCAAAACGTTACCTATTATAAAATCGATGTAACCTCAAAAGCTGAAATCGAAAAAGGAGTATCGGCTGTTGAAGAAAAAGATGGACCGTTAACTACTCTGGTTAATTCGGCAGGAATTTCCAAAATGGTGCCGTTTCTGGAAAGCAGTGAGGAATTGTGGGATTTGACGATGAACGTCAACTTGAAGGCCACCTTCTTATGCTGTCAAGTCGCGATTGAACGGATGCTGGAGCATGGCGGCGGAGAAATTCTCAACATGTCCTCCTTATCTGGGAAAAAGGCTAGTTCTTGGCAGACTATCTATTGTGCCAGTAAATTTGGCGTACAAGGACTGACCCAATCGATCGCCAAAGAATTCGCGGATCAAAACATTCGGGTCAATTCCATTTGTCCGGGGATCGTCTATACCGAGATGTGGGAAAAATTGAAGCATGAGTATGCTAGAAAACGAAAAATCGATCCTGAGGAAGTAATGGATTATTTTAAAGGAAATATCCCGATGCATCGACTGGTCGATATGCAGGATGTGATCAACGCTGCGGTATTCTTGCTGACAGAAAATTCCAGCTACCTGACAGGGCAATCAATTAATCTGGTTGGCGGAGAGTGGATGGATTAAAGGAGTAGGAGGATGTTGTAGAATGACTTCGTTGGATTTTAGCGGCAGAGAACAGCTTTATTACCAGCTCTATGACCGCTTGTTCCAAAAAATTATCAATGGCACCTATACTATCGGAGAGTGTATTCCTTCTGAGAGTGAATTGATGAAGACCTATCAAGTGAGTCGAGCAACCGCTAGGCGTTCAATGGAAATGCTTGCAAACGACGGCTTTGTAAAAAAGCAGCGGGGGCTTGGAACAGTCGTCATTTCTACTCATCCAAAGCATTCTCCTCAGCGAGTAGCAAAATATTCAAGAAAGAAGAGTCTTGAAGATGTTATCGCAAAGAAAAAAGTCATCGAGTTCAAGGTAGTGGAAGCACCTGCGGAGGTTTCTGAGGCACTGAAGCTAAAACCCGATACAGAGGTCATTTGTTTGAATCGGGTGCGTTATGGGGATAAAGAGCCATATTACTTGGAGATCAATTATTTTGAGAAAGAATATGTTCCGGCAATGCTGAATCGTAATTTTTCCGAGGAATCGCTGCGTGTTTTTCTTGATAAAACCTATAATATCCAATGGTCTTACGCTAGTCAGAAAATCTATTCAATCACTGCGGCGGGTACTATCGCGGATCTTTTGAAGGTAGAAGCAGGAACGCCTTTACTTCACATCAAAAGAATTTCCTATGATGTGAAGGATATCCCGCGCGAATACGTAGACAGCTACTATTTAGCCGATAAGTATTTTCTGGAAATCGAACTAACGATATAAAGGAAGGAATCAACTTGAAGAAAACCTTGATTTTATTAGCAGGCTATCCTGGCACCGGCAAATCCTACTTAGCCAATTTGATCTTGGAAAAATTTCCCAGCCTTCAATTTCTTTCACCTGATGAAATGAAAGAAAAGAATTGGGATCGCTACGGCTTTAACGATTTAGCTGAAAAGGAATTGCTGATTGAAAAAAGCTGGCAGGATTATTATCAGGAGCTGGAGGCGCTGTTTCAGCAGGAGATCAGTCTGATTTCTGATTATCCATTTAGCGAAAAGCAAAAAGAGCGACTGCTGCAATTGTCCCAACAGTATGATTATCAAGTGGTTACGATCCGTTTGATAGCTGACTTGGACGTTCTTTATGAACGGCAAAAAATCCGCGATTTGGATCATTCAAGACATTTAGGTCATATCTTGTTGAGCTATCATAAGGAAACAACCAAGCTGAACCATCAGGAGGCGGACAACCTAGTTGATTATGAGGAGTTCATCAAGCGCTGTACGACTCGCGGATATGGTGATTTTTCATTGGGAACGTTAATCGAGCTGGATGTCACTGATTTTTCTTTGGTAGACTATAATCAACTATTAAGAGAAGTCGCGGTTTTACTTGTCGATTAGCCAAGCATAAAAAAAGTAGCTGATTTTTTATCAGCTACTTTTTTTTACTGGCATCCGCACTTCAAATGTCTGTTCTATTTCTGCGCTTTGCTGAGCATACATTTCTAATTCAAACAGGAGAATCGCTTCTTTGCTGGCAGCAACTTCCGATGAAGAGCGATAGACCTCGTGGATATCGGCTGTCTCCGTGATTTTTGTTAAGTAGCGAGTTTGCGGTAAATGGAGAACGTTGTCGTATTGTTTATTTTGCAGATTCTCCTCAAGGGTTAAAAAGATAAAGGATTCCGTTTGTTGATTATTGACTTTTAAGGCGATGCCGCCTTCATAGATGGCTTCCAAGCCTAACTCAGTTACGCGCTTGAACATTTGGTTTAAAGCAAAATGATAGTCGTTGGTCCCGATTTCGCCAGTAAAGGGCTCCAGCCAATAATCGGTGGGTTCGATGGTGAGGTAGAGGCCCGCTTTTCTTTTTCGCAGCGTCTCGTTGCGCTGAACATCCTTCTTCATCTCTTCTAAAAAGTTCAGCTTCTTTTCAAACTCCGCAACTTTATTTCTTACCAGCTTGATTCCAGTATCCAATACGCTGTCGACATCAATCGTGGTGCCGTCAAGGGCTAAAAAGTCTTTAATATCTTTAAGGGGAATGCTGATCTCGGCGCAAAGCTTGATCATATCAACTAAGTAAATGTGTTCCCGGGAATAATAGCGATAGCCGTTTTCGGGATTGATGTAAGTTGGAATAAGGATACCGATACGATCATAATATCTCAGGGCCTTAACGTGGATGCCGGTCAGCTTAGCTAATTTCCCAATGGTTAGTAATTCTTTTGTTTGCATGTTTTCTCCTTGACCTTCCCTTTAAGGGATAGTTTATAACTGCTTTATAGCATATTTTAGCAGGGATTTCAAAGTTTGAAAGTGCTTTGAATAATGGAGGGGAGCAGCATGATTTTCAAAAAATTGATCAGCTATCTAAATCAGCGGCAGGAAAAGGCCAACAATCGCTTGATTGAAGAACGGGTTCTGCTGGGCAGTGATCGGAAAAGGGTCCTGTATTTTCTAACCTTCAAGGAATTGCATGAAAATGTTGAGGCCTCAATGAATCAGCTAAAGGCGCTGTTGCAGCGAAAGGGGAAGCTAATCATCAACGGCAACTTGAAGCTGCCCATGATAACAAAATTGATGCTGCTGTCAAAACGTCATGATCGGCATTTTACGATCGTGGTAAATGACGGGTATCGTTTATCGATGCTGCAGGATATTGAGAAGAAGGAACACTTGGCGGTTATTTTCGAGGAGGAGCCATCAGAATAAAATACAGGAGCAGTCGAAGAAGCGGCTGTTCCTTTTTTTAATAAAAAATATTGACATGGGACGCGTCCCATAGTTTATATTCGTATTAGAGGATTTAGTGTAAGCTAGAGCTGGGAGGTGGGCGCTTGGTAAATATTCGTGATATCGCTAAAATGGCAGGCGTTTCGAAAACGACTGTCTCACGAGTGATCAATAATCATCAGTATGTGTCTGAGGACATTCGAGAAAAAGTACAGGCAGTCATGGAAGAGACCGGCTATGTGGTCAATGGGAATGCGGTGAAATTAAGCAACGGCAAGAATTATACGCTGGGTGTGACTTTACCTTACAATAATTCCTGTTATGATCGTTTAGTCAATAGTTTATTGTTTCATGCTAGGGAAAAGGGCTATCAGGTGCTGCTTTTGCCTACCTATTATGATGAAAAAACGGAAAGCGAGTATTACTCTTTACTTGAAAAACGTATGATCGATGGCTTGGTTTTAGTATCCCGCGCGAGTAATTTAGAAAATTGGACCAAGCTCAAATCCAGAGGCCGGATCGTTTCCACGGAAAAGGTCGCCGATCCTAAAATTCCCATGATCTACCCTGATCGCAAAAAAGCTTATGAGCAGCTGTTTAAGGATTTGGCGCAGCAGGGCTTTTCAAAAGTGACCTTCACCAATAAGCGGCCGCTTGCTGAAAGTACCAGTGCTAGAGACAAAGCAGAATGTTACCAGCAATATTTTGGTGAAGTGGTTGAAGGGCAGAATTTCTTTACGGGAGTGGAGGGCTATGACAGCGGCTATTATTGGGCGAAGGAAACCTATAGCGATTTGCCGCTGCCTGAAATAATCTATGCCAATGCGGATGATACGGCTGCAGGGATCATTAGTGCCTTGCAGGAGCTAGGATTCACCCATAAAAAGGATTACCAAATCATCGGCGAAGGGAATCTGGCATACAGCCAGCTGCTGAATTTTTCTACGATCGATTTTTTGCCGGATGAAATCGGAGCAGCAGTGATCGATTATATTTTATCGGATCAAAAAACGATTCACACAGCCAAGGAACCAAGAATTATCAAAAGATAAATACTCACTAAAATTTGGAAATAGGAAAGGAACCTAAAAAATGCATATCGAACACGTAGCCATTTGGACAAAAGACTTGGAAAAAATGAAGGAATTTTACGAGCACTACTTTAATGTTACCAGTACAGAGCTTTATCATAATAAAAAGACCGGTTTTAAATCTTATTTTGTCAGCTTTGAATCTGGCAGCCGCTTGGAGCTGACTTCTAAGCAGCATCTCTCAAATCGCGTGGCGGAAAGCTTGGGCTATACGCATATGGCGATCTCAGTCGGCACAAAAGTGGATGTCGATGCCTTTGTTGAAAAATTCTTAGCAGACGGATTCCCATTATTGAACGGACCAAGAACGACCGGCGACGGCTATTATGAAGCAGTCATCCAAGATCCCGAAGGAAACCTGATCGAGCTTACAACAGATTAATTCCCATTCAGCAGCCGAAACTTCGGCTGTTTTTTTGTCTAAAGCTGTATAATTATAAGAGTAAAAAAACAAAAGGCGGCGAATAAGTTTGGAACAAAGCAGTGAAAGAAAAGTCTACAATGAACGTTTGGCACAAGAGGATGATTTTTTTAAGCAGTTTGGTGAACTAGATTCTCAAACCTATCAAGCCAATGTTCTTGATAAGCAGCAAAAAGAAATGATCGGGCTGACCATTTCAATCATGTCAAAATGTGATGAGTGCATTCTTTATCATTTAGAGGAGTGTCAAAAAGCCGGGATCACGCGGGCTGAGGTGATGGAGGTCGTAAAGCTGACAGTAATAGGCGGCGGCTCGGTTCTTTATCCTACTGCTCGGAAGATTTTGCGGCTGCTGGATGAGCTGAATTATTAGCAAAAAGAATTTTAGGTTGATTTGCCATCTTATGATTTGCTATACTGAGCTTGAAAATAAATCAACCACCTATGAATGAATGGAGCATGTTTTGTGAGTGTCACAGGTATCTAATCAATAAGCTGAATAGCCGAATAAAGTGCGTTTTATTTGGTGTGCTTGTGGAAGTGATATCTGTCGAATGAATGGGATAAGTGTATTCTCAAGACGATAGTATGACTATCGTCTTTTTTGTCGTTTCAATTTTCGCAGTTTGAAAAAGCTGAAGCGAGGAAGACCGGATTCTTTTTGATACTTTTTAGGTGAAAAATTTATTTTCGCGGCAGATATCATAGTAAAAAAATTAATGAAAGAAGGACATGATGTATGCTATCGGAAATAGAGGTTTCACGACAAAGGAGAAAGAATAAGACAATGGGAGAAAAACAAATCTATGAATACACCAATTATCGAAAACCGCCCAGCTGAAACGATCGCACAGGTCACAGCTGTTTATAAAGACCTATTTGAAATTACGAAAGAAACTGAAACAGGGTTGGCAAGGATCAAACGCAGCCACTATCAGAATCAACCGTCCGATTATCCAACAACGGGTGATTACGTCGCTGTTGACTGGCAGGGAGCAGACCAAAGTATCATCCAGCGCACATTGCCGCGGACTTCGAGCTTGTCGCGGCTGGATTCCTTTAAAGGCACGGAGCAAATGATCGCCGCTAATTTTGATTACGTGATGATCCTGCAATCAATTGGTCATGACTTTAACTTGCGCCGTTTGGAACGTTATTTGACGCTTGCTTGGCAATCAGGCGCGATCCCGCTGGTTTTATTAACGAAGATAGATACGGGGAAAGACTATTCTGATCAGCTTGCGGCGGCTCAGAAAGTTGCATTGGGAACAGAAGTCCATGCCATCAGCGCACAAACCGGTGCAGGAATAGCGGAGCTGAATCAATACTTGCGGCCAGAAAAGACCGCTGTTTTAGTTGGCTCTTCGGGTGTCGGCAAGTCGACCTTGATCAATCGCTTATTAGGCAAAGAGGTCATGGCGACTAGTGCGATCCGGGAAAAAGATGGCCGCGGCCGCCATACCACAAGTCATCGTCAATTATTCCAGTTGGCAAATGGCGCGAAGCTGATCGACACGCCGGGAATGCGGGAAGTCGGGATGTGGGATGTCCGTCAAGGTTTAGAAGAAAGCTTTGCGGATGTCGAAAGCTATTTTGGCAAATGTAAATTTAACGACTGTCGTCATCAAAGCGAACCTGATTGTGCAGTCAAAGAAGCGTTGCGCAATGGCGAGCTGTCCTCAGAGCGCTGGGAAAGCTATCTTAAACTCCACGCGGAAGCGAAATATACGAATGACAAAACCGCCTATTTACGAGAAAAAGAAATTTGGCTAAAGGATATCAGCAAGTTCGCGCGCCAGTTAAAAAGCAATTATCAACATACTGCCTACAGCGAAAGCTTTATTTGTCAGGAATGCGGAATGCCGGCTAATCCTGAAAGTGCGGGAAGTCAGCATCGCAATCATTGTCCTCATTGCTTGGTTAGTCTGCATGTGGACAATCGGCCAGGAGATCGCGCGTCGCTGTGTAAAGGACGAATGGAGCCGATCAGTATTTGGGCAAAGGCCGATGGCGAATGGGCGATCATTCATCGTTGTCGCGATTGCGGCACCTTAAAAACCAATCGCGTGGCCGCCGATGACAATCAGCAGCTCTTGATCGGATTGGCAGAAAAAGCCTTGAAGCATCCACCGTTTAAAATAGGCTAAAAGAAAGCGTTCAGGTCAATTCCTGAACGCTTTTTAGCTACTTTAAAGCAATAGTTCATAAGGGGAGATTTGCTTGGCTTTGGTGATCATCACCGCTATTTCTTCTGGCGACTCAGCGGCATCCTTTTTGATCCATAAAACCAAGATCGCGACCATACTCGATAATAAGATTTCTCTCGCGTAATCTTCCGGCAGCATTTTTTGCGAAAAGGTCAGCTTTTCGGATTGCTGGATTTTTGAGTCAATCATCTGGCTGAGAATTTCTTTGATCATCAGGATGAAGTTAGGATCGCCCCCGTCGCTGGCCAAAGTTTTGATAAAGTCAAAATCATTTTTTACATAGATCAAAGCCTTTAGAATCGCATCGTAGGGAATCAGCTCGATCGGATCATTCAAATTCTCGGTATTTTTATCAAATAGCAAAATCTGCTTTAGATCGTTAATGGCCTGCTCCTCTAATTTTTCCATTAGATCATACTTGTCCAAATAATGCAGGTAAAAAGTTCCGCGATTAATCTGCGAATCGCGCGCCAAATCACTGACGGTCACATTGTCTAAGCCTTTTTCTCTCACTAATTTGATGAAAGAATTTTTGAGTTTTGCTTTTGTTTGCGTACTTCTTTCTTTTGCCAATTCCATCTTCCTCCTTATTTTTTTGTTAAAGGGCTGCATTTCTTAAGAAAGCTTATCCCCAGCTATAACGCTTGCCAAAACCTTAAATCAACACTTTTCAAAAACTGATTATTGTCTTCCTGTCACCTTGATTCTATACTCTTGATATAAATAAATCAACACGTTGTTAATTTAAGGAGGAACAAATATGAGTTACATTGAAGTAGTAAACAGCTATAAACGTTATCAGATGGGAGATAGTGAAATTGTCGCGAACGAAAATATCTCTTTTGAAATTGAAAAGGGTGAGTTATCCATTATTCTGGGCGCTTCGGGTGCCGGGAAGTCGACCATCTTAAATATCTTAGGCGGAATGGATTCAAATGATTCTGGAAAAATAATTATCGATGGGAATGATATTTCAAATTACAATTCGAAGCAATTGACGAAGTATCGCAGAGAAGAAGTTGGTTTCGTCTTTCAATTTTACAATTTAGTTCCTAATTTGACTTCAAAGGAAAATGTCGAGCTGGCTTCGGAAATTGTAAAAAATGCCTCTGATCCAGTGACAGTATTGCAGGAGGTCGGCTTGGCAGAGCGGATAAATAATTTCCCAGCGCAGCTATCTGGTGGTGAACAGCAGCGGGTCGCCATCGCGCGAGCAGTCGCCAAAAATCCTAAGATCCTACTTTGTGATGAGCCGACTGGTGCATTGGATTATCAAACAGGAAAACAAGTTTTACAAATTTTACAAGACATGAGTCGTATTCAAGGGGCCACCGTCATCATCGTTACCCACAATGCCGCGATCGCTCCAATCGCCGATCGAGTCATACGGATGCGTGATGCTAAGGTCAAAGCAGTCGAGGTTAATCATAACCCGCAAAAAATTGCTGATATCGAGTGGTAGGTGAAGGAAAAATGAAGAAAAAATTATGGAAAGATATTTTTAAATCAATTGCTAAATCCAAAGGACGTTTCGTATCCATTATGGGACTGATGCTGCTAGGTTCATTTGCATTGGTAGGATTAAAAGTAACAGGACCGGATATGCGGGCGACCGGCGAGGATTATTCTGCAAAGCTGAATGTTGCTGATGTTACCGTCATAGGCGGGCTGGGGATCGATAAAAGTGATGAAGCGCTGATCGATCAGGCTAAGGGGTTAGAAAAAGTAGAGTACGGCTATTTAAAGGATGTTGTGATTAAGGACACGGACGATAGTGTGCGACTATTCTCAGCGTCTGACAATGTTTCGGAGTATCAACTCACGAAAGGGCGGCTGCCTGAAAAAGGCAATGAAATAGCCCTCAGTCAAATGTATGACAACAAGTATAAAATCGGTGACCAGATCGATTTTACCGAAAAGCAGGATCAGACCGGCAGCTCTACCTTAAAACGCCATAACTTTAAGGTCGTCGGCTTTGTTTATTCTGGTGAGATCTTATCGAATGTCAATTTAGGCCAATCGACTGCTGGGACTGGAGCATTAAAGGGCTATGCCGTTGTTTCCAAAAATGTTTTTGATGTGGATTATTATATGCTGGCGCGCTTGACGTTTGATGATACTAAAGGCTTAGATCCATATTCGACAGCGTATACCGATAAAATACAGGAACATAAAGATGATCTAGCGGAGCTTTTAAAAGATCAGCCTGCCCAGCGCTTATCTTCTATTAAAGAGGAATATCAAACGCAAATCACTGACGGGCAGCAGCGCATTGACAATGCAAAACAGGAAATCACTGCTGCTCAGCTGCAGCTGGATGAAGCCAAGCAGCAATTAGACAGCAACAGCGATGCACTGCAGGCAAAAATGCAGCAAGCAAATGAACAGAATATTCCATTACCAGCCGAAGCCAGCCAACAATTGTCCAGCGCTCAAGCCGAGCTGGCACTGAAGGAACAGGAATATGAGGAAAAAAATCAAGCCTTTCAAAAGAAAAAAGGCGAAGCAGAAGCCGAGATCAATCAAAATGAGCAGCGATTGACCGAAGCCCAAGAGACACTTGAGCATTTAGAGGAGCCAGAATATTCCTTAAACAGCCGGCGCGAAATTCCCGGCGGTGAAGGTTATAAGATTTATAGTTCGCTTTCTACTATCGTTGATGCGTTAGCCAATGTTTTCCCGATTTTTCTTTATTTTGTTGCCGCCTTGGTGACCTTTACTACAATGTCGCGCTTTGTTGAGGAAGAGCGGACGAATACGGGAACATTGAAGGCCTTAGGATATGACAATCGAGATGTCATGAAAAAATTTACGTTTTATGGATTGGTTTCAAGTCTTACCGGAACGGTTCTAGGAGTGATTTTAGGCCACACATTATTGCCGCTGATCGTTTATAACGCCTATCATTCCGGCTTTACTGTTCCTAAAATCGAAATGCACTTCCATTGGCAGGTGACACTGGTCGCCTTATTATTAGCGCTGTTCAGTGCGGTTTTACCTGCGTGGCTAGTTGCCGTAAAAGAATTAAGAGAGAAGCCGGCACAATTATTACTGCCGAAAGCGCCAACGGCTGGTTCAAAGATTTTATTGGAAAGAATCACTTTTATCTGGAAACGCCTAAGCTTCACCCATAAGGTAACGGCGCGCAATATTTTCCGCTATAAAAAACGAATGCTGATGACTATTTTTGGTGTCGCCGGTGCGGTTGCTTTGCTTTTTGCCGGCTTCAGCGTGCAGCATTCGATCAGTGGGATCAATGAACGGCAATTCGGGGATTTGATTCGCTATGATATGATCGTGGCGGAAAACAATTATGTGACCGATGATCAGCAGCAAGAAATTGATGATCTATTGAACAGCTCGTCGATTGATAAAAAGGAAGCCGTTTGTTATGAGGAAATGAGTAAAGTAGCTGGGGCGAATCAAGACAAACAGTCTATCAAACTAATCGTTCCAAGTAATGAAGAGCAGTTCTCCGACTATATCCAGCTTGAAAATCGTCAAACCGGTAAGAAAATTGCATTGCCGGATAATGGCGTAGTCATTTCAGAGCGATTAAGCAAGTTGC
The DNA here is from genome assembly GCF_002140655.1 of Enterococcus sp. 3H8_DIV0648. Taxonomy (NCBI): domain Bacteria; kingdom Bacillati; phylum Bacillota; class Bacilli; order Lactobacillales; family Enterococcaceae; genus Enterococcus; species Enterococcus sp. 3H8_DIV0648. The sequence continues at coordinate 1,407,842 of NZ_NGLG01000001.1, read as the reverse complement.
TAAATGTTGAAAAAGGCGATTCCATTGTCTTGAAGGACGAAAATGATCAAAAGCGTGAGATGAAAGTCAGTGGGATCACTGAAATGTATATGGGCCACTTCGCGTTTATGAGTCAAGAAGGCTATCAAAAGACGTTTGACCAGCAGCCAAAAGATAATGCTTACTTAGTTCGGCTAAAAACCAGTACGGTAAGCAACACGGAAAAACAAGCGGCTAAATTTACTAACCTAAGCGGTGTCAAGGGTGTGGTTCAGAATACGACGCTGACGAACCAAGTCGATACGATCGTCCATTCATTGGATAAAATCATGACGGTATTGATTATCATCGCAGCACTCTTAGGAATAGTAATTCTTTACAATTTAACGAACATCAATGTTTCCGAACGAATCAGAGAGCTGTCGACGATTAAAGTTCTTGGCTTTTATGATAAAGAAGTCACGCTGTATATTTATCGCGAGACCATTTTATTGACCTTAATGGGAATCTTGACTGGTTTCGGCGTTGGCGAGCTGCTGCACCGATACATCATTACCGTGGTTCCTCCCGACGATGTGATGTTCAATCCAGCTTTATCCGTCACTAGTTTTGTTATACCGGCAGCCATTATTTCTCTAGTCACGCTGATGCTAGGGTTTGTGGTAAATCGACGCTTACGAAATGTTGATATGTTGGAGGCATTGAAATCTGTCGATTAATGGTTCACATAACAAAAACAGCCGCTCAGAAAAAAACTGAGCGGCTGTTTCATTTAAACCGTATCATTTGCGGCTGATGAAAAGACGATATGGGTGGAAGGTGTGCCAAAGCGCATCGTTTCATCAATAAAAGCTTCCAGCAATTCCATATTCTCGGCAACGACTTTGACCAGATAACTGTAATAGCCGGCGATCCGATAATACTTCAGCACCATCGGCTGATTCGAACAAAATTCGCGGAAGGCTTTGCAATTGACCGTTTCAAACATAATGAAGGCGGTGATGCTTTTCCCCATTTTCTGATAATTGATGTTGATCGTGTATTTGTCAATGATCCCGGATTCCTCCAGCTTCGTGATCCGTTCTTTGACGGCGGGAGAACTAAGGGCTACTTTTTGAGCAATCTCGCTGTAGGACGCACGAGCGTTTTCTTTCAAGAGATTTAATATTTTTTTATCGGTCTCATCCATTTTCATGCCTTCTTTCTTTTTTTAAGTGAAAGAATAAAAATTCTTTAGATTATAAAGCAGTCAAACAAAAACAGCTTAAAAAC
>NZ_NGLG01000001.1:1389747-1406491 GCF_002140655.1 Enterococcus sp. 3H8_DIV0648 | reverse complement strand
TTTAGATTATAAAGCAGTCAAACAAAAACAGCTTAAAAACTGACTGTCTGATGAAGTAGTTATACTTTATCATAAATGAAACGAAAGGGAGGAACTCAAATGAAAAAAATATTATTGCTATTAGCCAACGGCTTTGAATCCTATGAAGCAAGTGTGTTCACAGATGTGTTTGGTTGGAATCTTTATGAAGGTGACCGATCAACCGAGCTAGTATCGGTTGGCTTGCATCCAGTTTTAGCGTGTACATGGGGATATTCCTGTATTCCGATGCGCCAGCTAAAAGAGATCGACATCAACGAGTTTGATGCATTGGCGATTCCCGGCGGTTTTGAGGAAGCCGATTTTTATGCGGATGCCTTCAACGAAGAATTTTTAAACGTCATTCGCCAGTTCGATCAGCAGAATAAACCAATCGCAGCGATCTGTGTCGCCGGGCTATCCATCGCAAAAAGCGGGGTGCTAAATGGCCGCACCGGAACGACCTACCGTTTTGAAAATAATCCGCGGCAAAAACAAATGAGGGAAATGGGTGTTCAGGTAAAATCAGACGAACGGATCGTGGAGGACCAAAACATCATTACCTCCTCATCACCGGAAACAGCCTTGGATGTCGCTTTTCGCTTATTAGAAAAATTAACCAGCAAAGAAAATACAATCGAAGTCAAACGCAGAATGGGTTTCACCTGTTAGCGAATAAAAGCTCGCATAATCCGGCAAGCTTAGCGAGCATATCTAAATCTCCGCATGTTAAACTTAACTAGAAAGATAGTTAGTAGGGGGAGACAAAATGAAATTCAAAGGTCCAATGCTAGTTGTAAAGGATATCGAACGTGCTAAACGATTTTATACCGAAGTGATCGGTGTTCGGGTGATTGCTGATTTTGGAGAGAATGCTACATTGACTGGCGGCTTAGCCTTACAAACCGAAAGCTCGTGGTCAACATTTACCGATTGTACCAGTGATTTTTTCAGCTACCATGGCAATGATGCCGAAATGTATTTTGAAGAAGAGGACTTCGACGGTTTTCTTGAAAAAATCGCCGCACTGGAGGTCGAACGTGTCGGCGAAGATCTGGAAATGCCATGGGGACAAAAAGTCATACGCCTGTATGACCCAGACAAGCACATCGTTGAAATCGGTGAAGATATGAAAGTCATGATGAAACGGCTGCACGCTACCGGCCTATCCATTCAACAGCTTTCAGAGAAAACCTTTATGTCGCCGAAAATGGTGGAGCGGATGTTGAAATAAACAAATGAATTTTATGAGAATAAAGAAGAACGCTTTTAAACTTTCGAAATCGAAAGCTTAAAAGCGTTCTTGTCATCTTACTAAAGACTATTGGATCAGCTGCTGCTTATTTTTGAAAAATTGCAATACAGCGTGCTGTATAGCCGGGGGCATTTGATACATTCGGAAAACTGCCGGCGATTATCGCACCAGTAGCCGGCAACTGATCGAGGTTGCAAAGCATTTCGATTTGATATTTATCTTGTTCTAAAAGATAGCGTTCTCCTTGCCAAGGGACAACTAAATTAGCGATAGCAGGATCGGTATCTGGAGTTTCATGGCCAACCGCGGTGATCGTCCGCTCTTCACTCAAAAATTTTAATGCGTCTAACGACCAGCCGGGATAATGCGGCTGACCGGTTTCATCGGGTGCAAAGAAATCCTCGCCTTTTCGTTTTGACCAATCTGTTCGAACAGCGACAAAACAATGATCAGGGAACTTTCCGTTTTTTCCCTCCCAATCTGTTAAATCTTCAACCGTAATTGCATAGTCGAGATCTTTTGCAGTTTTTTCTGTCAGATCCACTACACATAGCGGCAGAACAGTTTCCTTTAGCGTGATCTGATCTAAGGTTCGCCCGCCTTCTACAAAATGAGAAGGGGGATCGATGTGTGTCCCGTATTGACTAACCATTTTGTATTCGCTGGCGCAAACCGTGTGTTCGTCATAAGTAAATACTTCCGTCATTTCAAGAGTATTGTATCCCGCATAATGAGGTGTTTCTTCGTTGACTGGATGACTCAAATCGACCCATTGATAGGCAGGCGACTTCACTTCATCCAACAAATCCCATAGTTTGTTACTCATGTTTTTTCCACCTTTCTAACCCATGATCTGTCTGACACCATTCAAGAAACGATCGACTTCTTCAACAGTATTGTAAGGGGCGATCCCGGCACGAATAAATCCGCCCGTCTGATCAATTCCTAAACGCTCAACCAATGTTAATGCGTAAAAATGTCCCTCTGCGATGAACACGCCATGCTCATCACACATTCGTGTACAAAATTCAATCGGTGTGATCCCTTCAGCACGAAAGGCAACAGTTGGCGTTTTTTCCTGTTCGCTTTGATAGAGTCTGATCCCTGAAATTTCAGCCAGTCCGTTGCGGATTCTTTCAGCCAGCATATTTTCATATACTTCAATCGCCTGATACCCGCTGATTAGTTGTTCTTTCAAGGATTTTCCTTCACCCAAGCTGGCAATAAAATGGATGGCTTCGGAAACGGCAGGGATACCTTCGTGATTTTGTGTACCAATTTCCAGCCGATCAGGAACGCCGCCTGGAGCAGGGACTACTTTATAAATATCAAGACTATCAAACAGTTCTTTTCGAATAACCGCCATTCCAACATGGGAGGCAAAAAACTTATAGGCAGAAGAAAACAGCATATCGATCCCAAGTTCTTGCATATCCACGTAAATGTGAGGAATACTATGAACAGCATCTACTGCTACCAAAGCACCAACTTCTCGTGCTTTTGCCGAAACAGCTTTGATATCGGTGATTGTTCCAACACAATTTGAAGCATGACCTACAGCAATTAATTTTGTTTTAGGGCTGATCAGTTCATCTAACTTGTCTAATTCTAATTCCAACGTTTCTGTATTCAGCGGAATGTACTTAACGATAACGCCACGATCTTCGGCGGCTCTGCGCCATGAATCGATATTAGAGTGATGTTCAAGTTCGGTCAAAATGATCTCATCGCCAGCCTCCCATTGATTGGCTAAGGCACGGCTAGTGTGGAACATCATCGTTGTAGCATTTGGACCGAACGCGATTTCTGAGGCTTGGGCATTGAAAAGAATGGCGATATCTTCTTTCGCTTGTTGAATCAGTGCTTCGGTTTCGTGGCTGGTGGGGAAATTTCCATGCAAATTGGCTGCACCGCGGCGCATATAATCAGCGATGGCTGTAATTGAACGTTCTAAAAATTGTGATCCGCCAGGGCCGTCAAAATAGGCTACAGTTTTTCCATTATGGGTTCGTTGCAGAGCGGGGAATAATTTTCTGACATCTTCGATCGGAAACTCGTTATCCATCATTCTCACCTTCCAAAATAATTTATTTGTCATCTTAAGTTTAATCAATAGATTGGGAAGTGTCTAAATAAGTACTATAAGCATTCCTAAAATGATTTTTGGTTTTAAAATAAAGCAATAGCAGCGAAAAAACAAAAATATCTATCGTTTTGAAAACGGTTGCAAAGATAAGCGTAGTAACTTATACTGATTTATCATGCTAACCGTTAGGAGAGAGGCATATGATCAATGTTGAAAAATTTGAGGAGATACAAATGGACCATCCGTTTTTCTCAATCACTGATTTAATCTATGAATTTCTTAGAGAAGAGATCATCCATCTACATCTGCCGCCGAGACAGAAACTCAACGAAAGCCGAATTGCTAACGAACTGAATACCAGTCGGACACCCGTTCGTAAGGCTTTGGATCGTTTACTAGATGAGTTTTTAGTTGAAAAAAATGGGAAACTTTATACCGTTGCCAGTATGAGCAAAGCAGAAAGCGTCAAATTGTGCGAAGCGCGGATCGCGATTGAAGGACACGCAGTATTTTTGGCAACCAGTAATATCAGCCAGTCGCAAGTGAAACGATTAGAGGAATTAACCATCGAGTACGAAAATGTTGATCTTGAGGATGGTAGTTGGCAATATGCAGAATGCGATCATGCTTTTCATAATTTATTAATCGAAGCAGCAGAGAATCTGCATATTTCCCGTATGTATGAAACAATGGAGCTGCGCTTACGGCATTACCGTCATTGTCTAATTCGTGAGATTGGTAAAGAACAGTTGCAGCCGATTATCGATAAATCAGCCAGAAATCACCGCTCGATTTTGAATGCGATCAAGCTGGGATTCGCGGACCAAGCAAAAATGCTGATCGAAAAGGATATCAAAGGGATGTATGAAGTATTTTTTGAATGGCAATAAACTTTTTCATTTATTAATTTTGATTTGTTCCAAAGGGGCTGCATGCTCCTTTTTTATTTTGTTCATTTTTTTTAAATTTATAATTGACTCCCACGTAACGTGTGACTCTATACTATAAGTATGCTAGCGAAACGAAAAAGGAGAAAAACTATGTTTAAAATCGGAGAATTCTCAAAAATATCCAATACCACCGTTCGAACACTGGATCACTATGCCGCTTTAGGGCTTTTAGCACCGAAAAAAATCGATAATCAAACCAATTATCGTTACTACTCAGCAGAACAATTGTCGCAATTAAATCAGATCAAGCTGCTGCAGCAAACAGGTTTGCCATTAAAAACAATCAAAGAAATTATTGAAACCAATGATTTAGACTTTTTAGAAAAGCATTACAATCTCCAAGAGGAAAAACTGCATGAGGATCTAGACGAGCTGTTGAAAAAACAGCGAATGGTTTCCCTGTTAAAACAAAACATAAAAGAGGGAAAAAATATGACTAAATACAATGTCGTAGTTAAGGAGATTCCAGAAAGAAATGTACTTAGTGTCCGTGAAGTGATCGCGGATTACATGTCAGAAGGAGAGCTGTGGTTCAAGCTGCAGCAGGCAGTTACAGAAGCGAATGCCAAAATGAAGCAGCTGCCATTGAATATGACTCTCTTCCATGATGTAGAATATGTTGAAAAAAATGCAGATGTGGAGGTTCAAACAAGTGTGGTGGGGGAATACCCAGATACGGAGAGCGCGAAATTCAAAAAAGCGCCGGCCTTCATCATGGCGTCCGTGACCTTCAGCGGCAGCTTTGATCAAATGCCGCAAGTAACGCAGACGATCGCAGAATGGCTGGAAGCCAACGAGTACAAAATCGTTGGTCCGATGATCAATATTGGTCACGTATCACCGGGCGAAGATCCTAATCCTGACAATTGGGTCACCGAATCAGGCTTTATGGTCGCCAAATAAGCTTCTATTAAAAGGAGGAACCCAGTGAAAGTTATTATTGAAGACTTCAAGACTTCAAGCCTTCAGGCGGCAAGCATTGTATAACTAATGCACTGAAGCAGCTTTTTGCTTATTATCAGCATCCACTATCAGAGGCTATGCTTTTTGGGATTGGCTCAGGACTGGCTTTTACTTATATTAATTTAGCTGCTTCACCGATGGTATCAGGCAGAAGCAAGCCGATCGAATTTGAACAAATACTTGCGGAGCGCTTAAAAATCAATAGTAAGTGCCGCCTGCCTAAAAACTATCAAGTCTGTTTAACAAAAACGAAGAAATTACTTCAACAAAGGCAGCCTGTTCTGATCTACACTGACATGCCCTTTATGAATTATTTAGGACTGGACCCACACAGTCATTTTGGCGGACATGCGGTAGTGCTGTTCGGCTACGATGATCAGCAGGAAGTTTTCTATGTGAGTGATCGCGATAATTCTGATTATCCGATCCGAACACCTAAAGGGGACATCGCCAGTGACTACCATCTAGTTAGTTATCAGGAAATGGAACAGGCACGCAGCAGCAGCTTTCGACCATTTCCCGCTAACAATAAATTTTTTGAATTTGATTTTTCGAGCTATGAAGAGCCTCAGACGGATATGATTATTACGGCGATAAAAGATACTTGCGAAAGTATGCTGCGACCGCCAGCGAAATTGTTGGGGATCAACGGCATCGTCAAGTTTTCTCAAGAAATAGTAAAATGGAAAAAGTTTGATCAAAAAAAGCTGCAAACAGCAGGTATTACGAATTATTTTCAAATCAGTAAGGACGGTGGAACAGGCGGCGGAATTTTTCGCAAACTGTACGGTGAATTTCTGCTAGAAGCCGATCAGTTGATTCCAGATCGAGGGCTGACTGCTGTCGGCACCGGATTTATCAAGCTGGCTGATGAATGGGATGCTGTTGCTGAGGAGCTTTGGACCTTAGGAAATACTGGTATTACTGAAATGCTGCCAGCCTTGAGCGAGCAGCTATCGACACTGGCGAGCACCGAGAGATATTTATTAGAACAATTGGAAGCGTTGGTCACTGAAACGCATGAAACACAAAAAAGTTGATTGAACGGGACTGTTCAATCAACTTTTTTCGTTTAATTCAAATAGGCCAATTGCTTAATCAAGGTGTTCATTCGATATTCTTCAATTTTCCGACCCAAAGCAGATAAGGTTTTTGCTGATGGAACGTCCTCTAAAACAAATAGACGTTCCTCAGGAATAGCAGGGGTGGAAAAATTGGTTACATAAAGATCAGAAATCAGTGATTCTGGCGCTGTTTCAGAATAGCTTTTGTCAGCCTTGATATCTAACAAAAGCTTGTCATGATAATTCTTATCCAGATAATAAGCTAAAAACTTCGCATGCTTTGTTCCCAAATCGCTGCAAACTTCCGTGGAAACAGGTTTTCGCAAGCCATCCAATTGTTCAGGCAGGCCATCCCAGTAAATAAATAATTCGAATAAAATCATATGATAATACATCGAATACCATGGGAAATGGCTCTTCGCTTCCTGATCCTTCAATGTTTTCTCCAACACTTTACTGAAAACAGCAAAATCCTTTTGGATCGTCAGGCTATTATAGAGCTCACGATTGTAGGCAATGTATTTTTCGTAAGGATAGGCCTTGTAAGAATTATAGACAGACTTCAATAAACCAATGCAATTCTCGCGACTCGGTTCAGAAATAGTGATGCCTAGAGCATTGATGATCAAAGAAAGCGTGGTGTTGCAAAGCCGCTCGATTCTCACTTCCTCTTCGGCATTATCCCAGGCAAAGTCGTACCAAAAGATCGTTTGAATCAGATCATCTCTTTTGGCTTCAGTGATCGGCAAGTCAAATTCTGTCATCAGCTGATTGATCGGCGGCTCATAACGCGCGATTTTTTCAGCCGTCAGCAGTTTTCGTTTCGAAGTGCTGTGAAAGCCTTGTTCCTGCCGAATCAGACTAACCGCCAGTAAAAAGGCACATTCGGTTTTTTGCAGAAAGCTTAGTTTTAAATCGAATTGCTCATTTGCCTGAGAGATCATCGCGATAATGGCTTTTTGATCAAGTTTAAAGGGCCATTCGTAGACATCATAAACCTCCAAGAAATAGCCAGCCATGAACAGGCGAACCTGAAGTTCATCCCCAACAAGCATCAGGTTATTCCGATCAACCTGCAATCCCCGCATTTCCAAGCCTTCATTTAATTTAACGATCCGTCGATAAAGGCTCGAGGAACTTAGAAATAGTTCCTTTTCTAAATCTGTCCGTAATTTTCCCGGCTGGAAAAAGAGAATTTCTAATAGCTGAAAGGTGGGAGACTCTTTAAGAATATCAGAAAAAATTTCATGAACCGTATGATTGTCTTTTTCACTCAAATGCAAATCACCGGTCGCATTTCTTTCGATTTGAACGATATCCTTCCATTGATCTTCAATTTCTTGGCAATCGTTTAAAATGGTTTTTGGAACCGCGTTCACTGCTTCAGCCAACTTTTTTACGGATACATAGTTGTTAGCCGTTCGCAGATGTTCGATTAATTCAATTTGACGATTTTGTGTAGAAGATAAGGCATGTCTCATGTTAAACCTTCTTTCAATCGATTGATACTTTTAGTATATAGGAAAAATTCTTAGCTGAAAATAATAAAGAGTATAATAATCAAAGTCTTTTTCATCATGGCAATAAAAAAACAAGATTTAGCGATTCATCTATGTCATACTGAATTTATCAAGTTTGAAGGGGCGTGCAGCATGAACAAATCAATTGATGGTTTTCGATTAAAAGTAATCGCAATTGTCGCGATGTTGTTAAATCATATCGGCAGCGGTTTTAATCTGTATGAACAATCCAGCATCTTATATTTCTTAACTGAATTTATTGGTAAATTGACTTTTCCAATCATGGCTTATCTATTGGTTGAAGGATTTTACTACACCCGTAATCGAAAAAAATATGCTGGCAGAATGGCAGTATTCTGGCTGATCTCCATTTACCCGTTTCACATGCTTTTTAGTAGTAGTCATTCCTTTAGTCCGATCGAGCTGGTCAATAATATCTTTTTTACCTTGCTGATGGGGTTGCTGCTGATGATGTCTTATGAGAAGGTGAAAACTCCGTTATTAAGAACTTTGATGGTCATTTTCTTTTCAGTCAGTACAACTTTCTCCGATTGGTCCTTGATTGGATTACTGCTGATCTTTGGTTTTTATAAAGGAAAAAATAAACAGGCGGGGATCTGGTGGCCGATTGCATATACGACCGCTTTTTTAACCCTGTTATTAGCTTTGATGCACAGCACCGCGCCTGATTTGGTTCCGCTATACGAAGTATTTACTGGTTTGGGAACGTTGCTGGTGATTCCTCTATTAAATGCCTACAATGGCGAAAGAGGCTACTCGCCTAAATGGGTGAAGTGGGGATTTTATGGTTTTTATCCAGTACATTTAGTGGTTTTAGCCGTGATCCGTATGTTGATTCGCTAAGTTGAATATAGGAGATGAAAATGGAGTATCGTATTCGAAAATTAAAAAAAGCAGAATATCCGCTGTTAAAGGAATTTTTATACCAAGCCATTTTTCAGCGGGACAAGAAAAATCAGATCCCGCGATCGGTCCTTGATGATCCGGCAGTGAATGTCTATGTTCAGGATTTTGGCAGTTATCAAGAAGATTTTTGTTTGTGTGCTGAGACGAAGGAAAAAATTGTCGGCGCTGTCTGGGTCAGAAACATCCAAGGATTTGGTTCGATTGACGATCAAACACCGGAGTTTGCGATCTCCCTTTATCCGGAATATCGCGGACAAGGGATTGGTACAGCTTTGATGCTGGCGATGCTGCAGCATTTGAGGGAAAAAGGCTATGCTCAAACTTCTTTGGCTGTTCAAAAAGATAATTACGCCTTGAAAATGTACAAACAGATCGGTTTTGAGATCGTTGATGAAAATGATGAGGAGTATATCATGCTTTGTAAGCTGAAATAATTAAGCTATTAGGACGCAAGACGGATTCAAATCGGTTTGTAAAGAATATAAAATGATAGAAAAGAGATAAGGAGTGGATATTTTGAAGAAAATAATTATTTTAGGTTTATCAGTTGCACTATTAGGCGGTCTGGCCGGCTGCAACTCAGATTCAGATGATTCAAATAGTTCAAGCTCTACTTCAGAAAAGACAACACAAACGAGCAAAAGCCAAGTAAGTAACGAAACAAACACCAATTTTAAAGTCAGCGTAGAAGATGCGATCAAGGCTTATCAGGAAGCATACCCTGATAGTGATATCACATCGATTGATTTAGAAACATCCTTTGGCAGCTATTTGTACAAAATCGAAGGAGTCGATGACAACAAAGAATATGAAGTACGAGTAAACGCCGACACCAAGGAAGTCTCTAAGGAACGTGAAGAAGAATTAGATATGGAAGATAAAGAAGGCGTGAAAAGAAAAGAAGACAAGCTGGATTTAGAAAATCTGTTAAGTATTGAAAAAGTTTCCGATATTGCGACTAAACATGTCGGCGCTGGAAAAGCCACCGACTGGAGCTTAGACAAAGACTTAGGCACCACTTATTGGGAAGTCAAAGTAATGGATGGGCAAAAAGAAACTGAAGTGAAAGTTGATGCTCAATCAGGTGATATCTTAGAAAGCGAAACAGATGATTGATAATTCAAGCCCCCTCAAGGATGATTCCTTGAGGGGGGCTTTTAGCTATTCGAAAATAAATAATTCTGTTACAGGGGTCTCAACGACCTTCGCAATGTCTAGTGCGAGCTTCAGTGAAGGGTTGTACTGGGCCTTTTCCAGACGCATGATTGTTTCTCTCCGTACACCCACTAAATCAGCGAGTTGTTCCTGTGTGAGTCCCTTCAACGTTCGATACTTTTTTAAATGACATTCGAATTTTACATTCATCTATCCAGCCTCGGTTTCAAATCGATATAAGAAGTATTTGCTAAGGAATAAAACAATTCCAAAGATCATCGACATTGAGCTTAACATAAAGATCGCACACCATTCAAGATTCCAGGCCAGCATCCCGCCGCCAATCAGCCAAATAGTTAAGAATAGTAGAATGAACCCAATTTTGTAGGCCTTTAACTCCGCCTTTTTTTCATTTTCCTCGTAAAGCTCATCTTTTAAAGTATCCGATAATTTTCCTTCAAAGTAAAAGCCGAAAAAGCCGAAGAACACAAAGGCAAAGCAAGGATAAATAATACCAAATTCTTGATAGGTCCAAAAACCGATCAGCCCCAAAAAGCCGGCGAATCCGCTGAGACCAAGCATCGGGTGAATTCTTCTGGTGTGGTGCTTTTCCAGAGACTTGTTGCGCCAAACCACTCTAAAAAGTGTCACCACTAAATAGATTACGTAGACAATCGTTACTACTAACGCAATCCACATTGGCAGATCCTGCGGACGAAAAACATATTCAGAGACAACGGTTGGTTTTACCAAGCGGCTCTCATTATATAAAACCGAATGGACTGTAGCCAACACTAAAACAATCACGCAACCAATTCCCGAAACAACTAAATTTCTAATTTTTTTCTTTGACATCTTAACTCCTCCAATGATACATATTTGTCACTCCATGAGATAAATATATCACACAAAAAAGAAAAATCAAGTAGAAAAGAGAGAAATAAGTCACTTTTTTTATTTTGGAGACTATTCGTCACTTGAAAGCTTGCATCAGTCTGGTTTCTAGCTGTTAAGCTAAAAAATCATCCAATCAGCAAGTTTAATATTAGGTTAATACTTCTCGTACATTCGAGAAATACTCCTTCTTTAAAGTAGAGATAGGAAATCTGATTAAGGATTAGGAGTGATACACGATGTATCGAAAGATTATAAAAAATGATGTAGGGGACAGTAAGCTGATTACGATAATCACCACTTTGTTCATTACTGTAGCTGCGTTGTTGGTGGCCTTAGCAACGATTTTGAGTGTTAATTTGGCTGGTTCCATTGATACCTTGATGGAAAAGTCCCAATCACCTCATTATATGCAGATGCACACTGGTGAAGTAGACAGAGAACGGCTGGCAAAATTTGTCGAAGCAAATGGAAATGTAGCGACCTATGAAGTGGCGGAGTTTTTAAATTTAAACGGTTCGGATATCGAACTTGGGGATCATAGTTTGGCAGACAGTGTGGAGGATAACGGACTGGCTGTTCAAAGTAAAAATCTCGATTATTTCTTGGATATGGAAAATCAACCTATTCAACCGAAGCCGGGAGAGCTGTATGTTCCAGTAATGTTCAAAAAACAAGGATTAGCCAAAATCGGTGACAAGGCGAAGATCGCCGGAAAGACATTTACGATCAATGGATTTTTACGTGATGGCACGATGAATTCGCAAATGGCTGGGTCAAAGCGCTTTTTGTTGCATCAAACAGACTATGACGAACTTTTTTCAAAGGGAAAACTGGAATACATCATTCAGTTTCGCTTAAAGGACCCCAGCAAATTGAATCAGTTTGAGGCCGCTTATAAAAAAGCCGGCTTAGAGGTCAACGGACCAAGCGGCACACATCGTTTATTCAAATTAGGCAATGCCATGTCTGACGGAATCATGATCGGGATTCTTTTATTGATTAGTTTGCTGGTAGTTCTAATGACCTTTATGTGTATTCGTTTCACGCTGCTGGCCAAGATCGAAGAAGATTATAAAGAAATCGGTGTAATGAAAGCAATTGGCCTGCAATTAAAAGCAATCAAGAAAATTTATCTGGCAAAATACGCGGCGATCTCTATAATCGGCAGCTTGTTAGGATACATAATCTCGCTTCCGCTAAGTTATCTGCTGTTAAAAAATATCAAGCTTTTCATGGGCGAAAGCAAGAATGAAGGACTAAGTTGGATTTTAGCTGTCGCGGGTGTGCTGGCAGTCATGCTCTTAATGATTGCTTATGTGTATGTCCTCTTGAATCGCTTCAAAAAAATCTCTGCCGTTGAAGCAATCCGTTTCAGCGGAGCCAATGAGAAGGTCAATACGAAAACACGTTTTAATCTTCGTCGCTTAGCATGTTTCTCTCCTGACACACGAATCGGGATCATCGATATCATGAATCGGAAAAAAATCTATTTGACGATGCTGCTGGTCTTCATAATATCTACCTTTATTATGATCGTTCCAGCACTGGTCTATCACACATCCTCCTCGGAAGAATTTGTGGAAAGCCTCGGCTTCAGTCATAAAATCGATATTGCCACCAGCTTGTATCAGTCGACCAACAGTGTTGAGAATCAGGATAAAATTGAAGATTATTTGGCAAATGACCCGGATGTTGAAATGTACAGTAAAATCTCGACGAAAAATTTTGATGTGAAAGAAGAGGGTGTGGAAAATGGTGTGCTGTCAGTCGAATTAGGGAATCATCAGAAATTCCCAGTTAATTATTTGAAGGGCCACGCACCTCGACGAATCAATGAGATTGCCTTATCGACGATTAATGCGGACGAGTATAATAAAAAAATTGGCGATCCGATCACTTTGATTCGCGAAGGTCGAGAAGAAAAATTTATCGTCTGCGGCATCTACGCCAATCTTTTCAATGGCGGTAAAACAGCGAAGGCCATTTTCGAAGATCGGACAACACCGACGATCTGGACGGATATTTCTATCAAATTAAGGAATCCTAGTAAGCTGACGGAAAAAATGAATCAGTATAAGGAGGATTTGCCTTTCGCCAAAATGAATAATGCCGAACAGTATCGCGATCAAACTTTCGGCTCCACGATTCAATCCTTATTGATGGTCGCGATCGGTGCTTTATTAGTGGCGATATTGATTACAGGATTGATCACCTCCTTGTTCATGAAGCTGCTCTTAGTCAAGGACAAAAAAGAGATCGCGACACTAAAGGCGATTGGTCTTACCAATCAGGAAATCAGAAATCAATATTTAGCAAGAAGTCTGACTATTTTAGTGCTAGGAATTGGGCTGGGCACAGGTTTGGCGATGACTTTAGGAAAAACGATATCGGGTCTGGTATCGGCAGGTTTAGGCGGAGTCAGTGTTCAATTAATCGGCAGTCCTCTAATTTACTTAGGTTGTCCGCTCTTGCTGCTGCTCGTCACTTATTTGACAACTAGAGTCGTAACGGCACAAGCAGGCAAAATTGAAATTGCTGAAAATCTTAAAGACTAGAAAAGGATGGAGAAAAAATGCAAACAATCATAAATGGCACAGACATTGTAAAAAGCTTTGGAGAAGGAGAAGAGCAGGTCACTGTCTTAAATCAAGTAAACATTCAAGTGGAAACAGGACAGTTCGTCGCGATCATGGGCCCTTCAGGCTCAGGAAAATCAACCCTGCTTTACGCAATCAGCGGGATGGATAAAGTCGACTCGGGAAAAATAAGCGTCAATAATCAACAAATCGATCAAATGACAGAAAAACAATTAGCTGACATGCGCAGAGAACAATTAGGCTTTGTATTCCAGCAGCCGACGTTGCTGAAAAATCTCTCTTTGATCGATAATATTCTCCTGCCAAGCTTAAAAAACCGAAAACAAATCGCAGAACTTGAAAAGCGAGCAGAGGACTTAATGAAAAAAGTCGGTATCCAAGAGCTGAGAGATCGAAAAATCACTCAGGTATCTGGCGGACAGCTGCAAAGAGCAGGCATCTGTCGGGCATTGATGAGTCAGCCGAAGATTATTTTCGGCGATGAACCGACCGGTGCCTTGAATTCCAAAGCCGCGCAAGAAATCATGGATATCCTATTGAAAATAAATGAGGAAGGAACAACTGTTGTTATCGTTACTCACGATGTAAAGGTAGCTGCGCAAAGTGAACAGGTTTTCTTTATGGAGGATGGGCAAATCACCGATGCTCTGCATTTAGGAAACTACATTGGACAAAATCTTGAAAAACGTATCGAAAAAATCAACGAGAAAGTTTTGGCTGTCGAAATCTAGGAAGAGACGCAAAACCTTGGTGAGCACTATGGTAAAATTATTAGTGATGAATTGTAGAAAGCAGGGGTGGCCGATGGGATACAATATTTTACATGTAGATGATGAGAAGGAAATTATCAAACTGTTAAAGATGTACTTAAAAAGTGAAGAGATCATTCATTATGAAGCTGCCAATGGTCGTGAAGCATTAACGATT
Organism: Enterococcus sp. 3H8_DIV0648; assembly: GCF_002140655.1. Lineage (NCBI taxonomy): Bacteria > Bacillati > Bacillota > Bacilli > Lactobacillales > Enterococcaceae > Enterococcus > Enterococcus sp. 3H8_DIV0648. The sequence continues at coordinate 1,392,132 of NZ_NGLG01000001.1, read as the reverse complement.
TTAGCAGAAAAGAAAATTGATCTGCTGATCGTTGATATCATGATGCCGGAGATTGATGGTTTCGAGCTGATCCGTACAGTCAGAAAGACCAGCAATCTGCCGATCCTAGTTATCTCCGCACGGGTCGAGGCCTCTGATCGAATTTTCGGGTTAGAGATTGGGGCGGACGATTATTTGACGAAGCCCTTTGATCCTCATGAAGCGATTGCCCGAGTGAATGCTTTGCTGAGAAGATACTATTCACTCGGTGTTGCCAATGAACCGGGGCAAAATAATTTAACCGTCGGCAATTTAACCTTAGACACGCATGCCTGTACCGCATATGTTGAAAAGCAATTGATCAATTTGACCGCTGTCGAGTTTCGCGTATTGAAGCTGCTGATGGAACAGCCTGGCCGAGTTTTCACCAAGGAACAGATTTACGAACATGGCTGGCAAGATCCGTTGGCAGGTGATAATAACGTCCGGGTCATGATGAGCAAGCTGCGGGAAAAAATCGGAAACGAACGGATCAAGACGATTCGAGGGTTAGGCTATCGTTTGGAGGTCCCTCATGAAACAGCTTAGAAATGCGATTTTGCGTTCCTTTATCCTTTATTTCTTTGGTCTTTCGATCGTAGGGGGATTGATTGAAGAATTCTTTGCTTCCTTGGAAACATTAGTTTATGAACCGGAATATCAAGTATTGTTCAGAGTTATTGGTTTGATCCTGCAATTAGTCGCAGTTTTCTGTTTTTCCTACGCTTTTTATCGAAGTTTAGATAAAAAAATCGAAGAGCAAAGTCAAAAAATCGCAAAACAGCAAAATACCTTATTCGCTAATATTGCTCATGATCTAAAGACACCGTTGACCAGCATTACCGGATTTTCTAAGGCTTTGAGTGAGGGCATTGTCGAACCGGAAGAACGAGCAGAGGTTTCTTCAATTATTTATCAAAAATCCCTGACAGCAAATGAGCTATTGGACTTGATGTTTCAATATACCAAGCTGAATGCATCTGAATACAGTTTAAATCGGAAGGAATGTGCAGTTAATTTCTTATTAAAGGAGGCGGTGGCGGATAACTATGATATGCTTGAACAGCAGGGGATCGAATTGTTCTTAGATCTGCCGGAAGAGCCTGTTGTGAAAAATATCGACAAGATCGAGCTGCGGCGCGTCTTTAATAATTTACTTATCAACGCCTGCAAACATAATCCAGCAGGCAGCCAGCTGGCCATTTCTATTATAGAAAAAAATAATCAGACTAAAATTATCTTCGCAGACAATGGTACACCGATTCCGCCAAAGGATCGCGAGAAGCTCTTTCAGCCATTTGTCAGCGAAAACGAAACCGAACGAAATTTTCAAGGCAGCGGTTTAGGCTTGGCGATCGTCAAGACGATCATCGACAAGCATGGATTTACGATCGAGCTGCTGGACGATGAAAAATATACCAAGAAGTTTGTGATTACATTTTAACAGTCCATTAGTCTGCTAATTAAGAGACTGAAAATAAAAAATCAGGAGGTTTCATATGTTAAAAGCAGCATTTATTTTTGTAGCAGAGGGTGCAGATGGCAAAAAAGATCGTTCAGTGGTGACGACACCAGCGGTTGAGCTGACCACGGTAGGAGTCGTTGATTATGCGGAAGCAGTGGAGATTTCAAAGGAACTAGTAGCAGGCGGTGTTCAAGCGATTGAATTATGCGGCGGCTTCGGCCATCTGGGAACGGCTAAGATCGTCGAGGCAGTTGGTAATAAGGCAGTTGTCGGTGTCGTGCGCTTTGATAAGCATCCAGGCTTGGGAAATCAATCCGGCGACAATATGTATTTATAGAAATATTCCATCTAGCAGAAGTGAATTTTACTTCTGCTTTTTTCTATGGCGGATTGTCAAATCAAGTGCAACACTCGATTAAAAAATACTTCAAAAGGGGTTTTCCAATTTAAGCATTTACGAGGTCGCATATTTATTTTTCTTAGGACTTCTTTTAGTGTCTGTGATGTAACTTCATCTAAAGTCTGACGTTTAGGGAAATATTCTCTTAATAATCCATTTGTATTCTCATTTGTACCACGCTGCCAAGGTGACTGTGGATCCGCAAAGTAAAAGGGGAGCCCCTCTAATTTTTTAGTTACGTCTTTGTGAAATGAGAATTCTTTTCCGCGATCTGAAGTAACACTCCTTCTTTTCGTTTTTGGGAGTCCTTTGAGTAAATAGATCATACTATCTTTGACTGGTTCTGCTCTTTGCGCCGCTACTTTATCAGCTAACAAGTAGCGAGATTTCCGATCAGTTAGGGTAAGTAAACAAGCGCTCCCCATTTTACCAACTACTGTGTCGACCTCCCAGTGACCCAGTTCACGTCGTAGATTCCCCTCTGATGGCCTTTCATGTATTG
>NZ_NGLG01000001.1:1384680-1387380 GCF_002140655.1 Enterococcus sp. 3H8_DIV0648 | reverse complement strand
GGAGAATATTGGTTTGATGAAAAAGCATTTCGATTCATTTCTCGGCTAATTGTAGAAGGGTTCCTTCGAAGTTGACGGGCAATCTCTCTTATCGTGTATCCTTGCGCATGTAATTTCGCTATTTCTTCTCGTTCGAAAATGGTAAGATGAGTATACTGACTCATAGATATCCTTCCTTTCAATAGTTATCTCGCAATTACTATTTTACAAGGAAATCATCTATGAGTCTTTTTTGTGTTGCACTTAAAGTGTAAATCCGCCATTGAATAAACAATCCGTCGAAAGTTTACTTAATGTTATACTTGAATTAATAGAATGAAGGAGGGATTTGATGGTAGAGTACATAAATATCACAGAAGAAAATGTCGCCGCTGAACACTTATGCTGCGCGATTTCCGGTAAAAAGCATCAAGTCGGTGTTGACACAAAAAAATCGTGGCTCAAGGAGCGGTTGCCTGAAGGGCACGTATTTCGCAAGCTGGACGCGAATGGAAAAGTTTTTATCGAATATGCACCGTTGGAAACGGCTTGGGTGCCTGTAGTTGGCGAGAATTATTTGTATATTTATTGTCTTTGGGTCTCTGGCAGTTTTAAAGGACAAGGTCATGGGAAAAATCTGCTGAATTATTGTATCGAGGATGCCAAGCGGCAAAATAAGTCAGGAGTTTGCGTCATCAGTTCGCAAAAGAAGACACCATTTCTAACCGACAAAAAGTTCGTTGAAAAAAATGGATTTGAAGTCGTTGACCAAATCGCTGGCGGCTTTGAGCTCATGGCGTTGTCCTTTGATGGAACTGTTCCTACATTTTCGGAATCGGCCAGAAAGCAGACAATTGCTGATCAAGAATTGACGATTTTTTACAGCCAGCAATGCCCCTTCATACCCAATGGACTAAAAGAAGTGCAGGAATATTGCGAGGAAGAAAACATTCCCTTGACGCTGGTTCCAGTGGACAGCCTAGAAAAAGCCAAGAACCTACCGGGAATTTTCAATAATTGGGCCGTTTATTACCAAGGAAAATTCTTAACAGTCCATATATTGAACAAAAATGTATTGAAAAAAATATTAGCGACGTGAGGAAGGAATAGTGAGAAAGTATATTGCGCTGTTAAGAGGAATCAACATCAGCGGTAAAAATAAAATCGCGATGCCTTTATTGAAGAGCGCCTTTGAAGAAATTGGATTTTCAGAAGTTGTAACGTATATTAACAGTGGAAATGTGATCTTTTCCAGCGCGAGCGAAAATAAAGCAGAGCTGATCCAAACTTGCGAAGCAGTGATTGCTGATAAGTTCAACTTAACCATCCCAGTAACTGTCGTAGCCGTTGATGAATTAATTGAGATAATACAGCACGCGCCTGATTGGTGGGATCATGAGAAAGAAACGATCCATTATGCCATTTTTATGATCGCTCCAATGACAGTCGAAGAAGTCTTCGCGGCAGTCGGTGAAATAAAACCAGAATACGAAAAAATCGCGCATCACGGTGAGGTGATTTTTTGGTCGGCGCCGCGCAAGACCTTCAATAAAGCCCGCTGGTCAAAAATCGCCAGCTCCTCAGTCAATAACCATGTGACGATCCGCAATGCCAATACGGTTAACAAGTTACTATTAATGAGTCAAGCCCAATAAAAAATCAAGCAGTCAGAAAACTGCTTGATTTTTTTGTTTATATCAGCGGTAAAATTTCTTGCTGGATAAAGTCAATGCGATCGTAGACATTTTCTTTGAACAAAGCAGTGATCGTTATCACCAGATTTTCCTCGTGATCAATGTAGAGAATATTGCCGCCATCGCCCATCGCCGCAACGATTGGTTTGTCCGGATCAATGATCCACCACAAATAACCATAATCCAGTCCTTCTTGACCCCAATGACTGTGCTTTTTCTGCATGGTCTCTAACCAGTTCTTCGGAACAATCTGTTGTCCCTTCCAGCTGCCTTGATTTAGGATTAGTTCTCCGATTTTTGTTAGTTCGTGGGTTGTTAAAGTCAAGCCCCAACCGCCAGCATTTAAGCCTGTGTCATCTGCGACCCAGCCGTTTGAATTAGTCGACTTATTAAAACTCATTTGATCTTTGGCCGATTTTAAGTGGATCGTTTTTTCGACGTTGATCTCTAAGGGGGTAAATAAGTTCTCACGAGCAAAATCCAATACTGTTTGATTTGTTGAGCGAGCTAGTATCGCTGAGAGCAGATCCGGCCCAATCAAAGGTGTGTAATTAAACGCGCCAATCGGCTGTTTGCCGCCTAATTGTTTTAGCGTAAACTTGGTCCAGTCTTTACTGGAGAAATACTTGATATATGCAAGCGGTCCATTTTTATATTTGTATGGCGCAGTCATAGTTATTAAATGCTCTAGCGTGATGTTATTGATTGTCGCGTCTTTTGGCTGATATTCCGGAAAATAAGCCAAAATCGGACGGCCCAGCTCATTGATAGCTCCTTGTTCATAAGCGATGCCCAATAATAAGGATAAAATACTTTTGGTGATTGAGTAAACATGAATTTTACTCGCTTCGTCGCAGTCATTGAAATACTCTTCATAAAGCAGTTGATCATTTTTTTGCACAATGATCCCAGTCATATTTTTATGATCCGTCTTGATCTTCTGTTGAACCGTATTAAATTTTATGTCGTTCATCGTTTTCCTCCATTTCCGAAGGCGCCTTCTATCCTTAGAGTAAAGGCATTAAAA
>NZ_NGLG01000001.1:1368380-1384580 GCF_002140655.1 Enterococcus sp. 3H8_DIV0648 | reverse complement strand
GAATTTTACTCGCTTCGTCGCAGTCATTGAAATACCTGTCTCTTATACACATCTAGATGTGTATAAGAGACAGTTGAAATACTCTTCATAAAGCAGTTGATCATTTTTTTGCACAATGATCCCTGTCTCTTATACACATCTAGATGTGTATAAGAGACAGATCTTAATATAGTAATTATAATGACTAAATAAAAAGGAGCAATTGGTTATGGTGAAGAAAATAGGGTTGATTATTTTAGCATTATTGGTGTTTGTGATGGTTGCAGGATTCTTTCTAGTGTTTCTCAACAGTCCAGGGAAATTGGCAAGTTTAAAAAATGAAAAAGGAGAAACAATCTCAGGAAGCATTAGTGAAAAGAAGTTTGTTGAAATTGGCGGAATCAAACAAGGAATGTTTATTCGTGGGGAAGATCAAAGTAAACCTGTTCTGCTCTTTTTACACGGCGGTCCCGGCACTCCAGAGTTTGCAATGTCAGAGGCTTGGGGAACTCAGGATCGCCTTGAAAAGGAATTTGTCGTTTGTTACTGGGATCAGCGGGGAACTGGGATGTCGAATACGAAAAATTTAGATAGCAAGACGATGACGAAAGCTCAAGCGATAACGGATACAATCGAAGTCACTAATTATTTAAGGAAACGATTCAAACAGGATAAAATTTATTTGATGGGACATTCTTGGGGTGCTTATGTGGGTATCCATGCTGCAGAAAAAAATCCTGAGCTCTATTCGGCATACATGGGGATCGGGCAACCTATTCATCAAAAGAAAGGACAAAGGCTAGCTTATGATTATCTGCGAAAACACGCAAAAGAGATCAATGATAAAAAATCGGTGAAGAAGCTGGCTGTTTTTGATCCAGAGGCTCCATCATATAATATGCTCTTAGAAAAGTATGGTGTGGGGATTCGACATGCGGGTCCATCTTTAACCACGATGATCAAGCACTTAATATTTTTTAAAGGGTACACTCTTAGCGCTGTCTCTTATACACATCTAGATGTGTATAAGAGACAGGAAAAGTATGGTGTGGGGATTCGACATGCGGGTCCATCTTTAACCACGATGATCAAGCACTTAATATTTTTTAAAGGGTACACTCTTAGCGAGAAGCTTCAGGCGTTCAAGGGAATGGTGCTATCTAATGAGAAATTAGATACCGAAGAATTACACATCTAGATGTGTATAAGAGACAGCTCTTAGCGAGAAGCTTCAGGCGTTCAAGGGAATGGTGCTATCTAATGAGAAATTAGATACCGAAGAATATTCAAATGATAATTTATTAGAGTCTATGCCTAAGTTGGAAGTTTCAGTTTATGGGTTACATGGAAAACATGATTATCAGGTTTCTTATCAGTTGGCAAAAGAATACTTTGCGGCGGTAAAGGCTCCTGATAAGAAATTTTATACTTTCCAAAATTCAGCCCATAGTCCAAATTTTGAAGAACCTGAAGCTTTTCTTGAAGCAGTTAGGGAAATTAAATCTCAGGTGGAAAAATAAAAGATTTAACATGAAGGAGTGAAAAGTTATGGAGAAAAAAATTTTTGGTTATCTAAGTGTCACCTTCTCGATTTCATGGTCCTGCTGGCTGCTTGTGGCCTACTTGACTAATTTTATGAATATTCAGCTATTTTCGCTGGCAGCCTTGCCTTATATAGTTTTGGAGCAGCTGGACCGATGCTGGCAGCGTGTATTATAAAAAAAGAACGATGAGTAAACAAAGTTTTCATTTCTTCGTTAAGAATATATTCAATTTAAAACAGCCGATTACGGGGTATGTGAGTGTTGTTGTTTTAGCTTGGGGATTTTGTTTGTTGCCAGTTTTGTTGGGAGCTTCTCAACAGCAAGCACCGATTTATGTGGCTTTGACTCAATTTCCTGTAATGATTTTTTTTGGTGGAGGATTAGAAGAGGTCGGTTGGCGAGGCTATTTATTACCGCAATTGCAGGAGAGATTTTCTAGTTTTGTCTCTACTTGTATTACAGCAATTATCTGGTCGATTTGGCATTTACCTTTGTGGTTGGTCAAAGGATCGGGTCAAGATGTGATTCGGTTTAGCAGTTATGTCCTGATAGTATTCAGTTTTGCTTTCTTGTTAACGTTTTTATGGAATAGATATGAAAGTATTGCCTTATGTATTTTGCTGCACGCTGGGTTCAACTCATTCACAGATGTCTATCCGCCAAACTATAATAATATTCCAGTCTCGTTGATAATACTTATGAGCTGCTTTATATCAGAGGAAAGTCAGCAAAAAAACACCCGAGCAATTAGTGTAAGTTTTTATATATGGTATGATGAAATTGACGATGATGTCAAAGAAGGAGAGTGGCTCGTTGGATAAGAATAATCGATTATTTCTAATTTCACAGACTTATGCGACTTTATTTTCGGTAACGAACAAATTGCAGGCTGTAGGTGACGAATTGATGAAAGAATTGACTTCAAGACAGCTGATGGCATTAATCGCAATCGTTCATATTCCAGAGGGCGAAGTGACCTTAAACGCGATTGCCTCCAAACTGGGAGCAACAAAACAAAGCACGGCGCAAATCATCAATAAGCTGAAAGATAAAGGCTATTTGAAATCTGAAAAAAGTAAACTAGACGCGCGATCAGTCAACCTTGTGATTACTGAAAGTGGAAAAAAAGTTTTTGAACAGACTAATGAGCAAGGCTGGATATTTTTACAAAAGACCTTTCAAACTTTTTCTTCAGACGAATTGGAGCAGTTTTGGGGACTGTTGAAAAAGCTCTACGAATTTGATGGCGAAGTGCAAGACGGTTTTGAAGCAGATGGAAGAAAAATATGAGTAAGAGAAAGACAGGACCAAAAAAATAGATCTTGTCTTTCTCTTTTTTTGCTTTAAAAAAGGTAAAGGGATGTCAAGCCTGCTTTGCTATAGTGAAGAAAAGAAAGAGGGGATTAATTATGGAACATCGAATTGTTGAATTAGAAAGCTTTAAACTAGTAGGCTTTAAAAAGGAATCAACGAATGCAAAACGGCAAGGAATGAAGGACTGTCCTGCATTTTGGAATGAAATTCTAGCGGCTGGTAAGCAAGAAGCGCTCTTACCGCTGATCGATCACGAACCGTTTGGATTGATCGGAGCCAGTTTCTATAATATTGATAAAACGGATGCCAAAAAGTTTGATTATTATATCGCTGCTGCAACGACCAAGGATACACCGTCAGATTTATTTGAAATCGAGGTACCGGCAAGTACATGGGCTGTTTTTCCCTGTACGAGAAAAACTAATGGAAAAACACAGTTTGCGATTGTGACAAAGTGGGCACCCAAATCCAAAGAATACGAATTACTGAACAAAGGATACATGACAGGGAAAATGACTTCCGGCGGACCGGATCTGGAGGTTTATGGACAGGGAGATGATGTTGAGATTTGGGTTCCAGTAAGAAAAAAATAATCGAGCTTCAAAAAGTTTAGAAAGGTTTAGAAAAGTTTAGGAACTTCTCCTCAATATGCTATTCTTATGAAAGAGAGTTTAGTAGGAGGAGAACCATGTCAAAGGATTTAGAACGTTTTTCAGCGACGTTGGCTCACATTGAAAATCATTTATTTGAAGCTGTTTCGTTGAAACAATTAGCCAAACAGGCGCTGCTTTCAGAATATACCTTCCATCGTTTTTTCACGTATTTAACCGGCTATTCGTTTTCAACATATCTACGCAATCGCCGATTATCAGAGGCGGTGGAATTATTACGCAAAGATTATTCGATTGATGAGATTTCTGAGTTATGCGGCTATGCCAATCGGTCAGCATTTAATCGAGCGTTTTCCAAATTTCACGGGATCACACCAAGCCAGGCAAAGGACCTCAAAGCGGCAATCAATTTCTTTCCGCCGATTCGGCTGGATATCCAAATTAATGGTGGCAAGACGCTGAACTACCATATCGAGCAGCTGCCGAGCTTTACGGTCGTCGGGAAAATGGCCGCGTATCAATTGGAAGATGACCTATTCAAAAATACAGGCAAACAATGGGAAACTTTTTTCAGTGATCAAGAGCTGCGAACGTTTGCGGAAAGCGATGCGACGCGAAAAAACTTTTTCGGTCTAAAACGTGTGCCTTATTTCGCGGTGGCCAATCCTGTCAAACCGCAATCAGGAAATCTAAACTATTTTACCGGCTTTGTTTTGAATCAACATGCCTCGACGGATTATTTGACGATCGAAATTCCCAAGCAAACATATGCTGTTTTTGTCAGTGAGCCCTATGATTATCGTAAAACAGAAAATGTTTCGAATGCGTATTATCAATTACAGCAGCAAATCTTCAACACTTGGCTGCCGCAAACAGACTATCAAAAAATCGATGGACCAGAGCTGGAAACCTATCTGTCGTTGGAAGACCGTGCCTGCTTAGAAATTTGGCTCCCAATTGAAAAAGAATAAGCTGTGAGACAAGAGTGATTAATCATTCTTGTCTTTTATGTTTAATTCTTGCAATAAGGCACTTTACAGCATTGATAAGTTATAAGAAAGTTTGACGATAGAACGAGCTCAAGATATCGTAAAATGAAGGAGCGAAAAAAAGTGGAACTGGCTAAGTCCTTGTCACAAACAGCCAATTTATATATTGGAGATGAACCGTTAAAGTATCTGATTGTTTTCAACAATAAAAGCAGGCCAGTTGAAGGAAGGCTTCAACTGGCCTGCTTACGTATTTATAAAGTTTTACTCAAACGGTTGTAAGCAACGATTCCAAAAATATAATGAATGACCAGCAATAAACTCAAGCCAACACAAGCATATTTAGAAAAAGGGGACATATAACCAAGCATACTCATAATGGAGAAGACAATCATGAGGGCTAACTGTAAAATCAACATAGCGATATAGGCTAGACGACCGCTTTTATCCCGCAGCATGATTTTCCGTTCGTCATTCAAGTTAACCGACTCATCTTTTAAACGATCTTGATATTGGGTTTTATGTTCCGGACTCATCCAATAAAAATATTTCCCCAGCACAATGACCCCTGAGAAAATCCCAGCTCCAGCTAAACCCCATAATAATGATTCAAGTCGGAACTCAGTTGTCAAAGCAATTACTAAACAGACTATTCCAGCTAATACATAGACCAAACCTGTATAAAGCGTTGATTTTTTCATCATTTTTTCCTCCTTATAAGATAGCAGCCAATTTTGGACAACAAGTGATCGAAGTTACCATTGACTCTTTAGTAAAATAGTTACGCTATGGAAAGTTTCCTTTCCGTACTTTAAGTATAAGTTCCTTTTCCAGCTATGTAAAGTATGCTTTCCATTCGAAAATTTGGAAAACTATAAAAATATTGGGAAAAGCTTTACTTGTAAAGCAGCAAAAAAAGCCAGCTGGAAAATGAAATTCCAGCTGGCTTTTGTACTTATCTTTTTATGAAATGGTGAGGGATACAGATTTTTTCCTGTTTGTGATGATAAAAAGCTTCAAAAGCTTTCTTTCCGCATTCCGCTAGATGATGATCGATGGTGGAAAAGCCCATTACTTCACTTATCAGCAGATTTTCTCTCCCAATGACCAACGGTTTGTTCGTCTCGTATTGCTGTAAAATTGTGGCTGCAATACTATCGCCAAAAGTTAAAATGCCGTCGACCTTTTGTTTTTTGAAAAAGCGCGCCGCTTGGATACCATCCTCTGCTACGATACAATCCCAAAAAATATTTGCCTCGTCAAAGTCAGGATAGATTTCTTTTGCGATGCGGATCGAAAGCTCAGAGTTGTGGCTAATATTTTTACTTCGGCCTAACGTCATCCCAGGATGTGTAACGCCTCGTTCTTTTAAATAAGAGAAAGCTTCCTTCAATGAATTCTTTAAATTGATGTAGACACAGCTGACATCTGCATTTGGAATCTCTTCGCAAAAAATGATCGGACCATATTGCAGATAATCAAGGAAAACTTGAATCGAGTTAGCTTTCGTAGTGACGATCAACCCGTCAAAGGACCGTTTAGAAAATTCTGCTAAGTAGCGCTTTTCTAGTTTTTGATCATAATTTGTCGGCAGCAAACTGATTTGATAGCCATGGTCAAAGGCCGCCTGCATAATACCGCTGAGCATCTGATCGTAATAATCATGATTAACAAATGGCAGAATCACGCCAATATTTTTTGTTCTGCCATAACTCAGATTTTGTGCAGATCGGTTGGGCACATAGTTCAGCTCAGCCATTACTTCTAGCACTTTCGCCCGTTTTTTATCATCAACATAAGGATGATTATTGATGACACGAGAAATGGTAGAAACTGAGTAACCTGTGATTTTTGCGATATCGCGGATATTTGCCATGGGGGACACCTCTTCTAAATGTATTAAGCGGCTAAATGCTCTTTTAAATATTCAATGACCGCAGGACCAAATTGATAAAAAGTATAACGGCGGTCATGATAAAAGAAACTGACAATCGGACTGCCTAATAGGTCGCTGATAAATAAGTGTTTGATCTCAGCTAGTTTAAGGTTTTGAATAATCGGCCGTTTAAATCCACGGCTTCTTACAAGTCTCAATTGTTCTTCAGAAAAATGCAGGGAAACTTGAAAATGCTCTTGTGTGTCGTCGTGCTGAACTTTCACATACGTATTCATAAAAAATTCCTCCTTTTTTTCTTTACAAGGGAAGTATAATTTATGAAACGAGTTTCATAGCAAGCGTTTTATTCTATTTTTTTTAGAATAAAGACAATTGTTCCCGTTTGTCTTCAAATTCATGCAAGTAGCCAAAAACTTCATCCGTTTTCCAAAGGATACCATGTTTTTGACAAGTTTCGATAAAAATCTCCATTAGCCGATCGTTGTTAGGACCTGTCTCTTATACACATCTAGATGTGTATAAGAGACAGCCGTTAAAGTATCTGATTGTTTTCAACAATAAAAGCAGGCCAGTTGAAGGAAGGCTTCAACTGGCCTGCTTACGTATTTATAAAGTTTTACTCAAACGGTTGTAAGCAACGATTCCAAAAATATAATGAATGACCAGCAATAAACTCAAGCCAACACAAGCATATTTAGAAAAAGGGGACATATAACCAAGCATACTCATAATGGAGAAGACAATCATGAGGGCTAACTGTAAAATCAACATAGCGATATAGGCTAGACGACCGCTTTTATCCCGCAGCATGATTTTCCGTTCGTCATTCAAGTTAACCGACTCATCTTTTAAACGATCTTGATATTGGGTTTTATGTTCCGGACTCATCCAATAAAAATATTTCCCCAGCACAATGACCCCTGAGAAAATCCCAGCTCCAGCTAAACCCCATAATAATGATTCAAGTCGGAACTCAGTTGTCAAAGCAATTACTAAACAGACTATTCCAGCTAATACATAGACCAAACCTGTATAAAGCGTTGATTTTTTCATCATTTTTTCCTCCTTATAAGATAGCAGCCAATTTTGGACAACAAGTGATCGAAGTTACCATTGACTCTTTAGTAAAATAGTTACGCTATGGAAAGTTTCCTTTCCGTACTTTAAGTATAAGTTCCTTTTCCAGCTATGTAAAGTATGCTTTCCTTGTAAAGCAGCAAAAAAAGCCAGCTGGAAAATGAAATTCCAGCTGGCTTTTGTACTTATCTTTTTATGAAATGGTGAGGGATACAGATTTTTTCCTGTTTGTGATGATAAAAAGCTTCAAAAGCTTTCTTTCCGCATTCCGCTAGATGATGATCGATGGTGGAAAAGCCCATTACTTCACTTATCAGCAGATTTTCTCTCCCAATGACCAACGGTTTGTTCGTCTCGTATTGCTGTAAAATTGTGGCTGCAATACTATCGCCAAAAGTTAAAATGCCGTCGACCTTTTGTTTTTTGAAAAAGCGCGCCGCTTGGATACCATCCTCTGCTACGATACAATCCCAAAAAATATTTGCCTCGTCAAAGTCAGGATAGATTTCTTTTGCGATGCGGATCGAAAGCTCAGAGTTGTGGCTAATATTTTTACTTCGGCCTAACGTCATCCCAGGATGTGTAACGCCTCGTTCTTTTAAATAAGAGAAAGCTTCCTTCAATGAATTCTTTAAATTGATGTAGACACAGCTGACATCTGCATTTGGAATCTCTTCGCAAAAAATGATCGGACCATATTGCAGATAATCAAGGAAAACTTGAATCGAGTTAGCTTTCGTAGTGACGATCAACCCGTCAAAGGACCGTTTAGAAAATTCTGCTAAGTAGCGCTTTTCTAGTTTTTGATCATAATTTGTCGGCAGCAAACTGATTTGATAGCCATGGTCAAAGGCCGCCTGCATAATACCGCTGAGCATCTGATCGTAATAATCATGATTAACAAATGGCAGAATCACGCCAATATTTTTTGTTCTGCCATAACTCAGATTTTGTGCAGATCGGTTGGGCACATAGTTCAGCTCAGCCATTACTTCTAGCACTTTCGCCCGTTTTTTATCATCAACATAAGGATGATTATTGATGACACGAGAAATGGTAGAAACTGAGTAACCTGTGATTTTTGCGATATCGCGGATATTTGCCATGGGGGACACCTCTTCTAAATGTATTAAGCGGCTAAATGCTCTTTTAAATATTCAATGACCGCAGGACCAAATTGATAAAAAGTATAACGGCGGTCATGATAAAAGAAACTGACAATCGGACTGCCTAATAGGTCGCTGATAAATAAGTGTTTGATCTCAGCTAGTTTAAGGTTTTGAATAATCGGCCGTTTAAATCCACGGCTTCTTACAAGTCTCAATTGTTCTTCAGAAAAATGCAGGGAAACTTGAAAATGCTCTTGTGTGTCGTCGTGCTGAACTTTCACATACGTATTCATAAAAAATTCCTCCTTTTTTTCTTTACAAGGGAAGTATAATTTATGAAACGAGTTTCATAGCAAGCGTTTTATTCTATTTTTTTTAGAATAAAGACAATTGTTCCCGTTTGTCTTCAAATTCATGCAAGTAGCCAAAAACTTCATCCGTTTTCCAAAGGATACCATGTTTTTGACAAGTTTCGATAAAAATCTCCATTAGCCGATCGTTGTTAGGACTGTTGCAGACGTAATTTTCACCAAATGCATAGATATATTTTTTCTTCATCCCGGGAAAGTGTCTATCTAATTGCTGGTAAAAATACTCTCGGTTGCCAGCACGCATCGTCACACCGAAGCCGAAACAAAGAATTCCTTTCACGCCTGCTTGAATACAATAATCTAAAATCCCGCGTAAATTCTCTTCACTATCATTAATGAAGGGCAGGATAGGGGATAACCAGACGACCGTTGGCACACCCGCTTCTTTAAATTTCAGCAATGTCCCAAAACGTTCTTTAGTAGTAGAAACATGTGGCTCCAAAATTTTACATAGCTCTTCGTCATATGTGGTCAAAGTCATTTCAACAACGGCTTTGGTTTTTTGATTGATCGATTTCAGCAGATCCAAATCACGCAGGATACGGGAGGATTTGGTTTGAATCGCAACGCCAAATTCATATTTATCGATCAATTCTAAAGCACCTCGTGTGATTTTTAGCCGCGGCTCTAATTGGATATACGGATCAGTCATTGCGCCAGTGCCGATCATACAGGGGTTGCGACGGCGTTGTAATTCTCGTTCAAAAATCTCTAACGCATTGGCCTTTACTTCGATATCTTCAAAATTATGATTGATCTGATAACATTCACTGCGGCTATCGCAATAGATACAGCCATGAGTGCATCCGCGAAAGAGGTTCAATCCATTCTTTGCGGACAAAATTGTTTTATATTCTTTGTAATGCATAATACACCTTCTTTACTAAATAAAATGCAGCAACCAGAACAAGAGTTCGTATTTATTATCCCATAAATTAATGCTGATAACAATCAAAAGTATCGGTATAATAAGCAATGGAGGTGTTTTTATTGCTGAAAATTGGTGAATTTTCTCAACTGGGACAAGTGTCGATTCGAACCTTGCGTCATTATGACGAAATTGATCTGCTTCATCCTAAATTAGTTGATGAAGAATCTGGCTATCGTTATTATTCAGTCAGACAGTTAGAAGTTTTAGCCCAAATTGTCTTACTAAGAGACTTGAAGTTTTCGCTAAAAGAAATCAAAAATCTGATCCAGCAAGATCCTAAAATTTTTACTGCGGCGTTACTAAAAAAGGATCGTGAAATTGAAAAAGAAATTCAGCGCGATCAATTTCGTCAGCAGCAGATCCATCAGATGATCCAGCGCATGCAGCATAAAGAAAAGTATCAAGTGACGATCAAAAAGATTCCAGCTATTTCAGTCGTCAGTTTACGAAAGAAAATCAAAAGCTTCTATCATGAGGGCCTGTTGTGGAAAGAATTTATGGAGCAATTGAAAAAACAGGACATTTCTTTTCCAGCTGATCCGGATCAAAATTTGACGATTTTTCACGATGAAGAATATTTGGAAGAGGGCGTGGATGTCGAGGTAGCTATTATTTCTAATAAGAAAGCCAAAGAACCGTTGCAAATGAGACAGCTCCCAACACTTGAACATGCTGCGATCATGTACGTGGAAGGTAATTATCATCAACTTCCGGAAGCCTATCAATCATTTGCCAAGTGGCTGGATGAACATCCTGAGTTTGAAATGGTGAAGGCCACTCGACAAATCTGTCACGTAGGTCCAGAGCATACAGCTAATCCAGAAGAATATTTGACCGAATTACAAATTCCATTAATCCCCTTGACTCTCACATAGCGTGAGGATTTATCTTCTAATTAGAGGTCGCGACTCAAAAAAAAAATTGGGATAGCATTTATCCCAAGATAGGAGATATTATGGAAATCAAAGAAATCGGTAAAGTAAAACAAACAGATACGGGAGTTTATTTGGAGCTGCTGCCTGAATATCAAGATGGATTAATTGGGCTGGATGATTTCAGTCATCTTTATGTGCTGTATTGGTTCCATCATTTAGATATTCCTGAGCTTCGAGGAACGACCGTCAGTAAGCCCTACACAAATGGTCCAAAAGAATTAGGTACTTTCGCAACGCGCGGACCAGTTAGACCCAATCCAATCGCGTTATCCGCCGCAAAAATTATTGAGATTCAAGGAAACAAAGTATATCTTGAATATCTCGACGCGGAAGATGATAGTCCTATCTTGGATATTAAGCCTTACACAGCGAGTTCAGATGTACTAGAAAGCTTTAAGGGTCCTGATTGGTGTGCCCATTGGCCGCAAAGCTTTGAAAGTTCGGGTACTTTTGATTGGGGAGCGGAATTTAATTTTCCAGAATAAACCTAGAAGTCTCAGCAATGAGGCTTCTTTTTTTCGTCTCTCAGCTTCTAAAGCGTTGAAGCTTATACATAGAAAATAGATTTTTCTAGTCGCCATGAAAAACGATTTTCATAATTTTTGATAAAACACATAATTCTGATGTTTCATTGTTGATAAATAAATGAATTGATGCTATATTGGCAGACGTAAGTGATACAGATTTTAAGGAGATGTAATACAGTGAGTAATAAAGGTTCTGAAATCATTGTTAATAGTTTAGAAAATCATAACGTACCCTTCATCTTTGGGATTCCTGGTGCCAAGATCGATGGCGTATTTGATACATTGGAAGATCATGGGCCACAATTAATCTTGGCTCGTCATGAACAAAATGCGGCGTTCATGGCCCAAGCGATTGGCCGTTTGACTGGAGAGCCCGGAGTTGTGATCGCAACGAGCGGTCCCGGTGCAAGTAATTTAGCAACAGGGTTAGTTACTGCAACAGCAGAAGGCGATCCTGTTTTGGCATTGGCGGGTCAGGTAAAACGTTCGGATCTTTCAAAATTAACTCATCAAAGTATGGATAATGCAGCGCTGTTTGCACCCATCACAAAATACAGCTCAGAAATTCAAGACCCAGAAAATTTGTCAGAAAGTATTGCGAATGCTTATCGGATCGCCAAGACAGCCAAAAAAGGGGCCAGCTTTTTATCGATTCCGCAAGATGTGACTGATGGCGAGGTTAAAGGTGAAGCAATCAAACCATTGTCAGCACCAATTTTAGGTTCGGCATCTGAAGAAGATATTGCCGACTTAGTCAAACGCATCAACGATGCAAAGCTTCCAACGCTGTTAGTTGGGATGCGCGCTTCTGGTAAAAAGGAAACAGCTGCAATTCGCAAACTCGTTGAAAAAACCGGATTGCCAGTAGTGGAAACTTTCCAAGGAGCTGGAATCATTTCTCGCGAATTGGAAAATCATTTCTTTGGTCGAGTAGGATTATTCCGTAATCAACCAGGAGATATGTTGTTGAAACGCAGCGATTTAGTTTTGGCGATCGGTTATGATCCAATCGAGTATGAAGCACGAAACTGGAATGCAGAAAAGGATGCGCGTATTGTAGTTATAGATGAAGTACCGATGGAAATCGATCAATACATGCAGCCTGAAGCTGAATTAATCGGCAGTATCGCAAAAACGATCGAAAAATTGAGCGATTCAATCGATACGTATCAACTATCGGCAGACGCTGAACATTATTTATCAACACTGCAAGAAAAATTAACAAACGGAAATCAAAAGAGTGAAACAGTGGAAGGCCGTGTCCATCCATTAGAAGTGATCGATACTTTACAAAAAAATGTAACCGATGAAATGACCGTAACTGTTGATGTCGGCAGCCACTATATTTGGATGGCGCGTCACTTCCGCAGCTACGAACCACGCCATTTATTATTCAGTAATGGGATGCAGACATTGGGTGTCGCTTTGCCATGGGCGATCTCATCGGCTTTAGTTCGACCAAATACTCAAATCTTTTCTATTTCCGGAGACGGCGGCTTCCTGTTTTCAGCACAAGAGCTGGAAACGGCTGTTCGTTTGAAACAAAAAATCATTCACTTGATTTGGAATGACGGCAGCTACAACATGGTGGAATTCCAAGAAGAAATGAAATATGACCGTTCTTCAGGAGTTCACTTTGGACCAGTTGATTTTGTTAAATATGCAGAAGCATTTGGAGCAAAAGGTTTACGAGCAACCTCAAAATCCGAACTAGACGCTGCGATCCAAGAAGGCTTGGCAACAGATGGTCCTGTGATCATCGATATTCCTATTGATTACTCTGATAATAAGGAATTAGGAAAGACAATTTTACCAGATCAATTTTATTAAGAAAATTCGTATATAGATGAAAAAAGTAGTCATCTTTTTCACTAAGAAAAGAAACGATGAATTTGAAACAGGAGGGACTACGCATGACAGTGAAAACAAGAAGTTATATCTACCAACATGGAACACTTGGCGGATTAATGCAAGATTTAATGGACGGTACAGAAAAGATCGGAACCTTATCAAATTATGGTGATTTTGGATTAGGCACATTAGAAGGGTCAAATGGAGAAGTGATTTTCTTAGACGGTGTCATCTATCACGCTGATGAAAATGGAGATATCAATCGCTTAACCGGTGACGAACTGACACCATATGCTGCGGTAACAAATTTTGAATCAGATGAACAATTTTCATTAACCGATGTCTCAGATGAACTTGTCAAAGCAGCGATTTTAGAAAAAATCAGTCACAATTTATTTGCGGCTGTTAAAATAGAAGGAATCTTCAAACACATGCATGTGCGTGTAGCTCCAAAACAAGTGAAACCTTATCCGCGTTTTGTAGAAATCGCGCGAAACCAGCCAGAGTTTGAAGCAGACGATATTTCTGGCACAATCGTCGGATTCTTTACTCCCGGATTATTTCACGGAGCTGCCGCAGCAGGATTCCATTTGCATTTTATCAGCGACGACCGCAAATTTGGCGGACACGTTCTAGATTTTGAATTGGCAGAAGGAAAAGCAGACTTGATGGAGCTGGCAGAATTCCGTCAACATTTCCCAACCGAGAACGCTGACTATTTAGAAAACGAAATAAAGTTAGATGAAATCGCAAAGGATATCGAAGAAGCAGAGTAGAAAAATACCACACCCGCGAAATAGAGGGTGTGGTATTTTTAAACTTCTTTTCCCATTTTTGATTTGGCAGAAATCAAGCGTGAGCGTCCAGGCGCTTGAACTAAAAGAACCAGTTCTTTCAACGCATCTTTGGCGACCCATTGTTTGGCTTTTGAATCCTGCTTTTGCATTGTCTTAGCCGTATTAATGGCTAATTCTTTTGCTTCTTCATTGGTTTTACCTAATTCTCTCAATGCCCAAGAAGCCGCCTTCTTTACTAACAAACGATCATCGTCCGAATGAATCTCAATCAAGCTTAAGTAATTTTTGATCTCCTCGGAGGAGAGGGAAGCATGTGTTGAGGTGCTGGCGATCAGAGTGAGAGCTGCACGCTTGTAAAATAAATCCTCTGAATCGATCCACCGTTGAATAAAACGATCAAAATCCGCTTGCTTAATCAAAATATTTTTACAAAATAAATCGCAAAGATCCCATGAGATGATTCCATCCATCAAATAGTTGATCTCCTTATCGGTGCAGTCTTTAGGATTGAGTGCCAGTACAGTGAGTATTTTACATTCATGATAGCCGGTTTGCCATAAAGCCAGCAGGAAATCTTTTTCTTTCGGAATTTTTTTAGCAAGCTTTCTTAATTCAGAAGTAGGGACGCCAATCGTATGTTCAGCAGGAATTCCTAATTTAATAATGTTTATTTTGAACTTTTCAGAAGCCGCCTCTTTTAAAAGCGTGATAATGTCATCAATTGTCATGCAAACCTTCCTTTCTATAAAAAAAGTGTAAAACAATGATCAGATGTATTCTGATTATTGTTCTACACTTTTTAAGTCTTTTCTAAATTCCTAATAATGGAGCAGGGTTAACGAAACCTGACCATAAAGCAGTGGATACACCAAAGTGTAAATGAACACCAGTTGAGTTACCAGTTGTTCCCATACCGCCTAGGACTTGACCAGCGCTGACATCTGAGCCAACACCGACGCTAGGAGCAGAGACCATGTGCATGTAATATGAGTAGTAGCCATCTGAATGTTGGATAACTACATGGTTGCCTGCTGACCAATGGAAGCCTGCTTCAACGACTTTTCCGCCTTTAGAAGCTAGAATCGGAGTGCCAGCCGCACCAGCAAAATCGATCCCATCATGCTGAGTACCAGAAGCGCCTGTCGGATCTTGACGCGGACCAAATGGACTAGTTACCACCAAACCGATTGATAAAGGTGATGCCCAACCGCTGCTGTTTGTCGCAGGTTTTGATTCCTCAGTTGTTGGAGCAGGGTTTGTTGTAACCTGACTAGCACCAGTATCTGTAACAGTTTGTGCTTGCTCTTGCTGTTGTTTAGCTTGCTGTTCTTGTTGTTGCGCTTCAAGTTGAGCGATTTCTGCTTCTTGTTTTTGTTTAGCAGTTTCAGCGGCAGCAGCTTGTTTTTCAGCTTCTTCGGCTGCTTTTTGTGCTTCTTCCGCAGCTTTTTTAGCTTGTTTTTCTGCCTCAACTTGTGCTTTTGCCCGAGCTTCTTCTTCTTTTTTACGTTGTTCTTCTAAAGCTTTCAAAGCTTCTTGACGTTTCTTCTCAGCTTCTTCTTGCTGTTTTTCGTATTTTTCTTTTTGACCTTTTTCAGTTGCAATACTTGCTTGGATCTCGTTGATTTTTACTTGCTGATCCAATTTTGTTTGCACTAATTGATCTTGTTTTTCTTTTAATTCAGCTGTTTTCTTGTTGATTACTTCTAAGCGCTGTTCCGCTTCTTTTTCAAGTTTTTCAAGCTCAGCCTTATCTTTTGTTTGTTGTTCCATGATGTTTTTGTTGGCCGTAAGGATAGTAGAGACAGCCATTGTTTTCTTAACAGCTTCACCAACAGATTTAGAGTTGATTACAACGTCAACGATAGAACCTGCATCATGATTTGTTTGAACATCCCGTGCTTGTTTGCGCAGTTGTTCTTCACGCTTCTGAATTTTTTCTTGAAGAACGCCAATTTTAGCGGTTAGATCACTCATTTTCTTTTCTTCATTGGTTTTTTCTTTTAAGACATCACTAACTTCTTTTTCTACAGCCGCAACTTGTTCTTCCAAAGCAGCCTTTTGATCTTCAGCAGACTGTTCCGTTTGCTGTAAGTCAGAGATTTTTTTATCTTGATCGGCAATCTTTTGATCGTACTCATCTGCCAAAGCGGTTAATGGGGTAGCGGTTAATGTTAGGGCACACAAAGTTAGTGCCGTATATTTTTTCAACTTAATCAATGGATTCCCTCACTTTTTTCATCTTTCGGGTTCAATTATATAAGAAGATAT
>NZ_NGLG01000001.1:1366564-1367730 GCF_002140655.1 Enterococcus sp. 3H8_DIV0648 | reverse complement strand
GGGTTACCAGTATCGAGCAGCCATCAAAAAAGATTGGAAAAATTGCCGCTCAAAATCTTTTAGAATTGTTGAAGGAACCAAAGAAAATGCAGGAAATTATCGTTCCGTCAGATATTCGCTGGCGAAAGTCAGTTTAATTTCTGTCTCTTATACACATCTAGATGTGTATAAGAGACAGTATTGGAGGAATTGTTATGAGTTGGAAAACCCCAGAAGCGAAGGAAGAAGCATATAAACCTGTCTCTTATACACATCTAAAGGAAGAAGCATATAAACTATTACTATTACAGCAAAAAGCATTATTGGAGGGCGAAACAGATTTGATTGCAAATCTGGCAAACTCATCAGCATTATTGAATCAGACACTACAGGATACTGTATTCGCTGGTTATTATCTTTATAAAAATGACGAATTGATCTTAGGCCCATTCCAAGGAAATGTATCCTGTGTTCACATCGCCATGGGCAAAGGCGTCTGCGGTGAATCAGCAGAGAAGAATCAAACCTTGATCGTCGAGAATGTATTAGAACATAAGAACTATATTGCTTGCGATTCAGCAGCTCGTTCGGAAATTGTTGTACCAATGAAAAAAGGTGATCAGTTGATTGGAGTATTAGACCTAGATAGTTCAGAGATAGGTATGTATGATCAAATCGATCAATTCTATTTGGAGCAATATGTATCATTATTACTGGAAAACATCGGTTAAAATTACGAATGTTGCTTAAAAACACGCTTATTTCATAAATAACACCCTTAATGTGGTTTTTTAATCCACTTAATGCTACTATATAAGTGTAGTATAAAACGTTAATGAGGTGGTTGAATGAATAAAGAAGCGATTATTGTAGGGGAAAGCTATGAGTGCCGTAAGACTGATTTTGCTCGGCCGATCATTGGAGAGGTGATCCGTAAAGAAGCTAATGGCTGCATCGTAAATGTTGAGCGCTTTTACGGATTAGATGCAGATAAGATTGATCAAGTAAATGGTCAAGTATTGATCAAATATAGTGAAGTAGCAGGGATTATTTCTAGAGAATGTTTCTTTAGTTAATCGACCGTCCTGTTTTAAAAGCCCGCTTAGAAAGAATATTCTAAGCGGGCTTTTTGATATGACTTTAAGAGCTGGCTGATCCACGTTTATTAAATAACGTCGCCTTTTTTC
>NZ_NGLG01000001.1:1360904-1366463 GCF_002140655.1 Enterococcus sp. 3H8_DIV0648 | reverse complement strand
CCTATTAAGTAGAATAAACACGTATAACCCCATGGCAGCAAGCTTAGCCATGGGGTTATATCTGTATTATTGTTCATTTTGAATAGAAGTGATTAAATAATCAGCAAATTCAGTTGTTGATAGTTCTTCAATGTCTAGCATCTGAGCGAAATCGTGAGTCATCTGATTATTTTGAAGCGCTTGTTCGATGGCTTTGGTAACTTTTTGACTAGCCTCAAACCACCCAAGATGATCTAACATCATGACAGCCGAAAGGAGCAGGGAGCAAGGATTAGCCCAGCCTTTACCAGCGATATCTGGAGCAGTACCATGAGTCGCCTCAAAAATAGCGTGTCCCGTCTTATAATTGATGTTCGCGCCTGGTGAGATCCCAATCCCGCCGACTTGAGCTGCTAGGGCATCTGAAATATAATCACCATTTAAATTAGTCGTCGCAACAACTTGATACTTTTCTGGATATAGAAGAATCTGCTGCAGAAAATTATCAGCGATCACATCATCAACGATAATTTTTCCGGCTGCTCTAGCTTTTGATAAGGCTTCATCAGCTTTTTCAACTGTTGACTCCTCTGAAATCTGATTATAGTGATGTATCGTGAAAGCTTGAGGATAATGCTTATCGATATAATCATACCCCCATTTTTTAAAACCGCCTTCAGTGAACTTCATAATATTTCCTTTATGAACCAATGTAACGCGTGTTTTTTCTTGCTCAATGGCATAGTCTAAAGCAGCTGCGACTAAACGTTCACTGCCTTCTTTAGAGATTGGTTTGATTCCCAGAGCACTTGTCGCCGGAAAGCGAACTTTAGTGACCGATAATTGATCCGTTAAAAAGCTTAAAAGCTGTTTTACTTCTTGGGAGCCGTTAGAAAATTCAATACCGGCGTATACATCTTCAGTATTTTCTCGGAAAATCGTCATATCGGTTTTTTCCGGCTCCTTCAAAGGAGAAGGAACCCCTTCAAAGTAACGCACTGGCCGCACACAAGCATAAAGATCTAATTCTTGACGCAAGGTAACATTCAATGAGCGAAATCCCTCTCCGATTGGAGTAGTCAAAGGACCTTTGATTGCAACTTTATGTTTTTTGATGGCTTCAAGTGTTTCTTTAGGAAGCCAAGTGCCGGTTTGATTGAAGGCTTTTTCACCAGCAAGAATTTCCAGCCAGTTGATCTTTTTCTCATTCTTATATACTGAAGAGACTGCCGCATCAATAACTTTTTTTGTTGCCTGCCAAATTTCTGGTCCGATTCCATCGCCTTCAATATAAGGGATAGTTGGATTAACTGTGTTTGTCATTAAGCTTGCTCCTTCTGCATTTTTTTATTGATAACTAAAGGCAAGATCCCTTGATTTTTCCAATAAGCAATATCAGCCTCAGAATCAAAACGTAATTTTGCTTGGAAATGGATATCGTTCTCTCCTTTAGCAGTCACATCGATGATTTGATTGATGGTCGGCTCAGCAGGAAAATCAAAGCTGAAGTTTTCCAAACCAGTCAAACCAAGTGAATCGGCTGTTTCACCCGGAAGGTATTCAAAAGGAATGACGCCCATCATTACCAAGTTACTGCGATGAATTCGCTCATAGCTTTCTGCCAATACAGCTTTGACACCTAGGAGATTTGTTCCTTTTGCCGCCCAGTCACGAGATGAACCCATTCCATAATCTTTTCCGGCAAGAATGATTGTACCGATGCCTTCTTTTTGGTACTGCATTGCTGCATCATAAATTGATAATTCTTCACCTGTAGTAGCTAGTTTTGTATAACCGCCTGTTACTTCAGGTGTTAATTGATTTTGAATCCGAATATTTCCAAAAGTACCACGCATCATCACTTCATGATTACCTCGTCTAGAGCCGAACGAGTTGAAATCCTTATAGGCTAATCCACGATCCTTCAAGTATTTGCCTGCAGGCGATTGAAGTCCGATATTTCCGGCTGGGGAAATGTGGTCGGTAGTAACCGAATCACCAAATTTAGCTAAGACTTGCAAGTTGGCTAATGGATTTTCTTCATTTTTCGTTTGACCAAGATTTGTGAAGAAAGGTGGATTTGCGATATATGTTGACGCATCATCCCAATCATAGCAATCACCTTCAGAGGTCTCGATTCTGTTCCAGCGTTCGTTTGATTGATAAACGTTTTTATACGCTGCTCGGAAATCTTCAGGGTTCAAGAAATCATTGATGTAGTCATTCACTTCTTCTTGAGAAGGCCATAAGTCTGATAAATAGATTTCTTTTCCATCAATTTCAGCAAGCGGTTCTTTTGTTAAATCTTTTTTGATGGAACCGGCCAAAGCGTAAGCAATTACTAATGGAGGTGAAGCTAAGTAATTTGCTTTGATCAATGGGTGGATACGTCCTTCAAAATTTCGATTACCAGACAAGACAGCCGAAACGACCAGTTCACTTTCCTTTAAGGTAGTTTCGATCTCTGCATCTAGCGGGCCAGAATTTCCGATACAAGTTGTACAGCCGTATCCTACAATATCAAATCCTAGTTCGGCTAAGGGTTCTAAGAGATTTCCTTTTTCAAGATATTGAGTCACAATTTTTGACCCCGGCGCCAAAGAAGTTTTGATCGTTGATGGAACTTTTAGCCCTAACGCCACTGCTTTTTTAGCTAATAAACCGGCAGCGACCATGACAGACGGATTGCTGGTATTTGTACAGCTAGTGATAGCCGCTAAAGCCAAATCACCAGTTTCAATTGCATTATCAGTTCCTTGGATCTTTTCTTTTCGATCAAGCTCATCAGAGTTTAGACCAAATCCTTTGGGCCCGCTTGGATTCGTCAATGAGGCTTCGAAATTGTCTGCTACATCAGCTAATGGGATTCGATCCTGCGGCCGTTTTGGACCAGCGACAGAAGAGTGCACCGTCGAAAGGTCTAGTTTGATCACGCGGGTATAGGTCGGTGTTTCATTTCCATCATAAAATAGTTGATTTTGTTTTGCATAAGCCTCTACTAATTTGACCTGTTCTTCGGAACGGCCAGTTAAACGAAGATAATTTAGTGTCTCTTCGTCGATCGGACAAAATCCGCAAGTAGCACCATACTCAGGCGCCATGTTGGCGATCGTTGCACGGTCGGAAAGGCTTAAAGTTTTGTATCCAGTTCCGAAATATTCCACAAACTTGCCGACAACTTTTTCGTTACGTAAAAGTTCAGTCAAATAAAGAGCTAAGTCCGTAGCCGTAGCCCCCGGGCTCAATGTTCCAGTCAATTCCACACCGATTACTTCAGGTGTAGGAAAATAAGAAGCTTCACCTAAGATTGCGGCTTCTGCTTCGATACCGCCAACACCCCAACCAAGCACGCCTAATCCGTTGATCATCGTAGTATGGGAGTCCGTCCCTTCTAAGGAATCAGGGAAAAGCAGATTTTCATCATTTTTTAAAATGACATCCGATAAATACTCAAGATTGACTTGGTGAATGATCCCCGTTTCGGGCGGAACGACTTCGAAATTATCGAAGGCTTGTTGAGCCCATTTAAGAAATTGATAGCGTTCATGGTTTCGTTCAAATTCTTTTTCAGTGTTATAAGCTAAACTGTCCTCAGTCCCTGCACAGTCAACCTGTACAGAGTGGTCTACGACTAAAGTAACGGGAATCTCAGGATTGATAACTCTGGGATCTCCGCCAAGTTTAACCACAGCATCACGCATAGCTGCGAGATCGACTACTGCAGGTACGCCGGTAAAGTCTTGTAAAACAACGCGTGATGGGCGAAATGGAACCACGCCAGATGGCTGTTTTGCATCAAAGGCAATCAGATTTTCTAAATCTGAAAGTTCCTGATGACGCGCCAAGCTTTCTAGCATTACTCGTATGCTGAATGGGTAATCAGCGATTTTTTTCTGGTACGTATCGACAATTGATGAAAGATCAAAGTATGTATAATGTTCGTCATTGACGAAAAGCTCTTTTTTCCAGTTCAATACAAAATCCCTCCTGAATACGTTATCGATTAAAATCAGTTGGGTTTATTATACGAATAAAAAAAAAGAAAGTAAATGAAATTATTAAAACTATTTCATTTTACGCCAATGGTGTTATAATGTTTCTTAACCCGATTGTTAAAATTAAAATGGTTAGGAGGACACAGAGATGTTAGATTTGAACCAAATGGCTGACGTATGCCGAAAAGAGGATTATTTAGAGGCTGTCTCTTATACACATCTAGATGTGTATAAGAGACAGACACAGAGATGTTAGATTTGAACCAAATGGCTGACGTATGCCGAAAAGAGGATTATTTAGAGGCTTCTTTATATAGGAAACATAATGTTAAAAAAGGCTTGCGCGACCTCGATGGTAAGGGAGTTTTAGCTGGTTTAACCAATATTTCTACGATTCATCCGCAAATTATGGATGGTGACAAGGTCATTTCCAAATATGGCGAGTTGCGTTACCGCGGAATCGATATTAATGAATTGGTAAATGGTTTTGTCTCAGAAGAGCGTTTGGGGTTTGAAGAAGTCAGTTATTTGTTATTGTTTGGCTCCTTGCCGACCCAAGATGAATTGGCAGAATTCAGAACGTTGATTGGTAAAAGACGAACACTTCCTACTAACTTTGTACGTGATGTTATTATGAAGGCACCCTCACACAACATTATGAATATGATGGCCAGAAGCGTCCTGACATTGGGATGTTACGATGATAAGACAGATGATATCAGTATTGAGAACGTATTGGATCAAAGTTTGTCATTGATTGCTACTTTTCCAATGATCGCGGTCTATTCCTATCATGCGTACAATCACTACACTAAAGGGGACAGCATGTACATTCATCGCCCAGATGAAAACCTGAGTACAGCAGAAGCCATCTTAACGATGTTGCGTCCGGACAAAAAATACACTTTCCAAGAGGCACAAACATTAGATATGGCGTTAGTTTTACATATGGAACATGGCGGAGGAAATAATTCGACCTTTACGACTCGAGTTGTTACTTCCAGCGGCACAGATACTTATTCGACAATTGCAGCTGCACTAGGTTCTTTGAAGGGGCCTAAGCATGGTGGAGCAAATATCAAAGTCACACAAATGATGGAAGATTTGAAGGCGAACGTCAGTGATTGTGAAGATGAGAACGAGATCCGTGATTATTTAGAAAAAATCTTAAATAAGGAAGCGTTTGATAAGCAAGGATTGATTTACGGGATGGGACATGCCATTTACGCTGAATCTGATCCGCGTGCTGAAATCTTCAAACGCTATGTAGAAAAATTAGCGACCGAAAAGGGATCGGAAGCATCCGCTGAGTTTAATTTGTATCGCAAAGTAGAGCGTTTAGCTCCAGAGATTATCTCTGAAAGACGGAAGGTCTATAAAGGAGTCAGTGCCAATATTGATTTCTTCAGCGGTTTTGTTTACCACATGTTAGATTTACCTCAGGAGCTTTATACGCCAATGTTTGCCATTGCGCGTATCGTAGGATGGTCTGCTCATCGAATTGAAGAATTAATTAATGTTCAAAAAATCATTCGACCAGCTTATATGGAAGTTTCCGAGGATCGTAATTATCAAGAACTTACTG
>NZ_NGLG01000001.1:1358708-1360796 GCF_002140655.1 Enterococcus sp. 3H8_DIV0648 | reverse complement strand
CACAAGCTTTCCAAATACCATCATCAGAGACTGAGGCGGTTATATGTGCAGCTTTTTCTTTCAATGCGGGAGTTGCATTGCCCATCGCAACTGGAAAACCAACGGTATCAAACATAGTGAAGTCATTCTCTTCATCGCCAAAAGCTAATGCTTGATTTACAGAAATATTCATAGTTTTACAGATTTTTTGAATCCCATCTGCTTTTGTACCATTTTTCAAATGGATACTTGCTGCAACTGGAGCGACTTTTTCGGCAATTAGAATAGAATCATGCTCCAATTGATAATCAATCGATTCATTCCAAGGAACCAGCAGCTGTACAATATTTTCTGGCAGCGGATCATCAGTCTTTAAAATATTTTCTTTTGCAATTTGCTGTCCCATATATTTATTCGTCTCGTAGCAAAAAAGGTTGTAGGGCGTTTCAATCAAACATTCAATTTGGCGCTCATGCAAATGCTCTAGCAACTCCGAAACTAGTGTTGGCGACATAATGTTTTGATGGATCATTTTTCCTTGATAATGAACGCAATTGCCATTGGAAGAGATAATACTGTCCACCCCCAACGTAGAGGCAAAATCATCAATTACTTGATGATGTCTTCCAGAAGCAATTACGGGCTCAATGTTGTTTTCCTTTAATTGTTTTAGCGCTTGTTTCGCTGACTCTGGAATTCGCTCCAGAAAAGACAGGTGATGTGGCAGCTGATTGTCCACTAATGTCCCATCAATATCAAAAAAAGCCACGCGATAGTCCTTCATAAACTCACTCCTAATGGATTCGATTATACTTAGTATAAAAGAAAAAAAGCAAAACATCACCAACATTTTGGAAATACTTACAAATGATAGGCAACTTCAAATATTTTGAACAGTAGTTGTCTGCCAATAAAGTTTCATTTTAAGTATTGAGTGCTGCAATAACACAAAAGCAAGGATGGTTATCTTTCCATTCGATCTGAAATTCGCTACAATGATAAAAAAGACAGTTGGAGATGCAAAATGAAAAAAATTACTATCAAAGAGGTCGCGGAAGAAGCAGGCGTATCAAAAACGACGATCTCACGATTTTTGAATAATAACTATGGCAATATGTCCAAGGAAACAAAAGCAAGGATCGCTGAAGTTATCGAGCGTTTAAATTACCGACCTAGTAAGCAAGCCCAAGCATTGAAATCAAAGCATAGTTACTTGATTGGTGTCGTTGTGGCGGATATTTCAAATCTCTATTCTTCTTTGCTATTAAAGGGAATTGGTTCAGTGCTTGAGGAAAATGGTTATCAAATGATTATTATGGATGCAGCTAATTCAGTAACCCAAGAAAAAGATCTGTTGGAGAAATTGTTAGATCAAAGTGTAGAAGGGATCATCCTGCAGCCATCATCACGACAATCTGCCAACTATGAATTCGTTACAGAGCGCAATATCCCACTTTTATTGGTGGATCGTCAAACAGAACCGGAAAAATGGACCTCTGTAATGACGAATAATATTGAGGCAACACAGGAAGTATTGGAAAAGGCGTTAAAAAACGGGTATGAAAATATCGTGGTCGTAAGTGAACCAGTCAAGGATGTAAGTACGCGGGAACTACGATATCAAACGGTCAGAAAAACGGTTTTGGCGGATGGAAAAACTTGTAAATTGATCGAGGTAACCAACGAAGAGCAGCTGCCAGAGTTGTTGCAGCCTACATTTAATAGTGACGAGAAAAGTCTGCTCTTTGCCTCTAATGGTCGAGTGTTGATGGATGTTTTGGCTTTATTAATTAAAGAAGGAATACAAATACCTGAAAAAATCGGTATCACAGGGTTTGACGATTGGAACTTAACCGAGTTGGTGGGACCAGGGGTTACCAGTATCGAGCAGCCATCAAAAAAGATTGGAAAAATTGCCGCTCAAAATCTTTTAGAATTGTTGAAGGAACCAAAGAAAATGCAGGAAATTATCGTTCCGTCAGATATTCGCTGGCGAAAGTCAGTTTAATTTAGTTATTTTTCGAAATAATTTTTTTAGAATAAGCCTTACTTGGAAACCGGTTTCCAAGTAAGGCTTATTCTTTTTGGATCATGGATTGTTTTTTAATA
>NZ_NGLG01000001.1:1346246-1358608 GCF_002140655.1 Enterococcus sp. 3H8_DIV0648 | reverse complement strand
TTTTTAATAATGTAACCGTTGACAATGTTTGGAAACCGGTTTACTATATGTGCATAGAAACCGGTTAACTAATTGGAAGGAAGCGATATTATGACGAATGAAAGACTAGTGTTTAATTTCTTAGTTTTTGCTGATCGAGTGGCAAATGGTGAGTTGCAAGCTGATTTATTACAAGAGATAGCTGATTTAGGATTTACACAGGTTGAGATCAGAAGAGAGTACTTCAAAAATATCGAAGAAGAGCTGCCTGTTATTGAATCAGAAGCAAAACGTTTGAGCATGCAATTGTTTTACAGCGTTCCTGATGAAGTGTATATCAGTGGTGAAATCAATCCTAAGTTAGAACAATATTTAGTTGAAGCAAAACGAATGGGTGTCAAACACATTAAATGGAATATCGGTGATTTTAAAGGGGAGCTTCATGGCAATCAATTGAAAACGCTTCTTGAACAAGGCGTAGAAATTTCAATCGAAAATGACCAGACGCAAATATCTGGCACAGTCAATGCTATTGCTACCTATATGAAAGCAGTGAAGCAGGCTGGAATAGATATTGGTTATGTTTATGATCTCGGCAACTGGCGTTTTGTCGGAGAGGATGAAGTTGAGGCTGCTGAATTGTTGAAGGACTATGTGCATTACATCCACGTGAAGGATGTTAGGTATGAAGACGAAAGTCCGCAGGCTGCTGGATTGGATCATGGAGAGATCGATTGGCGCAAAGTTTTACAGATTTTGCCGCAAGATCTACCTGTTGCGATTGAATATCCGACAACGACAAATGCTGAAATTTTAGAAGCGAAAGAATTATTGGAAGGTGAAAAATAATGACCGAACAACAAACAAAAATTGATCCGGAAAAATTTGCTTATCATTTTATGGAAACGATTCATCGGCCTGAAATCGATAAGGAGGACATGGAGGGCGCCGCAAAGGAAGCGCTGGCGGCCTATCTAACTGGTTATTATTTGATTCAAAAATTTAATCATTTGGAGAATGACTTTTTCGTTGAAGACCATGCCAAACCAATTTCAAAATATCAACGTATTTTAAGCGAGCTAAATAAATATTAGGAGGTGAACAAGCATGGGTAGCGCAATCACAGGAATATTATTGGCTGTAACCTTTATCATTTTTGTTCTTTATGCTATGAAGGGCGGGAACTTAACAGTCGGCTTCTTCGTAATGGCAATCTTATGGACGATCATTGGAATGGTTCCATTTAATACAGCCGTGAAGGAAATATTTACTGAGCCGGTTTTAAATTATGGAAAAACGGCTTCATATATCATCTTTGGATCTTGGTTCGGGCGAGTGTTAGTGGATACCGGGATTGCCGGAAGCATCAGTCGCCGAACAGAAAAAGTCGGGAAGAAAAGTCCGGTTTTAGCAACGATTTTAATCGCTCTTGTAATCGCTTTAATTTTTACTAGTTCGTATGGTGTTGGTTCTGCCATCGCTGTCGGGGTAATTCTTTTCCCCATTATGTTCTCGATCGGAGTACCCAAAAATATTGCCGTTTCTATTTTTACCATCGCGATTGGTGCGGCGATGTATGTCAATAATGTGCTGTTTGTTCAATTTCAAGTGTTCTTCCCTAAAGTAGAGTGGGGACCACACTACCAGCGTTTTGGTTTTGTTGCAATGGGTGTCCAAATGGTCATTTTGATTCTTTTCATCTTGTTTAACGCGAAGAAGATTCGCAATGGCAAACCTGAAATTATTGAGAGTGATATGGAAGCAGAAGTTGTTGAGGTTCCAATTTGGACTTATGTATTGCCAGTTTTACCGGTAGCACTGAGTATTTTTGCCAAATGGGACGCCGTACCTGCTCTTTTATTATCAACAATAATCGCTTTTGCTGCGACAGGCAACATGAAGCGTTACAGCAAGTTCGTCACGATGATGAATGAAACCGCTAAACATGCAATTAGTGATATTGCTGGATTGTTGATTATGCTGTTTGTTTTGACAATGTTCCAATCAGCTGCGGTTCACGCTATGTCAGGCTTTACCAGTGTTTTCCAAGCCATCATTCCCAATAGCAAACTTGTCTTGATTATTATTGTTGCCATTATTGCGCCGCTATCATATTTCCGCGGACCTTTGATGCTCTACGGTGCAGGTGCTGCGACTGCGGCGATCTTGGTAGGAACAGGAATGTTCGATCAGTACTTCTTATATGGTTTGTTAGTAGTTCCTTCTATGATGGGTGTCTCAGCATGTATTACTCAGTCATGGAATTTGTGGTCAGTACAATATGCTGGCTTAGATACAAAAACATTCCTATTAACGGGAATGCCATGGGCTTGGGCTGCTACCGTTTTGAATTTAATTGCTGCATATATCTTACTTTAATAGAAAAGAGGAAATGAACATGAGTGAATTTTTAACTATCGGAGAACCTATTGCATTATTTGGATCAGAGGAGGTCGACAAGTCTTTAAAGGATGCCTGCCATTTTCAAAAATTTCTGGCTGGAGCGGAAGTCAATGTAGCTGTTGGTGTCTCACGATTAGGTCATAGCAGTGAATACATTACGCAAGTCGGAAAAGATCCTTTTGGTGAATTTATTATTGATCGTTTGCATGAGAACAAAATCGGAACAGATTATATTTCAGAGACTGCTGATTTTTGGACTGCCTTTCAATTAAAGGATCGTGTCAGTAAAGGTGACCCTAGTATTTTCTATTTCCGCAAAGGTTCGGCAGCGGCACATTTTGATCAGTCTGTTTTAGATAAAATTGATTTTTCAGAGGTAAAAATGGCACATCTGTCTGGAATCTTTCCAGCGATTTCGCCAGAAGCACAAAAAGCTTTTCGTTACTTGATCAGTTTATTGGAAAGAAATCATATTCGGACGACGTTTGATCCGAACTTGCGTCCACAGCTTTGGGCTAGTCAGGAAGAAATGGTGGAGACCATCAATGACTTAGCCACATATGCTGAAATTGTGTTGCCCGGAATCAACGAAGGAGAAATTTTAATGGGCAGTCGTGATCCAGAAGCGATCGCCGACTTCTATTTGAACAATGGCGAAGCAACTAAAACAGTGATCGTAAAACTGGGAACTGAAGGGGCCTTCGTAAAACAAAAAGACGGCTCGAGCTATACTGTTCCCGGCTTTAAAGTTGCTGAAGTCGTGGATACTGTCGGTGCCGGAGATGGATTTGCGGTAGGATTGATCACTGCTTTAATAGAAGGAAAAGCATTAAAGGAAGCTGTTATTCGTGCAAATGCGATCGGTGCGATGGCGGTCCAATCCCCTGGCGATAATGACGGCTATCCGACGCCGCGAGAATTAGAAGAATTTTTACAAAAACAGGAAGTGGAAGCATGAGATTACAAACAGCAATTGACCGTGTTTCGTTAGAGGATGCAGTTGCTCTGGCTAAGCAATTAGACGGCAAGACGGATATTTTAGAAATGGGCACCTCCTTAGTCAAGGATTATGGCAACGTAGCAATCGAAAAGTTGAGAGAGGTTTTACCTCAGACTCGTTTATTAGTCGATAGTAAAACCATTGACGAAGGTGCTTATGAATTCAACCAAGCGTTTCGTCACGGCGGCGACATCGTTACTGTGATGGGAGCAGCATCCGTGGATACTTTGCACGCTTGCTACGATGTGGCACAAAAAGAAAACAAAACGATGATGATTGATTTACTAGAAGTTTCGGCCGAAAAAATCGAGCGCATCAAAGATTTTCCAGAAGCGATTTACGCACTGCATCATTCAGTTGACCGCAAGGACCATTTCGATGCAGCGGCAAGTGTTGAAGCGTTTCGTCAAAGATACCCTGAAATCAAACGACTAGCAATTGCTGGCGGGATCGATTTGGAGCAGGCACAGATTTTGGCAGTACAAGGAATTATTGAAGTTGTCATCGTAGGATCAAAAATTGCAAAAGCAGATGATCCGTTAAAAGCAGTAAATGAATTTATGGGAGCTGTTCACAAATGAAAACAATCAAAACGATTATGCAGGAAATCAATCAAGTCATGGAATTAGTCGATGAAAAGGAATTGGACCAAGCCTTGCCGCTATTTAAGAAAGAGAAACGAATCTTTGTGATCGGTGCAGGTCGCAGCGGATTTCAGGCGAAAGGGTTTGCGATGCGTCTGATGCATATCGGCTATACGGATTATGTAATGGGAGAAACGATTACACCATCCATTCAAAAGGGAGACACCTGGGTCGCTATTTCTGGTTCAGGTACGACAAAGGGGATCGTAGCTGATACGGAAGCCGCGAAAAAAATGGGACTCGATATCATTGCTTTGACCAGTGATAAAGATTCACCATTAGCTAAATTAGCGGATAAAGTAATCGTTGTCCCGGGAGCGACTAAGACGGGTGCCGGAATAAAATCCGTTCAGCTTCTATCCAGTCTTTTCGATCAAACGGTGCACATCACATTGGATGCTTTAACCTTAAAACTTGCACAACGTGATCAAACTTCAAATGAAGATGCCCTTCATGAACATGTGAATGTGGAATAGGTGGGTTCAATGAAAAAAGTTGATGTTCTTACGCGTTTAGAAAAAGCAGGTGTAGTAGCTGTTGTTAGAGAAGCTTCTGGTGAACGTGCATTTAAAGCCGCAAAAGCCGTTGTCAAAGGCGGGATCAAAGGAATTGAAGTGACTTTTTCTGTGCCAAATGCTGATCAGATTATTGTAAAGTTGAAGGAACAATACGGGAGTGATTCAACCATCGCAATCGGAGCAGGGACAGTATTGGACTCCGTTACAGCTCGACTAGCCATAATGGCAGGAGCAGATTTTATCGTTAGCCCCTGTTTCGATCAAACGACTGCTGAACTTTGTAATTTATATCAAGTTCCCTATATGCCGGGATGTATGACGATCACGGAAATGCAGCTGGCAATGAAAAGCGGGGCAGATGTCGTGAAGCTTTTTCCTGCTAATAATTTTTCTCCCCAAATAATCAAAGCAGCGAAAGCACCACTGCCGCAGGTAAATATTATGCCGACAGGCGGAATTAATTTAGATAATCTAACCGAATGGAAACAAGCTGGAGCGATCATGGTTGGTATCGGCGGAAACTTATTCAAAGGTGTAGCAGTGGAAGATTATGAGTTGGTCACGAAAACTGCGAAAGAATATGTTGAAGCCTGGCAAGGCAATTGATTAGTTAAGAATAAAGAGAGCAGAAACTAGATTCTATTATTTAGAATGTGGTTTCTGCTCTCTTTAATTTTGGTCAGTCGATTTGGATAACCTTTACACCGGTATTTCTGATTTCATTCAAAACTTGCTGTGAACAAAATTGGTCAGTGATCAGATAGTCAAAAACAGAAATATCGGCAATTTTGAATTTTGAGGTCAAACCAATTTTTCGATGATCGGCAACTAGAATTTTACATTTGATCGTTTTATTGATCATCATTTCGTTAATCGTAGACTCATTTAAGATTTTGGTTGTGACACCATTTTCGACACTGACTCCGCTGCAGCCGATCACACAAACATCTGCATTCATAGAAGAGATCGTATTTAAGGCAATATCACCAACTAAGGCTTCCTTTGGAAAACGCATTTCTCCGCCAGTCAGGATATAACTGCAATTATCCTTGTGAGGTGAGTAATTGACCTTTACATTGTTTGTAACGACCGTTAGATGATTCGAGTGGATAAAATCTAGTGTTTTTAATGCCGTCGAGCTGGAATTAATGAACAAAGTATCATAGTCACTAATATATTTACTAGCTTCTCTAGCGATCGCCTGCTTAATTCTTTCTGGTCCAGATTGATCGAAGTTAGTCTTATTGTCGTAATTATAGGAGCAGTAACCGTAATTACGAATAATATCGTTTTTTTCTTCCAGTAAATTCAAATCTCTTCGAATCGTACTAATCGACACGCCTAAAGCTTCTGCCAGTTCAAGCGCGGTCATTTGTTCTGTTTGCTGCAGTAATTCCAAAATGTCCTTTTGCCGTTTGTCAATATTGACGAGCGAGTTTTTCATGTTAGACCCTCCTATATGACACTAAGTTCAAATAAATGATTTTCTTTCTAGGATGTTCGTTTAAAATTCTTTATTTGACTATATTATACTAAGAAAATCATTAAAATAGACTAGAAAGTCATATAAAAAGTAGAAAGTCATATAAAAGGGTTTTC
The DNA here is from genome assembly GCF_002140655.1 of Enterococcus sp. 3H8_DIV0648. Taxonomy (NCBI): domain Bacteria; kingdom Bacillati; phylum Bacillota; class Bacilli; order Lactobacillales; family Enterococcaceae; genus Enterococcus; species Enterococcus sp. 3H8_DIV0648. The sequence goes on along the minus strand of NZ_NGLG01000001.1, from coordinate 1,352,465 downwards.
ATAACATCAGATACGCTTTAAGATTTAATTGTAAGTCATATCAAATTCATGTGAGGAGCAATTATAATGAGTAAACACGTTAACGAAGTATCGAAGGAAAGCTGGGTGTTGGATACATTTCCTGAATGGGGCACCTACTTAAATGAAGAAATCGAATCAGAAGATGTTCAAGAAGGCACCTTTGCCATGTGGTGGCTAGGTTGTACCGGTATTTGGTTAAAAAGTCATGAAGGAACGAATATCTTATGTGATTTATGGTGCGGAACAGGCAAACGCAGTCATGGAGATGGTACGATGAAAAAAGGGCATCAAATGATGCGGATGAGCGGCGTACAAAAAATGCAGCCGAATTTACGAACTCAACCCTTCGTGATCGATCCTTTTGAAGTAAAAAATGTCGATGCGCTAGTAGTCACCCACATTCACTCGGATCATTTAGATATCAATACTGCGGCGGCCGTTCATCAAAATTGTCCTGAGGCTAAATTTGTCGGACCAAAAGAAGTCGTCAACACTTGGTTGAATTGGGGTATTCCGGAAGAAAAAACAATTATCGTCAAACCAGGCGATGAGGTCAAAATCAAAGACATCAATGTGGTGGCACTAGAAGCTTTCGATCGGACAGCTTTAGTAACCTGTGAAGATCCAGAAGTAACGTTAAAAGGAAAATTGCCTCAAGACATGAATCAAATCGCAGTAAACTATTTATTTGAAACATCTGGCGGCAATCTTTATCATGCAGGCGATTCACATTATTCAAACATGTTTGCTAAACACGGTAACGAACATAAAATCGACGTTTGTTTAGGAGCCTATGGCGAAAATCCACGAGGAATCACGGATAAAGTGACATCAGTCGATATGCTGCGAATGGCTGAATCATTGAACGCGAAGGTAGTGATCCCTGTTCATTATGACATCTGGGCGAATTTCATGGCAGATCCAAAGGAAATCACTGAGATTTGGAATTTCAAAAAAGACCGCTTGAAGTATGAGTTTAAACCTTATATCTGGCAAGTAGGCGGAAAATTCACCTATCCAACAAACAAGGATGATCTTGAATTTAATTTCTATCGTGGTTTTGAAGATGCCTTTTCAGTAGAAAACGACACCCCATTCCCATCATTCCTATAAAGAAAGGAGCAACAGCATGCTTAAATATTTTTTTGACAATGATCTGATTAACTATTCAGACAAAGAGATCACGGATTGGCGAGAGGCGATTGCGGAAAGCTGCCAATTATTAATGGATAAAAAATTCATCGACCAAAACTATGTAGATGAAATCATTCGATGTGTGGAAGAACACGGTCCTTATATTGTGATTGTTCCAGAAGTGGCGATGCCGCATTCATCAGAAGATAGTGAGGGTGTTTTTGGAACAGCTATCTCATTTACGAAAATGAAGCAGCCGATTCAATTTGAAAGTGAGGATGAAGAAAAATCTGCGGTATTATTCTTCACTTTAGCGGCGAAAAATGCCGAAGAACACATGGAAAATATTCAAAATTTGTCTGAATTATTGATGACGGAAGGATTAATCGAACGTCTCGTTGCTACGAAATCAATTGAAGATTATCAAACTGTGATGCAGGAGTTTAACTTATAGGAGGAAAAGTAATGGGTGACTTTTTGTTAAGTATTTGGACATATTTTGCGACGAACATTTTGACGCAACCAGCATACCTAATTGGATTTATTGTACTGCTAGGCTACATTTTATTGAAAAGACCGCTTTATGAATGTGTCGCGGGATTTTTAAAGGCAACTGTCGGTTACTTTATTTTGTCTGTAGGTTCTGGAGGATTAGTTAATAATTTCCGTCCGATTTTAGTGGGATTAAAGGAACGCTTTAATTTGAATGCTATGGTAACTGACCCTTATTTTGGACAAAATGCAGTGGATGCCGGGTTGATGGAAACCTTTGGTCGGACATTTGGGGATGTCATGATTTTGCTATTGATCGCTTTTGTTATGAATATTTTATTGGTTCGTTTCCAAAAATACACAAAATTACGTTCGGTTTTCACCACGGGTAATGTACAAATTCAACAATCGGCTACGGCCTTTTGGATCTTGTTATTCTGTTTCCCTGATTTAGGCAGAATCCAGGTATTGATTTTTATGGGATTGATTCTTGGCTGTTACTGGGCAGTTGCTTCTAACTTAACAGTAGGAATTACACAAGAATTGACAGAGGGGGCAGGTTTTGCGGTAGCTCACCAACAAATGTTTGGGATCTTTATCTTCGCGAAGTTAGCGGAATGGATGAAAAAACGTGATGAGAAGAAAAATAAATCTGAGAAGATGGATAAAAAGCTGGAGGATATGGAATTACCAGGTTTCTTGTCGATCTTCAATGAAAACATGGTTGCTACTTCTTTATTGATGCTCTTCTTCTTTGGAATCATCTTATTGGTTTTAGGTCAGGATTATTTGATTCAAGCAGAATTCATGCAGGAAGGTCAAAGTTTCCTATTTTACATTATGACCACCTCGTTGAACTTTGCTGTATATCTAGCTATTTTACAATTAGGTGTTCGGACCTTCGTTGATGAGTTGACCCAGTCTTTCCAAGGGATCTCAAATACAATTTTACCAGGTGCGGTACCAGGGATCGATGTGGCTGCTACTTTTGGTTTTGGATCACCCAATGCTGTAACAGTCGGTTTCTTGTTTGGGGCTTTGGGTCAGTTCTTAATGATCGGCTTATTGATTCTACTAAAATCACCGACGATCGTAATTGCTGGTTTCATTCCGTTGTTCTTTGACAATGCGGTTATCGCTGTTTTTGCTAACAATCGCGGCGGCTTTAAGGCGGCTTGTCTCTTCCCGTTTCTTTCAGGACTTATTCAGGTTGGCGGCTCCGCGTTATTCGCAACTTGGATTGGTATGTCAAAATATGGCGGATACATTGGGATGTTTGACTGGGCAACTGCTTGGCCGGTATTTACAGTTATTATGAAAGTCTTAGGTTATGTCGGAATTGCTGTCGTTGTTATCGGACTTTTGATTATTCCGCAATTGCAATATCGGAAAAATCCAGATGGATACTTTATGATCGTTGATGACTATGAACAGTATGCAGAGAAATATCAGGAACAAAATTAAAAAAATAGTTTTAGGAATTTTAAGGAGGAAATAATAATGAGAATTTTAGTATCTTGCGCGAATGGATCAGGTACCAGCTTAATGATGATGAGAAGTGTTGAGAAAGCGATGAAGGAATTAAGTGTGCCAATCACAAAAATTCATCATTGCGCGATCTCTGAAGGGAAAAGTTCGGCGACTCAATATGATGTGGTCTTTACGCCAGTTAACTTCTTAAATATGTTTACCCAAGCTGAGAAAAAGGGCGTAACTGTTATCGGAATCAAAAATGTTATGTCCGCTAAAGAAATCGGCGAGAAATTCGCAGAATCAGAATTGTATCAAAAAACTAAGTAAAAGAGGAATTCAAGATGAGTAGACCGAACTTACAAATTGCATTAGACCACAATGATTTAGAGTCTGCATTAGCCGATGTTTTTAAGGTAGGCGCTATCGTTGATATTATTGAAGTGGGAACGATCCTGTGTTTGCAGGAAGGGCAAAAGGCAATCCGCTGTATTCGCGGGATGTATCCTGAGAAAAAATTAGTCGCGGATACGAAATGTGCCGATGCCGGCGGAACCGTTGCGAAAAATGTGGCGGATGCTGGAGCCGATTTTATGACGGTCATTTGCTGCGCGACACTTCCAACGATGGAAGCAGCAAAAAAAGAAGTGGAAGAATTACAGGTCGAGCTTTACGGCGATTGGACGTATGAACAGGCTGCGGCTTGGCGGAAGATCGGAATCAAACAAGCCATTTATCATCAAAGCCGCGATGCGCTATTATCTGGTGAAACTTGGGGCGAAAAAGATCTCTCAAAAGTTAAAAAGTTGATTGAAATGGGCTTTAATGTTTCGGTGACTGGCGGCTTGGATGTCGATACGTTGAAATTATTTGCCGGGATCGATGTTTACACCTTTATTACAGGTCGCGGAATTACAGCAGCGGATGATCCAGTCAAAGCTGCGCAAAATTTCAAAGATGAGATTATTCGTATTTGGGGGCAGTAGCATGGCTCAAATCGGAATTTACGAAAAAGCATTACCTAAAGATATTTCATGGAAAGAACGATTTTCGCTAGTAAAGGAAATGGGCTTTGATTTTATTGAAATGTCGATTGATGAGACGGATGAACGGTTAGCTCGTTTGGATTGGTCTGAAGCAAAGATCGCTGCGTTGAGAGATGATATGTTTGACACTGGTGTGCGGATCAACTCTATTTGTTTAAGCGGTCATCGACGGTTTCCTTTTGGCTCTGCTGATCCGGAAAAACAAAAAGCGGCGAAAGAAATCATGGGAAAAGCGATTCAATTGGCACACAAATTAAGTATCAAAGTGATCCAAGTCGCCGGCTATGATGTGTATTATGAAGAAAAATCAATGAATTCCAGAGAGGACTTTATCGAAGGCATGAAGGAAAGCGTGAAGGAAGCATCGAAATATGGCGTGATTCTTTCCATTGAAATTATGGATGATCCCTTCATGAATTCCATTTCAAAATTTCTAGAGATCAAAGAACAAATTCATTCACCTTATCTTCAAGTCTATCCAGACTTAGGGAATTTATCTGCTTGGCCGGAAAATGATCCAGCTAGGGAGTTAGAAAAAGGCATCGACTGCATCACTTCGATCCATTTAAAGGATACGTATCCTGTGACAGAAGAATCTAGCGGACAATTTAGAGATGTGCCTTTTGGAAAAGGCTGTGTTGATTTTCTAGGACTCTTGAGGAATCTAAAGCGCTTAGATTATGATGGGACTTTTTTGATTGAAATGTGGAGCGAAAAGAGTCAAGATTTCCAATCAGAGATTCAGCAGGCAAAAAATTATCTATATTCAAAATTAGAGGAGGCAGGCTACGATGTCGCGTGAAGAAATCATTGCAGCAATGAAACAACGAGTCTTTGAAGCAAATTTAGAACTGCCTCAATATGGTTTAGTCAAACTGACCTGGGGCAATGTTAGCGAGATCAATCGTGATCTGGGTGTTATCGTAATCAAGCCCAGCGGTGTGAATTATGAAACGATGCAGGCAGACCAAATGGTCGTAACAGATTTGACTGGAAAAGTATTAGCTGAAGACAGTCTGAACCCTTCATCCGATTTGTCGACTCATGTCGTTTTATACCAAGCATTTGAACAAGTGAATGCCATTGTGCACACCCATTCAACAAATTCGGTGATGTGGGCACAGGCAGGACGTGATCTGCCAGCTTATGGAACGACTCATGCGGATGCTTTTTATGGGAAAATTCCCTGTACGCGTCAATTGACTGAAGCAGAGGTCATGGAGGCGTATGAAATTAATACGGGACATGTGATTGTTGAGACCTTCAAGGAAAGATCGTTAAAGGCAAATGAAGTTCCGGGAGTATTAGTTTATGGTCACGGGCCTTTTACTTGGGGGGATTCACCAATGAAGGCAGTGGAAAATAGTCTGATTTTAGATGAAATTTGTCTGATGGCAAAGGAAAATGAACAAATCAATCCCGACATCTGTGAGATTCCGCAGTATTTATTGGATAAACACTATTATCGTAAACACGGTGAGCATGCTTATTATGGACAAGGCTAAAAATTGTCCAGTTTCAATAATTTGATTTCTATAAAATAGACTATAAGAAATAGGAAAAGATTATTTAAGTGGTAAACCCCTGTTCGCCATTGACAAGTTAAAACTTCTCTGCTATTTTATTAGCAATCGATGAAACGCGATGAAAAAGAAAGTAGAGTAAGTATCTTTGCTAAAGAGAGTTCCCGTTTGGTGAGAGGGAGTGCAGATGAGTTACTTGAAAATGGCTTTTGAGCGGATTTCCCGAATGTTTAAGGAAATACGGATGCCCCCGTTAACAAGGCACGGTCTCCAAAAAAATTTTTTTGGGTACTGATTGAGGTAGAATCTGTGAGGATTTTACGATTAAAGGTGGTAACGCATGTCTAATGCCCTTAGCAATTTATTTTGCTGAGGGCATTTTTTGTGTCTGCTTTTAATATATGGGATGACGATCCCAATGAAAGGTCCAAACAGAGTATCTCAAAGAACAATTGGAAGGTGGAAGATTTATGGCAGGATTTTTAGTGGTACAAACGGATTTTGGATTACAGGATGGTGCGGTCAATGCGATG
>NZ_NGLG01000001.1:1337837-1346146 GCF_002140655.1 Enterococcus sp. 3H8_DIV0648 | reverse complement strand
CCCCTGTTCGCCATTGACAAGTTAAAACTTCTCTGCTATTTTATTAGCAATCGATGAAACGCGATGAAAAAGAAAGTAGAGTAAGTATCTTTGCTAAAGAGAGTTCCCGTTTGGTGAGAGGGAGTGCAGATGAGTTACTTGAAAATGGCTTTTGAGCGGATTTCCCGAATGTTTAAGGAAATACGGATGCCCCCGTTAACAAGGCACGGTCTCCAAAAAAATTTTTTTGGGTACTGATTGAGGTAGAATCTGTGAGGATTTTACGATTAAAGGTGGTAACGCATGTCTAATGCCCTTAGCAATTTATTTTGCTGAGGGCATTTTTTGTGTCTGCTTTTAATATATGGGATGACGATCCCAATGAAAGGTCCAAACAGAGTATCTCAAAGAACAATTGGAAGGTGGAAGATTTATGGCAGGATTTTTAGTGGTACAAACGGATTTTGGATTACAGGATGGTGCGGTCAATGCGATGTATGGAGTGGCTTATCAGGTCGAACCGACCTTGAATATCAATAATTTAACGCATGAAATCGAGCCTTACAATATTCATGACGCAAGTTATCGTTTATTACAGGCGGTTACGTATTGGCCTGCAGGCACCGTTTTTGTTTCGGTGGTTGATCCTGGTGTAGGATCAACGCGTCGCAGTGTCGTGGCGGAGCTGAAGGATGGTCAATATGTGATTACGCCGGATAATGGCACATTGACTTATTTGGCACAGTATGTGGGAATTAAGGAAGTGCGTCAAATTGATGAGGAATCTCAGCGGTTGCCGGGATCATCAGAGAGCCATACATTCCATGGACGTGATGTTTATGTATATAACGGCGCTCGTTTAGCCAGCGGAAAGGTTGCTTTCGCTGAATTGGGTACGGTTATTCCAACTAGCGAATTGGTTACTTTCCCATTGATTGCTCCATTGCAGAATGAAAATAAGATCAGCGGAACGATCGATATCACCGATATTCGCTTTGGTTCGCTATGGACGAACATTCCCGTCGGATTTTTCAAAAATTGGCAGGTTGAATATGGACAAAGCCTGCTAGTAAAAATATACTATCAAGGTGTGGTCCGTTATCAAGACGAGGTTGTCTTCGGACGTTCCTTCGCTCAAGTGGCTCCGAAAGAAGCGGTATTATATATTAATTCATTATTAAATGTTGGTTTAGGGATCAATCTGGATTCATTTTCTGCCGTGTATAAAATTGGCACCGGCAATGATTGGACGATCGAACTGACTAAAGTTTAGGAATAAAGCACTTATAAAATGAAACGGGGTAGAAAATTATGAACAAAAAATTTACGGTAAAACACATTGTAGCAATCGGTATCGGCGCGGCGGTCTTCTTTATTTTGAAACGTTTCGTGACGATTCCTACTGGGATTCCAAATACTGATATCGCAACGGCGTATCCATTCTTAGCCTTATTAGGCGTAGTCTATGGTCCAATCGTAGCTGGATTAGCTGGATTTATCGGACATGCGCTAGGAGATTTAACGACATATGGTGCATGGTGGTCATGGATCGTGGCTTCAGGGATTTTAGGTGTGTTTTTCGGATTATTGGCAAAACGTATCCCGATCGAGGAAGGTATTTTTGGTAAAAAGGAAATCGTGACATTTTTAGTTGGCGAAACGATCGCTAATTTGGTAACGTGGGTGATAATCGCTCCAATCGGCGATATTTTGATTTATGCAGAAGCACCAAGCAAGGTCTTTACGCAAGGTGTCGTTGCCGGGATCACAAATTCAGTTGTAACAGGTATTATTGGTTTTATTCTATTAAAAGCTTACGCACAGACCAAAACGAAAAAAGGCAGTTTAAATAAAGAAGCTTAGAACGTGAGGATATAAAATGATCGAGTTTCGTGATTTTACATTTCAATACGATAGCCAAGCCGAACCTACGTTGAAAAAGATCAATCTGTCCATCAAGCAGGGAGAGAAGATTTTGATCATGGGCCCCAGCGGCTCCGGCAAATCAACTTTGGGAAAATGTCTAAATGGGATTATCCCGCAAAATGAAGAGGGAAACTTTACCGGCAGTTTGACGATCAATAAGAAAAAATTTAGTGAAGCATCAATTTATGATCTTTCGCTGGATGTTGGTACGGTGTTGCAGGACACAGATAGTCAATTTGTCGGCTTGACGGTGGCTGAAGATATTGCTTTTTCGCTGGAAAATGAAATGGTGGAGCAGGCAGAAATGCGGGAAGCCGTGAATTACTGGTCAGAAAAGACCAATCTGCTGGCCCAGCTTGAAAAACGTCCGCAGGATCTTTCGGGCGGACAAAAGCAGCGGGTGACGATGGCGGGTGTCTTGATTGATGAAACACCGATCCTTTTGTTTGATGAGCCTTTAGCCAATCTTGATCCACAAACAGGTTATGAAGCGATCCAAATGATCGATCAGTTGTATCAGTCGCAAAAATTCACGACGATTATTATTGAACATCGTTTGGAAGAAGTGCTGGTGGCACCGATCGATCGGGTCATTTTGATGGATGAGGGAAGGATCATCGCGGACATGACTCCTACTGACTTGCTGAAAAGTGAACTGCTGGCTGAGTATGGTATTCGCGAGCCGCTTTATATTTCTGCTTTAAAACGTGCGGGAATTTCATTGGATAATTTTCACGACTTGACGCAGGTCGATCAATTAGTTTCACCCGAAATAGCCTCGGCATTGGCAAAATCGCAGGGAGAGTTCAAGCCTGCACCTTCGAAGGAAGCATCACTATTGACCTTGAATAAGCTTTCCTTTGGCTTTGGTGATGAAATGGTCATTAAAGAAATCGATCTTACTCTATATCAAGGGGAGATGGTCAGCCTAGTAGGGCATAATGGTGCCGGAAAATCCACACTGTCCAATCTGATTACAGGGTTCTATCCTTTACAGACAGGGGACTTTTTGTGGAAGGGCCAATCGATCGCAAACGAAAGTATCAAAGAACGGGCAGACAAAATCGGCTATGTACTGCAAAACAGCAATCAAATGCTTTCAAAGAATATGATTTTCGAAGAAGTTGCGCTTGGGTTAGAAAATCGCGGCGTTGATTCGGATACGATTCAAGAGAAAGTTTTTGAAACCTTAAAGGTCTGCGGACTTTATGAATTTCGGAATTGGCCGATTTCTGCCTTGAGTCATGGTCAAAAGCGCCGAGTGGCAATTGCGGCGATTTTAGTGCTGGAGCCGGAATTACTGATTCTTGATGAACCGACGGCGGGACAAGATTATTATCACTACAATGAAATGATGACCTTTTTGCGGAAGCTGAATCAGCGGGGAATCACGATCTTGATGATTACCCACGATATGCATTTGATGCTTGAGCATACGCAGCGCACGCTTGTTTTAAAAGAAGGACAGATCATCGCGGATGCGACACCTGCCAACGTTTTATCCTCAGCAGAGCTAGTGGCATCGGCAAGTTTGCGGGAGACTAGTCTTTATCGCTTGGCAGAAAATAATCATTTGGCGGATGCGACTGGTTTTGTGTCAGCATTTATCCAACATGAGGATGGCAGTTCCGCTGTTCATAATAATTAGAAAACTTTAGTGGAACGATAGACGTGGTGAGAAAAAAATGTATTTTAGTAAAATACATCATTACTGCGAATTAGGAGGGACTTATGGCGGGCAACAATCTAATCGGCTATCTGCCGAAAAAAACGCCGATCCATCAACTTAGCGGCTTTACAAAATTATTATGCTTTTTAATGATTTCAGTGGTGGGGATGATTTCTTACGATACGCGCTTTTTGCTGGGGTTGGCAATCATTTCTGTGATTCTTTTTAGAACAGCGAAAATCAGTTATCGCGAGATTTCTTTTGTGGTGAAATTTATCGCCTTCTTTTCGCTCTTGAATCTGCTGACGGTTTATTTGTTTGCGCCGGAATATGGTGTGACGATCTATGGAACACGCCATGTGATTTTTGAGGGGATCGGCCGCTATACGCTGACGCAGGAGCAGCTGTTTTATGAGTTTAATCTGCTGATCAAATATTTTGTAACGATTCCGCCAGGCTTGATCTTTATTTTGACTACGAATCCTAGTGAACTGGCGTCAAGTATTCATCGGGTGGGCGGCTCTTATAAGATCGCTTATGCATTTTCTTTGGCGCTGCGTTACATTCCAGATATTCAGGAGGATTTTCGAACGATCTCCAAGGCGCAGCAGGCTCGCGGCAATGAGCTTTCTAAAAAGGCTTCCTTGATGAAACGAGTGCGGGGAAATTTGACGATCGCGATTCCGTTGATTTTTTCCAGTTTGGAACGGATTGAGACAATTTCTTCAGCGATGGAGCTGCGTCGCTTCGGTAAGAAAAAGGGACGGACGTGGCTGTTGGCTAAACCATTGAAGCGGAACGATTATTTAGCTTTACTGCTGGTAATTCTTTTGTGTTCGACGGGAATCTTTTTATTGTTTGTTAACGGCGGACGCTTTTATAATCCATTTCGCTAAAAAACGAAGCTCTCTAGCTTGAATAGAGGGCTTCGTTTTTCTTTATATATTGAACAAATTGCAAATCAATGTACTTATTCAGCGCGATTTGCAATCCCTGGGATAAATTTCAAACAGTAAAGAGCACATATTCCGACAACGATGTAGATGATCTTCGCAAGAATCGCTGTACTTCCGCCAGATATTGCTGCAACTAAATCATATTCAAAAAGACCTACTAATAACCAATTAATTCCACCGATAATCAACAAGACAAGCGCGATAATATCTAGGTATTTCATCTGTAACCCCTCCCTTCTGATTGGTTTAACAGTACCATAATTGTAATTCTCGCCATATTCATCTGCTCATAATACGAAATTTTTTATTTAATCAGACGAAAAACAGTCTTAATCTTATGAGAGGCCGTGACTTTTCAGTTAATGCTGAGTAAAACTGACAATTTCTTTTTGTTTTTTGTGCACAATAGCTAGTGTGAATACGCTGGGGAACGCTTACTCTATAGATGTAAAAGTTTGTGCGAAAATTAAAAATAAGAAGGAAAAGGTGAAAAACATGAGAGTTACAAAAGCAGAATTGCATCAATTGATCCAAGACAAAATCCATCAAGCTGGTCTATCAGAAGAGCAGGCGGGAATCGTCAGCGATGTGTTGACTTTTGCCGACGCAAGAGGGATTCATTCTCATGGAGCGATGCGGGTGGAATATTATTCAGAGCGGATCGCTAAGGGCGGAATTACTCAGGAGCCTCAATTCAAATTCGAGAAGACTGGACCAAGCTGCGGAATTTTTGAGGGGGACAATGGTTCCGGCTTTGTTGCAGCGGAAAAGGCGATGGATCATGCGATCGACATTGCAAAGGAAACCGGTGTGGCTGTTATTGGTGTCAGAAATATTTCTCATAGCGGAGCTTTGGCATATTATGTGGAAAGAGCGGCTGAAAAAGACATGGTAGCAGTCTCAGTCTGTCAATCCGATCCAATGGTAGTGCCTTTCGGAGGCAGCGAACCATTTTTCGGAACCAATCCGATCGCGTTTGCGGCACCAAGTAATGATGAACGGATCATCACTTTTGATATGGCAACGACAGTTCAGGCGTGGGGGAAAATTTTGCACGCTCGTTCTCGTAAGGAATCAATTCCAGATACTTGGGCGGTGGACGAACAAGGGAATCCTACGACCGATTCGACAAAGGTAAATGCGTTACTGCCAATTGCTGGTGCGAAGGGGTATGGCTTGATGATGATGGTCGATGTCTTATCCGGCGTGCTGTTGGGTGTACCATTCGGCAAACACGTGTCATCAATGTATCATGATCTTTCGAAAGGAAGAGAATTAGGTCAATTGCATATTGTAATCAATCCTGAATTTTTCGTCGGGTTGGATACATTTAAGCAGACCATCTCAACAATGCTGGACGAACTGAAAGCCGTCGCGCCAAGTGCGGGCTTCAAAGAAGTGAATTATCCTGGCGAACGAGGAAGAATGCGTGAGAAAAATTATGAGGAAAACGGGATTGAGATCGTTGATGATATTTATCAATACTTAGTCAGCGATGCCATTCATTACAATCGGTACGACCATAAGAATAAATTTGCTGAATAATCACCGGGACTGATTCACGGGCTAATTCATTTAATTAATAAAGCAAACTTTTTTTCAATTAATGAATCGATTTTTTGCTCCAACGCGTATAATGGAGATGAGAGAGTCAAGTTATTGAAAGGGAGCGAGCAGAATGTTGAATCCATTTATCAATGCCGGTTTGGAAGTTGCCTTAAAAGAACTTTTCAGCGATCATGTCACGACGGAACAAGTCTATCCTGCAGTCGCCACCGATGTCCGCAAAGAACGTTTAATTCTCTACGTTTACCCTGACCACTTGAAATTTGTTTTTGTCGACCAAGAACAGGAAGCTTTAGAACACGCAGAACAGTAATAGCTGATCTCGCTTTGATCCGATAGGAAAATAGATAAACAGAAAGAATATGATTCAGTTTAAAAGCTGAGCATATTCTTTTTTAATGTTAGAAATTTTTTCAATTAAGAGGATTGAGCTTGGGCTTTTTCAAATCGCGGAAATGAACATAAATCAAATGATTTTTGCATATAGTGAAGAGTAAGATGGTGTCGTATGCTTAAGGTATAAATTTGAAAGCGTATTCTTTATTTTCGGAAATATTTAGGAGGAAGAGAAAATGAAAATAGAAACCATTCAATTAAACGAAAAGAAGCCTCAGGTCACGTTAACCGCCTATCTTTTAGACGACTCTCCTGAAATGCTGAAAGGAAAGGCACGACCAGCAGTGATTATTTGTCCGGGAGGCGGCTATTTCAGCTGCTCTGATCGAGAAGCTGAACCTGTGGCTCTTCAATTTGCGATGATGGGCTATCACGCATTCGTTTTAAAATACACGACTTATTCAGAAGCCGGAATGGGTCTGCCGGATTTGACAAAACCATTGGCAGTCAAAGAGGAGACTCTTTATCCTGCTCAGATAAGAGAATTGGGAGAGGCGCTTCTTTTAATCAAAAAGCACGCTCAAGAATGGAAAGTAGATGCGAAGCGAATCGCTGTATGCGGCTTTTCGGCTGGCGGGCATAATGCCGCTTTATATGCGACAAGCTGGAATAAGCCGGTTTTAACCGAGTTCTTCGATACGACGCCTGAAGAATTACGCCCTGCTTGTGTGATCTTGGGTTATCCGTTGACAGATTATGTCTATTTGCAAAAAGAAATCGCCAATAAGCAAAATCCAATGGATGTTGCTTTTATGAAAGCCTCGAATGTCGCATTTTTAGGAAAAGAAGAACCGGAGCGAGCTTTATTAGAAATGGCTAGTCCAGTCTATCAAGTGGATGAGCAAACGCCGCCTGTTTTTGTCTGGGCCACAGCCGCAGATCCTTTGGTTTCATCGACCCATTCCTTGAAGCTTGCAGAGAAGTTAGCAGAAAATCAGGTACCCTATGAATTGCACATTTTTGCGGAGGGCGGACACGGCTTAAGCTTGGCAACGCAGGCCAGCAGTGAGGCCGCTTCACAAATAAATCCGGCTGTTAGTAGATGGACAGAATTATGCAGTACATGGTTAGAAAAATATTTCCAACTGCCGCTGTCGGAACAAACCGCCATTGAACAAATGCAAAAAAAGAAATAGATTGATGTATAAAACAGCTTGATACTCTGAATTAAGTGACTGTTCACCATAAGAAGAGTGAGTATGTTTGAACTAAAGTACATTTAAAGCTGGCGTTCGTAATCTATTTTTATTAAATTTGAAATATACAAAAAAGCCAAACCGCTGATTATTCAACGTTTTGGCTTTTCTTAATGGAGCTGGCGGGAGTCGAACCCGCGTCCAAACACTTCGCTACCTAAAAATCTACGCTCATAGTCATACTATTTAAATTTCGCTTTGTCCTCTGCCGCATGACAGGCCGCAGACATTGCTAGTCTGATGAGCTCTTTTTCAACTTGCAGACGGAAAGTTGAAACGTATCCCACTAATTTTGAGACCCTTACTTGAGCACATGGGCGATACCAAGAGGATCTACGCTAACTGTTTTTAGGCAGCTAAAGCGTAAGAGTTATTATTGTTTTTAGCAGTTATATTTAACTGTAACGTTTTTACGTAGACGTAACCTACGAAGCGCAATTCAGGCTCGAACCATGCCTGTCGAATCCGTAACAGCCCCTTGATAAATATTTTTGTTGCAGAAGAAAGTATACCATTCCGTTATAAAAAATGCAAAGAAGTACACGAGTAATGAAGATTTTACTCCTCAGCCTAGGAAAGATTGAAGAAAAAACAAATTGTTAGTGAAGATATGGGTAAGGT
>NZ_NGLG01000001.1:1335738-1337737 GCF_002140655.1 Enterococcus sp. 3H8_DIV0648 | reverse complement strand
AGAATGTTGTCACTCCGGCCATTACTTCAGTGGAAATGTTGGTACCTTGCTCTTTTAATTTAAAGAATTTCTCCATTATAATTAAACGCTCCTTAAGAATAAGTTCATTATATCGGTAAAAACCGAATACTTTCTAAGTATAATGAAGGAACAATCGACTTTCAAGAATTAGTTTAACAAAAGAACAAACAAAAAGAAGAATGTTCGTGTTTAGCGAACATTCTTCTTGATAGAACCGAAATATATTAGACGAGAACAGCCAATTAACAGACATAAGCAGGCACAAATAAAAATAATCGATTTAAATAATGAACTGAAAAACAAATCAAGCATAGTCGTTGAAGATAACTCAAAGGAAAGAGAAGAACGAACTGAATAAGCGATTCCGCTTGACCCATTACTTAATCTAAAGTTCGGCAATTCCTTTAATTGATTCAAGCCTTGATGATAGAAAGATTGCAAGATCGATTCGAAAGCAGGTTCGAAAAGAGTATACAACAGAATCAAACAGATCGAGGCAACCATCAAACCAAGGAAAAATTCTAAACCAGTGGAGTAGATCAGCTGCCTCATGGAGACGGCTGATTTTCTTTGCCTGTGAATTCGGATTCCAAAGAAGATCAGCAGCAAAATGAATAGGCCGATCGCACTTGCAGTCAAGCGCTCGGAATAATATTGCTGTAGTTGTTGAATTTCTTTTGTGGTAAATAACGGAATCTGCGTGGAGGAATTGAGTTGATTCAACACTAATTTAAGCATTCCTAAACTCGTCAAGATAAAGAGAGTGACCAGACAGATCACCCATGAAATCGAGAATTGTATGCGATGCCGTTTGATTGTTGAAAGCGTTGTTGAAATTAATTCCATAGATTCCCACCTCTTAGTAATAAGTATAAAATCCTAATTTGAAAGAAATATGAATTCTATCGGAAGAAATAAGAGCAGATAAGAAAGGCTTCGCGAACTCGCTCAGCTTTTGCTTATTGCCGATAAAGCTAGTTCGTGAAGCCAGACATAGATATACCCCTTATACACACATCTAGATGTGTATAAGAGACAGGTATACTTAGAATGAGAATCAGATGATATCAGGGGGTTAGAGTATGAATATTTTAATGATTGAAGACAATGAGTCCGTTTCTGAGATGATGCAAATGTTTTTCTTGAACGAAGGTTGGGAAGCGGAATTTAAATACGATGGGAAAGAAGGGCTGGATGCCTTCAAAGCGGACCCGGAAAAATGGGATATGATCACGCTTGATCTGAACTTGCCAAGTATGGACGGCATGGAAGTCGGCCGTGAGATCCGCAAAATCTCTAAAACAGTGCCGATCATCATGTTGACGGCCAGAGATTCTGAAAGTGACCAGGTCATCGGTCTGGAAATGGGTGCCGATGATTATGTCACGAAGCCATTCTCACCATTAACGTTGATTGCGCGGATCAAGGCTTTGCATCGCCGCAGCGAATTAACGTCTGAACCGCAAAATGAAACGGTGACCAGCAATGAAAGTTTTGATATCCAAACGGATCATTTCAAGATGAATTTGAAAACACGGGAAGCCTATCTGGATGGTAAGACGATTGAAGGTTTGACGCCTAAGGAATTTGATCTGCTATACACGATGGCGAAAAAACCGCGTCAAGTATTTACACGTGAACAGTTATTAGAATTAGTCTGGGACTATCAATATTTTGGTGATGAGCGGACAGTTGATGCTCTGTCTCTTATACACATCTAGAAATCTATTATTTATAGATATACTATAGAAGAAAGCAGGGATGAGAGTGAAAATAGAATTAAATAATTATGGAATTAAACGAATTCGCCAAGGCAACCCATTAATTCAAGTGGAGGATTTGAAACAAAATATAAAAAAAATTCCCTTAGAGTGGGTAGAGTTCGTCGATAATAAGAATAAATATGTCGCAACTGGTTATTTAGGGAAACAAAATAAAGGTTTCGGCTGGGTGATTGATCAAACACAGCGACCGATCG
>NZ_NGLG01000001.1:1330381-1333597 GCF_002140655.1 Enterococcus sp. 3H8_DIV0648 | reverse complement strand
CCTATCTGGATGGTAAGACGATTGAAGGTTTGACGCCTAAGGAATTTGATCTGCTATACACGATGGCGAAAAAACCGCGTCAAGTATTTACACGTGAACAGTTATTAGAATTAGTCTGGGACTATCAATATTTTGGTGATGAGCGGACAGTTGATGCTCATATCAAAAAATTGCGTCAAAAAATCGAAAAGGTTGGTTCGCAGGTGATCCAAACTGTCTGGGGTGTCGGCTACAAGTTTGACGATACCGAGGTTGGTCGATGAAATACCTTTATCAACAATTGCTGGCTTTTGGCGGGTTGATTTTGCTGATTCTATTAACATTAGGGCTGTCTTTTACCCAGTTCACACGTAAGACCTTAGAGGATAATAACTACAAAGAATTATTTGGTTATGCGGAATCTATGGAAAAAAACAATCTTTCTTTGAGTCGGGATATTCGCTTTGAGGGGATGTCCAGCAATGAGATATTTCAATTTGCGATTCGTGTGACTGAGTCCAGTTTGAATCAGCAGGATGTTTCCTTTGTTTTTATTGATAAGGACAGAAAGGTTCAGTATCCTGAAGAAACGGGAGAAGTAAATCAGCATTTAGTCAGTGACGAACAATGGAAGGCATTGAAGGCTGGGCAGCAGCAAAAAGTAACCAGCTCAAAAAATGTGATGGGGCAAAATCAAACGACCTCTTATGCGATGGTGCCCTTTTTCACTGACGAGGTTTTCTTTGGCGTATTATTAGTCAGCCAACCGGCGATGAATGTTGAGACGAGTGTCAATTCGATCGTTGCTGATCTGTTCAAGGCGTTTATCATTGCCTCGATCATCGCCATCATTGTCAGCTATTTCTTCGCAACGCAGCAGGTGAAGCGGATCAATCGGATGCGCTCGGCGACGAAGGAAGTAGCGATGGGAAATTTTGATGTTATCGTTCCTAATCGCAATCGTGATGAATTTGACGATTTGGCGGAGGACTTTAATAAGATGACGATCTCATTGAAAGAGTCGCAGGATGAGATCGAACGGCAAGAAGAACGCAGGAAGCAGTTCATGGCGGACGCCTCTCACGAGATGCGTACACCGTTAACAACCATCAATGGTTTACTGGAAGGGATGCAGTATAATGCGATTCCAGAAAACCAACGAGAAAAAGCTATCAAGCTGATGCAAAATGAAACGTCTCGCTTGATTCGATTAGTGAATGAGAACTTGGATTATGAAAAGATCCGAACCAATCAAATCACTGTTCTGTTACAGAAGTTTAACGCAACTGAAGCAGTCGCTACCTTGGTTTCTCAACTTCAAGGGAAAGCAGAAGCTTCCAATGATCGCTTGATTTTAGAAACGGACGAGACGATCGATGTGTATGCGGATTATGATCGCTTTGTTCAAGTGATGGTGAACTTGATTCAAAATGCGATTCAGTTTACCAAGGATGGTACGATTACCGTAGCGATCGCTAAACTGGATCAGGCTACAGAGATCAAAATATCCGATACGGGTATCGGGATGACCGAAGATCAGGTGAAGAATATTTGGGATCGCTACTATAAAGCTGATCCATCCAGAAAAAATACTAAATATGGTGAGTCTGGCTTAGGCTTGTCGATCGTACAAGAATTAGTACGTTTGCACAATGGAACGATCGAAGTTGAGAGTGAACTAAATAAAGGTACGACCTTTACTGTCGTATTCCCAGATAAGCCTGAAAAAATAGCAGAGACAGAAAAAGAAGCGTAAAACCATTTTGGTTTTACGCTTCTTTTATCATCAATTGCTTATAAAATTGCTAAGATAATAAAGTTTAGAATGAATAGAATATCCACGATCCAAAGAATCGGAGAGATTTCTTTCGTTTTTCCTTTGATTACTTTAACAATCGTGTAGAAGATGAATCCAGCAGCGATCCCGTAAGAGATGCTGTAGCACAGACCCATGAAGACGCTGGCGAAGAATGCTGGAACAGCTTCTTCTAAATCTAACCAATTGATATCCGCAAATGAAGCTAGCATCATCACACCGACTAAGATCAACGCAGGTGCAGTTGCTTGAGCTGGCACGATTGCGATCAATGGCGAGAATAAGCTGCTTAGTGCGAATAAAATAGCAACGACAACAGAAGTCAAACCTGTTCGGCCGCCAGCACCGATTCCGGCTGCTGATTCTACGTAAGTAGTTGTATTTGAAGTACCGAAGATCGCACCGATAGAAGTAGCGATCGCATCGGCGAATAAGGCTTTGTCCATCTTTGTTTTGAAACCGCGTGAACCATCGTCTAAAGCTTTTTCATCTTCTTTAGAGAAGATGCCCGTTCTGCGGCCAGTACCGATAAAGGTTCCGATCGTATCAAAAGTATCAGATAAGCTGAAGGCTAAAATCGTCATTAAAACCTGCGGCAGTTTAGAAGAATCAGAGAAAAGAGAACCCATGCCGGCAGGGCCAAAGGCTGCGCCGAATGTTGTTCCAAGTTCTTGGATCGAACTGCCTAGTGAGTTTGCGTGCCAATCGATCGCGCCTAATTGAACGACGCCCATTGGAATTCCTAATAAAGTCGTCACCACGATACCGATCAAGATCGCGCCGCGGACATTTTTAACCACTAAGATCGTAGTAAGAACTAAACCGATCACAGCTAGTAAAATTGGTGCGTTATTAAAGTTTGCCAAAGCTGGAACGATTCCGCTGTTGATAGAAACATTTGTTGCTTTGCCGCCTTCAACCACACTGCTGGTGATTGCTGATGAGTCAGCGCTGAAAGCAAGCAAGCCGGCATTTTTGATCCCAACATAAGCAACGAAGATCCCGATCCCGCCGCCAATGGCATGCTGCATACTTTCCGGAATTGCATGAATGATTAATTTACGAATTTTTGTGACGGTAATCAAAATATTGATGATCCCGCAGATAAATACCATTGCTAATGCTTGTTGCCAAGAGTAACCTAGACCGAATACAACTGTATAAGTGAAGAATGCGTTCAGTCCCATACCAGGTGCCTGCGCATAAGGAACGTTCGCAAACAATCCCATAACTAAAGTCCCGATTACAGACGCGATGATGGTTGCTAAGAAAACCGCCTGAAAGGGCATCCCTGAAGCTGATAAAATACTTGGATTAACGAATAAAATATAACTCATGGCGAAGAATGTTGTCACTCCGGCCATTACTTCAGTGGAAATGTTGGTACCTTGCTCTTTTAATTTAAAGAATTTCTCCATTAT
>NZ_NGLG01000001.1:1324155-1327035 GCF_002140655.1 Enterococcus sp. 3H8_DIV0648 | reverse complement strand
TCGGAATAATATTGCTGTAGTTGTTGAATTTCTTTTGTGGTAAATAACGGAATCTGCGTGGAGGAATTGAGTTGATTCAACACTAATTTAAGCATTCCTAAACTCGTCAAGATAAAGAGAGTGACCAGACAGATCACCCATGAAATCGAGAATTGTATGCGATGCCGTTTGATTGTTGAAAGCGTTGTTGAAATTAATTCCATAGATTCCCACCTCTTAGTAATAAGTATAAAATCCTAATTTGAAAGAAATATGAATTCTATCGGAAGAAATAAGAGCAGATAAGAAAGGCTTCGCGAACTCGCTCAGCTTTTGCTTATTGCCGATAAAGCTAGTTCGTGAAGCCAGACATAGATATACCCGCTACAAAGCGATTTATTCATGTAAAGATTTTATACTTTCTTTATAGATTCGGGTGTCAAAAGTAAGAGTTAGGATGCTTGCTTTGTCTAATCCCATTTTTTAATGTCTAAACACTAATTTGTGGTGATCATTACTTAAATCCATTGTAAAATTAGCGATCTGTTCCTATTATTTTAGCGAACAAAAAACTTTTTCCTTCAAAACAGGCTTTTGACACCCGAATCTTTATAGTCAAAAAAACACTCTTCACAATTTCGTGAAGAGTGTTCGATATAACTTATTGTTGGCTTTGTTCCTGATATTGTTTATACGTTTCGGTCTTGTACAGCTCTTGAGTGGATTTCTTTCCATTTTGATCAAATAGGCTGGTTGATTTATCGCCTAATTTGTTCTCGATTTTCTCCATCTTGTTCAGACCATCTTTATAGTCATATTGAGAAGCATCGATAGGTTTCAAACCGCTGGCAGAATAGAAGCGTAATAAGTCACCATTGTTGATATTATCAGAAGTACTCAACTGAGTAGAGACAGCTTCCTTCCATTCTTCGCTTTGTTTTTGCAGGCTCTCGCTTGGTTCAGTGATTGCCAATCCATTGCTGTTACTATACAAGCTTCCGCTGTAATACGTATATTCCGGAGTTACATAGTCGCCATCACGGAAGGCAACAATTTGATCATTGTCCTTAGACAACAAATCCTGACCTAATTGAATATACTTGCTTGTGTCAACACCTAAAAGATGCAACAGGGTAGGCAGAGCGTCTACTTCGCCACCATAAGTGTGGTTGATGCCGCCTTTTTCTTGTCCTGGTACGTGAACCATGTAAGGGACACGCTGCATTTGCGCATTGTCAAAGTTTGACCATGTTTCTTTTGACTTGCCAAGCAGTGGTGCTAAATCAGAGTTTCTTGAATTCGAGATCCCATAGTGGTCACCATACATTACGATGATCGAATTATCATATAAACCAGAAGATTTTAAGTAGTTGAAGAATTCTTCAACCGCTTTGTCTAAATAGTTTGCTGTGGCAAAATACCCGTTAATCGTTTCATCGCTAGTATCTGCCATTGGGAACCCAGCTTCATCGTTTTTGAATTCGCTATAAGGGTAGTGGTTAGATACAGCAATAAATTTAGAATAGAATGGCTGCTGCAGACGTTCCAGATATTTCACAGATTGCTGGAAGAAAGGTTTGTCATGCAGTCCGTATTGGAATGAGTTTTCATCGTTTACATCATAATAAGATGAATCGAAGAAATAATCATAGCCAAGATTTTTATATGTTTCAGAACGATTCCAGAAGCTTCCGGAGTTCCCATGGAAAGCGGCACTCGTGTAGCCTTCGGTTTGCTTCAAGATATCTGGAGCAGCTTGGAATGTATTTTTTCCGCCAAGTTGCGAGAATAATGAGCCTTGGTTCAAACCAAATAATGAGTTTTCCATCAATGTTTCAGCATCGGAAGTTTTCCCAGCTTTTACTTGGTGGAAGAAATTATCAAAACTAAAGGTACTGTTGCTATGGAAAATGCTATTCAAGAATGGTGTTACTTCATGTTCTTGTCCATTTTCATCCTTCAGCTTATAGTCGATCACAAATTGCTGTAAACTTTCTAAGTGGATCGTGATTACATTGCGTCCTTTTGCGATTCCGTAATAGTCGCTGTTTGGAGCAGCATAATGTTCTTTAACGTAGGATTCGACTTCTTTTAAATCATTGGGGCTTGCTTCTGCACGGACTTGGTTGGTTTTATACGTTTGGATGCCATCGTAAACGGTGAAGGCATTAACCCCAAGATATTTGATCAAGTAGTCGCGTGAGAATGTACGTGTCAATAATTCAGGACGATCTGCTTCTGCTAGGAAAAGATTTCCTGAGAAAATCATGATTGAAAGAGCAGTCATCGCAAAAGCCATCCGAGCTCGGACAGGACGATCTTCACGCTTGATGCCTTTACGCCATAAAAGAATCGGCAGGATCACGATATCAATTAAATATAAAACATCGTATGGACGGAAAAGTCGAACGGCGCTTTCACCTAAGCCGCTGGCAACCTTGCCGGCACCTAAGAAAGTGTTGACCGTAATAAAATCGGTAAATTCACGATAATAAACGACATTGGCAAAGAGCAGGAAGCTCGCCAGTGCGTAGATGATCATCATTGTGGTGTAAGAGGCTTTCGACCGTCGCACATATAAGGCAATCGACAATAAGAACATCGTCGACGCGATTGGATTGATAAACAGGATGAAGTACTGAGTCAGACTTTCGATCCCTAAATTAAATTCAAATAGGTATGCAAAAACACTTTTCGCCCATAATAAGAATGTCAGTAACGCATAAAAGCCGAGACGTTTATTCAAAAATGCAGGAGCTTTTAGTTTTTTCAATAGTAACTTCCTTTCTGCCGCAGAAAAAAATGCGGAATGTTCACTTGTTAACAGTTTACTCGCTTACGTCAACGCCGTCAATTCTTATCGAAATCAGAGCAATCATGCTTAAAGAAAACTTTATAAGC
>NZ_NGLG01000001.1:1321825-1324055 GCF_002140655.1 Enterococcus sp. 3H8_DIV0648 | reverse complement strand
TCTTATCGAAATCAGAGCAATCATGCTTAAAGAAAACTTTATAAGCGAAAAAACCTATTTTTTTTTGATATACTATAGAAGAAAGCAGGGATGAGAGTGAAAATAGAATTAAATAATTATGGAATTAAACGAATTCGCCAAGGCAACCCATTAATTCAAGTGGAGGATTTGAAACAAAATATAAAAAAAATTCCCTTAGAGTGGGTAGAGTTCGTCGATAATAAGAATAAATATGTCGCAACTGGTTATTTAGGGAAACAAAATAAAGGTTTCGGCTGGGTGATTGATCAAACACAGCGACCGATCGACCAAGCTTTTTTAATAGAGAAATTTCAGCAAGCACTTGATCAGCGCCAAGCTTTTTTCGCCGATGATACGACAACGGCTTTTCGTTTATTCAATGGAGAAGGCGATGGCTTTGGCGGTGTAACTGTCGACTATTATGCAGATTACTTGGTCATTTCTTGGTACAACGAAACGATCTATCATTTCCAAAAGCTGATCGTGGACAGCTGGTTGGAAGTCTTTCCAAACGCCAAGGGTGTTGTTGAGAAAATTCGTTTCAAGAGCGAGCTGAAGGAAAGCCGCTGGTTAGCAGGAGAAAAACCGCAGGAACCGTTAATCGTACTGGAAAATGGCGTTTCCTATGCCGTATACTTAGATGAAGGCTATATGACAGGCATTTTCTTAGATCAAAAAGAAGTTCGCGGACGTTTAACAGAAGGACTCGCGGCAGGACAAAAGGTTTTGAACATGTTCAGCTATACAGGGGCATTTTCCGTTGCGGCCGCATATGGTGGGGCTTTAGAGACGACCAGTGTTGATTTAGCTCAACGCAGTCTGCCGAAAACACAAGAGCAATTTGAAGTGAATGGTTTGTCATTAGAACAACAAAAAATTATCGTAATGGATACATTTGACTATTTCCGCTATGCATTAAGGAAGCATTTAAGTTATAATCTGATTATCTTGGACCCGCCAAGTTTTGCCCGAAATAAGAAGAAAACCTTTTCAGTGGCAAAAGATTATGGTCGTCTAATTGAAGACAGTGTAGAGATTCTTTCAGAAGAAGGAATGATCATCGCCTCAACGAATGCAGCGAATCTGCCGATTAAGAAATTTAAACAAGCAATCGAAACAGCGTTAGAGAATAAAAACGTGAGCTATCAATTAACAGAAAGCTATCGTTTGCCAGCAGATTTTCCGGCCAGCAATTTTGAGGAAAGCAATTATTTGAAAGTTTTATTTTATACGATAAAAAAATAGAAGAAAATGGGATGGGATGCGTATGATGGATGTTCAAGTAAGAGAAGTGCGGTTTGATGCAGGAAAACCTAAAATCTGCGTGCCGATTGTTGGAAAGACTTTCGATGAGATCATTGAACAAGCAAATGAAGCCAAGAAAGTTGCCGAGGTCATTGAGTGGCGTGCGGATTATTATGAAGATATTTTCGATGATGATCAATTAAATGCAACACTATTGGCATTACGAGATGAAATCCGTAATATTCCATTGATCTTCAACCTGCGTCCGGTTGAAGCGGGTGGTCAGCTCGAAATTTCTCTAAATCAATATCGTCATGTTTATGAGTTTGCGGTTTCTTCGCGTGCGATTGATTTGGCGGACGTAGAGGTGTCGATCATTGATCAATTATCGACGACGTTTATCAAATGGATGCAGGCGTTAGATGTACGTGTGATGCTGAGCTATTATAACTTCAAGGAAACGCCAGAGGACGCTGTGATTTTATTCCGTTTAAACTTGATGGAACATTGGGGAGCGGATATCGCGAAAATCGTCGTGTTTCCTAAAAACGAAGCAGACGTTTTACGTCAGATGGAGATCGTGATGAAGGCCCAAACCTTCGTTTCCTTGCCCGTTGCCTCGGTGTCACTAGGACGCTTAGGGAAATTCTCGCAAATCAGCGGATCATTGGACGGCTCCTGTATGACCTATGGTTGTCTAGAAGGCAAGCCTTATGATGATGCCCAGATCGAAGCAGAAAAATTGGTCATGATGATCAACGAACTAAAATAAGAAAGGCTTCGCGAACTCGCTCAGCTTTTGAGCAATAAGACTAAAATTTTGATAAGTCGTTTCTCAGACTTAACAAAATTTTCGCTTATTGTCGATAAAGCTAGTTCGTGAAGCTGAACATCGTTAAAGCTGTTGATTTAATGTTTTTACTTGTAAAATTTTATACTTCCTTTAATGATTCAGGTGTCAAAA
>NZ_NGLG01000001.1:1315653-1321725 GCF_002140655.1 Enterococcus sp. 3H8_DIV0648 | reverse complement strand
CTTCCTTTAATGATTCAGGTGTCAAAAGTCTATATTCATGATTTATCGTCGAAAGAATGCTGTCATATCAAGGTATAAAATTGATTGAAACAGGAAATAGTCACTTTTGACACCCGAATCTTTAATGTTAAAAAAAGCCGAACGACTATTTACTATCGAAACTGATAGAAATATAGTCGTTCGGTTTTCTTTTGCTTATTTAGTCCATGACATCAATATCAAATACTTCTATATTATCTAGACCGCCGTAGATTTCGTACCAAGGTTTTGCATACTTCGTTAAGATGTCATTTAATTCTTCGACATTTTCACGACCTTGGGTATCCAACCACTTAATCAAGCCGTCTTTGCCTTCATCGGCGTAGACTTGAACACCGTCACGCCATGTAGCTCGTCCGCCAAGAATGCCGCAATAATTTGCGCCGTGTTCGCCGGCAAATTTCAATTCATCGCGGAAGATATCCGCAGGGACACCCGCACTTAGATAAATAAATGGGCGAGTGGCAGCTTCTCCAGCCTCTTTGAAGTAGCCAGCCGCTTCTTCTTGTGTATAGACGACTGGATCATCACCTTTATTAAAACCTTCAACGTATTTAAATAGAACAGGAACTTCCACCTTCAATACATCGATATGGTATTTATCCTTCGTAAATTCTTTGATGGTATCAATCACTTTTTTCGGTTTGATTTCAGCGAATTCTGGTGAATGGTCGTCAGTGATTCTTCCGTCATACACGATCGGTTCCACAAAGACGGGAATATCTGCTGCAAGTGCTTCTGTTCCTAAACGTTCCAAAAACGCATG
Source organism: Enterococcus sp. 3H8_DIV0648 (assembly GCF_002140655.1). Classification (NCBI taxonomy): domain Bacteria; kingdom Bacillati; phylum Bacillota; class Bacilli; order Lactobacillales; family Enterococcaceae; genus Enterococcus; species Enterococcus sp. 3H8_DIV0648. Next base: position 1,320,920 of record NZ_NGLG01000001.1, on the reverse strand, counting down.
TTTGATGTCCAAAATTTCTTTGGGTTCATCTGGATCATAATAAACTAAGACCTTAGCGGCATCCGCACCTTTAGCCAATAAACGATCCAAGGATTCGTCTGGCAATAATTCAGGTAAGCGACCGGGAGTATTAGCATCGTAGCCGGTTTTTTCATAAGACATGATCAAGCCGCAGTTTGGATCTTTGGCTTGGATACCTTTAAAGCCGTATTGTTCGTCAAGCAGGATCGCGCTGACACGCTTGGTTAATTCTTGTGAGACCAGTTCTTTGAATTCATAGACCTGATCCATTGAGAATTTTTCTTCGCCGACAGCTGCTTGCATCATCTTTTTCATAGAGCCTCGTTGATCGATCGCTAAGGCCGCAATGACACCTTGATCATTTGACAATTGTTGCATCTTTTCAAACTTTCCTCTTGAAATTCTTTTCATGATGAATACATCCTTTCCATTACATACTCAGTGTAGGACTTTTAAGAAGAAAGACCAAATGAAACGATCGATTTGTTTCATTTCAACTTTTTTGCTAGACTTTAGAAAATGAATGAAGTGAGGGATTGACTTGGCGAAGAAGAAAATTCAAAAGACCAATGCGATTCGTTTAGTCGAACAAAAGAAGATTGCCTATAAAGAACATGAATATGCATGGAGTGAAGATGATCTGGGCGCGGGGCATGTTTCTGAACAGGTCGAAATCGAACCAGCTCGCATCTTTAAAACTTTGGTAGCGGTGGGGAACAAAACGGGTCCCGTCGTTGCAGTGATCCCGAGTGATCATGAATTGGACTTGAAGAAAATTGCGAAGGTCAGCGGCAATAAAAAGGTTGAGATGCTGCATTTAAGAGATTTAGAAGCGACGACTGGGTATATCCGCGGCGGCTGTTCGCCGATTGGCATGAAGAAATTATTTCCGACCTTCGTGGATGCTTCAGCGGAAAATTTTGAACAGATCGCGATCTCAGCAGGCAGAAGAGGCCTGCAAATGGAAATTGCCCCCAACGCCATTGTGGAACTGACGCGAGGACAATTTGCAGAACTGACGCATTAAGCAAAGGCGTGATAGGCAGCGTGGATGCCTGCTACGTAACCTGTACAAAAAGCGGTAGTGATATTATAGCCGCCAGTATAGCCATTCACATCTAGTACCTCCCCGGCGAAAAATAAGTCGGGGATTTTTTTGCTGGCAAGTTCTTTGGGATTGATTTCTTTTAGTTCAACGCCGCCGCCAGTAACGAAGGATTTTTCTAAGCCAAAGGTTTTGTTGGCGGTCAAGGACCAGTTCTTACAATAGGAAACAAATTTTTCTAGCTGCTCCTTTGAAGTCTGCGCATAGCTTTGTTCGCTGATGCCGCTTTTTTCTAAAAAGAAAAGCAGCAGTCGTTCCGGTAAGAAGCCAGCCAACGCATTTTTCAGTTGTTTTGTTGAAGCAGATGAACGTTCACGTATTTCTTCCATTAAATCTGCGGCAGTTTTTTGCGGGAAGCAATCGAGTTTCAGCGTGACTGTTTCTTGCGTTCGCAATAATTGATTGACAAAGCTTGAACAACGCAAGGCCGCTGGACCTGAGATCCCAAAGTGGGTAAAGAGCAGATCCATCTCATGGCTGGCGATGGTTTTATTTTTTTCATCAATGACTGATAAGTTTACATCCTGCAGAGATAGTCCCTGTAATAATTTGGCTGAAACAAATTCATCAGTTAGAAAAATCGGTGATTCAGTTGGATACAAGGGTGTCACATGATGACCGACACTTTTTGCGAAACGATAACCATCTCCTTGTGAACCAGTCGAAGGATAGGTGATCCCGCCGGTTGTTACCACCACGCTTTTGGCGGAGTAATCGCCTTCCGAGGTGCGGACACCTTGGATTGACGCGCCATCGGAAATGATTTTTTCGACAGGTTCTTTAAAGTGAAGCTCGACACTTAGTTTTTCTAATTCTTCCTTTAAGGTATTGACGATTGTGGCAGATTTATCCGATACTGGGAAAATTCGTCCATGATCCTCTTCCTTTAGGGCAACCCCGCGTTCGCTGAAGAAATTCATCACATCCTGATTATCAAATTGCGAGAATGTACTATATAAGAAGCGTCCGTTTCCGGGAATATGAACGATCAAATCATCAACTGGGCGATTGTTGGTCACGTTGCAGCGTCCGCCGCCAGTCATCAGTAATTTTTTTCCCAGTCGTTTATTTTTTTCGAACAGGGCGACCTGTGAACCATTCACGGCCGCAGTAATGGCTGCCATCATACCGGCTGGACCGCCGCCGATCACGATTACATCAAATTTTTTGCTCATTTTATTAAGTCCTCATTTATCAATAAATTTGTTTGAATATTCTGGTTAATCATACCTTAAATACGAACGATTTGCTGTCAAATTGCTGTGCGAAATGAATTTTTTTTCACTTTCATTAGAAAATGATGTAAACTATGAGTATTAACTGTGAGGAGGAATTTGATGGAAGTACGAGAATATGTTGAACAGATTCAAAAGAACTTAGAGGCAAAAGATCCGAACCAAGAAGAATTTTTACAAGCGGTGGATGAATTTTTACCAACAGTGATTCCTTTTCTAGAAGAACATCCGGAATACGTTGAGAAGAATATTTTAGGTATGATCCTTGAACCTGAACGGTTGATCCAGTTCCGTGTCCCTTGGCAAGATGATAAGGGTAATTGGCAAGTCAATCGCGGGTACCGTGTTCAGTTTAATTCAGCGATCGGCCCATATAAAGGTGGCTTGCGTTTCCACCCAAGTGTGAATTTAAGTATCTTGAAGTTTTTAGGTTTCGAGCAAATCTTTAAAAATAGTTTAACAGGTCTTCCAATTGGCGGCGGTAAAGGCGGTTCAGATTTTGATCCAAAAGGTAAATCTGATTCTGAAGTTATGCGCTACTGCCAAAGCTTCATGACAGAATTATCAAAACACATCGGTCCGAATTTGGATGTCCCAGCAGGTGATATCGGTGTCGGCGGACGTGAGATCGGCTATTTATTTGGTCAATACAAACGTTTGCGTGAATACGATATGGGGGTTTTGACTGGTAAACCTCTTGGCTTTAACGGCAGTCTTGGCCGGACAGAAGCGACTGGCTATGGTGCGGTCTACTTCGTGAAACATTTATTAGAAGATCGCGATGATTCTTTTGAAGGTAAAAAAGTTCTTGTCTCAGGCAGCGGAAACGTGGCGATCTACGCGATCGAAAAAGCGCAGGAATTAGGCGCAACAGCTATTACATGTTCAGATTCAAATGGCTATATTTACGATAAAGACGGCATCGATGTGGAACTTTTGAAGGATATTAAAGAAGTTCGTCGTGCGCGTTTAACTGAATATGCGAAAGAACGCCCGTCAGCGGAATACTATGAAGGTTCTGTTTGGGAGTTTGAACAAGCAGCGGATATTGCCTTGCCATGTGCGACGCAAAATGAGATTGATGATGAAAAAGCAGCGATCTTAGTGAAAAATGGTGTGAAGGTTGTAGCCGAAGGGGCAAATATGCCTAGTACGAATGGTGCAGTCAAGCTATATCATGAAAAAGGCGTGCTTTACGGACCAGGGAAAGCGGCGAATGCAGGCGGCGTTGCGGTATCAGCCTTAGAAATGAGCCAAAACTCCCAGCGCTTGGCATGGTCGAAAGAGGAAGTCGATGGCAAATTAGACGATATCATGAAAAATATCTACGAAACTTGTCGTGATACGGCTGCAAAATATGCTGATAAAGATAATTTTGCTGCTGGTGCCAACATTGCTGGTTTCGAAAAAGTTGCTGCTGCCATGTTAGCGCAAGGAACAGTTTAAATTTTAGAAGGTTTAAGCTTGAAAAATCATTAAAAGAAACGTAAAGTATAGATTGTTATGAAGTGACTTTCAAGGAGGAAAAACAATGGCACACATACATTTCGATTATTCGAAAGTAGCACCATTCGTGAGTGAACATGAAATGGACTACATCAAATCTGAAGTAGCTCTAGCTCACAAAGAATTACGCGAAGGTACTGGCGCAGGAAATGATTTCCTAGGCTGGATCGATCTTCCAGTAAATTATGACAAAGATGAATTTGCCCGCATCAAAAAAGCAGCTGAAAAAATTCAATCAGATTCTGAAGTATTAGTTGTTATCGGAATCGGCGGATCATATCTTGGCGCTCGTGCAGCAATCGAGTTCTTACACCAAAGTTTCTTCAATGTGTTGGACAAAGAAGATCGTAAAGCACCACAAGTATTCTTTGCTGGAAACTCAATCAGCTCAACATACATCGCTGACTTGATCGAAGTGATCGGCGACCGTGATTTCTCAGTTAACGTGATTTCTAAATCAGGAACAACAACTGAACCAGCAATCGCGTTCCGTGTCTTCAAAGAATTATTGATCAACAAATACGGTGTAGAAGAAGCAAACAAACGTATCTACGCAACAACAGACAAAGCTCGCGGAGCCGTTAAGGTTGAAGCAGATGCTGCAGGTTGGGAAACTTTTGTTATTCCTGATGATGTCGGCGGACGTTTCTCAGTGCTTACAGCAGTTGGTCTATTGCCAATCGCAGCAAGCGGCGCAGACATCGATGCATTGATGCAAGGTGCAGCTGACGCACGTGAAGCTTACTCAAGCGAAAACTTAGATGAAAACGAAGCATATCAATATGCTGCTCTTCGTAATATTTTATACCGTAAAGGCAAAGTGACTGAAATCTTAGTTAACTACGAACCAGGTATGCAATATTTCAACGAATGGTGGAAACAATTATACGGCGAATCAGAAGGAAAAGACTTGAAAGGGATCTACCCATCAAGTGCGAACTTCTCAACTGACTTGCATTCATTTGGACAATACATCCAAGAAGGCCGCCGCAACATTTTCGAAACAATCGTGAAAGTGGAAAAACCTCGTAAATCCGTGGCGATTCCTGCACAAGAATCTGATTTAGACGGCTTAGGCTACTTAGAAGGCAAAGACGTTGACTTTGTTAACTCAAAAGCTTACCAAGGTACATTATTAGCCCATACAGATGGCGGCGTACCTAACTTCGTATTGAACATCCCAACAATGGATGCTTATACGTTAGGTTATGCAATGTACTTCTTTGAAATCGCAGTTGGTATCTCTGGTTACCTATTGGGTGTTAACCCATTCAACCAGCCAGGTGTGGAAGCTTACAAAAAGAATATGTTTGCTTTGCTTGGAAAACCAGGATTTGAAGATTTAGCAAAAGATTTGAATAATCGCCTATAAAAGGTAGTGAAGGAGCTCTCGCATCGCG
>NZ_NGLG01000001.1:1310541-1314182 GCF_002140655.1 Enterococcus sp. 3H8_DIV0648 | reverse complement strand
GTTTAGTGCAATGATATGCGTAGCGAAGATAGAACTATTTTTCACGTTTTTCGAAAAATAGACCCCTTGAGAGAAGCTAGCTACGAGTTCTGCTTCTCTGTTTCTAGAAAGAAATAAAATATTTAATCATCATGTATCGCAAAGGTTGATTTACAGTCCTAAAAGTTAACAACAAGTCCATTGAAGCTTTTGATTGGAAGAAATACAATAAGAGTGTAGGGGATATGATTTTTAGTTGATGAGGGAAATGAGGGAGTTAGATGGATGCAATTGAGATCAAACAATTGGAAAAGATTTATACAGAGGGTAAGAAGGCATTAGATGATATTAGCTTGGTGGTTCCTGAAGGGACGATTTTTGGCTTCTTAGGGCCAAATGGTGCTGGGAAAACCACCACGGTTAAATTATTGAACGGGATTTTGAATCCGACTCGCGGGGAAATGCGGGTGCTTGGGCTTGATCCAGTTAGCCAAGCAGAGAAGCTCCATCAATCGACAGGTGTTTTAACCGAGCATGCGGGAATGTACGATCATTTTTCCGGAATTGATAATCTGCGTTTCTTTGGACAGCTTTTTGGCATGACGAAAGCTGAAAGTGAAGCGCGCGGAATGGAGCTGTTGGAAAAATTAGGACTGACAGACGCGGCTGAAGTGAAGCTGAAAAGTTATTCGACCGGGATGCGGCAGCGGCTTTCGTTAGCAAGAACGTTGATTCATCGTCCAAATGTGCTTTTTTTAGATGAGCCTACTAGCGGACTTGATCCTGAAAGTACGAAAAGCGTGAATGAACTTTTATTAGAGCTTTCAAAAGAAGAGGGAACGACGATCTTTCTGTGCACGCATCAATTAAGGTATGCACAGGAAATTTGCAATGAGTATGGCTTGATGGATAACGGACAGTTATTAGCCTTGGGCAGCCTAGAGCAGCTGCGCCGCCGAACCTTCGATCACTATAAATTGATCATTGAAACGGATGTTATGCCGCCATCGCTTAACAGCAAACGTATCAGGGAGAATGTCTATGAGCTTTCCTTCCAAGAAAAAGCAGAAGTACCTCAACTGGTAAAAACAATCGTTCAACAAGGCGGGAAAATCTCACAGGTTACACCAATGGATTATTCTCTGGAGGATATTTATTTTGCTTTATTAGAAGGAGGGGAAGAGCATGTTTAATAATCGGCAAAAGGCCATTATGATCAAGGATATTCGAGGAATTACTGAAAACAAGCGCTATTTTTCAGTTTTAACGATTCTTCCACTGCTTTTTTCAGTGGTATTTCCTACGTTGATGCTGCTGACGGTTCTGATGAGTCCGACTGATTCCTCGTCATTTACCGAGATGGCGCGGATTTTACCGGACTTTCAAAAGCTGGATCAGGAACAGCTTATTCGTGAACTGCTTTCCTTAATGGTCAATAATGTCATTCCGATCTTCTTTTTGATCATTCCTATCATGACAGCTAGTGTGATGGCTGCCAGCTCATTTGTTGGCGAAAAGGAAAAACGAACGTTGGAAACTTTATTATACTCACCTCTGTCGATTCGGGAGATTTTTCGAGCAAAAGTTTATGCTTCATTTCTCGTGGGGGTCTTAGTGACTTATGTGTCATTTCTTTTGACAGTGATCGTGGTGGAAGTAGAGCTGTATATTTTTAAGGGAATGCTGCTTCCTTTGAGTCTCAACTGGCTTTGGGTGATGCTGCTGATCGTTCCGGCGATCACGATTATCTCAATTGTACTGATCGTCAAAGGATCGGCCAAAGCTACGTCGATCGAAGAGTCGCAGCAAAAAGCCGCTTTTTTAATTCTTCCGCTGGCGCTATTGATGATCGGTCAATTTACGGGGATTCTGGTTTTTAGCGGCTGGATCGTGGTTTCTATCGGGCTCGTCTTATTAGTAATCGCACTGCTGCTGCTGAGATATTCTATGACAGGTTTTACTTATGAGCGTTTATTAGATCGATAAAAAGGACCGTAAACAATTTTCCGTGAAGGAGATTGTTTACGGTCTTTGCTTTAGTCAAATTGCAGGATGCTGGCAGTCTGAGCCTTTATGTCATCAGACTTATTAGAGAAGACACTCATATCATCTGTTAGAATGCCGTCGATTCGCTGGAAACGGAGAACGGCTGCTTGCTGTTGCGAGTTCACCGGCCAAGCATAGACAGCTTGTTTGCGCTGACGCAGAGCCTGGATCAGATCGCCATTTGCGGTGCGCGACTCGATATTGACGAAATCTAATGAAGTCTTGGGACTGCCTAAAAGATCGAAGGGCAAGATATAGCCGACGCGCAGTTTAGGAAAGTCTTTCTTCATTCGATTTGCCGTATCAAGATCCATACTTTGCAACTGATGATTTGCCAGTTGATTTTTTAATGGCAGCAGTCTTTGGGTGATCGTGGCTTTGGTCTTGCCAGTGACCTTCAGTTCGATCAGCAGTTTTTGATTTAATTGGTTTGCGGCTGCCAAGTAATCAGAAAATAAAGGAATTTTGCTGGTATAGCCGTTTTCTTTTAAGGTGATATTCTTTAAGTCTTGCCAAGTTGTTTCATCGATCCGCAAGTTTTTATCTGCTAAGGCATTCAGGTCTTCATCGTGGATCACGACTAGCTGATGATCGGCGGTTTCTTGAACATCCATCTCAACGAAGTCTGGCCGTAGCTGTTGACTCGTTTTTTTCAAAACCTCGATGGAATTTTGGACACCGTTATGATTCGATACACCGCGATGCGAGATGGTCATCGGAGGCGCTGCTCGTTGGACTTGAAAAGCATGGGTATAGTGCAGCGAGTAAAGGCCTAAGCAGGTGATGATAATCAGGCCCAGCCAAAGGATTGATCCTTTGGACATGGATTCGTCGTTAAGGGGTTCTTTGTCCGGCGCAGCTAAATAAAGAAAAAAGAACGTCCATAAAATATTTTGTATGACCCGATAAACTACTAAGAAAACCATGGCCGTACTTTGTTTGGTTAGTAATTGGGTGCCCCAAATGAAGCCGATTTTGATCAGCAAACTGACACTTAAGAAAAAGAGCGGAATCAAAAGAAAGATCACGAATTGTTTAGGAAGACTTTTCTTCGTCTTTTGCCAGCTGAGTTCGATGCTTTCTTTCATGGGTTTACTTTGCTTTAGGTATTTTGGTACTAAGATCGAGCGATAAAGAAAATAGAGCACGATCAAGTAAAGTATTATCAGTATAGGTAAGATTTTCCAACGATAAAGAAACAGAAAAGAAAGCAGCCTCGCCGGCAACGGCTGCCACACCAGCAGCATCTGATAAAAGCGAAAGAAAAAAATCGGTGATAAAAGCAGCCAATACGCAAAGCTGACAAATGCCGCCTTCAAAGAAAAATTTTGAAAGGCTTTTTCGTTTGATTGCACTTGGCTGAAGAGGTTCCCATAAAGAAAGATCATCGCAAGGAACAAAAACAGATAAAAAGGTGAGTAAAGGTTGTTTAGAAAGCTTTGGCGGAAAAATAAAAAAAGTCCTTCTGTCAGAAAAGGCAGCCCAAAGCTGATAATCAGGAAATTATAGAGAGAAAAAGTGCTGAAAAAATAAGCAAGACGCTGACGTATGGAATTCATAGCTCCTCCTGTGGTTCTATAAGAAAATCGTTTTTAACGATCTGTGTATTTTTTTAT
>NZ_NGLG01000001.1:1308281-1310300 GCF_002140655.1 Enterococcus sp. 3H8_DIV0648 | reverse complement strand
CTATAAAAGGTAGTGAAGGAGCTCTCGCATCGCGTCTAGATGTGTATAAGAGACAGGTCTAAATCCATTCAATCGTTATGCGATCGCTGCTGTCTCTTATACACATCTAGATGTGTATAAGAGACAGGTATGAATTATTTACGTGAAAAATTTGAAGATTCATGCTGATGGGATACTTGGTTAATTATAGCGAATCATTATTGTCTAAATCCATTCAATCGTTATGCGATCGCTGAGATGCGAAAAGTTGGTTGAGGGACAATACCTTTGAATAATAAGAATAGCTCAAATTTTTGCTTTCGTATATAGTAAACTGCCATAGCTGGGACTCGTTCTTCTTTAAATAAACGAAAAAAGGAAATGCCGAAGCATCTCCTTAAAGTGATTGAATCAAAACAATCTTATTTGATTTAGAGTCCGAGTAAAGTGGATAGTATTTGGCCACCTTGCAGTAAAGCCAGACTGTATAGGAAGATCGAAGCTGGTTTGGCTAAAAAGATGATTGCACTGTATTTCTTAAAGGACATGTTCGTCAGACTAGCCATCAAACACAAGGCATCGTCTGGTGCGACAGGTAAGAAAATCGCCAAGGCGAACAATTTATCAAAACGCGGATCATCCAGCCAATGACTGTATTTTTGATATACCTTATCACTAACGAGATGCATAATCATCGGCTTGCCATAGTGTCTGCCCATTAAGAACAGGATCAAGGAACCGATGACGATCCCAACATAATTATATACAAATCCCCAGTATGGCCCGAAAATCAAGACCCCGGCTGCGAGGCTGATACCACCTGGAATGATTGGAATAACGACTTGGATGATTTGAATCAAAACAAAAATGAGCGGTCCGGCGATCGGTGAATGCCCGACGAGTTGTCTCAACGAATTCATATCATTAAATACTCCTAAGCGATAGAAGTAGAAGGTTAAACTAACAGTTATGGCGATGCCCATTAACGAAATTATATTTAGCAGTCTTCTGGATTGAACAACACTCATTTGATTCATCTCCTTTGTCTTTCTAAAACAAAGTATATAGGATTAATTCACAAAATGCATAGGTCTGAGGCTGTCTCTTATACACATCTAGATGTGTATAAGAGACAGATACTAAAGTACAAACGTTCTTGAGGAGTGGATGGAAATGGAAGAGACAGTATTCTTTAACCTTGGCAATGCAATTGCCGCGAAGCGTGATCCGAAGGAATTGATTAAAGAAGCGCAGATCGTCAAAGATAACCGTGATCGGCTAGGAAAATTAGTGATCGTTGAAGGTGAAGGAAAAGATGACCTGATCTTGTTTGATTTAGCAGATCAAGAGGAACCATCAGAAAAGAACGAACCTTTTACAGTGAAAAAGATTATTGAATAATCATGGAATCCTTCGTTTATTAAACGGAGGATTTTTTTAGCGTGTCAAATCGGAATAATCGCTGTCTCTTATACACATCTAGATGTGTATAAGATAGCGCTTCAAGTAAGAGAAGAATTAGGCTTGGCAGATTTTTCATTTATGCTGGCCGATTTAGTGCATTATATTTTTATGAAAACAAAATCCAATGCGACTTTGCGTCGTTTTTATATATTTTTTGAGGAGTATTTTGATAAGAAGGAGTGGCGTGTGCTGCTGATCAAATTATTTCCGGCAAAAACGTATATCGCTGAAAAGCTGAAAACATTATTTACGCAATTTATCAAAGAACCACTAGCAGGATTAGTCGGTTCATGAAGAGGAACAAATAAAGAACAAGAAGAAAATTAAACGAAGGGACTGAAAAAATGGCGACATTAGATATTGAATTTGAAAATAGTAATGGAAAAGAGCAGCATTTGCGCTTGAAGGATTTTAGTATGCGCAACTCTGCCGCAGAACTCAAAGCGACTTTAGAGAAGTTCACGCTGTTGAATCTATTTGAAAAAGATGGCGTAGGTTTATATAAGAAATTAAAACATGCAACAATCTGTCTCTTATACACATCTATTTGAAAAAGATGGCGTAGGTTTATATAAG
>NZ_NGLG01000001.1:1306622-1308181 GCF_002140655.1 Enterococcus sp. 3H8_DIV0648 | reverse complement strand
AGTATATAGGATTAATTCACAAAATGCATAGGTCTGAGGTTGTAATTTGTAAATTTCGTGTGAAACTTTATATTTTTTTAGATATTTAGTGACTGCGCTTACATCCTTGAACTGTAAACAAATAAAAACAGGAAGGAATCTCCTGTTTTTAGCGAGTTTATTTGGGTCGAAAATTTAAACGGGTTTTTTTAAGCGCCCGTTCGATCAAGTTCGTGAACATGAAGCCGATCGCGATGGCACCGGCAGTCACTAGAACTGTGACGACTTTTTCCATGGATTCGGTAAATTCCTGATTCATCATGTGGCGCACGGCCATATAAGCGGGGCCGCCAGGAACTAAAGGTACCAGACTCGGTACGTTAAAAACGATCACCGGCATATGCATGGTCTTTGAAAAAAGAATACTAATAAGTCCAATCATTAATGCTCCCAAGAAATTGGCGATGCCGATGTTTTGATGAAAGTATGTTTGTAAGATCCAAAAGGTCATCCAACCGGCAGCCCCGGTAAATCCGCAGGCTAAAAATGCGCGTCGAGGAATATTGGTGATGATACTGAAGGCGATCGTGCTAAACATACTAAATAAAAAATTGACAATAAAATTCATGAGCAACCTCCAAGTTTGATTCTTCTATTTAAAAGAAATTAAAAGCGACGATGATCCCGCCGCCGATCGCACCAGCGATAAACAGCGCTTCGGTGCCGCGAGCAACCCCACTGATCAAATGTCCCGCCATAATATCGCGAAACGCATTTGTAATTGCAAGACCGGGAACGAGGGGCATGATCGATCCAATGATCAAACTATTCACCTCATGAGCCACTGATAGGGAAACAGCCAGCAACGACAAACTTCCGATCACCAGTGCCGCCACAAAATCATTTAAGAATTTCATATTCAGCTTCTTGCCAAAAAAGGTGTGCACGCTAAAACCGATCATCCCAATAATAAATGTCGGAATAAAGTCAAACCAAGTGCCGTTTAAGATAATCATCAAGGTACTGCTGACGATCCCAGCAGAAATAATTTTCCATAAATAAGGAAAGTCCGGCGTGGCATCATCCACTTCTTCTAAATAAAGATAAAAATCAGGCAAGGAAAGCTCACCATCTGCGAATTGCCGCGAGCCTTGGTTAACCGCAGTCACTTTTTCCAGATTGATTGCCTGCGGCGTGATCTGGATCACCTGACTGCTTTGCTCAGAAGGGAAGCCGACGATCACGCCAGTAGCCGTCACATAAGTCTGGATATCATCCAGGCCGGCATTAATCGCGATCCGCTTCATCGTATCTTCCACCCGATAGACTTCAGAACCGGACTCCATCATGATCTTTCCGGCTTTTAAACATGTATTTAAAACGAGTTGTGCGTAATTTTGCTGCTCCATCAAGTGAACCTCCTTTTTCTATTCCTATACTATAGTAGAGAAAATAAATAAATTAAACAAGAAAAAGAATAAGGATTGTCACTGACGCTTTGAGAAAGTATAATAAAGTAACAGCAAAATTTTATTTGGCCGATCCTATTTGTGCTTTAAAGAAACACAAGAGCTGTCAAT
>NZ_NGLG01000001.1:1304592-1306225 GCF_002140655.1 Enterococcus sp. 3H8_DIV0648 | reverse complement strand
TGACAGTAAAAATAATAACATTCTGGGAGGAATTACAATGAGAAGAAAAGTTTACACAAAAGATCAGATTCTAAAGGCTGCCTATGAAGTTGTCGAAAATGAAGGATTTTCTGGATTTACCGCACGAAACATTGCCAAAAAAATGGGAATCAGTACGCAACCGATCTATTTAGAGTTTAAAAATATGAGTGATCTTAAAAACACTTTGCTAGATGAAATCTGCAATCACCTATACTACGATATTTTCCCAGAAGTTCGCACAGGTGATACGATCATCGATTTGGGCTTGAGCTATGTTTACTTTGCCAAAGAGCAAAGCAATCTTTACAATGCGTTATACGTCCAAGAGTATGGCGGCGGGAAAAAAATGCACGACTTTTCTTACAATTACTTCCACCAATTAATTGTGGAGCATCCGAAATACAGCAAATTGTCTGAAAAACGGATCAATGCCTTGCATGTAGGAACCTGGATCTGTGTAACTGGGATCGCGACCTTGATGTCATCAGGTATCATCGCGCCGACTCAAGATGAGATCGTTCATTTAATCAACCGTACGATTACGAATATCTTAGAAGAAGAAGACACTTCTGTGTTAGATACATTATAAAATCTTGACATTTAAACGAAAAAAGGTAAGATAAATGGTGCGGAAGGTTGGCAGAGTGGTAATGCACCGGACTCGAAATCCGGCGAGCCGCAGTAATGTGGTGCACGGGTTCAAGTCCCGTACCTTCCTTATTTATCAACCGTTTAACGTGGTTTCGACCACGTTTTTTTGTGCTTATTTTTAGCTTGATTTATGATTTGACTCCCCAATTGACTTCCCTTCTTCTGTCAATTTACTATCAATAGCGGTATATAATTTCATAGCAAGGCTCATGATTAAAATCGAGACTGTAGCAAATAGTCCGTCCAGCGGTCGCAAAATATAAAAATTCAGAAAAATGATTACGAGATTGGTCAGCAGTAATCCTCGATAGACCGGTATCTTGAAGTATCGCTCGAGAATAATAGGCGGGATAGTGATTCCACCGTTAGAAGAATTGGACTTATAAAGATAAAATACTCCCAAACTAAACAAGGCACTGCCTATGATGAGAGAAGCAATGTGAGAGAACAGCACTGGGCTTGTCGGAATAAGTTTTAGATAGACTGGAAACAATAAACTTCCAAGGAAAATCTTTGAAAAAACCTGTTTATCTAACAACAAATACGTCAATAAAAGCATGAAAAGATTAATTACCCATACGGTATAAATGCTGTTGACGGATAAATGTATCTCGAGCAAATGGCCGATCGCTCCGACTCCAGCCGAGGCAATGTCATGCGGCAATAAAAAGAAATTTAAAGCCAGAGCAATGATTATCACGCCAATAGAAATTTTTATTAGATGCATGATTCCTTTTATGATCGTCACCTTCTTCTTAAATGTTGAAATAATCGTACCATTCTAATGAAATAAGTTTGGGTCATCTTTTTCAGGGGTGTATGAAATTTTTAAGGACCGGCTGCAGCAGCTTTTTTTTGATTTTCATAAAAATGGGATTAGTTAGAGAAGTAATATGCGAAATTTTTCTGTAAATTTTCAATACTTACAGAAAAATTAATTGATGAAGCGCCCTTAAATGCC
>NZ_NGLG01000001.1:1298328-1303258 GCF_002140655.1 Enterococcus sp. 3H8_DIV0648 | reverse complement strand
AAAGAACAAGAAGAAAATTAAACGAAGGGACTGAAAAAATGACGACATTAGATATTGAATTTGAAAATAGTAATGGAAACGAGCAGCATTTGCGCTTGAAGGATTTTAGTATGCGCAACTCTGCCGCAGAACTTAAAGCGACTTTAGAGAAATTCACGCTGTTGAATCTATTTGAAAAAGATGGCGTAGGTTTATATAAGAAATTAAAACATGCAACAATTATCGAAGAAATCGAAAGTCCGATCTTTGAGATAGATGATGCCGAAATAGCGGCGGTTGCTGTCCAAGCAACAGAAGAAAAACCACAGGTGAATGAACCGGTAATTGAAGAAGCCGAATTGGCAGACATCCACATTCCTGAGGACTTAATGGTCGCAACGGAGCAGCTTGAACCAGATGTATTGATCCAAACGATCGGATTTCCGGCTGGGGTCGATCTGTGGGAATTGAATGAAATGCAATCACTGGCGGTTGTGACAGCTTGTTTACCGAAAGAGTATACTTTGGAAAATGTGCAGGTTGATGATACTCAAGGACCTGCGAAGCTGATTTTGTTCGGAAGACTCAAGGAAGAATACGTAGAGGTAACATTGGCGACACAATCACCGCCAGAAACGCCTAAGAGAAAACGAAAACGTCTGCTTGATCGCATTCGAAAGCGAGAATAGGTTGCTCTATTGATTCCATCAAAAAAATCCAACGTTGGTATGGGATTGATAAGTGGAGCTACTATCAAAACGGAATTCGCTGAACTAGCGGTTTATTTGCAATGGGCTGAGGCTTGGTCTTATAAACAGGGAGGAACCGCCGTCAGAAATTTGATGATACAGGACATATCATTCGACTCAAAGTCGCTTTTTTAATAAGCTTAGGAAAAAAGATTTGAGGGAAATGCGATGATCAAATTAGCGGTGGAAATAAATCAAGATATAACGAACATTCAATTTGATGAGCAAGGGACGATGGTGATCTATCGAGAGCTGAAAAAGCTTCCGAATTTGACCAGCGATGAACTGCTGCTGTACTTTAAGGGGCGTGCAGCACAGGCGATTGACTATGGGCAAAAGATCGACAAAAAAATAGTAAAAGAAGCAGACAGCTTAGTAAGAATTAATGTGCCATGGGATATTGAGGGTAAGGACCTGGCGCAGCAGATGCTGACTGTCTGGAATGACAATTCGCTGCAAACGAAGGGTTTATTTGAGACGCAAAAAATTGCCGCGAATCATTTTCCAGTCGTAGCGAATTATCAAAAGATATTATTTGAAATCTTGGCTACCTTTGGCTACGAGAATGAAAAAGTGAAGGCCAAGCCAGCGAAGGCCCAGCACCGCTGGAATAAAAAAGTCAGTGAAATTCCGTTTTATATTGATTACAATGATGCAAAAGGGGAAGTTGTTTGGCAAAAGCGCAATGAAATGCTGCTGAAGGCCGGAGCGAAGCTAAAACAGGAGATGCCGTTGAATAAAGATGGCTCAGTCGGTTTTAGTGCGCGCTTAACAGAAAAATTGAGAGCAGATCATGCAGATCAAATTTCGGATTTTACGACGACAGAAGACATCGTGTTAAAAAGTGTCAACGAAGTCGGGATCTTTCTTTACTATGCCGGAACCAACGGCTGGCTTGTCTTAAAGGATAAAGCTGGGAAAACCATCGATGAATATACGGTTGTAAAGTAGGAGGAGCGGATGCGCTTCTCCTTTTCTCTATTGAATTTCCCGTTGACAAAGGAGTACTATCAGAGAAAAGGGATAAAGGAGCGGATGGTTTGAAATTAGCGATTATTTATTATAGTAAAACAGGACAAACAAAAGAAATGGCGGAAATTATTGCTCAAGGAATGAAAAAGGCGGGGAGTGAGGCACGTATATTTTCGGTGGATGAACCGATCGATACAGAATATGTGAATGACTGTTCGGGAATCGTTTTTGGGACACCGACGTACATGGCGACGAGTCATTGGCGAATATCTCAGTGGCTGATGACAGAAAGCGGCAATTTTTCTTTGGCTGGGAAGTTAGGCGGCGGATTTGCGACGGCTCATTATGCGCAAGGCGGCAGTGATAGCGCGATTCTTTCTATGCTGGGAATGCTGCTGGTGAAGGGAATGCTGGTGTATTCAGGTGGTTCGGCTTTCGGCAAACCTTTTATCCATCATGGACCGGTGGCGCTTGATGCGGTAGGGGATCACTATGAAAAATCGAAGGAAATGTTTGAGCTTTTCGGTCAGCGTTTCGCGGAGAAGGCATTAGAATTATTTGAATAATAAAAAATGAGGGAAGAATCATATCCGATTCCTTCCCTCATTTTTTTATAGGTCTAAATATTTGGTTAAATAATCTGCCATACCGTCTTCGGTGTTTGGTTTTTCGGTGATGTCATTTGCGACTGCTTTTACTTGATCAGTTCCGTTTGCCATCGCGACACCCCAGCCAGCGAATTTCAGCATATCTACATCATTGTGCTCGTCGCCGAACGCAATAATGTCTTCTTGCTTCATATTAAAATTATCAATAACGCGCTTCAATCCATGTGCTTTTTGAATCCCTTTGGCTACGACTTCCAAAATCGGATTTGGTCCGCCCCATGTATTGACTTCGACCTCATGTCCGAATTGCTGTTTCAATTCTTCAGAAACACTGCCGACATTTTCAGGCTGGCTGCGTAATAAGACAGACGTTGGGTTGGTTCGTAACGTATTGACCGTCAACAAATTCTCATCCGTAGCGAAATCGCTGGCGAAGAAGTGTTGATCAAAGAAATTCAAATCATCAATGAAAAAGGTCTCGCGATTTTCAGCGGCGATAAAATCCAGTTTTAGATTCTTCTTTTCCGCCATTAAATCAAACACGATTTTCCGATTAAATGATGTTTCTTGTTCACCGTCCCAATTTTTTCCAGGAAGATGCACAAGGGCGCCGTTAAAATTAATCATCGGCGTCGTCAATTGTAATTCCTGATAAAAATTTTTACTCATGCGGTAAGGACGCCCCGTTGCGATCACAACAGAATGACCGTCTTGAATCGCACGGCGCAAGGTTCTTGCGGTTTTATCAGTAATTTTTGAATCTTGATTTAAAGTTGTACCATCCAAATCAATTGCGATTAATTTTTTCATAAAAACTCCTACTTCGTATTAATGTATTTATTTTTCTTGGAAGAAAAATTCAATCAATTCTCGTATGCCTATCATTTTACTAAACTTGTTTAAAGTAAGAAGTAAAACTGGCAAAGTGGAACGGAAACCCTACTTTCAATTTGTTTCAGTCTAGCACATCCATTGGAAAACGCAACCGTGGCGCTTTAAAAAAGCTGAAAGTCTTAGGAAAATTTCAAACTTCATGAGGGAGAAGAAAAGTTTTTTCCCTCAGACTCTGCTATAGTAGAGTCATAAAATTGGCGAGAGAGGGAGTCGAGAGGATGAAAATCAATTGGCGCAGGAATCTGTTGATCTCATGGATTGGGTGTTTTTTTACTGGCGCGAGCTTCAGTCTGGTGATGCCCTTTTTGCCGGTCTACATTGAACAATTAGGGACAGCCAAGTCGCAGGTTGATCTATTTTCAGGGCTGGCGATTTCTGTAACGGCATTTTCAGCGGCGATCGTTGCACCATTATGGGGAAGCTTAGCCGATCGAAAAGGGCGCAGGCTGATGATGATTCGCGCGGCGGCCGGAATGACGTTTACGATGGGGTCGTTGGCTTTTGTTCCGAATGTCTATTGGTTATTGATCATGCGCTTTATGACCGGTGTGTTGTCTGGCTATATGCCGAATGCGACGGCTTTGATCGCTTCCCAAGTCCCTAGGCAAAAAAGCGGTTGGGCACTAGGTACCTTGGCTACAGGCGGTGTCGCGGGAAACTTGATCGGACCCTTGATCGGCGGAATGCTGGCGCAATGGTTCGGTTTGCGGAATGTGTTCATCATCACCGGAGTCATTTTAATGATTTGTACGTTTTTGACCGTCTTCATGGTCAAAGAAAATTTCCAGCCGATCGAAAAAGCAGACGTCATAAGTATGGCGGAATTACGGAAGCGGATCAATTATATGCCGATCCTGATTGGCTTATTCATCAGTTCGCTGATCCTGCAAGTCGGGGTAACAAGTATCAGCCCAATTCTGACATTGTATATTCGTGATTTAAGCGGCTCCAGCAGCAATGCTTTGGTTATCAGCGGGTTTATTGTTTCAATCGCTGGGGTTTCGGCGATCGCTTCTTCTCCGACGCTGGGGAAAATCGGGGATCGGATCGGAAATCATAAGGTATTATTAGCAGGACTTGTTTTGTCGCTGTTCTGCTTTATTCCAATGGCTTTTGTAAAAACGCCCTTCCAACTGGGAGTACTGCGTTTCTTCCTCGGATTCTCGACGGGAGCGCTGATGCCGTCCATTAATACGTTGATCAGTAAAATCAGTCCGCCAGAAGGCGTCAGCCGTATTTTCAGCTACAATCAAATGTTTAATAATTTCGGACAGGTCATCGGTCCGATGCTCGGATCAACCGTCGCACATGCAATGGGCTACCCGGCCGTATTCCTAGTAACCAGCGCCTGCGTGTTCGGTAATATTATCTTGAGCGTCTTCAATTTCCGGAAGCTGCTGGTGACGAAGACGAAGATCTAATTTATTAACTACTAAAGCATCGCTCTTTAACAAGAGGATGCTTTTTTTGCGAGTTCTGCTTTTTGCAGTATTTATTAAACGAGATAGAAATAGGTATTTTAAGATAAGAAACAGCCAGAGAAGTTTAGCAGAATCGTATGCGAAGCGAAGATAAACTTATTTTTCACGCACTTGGAAAAATAGCTTCCTTTTAATGAGATAGCCGTGAGTTCAGCTTTTTGCAGTATTTATTAAACGAAACGGAAAATAGATATTTTAAGTTAGGAAACAAATTAACAAGTTTAGCAGCACCCTTAGCAAATAACTG
>NZ_NGLG01000001.1:1289110-1298012 GCF_002140655.1 Enterococcus sp. 3H8_DIV0648 | reverse complement strand
CTCTTAAAACACGAGAAAGCTTTGGTAAAAGATATCGACAGTAAGTTGGAAAAAGATAGTGAGCAGTATTTTAAGTTCATCAAAGAATATGCCATTTTCGGAGAAAACAGGGATGCTGTTTTTCAAGAAGATTACTCGCTTTTTCGAGCGAACTATTATTTGTTAGCTACTTATAAAAGCTTCGTTGATGCAAAAAAAGAATATCGGACGTTAAATAAAAAGGGGTCAAATTTTAACGAACTATTAGATATTTATGTTTTGGAGAAACACTTAGAAATCAGAAAAGAAGAGATGGTCGATAAAAATAAAATAATGATGATGTACCTGACTTACAATGACAATCCGAACAAATCCGAGGAAGATCGGACAAGTGTTTATCAGACCACTATTACGAAGGATCAGTTAGACTTTGGACCGTTTTCACATAAAAGGGCTCGGTTTATAGTAAGTAATTTTTATCAAATGAAACACTACAATTCCAGGTTGACCATAAAAGAATTTTTGGAAACAGAAGCCGGGGAATCAGTCGGCAGGGGAACTTTCTTAACCTATAAGAAATTCTACGATCAAAGATATGGAAAAAATACTTGGGATAAAACGGCTGCGGAGAAGGCTTATGTAAAATATGCCGCCGAGTTAGAGAACAATCCCTTCTTAAAAATAGATGCCAGCCTGGCTAAACGGCTCAATGTTAGCCAAAAAGCGTTGAGAAACCAAATCGAAAAAGAGCGGAGACGAGTTTAAAGAAGCTCAGAAAAAAATTAGTTTGGTTGTTATGAGGCTAGGTTGGACAATTAACGGTCTACTTAACCAACGTTTCACCCTTTGAAATAAACAAAAAACCAGTTACAATAAAGTAACTGGTTTTTTCTATGCTTCAGCTTTTTTTGGTGATACAAAACGTACGGCAATAAGTGCGATAACACCAACGATCAATGATATAATCGTAGATAATTCAAAGTTATAAGAACCACTTTGCAAGGCACCGCCTAGATAACAAACGGCTTGTCCAATTGCGAAAGCCCAAAATAATGTAACTAGATATTTCATCAAGAGCACCTCTTTTCGCAGGAAATTCTAGGTTTAGTTTAGCATTATTTTTGAAAATGTAAAGAAAAGACTTGTCTCGCCAGTTTCAACTCCCTTTTTGGCGAGATTAGGAGAATGATATACGTGCTACGCATCAGACTTATTTTTCCTCAAGAAAAATAAATACCTTAATACGAAGTAGGATGTCAGTTCCACTTTTTGCAGAATTTCAGTATTGACACTTTAGTGGAATGATATACGTGCTGAAAATCAGACTTATTTTTCCTCAAGAAAAATAAATACCTTAATACGAAGTAGGATGTCAGTTCCACTTTTTGCAGAATTTCAGTATTAACACTTTAGTGGAATGATATACGTGCTGAGCATCAAACTTATTTTTCCTCAAGAAAAATAAATACCTTATTACGAAGTAGGAGGATATCATGAATTTACCACAACTTTATACGAAAACTTCCTATTCATTACTGAAAAGTACCTTAACGATCAGCGAATACGTGGAAACAGCGAAAGCCCGCGGATATTCTGCGATCGCGATCACCGATGAGAATGTTTTATATGGGGCCGTAGAATTTTTCAAAGCCTGCAAAAAGCATCAAATGATCGGCATCATCGGATTGGAGTTGGATTTTCATTCTGAAGAAGCCACGGAAAAAATCTTGTTTTATGCTAAAAATGTCGCTGGCTATCAGGAATTGATGCGGCTATCCAGCACGCGCATGATGGCGGAGAAGCCCCAGACATTATCTGATTATCAGATCAATGGTGAGCATCTGATCACCGTTCTTCCTGTTGACGGAATATACGAACCGCTGGAATCAATCATTCCAAAGATTACTCAATCAATCAATGGCGAGGTCTATTTAGGAATTTCACCGGCAACGAAAACTTCGGAGCTGCCGACAAGCTTGCCGAAAATCGCGATTCATGAAGTGGCGTATCTGGACTCGAATCAATCGTTTGCGATCAAAGTCATGGGCCACATTCAAAACGGCAGTCAACTGCCGCGAGAAGAATTGACCAATCAGTTGGGGGATAATTACTTAATCGAGAGGGATAATCTAGTGGCTGGTTTCGAAGATCAGGCAGCGCTAGCCAATGCTCAAAAACTCGTTGATGCTTGTCAGTTTGACCTGCCTTTGCGTCAGAAATTATTGCCTCATTATCCGGTACCTACGCAGCAAACGGCGGATGCGTATTTGCAGGAGCTTTGCTGGCAGAAATTACCGGAGCGGATCGCAGATGTTACCGAGGAATATCGTCAGCGGCTGACGCGCGAATTAGGGATTATCCATAACATGGGCTTCGATGATTATTTTTTGATCGTCTGGGATGTAATGGATTATGTGCATCGCAGCAAGATTGTTTCCGGTGCGGGTCGAGGCTCAGCGGCGGGTTCGCTCGTCGCTTATGTTCTGAGTATTACCGATGTTGATCCGATCAAATACAATCTACTGTTCGAACGATTCTTGAATCCGGAACGAAACAGCATGCCCGATATCGATTTGGATATTCCTGACAACCGCCGAAATCAGGTACTGCACTATGTTCATGATAAATACGGTCATTTCCATGTTTCGCAAATTGCGACATTCGGCACGATGGCGGCGAAAATGGTTCTGAGAGATGTTGGCCGGGTCTTCGGTTTATCCCAAAGCGAGGCGAATCGCTGGTCAAAGGCGATCCCTAATCAATTGAAAATCACGTTAAAAGAAGCGTATGAAAAGTCTGAGCCGTTAAAACGCCTAGTGGCAAATGACGAGCGCAGCAATTTGATGTTCCAAACAGCTTTGAGTCTAGAAGGCCTGCCGCGGCACGTCTCCACCCACGCAGGCGGTGTCGTGATCAGCGATGTGAACTTGATCGATGTGGTTCCGCTGCAAAATGGTTCAGAGGATATTTTGCTGACGCAATTCACCATGGGTGATGTGGAAGCCATCGGACTGTTGAAGATGGATTTCCTTGGTCTGCGGAATCTTTCCATTATTGACAATGCGCTGCAAAATGTTCGGCGTGTCTATCAAGAAGACTTGAACTTAAAAAATGTCCCCTTGGACGATCCGGAAACGCTGGTTTTATTCCAGCGGGGTGAGACGAGCGGCGTGTTCCAATTTGAATCCGCTGGTATCCGCAAAGTGCTGCGCAATCTGCATCCGACATCCTTTGAAGACATCGTGGCGGTCAATGCGCTGTATCGGCCGGGTCCGATGCAGATCATTGATCAGTTTATTGCACGGAAGAATGGCAAAGAGCAGGTAAGCTATCCCGATGTTTCTGTTCAGCAGATTCTAGCGCCGACTTATGGGTTTATCGTCTACCAAGAGCAAATCATGCAGGTAGCCGCTCAGATGGCGGGCTTCAGCTTAGGCGAGGCCGATATTCTGCGGCGTGCCGTCAGCAAAAAGAAAAAAGACTTATTAGATGAAGAAAGACGTCATTTTGTCACTGGAGCGGTTGGTCGCGGTCACAGTCAGCAGAGTGCCGAAGAAGTGTATGATTATATCGAACGCTTTGCCAACTATGGGTTCAACCGATCTCACTCGGTGGCATATAGCTTCGTAGGGTATCAAATGGCTTATTTGAAAGTCCATTATCCCGGCGCTTTCTACACCGCATTGATGCAATCGGTTCGCAATGATCCGAAGAAGCTGCGCGAATACATCGCTGAAGCCAATCGTGCCGGGGTGGAATTATTAGCACCGGACATCAACCGCAGCAGCTACAGCTTTACCTTAGTTGAGAAGAATCTGATTCGTTTTGGTCTGGATGCGATCAAAGGAATGCGGCGTGATTTTGTCAGTGACATTTTGACGACTCGCAAGGAAGAAGGTCCCTTCAAATCCTTGGACCAATTTCTGCTGCGGATCGAATCACGCTGGTTGAAGATCGATTACATCGCGCCGTTGATCTTTATTGGTGCCTTCGATGAACTTCATCCCAATCGGCGGGAATTGGCCGATGGGCTGGAAGGGAAAATCCAAAATGTCGAATACAGCGGCGGCAGCATGTCCTTGCTGGATGTGATGAGTCTAAAGGAACGACCGTCTGAAGATTTCACATTGGCGGAACGCTTGAATTACGAGGAGCAATATCTCGGGTTGTATGTCTCAGGACACCCAACCGAAAACTTCCCTAAACTCTTGAAACAAAAGGACTTGCAGCCTATCACTGAGCTTTCTGTCGGCAGTCAGGGAAAAATTCTCTTCTATTTAAAGGATGTACGCGAGATCCGTACTAAAAAAGGCGAGCAGATGGCCTTCTTGACCGGAAATGATCAAAGCGGTGAAATTTCGTTGACCGTCTTCCCGCAAACCTATCGCCGCTTACGCAAAGAGATCGAGCTTGAAAAAGTGTATCTGGTTCAAGGAAAGGTAGAACGCAGCCGCTATGATCAAGCGATCCAATTACTAGTTGAAGAAATGATTCCGGCGCAAACCGCCGAAGATGAGATTAGCGATAAAACACTATTTTTGCGGGTGCAGGCCGAACAGGATACCACCGAAATTCAGCAAGGAATTGCCGAAAGACTTCAATTATCACCAGGAAAAGTTCCAGTTGTGATCTATTATGAGAAAAGTCGGCGGAAGATTGTGCTGGATAAAAAGTTTTGGGTGGGGGTTAATGACACCCTGTTAAATGCTTTAAGTGACATATTAGGGGAACAAAACGTCGTAATAAGATGATTTCTTGTAACTTTCAAAAACTTTTTTCAAAATACGAGCTTTTCCCGTAGACATCCCAAGACTTTTGGGATGTTTTTTGGTAGAATGTACCATGAATTAAACGATGTATGTTTTTTTGAGAATACTTATGAGGTGAGAAAATGAAACGCATTGGAATTTTAACAAGTGGAGGAGACGCTCCCGGAATGAACGCTGCCGTTCGTGCGGTTGTTCGTAAAGCGATTTTCGAAGGCATGGAAGTATATGGCATCAATTATGGTTTTGCCGGTCTAGTTGCTGGTGATATCCGTCGTTTGGATGTCGCAGATGTTGGTGACAAGATTCAACGAGGCGGAACTTTCTTATATTCAGCTCGTTACCCAGAATTTGCTACTGAAGAAGGGCAATTAAAAGGGATCGAACAATTGAAAAAATTCGGTATCGAAGGATTAGTCGTTATCGGTGGTGACGGTTCTTACCACGGTGCGATGGCCTTGACAAAACATGGCTATCCAGCTGTCGGTATCCCAGGAACGATCGACAATGATATTCCAGGAACAGACTTCACGATCGGTTTTGATACTGCGACGAATACTGTATTAGAATCCGTTGACCGTATCCGTGATACAGCGACTTCACACGTTCGTACCTTCGTTATCGAAGTAATGGGACGTAACGCTGGCGATATCGCTTTATGGTCAGGTGTTGCAGGCGGTGCTGATGAAATCGTCATTCCTGAGCATGAATTTGACATGGAACGCATTGCCAAGAAAATCCAAGCAGGCCGCGATCGTGGGAAGAAACATTGCTTGATCATCTTAGCTGAAGGCGTTATGGGCGGAAATGAATTCGCTGATAAACTAGCTGAATACGGCGACTTCCATACACGTGTCAGTGTATTAGGTCACGTTGTCCGCGGTGGTTCACCAAGCGCACGCGACCGTGTATTAGCCAGCAAATTCGGTTCATATGCCGTTGACTTATTGTTAGAAGGCAAAGGCGGATTATGTATCGGTATCGAAGACAACAAAGTCGTAGCTGCTGACATCGTTGATACATTAGAAAACAACAAACACAAACCTGACTTATCATTATATGGTTTGAACAACGAAATCTCATTTTAATCTCGTTAATAATAGTGAAAAAAGCTATATATTATAAACAACAAGAATGGAGCGTATTACGTAATGAAAAAAACGAAGATCGTTAGTACTTTAGGACCTGCAAGTAACACCGTTGAAACAATCTCTGAATTAATTGAAGCAGGTGCTAACGTGTTCCGTTTCAACTTCTCACACGGAGATCACGAAGAACAATTGTCACGCATGAACATGGTTCGTGAAGCAGTAGAAAAAACTGGTAAAGATGTCGGTATCCTTTTAGATACTAAAGGTGCTGAAATCCGTACAACTGTTCAAGATACTACAGACGCAGATTACGGCCGCGCTGGTTATATTGAATTTAACGTAGGTGACGAAACACGCATCTCAATGGACTCTGAACATAAAGGAACAAAAGAAAAAATCGCTGTTACTTACCCAGGACTATTCGACGATGCTCACATCGGCGGACACATTTTATTCGATGATGGCTTGATCGACATGGAAATCGTTGATAAAGACGATGCCAACCGTGAATTAGTAATGGTTGTTAAAAATGCTGGTATGCTAGGTTCTCGTAAAGGTGTTAACGCTCCTGGAATCTCAATCAACTTGCCAGGTATCACAGAAAAAGATGCAGACGATATCCGTTTCGGTTTAGATAACGACATCAACTTTATCGCTGCAAGTTTTGTTCGTAAAGCACAAGACGTTCTTGATATCCGCGAAATTATTGAAGAAAAAAATATGAACCACGTTCATATCTTCCCTAAAATCGAATCACAAGAAGGTATCGACAACATCGACGAAATCATCAAAGTTTCTGATGGTATCATGATCGCTCGTGGGGACATGGGTGTTGAAATCGCGCCTGAACTAGTTCCTATGGTCCAAAAACGTATCATCAAAAAATGTAACGCTGCCGGTAAACCAGTTATCACAGCGACTCAAATGTTAGAATCAATGCAAGAAAACCCACGTCCAACACGTGCGGAAGCATCTGACGTTGCCAACGCTGTATTTGACGGAACTGACGCTACAATGCTTTCTGGTGAATCTGCAAATGGTAAATACCCAGTTGAAGCTGTTGGTACAATGGCTCGTATCGATATGGAAGCTGAATCTGCATTGTCAGAATTAGGTTCATTCCAAATCAACGAATTCGACAAATCTAACGTAACTGAAACAATCGGTTTATCTGTAGCTCGCGCTGCGAAAAACTTAGGCGTTAAAACAATCGTTGCGGCAACTGAATCAGGACACACTGCACGTATGATCTCTAAATACCGTCCAGATGCTGACATCCTAGCTGTAACATTTGACGAACATACAAAACGCAGCTTGATGGTTAACTGGGGAGTATTCCCAACAGTTGCTGAAAAACCAACAACAACTGACGAAATGTTCGACCTAGCTGCTCAAAAAGCTGTTGATTTAGGTTTTGCTACAGAAGGCGACTTGATCTTGATCACTGCTGGTGTACCAGTTGGTGAACGCGGAACTACAAACGTTATGAAAGTTCAAATGATCGGTTCTAAATTATTACAAGCACAAGGTATCGGTGAATCAACAGTCGTGGCTCACGCAGTCGTTGCTAAAAACGCTGAAGAAGCAATCAAAAACGCGAAAGACGGTATGGTTTTAGTTGTTCCTACAACTGATAAAGACTACATGCCTGCAATCGAAAAAGCTTCTGCTTTGATCGTTGAAGATGGCGGCTTGACTTCACACGCTGCTGTTGTCGGTATCGCTCAAGATATCCCAGTAGTAGTTGGTGCAACTGACGCAACTTCAACAGTCGTTGATGGCGAATTAGTTACTGTTGACCCTCGTCGTGGTATCGTCTACCGTGGACAAACAACAGCGATCTAAATTTTTGGATTGTCGTTTCAAAAGGATTTTTGGGACTGCGGCAAACTGTCGCAGTCCTTTTCTATGAAGAGGTTGAGTGGCTAGCTCATTAATAAAATAAGAATTTTCTAAAAGAAAAATTCTTTGAATCTTCGCACGCATACCATTTTTCTAATCGCGCTTTAGCGTGATTAGAAAAACTGGCATAGCTTTTAAAGGTGTCAAGAAAATTTCATTGACAAAGGTTTTTTCCACCTGTATAATATCGATTGTTGCTTATGAGGTGATGAATGATGAAATGGTCGATTGGCGAATTGCGCCGCTACAAAGAAGAAGCACTAAATTTTTCAGAAACGATTGATGTGAATGACGCATTGATAGCCCGCGACAATGAAGTCTTAGCGGTAACTCCCGTTACTGTAGAAGGAATCTTGTCTGTCGGAAAAAATGAATATATTTTACATTATCGCTTGAAAACTATTGTAACTGTTCCTTCAGCCCGCTCCTTGGAACCAGTTGATCTGCCACTTGATCTTTCAGTGGACGAAGTATTCATGACACGGGAGCAATGGTCTTCAATGGAAGAAGAACGAGACGAAGAGATTCTTGTCCTAGACAATGATACGATCGACTTGACCGATTCTATCGAAGATAACATTTTATTAGCGATTCCGCTGCAAGTCTTCACTGAGGAAGAACGAAATTCTTCTGATTTACCAAAAGGCAACGATTGGGAAGTCGTAAGTGAAGAAGAGTATTTGCAGAAAAAAGAATCCGCTGAAACAATTGATCCTCGTCTTGCAAAATTATCTGAACTATTCAACGAATCGGAAGATGACAAGTAAGATTGGAATAAAATGTATCAGTAAATGATACTTCATTTTATAAGGAGGTGTAACACCCAATGGCAGTACCAGCTAGAAAAACATCAAAAGCTAAAAAGAACAAACGTCGTACTCACTACAAATTGACCATTAAAGGATTAAACGAATGTCCTAACTGTGGCGAAATGAAGAAGAGCCATCACGTATGTGCCAACTGCGGCTACTATGATGGAAAAGATGTTATGTCTAAAGAAGCATAAGAACTTTTTAATAGAGAAAGTTAAAACCTCAAGACTAACCATGGAGTCTTGAGGTTTTTTTCTTGGATAAAAAAGGATGGAAGTCATTTAATGAAAGTTAGCTTCTCATCCTGATATTGAATTTCGGTAGTTTGATTTCTGAGAGATTTTCTTGAATC
>NZ_NGLG01000001.1:1285028-1289010 GCF_002140655.1 Enterococcus sp. 3H8_DIV0648 | reverse complement strand
TGAATCTTTTCGGATTAAAAACACTATTCATTTTCCATTCTCACTTTCTTAGGATATAATGAGAATCGTATTGAGTAATTAGGAGGGTATACTATGTCAAAACAACAATTCGGCGTCGTCGGTATGGCCGTGATGGGAAAAAACCTAGCTTTAAATATTGAAAGCCGCGGCTATTCTGTGGCCTTGTATAATCGTACAGGATCAAAAACTGAAGCGGTGGTAGCGGAACATCCCGATCGCAAGTTAAAAGCAACTTTTTCAATCGAGGAGTTTGTTGATTCGATCGAGAAGCCACGTCGTATCCTATTAATGGTGCAAGCTGGACCAGCAACAGATGCAACGATCCAATCACTATTACCACATTTAGATAAAGGCGACATTCTGATCGATGGAGGGAACACCTTCTTTAAAGATACGATCCGTCGTAACGAAGAATTAGCCAACTCAGGAATCAATTTCATCGGTACGGGCGTTTCCGGCGGTGAAAAAGGTGCATTAGAAGGCCCTTCAATGATGCCAGGTGGACAAAAAGAAGCGTATGATTTGGTCGCTCCTATTTTTGAACAAATTGCTGCCAAAGCAGAAGACGGTGAACCATGTGTTACTTACATCGGCGAAAACGGTGCAGGCCACTACGTCAAAATGGTTCACAACGGAATCGAATATGGCGATATGCAATTAATCGCTGAATCTTATGATTTGATGCAAAATTTACTTGGCCTTTCAGTAGATGAAATGGCGGAAGTATTCTCAGAATGGAACAAAGGCGAATTAGACAGCTACTTGATCGAGATCACAGCGGATATCTTGACTCGCAAAGATGACGAAGGCACGGATAAAGCTATCGTGGACGTGATTAAAGATGCTGCCGGAAATAAAGGTACAGGTAAATGGACGTCACAAAGCGCTTTAGACTTAGGTGTGCCGTTGCCATTGATCACTGAATCTGTTTTTGCTCGTTTCATTTCTGCATATAAAGAAGAACGTGTGGCAGCCAGCAAAGTTCTTGCTGGACCAGCTCCTTATAAATATGAAGGCGATAAGCAAGAATTAATCGAAAAAATCCGTGAAGCACTTTATTTCAGTAAAATCATGAGCTATGCTCAAGGCTTCTCTGAACTACGTGCCGCATCAAAAGAATTTGGCTGGGATTTGCCATTTGGTGAAATCGCGAAGATCTGGCGTGCAGGATGTATCATCCGAGCTCGTTTCTTACAAAAAATCACCGATGCTTATGAAAAAGACGCTGACCTTGCAAACTTGATGTTAGATGACTACTTCAAAGAAATCACTGACAAATATCAACAAGCAGTCCGCGAAGTTGTGGCCATTGCTGTTCAAGCAGGCGTTCCAGTACCAACATTCTCATCTGCGATCACCTATTACGATTCTTACCGTGCTGAACGATTACCAGCAAACTTGATCCAAGCACAACGTGATTACTTCGGAGCTCATACCTATGAACGTACGGACAAAGAAGGAATTTATCACTACAGCTGGTACCACGAAGAATAGCGCGAGTTATTTATAACAATACTGATAACTAACTATAGCTTTTTGACAGGTTTAGCCCTATAATGATAGAGGTTTAATGAAATTCAACTTGGAAAGGAACTAAAAAAATGAGTAATATTCTGATCATTGAAGATGAAAAAAATCTAGCTCGTTTTGTCGAACTAGAATTGAAGCACGAAGGCTATGATACAGAAGTTCATTATAATGGTAGAACAGGACTTGAAGCCGCTTTGGAAAGCGACTGGGATGCAATCTTGCTTGATTTGATGCTCCCTGAGTTAAACGGCTTGGAAGTTTGTCGTCGTGTTCGTCAAGTTAAAAATACGCCGATCATCATGATGACTGCCCGTGACTCTGTAATCGACCGCGTTTCTGGTTTGGATCATGGTGCAGATGACTATATCGTCAAACCATTTGCTATCGAAGAATTATTAGCACGTTTGCGTGCCTTACTTCGCCGAATCGATATCGAAGGGGATAAGAACGTTGCGAAACAAACAACGATTACTTATCGCGATTTAACGATCGAAAAAGAAAACCGTGTCGTTCGCCGCGGCAATGAAATTATTGAGCTGACAAAACGTGAATACGAATTATTATTGACGCTTATGGAAAATGTCAATGTTGTTCTTGCTCGGGATGTGTTACTTAATAAGGTCTGGGGCTACGAGACAGAAGTAGAAACAAACGTTGTTGACGTGTATATCCGTTACCTGCGTAATAAAATCGATGTACCAGGTGAAGACAGTTATATTCAAACTGTTCGTGGTACTGGGTACGTTATGCGCTCATGAGAAAATTGATCAAGAAACAAAGAGAACTGAAAGGGCCCTCACTTACCATCAAGTGGGCCTTTACAAGTTCTTTCTTTATATTCGTCGTATTTACGATCTTTGCAGTTATTACGTATAAGTCTTCGGTCAATTTGATCGTGACGAAGGAAAGAAACAATGTAGAACGAACAATCTCAGAAGTCACTTCTCGTTTAGCCAATGCGAATGAGGAACTGACACTGGTCAATACCTATCGCACTTTGACAGAATCAGACAGTCAGGATAATGCCATCTATGATCAAAATATGACATTAGAAGGCAATATGATGCGTATCGATGACTTTATTTCAGAGTTAGGACAGCGCCAGTTGTCTTTAGATATCTATAATTTAGATAAGAAGCTGATCTTTAAAACGCAAAAGGATTATCGTCCACTAGTGCAGACGAAGCATAAGGAGCCGACCATCGTAACTGTTGATGAGAATAATGGCTTTTTATCTGTTGAACCGATCTATTCTAAGGAAACACGGGAGAAGATCGGCTATGCCCAAGTATTTTATGAATTATCCGATTTCTATGAAATGCGCAGCAAGCTATTACTGACGCTGATCGTATTAGAGATCGTTTCACTGCTTTTGAGCAGTTTCTTAGGCTTCTTACTGTCTTCTTATTTCTTGAAGCCGGTCAAGATATTGCGCGATACAATGGAGATCATTCGTCAAGATCCGCAAGCAGAAGTACATGTACCAGATATTACTACGAATGATGAGTTGGCGGATTTAGCAGTCATCTTTAATGACGTGATCGATCGCATTCGAATGTATATCGAGCAGCAGGAGCAATTTGTGGAAGATGTGTCTCACGAATTGAGAACACCAGTAGCAGTAATCGAAGGGCATTTGAATATGTTGAACCGCTGGGGCAAAGATGATCCAGAAATATTGGATGAATCAATCCAAGCCAGTCTGCAGGAGCTTGTACGCATGAAGAGCCTAGTGCAGGAAATGCTGGATTTGTCTCGTGCCGAACAAGTGGATGTCTATTATGGTAATGAGACTTCAAAGGCAAAAGATGTTACTTATCAAGTGTTTAATAATTTCAAATTACTTTATCCTGAATTTACCTTTACGTTGGATGATGATTTAGATGGCGAGAAAATGCTGAAAATCTATCGCAATCACTTAGAACAAATTTTGATCATCATTTTAGACAATGCGGTGAAATATTCTACGGACCGCAAGGAAGTACACATTTCTGTTTCCTCAACAATGAATAAGTTTGAAATTGCGATCCAAGACTTTGGTGAAGGAATTCCGGATGAAGATATTGATAAAGTATTTAATCGTTTTTATCGAGTGGATAAAGCCCGCGCCCGTACAAAAGGCGGAAATGGACTAGGATTATCGATCGCCCACAAACTTTTAGAGAGTTATAAAGGCAGTATCAGTGTCGAAAGCTCTGTTGGTAAGGGCACAATTTTTAGAATTTTTATTCCAATGGTGGAAGAGAAAACAGCTGAGTAGAACTCAGCTGTTTTTTTATGCGAAGGTTACGAAATGTTTTCACTCAAGATAGCGTTATTTTTGTTTTAAAATCGAACGTTATTTTGGAGTTTTAAATGAACGTTCGAAAAATAAAAAAGTTTAAAAAAATGTGCAAATAATAGTTGCATTACTACTTGAAGATTGCTATAT
>NZ_NGLG01000001.1:1271179-1279482 GCF_002140655.1 Enterococcus sp. 3H8_DIV0648 | reverse complement strand
GGGTTGGAAATCATTCGCAGAGTGTAAAGGCACAAGGGAGCTTGACTGCGAGACCTACAAGTCGAGCAGGGACGAAAGTCGGGCTTAGTGATCCGGTGGTTCCGCATGGAAGGGCCATCGCTCAACGGATAAAAGCTACCCTGGGGATAACAGGCTTATCTCCCCCAAGAGTCCACATCGACGGGGAGGTTTGGCACCTCGATGTCGGCTCGTCGCATCCTGGGGCTGTAGTCGGTCCCAAGGGTTGGGCTGTTCGCCCATTAAAGCGGCACGCGAGCTGGGTTCAGAACGTCGTGAGACAGTTCGGTCCCTATCCGTCGCGGGCGTTGGAAATTTGAGAGGATCTGTCCTTAGTACGAGAGGACCGGGATGGACTTACCGCTGGTGTACCAGTTGTCTCGCCAGAGGCATCGCTGGGTAGCTATGTAGGGAAGGGATAAACGCTGAAAGCATCTAAGTGTGAAGCCCACCTCAAGATGAGATTTCCCATTTCTTAAAGAAAGTAAGATCCCTGAGAGAAGATCAGGTAGATAGGTCAGGAGTGGAAGTGCAGTGATGTACGGAGCGGACTGATACTAATCGATCGAGGACTTAACCAAAATTAAAATGATTTCACGGTTGTTTAACTGTTTCTGATCCAGTTTTGAGTGAACGAAGTTTACTCAGATAAATACGTAGTGTGGTGGCGATAGCGAGAAGGATACACCTGTTCCCATGTCGAACACAGAAGTTAAGCTTCTTAGCGCCGATTGTAGTGAGGGGTTGCCCCTTGTGAGATTAGGACGTCGCCGCGCCGTAATTATTCCGGCATAGCTCAGTTGGTAGTAGCGCATGACTGTTAATCATGATGTCGTAGGTTCGAGTCCTACTGCCGGAGTTTCTCGAAAGAGAATTAATAGAGTATTGGGTCTTTGTGCTCCTATCTTGGAGAGTTGTCCGAGTGGCCGAAGGAGCATGATTGGAAATCATGTAGGCGGGTATTCCTGTCTCAAGGGTTCGAATCCCTTACTCTCCGTAGCAACATTCTTACTGGCCCGTTGGTCAAGCGGTTAAGACACCGCCCTTTCACGGCGGTAACACGGGTTCGAGTCCCGTACGGGTCATTAATTAAATATATGGGGGTTTAGCTCAGCTGGGAGAGCATCTGCCTTACAAGCAGAGGGTCAGCGGTTCGAACCCGTTAACCCCCATTCGGTTCCGTGGTGTAGGGGTTAACATGCCTGCCTGTCACGCAGGAGATCGCGGGTTCAAATCCCGTCGGGACCGCCATTATTTAATTGAAAGCTTTAAACTACATTATATATGGCGCGGTAGCTCAGTTGGTAGAGCAACGGATTGAAGCTCCGTGTGTCGGCAGTTCGATTCTGTCCCGCGCCACCATGGAGGAGTAGCGAAGTGGCTAAACGCGACGGACTGTAAATCCGTTCCTTAGGGTTCAGTGGTTCGAATCCACTCTCCTCCATTTGTTTCAGGGGCATAGTTTAAAGGTAGAACAGCGGTCTCCAAAACCGTTAGTGTGGGTTCAATTCCTGCTGCCCCTGTTCTTTTATTAATATGGCGATCGTGGCGAAGTGGTTAACGCACCGGATTGTGGCTCCGGCACTCGTGGGTTCGATTCCCATCGTTCGCCCTTGTATTATTGGGGTATAGCCAAGCGGTAAGGCAAGGGACTTTGACTCCCTCATGCGTTGGTTCGAATCCAGCTACCCCAGTTTTCTTAGAAAAGTATCAAGAAAATTTCTTGAAAAACTTGTTCTAGGAAGAAAACAATAGTATAATGGCGGTATAGCCAAGTGGTAAGGCAGAGGTCTGCAAAACCTTCATCACCGGTTCAAATCCGGTTACCGCCTTAGTACTAGAATAGTTATTGACATGCCGGCGTGGCGGAATTGGCAGACGCGCTGGACTCAAAATCCAGTGCCCTCACGGGCGTGCCGGTTCGACCCCGGCCGCCGGTATAAAGAGCTAAGATGTTATTTCATCTTAGTTTTTTGTTTGAAATTAAATAGTAACATGGCGATCGTGGCGAAGTGGTTAACGCACCGGATTGTGGCTCCGGCACTCGTGGGTTCGATTCCCATCGTTCGCCCTAATGAAGACTCAGCAGAAGATGCTGGGTCTTTTTTTGCATAAAAAGAGATGTCGATGGAAAATCAAAAATGATTTTCTGTCAACACCTCTTACAGGTTAGCTTTTAAAATTATACAATGGTCGAATGATTTCTTTTACGTCCATTGTCTCATGTAGATTTGTCAGTAATTGCTTCTTCGATTTATATGCTTTAGGTGCTTCATCCAGCGTTTTTTTGGAAACAGAAGTGGTCCAAACATGCCGCATCATGTGTTGATAGTTATCCAGGCTGATGGAGGCTCTAGCTTGGGAGCGGCTCATCATACGACCAGCTCCGTGCGGGCCAGAGTAATTCCAGTCTGGATTGCCTTTTCCAACACCGATGATGGAACCGTCCTTCATATTTAAAGGAACGATCATTTTCTCGTTTTTTCTGGCGGAAGCCGCACCTTTGCGCAAAATCATGTGTTTCAGATCGATATAGTTATGGGGGCTGTCAAAGCTGTCAATGACATGCTTTTCCCATTTCATTGCTTTTAGAATTGTCAGTGCCATGCTTTGTCGGTTGAAGGCCGCATATTGCTGGGCGATTTTCATATCTGACAGGTAATTATCTAAATCTTGTTTTGAAACATAGGACAAGTCATAAGGAATGTTCATTTCTTCCTGTTGTTGAAGTAGCTTTTCCTTTTCAATGGGATCAGTCGCTGATTTTATTTGTTGCTTTAAATCTTGCCGTTGTTGGGTTAATTTTTGATAGGCGATTTCTTGATGATATTCTGCGATCTCATTACCTAATACACGGCTGCCGCTATGAATAACCAAATAAAAACCGTCAGAGCCTTCATTGATCTCAATGAAATGATTTCCGCCGCCTAATGTCCCTAAGCTTCGCAATGCCCATCCTCGGTGAATCGGGGCCTGAATATTTTCTAAGGGAAACGTATATTGAGGCTTGTTGTGGGAATGGTGTCCACTCGGAATCCGATTGCGAATGATTCGATCCAGCTTATCAAAATTCAATTTGACGCCTTTTTTTATTTTGGCTACATATAATCCGCAGCCAATGTCCACGCCGACAAGATTAGGGACGACTTGATCTTTTACTGTCATTGTCGTACCAATGACACAGCTGGAACCGCTGTGGGTATCAGGCATGATTCGAATTTTCGCGTCTTTGGTGAATTTTTGATTGCAAAGTGTCGTGATTTGACCGGCAGTACTGTCAGTCAAGATATCTGTGTATACAGTTGCTGTATTGTATTTTCCTTTTATGGTTAACATATTTAATCCTCTCGCAGAGGAATCAAATAATTCCTCTAATTAATTTTTGTTGTTCTCTGATTTCTTTTTATTTCCACTCATAGGAAACACCTCCGTTGGTTGGTTTGTGGTTGATTTATAATCGCTACATCGATGCTAAACAGCCTGTTTATTAAAGTACGATAAAATGCCCTGATCACAGTTCGAATTTAATGAACTGCGAGAAGCATTACTCACAAAAAAACTGCCAATCGTTATGATTGGCAGTTTGACAAATAGGCTTTATTTACGAACATGGAGAGTCTGCTGAATAAGACTCTTTGATCGAATAAAACGAATCAAACAGATCAATCAATTGTATCAAGTTTACTTTTCTTGTCTTAATCATAATGCTCTCTCCCTTCATTAAATTATTTATAATCCTATCATCATTATTGTTGGGATGTCAAGATTGCTTAGTCTTTTTGTCGCACGGGTATCAAGACTTCAAAGACTTGATCTTCGGGATGTTCAGATGTTGTTTCATCTTGCCACAGTAATTCCCAAATATCCCCATTCAATTCCAAATTTTTATCCTTCAGATAATTTCTAAAACGGTTGTTAAAGGTATTGATGTGATGGATCTCGTCTTTTATAAAGCCGGAGACGTAATCACCAGCTGGTCGTTGGACCACGCGCTGCTTATCGTAGATGTGTAATCGCTCTTCGGGTATTTTTACTAGAGCACGATAAGGAGCGGCATGGAAATTTTCTTGATAAAAAGCTGAGCCATCTACTAGAAAACCGATTGGATAACCGCTGAACAGGTCACTGCTATCGACTGAGGAATAAAACCGTCCGTAAATTTGAACGGAATCAATATCGTCATAATTATCGATTGTTTCAGAAATAACAAAAGATTCTGCCTCACGATAGGAAAGAGTGATGGATTCTAGATCAAAATTTTTCAACGTGGTATAGCGCTCAATGTAACTATCTAAGGAACCGCGGATTGTTTTCAGCTTGTTTATTTGTTCATCCACCTTTTGCTTTTGCCGGATAAAGCCCTCTAATACATAATCCACGTTTCGGTTTTTCAAAAAGAGGTGAATGTCTTCTAAAGAAACGTCAAGATTTTTTAACAGTAAAATGACATCCAATTCAAAATATTGATCGATCCCATAATAGCGATAGCCGTTTTCACCAATTTTTACTGGCTTGAATAAATCGATTTGATCGTAGTAAATCAACGTTCGCCGGCTGATACCAGCATATTTTGCCATCTCGCTGATCGTTAAGTATGTCTTCATAAAAAACCTCGTTTTCCTGCTTGACTGTAACGTTACGTTACAGTTTATTCTACCATAGGAGAAGGAGGTAAAAAAGATGAAACTATTCAAAATCTTTTTCAAAGAATATCATAGGATGTTCTTAGGCACCTTCATCTTAATGATCGTGCAAGCTGTTGGAACGCTGATGATTCCTTACTATGTTGCTGAAATTATTGATGAAGGTATTTTAACTCAGGATCAAGGAGCGATTTGGCGAAATGGTGCTTTCATGCTGGCAATAGCAGTATTGACGGGAATCGTCTCAATCATTGCCAGTTATTATTCAGCGATTTTAGCTGGACGTTTCGGCTATTTCTTGCGCAAGCAATTAGTCGATAAAACGCAGCAATTATCGATGGCTGATATGGACGAGTTCGGAACACCGACATTAATGGCTCGAACCACCAGCGATATTACAAATATTCAGCAAATCATGATGATGGTCTTTCAAATGATCATCCCTGCACCATTAATCTGTTTAGCTTCGATCGTTTTAACTGGAGCGATTTCTTGGCGCTTTATTTGGATCCCGATCACTTCGATCGTCTTATTTTCAGTTGTATCATTGTTAGTGATCAAGAAGGCGATTCCGTTAGCTGATGTGATGCAGCAGCGGATGGATAAAATGATGCAGATTCTAAGAGAATTTTATACAGGGGTTCGGGTCATTCGGGCGTTTAATAAAACCAGCTTTGAAAAGAAACGAACAGATAAAACGTTCAGCAACTACTCAGAAGTGATGATTCGCGTAAATAAATTATTCGCTGTGCTGAATCCGACGGTTAATTTAGTCATGGGTCTTGGGATGACTGCCGTGTTGGCTTTCGGAGGATTCTTGGTGGTTCAAGGAAATGTGCCAATCGGGAGTTTGACGGCAATCAGCGAATATACTGTCTTGAGTCTATGGTTCTTAACGATGGCAGCAATGGTAATCGTCATGATTCCCAAGGCTTTGGCATCATTAGAACGAATCGGCGAAGTATTATCAAAGGAAGAGGAAATCGTTGACGGTCAGAAAGAGTCCTTTGAATTAAAAGAGGATGCACCAATTGCGGTTTTTGATCATGTTGATTTTGCCTATAGCGGGGCGGAAGAAGCCGTGTTATCAGATATTAACTTCGAGATTCCTAAGGGTGTGACGGCGATTGTCGGCGGCACCGGATCAGGTAAGAGTACGATCGCAAAGGCACTATTACGCCTAAAAGATACGACTAAGGGTGAGATTCGCTTCTTAGGCGAACCCATTCAAAAAGTTACGCAGGAAACCTTGCGAGAGCGAATCAGCTATGTTCCGCAAAGGGCGTTCCTATTTAGCGGAACGGTCAGAGATAATTTTCTTTTCGGAAATCCTCAGGCAACAGAAGAAGAAATGCAGCAGGCTGCTAAAGCGGCTCAGGCCGAAGATTTTATTAGCAACTTGGATGGTCAGTACGATGCGTTTGTCGCACAAAAAGGCAATAATTTTTCTGGCGGTCAGAAGCAGCGTTTAAGTATTGCGCGAGCACTGATTAAACCGGCTGATCTGTATTTCTTCGATGACAGTTTTTCAGCGTTGGATTACCAAACGGATGCTAAGCTGCGAAAAGCGTTGAAGAGTTATTTAACAGATGCGGCGATCGTGATCGTCGCGCAAAGGCTCTCTACGATCAAAGATGCTGACCAGATCATCGTTTTAGAAGAAGGAAAGGTCGTGGGCAGAGGAACCCACGCGGAGTTGCTTAGAACGTGTAAAGTGTACCAAGAATTTGCTAAATCTCAAGGAATGGAGGGGAAGAAGCATGAGCATCAAGCAAGTTGATGAAAAAGAAATCGTTACAGAAAAACCAAAAGAATTTAAAAAGACCGGGATTCGTTTATTTAAACTGCTGCTGGAGCAGAAAAGACGCTTTATCATTATTATTGCTTCGGCCGTTTGCTTTGCTACGCTGATGGCGGTCACACCGTTGATTTTAGGCTGGGGCTTGGATGCGATCTTTGCCTTGGTACGAACAAGACAAGTGACTGTGGAAAATCTATTTTCAGCATTGCTGCGTCCTGTGCTTCTGCTTTTCTTAGCATGGGGCGGCGTTTCCTTGTTTTCACTCTTGCAGGAATATACGATGGCGAGTGTCGCCGAGACGTTGACCCTGCGTTTGAGAAAAACGTTGACTGATAAATTAAATCATCTGCCAATGAAGTTCTTTGATCAATACAAAACCGGCGATATTTTGACGAGGGCAACGCTGGACTTAGATAAAGTTTCGGAGGTTTTACAGGTCGGACTAATGCAGATGATCTCAGCAATCTTGTCGATCGTCATCGGTCTGGGCTTGATGATCTATTTGAGCCCATTATTAACACTGGGAATCATCGTCATTTTAGTGATTAGTCTTCTTTTAACAAATTATTTGGCCCACAAGAATCAGGAGTATTTTTCTGAAAACCAGGCGGCCTTAGGTGCTGTCGGGACCAAAGCGGAGGAGAACTATTCGGGGAATTTGTTGATCAAATCCTATAATCGGCAAAAAGAAACCGCTGATGAGCTGGACAAATTGAATGAAGCGCAATTTCAAGCCTTCAAAAAAGCACAATTCGTTAGCTTTGCCATCAATCCGCTGATTCGTTTGATTAATCAACTGGGCTTTGTGACTAGTGCGGTCGTTGGCGGGATTATGGTGATCAATGGCCAGTTATCGATCGGACTAGTTCAAGCCTATCTGCAATACGTGAATCAGGTTTCAGAACCGATCACTCAAGTTTCTTACGTGATCAATAGTTTGCAAAGTGCCTTTGCGGCTTTAGAACGAATTTTTGAAATTTTGGATCAGGCGGAAGAAACGGAAGAAGTTATGAGTGTTGCTGTGCCGGAAAATATTCGCGGAGAAGTAACTTTTAAACACGTTGCTTTCGGCTATACGCCAAATCGTCTATTAATGGAAGATGTCAATTTCAAAGTGAAGCCTAAACAAATGGTGGCAATCGTTGGTCCGACCGGTGCTGGTAAAACGACGATGATCAACTTATTGATGCGCTTTTACGAATTGACCGGCGGACAAATCGAAGTTGATGGAAAAAATATCAGTCATTTTTCTCGGGCGGCGATTCGCCAAAAGTTCGGAATGGTTCTGCAAGATACGTGGTTGTTTGAAGGAACTGTAGCGGATAATATTGCCTATGGGAAACCAGATGCCACCAGACAGGAAATTGTTCAGGCGGCAAAGGATGCTCAGTGCCACCACTTTATCCGAACTTTGCCAAATGGTTATGACACGATCATTTCGTCAGATGGCAGCCA
The DNA here is from genome assembly GCF_002140655.1 of Enterococcus sp. 3H8_DIV0648. Classification (NCBI taxonomy): domain Bacteria; kingdom Bacillati; phylum Bacillota; class Bacilli; order Lactobacillales; family Enterococcaceae; genus Enterococcus; species Enterococcus sp. 3H8_DIV0648. Next base: position 1,271,565 of record NZ_NGLG01000001.1, on the reverse strand, counting down.
GATTTCGCAAGGTCAACAACAACTGCTGACGATTGCACGGGCGATCTTAGCAGATCCGCAATTGTTGATTTTAGATGAAGCGACGTCTAGTGTGGATACTCGTACGGAGGGGATGATTCAACAGGCGATGGATCAGTTAACCGCGGAACGAACTAGTTTTGTGATCGCTCACCGTTTATCTACGATTAAAAATGCTGATTTGATTTTGGTAATGAAGGATGGTTCGATTATTGAACAGGGCAGCCATCGCAGTTTGATGAAAAAAGGCGATTTTTACGCCAACCTTTATAATAGTCAGTTCGCTGGATGAGCTCGACAATAATTGTCGGGCTTTTTTCTTTTGATTAGAAACGTATTAAATTAAATTGTTAGTAGTTTTGTATTGT
>NZ_NGLG01000001.1:1257192-1271079 GCF_002140655.1 Enterococcus sp. 3H8_DIV0648 | reverse complement strand
GAAATGTATAGTATAAAAAAATGATTAAGATATTATTAGAAAAAACGAGGAGCCGATTTTTATGCGCAAGAGTAAATACAATAATTTTGATGGCATCGTCTTATTAATTATTGAGTCCAGGACTTAGAACGCGGAGAAGCAACAAACCGTTAGTTTGAGTCCTATTTGCGTTAGAAATGGGATTCTTGCAAGAGCATCCCATTTATTGATGGGATGCTCTTTTTTTCGATGTCTGGCTTTTCGAACTAGCTTTCTCGGCAATCAGCTGAGCGAGTTCGTGTAAGCCTTTATTACAGGTAGGGAGATGTGACTATGAGAAGTGATCAGATTAAAAAAGGAATCGATGCAGCACCCGCCAGAAGTTTATTATATGCGACTGGCCAAGTAAAAAATATCCATGATATGGATAAACCATTTATAGCTATTTGTAACTCTTACATCGATATCGTACCAGGACATGTCCACCTACGAGAATTAGCAGATGTGGCAAAAGAAGCGATCCGCGAAGCCGGAGGAATTCCTTTTGAATTCAACACAATTGGTGTGGATGATGGCATCGCGATGGGGCACATCGGAATGCGCTATTCTTTACCTAGTCGCGAGTTAATCGCTGATGCGGCAGAAACTGTGATCAATGCTCACTGGTTTGATGGTGTTTTCTACATTCCTAACTGTGACAAGATTACACCGGGGATGATCATGGCGGCAGTAAGGACGAACGTTCCTTCGATCTTTTGTTCAGGCGGTCCGATGAAGGCCGGAATTGATCCCCATGGTCACCAAACAACCCTTTCTTCAATGTTCGAAGCGGTTGGTGCCTTCAAAGAAGGTCAAATGAACAAAGAAGATTTTCTATTTATGGAACAAAATGCTTGTCCAACCTGCGGCTCCTGTGCCGGGATGTTTACGGCAAACTCCATGAACTGCCTGTTAGAAATCTTAGGACTAGCGTTACCTGGAAATGGAACGATCTTAGCAGTCTCGGATGAACGGCGTGACCTTGTTCGCGAATCAGCGAAGCATTTGATGGATCTAGTGAAAAAGCAGATCAAACCGCGGGATATCGTGACCAAAGAAGCGATTGATGACGCATTTGCGCTAGACATGGCGATGGGCGGATCAACAAATACCGTACTTCACACGTTGGCGATCGCTAATGAAGCAGAGATTGATTATGATCAATCAGATATCAATGAAATCGCAAAAAGAGTTCCTTATCTTTCTAAAATCGCTCCTTCATCTAGCTATTCTATGCACGATGTCCATGAAGCGGGTGGTGTACCAGCGATCATCAATGAATTAGTTTCGATTGATGGTGCAATCCACTCCGATCGGATCACAGTTACTGGCAAGACTTTACGTGAAAATGTCGCCGCAGCAAAAATCATGAATGAAGAAGTGATCCATCCGAAAACAGCACCATATAGTCCAGTCGGCGGTCTTTCGATTCTTTATGGCAACATCGCACCGGAAGGCAGTGTTATCAAGGTCGGCGGTGTTGATCCGAGTATCAAAGTCTTTAAAGGAAAAGCGATTTGCTTTGCTTCTCATGATGAGGCGGTAGAGGCAATCGACAATCATACGGTCACTAAAGGTCACGTCGTCGTGATACGTTACGAAGGGCCTAAGGGTGGACCGGGGATGCCAGAGATGTTGGCCCCAACTTCCAGTATTGTGGGTCGCGGTTTAGGCAAAGATGTTGCATTGATTACTGATGGACGCTTCTCTGGAGCCACTCGCGGAATTGCGGTTGGACATGTTTCACCAGAAGCAGCCGCAGGCGGACCGATCGCATTGGTTCAAGACGGTGACGAGATCACGATTGATCTGACAAATCGAACCTTGAATGTCGATGTGTCAGAGGAAGAATTAGCGAAACGGCAAGAAAGTCTAGTGAAATTCCAGCCGAAAGTCAAAAAGGGCTGGTTGGCACGTTACTCAGCGATGGTCACCTCGGCACATACCGGCGGTGTCATGAAACTACCTGAAGAATAGGGGGAATGGGGGTGGAAGAAATGAAGCAAAAAATGGAGACTGAACACCTGTATAGCGGCGCAGATTTGTTAATCAAATGTTTGGAAAATCAAGGAGTCGAATTGATTTTTGGGTATCCCGGCGGTTCCGTCTTACCATTATATGACTCACTTTATGATGAATCTATTCCAAATATTCTCACGCGTCATGAGCAAGGGGCGGTTCATGCGGCAGAAGGCTACGCAAAAGCTACAGGCAAGCCGGGAGTCGTAATCGTAACCAGCGGACCAGGCGCAACTAACGTAGTGACGGGCATTGCAGATGCGATGATCGATTCCGTTCCGCTAGTTGTCATCACTGGTCAGGTAACAACACCGGGGATCGGCAAAGATGCGTTTCAAGAAGCAGATATGTTGGGGATAACCGTACCGATTACTAAAAATAATTATCAGGTTCGCGACATTGAAGAGCTTCCTAGGATCATTAACGAAGCCTTTCACATTGCGACAACCGGCAGAAAAGGACCAGTCTTGATTGATCTGCCAAAAGATATCACCGTTTTGAAAGCAAATCCTAGAATTGATAAGCCTGTCCATTTGGAAAGTTACCAGCCAACGACAACACCATCAGTATTGCAGATCGAACGGTTGATGGGCTTACTGAAAAAAGCTAAGAAGCCTCTTCTTTTAGTCGGCGGCGGGCTCGTGGCTGCAAATGGCGTCAATGAATTACGTCAATTCGTTGAAAAATATCAAATACCGACTGTTAGTACATTGCTAGGGCTAGGCCTGTTGCCTCATGACCATCCGAACTTTTTGGGAATGGGCGGTATGCACGGCACCTTTGCAGCAAACATGGCGATGATGGAAGCTGATTTATTGATCAATATTGGCAGCCGTTTTGACGATCGACTGGCCTGTTCACCTGAAGCTTTTGCACCACACGCGAAGGTCGCGCACATCGACGTTGATCCAGTAGAAATCGGCAAAATTATTAAAACCGATGTACCGATCGTTGGTGATGCTAAGATCGCTTTGCAGCAAATGCTGTCGATTGAAATCGAAGCCCCTGATTGTGAAGAGTGGCGTAAGCTTTGCGAAGAGCGTCAACAAAAATATCCATTGAAATATGAACGGCATGAAGAAATCATCAAGCCGCAAGAAGTGGTTGAAATCGTCGGCCGAATTACAAAAGGCAAATCTTACGTTGTAACAGACGTGGGTCAACACCAAATGTGGGTTGCGCAATATTATCCCTTCCAGTTTCCTAAACAACTGATTACTAGTGGCGGTCTAGGAACGATGGGGTATGGAATACCTGCTGGCGTTGGTGTGAAGTTTGGCAAAAGAGACGAGTCAGTTGTGGTATTCGTCGGAGATGGCGGTTTCCAAATGACAAATCAAGAACTTGCAATCCTGAATCAGCATAATTTAGATATCAAGTTTGTTTTGCTGAACAATCAATCGCTAGGCATGGTTCGTCAGTGGCAGGAGAAATTCTTTAACGAACGGCGTTCCCAATCTGTGTTCCATGAGCAGCCGGACTTTATGAAGATGGCTGAAGCTTACGGAATCGGCAATAAAAAAATCACCGATCCGGCAACTTTAGAAAAGGATTTGCAGGAAGCTTTCGCCACACCAGGGCCAATGCTGATTGAAGTCATGATCTGCAATAAAGAGCATGTATTACCAATGATCCCGGCAGGAATGCCAAATGATCAGATGTTGGGGGTTGATTAAATGAGACGGATGATTACAGCAATGGTCCATGACCAGGCAGGGGTGCTGAGTCGAATCACGAGTGTCTTGAATCGCCGGCAAGTAAACATGGATAGTGTTTCGGTCGGTCGGACAGAAAGAGACGGCGAATCCCGGATGACGATCATTATTCAGGCTGAAACTTTAGCCGACGTTGAACAGGTTACAAAGCAATTAAATAAACAAATCGATGTCGTTAAAGTATCTGATGTAACTGACGAGCCCCATTTGGAAAGAGAGCTTGCATTGATCAAGGTTAGTGCACCAGCGGCTATCCGTTCGGAGATTCAAGCGATGATCGATCCGTTCCGCGCCGATGTCGTGGATGTAGGCTTAAAAACGATCGTGGTTCAAGTGGCCGGCTCAACAGAAAAGGTCAACGCGTGTATCGATGTGTTGCGGCCTTATGGTATCAAACAATTAGCACGAACCGGTGTAACCGGATTTAGCAGAGGTTAAGCGCAAAATTATTTGATGATTTTGCTATTAATATAGTCAAAAAAATTGGAGGAAAAATTATGGTTAAAGTTTATTATGATGATGCAGTAGCGAAGGATGCTTTAGAAGGAAAAACAATTGCAGTGGTGGGATATGGATCACAAGGCCATGCTCATGCACAAAATCTTAGAGATACAGGTCACCAAGTTGTGATCGGTATTCGAGAAGGAAAATCCGCTGAGGCTGCTCGCGAAGATGGGTTTGATGTGTTGCCTGTAGCAGAAGCAACGAAAAAAGCCGAAGTAGTCATGATTTTAGCTCCAGACGAAATTCAAGGTGCATTATATGAAAATGAAATCGCACCAAACTTAAATGAAGGCGATGCGTTAGTCTTTGCCCATGGCTTCAATATTCATTTCGATGTTATCAATCCGCCTAAAAACGTGGATGTATTCTTAGTTGCTCCTAAAGGTCCGGGCCATTTAGTTCGTCGTACCTTTACTGAAGGATTTGCGGTACCTGCTTTATTTGCTGTTCATCAAGACGCAACAGGAACTGCTCAAGATTTGGCGTTGTCTTACGCTAAAGGAATCGGCGCTACTCGAGTAGGTGTCTTGGAAACAACCTTTAAAGAAGAAACAGAAACAGATTTATTCGGCGAACAAGCAGTGCTTTGCGGCGGCTTGACGAGCATGATCGAAGCGGGCTTTGAAACATTAGTTGAAGCTGGCTACCAGCCTGAATTGGCTTACTTTGAAGTTTGTCACGAAATGAAATTGATCGTTGACTTGATTTATGAAGGTGGTTTTGGGAAAATGCGCAACTCGATCTCAAACACTGCTGAATACGGCGACTACGTTTCTGGTCCTCGCGTGATCACTGAAACGGCTAAAGCAGGCATGAAGGAAGTCTTGACGGATATCCAAAACGGCAAATTTGCCAAAGGATTTATCGATGATAACAAAAACGGCTTCCCTGAATTCAAGAAGATGCGCGCTGAAAGTGCCGGTCATCAAATTGAAGAAGTGGGCGGCGAATTAAGAAAAATGATGCCATTTGTAAGTCGTAAAGATTAGAGGGGTGCAGCGATGGAATTGATCAAAGATACCGAGGTCCGCAGTGCATATCAGTTACTGAAAAACTCTGTAAACCACACGCCGTTGCAATATGATCGTTATTTATCTGAAAAGTATCAGGCGACCATTTTACTAAAACGGGAAGACCTGCAAAAAGTTCGTTCATTTAAATTACGCGGAGCATATTATGCCATTAAGAAGCTTCCAGAGGCAGAATTGAAAAACGGTGTCGTTTGTGCAAGTGCGGGGAACCACGCACAAGGAGTCGCTTATACCTGTCATGAATTGAAAACACAGGCAGCGATCTTCATGCCAACGACGACACCGCAGCAAAAAGTTTCTCAAGTTAAATTCTTTGGTGGTGAATTTGCGGATATTCATTTAGTCGGCGATACCTTTGATGCTTCTGCCGCTGCCGCAAAGAAATACTGCGAAGAAAACGGCATGACCTTTATCGATCCTTTTAATGATAAAAATATCATTGCAGGACAAGGCACTTTAGCTTTAGAGATGATGACCGATGCAGAAAGCGAAGGTTACAAACCTGACTACGTGATCTCAGCAATCGGCGGTGGCGGATTAATCAGCGGGGTTTCATCCTACGTAAAGAATACTTCGCCAACGACTAAAGTGATCGGGGTCGAGCCGAAGGGTGCCGCTTCAATGCAAGCAGCCTTTGAAGAGGAACAGCCGGTCAAATTAACTGAGATCGATAAATTTGTCGATGGTGCAGCAGTTCAGCGTGTCGGTGAAATCACCTACTCTCATAGTAAAAAGTATGTCGACGAATTGATGTCAGTCGACGAAGGCTTGATTTGCTCGACGATCTTAGATTTGTATGGCAAGCAGGCAATCGTGGTCGAACCTGCTGGTGCGTTAAGTGTGGCTGCGTTAGATTTGATGAAAGACAAAATCAAAGGCAAAACAGTCATTTGCATCATCAGCGGCGGAAACAACGACATCAATCGAATGGCCGAAATCGAGGAACGTTCTTTAATCTACGAAGGCGTGAAACATTACTTTGTCGTGAACTTCCCGCAGCGCCCAGGCGCTCTAAAAGAATTTGTATCAGAGGTTCTAGGTGAAGGGGATGATATTACTCGTTTTGAATATACTAAGAAGAGTAATCGAGGAACCGGGCCAGTTGTGATCGGCGTCTTGCTGAAGAAACCTGAAACTTTGCCAGATTTATTGAAGCGCTTGAAGGAGTTCGATTCAACGTATATTGAATTGAGTCAAAACAAAACGTTGTATAATTTATTGGTTTAAACCTAAAGAGCTTAACGAAAAAAATCGTTAAGCTCTTTTTTGGGTTAATAAGGAATAACAACAACCCATTCAGGATATTTTTCGACCTGCAATTCCTTCAGCTACAAATCTGGATGCTCGGTTATGACAGAAGGGCTGTTATAATTTTCTTGAAAATAGGCTTTGATTTGTCCATCTGTCCATTGGCGTGCCGGAAAATGATGAAAGGTTTTCCCGTTATACATAAAAACAAAGCCGACACTCCAAGCCTTGCGCAGTTCCTGCGGAAAGAGCGCTAATCGATCTTCAAATGAAGTCATCCTGTCAACTCCTCAATTAATTCATTATTTTTCCTATTATCTCGCAAATGTTTTTCAGCGTCCAGTAAGACGGAGACAAATTATTAGGAGTTTGACCAATTCTGATGTATGATGATCTCGGATAGTTACTTACAAAAAGTAAAGACTGTCTCTTATACACATCTAGATGTGTATAAGAGACAGTCTTTGTACATTTAATATAAAAAGGGGGATTTTTGTATGATTGAAAGAGTAACGGACAACACGTTCGACCTTCATTCAAAATATCAGCCTGCAGGCGATCAGCCCGAGGCCATTAAACAACTTGCCGAAGGGATCGTTGATGGAAAAAAAGCACAAATACTGTTAGGAGCCACCGGTACTGGTAAAACGTATACGATCTCCAATGTTATCAAGAAAGTCAATAAGCCAACTCTGATCATTGCCCACAATAAAACATTAGCGGGTCAATTATATGGCGAGTTTAAGGAATTCTTTCCTAACAACGCGGTGGAGTATTTTGTCAGCTACTATGATTATTATCAACCCGAGGCATATGTGCCTTCTAGTGATACATATATCGAAAAGGATTCCAGTATCAATGACGAGATTGATAAACTACGTCACTCGGCGACCAGCTCGTTACTAGAACGTAATGATGTGATCGTGGTGGCTTCCGTTTCTTGTATTTTTGGTTTGGGATCACCAAAAGAGTATATGGAGCAAGTTTTGTCTTTACGTGTCGGAATGGAAATGGATCGGAATAAGCTGTTGCGAAATTTGATCGATATTCAGTTTGAACGAAACGATATTGACTTTCAACGTGGCCGCTTTCGCGTTCGTGGCGATGTAGTGGAAATATTCCCTGCATCACGAGATGAACGTGCTTTACGTGTGGAGTTTTTCGGAGATGAGATCGAACGAATTCGTGAAGTAGATGCATTGACTGGCGAAATCACTGGAGAGACTGAACACGTAGCTATCTTCCCAGCCACTCACTTCTTAACAAATGAAGACCACATGGAAGTTGCGATCAGTAATATCAAAACAGAACTTGAAGATCGCTTAGAAGTGCTGCGTAATGACAACAAATTATTAGAAGCTCAGCGATTAGAACAACGCACAAACTATGACATTGAGATGTTGAGAGAAATGGGCTATACATCAGGTATTGAAAACTACTCACGACATATGGATGGTCGTAAAGAAGGCGAACCGCCTTATACGCTGATTGATTTCTTTCCTGATGACTTTTTACTCGTCGTTGATGAGTCTCACGTAACGATGCCTCAGGTACGCGGCATGTATAATGGTGACCGAGCACGTAAACAAATGTTGGTCGATTATGGTTTCCGTTTGCCTTCAGCGTTAGACAATCGACCTTTACGATTAGAGGAATTTGAAGAACGCGTGAATCAGATCGTATATGTTTCAGCGACGCCTGGTCCTTATGAGCACGAAGAGACAGATACAGTAGTAGAGCAAATTATTCGTCCGACTGGCTTATTAGATCCGGTCATTGAAGTGCGTCCGATCATGGGACAAATTGATGATTTGGTTGGAGAAATCAATGAGCGCTCTGAGCGAAACGAAAGAGTCTTTGTCACAACCTTAACGAAAAAAATGTCAGAAGACTTAACGGACTACTTCAAAGAATTAGGAATCAAAGTCAAATATCTGCACAGTGATATCAAAACATTGGAGCGGACAGAAATCATTCGTGATTTGCGTTTAGGAAAATTTGATGTACTTGTGGGGATCAATCTGTTGCGAGAAGGACTTGACGTGCCGGAAGTCTCATTAGTAGCTATTTTGGATGCGGACAAAGAAGGATTCTTGCGAAGTGAACGATCTCTTGTTCAAACAATTGGTCGTGCCGCCCGTAATTCAGAAGGTAGAGTAATTATGTATGCTGATAAAATTACCGACTCTATGCAGCGAGCAATGGATGAAACCACACGCCGGCGTAATATTCAGCAGCAATATAATGAAGATCACGGGATCGAACCTAAGACGATCATCAAAGAAATTCGTGACTTGATCTCAATCAGTAAGGTAGCAGAAGATATTGAATCATTTGATGCAACATCTTATGAAGAATTATCGAAATCAGAACGTAAGGAACTTATTGCCAAGCTTGAAGATGAGATGCGCGAAGCTGCAAAAACGCTTGACTTTGAGACTGCGGCAACTTTACGTGATACGATTTTAGAATTAAAAGCAGCGGAATAGACTGAGCTAAAGGCATCAGTTCCACTAAAAAAATGAATATAGTTAATGAACAAGGAGATATAAATGGCGAATGATAAGATAGTAATTCATGGAGCGCGAGCTCATAATTTGAAAAATGTTGATGTGACGATTCCTCGTGACAAAATGGTGGTTGTTACTGGTTTATCTGGTTCTGGGAAAAGCTCGTTGGCCTTCGATACGCTTTATGCGGAAGGTCAACGCCGTTATGTGGAAAGTTTATCGGCGTATGCACGCCAATTTCTCGGTCAGATGGACAAACCAGATGTAGATAGCATTGATGGTTTGAGTCCGGCAATTTCAATTGATCAAAAAACGACCAGCAAAAATCCTCGGTCGACAGTAGGAACGGTGACTGAAATTAATGACTATTTGCGGTTGCTTTATGCACGAGTAGGGCATCCGATTTGTCCCAACGATCATATTGAGATTACTTCTCAGTCTGTTGAGCAAATGGTTGATAAGGTTTTGGAACTGCCGGAACGGACAAAAATCCAAATCTTAGCACCAGTAATTACTAAGAAAAAAGGGCAGCATAAAAAAGTTTTTGAAATGATTCAACGGGAAGGCTATGTCCGCATGCGTGTTGATGGAGAATTATATGATGTGACAGAAGCCCCTGAATTAACCAAAAATAAAAAGCATGACATTGAGATCATCGTCGATCGGATTGTTGTTAAGGAAGGAATTCGTTCACGTTTATTTGATTCTTTTGAAGCGGCTTTGCGTTTAGCAGAAGGTTACGCGATTGTCGATGTGATTGGTGAAAAAGAAATGCTTTTCAGCGAACACTATGCATGTCCGTATTGCGGCTTTACAGTAGGTGAACTTGAACCACGATTATTTTCATTTAATGCTCCTTTTGGCGCATGTCCAGATTGTGATGGTTTAGGGATTAAGTTAGAAGTCGATATGGATCTAGTGATACCTGATCAAGGGAAAACATTACGCGAAGGTGCATTGATTCCTTGGAATCCAATCAGCTCACAATATTATCCGCAAATGTTGGAACAGGCCTGCTTAAGTTTCGGGATTGACATGGATACACCATTTGAAGAGCTGCCGAAAGAACATCAAGATATTATTTTGAATGGATCGAACGGAGAAAATTTCCACTTCCACTATGAAAATGATTTCGGCGGAGTTCGTGATGTAGAAGTTCCTTTCGAAGGTATTATTAACAACATTAATCGTCGGTATGCAGAAACAAATAGCGATTTTACACGTGATCAAATGCGTTTGTATATGACCGAATTAACTTGTCAAACTTGTCATGGTTATCGTTTGAACCCGCAAGCATTATCTGTTCAGATTAATGATGTGAATATTGGGCAAGTGAGTGAAGATTCGATTAATAGTGCATTGGACTTTTTTGAAACAGTTGCTTTAAGTGAGCAGGAAAAAGTCATTGCTAAACCAATTCTAAAGGAAATCAAGGATCGTTTGAGCTTCTTGCGAAACGTTGGGTTGGATTATCTGACTTTAAGTCGAGCTTCAGGAACTTTATCTGGTGGTGAAGCACAACGGATTCGTTTAGCGACTCAAATTGGTTCAAACTTATCCGGAGTTCTTTATATTTTGGATGAACCTTCGATTGGGCTGCATCAACGGGACAATGATCGTTTGATTGAATCCTTGAAGAAAATGCGTGATTTGGGAAATACCCTGATCGTTGTAGAGCATGATGAAGATACGATGCGTGCAGCTGATTATTTGATTGATGTTGGCCCGGGTGCCGGTGATCAAGGTGGAGAGATCGTTGCTGCGGGAACGCCGAAGCAGGTTGAGAAGAATCCTAAATCTTTGACTGGTCAGTATCTATCAGGAAAACGAGAAATTGCCATACCCAAAGAACGTCGTAAAGGAAATGGTAAGAAAATCAAGGTTACTGGTGCTGCTGAGAATAATTTGAAAAATATTGAAGCAGAGTTCCCATTAGGAAAATTTGTCGCAGTAACGGGTGTTTCCGGATCAGGAAAATCAACATTAGTAAATCAGATTTTGAAAAAGGCTTTAGCTCAGAAATTGAATCGGAACTCAAATAAACCTGGGAAGTTCAAGAAAATTACTGGGTATAATAATATTGAAAAATTAGTTGATATTGATCAAAGCCCAATTGGTCGCACACCACGAAGCAACCCTGCTACTTATACAAGTGTTTTTGATGATATTCGAGATTTATTTGCACAAACGAATGAAGCCAAAATTCGCGGATATAAAAAAGGCCGCTTTAGCTTCAATGTTAAGGGCGGACGCTGTGAAGCTTGTCGTGGTGACGGAATTATCAAGATCGAGATGCATTTCTTACCAGATGTTTATGTACCGTGTGAAGTTTGTCATGGGAAGCGGTACAACTCAGAAACGTTAGAGGTTCATTATAAAGGAAAGAATATTGCTGATATTTTAGAAATGACTGTTGAAGATGCTGTTGAGTTCTTTAAACATATTCCTAAAATTCATCGCAAACTGCAAACGATCGTAGATGTTGGTTTGGGATATGTCACAATGGGGCAACCAGCAACAACACTTTCTGGCGGGGAAGCACAGCGTATGAAACTTGCCAGTGAGCTTCATAAGAACTCTAACGGCAAAAATTTCTATATTCTAGATGAGCCGACAACGGGATTGCACACGGACGATATCGCTCGCTTATTGAAGGTGCTTGAACGCTTTGTTGATGCTGGAAATACTGTTTTGGTCATTGAACATAATTTAGATGTGATCAAATCAGCCGACTATGTGATTGACCTTGGACCAGAAGGCGGCGACGGGGGCGGTACAATTTTGGCTACAGGTACACCAGAGGAAATCGCTGAAGTTCCCGAGAGTTATACTGGTCATTATTTGAAGCGTGTCCTAAAAAAATAAATAACTGATAAAGCTCGATGCAAGTGAAGGATTCTCCTTTGCTTGCATTTTTCTTTATGGTATGATTATCAAGGATTTAGAATGAGAAGGTGTAAGAAAATATGAATGAAAAACAAAAATTTGTCCCGATTTTATTAGGGAGCGATATTAATGTCTATGGTATGTCCCGTTCTTTTCACGAAGCCTATGGAATCGTTTCAGAGGCTTATGCTGGGTTGCAATTGGCACCAACAAAATATAGTAAGATTGTGAATGTACATGTTGTTCCGGGATTCGACAAGGACCCTGTATTTATTGAACAAATGCGCGATTTAGGGAAAAACACTTACAATAATCCTGATACGAAATATCTACTGATCGCATGCGGTGATGGATATGCCGAGTTAGTTTCGCAACACAAAGAAGAGCTTTCTGAATGGTTTATTTGCCCTTATATTGATTTTGATTTATTACAAAGCTTAATCAGTAAAGTCAGCTTCTATGAAATTTGCGAAAAATATGATTTGCCTTATCCAAACACTTTTATCATCACTGAAGATATGTTGGAGGCTGGAAAATTAAAGCAAGACTTACCGTTTGATTTCCCAGTGGCTTTAAAACCTGCAAATAGTGTAGAATGGCTGTCTATTGATTTTGAAGGGCGCAAGAAGGCCTTTATTTTGGATACACGTGATGAGTTCGACACAATTATCGAACGTATTTACGAAGCCGGCTATACTAGTGAAATGATTGCACAAGATTTTATTCCTGGTGATGACAGTAATATGCGTGTTTTAAATGCCTATGTTGATCAAAATCATCAAGTGCGTATGATGTGTTTGGGTCATCCGCTATTAGAAGATCCTTCTCCAGAAGCAATCGGAAACTATGTAGCGATCATACCTGAATACAATGAAAAAATTTATCAAACGATTAAAGGGTTTCTAGAAAAGATCAATTACACTGGCTTTGCGAATTTTGACATGAAGTATGACCCGCGCGATGGAGAATACAAACTATTTGAAATCAATTTGCGCCAAGGACGCAGCAGTTTCTTCGTTACTCTCAACGGCTTTAATTTAGCGCAGTACGTGACGGAAGATCGTGTGTTTGAAAAGCCTTTTAGCGAAACGATCTATGGAAAGGCAGAAGCTGCAACTTCTATGTTGTGGATGGGCGTGCCGAAGGGTGTTTTTGAAAAATTCGCTCGTAACAATGCCGACAAAGAGAAAGCGCTAGAGATGATTAAAAATAAACAATGGGGCACTACAGTCTTTTATAAGAAAGATATGTCTCTGATGCGTTGGGTATTAATGAAATACATGTTCAGCAAATATAAAGGACGATTTGATTTATTCTTTAAAGAGAAAGAAGGATAAATATGGAAAATTTTTTTAGTATTCTTGGCGGTATGGGAACAATGGCAACAGAAAGTTTTATTCGAATACTGAATCAACGAACCCAAGCTCACAATGATCAAGAGTACTTGAATTATGTGATGTTCAATCATGCGACTGTTCCTGACCGGACGGCTTACATTTTGGATAATGAGGCTCCTAGTCCATTGCCGTTTCTATTAGATGATATTGAGAAACAAAATTTATTACAGCCTGATTTTATAGTGCTGACTTGCAATACTGCTCATTACTTTTTTGAACAGCTTCAAGGTGCAACGAAAATTCCATTATTGCACATGCCGCGTGAAGCGGTTAATGAGGCGACGAAGCACCATCAACCGGGAGAGAAAATTGCCGTGTTGGCTACTGCCGGAACAATGACAGCTAAAGTATACCAAAGTGAGCTGGAGGCAAAAGGATTTGAAGTTATGGCTCCTGAACAAGAACTTCAAGAAAAAGTTAATTATCTGATTTATCATGATGTGAAGGAAAACGACTACATCAATAGTGAGTTATATTTAGAAATTCTTTCAGATGTCTTTGAAAAATATGGGTGTCAAAATGCTATTTTAGGCTGCACAGAACTATCTTTAGTTCAAGA